>NZ_LASZ01000055.1 GCF_001014645.1 Luteimonas sp. FCS-9 | reverse complement strand
CTGGAGGTGCTGGGCCATGCGATGCCAGCCGTCAGCACCGTGCATGCCGTCCTGCGCCGCCACGGTCTGATCTCGCCTGCCGCCTCCCAGGCAGCCCAGCCTTGGCAGCGCTTCGAGCACCCGGCGCCCAACGATCTGTGGCAGATGGACTTCAAGGGCTATGTCCCGATGCATCGGGGCCGATGTCATCCGCTGACCGTACTCGATGACCATTCCCGCTACGCCTTGGTCCTGCAGGCCTGCGGCGAGGAGACGCGCGATACCGTCATCGGGCACCTGACCACGGCCTTCCGGCGCTACGGCGTGCCGCTGCGGATGACCATGGACAACGGCGCGCCCTGGGGCACCGATGGCGCCCACTACACCCGACTCGATCTATGGCTGATGCGGCAAGGAATCCGCGTCGGCCATTCGCGGCCGTTTCATCCACAGACACAAGGCAAGGACGAACGCTTCCACCGCACGCTGAAGGTCGAAGTGCTGCAGCACACGCCCCTGATCGACCTCGCCCAGGCGCAACGCGCTTTCGATGGCTGGCGGGCCATCTACAACCAGCAGCGCCCACACGAGGCGCTGGGGATGGGCGTGCCGGTCGATCGCTATCGCCCTAGCGCACGGGACTACGTCGAGCATCCGGCACCGCCTGAATACGGCAACAGGGACGAGGTGCGGCTCGTGCACGAACATGGCCGCATCGCCTGGCGAGGGCAGAACTGGAAGGTGGGCAAGGCGTTCGTGGGCGAGCGTGTGGCGATCCGCCCAACTCTGGAGGACGGACGCTACGAGGTGTACTGGAGCACGTGTCGAGTGGCCAGGATCGACCTGGCCACCGGGCAAGTGAACGCGGGGCGCGCCCTCGCATGACCCGTCCACCATGTCTCCGAACAGGTGTCCACCTTGTCTCCGGTCTGTACA
>NZ_LASZ01000054.1 GCF_001014645.1 Luteimonas sp. FCS-9 | reverse complement strand
CAATCCCGCGCTGGGCCTGCGCGGCGTGCGCTTGTCGATGGCGCGCAACGGGCTGCTGGAGACCCAGCTGCGGGCGATCGCGCGGGCCTCGGGCTACGGTCCGGTACGCGTGCTGGTGCCGATGGTCAGCGGCCGCGAGGAAATCGTCGCGGTGCGCCGGCTGCTCGAACGCGTGCAGCGCGACCTGCGCGCCGAGGGCCACGAGACCGCCGAGCGCATCGCGCTGGGCGCGATGATCGAGGTGCCGTCGGCGGCGATCGCCCTGCCCACGTTCGTGCGCGAACTCGACTTCCTGTCGATCGGCACCAACGACCTGGTCCAGTACCTGCTGGCCGCCGACCGCAACAACGACGCGCTCGGCGACCTGTACTCGCCGCTGCACCCGGCGGTGATCCGCTTGCTGCACGGCATCGTGCGCGCGGCGCCGCCTGAGTCCAAGCGCGGGCGCGCGACCTGCGAGCTGCGAGCGGGCAACGCCGGCGTCGCTGGTCGCATTTGCCCTGATCACCGCCCGGCCGCCGCGCCCCGCAGGTTCCGTCGCGGCGCGACGACCGGCGAACGATCCGTCCCGGGCCGGCATGACTGTGGCGTGAGGTCGCCGGCGTCTTCCCGCCGCTCGACCGTTCCTATTCCGCAGCGCAGCGCGGATAATGGCCGGATGCACATCTGACCTGTCGCGCCGCCGTCCGTCGCGACGCGCAACGGAGCCGTCCATGGCCGAAGCCGTCCGCCACGACAAGACCGCGCGCCAGCTGCGCCTGCTCTCCGACGCCCTCGACAGCGGGCGGCTGGGGCCGGTGCGGCGCATGGTCAACACGCTGGCACCGGCCGAGATCGGCAACCTGCTCGAGTCGCTGCCGCACGACAAGCGCATCGTGGTCTGGGGCCTGGTCGATGCCGACGACGACGGCGAGGTGCTGGTGCACGTCGGCGACGAGGTCCGCGAGAGCCTGATCGCGGACATGGATCCCGACGAGCTGGTCGCCGCGGTCGAGGACCTCGACATCGACGACCTCGCCGATCTCGTCGAGGACCTGCCCGACGCGGTCATCGACACGCTGCTGCGTTCGATGGACCGCGAGAACCGCGAGCGGCTGGAGCAGGTGCTCTCGTATCCGGAGGACACCGCCGGCCGCCTGATGAACCCCGACGTGGTGACGGTGCGCGCCGACACCACCGTCGACGTGGTGCTGCGGTTCCTGCGCCTGCGCGGCGAACTGCCCGATCACACCGACCACCTGTACGTCGTCAACCGCCGCCACCAGCTGATCGGCTGGGTCGCGCTGCAGGACCTGGTGACCCGCGACCCCGGCACGCCGATCAACCGGCTGATCGACGACGAGCTCGACTCGATCCACGTCGACGAATCGGCCGACCAGGTCGCGCGCCAGTTCTCCGACAACGACTGGGTGTCCGCGCCGGTGGTCGACGACGGCAACGTGCTGCTGGGCCGCATCACCGTCGACGACGTCGTCGACATCATTCGCGAGCAGGCCGAGCACCAGGCGCTGGGCGCGGCCGGCCTGGACGAGGACGAGGACCTGTTCTCGCCGA
>NZ_LASZ01000053.1 GCF_001014645.1 Luteimonas sp. FCS-9 | reverse complement strand
CAATCCCGCGCTGGGCCTGCGCGGCGTGCGCTTGTCGATGGCGCGCAACGGGCTGCTGGAGACCCAGCTGCGGGCGATCGCGCGGGCCTCGGGCTACGGTCCGGTACGCGTGCTGGTGCCGATGGTCAGCGGCCGCGAGGAAATCGTCGCGGTGCGCCGGCTGCTCGAACGCGTGCAGCGCGACCTGCGCGCCGAGGGCCACGAGACCGCCGAGCGCATCGCGCTGGGCGCGATGATCGAGGTGCCGTCGGCGGCGATCGCCCTGCCCACGTTCGTGCGCGAACTCGACTTCCTGTCGATCGGCACCAACGACCTGGTCCAGTACCTGCTGGCCGCCGACCGCAACAACGACGCGCTCGGCGACCTGTACTCGCCGCTGCACCCGGCGGTGATCCGCTTGCTGCACGGCATCGTGCGCGTGGCGCGCGGCGCCGCCTGAGTCCAAGCGCGGGCGCGCGACCTGCGAGCTGCGAGCGGGCAACGCCGGCGTCGCTGGTCGCATTTGCCCTGATCACCGCCCGGCCGCCGCGCCCCGCAGGTTCCGTCGCGGCGCGACGACCGGCGAACGATCCGTCCCGGGCCGGCATGACTGTGGCGTGAGGTCGCCGGCGTCTTCCCGCCGCTCGACCGTTCCTATTCCGCAGCGCAGCGCGGATAATGGCCGGATGCACATCTGACCTGTCGCGCCGCCGTCCGTCGCGACGCGCAACGGAGCCGTCCATGGCCGAAGCCGTCCGCCACGACAAGACCGCGCGCCAGCTGCGCCTGCTCTCCGACGCCCTCGACAGCGGGCGGCTGGGGCCGGTGCGGCGCATGGTCAACACGCTGGCACCGGCCGAGATCGGCAACCTGCTCGAGTCGCTGCCGCACGACAAGCGCATCGTGGTCTGGGGCCTGGTCGATGCCGACGACGACGGCGAGGTGCTGGTGCACGTCGGCGACGAGGTCCGCGAGAGCCTGATCGCGGACATGGATCCCGACGAGCTGGTCGCCGCGGTCGAGGACCTCGACATCGACGACCTCGCCGATCTCGTCGAGGACCTGCCCGACGCGGTCATCGACACGCTGCTGCGTTCGATGGACCGCGAGAACCGCGAGCGGCTGGAGCAGGTGCTCTCGTATCCGGAGGACACCGCCGGCCGCCTGATGAACCCCGACGTGGTGACGGTGCGCGCCGACACCACCGTCGACGTGGTGCTGCGGTTCCTGCGCCTGCGCGGCGAACTGCCCGATCACACCGACCACCTGTACGTCGTCAACCGCCGCCACCAGCTGATCGGCTGGGTCGCGCTGCAGGACCTGGTGACCCGCGACCCCGGCACGCCGATCAACCGGCTGATCGACGACGAGCTCGACTCGATCCACGTCGACGAATCGGCCGACCAGGTCGCGCGCCAGTTCTCCGACAACGACTGGGTGTCCGCGCCGGTGGTCGACGACGGCAACGTGCTGCTGGGCCGCATCACCGTCGACGACGTCGTCGACATCATTCGCGAGCAGGCCGAGCACCAGGCGCTGGGCGCGGCCGGCCTGGACGAGGACGAGGACCTGTTCTCGCCGA
>NZ_LASZ01000052.1 GCF_001014645.1 Luteimonas sp. FCS-9 | reverse complement strand
AACGCGTCGGTCGCATCGAGGACGTGCTCGGAGAACCGCGCCGACAGCGCGGCCAGTTCCTGGCGCACGTCGGACAGCCGCGCCTTGTCCGCCGGATCGAGCGCGGCGCCGCCGAGACGGAAGTCGCGCAGCGCGTGCGCGACGACGCGCCGGCGCAGCGGATCGAGGCCGAGCGCGTCGGCGGCGTCGGACAGGCGGCGGTGCTGGACGTACAGCGCCTCGTCCTGGGCGAGCGCGTTGAAGAACGCGGTGACCTTCGGCAGGGCCGCGTTGTAGGCGGCGCGCAGCTCGGGCGTGTTGACGACGGCGTTGAGGTGCGAGACCTGGTTCCAGGCGCGCGCGAGACGTTCGGTCGCATCGTCGAGCGGGACGACGACCTGCTCCCAGCCCACGGGCTGCGTGCGGCCGGCGACCGCCAGCGCGGCTTCGGCCTCGGCGACGAGCGCATCGATCGCGGGCTGGACGTGCGCGGGTGCGATGGCGTCGAAACGGGGCAGGCCGGAGAAGTCGAGCAGCGGGTTGGTCATCGTCGAGGCACAGCGGGGTGGGGGACACCCGATTCTAGGGGCTGGTGGGGTTGGGGGACGTCGTAGCAGCGTCGCTCGCCTGGTGCTTGCCCAAGTCCGACAAGCGGCGGTAGGAGTACGGGCGTCCGGTGCCGTCGCTTCGGTGGCGGCGGTGTCCCGGCCGGTACCTGCTTCCCGCCTGGACGATTCCGGTGTCGTGACGTCCGCTTTCCCCCGATCCCGGATATGCCGTGTCCGCGGACGGCGTTATCGTGGAGGACTCCTGCGCCACGAGCCGCTGACCGCCCCATGCATTCGATCGAAGTCGTCCTGGTGATGCTGCTGGCGGTCGTCGCCAGCGGCTACCTGACCCGCGTGCTGCAGCGCTGGCTGCCGTTGCCGCTGCCGGTGGTGCAGATCGCACTGGGCGCGACGATCGCCGGCGTGTTCGGGCGCGGCGTGACGCTCGATCCGCACCTGTTCTTCGTGCTGTTCCTGCCCCCGCTGCTGTTCCTCGACGGCTGGCGCATTCCCAAGAACGGGCTGTTCCGCGACCGCGGCGTGATCCTGCAGCTGGCGCTGGGCCTGGTGGTGTTCACCGTGCTCGGCGCCGGGCTGCTGATCCACTGGATGATCCCGGCGATGCCGCTGGCGGTGGCGTTCGCGCTGGCGGCGATCCTCTCGCCGACCGATCCGGTCGCAGTCTCGTCGATCGCCGCGCGCGCGCCGATCCCGTCGCGGGTGATGCACATCCTGGAGGGCGAATCGCTGCTCAACGACGCCTCGGGCCTGGTGTGCTTCCGCTTCGCGGTGGCCGCGGCGCTGACCGGTAGTTTCTCGCTGCTGTCGGCCTCGCTGACGTTCCTGTGGGTGGCGCTGGCGGGCGCCGCGGTGGGCGTGGCGGTCACGGTGGCGGTCAACCGGGGGCATGCGCTGGTCTCGCGCGTGTTCGGCGAGGAGGCGGGCACGCCGATCCTGATCAGCCTGCTGACGCCGTTCGGCGCCTACCTGCTGGCCGAGCAGATCGGCGCGTCGGGCATCCTCGCCGCGGTCGCGGCCGGCATCACGATGAGCTACGTCGAGCTCAGCGGTCGCGCGCTGGCGACCACGCGGGTGCAGCGCGCGGCGGTCTGGGACACGGTGCAGTTCTCGCTCAACGGCATCATCTTCGTGCTGCTCGGCGAGCAGCTGCCGTGGATCGTCG
>NZ_LASZ01000051.1 GCF_001014645.1 Luteimonas sp. FCS-9 | reverse complement strand
AACGCGTCGGTCGCATCGAGGACGTGCTCGGAGAACCGCGCCGACAGCGCGGCCAGTTCCTGGCGCACGTCGGACAGCCGCGCCTTGTCCGCCGGATCGAGCGCGGCGCCGCCGAGACGGAAGTCGCGCAGCGCGTGCGCGACGACGCGCCGGCGCAGCGGATCGAGGCCGAGCGCGTCGGCGGCGTCGGACAGGCGGCGGTGCTGGACGTACAGCGCCTCGTCCTGGGCGAGCGCGTTGAAGAACGCGGTGACCTTCGGCAGGGCCGCGTTGTAGGCGGCGCGCAGCTCGGGCGTGTTGACGACGGCGTTGAGGTGCGAGACCTGGTTCCAGGCGCGCGCGAGACGTTCGGTCGCATCGTCGAGCGGGACGACGACCTGCTCCCAGCCCACGGGCTGCGTGCGGCCGGCGACCGCCAGCGCGGCTTCGGCCTCGGCGACGAGCGCATCGATCGCGGGCTGGACGTGCGCGGGTGCGATGGCGTCGAAACGGGGCAGGCCGGAGAAGTCGAGCAGCGGGTTGGTCATCGTCGAGGCACAGCGGGGTGGGGGACACCCGATTCTAGGGGCTGGTGGGGTTGGGGGACGTCGTAGCAGCGTCGCTCGCCTGGTGCTTGCCCAAGTCCGACAAGCGGCGGTAGGAGTACGGGCGTCCGGTGCCGTCGCTTCGGTGGCGGCGGTGTCGTGTGCGGCTTCGTTGAGAGGCGTCGTCGCTCCGGTCGTGGCGCCGGTGCCTGCTGGCGACCGGATCGCGGCGTCGGGCGCGTTGCCGTCCCGGCCGGTACCTGCTTCCCGCCTGGACGATTCCGGTGTCGTGACGTCCGCTTTCCCCCGATCCCGGATATGCCGTGTCCGCGGACGGCGTTATCGTGGAGGACTCCTGCGCCACGAGCCGCTGACCGCCCCATGCATTCGATCGAAGTCGTCCTGGTGATGCTGCTGGCGGTCGTCGCCAGCGGCTACCTGACCCGCGTGCTGCAGCGCTGGCTGCCGTTGCCGCTGCCGGTGGTGCAGATCGCACTGGGCGCGACGATCGCCGGCGTGTTCGGGCGCGGCGTGACGCTCGATCCGCACCTGTTCTTCGTGCTGTTCCTGCCCCCGCTGCTGTTCCTCGACGGCTGGCGCATTCCCAAGAACGGGCTGTTCCGCGACCGCGGCGTGATCCTGCAGCTGGCGCTGGGCCTGGTGGTGTTCACCGTGCTCGGCGCCGGGCTGCTGATCCACTGGATGATCCCGGCGATGCCGCTGGCGGTGGCGTTCGCGCTGGCGGCGATCCTCTCGCCGACCGATCCGGTCGCAGTCTCGTCGATCGCCGCGCGCGCGCCGATCCCGTCGCGGGTGATGCACATCCTGGAGGGCGAATCGCTGCTCAACGACGCCTCGGGCCTGGTGTGCTTCCGCTTCGCGGTGGCCGCGGCGCTGACCGGTAGTTTCTCGCTGCTGTCGGCCTCGCTGACGTTCCTGTGGGTGGCGCTGGCGGGCGCCGCGGTGGGCGTGGCGGTCACGGTGGCGGTCAACCGGGGGCATGCGCTGGTCTCGCGCGTGTTCGGCGAGGAGGCGGGCACGCCGATCCTGATCAGCCTGCTGACGCCGTTCGGCGCCTACCTGCTGGCCGAGCAGATCGGCGCGTCGGGCATCCTCGCCGCGGTCGCGGCCGGCATCACGATGAGCTACGTCGAGCTCAGCGGTCGCGCGCTGGCGACCACGCGGGTGCAGCGCGCGGCGGTCTGGGACACGGTGCAGTTCTCGCTCAACGGCATCATCTTCGTGCTGCTCGGCGAGCAGCTGCCGTGGATCGTCG
>NZ_LASZ01000050.1 GCF_001014645.1 Luteimonas sp. FCS-9 | reverse complement strand
CGTGTGCTCTTCCGATCTGCTGGATCCCGTTCTACTTCGGCAACGACGCCACGCGCCTGCAGGCGCTTTTCCGCGACGAGGGCTGCCTGATCTTCACCGGCGGCAACGTCTGGGGCGGTGGCGGCAGCGAGCTGATCCAGATCGAAGCCGATCCGTCGGGCGAGTGCTACCAGCCCTGAGCGACGCCACGGGCGGCATCGCGTTCTCGCCATGCGGACGGACGCCGGATCGCCCGGCGCGCCCGCTCAGGCGGCGTGGCGGAAGTCGGGATAGATCGGCTTGGCAGGCGCAGGCACAGGCGCGGGCGCCTCGGTGACGGGCGGCGGGACGGCGACGGCCGGCGGGGGCAGGTGCGTGCCTTCCATGACCATGGCCAGCACGTCGAACGCGGAATAGGGCAGGACGTTCATATCGGCTCCGGGTGACGCGGCGGATGCTTGGACATCCGGGGTGGGTGTGATGCCAAGGTAGGACTGCCCGGAACGCATCGCATTGATGCAGATCAACCGCATGCTTGTGTCGATTACGGCAGGCTCACATCCACTTGTTGCGTGATGCGCAACATGCTACGTTGGCCGCATGATCAAGTCTTTCCGGCACAAGGGACTCCGCCGGTTCTACGAGACAGGCAGCACGGCTGGCATCCAGGCCGGACATGCGAAGCGGTTGCAGATGCAGCTGGCTGCGCTGGATACCGCCTCGATCGTGGAGGACATGGAGATTCCAGGCTTTCGCCTCCATCCGCTGAAAGGTCGGATGCAGGGGCGTTGGGCGATTTCCGTCAACGGCAACTGGCGACTGACGTTCGAGTTCCGGGACGGCAATGCGTACGTGCTGGATTACGAGGACTACCACTGATGGCCATGCACAACCCGCCCCATCCCGGCGCATTCATCGTCGCGGTCTATCTGGAGCCCAATGGCGTCAGCGGTCGGACGCTGGCCGAAAAGCTGGACGTGTCGGCGTCCACGCTCAGCAGGATCCTCAACGGCACGAGCCGCGTCACGCCGGAAATGTCCCTACGGCTCGCCAAGGCGATCGGGCGGACGCCCGAGAGCTGGCTGGCGATGCAGGATGCGCACGATCTGTGGGTAGCGCGCCGGGAAGTCGACCTGCGACGGGTCGGCAAGCTTGAGCTCGAAGCGGCCTGACGCCACGTCGGACTGCTTCCACAGCGACGAATCGGGCACGCGTGGGGTCCCGTTCCACGCCGGCAACGACGCCATGCACCTACAGGCGCGCCGGCGGCAATTCGATTCAGATCGAGGACGATCCTTCGGGAAATTGCGCCCAGCCCTGAGGCACGCCAGCTTCGCCGTGCGCGGACGCCGGCGTCCTGTCGGCGTCTGCACGTGGATCGCTCGGCTGATCGGGCTCGGGCGAGCGCGCTTGCGTGCAACGGAGCGTCGTCGGCAAGCTTCTTCGCGCGCGAGCGCGCTCCCATCGCT
>NZ_LASZ01000049.1 GCF_001014645.1 Luteimonas sp. FCS-9 | reverse complement strand
CTACGGGAGGACGCTAGACCCGCGAGTACGACCAGCCCTGCATGCGGCCGGCCTGGTACGGCATCACGCCATGGAACGCGCGCGGGTCGTCGTCGAACACCAGCGGCAGGAACTGCCGGTCGCCCTCCCACAGCGGAAGCTCGAGCACGCGGTCGGCCTCGACCCATTCGAGCGTGCCCTCGGGATTGGACGTCAGCGGCGTGCCGTGCCAGGCGTCGACGACGAATACGAAGCCGAGCCAGTCCTCGCCGTCGCGGCCGAAGCCCGGCCAGCTGATCGTGCCGCGCAGGCGCAGGCTGTCGCATTCGATCCCCGCTTCCTCGCGGATCTCGCGGCGCATGCCCGCGACCACGTCCTCGTCGCGCTCGATCTTGCCGCCAAGGCCGTTGTACTTGCCCAGATGCTGGTCGCCGGGCCGCGCGTTGCGATGGATCATCAGCACCCGCCGGCGATCGGGGGACAGCACGTAGCCGAGCGTGGCGACGATCGGGGTGTAGGGCATCGGAAACGGGCCTGCGGCGGGAAGCCGGGCATTGTAGCGACGCCCGCCGCGCCGCTCGCGCCGTGCCGCGTCTCAGCCGGGCGCGGCAGGCAGCAGCAGCCGCGCCACCAGCGCCTCGTACAGCGCCGGCAGCGCCTCGAGGTCGGCGACGCGGACGTGCTCGTCGACCTGGTGGATGCTGGCGTTGACCGGCCCGATCTCGATGCACTGCGCGCCCAGCGGCGCGATGAAGCGCGCGTCCGAGGTGCCGCCGCCGGTGCTCTCCTCGGGCACGTCGCCGGCGAAGTCCGTCAGCACCGCGCGCGCGGCCGCGCGCAGCGGCCCCTCCGGCGTGTGGAACGGCTCGCCGCTGCGGTGCCAGTCGATCACGTGGTCCAGGCCGTGCCGGTCCAGCAGCGCGGCGACTGCCGCCTCCAGTCGCGGCGCGTCCCAGTGCGGGTTGTAGCGCAGGTTGAACTGCACCGTCGCGCTGCCGGGGATCACGTTCGTCGCGCCGGTGCCGGCGGCGATGTTGCTGACCTGCAGGCTGGTCGGCGGAAACGACTCGAAGCCGTCGTCCCAGTGGCGGCCGACGAGCTCGGCCAGCGCCGGCGCGAGCAGATGGATCGGGTTGCGCGCCTTGTCGGGATAGGCCACATGACCCTGCACGCCGCGCACGGTCAGCGTGGCCGACAGGCTGCCGCGCCGGCCCACGCGCAGCAGGTCGCCCAGGCGCCGGGTCGACGACGGCTCGCCGGTGATGCACCAGTCGATGCGCGTGCCGCGCTCGGCGAACGTGCGCGCGACCCGGCGCACGCCGTCGATCGCCGCGCCCTCCTCGTCGGAGGTCAGCAGCAGCGCCAGCGTGCCGGGATGGTCGGGGTGTGCGGCGACGAAGCGCTCGGCGGCGACGACGAAAGCCGCGACGCTGCCCTTCATGTCGGCCGCCCCGCGCCCGTACAGCACGCCGTCGCGGATCTGCGGCACGAACGGATCGGACCGCCATGCCTCGACCGGCCCGCTCGGCACCACGTCGGTGTGGCCCAGCAGCGCGAGCACCGGCCCGCCGTTCCCGTGCGTGGCCCAGAGATTGTCGACCGCGCCGAAGCGCATCGACTCGATCGAAAAGCCCGCGGCTTGCAGCCGCGCGGCGATCAGCGCCTGGCAGCCGGCATCGTCGGGGGTCACCGAGGGCCGCGCGATCAGGTCACGGGTGAGGTCGAGGACGTCGGACATGGAACCCTCTGGAAACCGTGGGAGCGCGCTCGCGCGCGATGGCGCGTTCCCGGTGGCGCCACATCGCGCGCGAGCGCG
>NZ_LASZ01000048.1 GCF_001014645.1 Luteimonas sp. FCS-9 | reverse complement strand
GTGTGCTCTTCCGATCTCAGCGCTTCGGCCTGCACGACCTCAAGCGCAAGGGCGGCTCCGACACGCCCGGCACGTTCGCCGAGAAGCAGCAGGCGCTCGGGCTCACCGAGCAGATGATGAAGACCTACGACAAGTCGGTGCCGGAGGTGGCGCCATCAGCCTGAAGTATCGGTCAGCTAGCTACCGTCACTCCAAGCACGGTGTTTCGAACAGGCGGAAGAGGAGCCGATCCATTCTGCCTCGATAGGTCCAACCTGAGTTCCTGCAGCTCAGCCTCAATATCGTTTAGCGCTTCGGAAACCGCCGTATTCGGCCCCGATCGCCGCAGCGCGTCTTCGAATTTAGTCCGCTCCGAGAGCAAGGTCGCAATCTGAGACTCGATGAGACTCATAATTCGAAGCGTACTCCGTCGATACGCCACATTCTCCGGAGAGTTCAGCTCTAGGAGTTCTTCCATATGTAAGCCGCTATCAGACAGAGCCTTGATCTCTCCGCTAGCGGCTTCAAATTTGAGATGGCGAGACATGACGTCATCGCAAGGGTTCACAAACATCGGTTCTGCAGGCGTAGCAGGCCAATAGTTTCCCTTGCGCGAGTTGCAGCCCGCACAACAGTAGTAGAGATTGCTGTACTCGTTGAGCAGCGCGGCAAATCGGCTGTCTGCCTTAGGCCGGAAGTGGTCGACCCCGAAGTTCAGATTAGGCGCAGAAGAGTCCGGCTGGCGGCAGTAAACGCACGTCCGCTGAAACTCTCGACGCACAAACTTCTTGTACGTCTGATAGCGCTTGAATTTTTTGGGTTTGTAAGAGCGAACATGTCGCTCCTGCGGGTAGCGAAAGACCTTCACTTAACAGACTTGAGCAACTCTGCGCGTGCTGCGGAATTCGCACGACTTCGCGCAACAATACTTGCCGAGTTCTCAAGCGCGTTGAGCTGACCCTCGGTAACTCGCGGGGACTCCCGCGCAAGTTTCTGCTCGACCATTTCTATCCGTCGAAGAACCTCGGACGAAGGCTTAGGACTGTTTCGAACCATTCGAAGAAGGGCTATGCGGCGGTTGCCGAGATGCTCCGCTGAACTGGCAGACAGCCTTCCAGCACTGACTGGCTTAGCCTTTTCCCCTATGGCCATGACCATGGGAGTGAATTCAGGAGCGCCGCTAGAACTGTCTCGGACCACAAGTGCTGATCCCATGAAATTATCGGACCGAGCAGGGCTGCCATCACCGATAAATCCGCTATACAAAAACGGCTTCCACGCTTTCGGCGCTCGACGTTCCTGTGCCGGCGTCACCCATGCGGTAACGGGGCTCATGTCCATGCTGTCCATAGCACTCACTTGGTTGCGGAGAGCTGTTCGCGGGCCTTGGGACCAAGGCACCAATCGAAAAGATTAAAGGCTTGCGCGTGAATATCATCGAGCGCCGCGGCAGTGTCTTGTACGGCTACTTCATTCCGATACACGTCAAAATCGAACACATATGTCATGTACTGGTTCTCGGCGCCGGATTGGTCCTCATTGAACCGAAGGCCGTGCTGCAGCAAGCAGCCGCCCCCATCAACAGCCGACGCAATGCGACCACTGTAGTCAGAAACCACTGCAAATGCGTCCGACTGTAGTGGCCCGACAAGGGCGTCGTTTACCCACCCCTCCGCCGGATCGCCATGCACGTCGATCGCGTTGATATATCGGAGGCCGACTCTCGTCCACACGTCAGACTCGATGATCTCCTCGACTGCCGAGACCAATTGCAATACACGGCGCCGCAGATCGGCATAGCCGTCGTAACCTGAGTTCTCGATCGAAACCGAGCTGTGCTTTATCGTCGCCAGCCAACCGC
>NZ_LASZ01000047.1 GCF_001014645.1 Luteimonas sp. FCS-9 | reverse complement strand
GGGGGGGGGGGGGGGGGGGGGGGGGGGGGGGGGGGGGGGGGGGGGGGGGGGGGGGGGGGGGGGGGGGGGGGGGGGGGGGGGGGGGGGGGGGGGGGGGGGGGGGGGGGGGGGGGGGGGGGGGGGGGGGGGGGGGTGGGGGGGGGGGGGGGGGGGGGGGGGGGGGGGGGGGGGGGGGGGGGGGGGGGGGGGGGGGGGGGGGGGGGGGGGGGGGGGGGGGGGGGGGGGGGGGGGGGGGGGGGGGGGGGGGGGGGGGGGGGGGGGGGGGGGGGGGGGGGGGGGGGGGGGGGGGGGGGGGGGGGGGGGGGGGGGG
>NZ_LASZ01000046.1 GCF_001014645.1 Luteimonas sp. FCS-9 | reverse complement strand
CATATGAATGTAGATTATACATTCAAAACTAGATAGTAAGTAAAAGTGATTTTGCTTCGCAAAACATTTAAATTTGATTAAGTCTTCGATCGATTAGTATTCGTCAGCTCCACATGTCACCATGCTTCCACCTCGAACCTATTAACCTCATCATCTTTGAGGGATCTTATAACCGAAGTTGGGAAATCTCATCTTGAGGGGGGCTTCATGCTTAGATGCTTTCAGCACTTATCCCGTCCATACATAGCTACCCAGCAATGCCGTTGGCACGACAACTGGTCCACCAGGGGTATGTCCATCCCGGTCCTCTCGTACTAAGGACAGCGCCTCTCAAATTTCCTGCGCCCACGACGGATAGGGACCGAACTGTCTCACGACGTTCTGAACCCAGCTCGCGTACCGCTTTA
>NZ_LASZ01000045.1 GCF_001014645.1 Luteimonas sp. FCS-9 | reverse complement strand
AGGTCGAAGACCGAGTATTTTGGAGTGTACGAGCAGACTTATCGAAGATAAGTCTAGCGAGTTCTACTTATCAATGATAAGATAGACCAAAAGGGGGAATGGTTAAGCGTTCAATGTGACGAGTAGGAGCATTGCTAACGCATCCAAAAGGTGACCGAATAGGGAGCGTTTTGGATAACATTCACCCGTTAAAAATGAGCTTGATGTGACCGAATAGGGAGCATCATTAGCGAATGTAATTGCGATGAATAAGAGCAATTTTTATGAAGGGGGTATCTTAGAATGGCGGGTACGATTGCATATAAATTTAAGAAAACTAAAGCAAATTCGAGTGTGAAAAATTTATTAAAAGAGATGTATCGAACAGAAGATGATAAAGAAAAATATGATGACGGTATACGTGATTTACACCCTGAAAAAACGAAAGACAATGTTTGG
>NZ_LASZ01000044.1 GCF_001014645.1 Luteimonas sp. FCS-9 | reverse complement strand
CCCTCGACGGCAGCGTCCCCGATGCCGGCTCGCCGCGCTACGCCGCGCCGCTGGACCTGCGCCTGCCCGCGCAGGTGCGCGCAGCGGCATTCGCCGCCGACGGCACGCCGCTGGCGCCGGCCACGACCCACACCGTCGACGCGACCTCGCTGCTGACCCGCCGCAACGCCGAGCTGTCGGTCTGTCCCGACATCGGTCGCCTGCTGCTGCGGCTCGAGGACGACGGCCCGCTGGAAGGCGATCGCGCGATCTTCGACGTGACGATCTTCCATCCGTGCTGGCTGTGGCCGGCGGCGGACCTGGGCGACATCGACCGGCTGACGGTCCGTGCCGGGCGCATGCCCTACGCGTTCCAGCTCGCCCACGACGAGCCGCAGCGCACGTTCCTGCCGGCGGCCACCGCGCACGGCGAACTGCAGGTCCAGGGCGGCGGCTGCGACGGCCCGGTGCTGGCGACGCAGCCACTGCCCGCAGCGCCCGACGCGGACGGCTTCGTGACCCTCGACGTTCCGATCGATACCGGCGCGCTGGCCACGCGCCGCGCGACCGACCTGTGCCTGCGCTTCACCGGCGACACCCGACCGACGATGTGGGTCGTCGGCGCGGTCACCCTGCAGCCGCGCTGACGCCGCCAGGCCGCACCGCCACGCGACGCCACGCAACGCTGATCGTAGGAGCGCGCTCGTATCCGCCGTCGCTGCGCAGCGGGGTCAGCCGGGTCGCGAGGCCGGCGATCACGTCCGAGCGCCACGCCGCACCAACCGCATCTGTAGGAGCGCGCTTGCGCGCGAGAAACGGTCTCGCGAAAGCCCTTCGTGCGATGAAGCGGTCTCGGGAACGCCTCATCGCGCGCGAGCGCGCTCCTACGGGTGCACGTGGCGCCCGCGTCCGCCGTCGAGGCGCAGCAGCA
>NZ_LASZ01000043.1 GCF_001014645.1 Luteimonas sp. FCS-9 | reverse complement strand
CGACGATCCACGGCAGCTGCTCGCCGAGCAGCACGAAGATGATGCCGTTGAGCGAGAACTGCACCGTGTCCCAGACCGCCGCGCGCTGCACCCGCGTGGTCGCCAGCGCGCGACCGCTGAGCTCGACGTAGCTCATCGTGATGCCGGCCGCGACCGCGGCGAGGATGCCCGACGCGCCGATCTGCTCGGCCAGCAGGTAGGCGCCGAACGGCGTCAGCAGGCTGATCAGGATCGGCGTGCCCGCCTCCTCGCCGAACACGCGCGAGACCAGCGCATGCCCCCGGTTGACCGCCACCGTGACCGCCACGCCCACCGCGGCGCCCGCCAGCGCCACCCACAGGAACGTCAGCGAGGCCGACAGCAGCGAGAAACTACCGGTCAGCGCCGCGGCCACCGCGAAGCGGAAGCACACCAGGCCCGAGGCGTCGTTGAGCAGCGATTCGCCCTCCAGGATGTGCATCACCCGCGACGGGATCGGCGCGCGCGCGGCGATCGACGAGACTGCGACCGGATCGGTCGGCGAGAGGATCGCCGCCAGCGCGAACGCCACCGCCAGCGGCATCGCCGGGATCATCCAGTGGATCAGCAGCCCGGCGCCGAGCACGGTGAACACCACCAGGCCCAGCGCCAGCTGCAGGATCACGCCGCGGTCGCGGAACAGCCCGTTCTTGGGAATGCGCCAGCCGTCGAGGAACAGCAGCGGGGGCAGGAACAGCACGAAGAACAGGTGCGGATCGAGCGTCACGCCGCGCCCGAACACGCCGGCGATCGTCGCGCCCAGTGCGATCTGCACCACCGGCAGCGGCAACGGCAGCCAGCGCTGCAGCACGCGGGTCAGGTAGCCGCTGGCGACGACCGCCAGCAGCATCACCAGGACGACTTCGATCGAATGCATGGGGCGGTCAGCGGCTCGTGGCGCAGGAGTCCTCCACGATAACGCCGTCCGCGGACACGGCATATCCGGGATCGGGGGAAAGCGGACGTCACGACACCGGAATCGTCCAGGCGGGAAGCAGGTACCGGCCGGGACGGCAACGCGCCCGACGCCGCGATCCGGTCGCCAGCAGGCACCGGCGCCACGACCGGAGCGACGACGCCTCTCAACGAAGCCGCACACGACAACGCGCGCTGTGCGGTGTCCCGGCCGGGGGTTGCGACCAGCGGGCCAGGACGGCCCGCGACGGCGAGTTCGGCCAGGGATGGCCGACCGAGCCGGGGCGCAATCCCCGGCCGGGACACCGCCGCCACCGAAGCGACGGCACCGGACGCCCGTACTCCTACCGCCGCTTGTCGGACTTGGGCAAGCACCAGGCGAGCGACGCTGCTACGACGTCCCCCAACCCCACCAGCCCCTAGAATCGGGTGTCCCCCACCCCGCTGTGCCTCGACGATGACCAACCCGCTGCTCGACTTCTCCGGCCTGCCCCGTTTCGACGCCATCGCACCCGCGCACGTCCAGCCCGCGATCGATGCGCTCGTCGCCGAGGCCGAAGCCGCGCTGGCGGTCGCCGGCCGCACGCAGCCCGTGGGCTGGGAGCAGGTCGTCGTCCCGCTCGACGATGCGACCGAACGTCTCGCGCGCGCCTGGAACCAGGTCTCGCACCTCAACGCCGTCGTCAACACGCCCGAGCTGCGCGCCGCCTACAACGCGGCCCTGCCGAAGGTCACCGCGTTCTTCAACGCGCTCGCCCAGGACGAGGCGCTGTACGTCCAGCACCGCCGCCTGTCCGACGCCGCCGACGCGCTCGGCCTCGATCCGCTGCGCCGGCGCGTCGTCGCGCACGCGCTGCGCGACTTCCGTCTCGGCGGCGCCGCGCTCGATCCGGCGGACAAGGCGCGGCTGTCCGACGTGCGCCAGGAACTGGCCGCGCTGTCGGCGCGGTTCTCCGAGCACGTCCTCGATGCGACCGACGCGTT
>NZ_LASZ01000042.1 GCF_001014645.1 Luteimonas sp. FCS-9 | reverse complement strand
AGGTGACCGCATGCGCAGCAGCGCGGCCGGATGCCAGGTCGCGAGCGCGGGCCGCGCGTTGGGCAGGGTCTGCCAGACACCGCGCTGGGCCGTGACGCGGAAGGCGTTGCCGAACAGCGTCTGCGCGGCCATTGCGCCCAGCGCGACGACGACCTCGGGCGCGATGCGCGCGAGCTCCGCGGCGAGCCAGGGCCGGCAGGCGGCCTGCTCGGCGGCGTTGGCGCGTTGGTGCAACCGGCGCTTGCCGCGCGGCACGAACTTGAAGTGCTTCACCGCATTGGTGAAGTACACGGAGGCGGCATCGATGCCGACCTGCGCGAGCGTCTCGCGCAGCAGCTGTCCAGCAGGACCGACGAACGGCGCCCCAGCGAGATCCTCGCGGTCGCCTGGCTGCTCGCCGATCAGCACCAGCCGCGCGGCGGCGCGCCCGCGGCCGAACACGGTCTGGGTCGCTGGACGCCACAGGGGGCAGGCGCGGCACCCGGCGGCTTCGGCGCGGAGTCGCGACAGCGCACCGGTCGGGATCGCATCCACGGGCTTGGCCATCCACGACGAGGCGACCGGGCCTGGCGGTTCGACAGACATGGCCCCCACCCTCGCAATGGACGCGTCGGCGGACGGTGAGGAGCCGGCGAAGGGTTCGGCGCGCGTCGCTTCTACGCGGTCGTGTAGTCCACTAAGCTGGTCGGATGCGCGAACGCCTCGATTTCCAGCTGCGGATCCGTCTCGATGCCATCATGCTCGGGCCGGGCAAGGCGGACCTGCTCGACGGGATCCGCGAGACGGGCTCGATCTCGGCCGCGGGACGACGCATGGCGATGAGCTACCGGCGGGCGTGGCAGCTGGTCGAGGAGATGAACCTCTACTTCGGTGCGCCGGTGGCGGCGACGCTGACCGGCGGCAAGGGCGGCGGCGGGGCGGCGCTGACGCCTTTGGGGGATCAGGTCCTGGCGCTCTACCGCAGCATGGAGGCGAGCTGCCGGGACGCGATCGCAGACGATCTGGCACAACTGCGCCGTCTGCGCCGCTGAAGCGATGTCACAAGCGCCTGGCGGACGCCGTTAGAGGCGTTCTGACATCCCTACCGCGATTAGCGGCGAGGGAGTTCGACTTCGGACGGGCAGCCGCCTGCCGGCCGGAAGCCGCTCTTCCCTCGGTCAGGACATCCTGTCCTGACTCGGGCGCGCACCATCCATGGCGCGCTTGACGCGGCCACCGGCCGCCAGTCTGCTGCTCTGGGGCGTTTGCAACTCGTCTTCGGGAAGCCCAGCGCCGTTCCTTCAACAAAGCTGCGGACCTTCAACCTCATGTTCGGCGACTGCGAGGGCGGAATAGGCGAGCGGAGGTCGTTTGTGCTGCACTTCCTCGCGACCTCAGCAATGCCCGCACGCGGCGCGAGGCTGCAGAGCACGCAGGTTGTTCTGACTCAGGCGCCCGCCCGCTCCGCTCCGCGAATCGCTCCGGCCCGTCGCAAAACCGGGGTCAGAGTGCAATTTCGCGGCTCGAAATTGCACTCTGACCCCGGTTTTCGATTCAACTTCGATGGACGGGCCACGCTTCTTCGCCGAAGTCGCACGCCTAACGTCCGCAGCAGCGGACTGGCGCTCGGTGGCTGCGTCGAGTGCGCCATGGATGGCGCACGCCCGAGTCAGGACAGGATGTCCTGACCGAGGGAAGAGCAGCTACCGGGCGACAGGCCGTTGCCCTTCCGAAGGGTTCACCAACGCGTCCACCGGCCGGTGGACCGCTGCCGGCCCGAAATAAAACGCAGCGCAAAGAAAAACCCCCGCCGGAAGCCCGGCGGGGGTTTTGGGGTAAAGACCCTGGCGATGACCTACTCTCGCATGCTAGATGCACACTACCATCGGCGCATGTACGTTTCACTTCCGAGTTCGGAATGGGATCGGGTGGTTCCATACAGCTATTGTCACCAGGGAGAGGGTGGAGGGTCGCGGTTGGGTCCGGTGATCGACGGATGTCGAGGACGGACCGATCGCGCTCACGCTCTCGTAGGTTGGGAAGTAGCGAACATTGGGACGACGTTACGTGTCGTGGGCCAAGGATGCTTCGGGTTGCGAAGCAACTTGAGGTTATATGGTCAAGCCACACGGATCATTAGTACTGGTTAGCTCAATACATTGCTGTACTTACACACCCAGCCTATCAACCACCTGGTCTTGATGGTTCCTTCAGGGGAGTCAAGCTCCCGGGAGATCTCATCTTGAGGCGCGCTTCCCGCTTAGATGCTTTCAGCGGTTATCGCTTCCGAACATAGCTACCCGGCAGTGCCACTGGCGTGACAACCGGAACACCAGAGGTTCGTCCACTCCGGTCCTCTCGTACTAGGAGCAGCCCCTCTCAAATCTCCAACGCCCATGGCAGATAGGGACCGAACTGTCTCACGACGTTCTGAACCCAGCTCGCGTACCACTTTAAATGGCGAACAGCCATACCCTTGGGACCGACTACAGCCCCAGGATGTGATGAGCCGACATCGAGGTGCCAAACACCGCCGTCGATATGAACTCTTGGGCGGTATCAGCCTGTTATCCCCGGAGTACCTTTTATCCGTTGAGCGATGGCCCTTCCATACAGAACCACCGGATCACTAAGTCCTAGTTTCCTACCTGCTTGATCCGTCGATCTTGCAGTCAAGCACGCTTATGCCTTTGCACACAGTGCGCGATGTCCGACCGCGCTGAGCGTACCTTCGAGCTCCTCCGTTACTCTTTGGGAGGAGACCGCCCCAGTCAAACTACCCACCATACACGGTCCCCGATCCGGATAACGGACCTAGGTTAGAACGTCAAGCACGACAGGGTGGTATTTCAAGGTTGGCTCCACCCCAGCTGGCGCCAGGGTTTCATAGCCTCCCACCTATCCTACACAGACGAACTCAACGTTCAGTGTAAAGCTATAGTAAAGGTTCACGGGGTCTTTCCGTCTTGCCACGGGAACGCTGCATCTTCACAGCGATTTCAATTTCACTGAGTCTCGGGTGGAGACAGCGCCGCCATCGTTACGCCATTCGTGCAGGTCGGAACTTACCCGACAAGGAATTTCGCTACCTTAGGACCGTTATAGTTACGGCCGCCGTTTA
>NZ_LASZ01000041.1 GCF_001014645.1 Luteimonas sp. FCS-9 | reverse complement strand
CCGCAACCGCCGCTACCTGCTGATCGGCACCGGCACCGGCGTGACCCCGTACCGGGCGATGCTGCCGCTGCTGGCGCAGGCGATCGCCGAGCGCGGCGTCGAGGTCGTGCTGCTGCTGGGCGCCCGCACGCCGGCCGAGCTGCTGTATGGCGACGACTTCCGCGCGTTCGCGCAGGCGCACCCGCAGTTCCGCTTCGTGCCGTGCTTCTCGCGCGAGCTGCCGGCGCCGGGCGATCCGCACGCGCACGCCGACGTGCGCCACGGCTACGTGCAGCAGTTCATCGGCGAGTTCGCGCCGACCGCCGACGACATCGCCTACCTGTGCGGCAATCCGGACATGGTCGACGCCGCCTTCGAGGCGCTGAAGGGCTTCGGCCTGCCGGTGCCGCGGATCCGGCGCGAGAAGTATGTCAGCAGCAAATGAGGCCGTGACCGCCGGCCGGTCGCCTCGTCTTCGACGCGCAGCTGAGGTATCGGCGATACAGGTCGGGCGGCCGCGAGCGGCGGACGGCATCCGCTCCCCGTCGCGCTCCTACGGGTCATGCGTGTCAAGCACGCTTGACACCGGAGCGGCGCCGCCCGCATGCTGGATGTCAAGCCTCCTTGACACCCAATGCCATGCGTCCGTCCAGTTCCCGCAGTCTGCTGCTCGCCCTCGCGACCTGCCTGCTCGCATGCGCCCTCGGCACCTGGCGCTGGCTGCCGCAGGTACCCGGCTGGCTGCTGGGCCTGCAGTTCCTGGCCGCCGGCGTCCTCGCGGGCGTGGCGCTGTCGTCCGGCGCTGGCGCCGGCACGGGCTGCGGGGCGGCGCCGCGCGCGCTGCAGCGCCGCTACACCCGCGAGATGCTGGTCGCGCTGGGCGCCTATGCCGCGCTGCTGGTGGTCTCGCTGCTGTGGCTGCGCCATGTCCAGGGTCCGCTGCCGCGTGCGCTCGTCGCGCTGCTGCCGGTCCCGCCGATCG
>NZ_LASZ01000040.1 GCF_001014645.1 Luteimonas sp. FCS-9 | reverse complement strand
TCGCCGACATCCACGACCAGGTCGTCGAACGCGCCGTCCACCGCGTCGAACGCATCGCCGACGTTGCTGTAGTTGCCGCCTCGGATCACGTAGGTCGGTGCGGAGATCGTGCCGTCGACGTTGACCGTCGCGCCGCCGCCCAGGTGGTCGGCGACCGAGCCGGCCACGCCGAACAGTTGCGCGCCGTTGACCGCCTCGGTGCTCGTCGCGCTGACCTCGCCCGCGGCGAGATTGCCGATCGCGGTGCCGCCCGCGCCCGCGAGGGTGACCCGGCCATAGTTTGGGTTGCCGTCGGCGTCGGTGTCGTATTGCACCGCCAGCGCATCCAGGTCGTCGACGAGATCGGCGACCTCGGTGAGCTGGCCGATGTTCGCCGCATCGTTCGCCTCGACGCCGTCGGCCACACCGCTCAGGCGACGCGCATCGCCGCCGACGTTCGCGAAACTCACCTGATCGCCGCCGGTCTGCCCGCCGACCGTCACCAGCAACGTACCCGGATCCTGGCGCACGATGCCCTCGGTGCCATCGAGCAGGTTGTTGATCGTCGTGGTGTTGCTCGCCGTGCGCCCGTCGAGGTTGTCGAGCGCCGAGCCGACGTCGCCGAAGTCGGCGGTCGTGCCGGTGTCGCTGCCGTCGTCGAGCGTGTAGACCGGCCCGGTCACCGCGCCGGTCGTCGGGTCGATCGCTGCCCCGCCGCCGAGCGCGCCGACCACCGGTGCCAGCTGGCCGACGTTGACCGCCTCGTCGGCCGCGACGCCCGCGGCGATGTTGCCGATCGCCGTTCCGTCCGCGCCCGCCAGCGTGACCCGGCTGTAGTCGGGATTGCCGTCGGCATCGGTGTCGTAGCGCACCGCCGTCGCCCCGAGGTCGCCGACATCCACGACCAGGTCGTCGAACGCGCCGTCCACCGCGTCGAACGCATCGCCGACGTTGCTGTAGTTGCCGCCACGGATCACGTAGGTCGGTGCGGAGATCGTGCCGTCGACGTTGACCGTCGCGCCGCCGCCCAGGTGGTCGGCGACCGAGCCGGCCACGCCGAACAGTTGCGCGCCGTTGACCGCCTCGGTGCTCGTCGCGCTGACCTCGCCCGCGGCGAGATTGCCGATCGCGGTGCCGCCCGCGCCCGCGAGGGTGACCCGGCCATAGTTCGGGTTGCCGTCGGCGTCGGTGTCGTACTGCACCGCCAGCGCATCCAGGTCGTCGACGAGATCGGCGACCTCGGTGAGCTGGCCGATGTTCGCCGCATCGTTCGCCTCGACGCCGTCGGCCACACCGCTCAGGCGACGCGCATCGCCGTCGACGTTCGCGAAACTCACCTGGTCGCCGCCGGTCTGTCCGCCGACCGTCACCAGCAGCGTACCCGGATCCTGGCGCACGATGCCTTCGGTGCCGTCGAGCAGGTTGTTGATCGTCGTGGTGTTGCTCGCCGTCCGCCCGTCGAGGTTGTCGAGCGCCGAGCCGACGTCGCCGAAATCGGCGGTCGTGCCGGTGTCGCTGCCGTCGTCGAGCGTGTAGACCGGCCCGGTCACCGCGCCGGTCGTCGGGTCGATCGCCGCCCCGCCGCCGAGCGCACCGACCACCGGTGCCAGCTGACCGACGTTGACCGCCTCGTCGGCCGCGACGCCGGCGGCGACGTTGCCGATCGCGGTGCCGTCCGCGCCGGCCAGCGTGATCCGCCCGAAGTCGGGCGCACCGGTGCCGTCATCGTCGTAGCGGACCGCGAACGTGCCGACACCGTCGACGTCGGCGATCGCACCCTGCAGTTGCGCGACGTTCACCGCGTCGGTCGCCGCGCTGCCCGCCGCGACGTTGGTCAGCTGCCGGGCGGCGGTCGCGGTGCCGATCGACACCTCGCCCGCCGAGCTCTGCAGCCCGGTCAGCCCGGGTGCCACGTAGCCGGTCTGTGCGCCGCGCACGGTGACCGAATCGGCGCCCAGCGCAACACTGTTGGCATGGATCGACCTGGCGTTCGCGCCGAGGATCGTCTGCCGGTCCGCGGTGCCCGTCGCGTTGTGGCCGATCACGACCGCATTGCCGAGGCGTGCGGCGTAGTTGCCGTCCGGACCGCCGGTCCAGCCGAGATCGGTCGCCGAGACGGCCGGCAGCGTGTGGCTGGCATTGGTGCCCATCACGACGGTGTTGGAACCGTTCGCCGCGGCGCCGTCGCCGACGATGATCTGGTAGTCCTGCGCGGGCAGCGTGTCCCAGGTGTAGGTGCCGAGCACACCGGGCACGCAGACGCCGATGCCGAGGACCAGCTCGCAGTCCGGATCGTTGTTCTGGCCGGCGTAGTTGCCGATCGGCACGTTGATGTAGCTGCCGGAGCTGCCGCGGCCGATGATCGTCGTGTGGTCGGCCGGGCGGTTGCCGTTGAGGTCGAGCACGTCGGGAATCACCAGCAGGTCGGTCCCGAGCAGCGAGACGGACTGGAATGCGTAGCTGAAGTTCTCGCGGGCGATCGACAGGCACTCGTCGGGCAGCAGGGTGCCGTTGCCGAGCAGGCCGCAGGCCCGGTACTCGTTCGAGATCGGAAGCAGGAAATTCGTCAGGTGCTGCACCAGGCCCGGCAGCGTGCCGCCGGTGAGCCCACCCGGATCGATCACGCCCATCGGCGCGACGCCGCCGGCGATCGCGCGCGACTGGCCCGCGAATGCACCGCTCGACCAGGCCGGCAGCGTCCCGCCCGCCAGCACGCGCTCGTTCTCGTCGAGGTGGCGCTCGACGAGCTCGGCGATCCGCTCCGGATCCGCCGATGCCGACGCGGTCGCGCGCTCCTGCGCGGCCGCGGTCGCCATGGCCGGCACGCACGCGATGGCCAGCACCGTCGCCCGCAGCCGGCGCCCGTCGCGGACGCGCCGGTCGGCCAGTTCGGACGCGACGACATAGGCGCCGAGCGCGCGGTTCCAGATCCTGCAGAAGACCCTGTTCATCCCGCTTCCCCTCGTTCTTCGTGAAGGCTCAAGGGAACAGCGGCGCGCGGACCCTGGGAATCAGACGATTCTCAAAAATCGTCGCAGGCGGCGGCCGCGCCGCTCGCGCCGCGGCCGGATAGCGCATGGCCTGGATGCCGTACCAGACGACGCGCACCTGCGGCCGGCGCACGACGAAGACCGGCCCCCGCAGCGGCCGGGGCATCCTGGAGACGCGGATCATGCGAAGCGCTGTCGTCGCTCTCGACGACGCCGCAGGAGCGCGGATGCGGCGCCGCGCGCGGTCCGGTCGACGCCTGGCGTCAGCGCGCCAGCCCGGCCGAGAGCGCGTAGGCGTAGAGCTGGCTGTGGTTGTCGAGGCCGAGCTTGCGCATCGCATCGCTCTTCTGCCTGCTGACGGTCTTGACGCTGCGCGAGAACGACAGCGCGATCTCGCTGACCGTCTTGCCGTTCGCGAACAGCCGCACGACCTCCGCCTCCTGCCGTGACAGGCGCGCGGTCCGACCGATGCCGGTCGCCGCGTCGAGCACGCGCTGGACCGCACGGCTCACGTAGCGTCTGCCCCCGGAGGCGCAGCGGATCGCCGCGGGCAGTTCGGCCACGGCGCCCGACTGGTCGACGATCGCGTGCACGCCCAGCTCCAGCATCGCGCGCAGCAACGGCGGGTTGCGCACCTCGGTGAAGACGACGACACCGACGCCCGGAAACCGCGAGCGCAGCTGCGCGAGCATGCGCAGGCCGTCGCCGGCGCGTTCGTCGGCGCCCTGCATCGTGAAGTCGGTGACTACCACCTGGCAATCGATCCGCGTCTGCAGCATCCACAGCAGGGCGTGTACGTTCGTCGCCTCGCCGGTCACGTGGATGCCCGAGTCGGGCACCTGCAGCACCGCCCGCATCCCGGCCAGCACGATCGGGCGTTCGTCCGCGGTGTAGACCCGGATCGTTCCTGTCGACAGCGCCATTCCCTAGCCCCCTGCCCATGCGCAGCGCCATACCCCGCGCTGCATGGCGACCGTATCGGGCCCCGCAGTCTTCGGCGCATGAAGGCCGACGCATTCATCCAGCTGACTCCGTGCAAACGCCGACCGATGATCGACAACCCGATGCTTCGGTCGCGAATCGGCCCTTCAGGACGTCTCGAAAATCAGGCGGCGGCGTAGCGGGCGGCGCCGCCGATCCAGCGCGCGACGAGCCGGTCGGCGCATTGCGGATCGGTCCGCAGCAGCGCCTCGCCGAGACGATGCACGGTCGGCAGCAGATCGGCATCGCGCGCCAGGTCGGCCAGCCGGAACTCGGCCAGGCCCGTCTGCCGCGTGCCCAGCAGTTCGCCCGGCCCGCGGAGCTCGAGATCCTTTTCGGCGATGACGAAGCCGTCGCCGGTCGCGCGCATCGTGTCGAGGCGCTCGCGCGCGGTGCGCGACAGCGGCGGCTGGTAGAGCAGCACGCAGCTCGACGCGGCGCTGCCTCGCCCGACCCGGCCGCGCAACTGGTGCAACTGCGCCAGGCCCAGGCGC
>NZ_LASZ01000039.1 GCF_001014645.1 Luteimonas sp. FCS-9 | reverse complement strand
AACCAGCAGCGCCCACACGAGGCGCTGGGGATGGGCGTGCCGGTCGATCGCTATCGCCCTAGCGCACGGGACTACGTCGAGCATCCGGCACCGCCTGAATACGGCAACAGGGACGAGGTGCGGCTCGTGCACGAACATGGCCGCATCGCCTGGCGAGGGCAGAACTGGAAGGTGGGCAAGGCGTTCGTGGGCGAGCGTGTGGCGATCCGCCCAACTCTGGAGGACGGACGCTACGAGGTGTACTGGAGCACGTGTCGAGTGGCCAGGATCGACCTGGCCACCGGGCAAGTGAACGCGGGGCGCGCCCTCGCATGACCCGTCCACCATGTCTCCGAACAGGTGTCCACCTTGTCTCCGGTCTGTACACCCGCACGCGGGGGAGGGCTTCGGTCGTCGCGGCATCCGGATGCGCGGACGTCGGTCGCCATCGCGCACGGCGTGTACCGCGCTACGCGTCGTGGCAGCGCGTGATATCGGCGGCATGCCGCCCGACCCATCGCCTGCACGACGTGATGCGCGGCACCTCCCCCGCAATGCGGGGGAGGGCTTCGGCCGTCGCTGTGTCCGGGTGCGCGGACGTCGGTCGCCATCACGCACGGCGTGTGCCGCGCTACGCATCGTGGCAGCGCGTGATATCGGAGGCGTGCCGCCCGCCGCATCGCCTGCACAGCACGATGCGCGCGACACCTCCTCCACCTGGGGGGGAGGCCGCACGCCAGCGAGTGCTTGCGGATGCTGCCGGAGCACCTCCCCCGCAACGCGGGGGAGGTCGGCGCCAACGGCGCCGGGTGGGGGCACGCACCTGGCGCGGCACGCGGCTCGGCGCGAGGCCGGGCCTCACCGCACGACGATCAGCCCAGCAGCACCCGGTTCAGACGCTGCACGAACGCGGCCGGGTCGGGCAGCGGGGCGCCGGCGGCGATCTCGGCCTGCTCGAGCAGCAGCGTCGCCAGGTCGGTCGCCTTCGCGTCGTCGGCCTCGGCCTCGATCCGCTGCAGCAGCGCGTGCTGCGGGTTGATCTCCAGCGTCGGCTTGCTGTCGGGAACCGACTGACCGGCCTCGCGCAGCAGACGTGCCAGGTGCGGCGCCATCTCGTAGTCGGCCAGCGCCAGGCACGAGGGCGAGTCGGTCAGGCGCGCGGACACGCGCACGTCGCCCACGCGCTCGCCGAGCAGGCCCTTGAGCCGGTCGACCAGCGGCGCGGCGGCCTTCGCGGCTTCCGCCTGCTTCGCCTTGTCGGCTTCGTCGAGCGGCAGTTCGCCCTTGGCGACGTTCTTCAGCGACTTGCCGGCGTACTCGTGCAGGTGGCCGAGCATCCACTCGTCGATGCGGTCGAACATCAGCAGCACCTCGATGTCCTTCGCGCGGAAGGCCTCGAGCTGCGGACTGCCGGCCGCGGCGGCGTAGCCGTCGGCGGTGATGTACCAGATCGTGTCCTGGCCCACGGCCATGCGGCCGACGTAGTCGTCCAGCGACACCGTCTGCGCCGCGCCCTCGCCCTTGGTCGAGGCGAAGCGCAGGATCTTCGCGATCCGCTCGCGGTTGGCATGGTCCTCGACGATGCCTTCCTTCAGCGTGTTGCCGAACGCCTTGTAGAACGCGGCGAACTTGTCGGCGTCGTCGCGCGCGAGCTTCTCGATCAGGTCGAGCACGCGCTTCACGCACGCGCCCTTGATCCGCTCGAGCTGGCGGTTGTGCTGCAGCAGCTCGCGGCTGACGTTGAGCGGCAGGTCGTCGGCGTCGACGACGCCGCGCACGAAGCGCAGGTAGTTGGGCAGCAGCTCCTCGGCCGCGTCCATGACGAACACGCGCTTGATGTAGAGCTTCAGTCCCTTGCGCTCGTCGCGCCCGCCCATCATCAGGTCGAACGGCGGCTGCGAGGGCAGGTACAGCAGCGTGGTGAAGCTCTGGCTGCCCTCGACGCGGTTGTGCGTCCACGCGGCCGCGTCGTTGAAGTCGTGGCCGAGCGCCTTGTAGAAGCCCTGGTAGTCCTCGTCGGAAATCTCGGACTTGGGCTTGGTCCACAGCGCCGAGGCGTCGTTGGCGGTCTCCCATTCCGGCGCGGCGTCTTCCGGCGCGGCGTCGGCCTTGGGTGCATCGTCGCCCGCGTCTTCGTCGGCCGGCGACGGCGCGTCCTTGGGCATGCGGATCGGGAACGCGACGTGATCGGAGTACTTGCGCACCAGCGAGCGCAGCTTCCAGCCATCGAGGAACTCGTCCTCGTCGGCCTTCAGATGCAGGATCACGGTCGTGCCGCGCTCGGGCAGCGTAGCGGCCTCCAGCGCGTACTCGCCGCGGCCGTCGCTCTCCCACTTCACGCCCGCCTCGGGGGCTGCATCGGCGTGACGGGTCAGCACGGTCACGCGGTCGGCGACGACGAAGGCCGAGTAGAAGCCCACGCCGAACTGGCCGATCAACCGCGCGTCGGCCTTCTGCTCGCCGCTCATGGCCTCCAGGAACCGGCGCGTGCCCGAGCTGGCGATCGTGCCGATGTTGGCGACCACGTCGTCGCGGGTCATGCCGATGCCGGTGTCGCGGATCGTCACCGTGCGCGCGGCCTTGTCCCAGCTCACGTCGATGTGCAGCTCGCCGCTGCCGGCCAGCAGGTCGGGGTTGGCGATCGCCTCGAAGCGCAGCTTGTCGCAGGCGTCGGAGGCGTTGGAGATCAGCTCGCGCAGGAAGATCTCCTTGTGCGAGTACAGCGAGTGCGTCACCAGGTGCAGCACCTGGGCGACTTCGGCTTCGAACTTGCGGGTCTCGGTGGTGGCGGTCATGACGGTCCGTGTGGCGTGTTGCGAGAGCGCCGATATTGGTCTGCCTGCGCGGGAATCAAGCCGGCCGCGCGGTCGCGTGCAGCGCGGGGCGGCAGCACCGACTGCCGGCATCGGACCGATCGCGACCGGTTCGGCGAAATTAACCGTCGTTGAACATTGCAGACGTGCGTTTGACTGAATGGCGCTCCCTCACGCGGAATCCACATTAACGGGATCTTAACTGCGCCACCGGGCGTCGGCAGGCTTGCGGACGGACCGGGCCCCTTTCCGCTCTCAGGATCCCGCCGCCATGACCCCGTCGTCGTTCCGCCGCGCTCCGCGCCGCCACGCGCTCGCCCTGTCGATCCCGCTCGCGCTGGCCGCCGCAGCGCTGCCGCTGCAGGCCGCCGCCCAGCAGGACACCACCACGCTCGACCGCATCACGGTCACCGGTTCCAACATCCCGCGTACCGACACCGAGACCGCCTCGCCGGTGCAGGTGATCTCCCGCGAGCAGATCGACCGCACCGGCAAGACCACCGTCGGCGAATACCTGCAGAGCCTGTCGGTCGATGGCGCCGGCTCGGTGCCCAAGAGCTTCGGCAACGGCTTCGCCGGCGGGGGCGCGGCGATCTCGCTGCGCGGCCTGGGCGCCGGCTCGACGCTCGTGCTGCTCAACGGCCGCCGGATGGCGCCGTTCGGCCTGGCCGACGACGGCCAGAAGGTGTTCACCGACCTGAGCACGATCCCGCTCGACGCGGTGGAGCGCATCGAGGTGCTCAAGGACGGCGCATCGTCGGTCTACGGCTCGGATGCGATCGCCGGCGTGGTCAACGTCATCCTGCGCAGCGACTTCACCGGCGCGGTCGCGACCGTCTCCTACGGCTGGTCCGACGACGGGGGCGGCGACCAGCCCAAGGTCTCGCTGACCGCCGGCACCGGCAGCCTGGCCGAGGACGGCTACAACGCCTTCTTCAGCATCGAGGCCGCCAAGACCGACGCCATCCGCCTGTACGACCGCCGCAACCGCGACTGGATCGGCACCGGCGACACCCGCCCGTGGGGCTACGCGATCGGCGGCAACCTGCCCGGCCGCATCACCGGCGGCGGCACCGGCGCCGGCGGCGGCCCGACCGGCGCGATCGAGAACCCGATCACCGGCCGCTTCGAGTCGCTGCCCGGCTGCGCCGGCCTGTCGGACGTGACCCCGCAGGATCCGGCCGGCGGCTGCCTGTGGGACGTGGCGCGCTTCCGCGACCTCTCGCCCGAGGAGGAGTACGTGAACTTCTTCTCGCGCGCCGCGTTCGCGGTCGGCGACGCCGGCGAGATCTACATGGAACTCAGCGCGGCGAACAAGAAGACGATCTTCCAGAACACGCCCTCGGGCGTCTCCGGCGCGTGGGGCTACCCCGGCGGCCCGGTCAACGCCAGCGACCCGGGCCCCGGCGCGGTCGTGCTCGGCCCCGGCCACCCCGACAACCCGTACCCGGGCACTGCCAATCGCCTGCGCTACACCGCCTTCGACGTCGGCCCGCGCACTACCTACAACGACAGCCGCTTCATGCGCCTGCTGCTCGGCTTCAAGGGCACCGCCGGCGCGTGGGACTACGACGTCGGCTACCTGCACTCGGGCACCGACCTGACCAACGAGCGCACCGGCTTCCTGCGCTACAGCCGGGTCAAGACCGTGCTCGAGGATCCGGCCAGCCCGGTCGGCTGGTGGCGCATCGGCGACGATGCCGGCCTCAACACCCAGGCGCTGTACGACTACATCTCCCCGCGCATCCGCGCCACCGGCCGCACCCGGCTCGACATCCTCGACGCCAAGGCCACGCGCTCGCTGACCGACCTGCCCGGAGGCCCCCTGGGCCTGGCGGTCGGCGCCGAGTACCGCCGCCAGTCGGTGCTGCTGACCCCGCAGTCGTTCACCGACATCGGCGACATCATCGGCCTGGGCTACTCGGCCTACGAG
>NZ_LASZ01000038.1 GCF_001014645.1 Luteimonas sp. FCS-9 | reverse complement strand
TCTACATGGAACTCAGCGCGGCGAACAAGAAGACGATCTTCCAGAACACGCCCTCGGGCGTCTCCGGCGCGTGGGGCTACCCCGGCGGCCCGGTCAACGCCAGCGACCCGGGCCCCGGCGCGGTCGTGCTCGGCCCCGGCCACCCCGACAACCCGTACCCGGGCACTGCCAATCGCCTGCGCTACACCGCCTTCGACGTCGGCCCGCGCACTACCTACAACGACAGCCGCTTCATGCGCCTGCTGCTCGGCTTCAAGGGCACCGCCGGCGCGTGGGACTACGACGTCGGCTACCTGCACTCGGGCACCGACCTGACCAACGAGCGCACCGGCTTCCTGCGCTACAGCCGGGTCAAGACCGTGCTCGAGGATCCGGCCAGCCCGGTCGGCTGGTGGCGCATCGGCGACGATGCCGGCCTCAACACCCAGGCGCTGTACGACTACATCTCCCCGCGCATCCGCGCCACCGGCCGCACCCGGCTCGACATCCTCGACGCCAAGGCCACGCGCTCGCTGACCGACCTGCCCGGAGGCCCCCTGGGCCTGGCGGTCGGCGCCGAGTACCGCCGCCAGTCGGTGCTGCTGACCCCGCAGTCGTTCACCGACATCGGCGACATCATCGGCCTGGGCTACTCGGCCTACGAGGGCGTGGAGAAGGTCGCCAGCGCCTACGTCGAGCTGCAGGCGCCGGTGCACGAGACGCTGGAACTGACCGGCGCGCTGCGCATGGACAAGTACGAGGGCGGCGACAGCTCGACCACGCCCAAGGTCGGCGTGAAGTGGTCGCCGACCGACTGGATCGCGCTGCGCAGCACCTACGCCGAAGGCTTCCGCGCCCCGAACCCGGCCGAGGCCGGCACCGGCGGCCTGGCCGCCTTCAGCACCGCGGTCGACCCGGTCCGCTGCGCCGCCCCGGGCAACGAGCCGCAGGACTGCGACGCCGGCTCGATCGCGCTGATCACCTCGCCAAATCCCGACCTGCAGCCCGAGGAGTCCAAGAGCACGACCGTCGGCCTGGTGCTGTCGCCGTGGTCGGGCGGCTCGCTGGCGTTCGACGCGTTCCGCATCCGGCGCACCGGCGAGATCTTCGGCGGCAGCGCGGACGCGGCGATCTCGGCGGGCGGCGACAACGTCATCCGCGGCACCAACGAGATCCCCGGCACGCCGGGCAGCGGCTCGATCCTCGCGGTGCTGGTGGGCTACGAGAACGCCTCGTCGACGACCGTCGAGGGCTTCGATGTCGACATGGAGCAGCGCATCGACCTGGGGGATGCCGGCCGCCTGCGGCTGGACCTGCAGTTCACCCACATCAGCGCGTTCGAGCGCCAGGACGTCGACGGCACGGTCTACGAGTTCGCCGGCACCCACGGCAACTGCGACGTGACCAACTGCATCGGCACGCCGAAGAACAAGGCCAACTTCGGCGCGACCTGGGAAATGGATGCGTTCTCGATCAGCAGCGTCGTGAACTGGCGCGACAGCATCCGCAACGTCACCGAGGCCGGCGACACCGACTGCGCCAACGGCTTCGCGAACGGCGACGACGCCCCGCGCGGCTGCGAGCTCGCGTCGTTCTACACGATCGACCTGTCGGCCCGCTGGATGCCCAGCGCGGCATGGGAGCTGTTCGGCTCGGTCAACAACGTCACCGACCGCGTCGCCCCGCTCGACCCGCTGACCTACGGCGCCATCAACTACAACCCGATGGACTTCAGCGGCGCGATCGGCCGCTACTTCACGATCGGCGCGAAGTTCAAGTTCGACTGACCGCCAGTCGCATCGCAATGCCCGGACGCCCCGCCTGTCGGGGCGTCCGCGCGTCCGGCACCCGTGCGCGCCGGGGAGGCGTCACGGAACGGCGCGCTGGATCGTCGAACCGGCGAATCCCACGCCGAGGAGGCATCGATGTCCAGCACCGCCCACGATCCAGTCACTGCGCCCGTCCACTTGCCCGAAGTGCTGCCGGACCTGATGCAGGCCCTCGTCGCCACCCAAGGCAGGATTTCCCGGCTCACGCCCGACGCCGGCCTGCACCACCTGATGGTCCTGCGCGCCTCGCAGATCAACGGCTGCGCCTTCTGCGTGAAGATGCATACCCGGGAGGCACGCGAACACGGCGAGACCGATACACGCCTGGACCGGTTGGTCGTGTGGCGCCACGTCGAGGACTTCGATGTCCGTGAACGCGCGGCACTGGCCTGGACCGAAGCACTGACCCGTCTCGACGCGCAGGCCGACTACGCCCCACTGCGTACGGCACTGCGCGCGCATTTCAGCGACACCGAGATCGCGGCATTGACCGCCGACATCGCGATGATCAACCTCTGGAACCGCCTGCAGATCGCGAACCACTGACATGGCCGTGCCCGATCTCGCCGACCGTTTCGAAGCCGCGCGGCCGATGCTGCTCGGGCTGGCCTACCGTGTCCTGGGCGTACGAGCCGACGCCGAGGACGCGGTGCAGGACACCTTCCTCAGATGGCAGGCCGCCGACCGCGACGCGATCGACAATGCAGACGCCTGGCTGACGACGGTCTGCACCCGGCGCTGCCTGGACATGCTGTCGGCGGCCGACCGTGCGCGCGTCGACTACGTCGGCCCCTGGCTGCCCGAGCCGGTGCCCACCGGCGCTCTCGGCATGCCCGACCAGGCGGTCGAGCTGGCGGGATCGCTGACCACGGCGTTCCTGCTCGCGCTGCAACGGCTTACACCGAAGGAGCGCGCAGCCTACCTGCTGTACGACATCTTCGACCGCCCGTACCCGGAGGTCGCGGACACGCTCGGCCTGCAGGCGCCGGCGTGCCGACAGCTCGTCGCGCGTGCGCGCCGGCACATCGGGGATGCGCGCGTACGCCACCAGACGCCGCCCGCGCGCCAGCGCCGGTTGCTGGACGCGTTCCGGGATGCCGTCGCGAGCGGCTCGACCGAGGCACTGGCGACGCTGCTCAGCGACGACGTGCGCCTGTCATCGGATGGCGGCGGCAAGGTCGTCGCGGCGCGCCGCGTGATGCACGGGCACCGGGAAGTGACCCGCTTCATCGAAGCGGGCCTGCACGTCTGGTGGGCGCCTGAGGCGATGGTCGAAGCGCAGCTCAACGGCGCGCCCGGCTTCCTCGTCCACGACGCCGGCGCCTTGAGCGCCGCGGTGTGGTTCGCCTGCGCGCCCGACGGCAACGTGTCGGACATCTACGTCATGCGCAATCCCGACAAGCTCGCAAACCTGCAGGCCGCATTCGCCGGCCGCTGATATCCCCCAGCGATGGGAGCGCGCTCGCGCGCGAAGAAGCTTGCCGACGACGCTCCGTTGCACGCAAGCGCGCTCGCCCGAGCCCGATCAGCCGAGCGATCCACGTGCAGACGCCGACAGGACGCCGGCGTCCGCGCACGGCGAAGCTGGCGTGCCTCAGGGCTGGGCGCAATTTCCCGAAGGATCGTCCTCGATCTGAATCGAATTGCCGCCGGCGCGCCTGTAGGTGCATGGCGTCGTTGCCGGCGTGGAACGGGACCCCACGCGTGCCCGATTCGTCGCTGTGGAAGCAGTCCGACGTGGCGTCAGGCCGCTTCGAGCTCAAGCTTGCCGACCCGTCGCAGGTCGACTTCCCGGCGCGCTACCCACAGATCGTGCGCATCCTGCATCGCCAGCCAGCTCTCGGGCGTCCGCCCGATCGCCTTGGCGAGCCGTAGGGACATTTCCGGCGTGACGCGGCTCGTGCCGTTGAGGATCCTGCTGAGCGTGGACGCCGACACGTCCAGCTTTTCGGCCAGCGTCCGACCGCTGACGCCATTGGGCTCCAGATAGACCGCGACGATGAATGCGCCGGGATGGGGCGGGTTGTGCATGGCCATCAGTGGTAGTCCTCGTAATCCAGCACGTACGCATTGCCGTCCCGGAACTCGAACGTCAGTCGCCAGTTGCCGTTGACGGAAATCGCCCAACGCCCCTGCATCCGACCTTTCAGCGGATGGAGGCGAAAGCCTGGAATCTCCATGTCCTCCACGATCGAGGCGGTATCCAGCGCAGCCAGCTGCATCTGCAACCGCTTCGCATGTCCGGCCTGGATGCCAGCCGTGCTGCCTGTCTCGTAGAACCGGCGGAGTCCCTTGTGCCGGAAAGACTTGATCATGCGGCCAACGTAGCATGTTGCGCATCACGCAACAAGTGGATGTGAGCCTGCCGTAATCGACACAAGCATGCGGTTGATCTGCATCAATGCGATGCGTTCCGGGCAGTCCTACCTTGGCATCACACCCACCCCGGATGTCCAAGCATCCGCCGCGTCACCCGGAGCCGATATGAACGTCCTGCCCTATTCCGCGTTCGACGTGCTGGCCATGGTCATGGAAGGCACGCACCTGCCCCCGCCGGCCGTCGCCGTCCCGCCGCCCGTCACCGAGGCGCCCGCGCCTGTGCCTGCGCCTGCCAAGCCGATCTATCCCGACTTCCGCCACGCCGCCTGAGCGGGCGCGCCGGGCGATCCGGCGTCCGTCCGCATGGCGAGAACGCGATGCCGCCCGTGGCGTCGCTCAGGGCTGGTAGCACTCGCCCGACGGATCGGCTTCGATCTGGATCAGCTCGCTGCCGCCACCGCCCCAGACGTTGCCGCCGGTGAAGATCAGGCAGCCCTCGTCGCGGAAAAGCGCCTGCAGGCGCGTGGCGTCGTTGCCGAAGTAGAACGGGATCCAGC
>NZ_LASZ01000037.1 GCF_001014645.1 Luteimonas sp. FCS-9 | reverse complement strand
GCTCCTACGGGTCGGGGTCTTCATGCGCGCCCGTACGTATCCTCGAAGCGGACGATGTCGTCTTCGCCCAGGTAGCTGCCCGACTGGACTTCGATCAGTTCCAGCGGCAGCTTGCCGGGATTGCGCAGGCGATGGGTCACGCCGAGCGGGATGTAGGTGCTCTGGTTCTCGCTCAGCAACAGCACGTCGTCGCCGCGCGTGACCTCGGCCGTGCCGCTGACGACGATCCAGTGTTCGGCGCGGTGGTGGTGCATCTGCAGGCTCAGCGTCGCGCCGGGCTTGACCGTGATGCGCTTGACCTGGAAGCGCGCGCCGTTGTCGATCGAGTCGTAGGCGCCCCACGGCCGGTAGACCTTGCGGTGCCAGGTCGCCTGCGGCAGCTTGCGGGCCTTGAGCTCGGCGACGACGTCCTTGACCTGCTGGATGCGGTCGCTGCGGCCCACGAGGATTGCGTCGTCGGTCTCGACGACGATCGTGTCCTCCAGGCCGATCATCGCGATCAGGCGGTTCCCGTGTGCATAGGTGTTGCGGCAGTCCACCGCCACCACATCGCCATGGTGCGCATTGCCGTCCGCATCCTGCGGGCTGACTTCGCGCAGCGAGGCCCAGGAGCCGACGTCGCTCCAATTCGCGTCCAGCGGCGTCACCGTGGCGGTCCCGGTCTTCTCCATGACGGCGTAATCGATCGAGTCCGACGGGGTCGCCGCGAACGCGTCCGCGTCGACACGGATGAAATCCGCGTCGCGGCGAGCCGATGCCAGCGCGTCCCGGCTTCCCGCAAGGATCCCGGGATGGTGCTGTGCGAGTTCCTCGAGGTAGCGCGATGCCCTGAACAGGAACATGCCGCTGTTCCAGTAGTACTCGCCGGAGGCGACGTACTGCTGCGCGGTCGCAAGGTCGGGCTTCTCGACGAAGCGGTCGACCGGGCGGGTCGACGCGCCCGCGCCGGCCTTGATGTAGCCATAGCCCGTCTCCGGGCCGGTCGGCACGATACCGAAGGTCACGAGGTTGCCCGCCTCGGCGGAGGATCGGGCGTCGCCCACCGCTTCGACGAATGCCTTCTCATTGCCGATCACGTGATCCGAGGGGAGGACCAGCAGCAGCGGGTCCGCGCCATCCCGCGTCGCTTCCAGCGCGGCCAACGCGATCGCCGGCGCGGTATTCCTGCCGAACGGCTCGAGGAGGATGGCCTGCGGGGCGGCCTGGACCTGTTGCAGTTGCTCTGCGACGACGAAGCGATGCTCCTCGTTCGCGACGACGATCGGCGGAAGCTCGGCGATGTCCGCCACGCGCTTCCAGGTGGCCTGAAGCATCGTCAACTCGCCGACCAGCGGCAGGAACTGCTTGGGATAGGCCTCGCGCGACAGCGGCCACAGGCGGGTGCCCGAGCCGCCGGACAGGATGACGGGTTGGAGTTGGCTCACGGGCGATTCCTTCGTTCAGGCACTGAGGAGAGTTGAGATTTCCTGCGTCCGCGCCTCGAGTAGCGCGCGGTCGCCGCGCGTCTCGACGTTGAGCCGCAGCAGGGGTTCGGTGTTGGAGCTGCGCAGGTTGAAGCGCCAGTCGCCGAAGTCGGCGCTGATGCCGTCGGTGTGGTCGAGCGCGGGCGACTGCGCGGCGTAGTGCGCCATCACGCGCTCGACGGCGGCCTTGGCGTCGGCGACGCGGAAGTTGATCTCGCCGCTGCAGGGAAACTTCTCCACGCGCGCGGCGACCAGGTCGCCGAGCGTGCGCCCGCTCTGCGAGACCAGTTCGGCGATCAGCAGCCACGGAATCATGCCCGAGTCGGCATAGGCGAACTCGCGGAAGTAGTGATGGGCGCTCATCTCGCCGCCGTAGACCGCGTCCTCGGCGCGCATCTTCTCCTTGATGAAGGCGTGCCCGCTCTTGCACAGCACCGGCACGCCGCCGGCGGCCTCGACCTGCTCGACGGTGTTCCAGACCAGGCGCGGATCGTGCACGACCTTGCCGCCCGGCTGCTTGGCGAGGATCGCCTGCGCGAGCAGCCCGACCAGGTAGTAGCCCTCGATGAACGCGCCGGTCTCGTCGAAGAAGAAGCAGCGGTCGAAGTCGCCGTCCCAGGCGATGCCGAAGTCCGCGCCGTGCTCGCGCACCGCGTCCGCGGTCGCCTGCCGGTTCTCGGGCAGCAGCGGGTTGGGAATGCCGTTGGGGAAGCGACCGTCGGCCTCGTGGAACACGCGCACGAACTCGAACGGCAGGTGCGGGGCGAGCAAGTCGACGATCGCGCCGGCACCGCCGTTGCCCGCGTTGACCACGAGCTTGAGGGGGCGCAGCGATGCCGCGTCGACATAGCCGAGCAGATGTTCGATGTACCCGGACTTGTCCGAGTAGGGCCGCTCGCTGCCGCCGTCGGCCGAAGGCGGCGGCAGGTCGCCGGCCTCGACCGCATCGCTGATCGCGAACAGCCCGGTGTCCGAACTGATCGGCCGCGCCTGCTGGCGGACCAGCTTCATGCCGTTGTAGTCCATCGGATTGTGGCTGGCGGTCACCATGACGCCGCCGGCCGCGCCCAGCCGATCGACCTGGAAATAGACCTCCTCGGTGCCGCCCACGCCAATGTCGACGACCTCGCGCCCTTGGCTGCGCAGCCCTTCCGACAGCGCGGCCTGCAGTTCGGGGCTGGTCAGGCGCACGTCGCGGCCGAGCACCACCGCACCCGGGTCGAGCTGTCCGGCCAGCGCGACACCGATGTCGCGGGCGAGGGCCGGGTTGAGTTCGTCGGGCACGCGGCCGCGGAGATCGTAGGCCTTGAAGGCGGGCAGGGGCATGGCGCATCCGTGTGAAGGGGGGAATGGCGATTCTATCCCGGGCGCCGGGTGGCCGGCGGCAACGCGCGCTGCGGCTAGAATGGCTCCAGTTGCGCCACGAGGATCGAGATGAGCGAGCAGAGTCCCGCCGCGGCCCGCCGCGGCAAGCTGTACCCGGATGCGGCGTCGGCGCTGGCCGGCGTCGTCGCCGACGGCCAGACCCTCGCGGTCGGCGGCTTCGGCCTGTGCGGTATCCCCGAAGCGCTGATCGCCGCGCTGCGCGATTCGGGGGCGTCCGGGCTGACGGCGATCTCCAACAACGCCGGCGTCGACGGCTTCGGCCTGGGCCAGCTGCTGGAAACGCGCCAGATCCGCAAGATGATTTCGTCCTACGTCGGCGAGAACAAGGAATTCGAGCGCCAGTACCTGGGCGGCGAGCTGGAACTGGAATTCAACCCGCAGGGCACGCTGGCCGAGCGCCTGCGCGCCGGCGGCGCGGGCATCCCGGCGTTCTTCACCGCCACCGGCTACGGCACCGTCGTCGCCGAGGGCAAGGAGACGCGCGAGTTCGACGGCCGGCACTACGTGCTCGAGACCGCGCTGGTCGCCGACGTGGCGCTGGTCAAGGCCTGGAAGGCCGACAAGGCCGGCAATCTCGTGTTCCGCAAGACCGCACGCAACTTCAATCCGGCCTGTGCCATGGCCGGCAAGGTCTGCGTGGCGGAGGTCGAGGAGCTGGTCGAGATCGGCGACCTCGATCCGGACCAGGTGCATCTGCCGGGCATCTACGTCGACCGCATCGTCGTCAACGCGACGCCGGAGAAACGCATCGAGCAGCGCACCGTGCGCAAGACGACGGGAGAACACTGATGGCCTGGACCCGCGACGAGATGGCGGCGCGCGCCGCCCGCGAGCTCACCGACGGCGCCTACGTCAACCTCGGCATCGGCCTGCCGACGCTGGTCGCCAACCATATTCCCGACGGCGTTGACGTCTGGCTGCAGTCCGAGAACGGGCTGCTGGGCATCGGTCCGTTCCCGACCGAAGACGAACTGGACGCCGACCTGATCAACGCCGGCAAGCAGACCGTCACCGCGCGCCCGGGCGCGAGCTATTTCGGCAGCCACGATTCGTTCGCGATGATCCGCGGCGGCCACATCGACCTGGCGATCCTCGGCGCGATGCAGGTCACCGACCGCGGCGACCTCGCCAACTGGATGGTGCCCGGCAAGATGGTCAAGGGCATGGGCGGGGCGATGGACCTGGTGGCCGGCGTCAAGCGCGTGGTCGTGCTGATGGAGCACGTCGCCAAGGACGGCAGCCACAAGATCCTGCCCGAATGCACGCTGCCGCTGACCGGCGTCGGCGTCGTCGACCGCATCATCACCGACCTGGCGGTGTTCGACGTTACGCCCGACGGGCTGGTGCTCGTCGAGGTCGCGGACGGCGTCGACGTCCAGGCGCTCGAGGCGCAGACCGGCGTGCCTTTCGCGACGGCCTGACGCGCACCGGACGAGGCCGGTAGGCTCGTGGCTGGCGACCCGCTCGCGCTCCCCGGCGCCGACCTCGCCTACGAACCGGGCTGGCTGCCTGCGGCCGAGGCCGATGCGCTGTTCGAGGCGCTGCAGGCGGGGCTGCCGTGGACGACGCACCGCCTGCGCATCTTCGGGCGCCAGGTCGATGCGCCGCGGCTGAGCTGCTGGATCGGCGATCCGGGGGCGGCGTACCGGTACTCGGGCATGCGCTTTGAGCCGCTGCCGTGGCCGTCGGCGCTGGCCGCGGCGCGCGCGCGGGTGTCGGCGGCGGCCGGGACGGCGTTCGACAGCGTGCTCGCCAACCTCTATCGCGACGGCCGCGATGCGATGGGCTGGCACAGCGACGACGAGCCCGAGCTAGGTCCCAGGCCTGTGATCGCGTCGTTGAGTCTCGGGGCGACGCGTCGCTTCGTGCTGAAGGCGCGCGACGCGTCCGCCGGGCACGCGTCCGACCGGATCGCGCTGGACCTGGCGCACGGCAGCCTGCTGGTGATGCGCGGCGATACGCAGGCGCGCTATCGCCATGCGCTGCCCAGGACCGCGCGCCCGGTCGGGCCGCGGATCAACCTGACGTTCCGGCGCGTGTCGCGCTGAATCGCAGTCCGGCGGATTCCGGGCCGCGATCGGCGGCCGCGCGGCAGACGTCGATCAGCGCCGGGGCGGCGGGACGGGGCCGTGGTGGGCGGTCTCGTGGGCGTTGCCCGACTCGAGGATCCAGCCGACCATGTCGCCGCTGATGGTCTGCAGCGACGTCCCGAACGCATCGACGACCTGCGCCACCTCCGCCCCTGCGGCCGGGACCGCGGCGACGAACGTGCGCGAGCCGACCACGGTCTGGTCGATGTTGTGGATCAGCTTGGCATTGGCCTCGATCGTCGCGGCCGGCATCACGTTGCCGGCGTAGTCGGCCTCGAAGCGGCGCAGGTCGATGACCAGCTTGTAGTCGGCGGTGATGCCCGCGCCCTGGCGCGCGACCGCCGGGATCCGGCCCGAATCCTCGAGCGTGCGCAGCACGGTGTCCTGCAGCATGTCGGTCGGCGTCTTCGCCCAGCTCGCGCCGCGGTAGACCTGCAGCTCGCTGGGCGTCGGCCGCACGGCGATGCGGAAGCTGTCGATCATGCGCGCTGCGGTCGGGGGGCTCAGGGTCAACTGCCAGTCGGCGTGCGGCCATGCCGCGACGGCCTCCACGCGTGGATCGGGAGCGTAGATCGTCGAGCGTTCGCGGTCGCCCGCGCCGCCGCCGAGCAACGACGAGCAGCCCCCGAGCAGGGCCAGCAGCACCAGGCCGGTCGACGCGCGCACGGCGCCGCGGGTCGCGATGGACGAGAGCTTCATTCGGGGTCGAACTCCTTCGGGGCGTCGCGTCCGAGCAGGTAGCGCGCGGGGTTGGCATCGAGGCGGTCGCTGATGCGGCGCAGGTCGCGCACCAGAGAGCGCAATTCGCCGAGCGTCGGACCGAGCTGCGACAGGCCGTCGTTGGCGAAGCTGCTGATGGCGGCGCGATTCTCGTTGAGGATCGTGTCGGCGCCGCCGGCCGCCGAATCCAGGCGGGTCAGCGTGCTGTCGAGGCGGGCGACGAGGTCGGGCAGCTTCTGCACAAGTTCGCGGTCGACGTTGGTCATCGCGCGGTTGGCCGTGGTCAGCGTCTGCTCGAGCTGCTCGCTGGCGCGACGTGCGTTGACGATCATCGTGCCCAGGTCCTCGCGTTGCCCGGCGACGGCACCGGTCATGCCCTCGATGTTCTCCAGGGTCTGCGAGATGCGTGCCACGTTCTCCTCGCTGAGCACCTGGTCGAGCCGCTCGACCAGACGGTTGGCGGTGTCGGAGATGTTCTGCAGCGCCGAGGCCTCGGTCTGGATCACCGGGACGTCGTCGCCGTTGGCGGCGGTGAGCAGCGCCGCCTCGGGCGAACCGCCGGTGAGCTGGATGATCGGCGAGCCGGTCAGGCTGGTCATCGACATGCGCGCGCGGGTGTCGGTCTTGACCGGCGCGTTGGCCTGGATGCGCAGGCGCGCGATCACCTGGCGCGGATCCTCGGGCGCCAGCTGCAGGTTGTCGACCGTGCCGACCGCGATGCCGTTGTACTGCACGCTGCTGCCTTCGGTCAGTCCGGTCACCGGCTCGCGGAAGATCACGTCGAACTCGTTCCAGCTGCGGTCGGACGAATACTTGGCCGCCCACAGCGCGAAGCCGAGCAGCGCGATCGTCGCCACGAGCGTGAACGCGCCGATGAGGACGTAGTTGGCTCTGGTTTCCATGGTCTCTACTGGGCTCCCGGCCCGTCGGCCCTGGCGTCGCGTGCGGCACGGCCGCGGGGGCCGTGGAAGTAATCCTGGATCCACGGGTGGTCGACCCGTTCGATCTCCTCGACCGGCGCCACCGCGACCACCCGCTTGTCGGCCAGCACCGCGATACGGTCACAGATAGCGTACAGAGTGTCGAGGTCGTGTGTGATGAGGAACACGGTCAGTCCGAGCGCCTCCTGCAGCGTGCGGATCAGCCGGTCGAAGGCGGCCGCGCCGATCGGGTCGAGGCCCGCGGTGGGTTCGTCCAGGAACAGCAGCGGCGGGTCGAGCGCCAGCGCGCGGGCCAGGCCGGCGCGCTTGCGCATGCCGCCCGAGAGCTGGGACGGGAGCTTGCCGACCGCATCGGCCGGCAGGCCGGCGAGCTTGACCTTCAGCAGCGCCAGTTCGTAGCGCAGCTTCTCGGACAGGTCCCCGTGGTGTTCCTTCAGCGGCACCTCGACGTTCTCGCCGACGGTCAGCGACGAGAACAGCGCGCCGTCCTGGAACAGCACGCCGGTGTGGCGTTCGATGTGGCTGCGGCTCTCCGGGTCGCGCGACAGCGCATCGGTGCCCAGGACCTCGATGCTGCCGTCCTGCGGTGCGCGCAGGCCCAGGATCGCCCGCATCAGCACCGATTTGCCGGTGCCCGAACCGCCGACCACGCCGAGGATCTCGCCGCGCCG
>NZ_LASZ01000036.1 GCF_001014645.1 Luteimonas sp. FCS-9 | reverse complement strand
CGGCTTCGACAGCGACGGCCGCGAGATCAAGACCTTCCACGTCCACGACGGCCAGGGCCTGGTGCTGCTGCGCAAGGCCGGCATCGCCGTGGCGATGGTCACCGCGCGCCCGGGCGGCATCGTCGAGCGGCGCGCGGCCGACCTGGGCGTGCAGGCGCACGTGCACGTCGCCGACAAGCGCGAACGGGTCGCGGCGCTGTGCGCCGAACTCGGTCTCGACGGCGACGAGGTCGCGTTCATGGGCGACGACCTCGCCGACGTCGGTGCCATGCGTGCCGCGGGCCTGGCCGTCGTGCCGGCCGACGCCAACGCCTGCGCGGTCGCCGCCGCCCACTGGCGCACCCGCGCGGCCGGCGGCCGCGGCGCGGGCCGCGAGTTGTGCGATCTGATCCTGCACGCGCAGGGCCGGCTGGCGACGATCCACGCCGACGGACGGGTGTCGTGAACTGGCGCCTGGGACTCACGCTGCTGCTGCTCGCCGGCGCGCTGGTGTCGGGCTGGTCGGCCTGGCGCCAGAAGGACACGCTCGCGGTCGAGGGCCCCGCCGACGACCGCACCGACTACCTGCTGCGCGACTTCGACCTCGTCGCGCTCGACAGCGACGGCCGCGAGGCGTTCGCGGTGCAGGCGCCGGAGCTGCAGCAGACTCCCGGTGCGCGCACGCTGGAGCTGACGACGCCGGTGTTCAACATCCCCGCCGAGTCCGGCGGCCACTGGCAGGTACGTTCGAAGACCGGCTGGGTGTCGGACGACAACGAGCAGGTCCGGCTGCGCGGCGCCGTCACCGCGACCAGCCCCGACGGCGCGCCGCGGCCCACGACGATGCGCACCGAGGCGCTCGACGTGTTCCCGCAGCGCAACCAGGCCGCTTCCGACGCGCACGTGGACGTGGTCCAGCCCGGTTCTACAATGCAGGGCACCGGCATGCGCGCCGATCTCGAGTCGGGGCGGATCGAACTCCTTTCCCAGGTCAAATTCCGCAATGAACCCAATTCCCGCCGCTAGCCTGCTCCTCGTCCTGGCGCTCGCGCCCGGCGCCGTCCTGGCCAAGGCCTCCGACCGCAACCAGACGCTGTCGGTCGATGCCGGCGGCAGCGACTGCTCGGTCAGCAACGAGCAGTTGCCGTGCCTGTTCACCAACGGCGTAACGATCAGCCAGGGCACGCTGGAGATCCAGGCCACGCGCGCCGACGTGCGCCGCCGCGGCGGCGAGTTCCAGCGCGTGATCCTGACCGGCGGCCCGGTCCGGATGAAGCAGCAGATGGACGATGGCGGCTGGGTCGACGCCACCGCCGCCCAGGCCGACTACAACATGCCCAGCGACACCGTCGTGCTGACCGGCAACGCGGTCGTCAACCAGCCCGGCCGCGGCCGCATGGAGGGCGAGCGCATCGTCTACAACATGTCCACCGGGCAGGTGCAGGGCGGCGGCGACGGCCAGGGCCGGGTGCGCATGCAGTTCGAACCGCGCAACCGCCAGCCGGCGCAACAGCCCGCCACGCCCGCCGCGCAGCCCGCACCGCAGGGCGGCCGCTGATGCTCGTCGCCGAAGGACTGCGCAAGCGCTACAAGCAGCGCGAGGTCGTCAAGGAGTTCGGGCTGACGCTCGAATCGGGCGAGGTCGTCGGCCTGCTCGGTCCCAACGGCGCCGGCAAGACCACCTGCTTCTACATGATCGTCGGACTGGTGCCGGCCGACGCCGGGCGCATCGTGCTCGACGGCCACGACATCACCGCCGAACCGATGTACACCCGCGCCAAGCGCGGCGTGGGCTACCTGCCGCAGGAGCCGTCGGTGTTCCGCAAGCTCAGCGTGGCCGACAACATCATGCTGGTGCTGGAGCTGCGCGAGGACCTCGACAAGCCGGGCCGCGACAAGACGCTGGCCGACCTGATGGACGAGCTGCAGATCACCCACGTCGCCGACCAGGCCGGCGCCAGCCTGTCGGGCGGCGAGCGGCGCCGCGTGGAGATCGCGCGCGCGCTCGCGGCCAACCCGCGGATGATCCTGCTCGACGAGCCCTTCGCCGGCGTCGATCCGATCTCCGTCGGCGAGATCCAGCGCATCGTCACCCACCTCAAGGAACGCGGCATCGGCGTGCTGATCACCGACCACAACGTCCGCGAGACCTTGGGAATCTGCGACCGCGCGTATATCCTCAGCGATGGCGGCGTGCTCGCGCAGGGGGCTCCCGAGGCGCTGCTGGCCAATCCGGACGTGCGCCGCGTTTACCTTGGAGAATCCTTCCGTCTGTAACGTGCCCGCGTATCCGGCCATGGAGTTCCGGGGACGATGAAGCCACGTTTGCAGACATCGCAGGGGCAACACCTGGTCCTGACGCCGCAGTTGCGTCAGGCGCTGCACCTGCTGCAGCTCTCGGCGGTGGAACTGGAGACCGAGATCGCGGCCGCGGTCGAGAGCAATCCGCTGCTCGACTGGGACGACGCCGCGCAACCCGGCACTTCGACACCGACCGAGCGCGGCGACGGCGCCGCGGCTGACGATGACGGCACCGGCGACCGGCCGGAGACGATGCACGACGACGCCTCCGGTGCGCCGGCCTGGGACGGCGACGAGAGCTGGTCCGCGCGCGGCGGACAGGGCGGCGACGCCGACGGCGACTTGGATCCGGCCGACCGCATCGTGCAGTCGGAGGACCTGCGCGACCACCTGTCCTGGCAACTGCACCTGAGCCCGATGTCGGCGCGCGACCGCAACATCGGCATCGCGCTGATCGACGCGATCGACGACGACGGCTACCTGCGCGAGACGCTCGAGGACATCGCCGGCGCACTGCTGCCCGAGACCCGCGCCACCGTCGCCGAGATCGCCGCCGTGCTGTGCCGGATCCAGCGCTTCGACCCGCCGGGCGTCGGCGCGCGCGACCTGGGCGAATGCCTGCGGCTGCAGCTCGAACCGCTTCCCGACGACACCCCCGGCCGTGCGCTCGCGCTGCGCGCGGCCGCCGAGCACATCGAACGCCTGCCCCGGCTCGGCCCGCAGGGCCTGGCCGACGCGCTGGGGCGCACGCTCGACGAGGCCCAGACCGCGCTGCAGCTGCTGCGCAGCCTCGATCCGCGCCCCGGCGCCCGGATCGGCGGCGTACCGCATGACAGCTACGTCACTCCCGACTGCGTGATCAGCCGGCACAACGGCGTCTGGCGCGTCGCGCTGGCCGGCCAGCCGTTCCCGCGGCTGACGATCCACCGCGGCTACGAGCGCATGATCGACCACGCCTGCAGCAGCGACGCGGGCTACCTGCGCGGGCGGCTGCAGGAGGCGCGCTGGCTGCTGCGCAACCTCGAGGCGCGCGGGCAGACGCTGCTCAAGGTCGTGCGCTGCCTGGTCCGCCAGCAGTCGGGCTTCCTGGAGTTCGGCAAGCGCGCGCTGCGGCCGCTGACGCTGCGCGAGGTCGCCGAGGAGATCGGCATGCACGAGTCGACGGTCTCGCGCGCGGTCGCGCGCAAGTACGTGCATACCCCGCGCGGCACGCTGCCGCTCAAGGCGTTCTTCGCCTCGGGCATCGGCACCGAGGGCGGCGGCGAGGCGTCGAGCACCGCCATCCAGCAGATGATCCGCGGCCTTGTCGACGCCGAGGACCCGCGCAAGCCGCTGTCGGACGCGCGGCTGGCCGACCTGCTCAAGTCGGCCGGCGTCCCGGTCGCGCGCCGCACGGTGGCCAAGTACCGCGAGGCGATGCAGATCGCCTCGTCGCATGAACGCGTTCGCATCGCCTGAACTTCCCGCCCCGCACGATGGTCCCAGGGGTGCGACCGGCCGCCGCTTGTCCGCCGCGCCGGCCGCGCTACCCTGACCCTGGACCGCCGCGACGTCCGCCGGCGGTCCGTTTCCCACCGTGAAGGAGGTTGCCGATGCACGTCGAGACCCATGGCCATCAGATCGAAGTGACGCCCGCGCTGCGCGAGTACGTGGAGACCAAGCTGCAGAAGCTCTCCCGGCACTTCGATGGCCCGCTGGAGGTCCGCGTCCAGCTCAGCCTGGAGAAGCCCGACCACAAGGCCGAGGCGACGCTGACGATCGCCGGCAAGACGCAGCACGTCGACGCCAGCGCGATCGACATGTACGCCGCGATCGACCTGCTGACCGACAAGCTCGACCGGATCGTCGTCAAGCACCGCAAGAAGATCGTCGACCACCACCGCGGCGAGAATCCCGCCCGCGACGGCACGTTCGGCTGACCGACGCACCGCTGGCCGGCCGTCGCACGACGGCCGGTCGCGCGGTGATCGCACCGCCGAGCGCGCGATCACCGCGCCGCCGCGCGTTCCCTGTCGCCCCCGGGCGCGCATCGCCCGTCGCCCGCCCGGGCCGGGACTGGCCCGCATCGAAACGGGCTAGACTGCAGGCCCCACGAAACCGCCCTCGGGCTCGCGCGGCATGTCCCTTTCCGATCTGCTCTGGGCCGACCGCATCGTGATGCTGGTCGCGCCCGGTTCCCGCGACGTCGTACTGGACTCCGCTGCGCGCCTGCTCGCCGGCAGCTCCCCGACCACGACCCCGCTGCTGGGCCGCGCGCTGCGCGAGCGCGAACGGCTGGGCAGCACCGGCATCGGCCGCGGTGTCGCGATCCCGCACGCGCGCAGCGGTGCCTTCCACGAGCCGCGCGCCGCGTTCCTGCGCCTGTCGACGCCGATCGACTTCGGCGCCGCCGATGGCGAGCCGGTCGACCTGGTGTTCGCGATGTGCGTGCCCGAGCACTTGGTCGAGCAGCACCTGCAGTTCCTGTCGGGCCTGGTCGAGCGCTTCTCCGACGCCGGCTTCCGCGACGCGCTGCGCGGCGCGCACGACCGGCATGCGCTGCAGGCGCTGCTGCTCGACGACGTCGCGCCGACGACCGCGGCGGGCGCATGAACGCGACCATCGAGGCCCAGGAACTGTTCGCCCAGCTGCACGACCGGCTGGGCCTGCGCTGGCTGGCCGGCCAGCACGGCGCGCAGCGCACGCTCGAGGCGGTCGAGACGATCGCGCGCCGCCCTTCGCTCGCCGGCTACCTCAACATCATCTATCCCAACAAGGTGCAGATCCTGGGCACCGAGGAGCTGGCCTGGCTCGACGGCCTGGACTCGCGGCTGCGCTGGGAGACCATCGAGCGCATCGTCCAGTACCGCCCGCTGGCGCTGGTCATCAGCAAGGACCAACCCTGCCCCGAGGACCTGCGCGAGGCGGCCGAGGAAGCGCAGACGCCGTTGTGGAGCTCGCCCAACCGCGGCCACGAACTGCTGAACCTGCTGCAGTACCACCTGGCGCGCGTGCTCGCGCCGCGGATCACGCTGCACGGCGTTTTCATGGAGATCTACTCGATCGGCGTGCTGATCACCGGCGAGTCGGGCTCGGGCAAGAGCGAGCTGGCGCTGGAGCTGATCACCCGCGGCCACCGCCTGGTCGCCGACGACGCGCCCGAGTTCACCCAGATCGCGCCCGACGTGCTCGACGGCACCTGCCCCGAACTGCTGCAGGACCTGCTGGAACTGCGCGGCCTGGGCGTGCTCAACATCCGCGAGATGTTCGGCGACACCGCGGTCAAGCGGAACAAGTACCTGCGGCTGATCGTGCACCTGAGCCGGCCCAATGCCGATCCGCTGGCCGGCGACGGCGACGGCATGGTGCGGCTGACCGGCGACCTGGGCATCCGTCGCGTGCTCGACCTGGACGTGCCGCTGATCACGCTGCCGGTCATGCCCGGTCGCAACCTGGCGGTGCTCGCCGAGGCCGCCACCCGCACGCACGTGCTGCGCACTAAGGGCCTGGACCCGGCCGCGGCGTTCCTGGCGCGGCATTCGCAGTTCCTCGAACGGGGCGCGCCATGACCGACGCTCCGCTGCTGTACGTGGTCAGCGGCCTGTCGGGCGCCGGCAAGTCGGTCGCGCTGCGCACGCTCGAGGACCTGGACTTCTACTGCGTCGACAACCTGCCGGCCGGGATGCTGGCCGAGTTCGTCGGCAACGTGACGCGTACCGACGAGCCGCCGCGGCGGCTCGCGGTCGGCATCGACGTGCGCAACCGGCACACCGACCTGTCGCGGATCCCGACGTGGCTGGCCGAGGTGGGCCGCATGGGCCTGGACCCCCGGCTGGTGTTCTTCGAGACCGGCGACGAGATCCTGCTGCGCCGCTACGCCGACACCCGCCGCCGCCATCCGCTCAGCCGCGCCGGCCTGTCGCTGGCCGACGCGATCGCGCTCGAACGCACGCTGCTGCGGCCGCTGCGGGCGCTGGCCGACACCGTGATCGACACCAGCGACCTCAACGTCCACCAGCTGCGCCGGCGCATCGTCACCGAACTGCAGCTCACCGACCACGACGCGCTGTCGCTGCTGTTCGAATCGTTCGCCTACCGGCGCGGCGTGCCGCCCGATGCCGACTTCGTGTTCGACGCGCGCGCGCTGCCGAACCCCCACTGGGACCCGCGCCTGCGTCCGCTGTCGGGCCGTGACGTCGACGTGCGCACGTGGTTCGAGGGCCATCCGGAGGTCGGCGAGTTCGCGACCCAGGTCGCGCAGTTCCTCGACACCTGGCTGCCGCGCATGCGCAGCGCGACGCGCAGCTACGTCACCGTCGCGTTTGGCTGCAGCGGCGGCCGCCACCGCTCGGTGTACCTGGCCGAGGCGCTGGCGCGCCACGCGCGCGAGCGCGGCTGGCAGGACGTGGCGACCTGGCATCGCGAACTCGACTGAGCGCCGCGCCGATTGCTGCGCCGCCACATCGCGCCGAACGGCGCCCAGAGACGCAGCATCGCGGCCACGGCGCTTCCGGGCGATCCCCCCGCTCTGCTAACGTCCACGCATGGCCGTCGGCGTACTCCTCTTGACCCACGAAGGCATCGGCACCGCGATGCACGCGGTGGCCGTGCGCCTGATGACGCAACTGCCGCTGCGCACCGCAGTATTCGAAGTCCCGTTCGACGAAGCACCCGAGGTGTCGCTGCCCCGGGCCAGCGCGGCGATGCGCACCGTCGACGACGGCGACGGCGTGCTGATCCTCACCGATCTCTACGGCGCCAGCCCCAGCAATGTGGCCGCCCAGCTCGCCCGGCTCGGTACGCCGGCGCGGCGGATCTCCGCGCTGAGCCTGCCGATGCTGCTGCGGGTGATGAATTATCCTGAGCAGGCGCTCGACGCGCTGCCGGCCACCGCGGCGGCGGGCGCCCGCAACGGTGTCGTCCTCGACGACGCCTGACGCCCCTCCCTTCCGCCGCCCCCAGGACAGGCCCCGCCCCCGATGATCGAACGTGAACTGCTCGTCGCCAACAAGCTCGGACTGCACGCGCGCGCCACCGCCAAGCTGGTGCAGGTGCTCTCGGGCTTCCGCTGCAACGCGACGCTCGTCGCCAAGGGCCGCGAGGTCAACGCCAAGAGCATCATGGGGGTGATGCTGCTGGCCGCCGGCTACGGTACGCGCGTGGTGCTCCGCCTGGAGGGCGACGACGAGGCGGCCGCGATGGAGGCCGCCGCCGCGCTGTTCGAGCGACGGTTCGACGAGGAGGGGTGATGGGCATACCGCCGGCCGCACGCGCGACGTCCCGTCCGGTCGCGGGCGGGCGCGCCTGATGCGGCAGTCGCTGCACGGGCACGGCGCCTCGCGCGGCAACGCGCTCGGGCGGGCGCGCGTGCGTGAGCCGCACGCGCTCGAGGTCGCCGAGGAACGCATCGGCCCCGAGCAGGCGCAGGCCGAGCTCGCACGGCTGCACGCCGCGATCGGCCAGGTCCGCGGCGAGATCCGCACGATGCGTGACCAGCTGCACGGCGCACTGGCGCACGAGGTCGGCGAGTTTCTCGACCTGCACACTTTGCTGCTCGACGACCCGGAACTGCTGCAGGGCCTGGACGAACTGGTCGGCACCGGGCTCTACGGCGCGGACTACGCGCTGCGCCTGCAGCGCGACCGCCTGGCCGCCGTGTTCGAGGGCATGGACGATGCCTACTTCCGCAGCCGCATCGAGGACATCGACCACGTCATCGGCCGCGTGCACGCGGCGCTGCACGCGCACGAGGCCGAATTGCAGGGCGTGGCCGGCGAGATCCTGGTCACCGACGCGGTCGCGCCGGCGGAGATCGGCCGGCTGCAGGCCCAGGGCGTGCTGGCGATCGTCACCTCGACCGGCAGCACGCTGTCGCACTCGGCGATCCTGGCGCGCAGCCTGCAGCTGCCGCTGATCGTCAACGCGCCGCAGGCGCTGGCGCAGATCAACGACGGCGCGGTGCTGGTCGTCGACGGCGCCACCGGCGAGATCGTCGTCGAGCCCAATGCCGACGACCTGCGCGCCTACCGCGCGCGGGTGCGCGAGGAGAAGCGCGAGCGCAAGCAATTGCGTCGGCTGCGGCGCGAGCCGAGCAAGACGCTCGACGGCGTCGACATGAAACTGTGGGCCAACGCCGAGTCGCGCGAGGACGTCGCCGAGGCGCACGCGCTGGGCGTGGCCGGCGTCGGCCTGTACCGCACCGAATTCCTGTTCCTCCAGAGCCGCGAGGTGCCCGACGAGCACGCGCAGTTCCGCGCCTACCGCGACCTGGTGCTGGGCATGACCGGCCGTACGGTGACGATCCGCACGCTCGACATCGGCGCCGACAAGGCCGACGACACCGGCCTGGCGCTGCGCCACGAACCCAATCCCGCGCTGGGCCTGCGCGGCGTGCGCTTGTCGATGGCGCGCAACGGGCTGCTGGAGACCCCGCTGCGGGCGATCGCGCGGGCCTCGGGCTACGGTCCGGTACGCGTGCTGGTGCCGATGGTCAGCGGCCGCGAGGAAATCGTCGCGGTGCGCCGGCTGCTCGAACGCGTGCAGCGCGACCTGCGCGCCGAGGGCCACGAGACCGCCGAGCGCATCGCGCTGGGCGCGATGATCGAGGTGCCGTCGGCGGCGATCGCCCTGCCCACGTTCGTGCGCGAACTCGACTTCCTGTCGATCGGCACCAACGACCTGGTCCAGTACCTGCTGGCCGCCGACCGCAACAACGACGCGCTCGGCGACCTGTACTCGCCGCTGCACCCGGCGGTGATCCGCTTGCTGCACGGCATCGTGCGCG
>NZ_LASZ01000035.1 GCF_001014645.1 Luteimonas sp. FCS-9 | reverse complement strand
CCAGGTCGCCGCGGCCGGCATCGACGCGCAGGCCGGGCTCGATGAAGTCCAGCGGCTGCCCGGCAGTGTCGTCGGCGCTGAGCCGGACCTTCATCGCCTCGATGCCGCGGTACAGCCGCGTGGTCCCGCCCTCGTCCTGCAGCGCCCGCAGGCGCGCGCCGTACGGCGCCTCGACGTCGCGGTAGTCGTGGCGGTGGAACTCGCGCTGGCGCGGCAGGTCCTGCACGGTCGCGGCCTCGACGAAGTGGTGCACCGGCGTGCGCGTGACGCCCTTGCCGAACAGCGGCATCGCGCGCGCCAGGCTCAGCGCGACGTCGACGTCGGTGCCGCCGTTGGCGATGCCCCAGGCGCGGTGCACCTGCGGCGCGGTGTCGCCGCCGATGCTCGCCAGCGCGATGTCGGTGGTGCCGCCGCCGACGTCGACGACCAGCGTGGTCTGGCGCTGCGGGCTGATCGCGTGGTGGTGCAGCGCGGCCGCGGCCGGTTCCTCGAGGAAGTGCACCGTATCGAAGCCGGCGATGCCCGCGGCCTCGCGCAGGATCGCCAACGCCTGTTCGCCGCCGGCCTCGCCCATCGAGCTGCGGAAGCGCACCGGGCGACCCAGCGTGGCCTCGCGCACGGCGGTGCCCAGCTGCCGGCTGGCGGTGAGCCGGATGTGCTCGAGGATGTGCGCGGCGATGCCGGCGATCGTGGCGCGCGCGCGCGGATGCAGGCTGAAGCCGAGCATAGACTTGGGCGACTGCACCAGGTTGCCGGTGCCGTCCTCGAGATAGCGCTCGATCGCCTCCTCGCCGAACACCGCGTCCTGCAGGTCGGCGACCGAGGTCTGCGCCTCGCGCATCTGCCGCTCCAGCCACTGACGGCGCACGATCCGCACCGCGTCGCCGCGCAGCTGCGCCTCGCCGCGTGCAGCGGTGCCGGCGCGGGTCTGCGCGGCCTTGAGGTCGCGCACGATCTCGGCGACCTGCGCTTCCATCGCATCGGTCAGCGCGAAGTCGGCGGGGTCGGGCACGGCGCGCGGGAAGTACACCGCGGTGCGGAACTGCGCCTGGCCGCCGAAGCGGATGTGCTCGAGCCGGTCGCCGACGCGCGCGGCGGCGGCCGAGTAGCTGGTGCCGAAATCGATGCCGATCCTCATCTGCGCGTCCCGGGGGCAAAGGGGCGGGGGAGTCTACGCGGCCCGCCCTGAGAATGCGAAATGCATGCATTTGCATCCGATCATCGTCGCGCGCGACTGGGCATACTGCGCGCATTCCAGAGCCCGCGAGCCCCCCGATGAAAGGCCATCCCGAAGTCGTCGACTACCTGAAGTTCCTGCTGCGTGGCGAGCTCGCCGCGCGCGACCAGTACTTCATCCATTCGCGCCGCTACGAGGACCTGGGCCTGCACCAGCTCTACGCGCGGATCAACCACGAGATGGAGGAGGAGACCCAGCACGCCGACGCGCTGCTGCGCCGGATCCTGTTCCTCGAAGGCGATCCGGACATGCGGCCCGAGGCGTTCGAGCCGGGCCGCACGGTCGAGGAGATGCTGCGCAAGGACCTCGCGCTCGAGTACGCGGTGCGCGACCACCTCGCCCAGGGCATCGCGCTGTGCGAGCGCCATGGCGACTTCGTCAGCCGCCAGGTGCTGGTGACGCAGTTGTCGGACACCGAGGAGGACCACACGTACTGGCTGGAGAAGCAGCTGCGCCTGATCGAGATGATCGGCCTGCAGAACTACCAGCAGAGTCGCATGGGCGAGGCCGCCGGCACGCACGCCGGGGTCGGCTGAACATGGCCAGCCGCCCGTAGGAGTGCGCTTGCGCGCGATGGGGCTTCAATGGGACAGCCTCATCGCGCGCAAGCGCGCTCCTACGGGTTCAAGCGCGCTCCTGCAGCTTCGAGCGCGCTGCTACGGCTTCAGCGCAACCTCGACGTGTTCACCGATGGTCAGAAGCCGCTTCGCGCGCGAACGCGCGCCTACGGGGTCTGGATGCGTTCGGTCAGGTATACCGCTGTCGACAGCGCGGTGACGCCTTCGGCGGCGAAGCGCGGCTCGTTGGCGAGGATGTCGCGCCGCTCGCGTGCCTCGATGCGCCAGTCGGCGTCGAGCAGGGCATGCACCTCGTCGGCGTCGACCGAGAACGGCGGCCCGGCCTTCTGGTGCTGGGGATACTCGAGCGTGATCAGCAGTCCGCGGCAGCCGGCCGGCAGCCGGCGCCACGCGGTCGCGGCATAGGTCGCGCGCAGCGCCGGCGGCAGCGCGATCAGCGCCGCGCGGTCGTAGATCGCCGCACAATCGGCCAGCACGGCGGCATCGAGCGCGAACGTGTCGCCGACGATGAGTTCGTACGGGCCGGCGACGTGATGCAGACCGGCCGCGGTCTCGTGGATCTCCGGCACCAGGCCGCGCGCGTCGAAGAACGCGCGCACCGCGAGCGGCGACAGCTCGACGCCGAGCACGCGGTGCCCCTGTCCGGCCAGCCACGCCATGTCCAGCGACTTGCCGCACAACGGCACGAACACGCGCGCATCCGGCGCGAGTCCGAGTGCCGGCCAGTGCGCCACCAGCAGCGGCAGCGGCCTGTCGAGATGGAAGCCGATGCGGTCGGTCGCCCAGCGGTCGTGCCAGAACTCGGGATGCATGCAAGTGCCTGTCTATGGATGCCGTAGGAGCGCGCTTGCGCGCGATTGGCCCTGCCGGGAAAGCCTCTTCGCGCGCGAGCGCGCTCCTACAGGGGGTGACGGGCTGCCGGGCGCTACTCGACCGACAGGCCTTCGACCTTCTGCCAACCGCGCGGCAGCAGGCCGCCGCGGCTGGCGCGCGCGCCGAGGTAGGCGTCGAGTTCCTTGAATGCCAGCGTCATCGTGCGCGCGCCCGAGCGCACCAGCAGCGCGCTGCCAGGCGAGACCACGGCCAGCGCCACGACCTGCTCGGTGCCGCGCTTGGCCTTGGGGATCTCGATGATCTTGTTGCCCTTGCCCTTGTCGAGTTCCGGCAGCTCGGCGACCGGGAACACCAGCAGGTGACCGGCGCTGGTGACCGCGACCAGCCGGTCGGCCTGCGCGTCGCGGACCGCGGCCGGCTGCAGCACCGTGGCGCCGGGCGAGAGCGAGAGCATCGCCTTGCCGGCCTTGTTGCGGCCGGTGAGGTTCTCGAACCGGGTCACGAAGCCGTAGCCGTGCGAGGACGCGACGACGAAGCGGCCGTCGTTGTCGCCGGCGGCCAGGGTCTGGAACGCCGCGCCGGCGGCCGGCGAAAAGCGGCCGGTCAGCGGCTCGCCGTTGCCGCGCGCCGACGGCAGCGAATGGGCGATCGTCGAGTAGCTGCGGCCGTTCGAGTCGAGGAACGCGACCTGCTGCGTGCTGCGCGCGCGCGCGAACGCCAGCAGGCGGTCGCCCTCGCGGTACGACAGCCCGGCCGGGTCGACGTCGTGGCCCTTGGCCGCGCGCACCCAGCCCTTCTCGCTGACGACGATCGTCACCGGCTCGCTGGGCACCAGGTCGGTCTCGGCCAGCGCCTGCGCCGCGCCGCGCGCGACCAGCGGCGAGCGGCGGGCGTCGCCGTACTTCTTCGCATCGGCCAGCAGCTCGTCCTTGATCAGCTTGCGCAGCTTGGCCTTGCTGCCGAGCGTGGCGATCAGGCGGTCGCGCTCGGCCTCGAGCTCGGCCTGTTCGCTGCGGATCTTCATCTCCTCCAGCCGCGCGAGCTGGCGCAGGCGGGTCTCGAGGATGTAGTCGACCTGCTCGTCGCTGAGACCGAAGCGCGCCTGCAGCACCGCGCGCGGCTCGTCCTCGGTGCGGATGATGCGGATCACCTCGTCGAGGTTGAGGAACGCGATCAACAGGCCGTCGAGCAGGTGCAGGCGGCGCTCGACCTTTTCCAGGCGATGGGTCAGCCGGCGGGTGACGGTGTCGGTGCGGAACTGCAGCCACTCGCTCAGCAGCGCCTTGAGATGCTTGACCTGCGGCTTGCCGTCGAGCCCGATGACGTTGAGATTGACCCGGTAGCTCTTCTCCAGGTCCGTCGTCGCGAACAGGTGGCCCATCAGCTGCTCGGCATCGACCCGGTTCGAACGCGGCACCAGCACCACGCGCACGGGGTTGGCGTGGTCGGACTCGTCGCGGATGTCCTCCAGCCACGGCAGCTTCTTGGCGCGCATCTGCGCGGCGATCTGCTCGATCACCTTCGACGGCGAGACCTGGTAGGGCAGGGCGGTGATGACGATGTTCGCGTGTTCCTTCTCGAACGTCGCGCGGGCGCGCACGCTGCCGTGGCCGGTCTCGTACATCTGCAGCAGGTCGGCCGCCGGGGTGATGATCTCGGCGCTGGTCGGATAGTCGGGGCCGCGCACGTGCTCGCACAGGTCGCGCACCGTGGCGTCGGGGTCGTCGATCAGGCGCACGCAGGCGCTGACGATCTCGCCGAGGTTGTGCGGCGGCACGTCGGTGGCCATGCCCACCGCGATGCCGGTGGTGCCGTTGAGCAGCAGGTGCGGCAGCCGCGCCGGCAGCCACGAGGGCTCCTCGAGCGTGCCGTCGAAGTTGGCGGTCCAGTCGACCGTGCCGTGGCCGAGCTCGGAGAGCAGCATCTCGGCGATCGGGGTCAGCTTGGACTCGGTGTAGCGCATCGCCGCGAACGACTTGGGATCGTCGCTGGACCCGAAGTTGCCCTGGCCGTCGATCAGCGGGTAGCGGTACGAGAACGGCTGCGCCATCAGCACCAGCGCCTCGTAGCAGGCGCTGTCGCCGTGCGGGTGGTACTTGCCGATGACGTCGCCGACGGTGCGCGCGGATTTCTTGGGCTTGGCGGCCGCGCCCAGGCCGAGTTCGCTCATCGCGTAGACGATGCGGCGCTGCACCGGCTTGAGGCCGTCGCCGATGAACGGCAGCGCGCGGTCGAGCACCACGTACATCGAGTAGTCGAGATAGGCGCGCTCGGCGAATTCGCGCAGCGGCAGCTGCTCGAAGCCATGGAAGGCGGGACGGACGGACTCGGTCATCGGGACTGCGGGTGCGGGGGAGCCGGCGATTCTAGCGGTTGCCGGTCGCAGGGGACGAGCCGGGCGCACCGGGCGACGGGCCCCGGCCGGCCGCGGGTGAAGGAATTTCACCCGGCCGCGTTATCATGCCGTCCCATGGATACCAAGCTGCGCGCGCGCGGAGTCTCCGACCCCGCCTCCCCTGGCGCCCGCCATCCGCTGTCGGGCTCGGCCCGGCGCGCCTCCCACTCGGGCTGCGAGGCCTGCCTGACCCGGCACCTGGCGGTCTGCGCCGCGCTGCCGGCCTCCGAGACCCACGCGCTCGAAGCGGCGGCCGGCGAGCTGGTCCTGCCGGCCGGGGCCACGCTGGTGCACGAGGGCGGCACGCGCCGCGACGTCTACACCGTGACCCGCGGCATGCTGCGCCGGGTGCGGCTGCTGCCCGACGGCCGCCGCCTGGTCGCCGGGTTCCTGATGGAGGGCGACTTCATCGGCTTCAGCAGCGCGGCGCACTACAAGCACACGATCGAGGCGATCACCGAGTGCGTGCTGTGCGTGTTCCCGATGCAGAACATGCGCCGGCTGTGCGAGCGCTATCCCGAGCTCGAGGCCGGCATGCTCGCGCAGGCCTGCACCGAGCTCGACGCCACCCGCGCCAGTCTGATGCTGCTGGGCCGGCTGGGCCCGAGCGAGCGGCTGGCCGGCTTCCTGGTCGACATGGCCGAGCGCCAGCAGCGCCGCGGCGGTCGCGTCGACCGCGTGGACCTGCCGATGACCCGCGCCGACATCGCCGACCATCTCGGATTGACGATCGAGACCGTCAGCCGCAGCTTCACCAAGCTGCGCCAGGCCGGCGCGCTCGCGTTCGACGATCCGCGCCGCATCGACCTCGTCGACCTGGCGACGCTGCGGTCCACCGCGGGGCTGTAGGCGAAGCGGCGGGTGGCAAGCGCCTGGCCGGTGCGCCGCGGCGCATAGTCTGGAATGTGGCCGTCTTCACGCGACGGGGCGTGCATGATGCGGTGCGTCATCATGTGATGCCGATTGGCAATGCGAATGACCGCAGCGCATGATGCCCGCAGGACGACTTCGCGCGACAGACATGACCGACAAGCACACTGGCGTTCCGCATGGACAGGACGCGGCGCTCCGCAGCCATCTGAAGTTTCCGGTCGTGGGCATCGGCGCGTCCGCCGGCGGTCTGGCCGCGCTGCGGCAGTTCTTCGAACAGATGCCCTCGACCGGTGGCATGGCGTTCGTCGTGATCCTGCACCTGTCGCCACGGCACGAGAGCCAGGCCGACCAGGTGCTGCAGCGCTGCACGCGGATGCCGGTGGTGCAGGTCAATGCGCCGACGCCGATCGAGCCCAACCACGTCTACGTGATCTCGCCGACCAAGACGCTGACGATGAGCGACGGCTACCTGCGCGTGGAGCCCGTCGACCGGCCGCCCGGTCGGCACGTCGCGATCGACCAGTTCTTCCGCACGCTGGCCGATGCGCACATGGACCGGGCGGTCGGCATCGTGCTGTCGGGCACCGGCAGCGACGGCACGGTGGGACTCGCCCGGCTCAAGGAGCAGGGCGGGGTGGCGATCGCGCAAACTCCCGAGGACGCCGAATACGAGGACATGCCGCGCAGCGCGATCGCCAGCGGCCGGGTGGATTTCGTGCTGCCGGTCGTGGACATTCCCGCCAAACTGGTCGATCTGTGGCGCAACGCCAGCCGGATCCAGTTGCCGCAGCCCGAGCCGCAGGCCGAGCACATCCTCGATACCGAACCGGCCAACAGCGTGGAGTCGGAACGCGCGCTGCGCGAGATCCTGGAGATCCTGCTCAACCGCACCGGGCACGACTTCCGCCACTACAAGCGCGCGACCGTGCTGCGCCGGATCGAGCGTCGCATGCAGGTGAGCCTGCTGAGCGAGCTGCCGGCCTACCGCGACCACCTGCGCCGCGACCTCGACGAGCCGCGCGCGCTGCTCGACGACATGCTGATCGGCGTGACGAACTTCTTCCGCGACCGCGAGGCCTTCGAGGCGCTCGAGCGCGACGTGATCCCCGGGCTGTTCGACACCCAGGAGAACGGGCCGCGCGTGTGGGTCCCTGGCTGCGCCAGCGGCGAGGAGGCGTACTCGATCGCGATCCTGCTCGCCGACCATGCCGACAACCTGCCGTCGCCGCGCAGCTTCCAGGTCTTCGCCAGCGACATCGACGAACACGCGATCGCGGCCGGCCGGGCCGGCGTGTACCCCGAGGCGATCCTGACCGACGTGCCGCCGGCACGGCTGCGGCAGTTCTTCTCCAAGGAGCAGAACCGCTACCGGATCAACAAGGTCATCCGCGACCGCGTGCTGTTCGCGCTGCACAACGTGCTGCGCGACCCGCCGTTCTCGCGGGTGGACCTGATCAGCTGTCGCAACCTGCTGATCTACCTCGACCGCGACATCCAGGTGCGGCTGCTGGAGATGTTCCACTTCGCGCTGCGGCCCGGCGGCATGCTCTTCCTGGGCAGTTCCGAATCGGCCGACGCGGCCTCGCAGTACTTCGAGGTCGTGGACAAGCGCAACCGGATCTTCCGCGCGCGGGCGCAGGCGCGGGGGCCGCGGCAGCTGGCGATGCTGCCCTCGCGCGTCATCGAGCCGAGCCCGATGCGCGAGGTGCCGCGCCATGCGCAACGCAAGGGCTTCTCGTTCGGCGACGTGCACCAGCGCGTGCTCGAGTACTACGCGCCACCGAGTCTGATCGTCGACCCCGATTCCAACATCCTGCACATGACGCCCGGTGCCGGGCGCTACCTGCGGTTCGCGGGCGGCGAGCCCAGCAGCAACCTGTTGACGGTGATCGACCCGACGTTGCGTCTGGAACTGCGCACCACGCTCTACCAGGCGCTGCACACCAATGACCGTGCCGAGGCGGTGGTGCGTTTCGAGCGCGCAGAGCCGGGCGATGGGCCCGTCCGGCAGTTGCGCATCTCCGCCCAGCCGTTCCGCGACCAGGAGGCCGGCTCGGACTTCGTGCTGGTGATCCTCGACGAGAGCGAGACCGCCCAACCGCGCGTGCCCGAGGCCGGGCGGCGCGCGGGCGAGGGCGATGCGCTGCTGCACCTCGAACAGGAACTGCAGCGGACCCGCGACCGGCTGCAGGCGACGATCGAGCAGTCGGAGACCTCGACCGAGGAGCTCAAGGCGTCGAACGAAGAACTGCAGGCGATCAATGAGGAGCTGCGTTCGGCCACCGAGGAGCTCGAGACCAGCAAGGAGGAACTGCAGTCGGTCAACGAGGAGCTGATCACCGTCAACCATGAGCTCAAGTCGAAGGTCGAGGAAACGGCGAAGATCAACGACGACCTGCAGAACTTCATCAGCTCGACCGACATCGCCACGGTGTTCGTCGACGCCGGTCTGCGCATCAAGCGCTATACGCCCAAGGCCGAGTTCATCTTCAACATCATTCCCAGCGACGTCGGCCGTTGCCTGCTCGACATCACCCACCGGCTGGAGTATCCGGACCTGGCCGACGACGCCGGCACCGCGTTCGAGACGCTGCAACTGATCGAGCGCGAGATCCGCAGCACCGACGGCAAGTGGTTCGTCGCGCGCGTGGTGCCCTACCGCACCGCCGAGAACAAGATCGACGGCGCGGTGCTGACGTTCATCGACACCACCAGCCTGCGCCCGGACGGCGAGCGCCGCAGCCAGGGCGATGCGGCCGGGCTGGCTTCGACCGACGTCGCGGTCATCGTCGCCGACGCCGAGCGCCGGGTGGTCTGGACCAGCGGCGGCGTCGTCGATTTACTGGGCTACGGCGAGCGCGACCTGCTGGGCAGGCCGGTCGACGCGCTCTACGGCGAGGAGGAACGCGGCGCCGGGCAGCCCGACCACGATTTCGCGCAGGCCGAGGCCGGCGTCCCGCTCGAAGGACTGCGCTGGTACACCAACCGCCGCGGCGACCGCACCCAGTGCCGGGTCGAGCTGTCGGCGGTGCGCGCACACGATGAGATCGCCTTCGTGCTGCTGCTCGGGGCGCGGCGCAGCAAGGGCGGCGCGCGTCCATGGGCCGGCCGTTACGAGGCCGACGCCTCGGTCACGCTGCGCGACGAGTTCCTGGCCGTGATGTCGCACGAGTTGAAGAACCCGCTGAACCTGATCAGCGTCAACACCGAGCTGATGGCCCGGCTGCCCGAGCTGCGCGAGTCGTCGAGCGCGGTCGCCTCGATCGAGACGGTGCGGCGCGCGATCCGCAGCCAGACCAAGATCATCGACGACCTGCTCGACATGTCGCGCATCCGTACCGGCAAGCTCGCGCTCAAGCCCGAGCCGGTCGACGTGGGCATGGTCGTCACCGAACTGGTCGAGGTCGCGCGGTTCGATTCGGCGTCGGCCGGCATCGAGTTCCGGATGCAGATCCCCGACGCGCCGATCATGGTGCGCGGCGACGCGGCGCGTATCGAGCAGATCGTCTGGAACCTGCTGAGCAACGCGATCAAGTTCACCCCGCAGGGTGGGCACATCGCGCTGATGGTCGGGGTCGAGGAGAACTACGTCCGCCTGCGCGTGCGCGACACCGGGCAGGGCATCGATGCGCAGTCGCTGCCGCGGATCTTCGACCTGTTCGGCCAGGGCACCGGCCGCGCCATCGGCAAGCGCGGCGGGCTCGGTATCGGCCTGTCGCTGGTGCGCCAGCTCGTGGACCTGCACGGCGGCCGCATCGAGGCGCATTCCGACGGCCCCGGGCGCGGCGCCACGTTCACGCTGTGGCTGCCGCGCTTCACCTATCCGCTGTTCGGACCCGGGGAGCCGGGCGGGCGGCACGACGCGATGCGCTGGGACGGACTGCGGATCCTGGTCGTCGACGACGACATCGGCACCGCCGAGGGGCTGGCGCAGTTGCTGGAGCTGCAGGGCGCGTCGGTCGTGGTCTGCAACGACGCCGAGCACGCGCTCGGCCGGCTCGGGACGCAGGCCTTCGACGTCGTGCTGTCGGACATCGGCATGGACGGCATGGACGGCTACGCGTTCGCCCGCAAGGCGCGCGCGCTGGAGGGCGGCGACCGGGTCGCGCTCGTGGCGCTGAGCGGCTACGCCCGGCCCAGCGACATCCAGGAGGCGAGCGAATCGGGATTCGATGCCCACCTGAGCAAGCCGCTGTCGATGGACGAGCTGGCGGCCGCGATGCGCGACGTGCTCGCCAAGCGGCATCAGGAGGCCTGAAGTACGCAGCAATTGCAGCGTACGTGCGGGCGCGCGTCCGGCAGGTCACGCGCGGTCCCGCGCGCGGGAGGACGATGGCGTCTCCTGTCGACGGAGGCGACCCCATGGGCCACAGCGAATCGAATGACCGTCAGCGCGGGCCGCTGGAGCGCAGGCGCGCGCCGGCCGGTCCGCGGGCGCGCGGAGAGTCCCCGGTCAAGCGCGACCAGGACGAACGCAACGACCCGGCCGTGCAGCCCGGAGCGGTCGATGGCGCCCCGCCGCGGGGCGACGAAGGTGCCGCGCGCGGCCTGCGCCGGTCCGGGCGCGACGACTGAGCCGCTGCAGGGGCGGCTCGCCTAGAGGGGGCCGTCGCCGTCGTCGCGCATGCGCGCCAGGTGGTTGTGGACCGTGCGCACGCTCACGCCCAGCAGGCGCGCGGCGGCCGTCTTGTCATCGCCGCAGTGGGCCAGGACCTTGCGCAGCGTCTCGCGCTCGAGTTCGGCCCAGGTCGTGCCGATCGAGAACACGATCGCGTCGTACGTCTCCACCGGCGGCGGCCGGCGCATCGCCTGCGGTGAGACGGCGACCTCGCGGCCGCCGGCGAGCACGCAGGCCCGCATGACCGCGCTGCGCAGCTCGCGCACGTTGCCCGGCCAGCCGTGCTCGCGCAGCGTGCGATGGCAGGAGGCGGCGAGCCGCTTGCGCATGTCGCCCTCGGCGTTGAACGCCGCCACGAAGTGCTCGGCGAGCAGGATCGCGTCGTCGCCGCGCAGGCGCAGCGGCGGCAATGGGATCGTGAAGTCGGCCAGCCGGTAGTAGAGGTCCTCGCGAAGCCGGCCCTCGGCGACCGCGCGCTCCGGGCTGCGGCTGGCGGTGGCGATAATCCGCGGCGCCGCCGCGTCGGCGGTCCCGGTCCGCTGGATGCCGCCGCGCTCGAGGATCTGCAACAGCGCGGCCTGCTGGTCCAGCGCCAGTTCGGTGACCTCGTCGAGCAGCAGCGTGCCGCCGCCGGCCTGCGCCATCAGGCCCGGATGCCGCGGGCCGTCGTCGTCGCTGCCCGGCAGCGCCTCGTCGCCGAGCAGCGTGCCGGCCAGTCGCTGGGCGGGGACCGCGGCGCAGCCGAGCACGGCCAGCGCACCGGGCCGGCCGCTCATGCGGTGGATCGCGTGCGCGAACACCTCCTTGCCGGTGCCGGTCTCCCCGGTCAGCAGGACCGAGGCCGACGAGGCCGCGACGCGGCGCGCGAGCTGCGCGGCCTCGAGGATCGCCGGGCTCGTGCCCACGACGCCCGGCACCGCCTCGTCGCGCGTCGCCTGCAGCTGCGCCGCGCGCCGGCGCAGCAACCGCAACAGCCGCTCGGGCGGGAACGGCTTGACCAGGTAGTCGGTCACCGGCGCGCCCAGCGCACCGATCGCGGTCTCGAGCGAGGGGCGGGCGGTCGCGATGACCAGGTCGCCGTGCTCGGGCTGCAGGCCCTGGATGAACTCCATGCCCGAGCCGTCGGGCAGGTCGAGGTCCACCAGCAGCAGGTCCATCTGTTGATGGGCGGCCGTCTCGCGCGCGTCCGCCAGCGTGCCCACGACGTAGGTGCGGAAGCCCTCGATCGCGGCGATGTCGGCGACCGAGGCCGCGAAGCGCCGGTCGTCGTCCAGGATCATCAGCGTGGGCTGCATCCGGCGCGCACCTCGGTATTCGTGGCGGCCATCATCGCGTGGACCCGTCAACCGCACGTCGCCACTGGCGCCGGACCGGGTGCCCGGGCTGCAGGAAGCGACGTCGCAGCTCCGCCGCCTGCCCGGGTCGGCGGTGTCCCTGTGGCGGCGCGATGCGCAGGTTCTGCACGCCGCGCAGCGATTGCGGCCTCCGGCACTGGCGCACATTCGGCGCGGGCGCAGGTCACGGAATGCGCGGCGGCCGTCGCCTAGCCTGCGGGTCCGCATCGTGCGGTCGGCAACGGAACGCGGCAGGGAGGGCATGCCATGGCATCTTGCGTCCATACTCGGCTGTTGTCGTGGCTGCAGGCAGCCTATCTGATGGAAGACCAGGCGCAGCGGCGGCTGCAGACGATGCTCTGCCACATCCGGCACCACCCGCGGCTGCGGGCGCGGATCGCCGAGCATCTGGTCGATACCCGGGTGCAGGCCGACGAACTGGCCGCGTGTATCGAGCGCCTCGGCGGCGCGGTGGCGCCGGGCGCGCCGGCCGCCGCACCGCCGTCGCCGCCCCATGCCGACGCGCTGCGCGGCGCGGGCTTCCTGCGCAGTCTGGAGATCAGCCACGGGCTGGAGAACATGGAGGCCGCCGCATACTGCGCTCTGATCGATGCCGCCGAGGCCGCAGGCGAGCCGCGGATCGCGGCGGTCTGCCAGCGGCTGCTGCACGAGGAACTGGCGATGGCCGAGTGGCTGCGCGACTACCAGGACGCGGTGCTGCGCCGGCTGCTGAAGCGGGAGGCCGCGCACGGCGCGCCGCCCCGTGGCGACTGCGAGGCGGCCGCCGGGACGCGTCCGGCCCCGGTGCATGCCCCGGCGGACCGTCCGGTCGAAGTGCGCCGCTAGTCGAGCCCGTCGCCGCGCGCCGGGGCGCGCACTAGTTGGAGGATGCGCTCGCAGTCCTGCTGCGCGCGCGCCAGGTTGCGCGCCGCGCCGGCCGGGTCGTCGTGCTGCAGCAGCAGGCCCACCGCCTCCAGCGCGATGCCGACGCTGTTGGCCGCATTGCGCAGGTCGTGCAGCCATGCGGCCTGCCGGGTCTCGACGTCGGGGGGAAGGGGCGGCGTCGGGGGCATCGGACCGGGCCTCGTGGCGGGACGGGAAAGGACGCGTCGTCCGGCGTACACCGCGCGGCGCGAAGGGCCGGCCTGGCCGGTCGCGACGGATCGCACGTCGATCCGCATGCCCGGTGTAGTCGCGTCGCCGTCGGCTGCACGTGCAGCGCCGCAGGCGATCGCGGCGGCCGACGGAAGGCGTTGCAGGCGTGCGTGCCGGACGCAACGGCGCAGGCGCCCGCACAGGCTGCGCGCGCGGCCGCGAAAACGCGTTGACAAGCCGGGCGCGGATCGACAACATACGCGCCCTGACCTGCCCAGGTGGCGGAATTGGTAGACGCACTAGCTTCAGGTGCTAGCGGGGGCAACTCCGTGGAGGTTCGAGTCCTCTCCTGGGCACCAGGTCATCGCAGCCTTACCGACTGCGACAACGAACCCGCCGAGTGCGGGTTTTTTTGTGCCCGGCCATGCAATGGCCGGCATCTTTCCGGATTGCGCGCTGGGCACAGCCCAGGCCGGAAGGCGGTCAACTCGGCTTACACGGCGCGTTGACACCGGCGCACGCGCACCGCAGAATGCGCGCCTGACCTGCCCAGGTGGCGGAATTGGTAGACGCACTAGCTTCAGGTGCTAGCGGGGGCAACTCC
>NZ_LASZ01000034.1 GCF_001014645.1 Luteimonas sp. FCS-9 | reverse complement strand
CGGCGCTGGGCTGGCTCAAGTCGGCCACGGCCACCCGCGGCGGCAAGCTGCGCACCGTGTTCATGGCGCTGCGCGCGGGCCGCACCGGCGACACCGCCGCGCTGCAACGCATGGCGCTCGACGCGCCGCGGGGGCTGCAGGAACGCTTGCTGGCGCGCCTGCTCGCGCTGGCGCTGCGCAGGACCGCGGCCGATGCCGCGCCCCCCGTGCCCGGCGGCTGACCGACCCGGCGACCATTCACGAAGTCGCCGGCCGTGCGTCGCCTGACGATCGATGCGCCCAGGGATTGCAATGCCCCGCATCGCCGCCATCATGACGGAAGCCCCCGCTTCCCTGCCGATGCCATGACCACGCGAGCCGACCACCTGCGCGACGCCCTCGCCGCCCTGCAGCCCAGCCACCTGGAGGTGCACGACGAGAGCCACATGCACAGCCGCGGGCTCGAGACGCACTACAAGGCGGTGATCGTCAGCGAGGCGTTCGCGGGCAAGCGCGCGATCCAGCGCCACCAGCTGGTCTACCGCACGCTGGGCGAGCAGATGCAGCGCATCCACGCGCTGGCGCTGCACACCTTCACCCCGGACGAATGGGCCGCCGAGGCACAGGTGCCCGATTCGCCGACCTGCCGCGGCGGCAGCAAGCACGACCTGAACAAAGCGGCCACGCCCGAGGCATCCTGACGTCCACCGCCCCTGCGCAGAAAAAGTCGTTCTCCCGAGCTTCGGCGAAGAACCAGAAAAAAGGCCCGCTTGCGCGGGCCTTCGTGTATCGGGACAACTGCGGCGCTCAGAGCGCCCGGGCCGCCTCGACGATCTTCTCGACGGTGATGCCGAAGTAGGGATAGAGCTTGTCGGCCGGAGCCGAGGCGCCGAAGCGGTCGATGCCGATGACCGCGCCATCGAGCCCGACATACGCCCGCCAGAAGCCGGTGACGCCGGCCTCGATCGCGACGCGGCGCCGCACCGCATCGGGCAGCACCGATTCGCGGTAGGCCGCGTCCTGGCGTTCGAACACGTCGGTCGAGGGCATCGACACCACGCGCACGCCGTCGCCGAGCTGCGCGGCCGCGTCCATCGCCAACCCGACCTCCGAACCGGTCGCGATCAGGATCAGCGCCGGCGTGCCGGCCGACTCCTTCAGCACGTAGCCGCCGCGCGCGATGTCGGCGACCTGCGCCGCGTCGCGCGCCTGGTGCGGCAGGTTCTGGCGCGAGAACACCAGGCAGCTGGGGCCGTCGCTGCGCAGCACCGCCGACTTCCACGCGACTGCCGATTCAACCGCGTCGCACGGACGCCAGACGTCGTTGTTGGGGATGTAGCGCAGGCTCGCCAGGTGCTCGACCGGCTGGTGCGTCGGGCCGTCCTCGCCCAGGCCGATCGAATCGTGCGTGTAGACGTGGATCGCGTGTGCCGGGATCAGCGCGCTCATGCGCACCGCGTTGCGCGCGTAGTCGCTGAACACCAGGAACGTCGCGTCAAACGGCACGAAGCCGCCGTGCAGCGCCAGGCCGTTGGCGATCGCGCTCATGCCGAACTCGCGCACGCCGTAGTAGACGTAGTTCGCATCGGCGTCGGTGCTGGCCGCGGTCTTGCTGCCCTTCCACAGCGTCAGGTTCGAGTGCGCGAGGTCGGCCGAGCCGCCGACGAGCTCGGGCAGCAACGGCGCGAACGCCTCGATCGTCATCTGCGAGGCCTTGCGCGAGGCGATCGTCGGACCGTCGGCCTGCAGCCTGGCGACGAACGCGTCCGCGGCCTCGGCGAAATCGGCCGGCAGTTCACCGCGCGTGCGGCGCAGCAGCTCGGCCGCCAGGTCCGGATGCGCGGCCTCGTAGGCCTCGAAGCGGCGGTTCCAGGCGTCCTCGCGGGCCCGGCCGGCAGCGTTCGCACGCCAGGCGTCACGGATCGCCCCGGGCACCTCGAACGGGCCGTGCGACCAGCCGAGCGCGGCGCGCGTGGCGTCGGATTCGTCCTTGCCCAGCGGCGCGCCGTGCGAGGACTCCTTGCCGCCGCGGTTGGGCGAGCCGAAGCCGATCGTCGTGCGGCAGCACACCGGCACCGGCCGGTCGTCCTGCGCGACGGCCTCGCCGATCGCGCGCGAGATCGACTCGGCGTCGTGGCCGTCGACGTCGCGGATCACGCGCCAGCCGTAGGCCTCGAAGCGCGCCGGGGTGTCGTCGGTGAACCAGCCGGCGGTGTTGCCGTCGATCGAGATGCGGTTGTCGTCCCAGAACGCGACCAGCTTGCCCAGGCCGAGCGTGCCGGCCAGCGACGCGGCCTCGTGCGAGATGCCTTCCATCAGGCAGCCGTCGCCCAGGAACACCCAGGTGCGGTGGTCGACGACGTCGAAGCCCTCGCGGTTGAACTGCTGGGCGAGCAGCCGCTCGGCGAGCGCGAAGCCGACCGCGTTGGCGAAGCCCTGCCCCAGCGGCCCGGTGGTCGTCTCCACGCCCGGCGTCTCGTAGCGCTCCGGATGCCCGGCCGTGCGGCTGTGCAACTGGCGGAAGTTCTTCAGTTCCTCGATCGGCAGGTCGTAGCCCGACAGGTGCAGCAGCGCGTACTGCAGCATCGAGCCGTGGCCGTTGGACAGCACGAAGCGGTCGCGGTCGATCCAGCCCGGATTGCCCGGGTTGTGGCTGAGGTGGTCGTTCCACAGCACCTCGGCGATGTCCGCCATGCCCATCGGCATGCCGGGGTGGCCCGACTTGGCGGCATCGACCGCGTCGATGGCGAGGAAGCGGATGGCGTTGGCGAGTTCGCGACGGGTCGGCGTGGTCATGGGCTCGGGAGCGGCGGACGGAAGCGGCCATTGTCCCACGCCAGCCGCCCCGTTGCCGGCCGGCGTGCCCGGGGCGTGCGCAGGATCCCGCGCGCGCCGCTCAGCCCGGCCGCTGCGGCGCCTCGTCGTCGCCGCGCACGTGATGCACGTGCAGCAGCCCGTCGCCGCCGGCCTCGAGGTCGTCGTGGCTGTGTTCGGCCTCGCTGCGCCCGATCACGACCGAGGCCACCATGTCGCCGCCGATGTTGACCGTGGTCCGGCACATGTCCAGGAACCGGTCCACGCCCAGGATCAGCGCAATGCCCTCGGCCGGGATGCCGAAGGTCACCAGGATCGTCGCGATCACCGGCAGCGAGCCGCCCGGTACGCTGGCCGCACCGATGCCGCCCATGATGCACATCACCACGATCATCAGCTGCTGGACCAGCGTCAGCTCCACGCCGAACAGCTGCGCCAGGAACAGCACCGTCACGCCCTCGTAGAGCGCGGTGCCGTTCGCGTTGACGGTCGCGCCGAGCGTGCACACGAAGCGCGCTACCCGCCGCGGCACGCCGAGGTTCTCCTCGGCGGTCTTGAGCGAGGTCGGCAGCGTCGCCGCGCTCGAGGACGTCGAGAACGCGGTCAGCAGCGCCGGCTGCGCACCGCGGAGCACCCCCAGCGGCGAGCGCCGGGCCAGCAGCGCGATCAGCAGGCCGTACACGCCGAAGAAGTGCAGGCCGAGCGCCAGGGCGGCGGTCAGCACGAACCACCCCAGCTGCACCATCAGTCCCAGCCCCATCCGCGCGGTCAGCGTGAACAGCAGCGCGGCGACGGCGTACGGCGCCAGGCGGATCACCCAGTCGATCAGCTTCAGGCTGATGTCGTAGACGCCCTGCACCGCCGGGACGAAGCTGCGCGTGCCCGGCGAATCGACCACGGCGGCGGCAATGCCGAACAGCAGCGCGAAACACATCACCGCGATCAGGTCGGTGTTCGCGGCGGCCGCGACCGGGTTGCGCGGCACCATGTTGAGCAGCATCTCGATCAGGCCGATCGGCTTGTGCTCGCCCGAGACGATGCCGGCGGCCGAGGAGTCGGACAGCGCCGCGTCGAGCAGCGCGCGGTCGATGCCGGTGCCCGGCTGCAGCAGGTGGGTCATCGCCAGACCGATCAGCACCGCGATGCACGTGGTGCCGAACACCCAGGCCAGGGTCTTGCCGCCGAGTCGGCCAAGCGCGCGCGGATCGCCGATCTCGACCACGCCCAGGATCAGCGCCGAGAACACCAGCGGCACCACCAGCATGAACAGCAGCCGCAGGAACAGCTGGCCGACCGGCTCGGTGAGATTGCGGATCAGGCCCTCGACCCAGGGCTGGAACGCCGGCACGAGCTGGCCGTCGCCGCCGGGGACCAGCCACAGCCCGCTCGCGACCGCGTGTTCCCCGAGCAGGTTGATCGACAGACCGGCGATGGCGCCGACCGCGAACCCGATCAGCATCTTGGTGTGCAGCGCCATGCCGCGCCCGCCCGATGTGGTCATCCGCCCGTCCCGTGCAAAGCGGGGGAGCTTAGCAAAGCCCGCGCCGGCGTCCCCGGCCGCGCAGCCGGTATCCTAGGCGGATGTCCCCGCTTCCCGATTCCGGCGCGTCCCCCTCGCGCACGCCGGCCCCAGACGCGCTCGGCGTGTTGCAGCGCGTGTTCGGCCATGCCGCGTTCCGCGGCGAGCAGGCCGCGATCGTCGAGCACGTCGCCGCCGGCCACGACGCCCTGGTGCTGATGCCCACCGGCGGCGGCAAGTCGATGTGCTACCAGGTGCCGGCGCTGCTGCGCGACGGCGTGGCGATCGTCGTCTCGCCGCTGATCGCGCTGATGCAGGACCAGGTCGACGCGCTGCTGCAGTCGGGCGTGCGCGCGGCCTATCTCAACTCCACGCTCGACGGCGAGACCGCGCAGCGGGTCGAGCGCGAACTGCTGGCCGGCGAGCTGGACCTGCTCTACGTCGCGCCCGAGCGGCTGCTGACCCCGCGCTTCCTGTCGCTGCTCGACCGCGCCCCGCTGGCGCTGTTCGCGATCGACGAGGCGCACTGCGTATCGCAGTGGGGCCACGACTTCCGACGCGAGTACCGCGAACTGACGATCCTGCACGAGCGCTGGCCGCAGGTGCCGCGGATCGCGCTGACCGCGACCGCCGACCCGCCGACCCAGCGCGAGATCGCCGAGCGGCTGCAGCTCGAGGACGCGCGGCGGTTCGTCAGCTCGTTCGACCGCCCCAACATCCGCTACACCGTCGTCCAGAAGGACAACGCCAAGCGCCAGCTGCTCGACTTCCTGCAGGCCCACCGCGGCCAGGCGGGCATCGTGTACTGCCTGTCGCGGCGCAAGGTCGAGGAGACCGCCGAGTACCTGGCCGGCCAGGGCATCGACGCAGTGCCCTACCACGCGGGCATGGACGCCTCGCTGCGCGCGGCCAACCAGCGCCGTTTCCTGCGCAGCGAGGGCGTCGTGGTCGTGGCGACGATCGCCTTCGGCATGGGCATCGACAAGCCGGACGTGCGCTTCGTCGCGCACACCGACCTGCCCAAGTCGATCGAGGGCTATTACCAGGAGACCGGCCGCGCCGGGCGCGACGGCGAGCCTGCCGAGGCCTGGATGTGCTACGGCCTGGGCGACCTGGTGCTGCTGCGGCAGATGATCGAGCAGTCCGACGCCGGCGACGAGCGCAAGCGCCTGGAGCACCGCAAGCTCGACGCGCTGGTCGGCTACTGCGAGACCATGCGCTGCCGCCGCCAGGTGCTGCTGGCGAACTTCGGAGAGGACTACGCCGGCAGCGGCGAGGGCCGGGCCTGCGGCAACTGCGACAACTGCCTCGACCCGCCGGCGGCCTGGGACGCGACGGTCGCCGCGCAGAAGGCGCTGAGCTGCGTGTACCGCAGCGGCCAGCGCTTCGGCGCCGCGCACATCGTCGACATCCTGCGCGGCAGCGACAACGAACGCATCCGCCAGTTCGGCCACGCCCAGCTGAGCACCTACGGCGTGGGCAGCGACCTCGACGCGCGCGCCTGGAAGACAGTCCTGCGCCAGCTCGTCGCGCACGGCCTGCTCGAGGTCGATGCCGAGGGCTACGGCGGCCTGCGCCTGACCGAGGCCAGCCGCGCGGTGCTCAAGGGCACGGAGCGGGTGATGCTGCGCAAGCCCACGGCCGCCCGCGAGCGCGGCCGCACCGCGCGCGCGGTGGCCACGGCCGACATCGAACTGGCGCCCGCCGACCGGCCGCTGTACGAGGCGCTGCGCGCGCTGCGCGCGACGCTGGCGCGCGAGCAGAACGTGCCGGCCTACGTGATCTTCCACGACGCGACGCTGCGCGAGATCGCGCGCCAGCGGCCGCTGACGCTCGGCCAGCTCGGCGGCATCGGCGGCGTCGGTGCCGGCAAGCTCGAGCGCTACGGCGACGCGGTGCTCGAGACCGTGCACGAGGCCGGCTGATGCGTCGCGCGCCGGACGACGCCGGGAACGCGGCCACCGCCGGCCCGGCGCCGTCGGCGTCTCGGCGCCGCTGGCTCGACGTGCCGGCGATCGCCGATCCGGTCGACCGGCGCAACGCGCCGATGCTGCAGGTCGTGCTCGCGCTGCTGGGCGTGGCGCCGCCGTTGCTGTGGCTCTATCGCGCGCTCGTCAGCGATCTCGCCTGGCGACCCGGCGAGACCGCATCGCTGCTGACGAGCCTGGCGATCAGCGCGATCGCGCTGTGGTCGCTGGCGCTGATCCGACGTGGCCGCTTCCAGTGGGCGATCCGCCAGCTGATGGTGGTCGTCGCGCTGCTGATGATCGCCGCCTATGCCGGCGCCGGCCTGATGGCGCAGACGTTCGAGCAGCCGATCCAGGTGATGTGGATGTTCGTGGCCGGCATGGTGATCGGCCGCCGCGCGCTGTGGGCGATGTACGGCGCGCTGCTGGTGGCGATGACGCTCGGCGCGCTGACCGATTCGCGCCTGACCGGCGAGGCCCTGGGCCCGTCGCTCGCGGACGTCGGCGTGCGGGCGGTGATGTTCCTGCTGATCGCGGTCGTCATCGACGGGATCGCCGCGGCGCTGCGCGGCAGCCTCGACGAGGCGAACCGGCACGCGCGCGCGCTGGCCGACGCCAATGCCCGGCTGTCGGACGAGATCGCCGCGCGCGAGCGCGCGCAGGCGCAACTGCTGCACGCCCAGCGCGTGGAGGCGATCGGCCGCATGGCCAGCGGCGTGGCGCACGACTTCAACCACCTGCTGGCACTGATGCTGGGCTACGTCGAGCGCGGCCGGCGCGCGGCCGACCCGCACGAGCTCGCCGCCGCCTTCGCCGGGCTGGACGTCGCGGTGCAGCGCGCCACCGCGATCACCCACAAACTGCTGCATTTCGCGCGCGACGACGGGCGCCGGATCGAGCGCTTCGACGCGGTTGCCGCGGCCCGCGACGCCGTCCCGATGCTGCGGCAGACGCTGGGGCCGCGCATCGCGTTCGACCTCGACCTGGCCCAGGCGCCCTGCCCGATCGTGTTCGATCGCGCGCAGTTCGCGCTGGCGTTGCTCAACCTGGCCGCCAACGCCGCGCAGGCGATGCCCGACGGCGGTCGCTTCGGCCTGCGGATCGCGGGCGAGGACGACGCAGGGGACGGCATGGTCGGGATCGAGGTCTCCGATACCGGCCACGGCATCGCGCCCGAGTTGCAGGCGCGCATCTTCGAGCCGTTCTTCACCACCCGGCCTGCCGGCCAGGGCACCGGCTTGGGCCTGGCGGTCGTCGCCGACCTCGTCGCCGATGCCGGCGGCACGCTGGCGGTCGACAGCGCCCCGGGCGCGGGCGCGCGGTTCCGGCTGCGCCTGCCCAGGGCCGAGACTGCGCCGGTCGGCGACCGCGTCGCGGGCTACCAGGTCAGCACGTAGCCCACGCCGCGGACCGAGCGCAGCGGCAGCGCGATGCCGGTGCTGTCCTGGCACTTGCGCCGCAGCCGGTAGACCAGCATCTCCAGCCGGTGCGGATCGAATTCGTGCACGTCGTCGGCGAGACCTGCGATCAGGTCTTCGCGCCGCACCGGCTGGCCCGGCGAACCGGCGAGCCGGCGCATGACCTGCTGCTCGGCGAGCGTGAGCTCGACCGCGCGGCCGTCGGGCAGCAGGATGTTCCAGCCGCGCTCGTCGAGGCGCCAGCCCTCCGCGTCGTCCTGGCCGTCGCCGCCGTCGGCGGTCGCCACGCGGCGCGAGAGGTTGCGCAGGGTCGCGATCAGCGCGCTCGCCTCGACCGGCTTGGTCAGGTAGGCGTCGACACCGGCCTCCAGGCCGCGCAGCCGGTCGCCGTTCGACACGTAGCCGGTCAGCATGACCAGGCCGATCGTCGGCGCGGCCTCGCGCAGGTGCCGGGCGATCGCGAAGCCGTCCTCGTCGGGCAGGCCGACGTCGAGCAGCACCACGTCGTAGCGGCTCGCCACCAGATCCCGGTACAGCGCCAGCGCGCCCGGCATGCCGGTCGCCTCGAACCCCGCCGCGCGCAGCAGCGGCACCAGGATCTCGTCGCGCAGTTCGGCGTCGTCCTCGACCACCGCGACCCTGACACGCTCCACCGCCACCCCGTTCACGCCATCGGTCCCCATTTCGAAGCGGGCGCCTCTCCCCGCGGGTCTAGCCGCGAACGATAGCAAACCTTGACGGCGGTCAGATTTCCCGGCGCGCGCCCTGGCCCCCGACGCCGCACGCCGGGCCTGGCCCGAGGCGCGGGCGCTGCAGCAGCGCGCGCGCCGCGGCCGCGTCGGACGGGTCGAGCGCATCGTCGACCGTGCAGCGCTCGGCGATGCGGGTCGCGACCACGCGGCCGTCGCGCAGCACCAGCCGGGCGCCGGGCTGGCGCGGCACCCGCTCGCCCGGCAGCAGCGTGCCGGCGAGGTTCAGCGGATCGGAAGCGCCGACGCAGAGCAGTTCGCCATCGGCCGGCCGCGCACGGACCGCGCGCAGCAGGCCCACGGCCTCGGGCAGCGCGTACTGCTCGCCCGACAGCCCGGCCACGAAGCGCCCGCCACGGATCTCGCCGCGCGCCTCGAGCCGGCGGTAGACCCGCACCAGCTCGCGCCATGGCGGCAGCCAGTCGGGCTCGCGTTCGAGGATCCGCCAGCAGACCACGCCGTAGCGCCGCAGCAGCACGCGCGCGACGTGCTCCAGGTCCTCGGCGCCGGGTGCGTCGTCGCCGCGCCGCGGCTGGCTCCAGCGCCCGGCGTCGGCGATGCCGACCAGCGGCATCCGGCGCCGCCGCCCGCTGGTCGAGGGCCGGCGCGACGGCGGCACCAGCAGCGCGCGCAGCCCCGCGAAGCTGTCGCAGTGCGCCCGCCCGGCGGCGACGAGCTCCGACAAGCCCTCCTCCAGTTCGGTCTGCAGCAGGCGCGTGTGTGCCTGCAGATCGTCGAAGAACGAAGCGCCGTGCCGCGCGAGCGCCTCGTCGACGCGGCGCGCACGCGAGGACAGCGCCGCGGCTTCACCCGGCGCGGGCGCCAGGCGCATCCAGCGCGCGGCGTCCTGCCGCGGCAGCAGCGCGACCGGGGTCTGCCGCAACTGGCCGCCACCGCTACCGCCTTCGCCGGCACGCGGGCGCAAGCGCAGCCATGCGACCCGCCCGCTGGTGCACGCCGCATCGAGCCAGCCGGGCGAGAAGTCCGCCAGGCGTGCCGGCAGCAGATCGGACTCCCAGGTGCCCGCCGGCGCTTCGTAGCCCTCGAGCTGTGCCAGCACGCCCGCCAGCGCCTCGGCACCGTGCACGCGGCCCGTCTTCGACACGCGCTGCCAGTCGCACAGGAACCGCACGTAGTCGGCGACCGGCACCGGCTCGATCTCGCGACGCAGACGACCCAGCGTCTCGCGATGGATACGGGCCAGCAGCCCGCGCTCGCACCATTCGACCGGCCCCGCGGCCTCCCCGGAGAACCGCCCCTGCATCGCGGTGCCCTCGTGCTCGAGCGCGTGCAGCGCCGGCAGCACCGCCGATGCCGCCAGGCCGAGCGGCGCGGCCAGCGCCTCGGCCGTCACCGGCCCGAGCCCGCCCAGGCGGGCGCGGACCAGTTCCAGCAGTGCGTCCTCGCGCGTCCACGCCGCCGCGTACTCGGCCGGCACCACGACTTCCGGCCGGGCCGCGGCGCCGGGGTGCAGCGCGCGCAGCTGCGGCAGCCGCTCGACCGCGACCCAGACCGCGGCCCCGTCGCCGACCGGCAGGCGCGTCGCGCGCGCATCGTCGGCCAGCGCAGCGAGCAGCGCGGGCCACGGCGCTGACGCCGCCGCCTCGTCGTCGGCGATGGCACCGAGCATCATCAGCGCGTCGTGCATCTCGTCGGGCGTCTCGGCCTCCGGCCACGCCTCATCGCGCACCCGCGCGATCGCCTCGGGATCGAGCCGGCCCAGGTCGTCCGCCGCGGCCGGCTCGCCCCAGCGGCGCTGCTGCACCGCCTGGGTCCGCCGCTCCTCGAGCGGCGCGTCGTCGAGGAAGGCGTAGGGCCGCGCATTGATCGCCTCGGCGGCCAGCGGCGACGGCGCGGTCAGCTCGCGCGCGAGCACCTCGATCCGGCCCGCCTCGACGCCGCGCAGCACCGCCAGCCAGCCCGACGCGTCCATCGCGACCTCCAGGCAGTCGTACAGCGTCTGCGCGACCAGCGGGTGCTCGGGGATCTCGCGCTCGCCGACGATGTTCTCCAGGCACGCGACCTGGTCGGGGAACACCGCCGCGAGCAGGTCCTCGCTCTTCATCCGCTGCAGCTGCGGCGCGACCTTGCGCCCGCCGGCAAAGCGCGGCAGCGCGAGCGCGGTGGTCGCGTTCCAGCGCCAGCGCACGCCGAACAGCGGCGCGTCGAGCAGCGCCTGCACCAGCACCTCGCGTGCGCTCGCCGCGCGCAGGTAGTCCATGACCTCGGCCAGCGGGAAGCTGTGGCTGGTCGAGAGCGACAGCACGATCGCGTCCTCGGTCGCCGCGGCCTGCAGCTCGAAGTTGAACTTGCGGCAGAATCGCTTGCGCAGCGCCAGGCCCCAGGCGCGGTTGATGCGGCTGCCGAACGGCGTGTGCAGCACCAGCTGGGTCCCGCCGGTGGCGTCGAAGAAGCGTTCGAGCACCAGGCGCGACTGCGTCGGCAGCCCGCCGAGGGCATCGCGCGCGCGCGCCAGATAGTCGACCAGTTGCGTGGCCGCCTCCGCCGACACCCCGGCCTCGTCCTGCAGCCAGGCGCGAGCCCGCGGATGCTCCGATCCCGCGCCCGGCGCATCGAGCAGCGCCTCGACCTGCGCGCGCAGCCGCGACACGCCCGCCGACAGCGCATCCGTGCGCCCGGGCGCCTCGCCGATCCAGAACGGGATGTTCGGCGGCAGGCCCTGCGCATCCTCCACGCGCAGCCGTCCCGCTTCCACCCGCAGGATCCGGTAGCTGGCATTGCCCAGCTGGAACACGTCGCCAGTCAGGCTCTCGACCGCGAAATCCTCGTTGACGGTGCCGATCGACTGCGACTCAGGTTCGAGCAGCACCGTGTAGTCGCCGGTGTCGGGAATCGTGCCGCCCGACATCGTCGCGACCATGCGTGCGCCCTTGCGCCCGCGCAGCCGGCGATGCACCGCGTCGCGATGCACGTGGCCGGCGCGCGGTCCGTGGCGCCCGACGAAGCCCTCGGCGAGCATGCGCACGACTGCGTCGAAGTCCGCGCGCGCCAGCGCGCGGTACGGCCACGCCCGGCGCACCAGCGCGAACAGCGCGTCCTCGTCCCAGTCCTGCATCGCGGTCTCGGCGACGATCTGCTGCGCCAGCACGTCGAGCGGGGCCGGCGGGATGCGCAGCGTGTCGAGCTCGCCGCGGCGCACGCAGTCGAGCAGCGCCGCGCACTCGACCAGTTCGTCGCGCGTGGTCGCCAGCAGCCGCGCCTTCGGCACCCCACCAACCTGGTGGCGCGAGCGGCCCGCCCGCTGCAGGAACGCCGCGATCGAGCGTGGCGAACCGATCTGACACACCAGGTCGACGTCGCCGATGTCGATGCCCAGCTCCAGCGAGGCGGTCGCCACCAGCACCGTCAGCTCGCCGCGCTTGAGTCGCTGCTCGGCGTCGAGCCTGGCCTCGCGCGCCAGGCTGCCGTGGTGCGCGGCCACGCGCTCGCGCCCCAGCAGTTCGCCGAGATGGCGCGCCGCCCGCTCGGCCATGCGCCGCGTGTTGACGAACACCAGCGTGGTCCGATGCGCCTGGGCCAGGTCGGCGATGCGCCGGTAGAGCTGCATTGCCTGGTCGTTGGACAGCACCGCCGACAGCGGCGTGGGCGGCAACTCGAGCGCCAGGTCGCGCGGCCGGTCCAGCCCGACCTCGACGATGGTGCAGTCGCCGTTTTCCGTGTCCGCCGTACCGGCAGTGCCCGCGCGCTCCCCGGCGTTCGAGGAAGCACTGGCGTGCGCGCGCACAGCCGGTGCCGTCTCTTCGCCGCGCTCGCCGACCAGGAACCGGGCGACCGTGCCGATCGGCTTCTGCGTCGCCGACAGCCCGACGCGCTGCAGCCGCCGGCCGCACAGCGCCTGCAGCCGTTCCAGCGTCAACGTCAGATGGCTGCCGCGCTTGTCGCCGGCGACCGCGTGGATCTCATCGACGATCACGCTGCGCACGTCCCCGAGCATCGCCCGCCCCGAGGCCGAGCCCAGCAGCACGTACAGCGACTCGGGCGTGGTCACCAGGATGTGCGGCGGCCGGCGACGCATCCGCGCGCGCTCGGCCTGCGGCGTGTCGCCGGTGCGCACCGCCGTGCGGATCCCGACGTCCGGCAGCCCCATCGCCGCCAGCGCCGCAGCGATGCCGGCCAGCGGCGCCTGCAGGTTGATACGCACGTCGTTCGACAGCGCCTTGAGCGGCGACACGTAGACCACCCGCGTCGCGTCCGGCAACGCACCGCCGGCCTCGAGCCCCTCGCGGACGAGTCCGTCGATCGCGACCAGGAACGCGGTCAGCGTCTTGCCCGAGCCGGTCGGCGCCGACACCAGCACGTCGCGCCCAGCCGCGATCGCCGGCCACGCCGCGACCTGCGCCGGCGTCGGCGCCGCGAACGTGTCGCCGAACCACTGCGCGACGGCGGGATGGAGGGTGTCGAGGGGCATGGCACGCATCGTCGCGAGGACGACCGGACGAACGGGTCGAGGACCGCAGGAAGCCCACGATATGCGACCGCTTCGCGCTTGCTTCAACGGGCGCGCAGTACCTGTTCAGCCAGGGCCGGAGACGCGCCGAACGCTCCCGTGTCTCGGTCTGCTCATCGAGTCCCGCGCACTGCGCAAGTGATCGCCCGCTGGATGTTGTCGCTCCGGGTTTCCCAATCGGGGTGATCGCCGTCGCTTTCGTGCCGCGCCAATGCCTGCCTTGCTGGAGCGCGCAGGCCGCAAGGCGCGGACCGAATGCTCGATCGCGCCATACCTGCCGATCGTGATGGAGTTGGGCTACCTGTGCCGCCTGCGCGGCATCGAGACGCTGACGCTCACCGAGGCCCAGGCCGACGACGTCGGCATCCGCACACAGCGCCGCAAGGGCAGCCGCGACAACGTGGTCCGCTGGAACCCGCGACTGCGCGCCGCATGGGACGCAGCAACCGCCTACCGGTGCGGCATCATCGAACGCACGACGCACATCACGCCGCTGCGGGCGGAAGACCGCTTGGTGATCCTCGCCGGGCACGGCGAGCCGCTCACAAAGTCGGGGCTGGACACCGCCTGGCAACGTTTCATCAAGCTGGCGACCGAGGAAAAGGTCATCACCGCAGACCAGCGCTTCGGCCTGCACGACCTCAAGCGCAAGGGCGGCTCCGACACGCCCGGCACGTTCGCCGAGAAGCAGCAGGCGCTCGGGCTCACCGAGCAGATGATGAAGACCTACGACAAGTCGGTGCCGGAGGTGGCGCCATCAGCCTGAAGTATCGGTCAGCTAGCTACCGTCACTCCAAGCACGGTGTTTCGAACAGGCGGAAGAGGAGCCGATCCATTCTGCCTCGATAGGTCCAACCTGAGTTCCTGCAGCTCAGCCTCAATATCGTTTAGCGCTTCGGAAACCGCCGTATTCGGCCCCGATCGCCGCAGCGCGTCTTCGAATTTAGTCCGCTCCGAGAGCAAGGTCGCAATCTGAGACTCGATGAGACTCATAATTCGAAGCGTACTCCGTCGATACGCCACATTCTCCGGAGAGTTCAGCTCTAGGAGTTCTTCCATATGTAAGCCGCTATCAGACAGAGCCTTGATCTCTCCGCTAGCGGCTTCAAATTTGAGATGGCGAGACATGACGTCATCGCAAGGGTTCACAAACATCGGTTCTGCAGGCGTAGCAGGCCAATAGTTTCCCTTGCGCGAGTTGCAGCCCGCACAACAGTAGTAGAGATTGCTGTACTCGTTGAGCAGCGCGGCAAATCGGCTGTCTGCCTTAGGCCGGAAGTGGTCGACCCCGAAGTTCAGATTAGGCGCAGAAGAGTCCGGCTGGCGGCAGTAAACGCACGTCCGCTGAAACTCTCGACGCACAAACTTCTTGTACGTCTGATAGCGCTTGAATTTTTTGGGTTTGTAAGAGCGAACATGTCGCTCCTGCGGGTAGCGAAAGACCTTCACTTAACAGACTTGAGCAACTCTGCGCGTGCTGCGGAATTCGCACGACTTCGCGCAACAATACTTGCCGAGTTCTCAAGCGCGTTGAGCTGACCCTCGGTAACTCGCGGGGACTCCCGCGCAAGTTTCTGCTCGACCATTTCTATCCGTCGAAGAACCTCGGACGAAGGCTTAGGACTGTTTCGAACCATTCGAAGAAGGGCTATGCGGCGGTTGCCGAGATGCTCCGCTGAACTGGCAGACAGCCTTCCAGCACTGACTGGCTTAGCCTTTTCCCCTATGGCCATGACCATGGGAGTGAATTCAGGAGCGCCGCTAGAACTGTCTCGGACCACAAGTGCTGATCCCATGAAATTATCGGACCGAGCAGGGCTGCCATCACCGATAAATCCGCTATACAAAAACGGCTTCCACGCTTTCGGCGCTCGACGTTCCTGTGCCGGCGTCACCCATGCGGTAACGGGGCTCATGTCCATGCTGTCCATAGCACTCACTTGGTTGCGGAGAGCTGTTCGCGGGCCTTGGGACCAAGGCACCAATCGAAAAGATTAAAGGCTTGCGCGTGAATATCATCGAGCGCCGCGGCAGTGTCTTGTACGGCTACTTCATTCCGATACACGTCAAAATCGAACACATATGTCATGTACTGGTTCTCGGCGCCGGATTGGTCCTCATTGAACCGAAGGCCGTGCTGCAGCAAGCAGCCGCCCCCATCAACAGCCGACGCAATGCGACCACTGTAGTCAGAAACCACTGCAAATGCGTCCGACTGTAGTGGCCCGACAAGGGCGTCGTTTACCCACCCCTCCGCCGGATCGCCATGCACGTCGATCGCGTTGATATATCGGAGGCCGACTCTCGTCCACACGTCAGACTCGATGATCTCCTCGACTGCCGAGACCAATTGCAATACACGGCG
>NZ_LASZ01000033.1 GCF_001014645.1 Luteimonas sp. FCS-9 | reverse complement strand
TACGGGTACGACGCGTTCGTGTCGGCGGGCATGGCGTTCGAGCGCATCGTGCTGACCGGCGGCGGCGCCAACAGTGCGGCGTGGCGGCAACTGGTCGCCGATGTGTTCGGGCTGCCGGTGGACGTGCCGGCGCAAAGCGAGGGCGCGGCGTTCGGCGCGGCGCTGCAGGCGCTGTGGGCACTGGGCCGTGCGCAGGGCGATGCGACGCCGATGGCGGCGCTGACGGCCGCGCACGTCGCGACCGACCCGGCGCTGGCCTGCACGCCCGATCCGGCGCGTGCGCCGGCCTACCAGGCGGCCTACCGGCGCTTCCTCGACCACCTCGACGCGGTGCGGCCGCTGTACGCCGCGCCGTCCTCATCGCCTCCTCTGTAGGGGCGCGCTAGCGCGCGATCGGGCCTTCCTGGAATGCCCATCGCGCGCCAGCGCGCTCCTACGGTTCCTTACCAAGACGAGACCCCCACATGACCAAGACCCCCTTCATCGGCGCACAGGAATACTTCCCCGGCATCGGCCAGATCCCCTTCGAGGGCCGCGATTCCGACAACCCGCTGGCGTTCAAGGTCTACGACGCGAACCGGAAAATCGGCGACAGGACGATGGCCGAGCACCTGCGCTTCGCGGTGTGCTACTGGCACACGTTCTGCAACGCCGGTGCCGACCCGTTCGGGCCGGGCACGCGGCGCTTCCCGTGGGACGGCGACGCGCCGCTGGCTGCGGCCGAGGCCAAGCTCGACGCCGCGTTCGAGTTCTTCACCAAGCTCGGCGTGCCGTACTGGTGCTTCCACGACGTGGACCTGGCGCCCGACGCCGACGACATCGGCCAGTACGAGCAGAACCTCAAGCACATGGTCGCGCTGGCCAAGGAGCGCCAGCAGGCGACCGGCATGCAACTGCTGTGGGGCACGGCGAACCTGTTCAGCCACCCGCGCTACATGAACGGCGCGGCGACGAACCCGGACTTCGCGGTGGTCGCGCGCGCGGCGGTGCAGGTCAAGGCCGCGCTGGAAGCCACCGTCGAACTGGGCGGCGAGCACTACGTGTTCTGGGGCGGGCGCGAAGGCTACGCCAGCCTGCACAACACCGACATGCAGCGCGAGCTGGCGCACTTTGCCCGGTTCCTGACGATGGCGCGCGACTACGGGCGCAGCATCGGGCTCAAGGGCAACTTCCTGATCGAGCCTAAGCCGATGGAGCCGATGAAGCACCAGTACGACTTCGACAGCGCGACCTGCGCTGGATTCCTCAAAGCGCACGGACTGGACAAGGACTTCAAGCTCAACATCGAGGCCAACCACGCGACGCTGTCGGGCCACACGTTCGAGCACGACCTGCAGGTGGCGGCCGACCATGGGCTGCTGGGGAGCATCGACGCGAACCGGGGCAATGCGCAGAACGGCTGGGACACCGACCAGTTCCCGACCGATCTGTACGACACGGTGGGCGCGATGCTGGTGGTGCTGCGCCAGGGCGGGCTGGAAGGCGGGCTGAACTTCGATGCCAAGCCGCGGCGCGAGTCGACGGACATGGCCGACCTGTTCATCGCGCACATCGGTGGCATGGACGCGTTCGCGCGCGGGCTCGAAGTGGCCCATGCGCTGCTGAACGAGTCGCCGTGGGAGCAGTGGCGGAAGGACCGCTACGCGAGCTTCGACGGCGGCGATGGCCAGGCGTTCGAACAGGGCCGGCTGTCGCTGGCCGATCTGCATGCGATCGCGGGCAAGGCCGGCGAGCCGCAGCAGCGCAGCGGCCGGCAGGAGGCTTACGAGAACCTGCTGAACCAGTATCTTCTGCGCTGAGCCCAGGGCGGCGCGCGGTGATCCGGCCGCGCGCGGCACGCACCATCCACGGGGAATCCGACATGAGCAGTCCAAGCATCGCCGGCGACGCGTCCGCGCACGCCGCCGAGAACACCCGCTTCATCGTCCTGATCAGCTGCGTCGCCACGATCGGCGGCTTTCTGTTCGGCTTCGATAGCGGCGTCATCAACGGCACCGTCGACGGCCTGCAGCAGGCGTTCGGCTCGAGCAAGGCCGCGCTGGGCTTCGAGGTCGCCTCGATGCTGCTGGGCTGCGCGATCGGCGCGTTCTTCGCCGGCCGGCTCGCCGACCGCTGGGGGCGGCGCAGCGTGCTGATTATCTCGGCGGTGCTGTTCCTGCTCTCGGCTGTGGGCTCGGGCGCGGCGGGCAGCTCGCTGGTGTTCATCGCCGCACGCGTGCTCGGCGGCTTCGCGGTCGGCGCGGCCAGCGTGATGTCGCCGGCCTACATCGCCGAGGTCGCGCCGGCGCGCTACCGCGGCCGGCTGGCGACGGTGCAGCAGATCGCGATCATCTCCGGTCTGTTCGCCGCGTTCCTGAGCAACTACCTGCTGGCGCGGACCGCCGGCGCCTCGACCGAGGCGCTGTGGCTGGGCGCGCCGGCATGGCGCTGGATGTTCTGGATGATGGCGATCCCGTCGCTGTTGTTCTTCGCGCTGTTGATGCTGATCCCCGAGAGCCCGCGCTACCTGGTGGTCAAGCGGCGTCGCGACGAGGCGCTCGCGGTGCTGTCGCGGCTGTACGGCCCGGTACAGGCGCAGGCGACGCTGGGCGAGATCGAGCGCTCGCTGGCCGCCGACCAGCACCGGCCGCGGCTGTCGGACCTGGTCAACAAGGCCACCGGGCGGATCCGCCCGATCGTCTGGGTCGGCATCGGCCTGGCGACGTTCCAGCAGCTGGTCGGCATCAACGTGGTGTTCTACTACGGCGCGGTGCTGTGGCAGGCGGTTGGGTTCTCGGAGAGCGACGCGCTGCTGATCAACGTGCTGTCGGGTGCGCTGAGCATCGGCGCCTGCCTGGTCACGGTGGTGCTGATCGACCGCATCGGCCGCAAGCCGCTGCTGTGGATCGGCTCGCTCGGCATGGCGGTGTCGCTGGCGGTACTGACCTGGGTGTTCGCAAGCGGCGCGCTGGTCGACGGGCACCTGCAGCTGCCCGAGGGCATGGGCACGGTCGCGCTGGTCGCCGCGAATGCCTATGTGGTGTTCTTCAACATGTCCTGGGGCCCGGTGATGTGGGTCATGCTCGGCGAGATGTTCCCCAACCAGATCCGCGGCTCGGGCCTGGCGGTGGCCGGCGCCGCGCAGTGGACCTCGAACTTCGCGATCACGATGTCGTTCCCGGTGCTGCTGGCCGGCTTCGGCCTGGCCTCGACGTACGCGATCTACATGGTCGCCGCGTTCGTGTCGGTGGGCTTCGTGCTGAAGTTCGTGCACGAGACCAAGGGCAAGGCACTGGAGCAGATGGAAGGCTGACGGCGCGGTTCTGGTCGGCCCCGGGCGAAGGCGCGGTCCGTGGATCGCGCCTTCGTCGTGTGTGGTGGGGTGTTCGATCGGTGTGCCGCCGTTCCTGGCGCTTGTGGCGATCGCGGGCGATGGTAGAGGCAGAAACAGGGTGCCTGGTGGTCAGGATCGGCGCATCACGTGCCGGTGCGGCTCAACGCGACAGGCGCTCGCGCAGCCGCGCCCGGATCGTCGCCGCGCGGGCGTCGTCGAACGGCGCGAGCACGCCGCGGGCCGCTTCGGGGATGTGGTCGACCGTCGCGGGGCCCGGCTCGAACACGTAGTGCCGGAAGATCTCCCGCCAGGTCGCGCGCTGGTCGGCGGGCAGGTCGCGGATCGACAGCAGCGCATGCATCAGCGCGTTCATCGGCGTCTCCATCCAATCCGGCGTGCGCCGCCACCAGTAGTTGATCAGGACGTTGAAGCCGTCGAGGGCCTCCATGTGGTGCCACCACATGCTGGGGATGAAGACCGCGTCGCCCGGCTCCAGGACCGCCGTGCGGGCATGGCGCATCGCCTCGGCGAAACGCGGGAAGCGCGCGAGGTCGGGCGCGGCGAAATCCACCAGGCTGACCGGCTGCCCTGCCGGGGTGACGTCGAGCGGGCCGACGTAGAGATTGGCCAACTGGTCGGGCGGCAGCAGCGTCACCCGCCGCCGGCCGGCGCAGACGCAGGCGAGGTTCTCGGGCAGGTCCTGGTGGGCGGGCACGCGCGTGCGGTTGCCGATCCAGATGCTTGCCAGCGGATCGTCCACGCCGAGCGCGAGTGGATGTTCGGCCCGCAAGCCGGGCAGGAACGTGTCGAGGGTGGTCGCGCCGAGGTAGATCATCGGCGGGTCGGGGGCGTCGAGATACTTGACGAGGGTGTTGAGCGCCACAGTCAGCGGCACCTGCTCGCGTCGGAAATTGAATTCCTGCAGGTCGGGGCCGTAGCCGATGCGGCCGCGCTCGGAGGCCGGCGCAGTCATCGCGTTAGCGAGCATGGCGTCGTTGGCAAACCGGCGTAGGTAGGCGGCGGCTTCGCGGCTGGAATGGCGCGAGGCCCGGACCAGCGGCCAGTCGGCGAAACGGCCGCGCAGGACCAGCGGGGCATCTTCGCGCACGGCCTGCGCGAGCGGCAGGTCTGGGGCGGCATCGGGAATGCGCCCGGCGATGGCGGACATCTCAGGCATCGATAGTCGTAGGCAACGGTCCGATCGCAGCATAGTCCAGACGCTGCAGGTCGATGCCGCGTTCGAGTAGCCCGCCTCCGGCCAGGTGGCCGGAGGCGGGAGAGCAGATCAGAACTTGTAGCGGAACCCGAACATGTAGCGCGGCCCGGTCTGGGTCGCGTAGAACACCTGACGCTCGTGGCGGCCATGCGAACGCATGGTCTCGTCGGTCAGGTTGATCGCCTCGGCGTGGATCGTGAAGTTGTCGCTGACCTGGTAGCTGATGTTGAGATCCAGCTGACCGTAGTCTTCGACATACACCGGATTCGGACGCCAGCTGTCATAGGTGCTGGACAGGAACTTGTCGCGCCAGTTGTAGGCCGCACGGACCTGCCACGGCCCCTTGTCGTAGAACGCAACGAGGTTGGCCGAATCGCTCAGCCCCACCAGTGCGAACTGATCGCCCAGGTTGTAGTTGTCGTAGATGAGGTCGGAGTCGACGATGGTGTAGTTGGCGGCCAGCCCGAATCCGCTCTCGCCGAAGACGTGCTGTGCACTGATCTCCCAGCCGTCGAGCGAGGAGGACTCCTTGTTGACCGGAACGCTGACACGGAACACGGCCAGCGGATCGCCCGGCTGCCCTTCGATCGTGTTGTTGGCCTCGTCCACGCCGGGCGCGCCGGCGAAGTTGTCGAAGATGTACTCGCGTACGCAGCGGCGGAACGCGGTCGCGCCGGGCGTGCAGCCGGCAGCGACGGCCTGGTTGTAGTAGGCGCCGCCGACCGGCGTGCGGATGTCGAACGGCGAGATCTCGACCACCGACGTGCCGATGTAGTTGTCGATGTCCTTGCGGAACCAGCCCACCGAAACGTAGCTCGACTCGCCGTAGTACCACTCGACCGACAGGTCGAAGTTCTTCGACTCGAGCGGGCGCAGCCCCGGGTCGCCCTGCGAGCCGGTGCCGCCCTCGAAGGCTGCGAACGAGTCGAGCGTCTGACCGCCCTGGATATGGTTCCACTGCGGCCGGCCGATGCTGTGGCCATAGCTGGCGCGCACGACCAGCTCGTCGGTGACCTCAAGGCTCAGGTCGACGCTGGGCAGCCAATAGTCGTAGCTGCCGCGCAGTTCGGTGAAGTCAGGATCACCGAACTGCACCGCGAATTCGTTCTCGCCGGTCCAGGTCATACCTGTGGCGATCGGCACCAGTGCCCGCGAGGTGACGTCCGTTTCCTCGTAGCGGACGCCGACCGATGCGTGAAGCGGCATCGCCAGGTCCCAGGTGTTGTTCCACTGCACGTAGGCGCTCTTGGACTTCTCGGTCGCGCGTCGATCGGTGCTGAACTCGTCGGGCGGCAGATATGCGGAGACATCGCCGCCACGCGCGGCAATGGCGGCGTCGCGGACCCGCCCGAAGTCGAACAGATAGAACTGGCCGAACATCTCGCCGCTGCCGGGGAACTGGTCGAAGTAGCGACTCATGTCGTCGGCGATCCACAGATCATCAGCGTAGTCGCCGGCCCGGTTGCCGAAGCCGCCCCAGTCGTCGCGCTGTGTGAAGCTGTAGGCCGTGCGGTTGTCGACTTCGGTGAATGCCGCACCGAACTGCAGGCTGGAGTAGTCGCCGAACCGGAACCTGCCTCGAACCTGCCCCTGCTCCACCTCCGACTTCATGTAGCTGTTGCGGAAGGACGACCCGGTGACCATCATCCGGTCGGCGCCCACGCGGCTCATGCCTGGCGGAAGCTGCACGCCGAGAACGGGGAAGTCACCGCTGAAGTCGACCGTCGTGTTGCCGCGTACGAAGGCGGCCGCGCCGATCACGTTGTTCGAGCCCCACGGGCTGTCTGCGCCCGATTCCGCGCTTGAGGAGTGGTAGTCGAACTCCAGGTCGAGGCTGTCCGTCACTTCCCAGGCGACATTGAAGCCGAGGGACTTGTTCTCGTTCTTGGTTGCGAACTGCGAGCCGGCCATCGCCAGGTCGCTGCCCTCGAGCACACCGTCGACGGTCTGGAAGTCGATGAACTCGGTGTACGAGGTGGGGGCAGCGATCGGGCCGTCCGTCCACGACGTCCGCGAGGCCGCCTGATTGAACCAGGTTGACAACTCGTGGCGCTGTTGCTGGATGCGGTTCTCCGAGTACGTGTAGTCGAGCGTGGCAGTGATGCGGTCGTTGGGTGCGTACTGCAACGTGCCCTGCGCGTTGGTGCGCTGGCGCTGGATGCCGTTGAGCGCATAAATCAAGTTCTGCGGCACCGAGTAGATATCACCGGCGCCCGGGGGATTGGTCGCGTTGGCGGCCGGGCCGGGCAGCGCGAGCGGGCCTTCGTTGCCCGGGAATGCGTACCAGCCACCACCCACGGCTGCTTCGTTGTAGCCCGAGTCGCGCTCCTGGTAGCTCGCGCTGACCGAAACGCCGAGCTTTCCGTCGGCGAAGACGTTGCTGAAGATGCCCGACATCTCCCCCGTGGCCGAATCGCCGCGCATGCTCTTGGGGAGATTCTCGGACGACGTGTCGTGCACTGCCTTCATGCCGACGCTGATCAGTTCGCCCATGTCCAGCGGGCGACCTGTCTTGATGTTGATCGTCGCGCCGATACCACCAGTGGGCGTGGCCGCGCGACTGGTCTTGAACACCTCGATGCCGGAAATCGACTCGGAGGCGAGGTTGGCGAAATCGAATGCGCGCGAATTGGACGCATTGGTCGCCTCAATGCTCGAAGCGGGCATTTGCCGGCCATTGAGCAGCACCAGGTTGAAGTCCGGGCCCACGCCGCGGACGGTGACCTTGGACCCCTCGCCCATCGAGCGGTCGATCGACACGCCCGAGATGCGCTGCAGCGATTCGGCCAGGTTGGTGTCGGGGAACTTGCCGATGTCCTCGGCGACGATGCCGTCGACGATGCCCTGCGAATCGCGCTTGAGGTTCATCGACGAGGTCAGGCTGCCGCGGATGCCGGTCACGACGACGGCGTCGAGTTCGGTGGCGTCGGACGGCGGGTCGGCGACCTGGGCGAGCGCCGGCGAGGCGATGGCGAGCAGCAGGGCGGACGTCAGCAGCCGCTGCTTCGGAGCGGCACGGAATGGCTTCATGGATCTTCCCCTCCCAAGGGATCTCACGAATGGTCGATCGAATTGTGGGCAGCGCACGCCTGCGGGCAGGCCGTGGGCCAGGCTGCATTGGAGGCGAGACTGACAGCGTTGTCAACCTGCGTCGCGCCGCCTGCGTGGCGCCGTGGCCTCGGCGGGCGCTCACCGCCGCTGCACGCGGCCGCGCCCAGGCTCGACGGCCCATCCGGAGGATGCAGATGATCCAGGACGTGGACGTGGCGATCGTGGGCGGCGGGCCGGCCGGGCTGACCGCCGCGACCTACCTGCGCCGGTTCCTGCGCAGCGTGGTCGTCATCGATGCCGGTCGCAGCCGCGCCCGCTACATTCCCGAGAGCCACAATTGCCCGGGCTTTCCGCAGGGCGTGTCGGGCACCGGGCTGCTGCGGCGCATGCGCGAGCAGGCCGACGCGTTCGAGGTCGACGTCACCACTGGCTGTGTGGACGCGATCGCCTGCGAGGGCGAGACGTTCGTCGTCGCCGCTGCCGGCCGCCGCTGGCGCGCGCACAAGGTGATCTTGGCGACCGGGCTCGCCGACCGGCTGCCCGAGGTGCCGTGGGCGGAGGAGGCGATCGCCTGCGGCGCGCTGCGCCTGTGCGCGATCTGCGACGCCTACGAGGCCAGCGACCAGGCGATCGCGGTCTACGGGCCGGGCGCGCAGATCGGCGGGCACGCCGAATTCCTGCGCAGTTACTCGGCGCGCATCACGCTGCTGCCGTCCGACGACGACCTCGCGCACCCGGCCATCGATCGGGCCCGCGCGCTCGGCGCGACGCTGTTGCCGCCCGGCGGGACGCTCGAATTCGATGGCGAGCACTGCCACTACCGCACGCCCGACGGCGACGTGCATCGCTTCGACACCGTCTACCCGTACCTGGGCTACGAGGGCGGGCCGTCGCTGCCGACCGGGTTGGGCCTGGACAGCGACGGCAGCGGTGCGCTGGAGGTCGATGCGCACCAGCAGACGCGCGTCCCCGGGCTGTATGCCGTCGGCGACGTCGTCAGCGGCCTCAACCAGATCTCGGTCGCGGTCGGCCACGCGGCGATCGCGGCCACCCATGCGCACAACACGCTGCCGTTCGTGCCGCGCACGCCGGGGGACGGGGCCGGCGGCTAGCGTGCGAGACGCGTGGCGTGGGTGCCGCGCATCACCGCGAGCACGTCGTGGCAGGCGCCCATTGTGTGGTAGTCGGTCTTGCCGGCCGGGCTCTTGAGGTCGTCGACCTTGCGGTTGTGCCGGTCGAGGATCCGGTACCAGGCGCCGTGCGCGTGGTCGACGAAATGCCGCCAGGCGTAGTCCCACAGGCGCAGGTAGTCGTCGCGGTAGCGCGCCTCGCCGGTCGCGTCGAACAGCCGCCAGGCGGCCGCGATGGCCTCGGCCTGTACCCAGAAGTACTTGTCGTCGTCGCACCAGAACATCGGCGCGCTCGCCAGGTCCGGCGGCGGCGCGCCGGGCGCGGGCGAGGCGTCGCGCAGCGCGTCCGGCGCGAAGCCGTAGACGATGCCGCCGTGCGCGTCGTCCCAGCCATGGGCCAGCGCGGCGTCGTAGAGATGGCGCGCGGTCGGCAGCAGCCAGTCGGGCGCGCCGGCGCCCAGGTGCGCGCGCAGCGACAGCAGCAGCTTGGCCCATTCGACCTGGTGGCCGGGCTGGAAGCCCCAGGGGCGGAACAGATGCCTGGGATCGTCGCGGTGGTAGTCCCAGTCGACCGACCAGTCCGCGTGCCAGTGTTCCCACACCAGCCCGCCCGACAGCGCGGCCTGGCGCCGGGTCATGTGGTCGGCGAGCGTCAGCGCGCGCGCCAGGTAGCGGTCGTCGCCGCCGGCCTCGTGCGCGGCGATCAGCGCCTCGCACAGGTGCATGTTCGCGTTCTGGCCGCGGTAGGGCGCATAGCGCCAGTGCGCGTCGGCCTCGTCGCGGTACAGGCCGTGCGTCGGGTCCCAGGCGTGCCGCTCGAGCAGGTCCCAGGTCTCGTCCATGCCGGCCACGGTGTCGAGGCCGGCCTTGCGCGCGCTCGCCTGCGCCAGCAGCACGAAGGCCAGCCCATAGCTGTGATGCGTGCGGTCCTCGGGCACGCCGTCGCGCAGCGTCCAGGCGTAGCCGCCGCTCGCCGGATCGCGATGCGCCTCGCCCAGGAAGCGCAGGCCGTGCAGGGCCGCGGCGCGGTCGCCGTCGGCGTGTGGCGTGTCGGCGAACTCGGCCGCCGCCATCGCGAAGTCGTAGACGAAGCGGGTGCTGCTGACCAGGTGTCGATGGCTGCGGTCGTAGACCGTGCCGTCGTCGCGGAAGTAGTGGAAGAACCCGCCATCCGGATCGAGCGCGCGCGGGCGGTAGAACGCCATCGTGTCGGCGATGTGGGCGCGCAGGACCCCGGGATCGGTGAAGTCGGGGACGGGTGTCGCAGGCAGGGTCATCGGGCGGTCTCGAGCAGGCGGTCGACGGCGTCGTGCGCGGGCATCGCGTCGAACGCGCCGTGTCGGGTGGTGGCCAGCGCACCGGCCGCCGCGGCGTGCGCCAGCAGGTCGGCGCGCAGCGCATCGTCGTCGAATGCGGCGCCCAGGCCCCGGGCGTCGACCGCGCGCGCGGCCAGCCGCCACAGCAGCCCGGCGACGAAGGCATCGCCGGCGGCGGTGGTGTCGACCGGCGCGACCGCGAACGTCGGCGCGGAGCCGGCGCCGTTGCGCGACCACCAGCGGATCGGCGCGGCGCCATCCGTGACGACGAGCGCCGACGCCGCGCCGAGGATGCGCGCGATCGTCGCGTCCCGGTCGCCGTCGCCGGCCAGGAACGCCAGTTCGTCGGTGCTGAGCTTCACCAGGTCGGCGCGTTCGAGCGCGCGCCACAGCGTCGGCGTCGGATCGACGCCGCGCGGCCACAGCGCCGGGCGCAGGTTGAGGTCGAAGCTCACCAGCGCGCCGGCACGCGCGGCCTGCGCCATGCCGTGCAGCGTCGCCTGCGCGATGTCGGGCTCGGTCAGGCTGTTGGAGCAGGCGTGGAGCGCCGCGACGTCGGCGAACGCGTCGTCGGCGAAATCGTCTTCGCGAAACAGCAGGTCCGCCGCCGGCGGCCGGTAGAAACTGAAGCTGCGCTCGCCGTCGTCGGCGAGCGAGACGAACGCCAGCGCCGTCGGCGCGGCGTCGGTGCGCCGGACCTGCGAGGTGTCGACGCCGCGCTGCCGCAGCGCCGCCGCCAGCGTGTCGCCGAACATGTCCTGCGCCAGCATGCCGATGAAGCGCGCCGTCCCGCCGAGCGCGGCGATGCCGACGGCGACGTTCGCCGGGGCACCGCCGGGCTGCTCGACGAAGCGCCGGGGCTGGCCGGCCGGGCCCGGCTCGGCGCGGAAATCGATCAGTGCCTCGCCGAAGCAGGCGATGGTGTCGCCGGTGGTGCCCATCAGTGCATCGCGCCCGGGCGCGGTGCCGGCGTGTCGGCCGCCATGAGCGCGTCGCCGCGCAGGCGCGAGCCGCGCAGCCCGTACCAGATGATGTAGACGTAACAGGCCAGCGGGACCAGGAACGAATGCTGGATGCCGATGCCGTCGGCGAACGCCGCCTGCACCAGCGGGACGAGCGCACCGCCGACGATCGCCATCACCAGCAGGCTGGACGCCTTGCTGGTCAGCGTGCCCAGGCGCTCGATCGCGGTGGTGAAGATGGTCGGGAACATGATCGAGTTGAACAGGCCGATCGCCAGCGCGCTCCACATCGCGACGCGGCCGCTGGTGGTCATCGTCACGGCCAGCAGCACGCAGACCATGACCGCCGCGAACGCGAGCAGCTTGCGTGCGTCGATCTTCGTCATCAGCGCCGCGCCGATGAAGCGACCCACCATCGCACCGCCCCAGTACCAGGCCAGGTACTTGGAGGCCTCCGCTTCGGCCAGGCCGCCGATCGACGCCTCGGCCATGTAGTTGATCAGGAAGCTGCCGATCGCGACCTCCGCGCCGACGTACATGAAGATGCCGAGCACGCCCCAGCGCAGATGCGGGTGCGCGAGCGCCTCGCGGTAGGTGTGCGGGTCCCGGGTCGACGCGCCTTCGGCGCGCAGCGACGGGATCCGCATCGTCACCACGAACACCGCCAGCAGCAGGCCGCCGGCCAGCATCAGGTAGGGCATCTCGACCGAACGCGCCTCGGCGGCGCGATAGGCGATCTGCTCGGCGACGGGCATCGCGGCGATCTGGTCCGCGCCGAGCACCGTGCCCGCCAGGATCAGCGGGCCGATGAAGTACGGGAACGCGGTCGTGCCGAACGAGTTGAGCGCCTGCGCGAACGTCAGCCGGCTGTGCGAGGACTCGGGCGAGCCGAGCAGCGCGATGTAGGGATTGGCGGACACCTGCAGCAACGTGATGCCCGAGGCCAGCACGAACAGCGCGGTCAGGAACAGGCCGTACGAGGGCAGGCGCGCGGCCGGGAAGAACAGCGCCGCGCCCGCCGCGGCCACCAGCAGGCCGACCACGATGCTGGCCTTGTAGCCGATGCGCGAGACCACGGCGCCGGCCGGGATCGACATCAGGAAGTACGCGCCGAAGAACGTGAACTGGATCAGCAGCGTCTGCACGTAGTTCATCGAGAACACGGCTTTGAGATGCGGGATCAGCACGTCGTTGAGGCTGGTCAAGCCGCCCCAGGTCAGGAAGATCAGGCTCACCACCGCGATCGCGGCGGTGTTGGACATCGTAGGACGGGGTGTGCTCATGCGTCGGCTCCGGTGGCCTGCGGCGGTACGTTGAGGGGAGGACTGCTGGCGCGGACGCGCAGCGTCACGGGGGCGATGTGGCGGGCGGGGGCCGCGGCCTCGCCGCGCAGGCGTGCCAGCACCAGGCGGGCGGCGTCCAGGCCGCGGGCGCGCGGGTCGGCGGCGACGGTCGTCAGCGGCGGCGCGCTGCACGCGGCCTCGGCGATGTCGTCGAAGCCGACGACCGCGAAATCGGCGCCGGCGCGGCGACCGCAGCCGGCCAGGCCGACCATCAGCCCGAGCGCGACGGCGTCGTTGTAGCAGACCGCCGCGGTCGGCGCGGGGTCGCGCGCGAACAGCGCGGGCGTCTGGCGCGCGGCCTCCAGCCGCGTCGGTGCGCATTCGACCAGCCAGCCGGGATCGGGCGCGATGCCGGCCGCGGCCAGCGCGTCGCGGTAGCCGGCGCGGCGTTCGTCGCAGGAGCTCGAATCGCGATGGCCGCCGAAGAACGCGATCGCGCGATGGCCCTGCGCGAGCAGGTGCGCGGTCGCCAGCCGCGCGCCGGCGCGGTTGTCGAGCGCCAGGTAGTCCCAGTGCGCGTCGCCGCCGTCGCCGAGCGCGCGGTTGAACACCAGCACCGGCAGGCGAGGACCGAGCAGGCGCCGCAGCCGCGCGCCGTCGCTGTGCTCGGCCGGCGAGAGGATCAGCGCGGCCGGGTCGTGCTCGACCAGCGAGGCGAGCACCGCCTGCTGGCGCTCGACCGACTCGCCGGTGCTGCCCAGCAGCAGCACGTGGCCGGCCTCGGCCAGCGCGGCGTCGACGCCGGCGGCGAACTCGGCGAAGAACGGGTTGGCGAGGTCGTTGACCACCAGCGCCACCGCGTTCGCCGCGCCCGCGCGCCGCAGGCTGGCCGCGCCGCGGTGGTAGACGTAGCCCTGCCGGTCGAGCTCGGCGCGGACCCGCGCGCGGGTGTCGGCGTGCACCAGCGGGCTGTCGCGCAGGACCAGCGAGACCGTGGCCTTGGACAGGCCGCAGGCCGCGGCGATGTCGGCCAGCGTCACGCGCCGCGAGCCGGGCATGGTCGTCCTTTGAACCGATTGAAGATTGGCCATGCTGACGCACGGCGCGTCCGGCGGCATCTTGCAGCGCAGCATGCGGAAATTGCCGGGCGATGCTAGGGTCGGGCCGATTGAACCGATCCAAACGGGGATGCGATGGCCAGGCTGGGGGCGGCGATGACGATGGCGGTGGGGGCGTTGCTGGGCGCGGGCGCCGCATGGGCGGATCCGGGCGCCGTGGGCGAGAAGGCGTACGGATCGGTCGATCCGTTCATCGGTACCGGCGGCGAGGGCCACACCTATCCCGGCGCGACGGTGCCCTTCGGCATGGTCCAGCTCAGTCCCGACACGCGCATCCAGCCGCGCGAGAAAGGCTACGACTGGGCCGCGGGCTACCGCTACGACGACACCAGCATCGTCGGCTTCTCGCACACCCACTTCTCGGGCACCGGCCATTCCGACCTCGGCGACGTGCTGCTGATGCCGGTGACCGGGACCGCGGCGCTGGAGCGCGGCGACCCGGACCGGCCCGGCAGCGGCTACGCCTCGCGCTTCCGCCACGACGACGAGGTCGCGCAGCCGGGCTACTACGCGGTCACCCTCGACGACCACCGCGTGCGCGCCGAGCTCACCGCCAGCGCGCGCGCCGGCGTGCACCGCTACACCTTCCCGTCGGGCGAGGACGCGCGCGTGCTGCTGGACCTGCGCACGTCGATGTACGACTACCCGGGCAAGATCCTGTGGTCGCGGCTGCGGCGCATGCCCGACGGTACGATCACGGGGTTTCGCGAGACCCGCGGCTGGGCGCCGGGCCGCCAGCTGTACTTCGCGATGCGCTTCTCGCGCCCGTTGCAGGGCCATGCGTTCCACAACACCGAGACCGACATCCGCTACAAGGGCTTCGCGCCGCCGGCCGACCGCAGCCCTGGCGACCGTGCGCAGATCGAGGGCCGCCAGCTGGTCGGCACCTTCGACTTCGGCTCGCTCGACGCACCGCTGGTGGTCAAGGTCGCGATCTCGTCCGTCGACGAGGCCGGCGCGATCGCCAACCTCGACGCCGAGGTGCCCGGTTTCGATTTCGACCGCGTGCACGCCGATGCCCGGGCGCAGTGGACGCAGGCGCTGTCGGTCCTCGACATCGACGCGCCCGATGCCGACCGTCGCAGCGCCTACACCGCGCTCTACCACACGCTGCTGGGCCCGACGCTGTTCATGGACGTCGACGGGCGATACCGCGGGCCGGACCAGGCGATCCACATCGCCGACGGCTTCACCCACTACTCGACGTTCTCGCTGTGGGACACCTATCGCGCGCTGCACCCGCTGCTGACCATCGTGCAGCCCGAGCAGCGCAACGCCGACTTCGTCGACTCGCTGCTCGCGCACCGGCGCCGCAGTCCCTACGGCATCCTGCCGGTGTGGTCGTTCCACGGGCAGGAGACGTGGACGATGATCGGCTACCACGCGGTGCCGGTGATCGCCGACGCGTATCTGAAGGGCATCCGCGGCTTCGATGCCGACGCCGCGCTCGGTGCGATGGTCGCCAGCGCGTCCTACGCGCCCTACGACGGTATCGGCCAGTACATGGAACTGGGCTGGGTGCCGATCGACGAGGAAGGCGAGGCCGCCTCGAAGACGCTCGAATACGCCTACGGCGACTGGACGATCGCGCGCATGGCGCAGGCGATGGGGCGCGATGAGGTCGCCCGGGATTTCGCGCGGCGCGCAGCGAACTGGCGCAACGCCTTCGACCCGGGCACCGGCTTCATGCGTGCGAAGAACCGCGACGGCAGCTTCCGGACGCCGTTCGACCCGACCGCCAGCGGCTACGGCACCGACTACACCGAGGGCAACGCCTGGCAGTACTCGTGGTACGTGCCCCACGACGTCGCCGGCCTGGCGGCCGCGCACGGCGGCGCCGACGCGCTGCTCGACAGGCTCGACAAGGTGTTCGAGGCCGAGGTCGACCCGGCGGTCTTCGAGCACATGGAGGACATCACCGGCCTGATCGGCTGGTACGCGCACGGCAACGAGCCCAGCCACCACGTCGCCTACCTCTACGCGCACGCCGGCCAGCCCTGGCGCACGCAGGCCCGGCTCGGGGCGATCATGGAGAGCCAGTACGCCGACCGGCCCGACGGCCTGGCTGGCAACGACGACCTCGGTCAGATGTCGGCCTGGTACCTGTTCACCGCGCTGGGCTTCTACCCGGTCGCGCCGGGCAGCGGCGAGTACGTGATCGGCCGTCCGTTCCTGCCGCGTGCCAGCCTCCAGCTGCCCAACGGCAAGCGCTTCACGGTCGTCGCCGACGGTCTGGCGGACGGCCACGGCTACATCGGCGCGGTCACGCTCGACGGCAAGCCGCTGCGGCGCGCGTTCCTGCGTCACGACGAGATCCTGGCCGGGGGCGAGCTGCGCTTCACGATGCAGGCCGCGCCCAACCGCGACTGGCCGGGGATCGGCGCCGAGGCGCCGTACTCGATGACGTCCCCCGCCGCGCGCTGACGGCGCACGCGGGCAACCGGGCTTGCGGCCGACGCGGCGGAGACCGCGCCGGCCGTGCGTGGCGCGCGTCGGCGACATCCTCGACCCTCCCAAGTCGCGGAAGCGATGCCGGACGGCACCGCGGATGCGTTGTACCGGCCGACTGACAACGCTGTCAATCGCCCGGCGCCCTCCGGCTGTAGGAGCGCGCTCGCGCGCGAAGGGGGTTTTGGCCGGGATGCTGTCGCGCGCAAGCGCGCTCCTACAGGCCTCGAGGCGAACAGCGCGAGCGAACAGGTCCCGGCGTAGAGGCCCGTCAAGCGAACGGCCCCCGCCTGGGCAGGCCGCAGGCAAGCAGGCCAACCGGGTGGACAGTGCCGTGTCCGACTGCCGTTTCGCGCGCGAGCGCGCTCCTACCGGGGGCTTGCGTCGAGAGGGCACTGTCCGGCGATTGGCAAAGTCATGGCCGGTCGCTACGCTCCGCGCACCCCACGCAGGCTCCCCCGCCCATGTCGACCCCGCTGTCCGCGCCGCCGCGCCTCAACCCGCTGTCCTACGTCATCTTCGGTTCGCGCTGGCTGCAGCTGCCGCTGTACCTGGGCCTGATCGTCGCGCAGTGCGTCTACGTGTTCCTGTTCGTCAAGGAGCTCTGGCACCTGGTCCATGGCGCGAATACGCTGACCGAGCAGGGAATCATGCTGCTGGTGCTGGG
>NZ_LASZ01000032.1 GCF_001014645.1 Luteimonas sp. FCS-9 | reverse complement strand
AGCAGCTTGCGGAACATCTCCACGCCCGTGACCGTCGTCTTCTGCGTGGCGCGGATGCCCACGATCTCGATTTCGTCGCCGACCTTGATGATGCCGCGCTCGATACGGCCCGTGACCACCGTGCCGCGACCCGAGATCGAGAACACGTCCTCGACCGGCATCAGGAACGTCTTGTCCACGTCGCGCTCCGGCTCCGGGATCCAGGTGTCCAGCGCCTCGACCAGCTTCAGGATCGCAGGCACGCCGATCTCCGACTGGTCGCCTTCCAGCGCCAGGCGCGCCGAACCCGAGATGATCGGGGTGTCGTCGCCCGGGAACTCGTACTTGCTCAGCAGCTCGCGCACTTCCATCTCGACCAGCTCGAGCAGCTCGGCGTCGTCCACCATGTCGGCCTTGTTCAGGAACACGACGATGTACGGCACGCCCACCTGACGCGACAGCAGGATGTGCTCGCGCGTCTGCGGCATCGGGCCGTCAGCGGCCGAGCACACCAGGATCGCGCCGTCCATCTGCGCCGCACCGGTGATCATGTTCTTCACGTAGTCCGCGTGGCCCGGGCAGTCGACGTGCGCGTAGTGGCGCGTCGGGCTCTCGTATTCCACGTGCGCGGTCGAGATCGTGATGCCGCGCGCCTTCTCTTCCGGCGCCGCGTCGATCGCGTCGTAGGCCTTGAACTCGCCGCCGAAACGCTCGGCGCCGATCTTCGTCAGCGCCGCCGTCAGCGTCGTCTTGCCGTGGTCGACGTGACCAATCGTGCCGACGTTGACGTGCGGCTTGGTGCGCTCGAACTTACCCTTTGCCATGGTGATAACTCCGTAATTCGTGATTGGTGATTGGTGATCGGTGAAAAGCGGGACCCGTGCTCTTTCGCATCACGGATCCCGCATCACCAATCACGCTTACTTCTTGGTGACGGTCTCGGCGATGTTCGCCGGCGCTTCCGCGTAGTGGTCGAACTCCATCGTGAAGGTCGCGCGGCCCTGCGACATCGAGCGCAGCTGCGTGGCGTAGCCGAACATCTCGCCCAGCGGGATCATCGCGTTGATGATCTTGCCCGACGGGCTGTCGTCCTGGCCCTGCAGGATGCCGCGGCGACGGCTGACGTCGCCCATCACGTCGCCGAGGTAGTCCTCGGGGCTGACGACCTCGACCTTCATGATCGGCTCGAGCAGCACCGGGCTGGCCTTGTTGAAGCCTTCCTTGAAGCCCATCGAGCCGGCGATCTTGAACGCCATTTCGGACGAGTCGACCTCGTGGTACGAGCCATCGACCAGCCGGACCTTGACGTCGACGATCGGGTAGCCGGCCATGATGCCGTTGGCCAGCACTTCCTGGATGCCCTTGTCGACGGCCGGGATGTACTCCTTGGGCACGACGCCGCCGACGATCGCGTTCTCGAACTCGTAGCCGGTGCCCGGCTCCTGCGGCGAGATCTCGAGCCAGACGTGACCGAACTGGCCCTTGCCGCCCGACTGGCGCACGAACTTGCCTTCGGACTTGACCGACTTGCGGATCGTCTCGCGGTAGGCGACCTGCGGCTTGCCGACGTTGGCCTCGACGTTGAACTCGCGCTTCATGCGGTCGACGATGATGTCCAGGTGCAGCTCGCCCATGCCCGAGATGATCGTCTGGCCCGACTCCTCGTCGGTGCGCACGCGGAAGGACGGATCCTCCTGCGCCAGGCGACCCAGCGCCAGGCCCATCTTCTCCTGGTCGGACTTGGTCTTGGGCTCGACCGCCATCGAGATCACCGGCTCGGGGAAGCTCATGCGCTCGAGCACGATCGGCGAATCCTGCGCGCACAGCGTGTCGCCGGTGGTGACGTCCTTCAGGCCCACGGCGGCGGCGATGTCGCCGGCCAGCACTTCCTTGATCTCCTCGCGGTTGTTGGAGTGCATCTGCAGCAGACGGCCGATGCGCTCCTTCTTGCCCTTGACCGAGTTGAGCACCTGGTCACCGGCGTTGAGCGTGCCCGAGTAGACGCGGAAAAACGTCAGCGAACCCACGAACGGGTCGGTCATGATCTTGAACGCCAGCGCCGAGAACGGGGCCTTGTCGCTCGACTCGCGCGACAGCTCCTTGGTCTCGTCGTCGACGTCCAGGCCCTTGACCGCCGGCACGTCGACCGGCGACGGCAGCAGCTTGATGACGCCGTCGAGCATCGCCTGGACGCCCTTGTTCTTGAACGCGGTGCCGCAGAACATCGGCACGATCTCGGTGCGGAGCGTACGCTCGCGCAGGCCGCTGACGATCTCGTCCTCGGAGAGCTCGCCGCTCTCGAGGTACTTGTCCATCAGCTCCTCGCTGGCCTCGGCGGCGGACTCGACCATGAAGGCGCGCGCCTCCTCGGCCTGGGCCTGCAGCTCGGCCGGGATGTCGCGGTACTCGAAGTTCAGGCCCTGGGAGGCGGTATCCCAGTGGATCGCCTTCATCTTCAGCAGGTCGACCACGCCCTCGAAGCCGTCCTCGGCGCCGATCGGCACCTGCATCGGCACCGGGGCCGCGCCCAGGCGCGCCTTCAGCTGGTCGCGGACCTTGAGGAAGTTCGCGCCGGTGCGGTCCATCTTGTTGACGAACGCGATGCGCGGCACGTGGTACTTGTTGGCCTGGCGCCACACGGTCTCGGACTGCGGCTGCACGCCGCCGACCGCGCACAGCACGAACACTGCGCCGTCGAGCACGCGCAGGCTGCGCTCGACCTCGATCGTGAAGTCGACGTGTCCGGGGGTGTCGATGATGTTGAAGCGATGCTCGGGGAAGGACTTGTCCATGCCCTTCCAGAACGCGGTCGTGGCCGCGGACTGGATCGTGATGCCGCGCTCCTGCTCCTGCTCCATCCAGTCCATCGTCGCGGCGCCGTCGTGCACCTCGCCGATCTTGTGGCTCTTGCCGGTGTAGAACAGGATGCGCTCGGAGGTGGTCGTCTTGCCGGCATCGATGTGGGCCATGATGCCGAAGTTGCGGTAGCGTTCGATGGGAGTCGTGCGAGCCACGTCAGTATTCTCGTTTGGATGGAAGGTCCCGGCAGGGCCTGGGCGCCTTCGCGATGGAATCGCTTGAATGGACGAATGCCGCCTTGCGGCGGCTTGTCGGTCCTGCGTGCGGTCGATGACCGCCTGGAGGCACCATGGATGGTGCCGGCGGGCCCCGGAATCAACCGGAGCCCGCAGGTCCGCTTACCAGCGGTAGTGCGCGAACGCCTTGTTGGCGTCGGCCATGCGGTGCGTCTCTTCACGCTTCTTGATCGCGCCGCCGCGGTTCTCGGAGGCGTCGATCAGCTCGGCGGCCAGCTTGCGCGGCATGCTGTTCTCGCCGCGCTTGCGCGCCGACTCGATCAGCCAGCGCATCGCCAGCGCCATGCGACGCGAGGCGCGCACTTCGACCGGCACCTGGTACGTGGCACCGCCGACGCGGCGGGACTTGACCTCGACGGCCGGCGACACGTTGCCCAGCGCCTTCTCGACCAGCTCGAGCGCGTCGGGGTTCTTCTCGCCGATGACGTCCATCGCACCGTAGACGATCTTCTCGGCGACCGACTTCTTGCCGCTCTTCATGACCATGTTGATGAAGCGGGCGATCGTCTCGCTGCCGTGCTTCGGGTCGGGCAGCACCGAGCGCTGCGGGGTGTTTCCTTTACGCGACATTCTCTATTCCTCAGCCCTTCGGACGCTTCGCGCCGTACTTCGAACGTGCCTGCTTGCGCTTCGCGACGCCGGCGGCGTCGAGCGAACCGCGAACGGTGTGGTAGCGGACACCCGGGAGATCCTTGACGCGACCGCCGCGGATCAGCACCACCGAGTGCTCCTGCAGGTTGTGGCCTTCGCCACCGATGTACGAGATGACCTCGTAGCCATTGGTCAGGCGGACCTTGGCGACCTTGCGCAGCGCCGAGTTCGGCTTCTTCGGGGTCGTGGTGTAGACACGGGTGCAGACGCCGCGGCGCTGCGGGCAGTTCGCCAGCGCGGGCGAAGTGCTCTTGTAGGTTTCGGGGCTGCGCGGCTTCCGCACCAGCTGGTTGATCGTTGCCATCAGGTCTCGGGTCTATGGTTCGGGCCGGAGCCCGGTGAAAACGAAGACAGACGGGATCGCCGCCTGTCAGACGAAAAAGTATAGCCCGCGCTGACGAATACCGTCAACGCGGGTCATACCGCCACCGACAGCTCCACCTGGGAACTGCCCGGCATACAACGTCTCCCGTCCGTCCTGGACCGAATACGAGCCGCGTCCTGCGCCTCATTTCGGAGTCTGGGCGGCCCCGCAGGGCCGCCAAAGGGTGCCTATCTTAGCCTGCCTTCTCGTCGCTGTCAGCCACCTGCGACGTCGGCGCGTCCTCGAGCATGACCTGCTCGGGCGGCAGCGTCGCCGGCGTAGCGGCCTCGACGGCCTCCTCGGCCACCGAACCGCCCGACAGCGTGTCCATCTCGGACTCGGTCAGGCCCGACGCCGCGCGGCGACGCTGGGTGTGGTACGCCAGGCCGGTACCGGCCGGGATCAGGCGACCGACGATCACGTTCTCCTTGAGGCCGCGCAGGCTGTCGCGCGTGCCGCGGACGGCCGCCTCGGTCAACACGCGGGTGGTCTCCTGGAACGAGGCGGCCGAGATGAACGACTCGGTCGCCAGCGAGGCCTTGGTGATGCCCAGCAGGACCGGATCGAACTTCGCCGGCAGCTCGTTGCGCGCGAGCAGCTTGGCGTTGTCCTCGATGACGCGCTGGCGCTCGGCCTGCTCGCCGTTGAGGAAGCGGCTGTCGCCGGCGTCGGTGATCTCGACCTTGCGCAGCATCTGGCGAACGATCACCTCGATGTGCTTGTCGTTGATCTTCACGCCCTGCAGCCGGTAGACGTCCTGGATCTCCTTGGTCAGGTACGACGCCAGCTCCTCGACGCCCTTCAGGCGCAGGATGTCCTGCGGGCTCGGCTCGCCGTCGACGACCGTCTCGCCCTTCTCCACGTGCTCGCCCTCGAACACGATGATCTGGCGGTACTTGGGGATCAGCTCCTCGTGGTCCTCGCCGTCGGCGCCCTTGATGATCAGGCGCTGCTTGCCCTTGGTGTCCTTGCCGAAGCTGACGATGCCCGACTTCTCGGCGAGGATCGCCGGGTCCTTCGGCTTGCGGGCCTCGAACAGGTCGGCCACGCGCGGCAGACCACCGGTGATGTCGCGGGTCTTGGACGCTTCCTGCGGCACCTTGGTCACCACGTCGCCCACGCCGACGGCGTCGCCGTCCTGCAGGTTGACGATCGAGCGCGGCGGCAGCAGGTACTGCGCCGGCAGGTCGGTGCCCGGGATGTTGAGGTCGTTGCCGGCCTTGTCGACGATCCGCACGATCGGACGCAGGTCCTTGCCCTGCGAGCCGCGGCGCTTGGGATCGGTGATCTCGCGCGAGGCCAGACCGGTCAACTCGTCGGTCTTCTCGATGACGGTCACGCCCTCGACGAAGTCCACGAAGCGGATGAAGCCCGCCACTTCCGAGACGATCGGGTGGTTGTGCGGATCCCAGTTCGCGACGGTCTGTCCGGCCTTGATCGCATCGCCGTCGTTGACGGTGATCATCGCGCCGTAGGGCAGCTTGTAGCGCTCGCGCTCGCGGCCGTGGCCGTCGAGCACCGACAGCTCGCCCGAGCGCGAGACCGCGACCAGGCTGCCGCTCTCGTGGGTCACGAACTTGAGGTTGTTGAACTTGATCGAGCCGGTGGTCTTGACCGTCACGTTGTCGATGGCGGCCGCACGCGACGCCGCGCCACCGATGTGGAACGTACGCATCGTCAGCTGCGTGCCGGGCTCGCCGATCGACTGCGCGGCGACCACGCCCACGGCCTCGCCCTGGTTGACCAGGTGGCCACGGCCCAGGTCGCGGCCGTAGCAGCTCGAGCACACGCCGAACGCGCTTTCGCAGGTGATCGTGGAGCGGACCTTGATCGACTGGACGCCGGCCTCCTCGAGGCGCACGACCCACTGCTCGTCGAGCAGCGTGTTGCGCGTGACGATCGGATCCTCGTCGTTGCCCGGCAGGAACACGTCCTCGGCCACGACGCGGCCCAGCACGCGGTCGCGCAGCGGCTCGACCACGTCGCCGCCTTCGACGATCGGGGTCATGGTCAGGCCGTCGAGCGTGCCGCAGTCGACCTCGGTGATCACCACGTCCTGAGCCACGTCGACCAGGCGACGGGTCAGGTAGCCGGAGTTCGCGGTCTTGAGCGCGGTGTCGGCCAGACCCTTACGGGCACCGTGGGTGGAGTTGAAGTACTCCTGCACGTTCAGGCCTTCGCGGAAGTTCGCGATGATCGGCGTCTCGATGATCGAGCCGTCCGGCTTGGCCATCAGGCCGCGCATGCCCGCCAGCTGGCGGATCTGCGCCTGCGAACCACGCGCGCCCGAGTCGGCCATGATGTAGAGCGAGTTCATCGACTTCTGCGCGACCGTCTCGCCCTTGGCGTTGGTCACGTGGTCAGTACCGATCGCGTCCATCATCGCCTTGGCGATGCGCTCGTTGGTGCGCGACCAGATGTCGACGACCTTGTTGTAGCGCTCGCCGGCGGTGACCAGGCCCGACTGGTACTGCTGCTGGATCTCCAGCACCTCGGTCTCGGCCTCGGCCAGGATGCCCTTCTTCTCGCCCGGGATCGTCATGTCGTTGATGCCGATCGACACGCCGGCGCGGGTGGCGTTGCCGAAGCCGGTGTACATCAGCTTGTCGGCGAACACGACCGTGTCCTTGAGGCCCAGGCGGCGGTAGCAGGCGTTGATCAGACGGCTGATGTTCTTCTTGTTGAGCTCGACGTTGGCCAGCTCGAACGGCAGGCCGTCGGGCATGATCTCGAGCAGCAGCGCGCGGCCGACGGTGGTGTCGACGATCGAGGTGACCTTCTCGCGCGAGCCGTCCTCGCCGATCACGGTCTGGCTGATGCGGACCTTGATCTTGGCGTGCAGGCCGGCGGCCTTGTTGTCGAACGCGCGGCGCACCTCGGCGATGTTGGCGAACACCATGCCCTCGCCCGGGATGTTCTCCAGCGCGCGGGTCATGTAGTACAGGCCGAGCACGACGTCCTGCGACGGCACGATGATCGGCTCGCCGTTGGCCGGCGAGAGGATGTTGTTGGACGCCATCATCAGCGCGCGCGCCTCCAGCTGGGCCTCGAGGCTCAGCGGGACGTGCACGGCCATCTGGTCGCCGTCGAAGTCGGCGTTGAACGCGGTGCACACCAGCGGGTGCAGCTGGATCGCCTTGCCCTCGATCAGCACCGGCTCGAACGCCTGGATGCCCAGACGGTGCAGCGTCGGCGCGCGGTTGAGCATGACCGGGTGCTCGCGGATGACCTCCTCGAGGATGTCCCAGACTTCCGCCTCTTCACGCTCGACCAGCTTCTTGGCGGCCTTGATCGTCGTGGCCAGGCCACGGCGCTGCAGCTTGGCGAAGATGAAGGGCTTGAACAGCTCGAGCGCCATCTTCTTCGGCAGGCCGCACTCGTGCAGGCGCAGCGTCGGGCCGACCACGATGACCGAACGGCCCGAGTAGTCGACGCGCTTGCCGAGCAGGTTCTGGCGGAACCGGCCCTGCTTGCCCTTGATCATGTCGGCCAGCGACTTGAGCGGGCGCTTGTTGGTGCCGGTGATGGCGCGGCCGCGACGGCCGTTGTCCATCAGCGCGTCCACCGACTCCTGCAGCATGCGCTTCTCGTTGCGCACGATGATGTCGGGCGCATTGAGTTCGAGCAGGCGACGCAGGCGGTTGTTGCGGTTGATGACGCGGCGGTACAGGTCGTTGAGGTCCGAGGTCGCGAAGCGGCCGCCGTCCAGCGGCACCAGCGGACGCAGATCCGGCGGCAGCACCGGCAGCACGGTCATGATCATCCACTCGGGGCGGTTGCCCGAGTCGATGAAGGCCTCGACCAGCTTGATGCGCTTGGTCAGACGCTTGAGCTTGGTCTCCGAGCCGGTCGCGGCGATCTCTTCCTTCAGGCGGGCCATCTCGGCCTGCAGGTCGATCGTGCGCAGCAGGTCGAACACCGCCTCGGCGCCCATCGCGGCGTCGAAGTCGTCGCCGTGCTCCTGGCGCATCTGCAGGAACTGCTCTTCGTTGAGCAACTGGCCGCGCTCGAGCGGGGTCAGACCCGGCTCGGTGACGACGAACGCCTCGAAGTACAGGATGCGCTCGATGTCGCGCAGGGTCATGTCCAGCATCAGGCCGATGCGCGAGGGCAGCGACTTGAGGAACCAGATGTGGGCGACCGGCGAGGCCAGATCGATGTGGCCCATGCGCTCACGGCGCACCTTGGCCAGCGTGACCTCGGTGCCGCACTTCTCGCACACCACGCCGCGGTGCTTCATGCGCTTGTACTTGCCGCACAGGCACTCGTAGTCCTTGATCGGACCGAAGATCGCCGCGCAGAACAGGCCGTCGCGCTCGGGCTTGAACGTGCGGTAGTTGATCGTCTCGGGCTTCTTCACTTCGCCGAACGACCAGGAACGGATCAGGTCCGGCGAGGCCAGCGCGATCTTGATCGCGTCGAAGTCCGGGATCTGGCGCTGCTGGTTGAAGAGGTTAAGCAGGTCTTTCATTTGAAATCTCCGGGAATCGGGAGTCGAGAATCGGGAATGGTCAGAAGCGGGGAATCGGGTGTCTTCGGGGTTCGTCGGCCGGCGCGGTGCGCGCGCTTCGACGATTCCCTACGCCCGGTTCCCCATTCCCGGCTCCTCAGTGCTCCTCGAGCTCCATGTTGATGGCCAGCGAGCGGATTTCCTTGACCAGCACGTTGAACGACTCGGGCATGCCGGCGACCATCTCGTGCTCGCCGTCGACGATGTTCTTGTACATCTGGTTGCGGCCCTGCACGTCGTCGGACTTCACTGTCAGCATCTCCTGCAGGGTGTAGGCCGCGCCGTAGGCTTCCAGCGCCCAGACTTCCATCTCGCCGAACCGCTGACCGCCGAACTGCGCCTTGCCGCCCAGCGGCTGCTGGGTGACGAGCGAGTACGGGCCGGTCGAGCGGGCATGCATCTTGTCGTCGACCAGGTGGTTGAGCTTGAGCATGTGCATGTAGCCCACGGTCACCTCGCGCTCGAACGCTTCGCCGGTGCGGCCGTCGAACAGGCGGGTCTGGCCGCTGGTCGGCAGGTCCGCCAGCTCCAGCATCGCCTTGATCTCCGACTCGGCGGCGCCGTCGAACACCGGCGTCGCCATCGGCACGCCGTCGGTCAGGTTGCCGGCCAGCGTCAGCAGTTCCTCGTCGCTGAACTGCGACAGGTCGACGCGCTGCGCGGCCACCGACTTGTCGTGGTTGTAGATCTGGTCGAGGAAGCTACGCAGCTCGTTGACCTTGGCCTGCGCATCGAGCATCCGCTGGATCTTCTCGCCGAGCCCCTTGGCCGCCAGGCCCAGGTGGACTTCGAGGATCTGGCCGATGTTCATGCGCGACGGCACGCCCAGCGGGTTCAACACGATGTCGACGGTGTTGCCGTTGGCCATGTAGGGCATGTCCTGCACCGGCACGATGGTCGACACGACACCCTTGTTGCCGTGACGGCCGGCCATCTTGTCGCCCGGCTGGATGCGGCGCTTCACGGCCAGGTAGACCTTGACCATCTTCAGCACGCCCGGTGCGAGATCGTCGCCCTGGGTGATCTTGCCGCGCTTGTCGGCGAACCGGCGCTCGAACTCCTTCTGGTGCGCGTCGATCTGCTTCTGCGCGCGCTCGATCGCGTCGGCCGCGTCCTCGTCCTTCATGCGGATCTGGAACCAGTCGGACTTCTTCAGGCCGTCGAGCACCAGCGAGGAGACCGTATCGCCCTTCTTCAGGCCCGGACCGCCGTTGGCGACCTTGCCCTGGATCTGCGAACGCAGGCGCGCGTAGATCGCCGACTCGAGGATGCGGAACTGGTCGTCGAAGTCCTTCTTGACGCGCTTGATCTCGGATTCCTCGATCTGCTTGGCGCGCTTGTCCTTCTCGATGCCGTCGCGGGTGAAGACCTGCACGTCGATGACCGTGCCGTCCATGCCCGGGGGCACGCGCAGCGAGCTGTCCTTCACGTCGGAAGCCTTCTCGCCGAAGATCGCGCGCAGCAGCTTCTCTTCCGGGGTCAGCTGGCTCTCGCCCTTCGGCGTGACCTTGCCCACCAGGATGTCGCCGGCGCGCACTTCGGCGCCGATGTACACCACACCCGACTCGTCGAGGCGGTTGAGCGCGTTCTCCGACACGTTCGGGATGTCGGCGGAGATTTCCTCCGGTCCCAGCTTGGTGTCGCGGGCGACCGCGGTCAGCTCTTCGATGTGGATCGTCGTGTAGCGGTCTTCCTTGACGACGCGCTCCGACAGCAGGATCGAGTCTTCGAAGTTGTAGCCGTTCCACGGCATGAACGCGACGAGCATGTTCTGGCCCAGCGCGAGCTCGCCGATGTCGGTCGAGGGACCGTCGGCCAGCACGTCGCCGCGCGCGACCACGTCGCCCACGTTCACCAGCGGACGCTGGTTGATGCAGGTGTTCTGGTTGGAGCGCGTGTACTTGATCAGGTTGTAGATGTCGACGCCGGCATCGTGCTCGCCGGAGATCTCCGCCTCGTTGACCTTGACCACGACGCGGCCGGCGTCGATCTGCTCGATCACGCCACCGCGGCGGGCGTTCACGGTCACGCCCGAGTCGCGCGCCACCGCACGCTCGATGCCGGTACCGACCAGCGGCTTCTGCGCACGCAGCGTCGGCACGGCCTGGCGCTGCATGTTCGCGCCCATCAGCGCGCGGTTGGCGTCGTCGTGCTCGAGGAACGGGACCAGCGCGGCTGCGACCGACACGGTCTGCATCGGCGAGACGTCCATGTAGTGGATCTCCGCCGGCGGCTTGAGCAGCGACTCGCCCTGGAAGCGGCAGTCGACGAACTGCTGCGTCATCGTGCCCTTCTCGTCCTGGACGGCATTGGCCTGCGCGATGACGTAGTCGTTCTCCTCGATCGCCGAGAGATACTCGATCTCGTCGGTGACGCGGCTGTCGACGACCTTGCGGTACGGCGTCTCGAGGAAGCCGTACTTGTTGGTACGCGCGAACGTCGCCAGCGAGTTGATCAGGCCGATGTTCGGGCCTTCCGGCGTCTCGATCGTGCAGACGCGGCCGTAGTGGGTCGGGTGCACGTCGCGCACTTCGAAGCCGGCGCGCTCGCGGGTCAGGCCGCCCGGGCCCAGGGCCGAGACGCGACGCTTGTGCGTGACTTCCGACAGCGGGTTGTTCTGGTCCATGAACTGCGACAGCTGCGAGGAGCCGAAGAACTCCTTGACCGCGGCCGCGACCGGCTTGGCGTTGATCAGTTCCTGCGGGGTCAGGCCGTCGGCCTCGGCCATCGTCAGGCGCTCGCGCACGGCGCGCTCGACGCGGACCAGGCCCACGCGGAACACGTTCTCGGCCATCTCGCCGACCGAGCGCACGCGACGGTTGCCCAGGTGGTCGATGTCGTCGACGACGCCGCGGCCGTTGCGGATCTCGGTCAGCACGCGGATGACATCGAGGATGTCGGACGTCTGGCCGTACTGCTCGCGCAGCCTGGCCGAATCCTCGTCCTTGCGCTCGGCGAAGTAGCGCGCGTCGTAGAGCACCGGCGCGCCGGTGACTTCCTTGCGGCCGAGGCGGCGGTTGAACTTCATCCGGCCCACGCCCGACAGGTCGTAGCGCTCGAAGGTGAAGAACAGGTTGTGGAACAGGTTCTGCGCGGCGTCCTTGGTCGGCGGCTCGCCGGGACGCATCATGCGGTAGATCTCGACCAGCGCATCGAGCTGGGTCTTGGTCGAATCGATGCGCAGGGTGTTGGACAGGTACGGGCCGCGGTCGAGGTCGTTGACCCAGATCGTGCCGATGGTCTCGATACCGGCCTTGCGCAGCGCCTCGAGCGTCTCGAGCGAGATCTCGTCGTTGGCGGTGGCGACCAGCTCGCCGGTCGACGGGTCGATGACGTCGTGCGACAGGATCTGGCCGACGAGGTAGTCGTCCGGCACCGCCAGCGCGGTGATGTTGGATGCCTCGAGCTGCTTGACGTGGCGCGCGGTGATGCGCTTGCCGGCCTCGACGATGACCTTCTCGCCGTCGAGCAGGTCGAAGTTCAGCGTTTCGCCGCGCAGGCGCTCGGAGACCAGCTCCAGCTGCACGCCCTCGCCCTCGGGCAGCACGTGGTAGCTGTTGATCTCGAAGAACTCGTTGAGCATCTCCTCGTTGGAGTAGCCCAGCGCGCGCAGCAGCACGCTGACCGGCAGCTTGCGGCGGCGGTCGATACGGGTGAACAGCGCGTCCTTCGGGTCGAACTCGAAGTCCAGCCACGAGCCGCGGTAGGGAATGATGCGCGCCGAGTACAGCAGCTTGCCCGAGCTGTGGGTCTTGCCGCGGTCGTGGTCGAAGAACACGCCCGGCGAGCGGTGCAGCTGCGAGACGATGACGCGCTCGGTGCCGTTGATGATGAAGGTGCCGTTGTCGGTCATGAGCGGGATCTCGCCCATGTAGACCTCCTGCTCCTTCACGTACTTGATGGCCTTGCTCGACGACTCGCGGTCGTAGATCACCAGGCGCACGGTCACGCGCAGCGGGGCGCCGTAGCTCAGGCCGCGGTTGCGGCATTCACGCTCGTCGAACACCGGTTCGCCGAGCTTGTAGCCGACGTACTCCAGTGCGGCGTAGCCGTTGTAGCTGACGATCGGGAACACGGACTTGAGCGCGGCGTGCAGGCCGCGGTCCTCGCGCTTGGCGGGGTCGCGGTCGGCCTGCAGGAACTCGCGGTAGGAGTCGACCTGGATGGCCAGCAGGAACGGCACCTCGAGGATCGAGCGGCGCTTGCCGAAGTTCTTGCGGATGCGCTTCTTCTCGGTGAACGAGTAGTTCGACTGGAGCTGGGACGTCGTCATGGGGAGTACGCCTCGATGGATCGGTGGATCGCGGCTGGCGATCCGGGAACATGAGCTGCCACTGGGTAGTCGCTGGTATTGCCGGCACCAGCACGCCATCTCCCGCTACTACCCACTGACAACTGCGTCAGTTGTCGTGTTGCATGTCGCAGGCCGTCCGGTTTCAGGAACGACCAAGGGCCGGGAGCTTTCGCCCCCGGCCCCGGCGCATCGTCAGCATGTGCTGCGATGCCATGGTGCCGCTTACTTGATCTCGACGGTCGCGCCGGCAGCTTCGAGATCCTTCTTGATCTTCTCGGCTTCTTCCTTGGTCGCGCCTTCCTTGATCTCCTTCGGCGCGCCTTCGACCAGGTCCTTGGCTTCCTTCAGGCCCAGGCCGGTGATGGCGCGGACGACCTTGATCGACTCGACCTTCTTCTCGCCGGCAGCCTTCAGGATGACGGTGAACTCGGTCTGCTCCTCGGCGGCAGCGGCCGGGCCGGCAGCGGCGGCGGCAGCGGCGACCGGGGCGGCGGCGGAGACGCCGAACTTCTCTTCGATGGCCTTGACCAGCTCCATCACTTCCATCAGGGACTTCTCGGCGATGGCGTCGACGATCTGCTCGGTGGTAAGGGACATTGTGATTACCTTTGGAAAGTTTTCTGGGATGGGGTTCGTTGGACCGGCAGGCCCGGCTTACGCCGTGGCTTCGGTCGCGCTTTCAGCCGCAGCGTCGACCGGCGCTTCCTCGCCACCGCCCTGCTTGTCGCCAACGGCCTTGACGGCGCGGGCGAACATCGCAGCGGGTTCGGACAGCACGCGGGCGAGCATCGACAGCGCCTGGTCGAGCGTCGGCAGCGACGCCAGCACGTCGACATGGCCGGCCGGATACAGCTGGCCTTCCACGACGACCAGCTTGGGCACCAGCTTGTCGTTGGTCTTGGCGAATTCCTTGATCAGGCGACCGGCAGCGCCGGGCTCCTCGGTCGAGAACGCGTACAGCAGCGGGCCGGACAGCGAGTCCTTGGCGCATTCGTACTCGGTACCTTCCACGGCGCGCGCGGCCAGGGTGTTCTTGACGACACGCAAGTACACACCGGTCTCGCGAGCCTTCTTGCGCATCGCGGTCAGCTGGCTGACCGAGGTGCCCAGGTACTCGACGGCGATCAGGGAGTGGGCGTTCGCGGCGACCTGTGCCAGCTCGGCGACAACTTCCTGCTTCTGGGACAGATTGAGAGCCATTCATCACTCCTCGTTGTGAACTCCGCTCACGGCTCCTGCCGCTTGCGGTCCTGAGCGGCCCCCTTCCGTGGAGACCGGGGATGCGCGAAGCATCCCGGTGGTGGCCTTTCCGCCTGGATGGACGACCGTCCGACCAGAAAACTCCAGAAAGGGCATCACCATCTACGCAGGCCCTTCGGTGCAATACCTCGGGATTAAGCGCTCTCGATCGCGGTGGCGGCGATTCCCTGCCAGTGGGCGCATCCGATGCCCGTCGCCACGTCGATCCAGACCGCGCCTGCGGTCTTTGACGGCGCCGCACGGAGTCGCCCCCGTTGCGATGCCCTCAAAAGCGCGTCGCCCCGCGAACGGAACGACGCGTTCAAACCGTGTTCGATCAGCGCGCGATGCTCAGCGTCGACTGGTCGACGATCACGCCCGGGCCCATCGTCGAGCTGAGCGAGATCTTCTGCAGGTACTGGCCCTTGGCGGTGGCCGGCTTGGCCTTGACCAGGTCGGCCAGCAGCGCCTGCAGGTTCTCCTTGAGCTTGTCGGCGTCGAAATCGGCCTTGCCGATCGTGCAGTGGATGATGCCGGCCTTGTCGGTGCGGTAGCGGACCTGGCCGCCCTTGGCGTTCTTGACCGCCTCGCCCGGGTTCGGCGAGACCGTGCCGACCTTCGGGTTGGGCATCAGGCCGCGCGGGCCGAGCAGCGTGCCGAGCTTGCCGACGACGCGCATCGCGTCCGGGGTGGCGATCACGACGTCGTAGTTGATGTCGCCGCCCTGCATCTTCTCGGCCAGGTCGTCCATGCCGACGACGTCGGCGCCGGCGGCCAGGGCCTCGTCGGCCTTCGCGCCGGCCGGCGCGAACACCGCGACGCGGACGCTCTTGCCGGTGCCGGCAGGCAGCACGGTCGAACCGCGGACCTGCTGGTCGGACTTGCGTGCGTCGACGCCCAGGCGGACGGCGACGTCCACGGCCTCGGCGAACTTGGCGTTGCTGTTGTCCTTGACGATCTTCAGCGCGTCATCGATGCCGTAGCTCTTGCCCGGCTGCACCGCGGCCTGCAGCCGCTTCTGTCGCTTGGTCTGTGCCATGGTCTCAGCCCTCCACCGTCAGGCCCATCGAACGGGCCGAGCCCGCGATGGTGCGCACTGCTGCATCCAGATCCGCTGCGGTCAGATCCGGCTCCTTCGCCTTGGCGATGTCCTCGAGCTGGGCGCGCGTGACCTTGCCGACCTTCTCGGTGTTCGGACGCTTGGAACCCGAACCCACGCCCGCCGCCTTCTTCAGCAGCACCGTGGCCGGCGTGCTCTTGGTGATGAAGGTGAACGTACGGTCGGAGTACGCGGTGATGATGACCGGGGTCGGCAGACCCGGCTCGAGCTTGGAGGTCGCCGCGTTGAACGCCTTGCAGAACTCCATGATGTTCAGGCCGCGCTGACCCAGCGCGGGACCGACCGGCGGCGAGGGGTTGGCCTGACCGGCCTTCACCTGCAGCTTGATGTAACCGACGACTTTCTTTGCCATTGTGTGCTCTCCGGGTGCGAACGCCTGGTGCTCAGGCTCCCCATCGGGCCGGGAAAATCACGTGTCCCGGCTTCACGTTGCCCATCCGCGACAAAGGCCGCCCATGCGGCGGCCTGTGCGCTTGCCCGGCTCGACCGGACAGTGAGCCGTGCACTATAGCAGGATATTGCGCGCCCGTCACATCCGGGCGCGGTCGCGGGTCAGGCCTTCTCGACCTGCCCGAATTCCAGCTCGACCGGGGTCGAGCGGCCGAAGATCAGCACGGCGACGCGCAGCCGGCTCTTCTCGTAGTTGACCTCTTCGACGACGCCGTTGAAGTCGTTGAACGGGCCATCGATGACGCGGACCATCTGGCCGGCCTCGAACAGCACCTTCGGACGGGGCTTCTCGACGCCTTCCTGCACGCGGTCGAGGATCGCGGCAGCTTCGTCGTCGCGGATCGGCAGCGGGCGGTCGGCGGTGCCGCCGATGAAGCCCATCACCTTCGGCGTCTCCTTGACCAGGTGCCAGCTCTCGTTGTCCATGCGCGGGATGCCGCCGTCGTCCGAGGTCAGGATCTGGACCAGGACGTAGCCGGGAAAGAACTTGCGCTCGGAACGGCGCTTCTGGCCGGAGCGCATCTCGATCACTTCCTCGGTCGGCACCAGGACGTCGCCGAAACGGTCCTGCATGCCGGTGCGCGCGATGCGATCGCGCAGCGCCTGCGCCACCGACTTCTCGAAGCCGGAATAGGCATGTACGACGTACCAGCGCTTGACGCCTTCGGTTTCCATCAGTTTCGTTACTCCGTCACTGCCGCAGGATGAGCTGGATGAGCCACTGGATGATCTTGTCGAAGCCGGCCAGCATCAGGCTGATCAAGATCACCGCGGCGATGACGATCCAGGTCAGCCGCATCGCCTCCTGGCGCGTCGGCCAGACCACCTTGCGCATCTCGAAGCGGGTTTCCGAGAAGAACTCGCGGGTCTGGTGCCCCTTGCCGGTGGTCAGGAAGACCGCCGCGGCGCCGACGACGCACAGGGCGACGATGATGCTGCGCACCGGCGTGGCCAGTTGCGTCTCGAACCAGTAGAAGGCGAACACGCCGGCCACGACCAGCAGCGCGGCCGCGACGTACTTGGCGAGATCCGTCGAGGACCCGCCCTTCGAATGTTCCACTCTGCTGTTCAAGTCCCGGCGACTCATCGGTTGCAACTGCTCGTTTGGCAGGCCAGGCCGCGCTGCGCCAGGGCCCGTGCGGAAGACGCTCCGCAAAAAAATGGCACGCCAGGAGGGACTCGAACCCCCAACCTGCGGTTTTGGAGACCGCTGCTCTGCCAATTGAGCTACTGGCGTGTGGCTGGTGAAGCACGTCGCCCAGGATACCCCGTAGACGACGAAGGCGGACCGGGTTGCCGGCCCGCCTTTTGTATCGGCGCCTCCGCTACGGAAGGCGCTTCCGGCCTACGCGCGCGGAGCGCGCGCGGGCCGTCGGATCACTTCAGGATCTTGGCGACGACGCCGGCGCCGACGGTGCGGCCGCCTTCGCGGATCGCGAAGCGCAGGCCTTCGTCCATCGCCACCGGGTTGATCAGCGTGACCTTCATCTTCACGTTGTCGCCCGGCATCACCATCTCCGTGCCTTCCGGCAGCTCCACCGCACCGGTGATGTCGGTCGTGCGGAAGTAGAACTGCGGACGGTAGCCCTTGAAGAACGGCGTATGGCGGCCGCCCTCGTCCTTCGACAGCACGTACACCTCGGCTTCGAAGTCCGTGTGCGGCTGGATCGAACCCGGCTTGGCCAGCACCTGGCCGCGCTCGACGTCGTCACGCTTGGTGCCGCGCAGCAGCAGACCGGCATTGTCGCCCGCCTGACCCTGGTCCAGCAGCTTGCGGAACATCTCCACGCCCGTGACCGTCGTCTTCTGCGTGGCGCGGATGCCCACGATCTCGATTTCGTCGCCGACCTTGATGATGCCGCGCTCGATACGGCCCGTGACCACCGTGCCGCGACCCGAGATCGAGAACACGTCCTCGACCGGCATCAGGAACGTCTTGTCCACGTCGCGCTCCGGCTCCGGGATCCAGGTGTCCAGCGCCTCGACCAGCTTCAGGATCGCAGGCACGCCGATCTCCGACTGGTCGCCTTCCAGCGCCAGGCGCGCCGAACCCGAGATGATCGGGGTGTCGTCGCCCGGGAACTCGTACTTGCTCAGCAGCTCGCGCACTTCCATCTCGACCAGCTCGAGCAGCTCGGCGTCGTCCACCATGTCGGCCTTGTTCAGGAACACGACGATGTACGGCACGCCCACCTGACGCGACAGCAGGATGTGCTCGCGCGTCTGCGGCATCGGGCCGTCAGCGGCCGAGCACACCAGGATCGCGCCGTCCATCTGCGCCGCACCGGTGATCATGTTCTTCACGTAGTCCGCGTGGCCCGGGCAGTCGACGTGCGCGTAGTGGCGCGTCGGGCTCTCGTATTCCACGTGCGCGGTCGAGATCGTGATGCCGCGCGCCTTCTCTTCCGGCGCCGCGTCGATCGCGTCGTAGGCCTTGAACTCGCCGCCGAAACGCTCGGCGCCGATCTTCGTCAGCGCCGCCGTCAGCGTCGTCTTGCCGTGGTCGACGTGACCAATCGTGCCGACGTTGACGTGCGGCTTGGTGCGCTCGAACTTACCCTTTGCCATGGCTGCCTTGTCTCGCTGAACGTTTGTGAATTGACTGCCTTTATGAAAAGTCCGGCCATGGATGGCCGGGCTCTTCGCGGAAGGATCCGCATATATGTGGTGCTCACGAAAGGAATCGAACCTTCGACCTCCTCCTTACCAAGGAGGTGCTCTACCGACTGAGCTACGTGAGCAACGATTTCAACCTCTGGATGCGGCCGGAGCCGTCAATGGAGCGGGAGACGGGGATCGAACCCGCACCATCAGCTTGGAAGGCTGAGGTTCTACCATTGAACTACTCCCGCACCGGGATCCAGCCTGCCGCACCAACCTGTCGCACTGCTTGTTGTCCCACCGGACGAAATGGTGGAGGGAGGTGGATTCGAACCACCGAAGGCGTAAGCCAGCAGATTTACAGTCTGCCCCCGTTGGCCGCTTGGGTATCCCTCCGGCGATTTCGCGTTGCCGGTGAAAACAGCCCGCGATTTTGGGGCCAGTTTCCTGTCCTGTCAACGCCGCGATGCGACGGATCCAGGCCGCCCCGCCCCGGTACCTGCGGTACGCGATGGCGGGGCGCGCATAGTACCGGTCATCGCGCCGGCGCGCCATCCTCCGCGACGGCATCGTCGCGCCCGATCGCCACGTGCGGCACGCCGTCGGCGCCGATCCAGCCGCGGTACATGCCCTCGGTGTTGAACGGCATGGCGATGTTGCCTGCGGCATCGAGGGCGATCGCGCCGCCATTGCCGCCCATCGCCGGGATCTCCTCGTCGATGACCGCGGTCGCCGCCCGGCCGATGTCCTCGCCCAGCAGCCCGACGCGACTGCAGATCTGGTGCGCGGCGGCGCTGCGGATGTAGAACTCGCCCCAGCCCGTGCCCGAGACCGCGCAGCGCGCATCCGCCCAGGTCCCCGCCCCGATCACCGGCGCGTCGCCGACGCGGCCCCAGCGCTTGTCGGTCATGCCGCCGGTCGAGGTCGCCGCGGCCAGCGCGCCCCGGGTGTCGAGCGCGACCGCGCCGACGGTCCCGAAGTAGCGCAGCGGATCGTCCGCGACGACGGTCGCCGCGCGCTCGGCCGCGGCGCCCTCGGCCCGGGCCTTCTGCAGCTGCTGCCAGCGCTTCTCGGTGCGGAACCAGGCCGGATCGACCAGCGCGACGCCCTGCGATTGCGCGAACGCCTCGGCGCCCTCGCCGACCAGCATGACGTGCGGCGAATCCTCCATGACCCGGCGCGCGAGCTGGATCGGATTGCGGATCCGCCGCACGCCCGCGACGGCGCCGGCGGCGCGCGTGGCGCCGTCCATCAGCGAGGCGTCGAGCTCGTTGTGGCCCTCGTGCGTGAACACCGCGCCGCGACCGGCGTTGAATGCCGGGTCGTCCTCGAGCACGGTCACCGCCGCGACCACGGCGTCGAGCGCCGGGCGCCCCTCGCGGAGCAGTGCATGTCCGGCGCGCAGGGCCTGTGCGAGCGCCGCGCGCGCCGAGGCCTCCTCCTCGGGCGAGAGGTTCCCGCGCACGACGCCGGCGCCGCCATGGATGGCCAGCACCGGGCCGGAAGGCGCGGCCTCGCCCGACGGATGCGCGGACGACGCGGCAGGCGCAGCGAGGACCAGCGACAGCAGCAAGGTACGGGCGGACAGCGGGATGGTGCGCATGGGCGGACTCCGGACGGGCGAAGCGGAGAGTGTATTGAGAAGCCGCCCCCACCCCGCCGCGGGCGCGCAATAGCGCTTCCCGCGCTCGTGCGCATGGCGCCTCTCCCCGCAGGAGCGCGCTGGCGCGCGATCGGGCTTTCCCGGGGAGGCTTCATCGCGCGCGAGCGCGCTCCTACAGGACGCGGCGATGCGGGCAGGAGGCGGAAACGCGAAAGGCGCCCTTGGGCGCCTTCCGGTCGAACAGGATCGCTGGATCAGACGTTGAAGCGGAAGTGCATCACGTCGCCATCCTTGACGATGTACTCCTTGCCCTCCAGGCGCCACTTGCCGGCCTCCTTGGCGCCGGATTCGCCGCCGTAGCGGATGAAGTCGTCGTAGCCGACGACCTCGGCACGGATGAAGCCCTTCTCGAAGTCGGTATGGATGACGGCCGCGGCCTGCGGCGCGGTCGCGCCGATCTTCACCGTCCACGCCCGCACTTCCTTGACGCCCGCGGTGAAGTAGGTCTGCAGCGTCAGCAGGCCATAGGCCGCGCGGATCACCCGGTTCAGGCCCGGCTCCTCGAGCCCGAGGTCGGCCAGGAACGCGTCGCGGTCGGCGTCGTCGAGCTGCGAGAGCTCCTCCTCGATCGCCGCCGACACCGGCACGACCTCGGCACCCTCGCCCGCCGCGCGTGCGCGCACCGCATCGAGGTGCGGGTTGTTCTCGAACCCGTCCTCGAGCACGTTGGCGATGTACAGCACCGGCTTGCCCGTCAGCAGGAACAGGTCGCGGATCGCCGCGCGGTCGTCGTCCGACAGCTGGAGCGAACGCACCGGCCGGCCGTCGGCCAGGCCCTTGTGCACACGGCCGAGCACCTCGGCGCGGACCTTGGCGTCCTTGTCGCCGGTCTTGGCCGAACGCTCGGCGCGCTGCAGCGCGCGCTCGACCGAATCGAGATCCGCCAGCGCGAGCTCGGTGTCGATCGTCTCGATGTCGGCGATCGGGTCGACCTTGTTGTTGACGTGGATGACGTCGGGGTTCTCGAAGCAGCGCACGACGTGCGTGATCGCGTCGACCTCGCGGATGTGCGACAGGAACTTGTTGCCCAGGCCCTCGCCGCTGGCCGCGCCGGCCACGAGGCCGGCGATGTCGACGAACTCGACCGCCGTCGGCAGCACCTTCTGCGGCTTGACGATCGTCGCCAGCGCGTTCAGGCGCAGGTCCGGCACCGGCACGATGCCGACGTTCGGCTCGATCGTGCAGAACGGGAAGTTGGCCGCGGCGATGCCCGCCTTGGTCAGCGCATTGAAGAGGGTCGACTTGCCGACGTTCGGCAGGCCGACGATGCCGCATTTGATGCCCATGTGGGAATCCGGGATTGGGAATTCGGGATTCGGGATTCGAAAGCTGCCGCCCCGAATCCCGAATCCCCAATCCCTAATCTCGGCTGGTGTGCAGCCTCGTCATCGCGTCCATGAAGTTGCCGTCCAGCGCGAGCGGGAGCGCATCGATCGCGGCGTCGACGGCGCGGCCGATCAGGATGTCGTCGTCGGCGCCCGGTCGGCCGAGCACCCAGGGCGTGACCTTGTCACGGTGGCCGGGATGGCCGATGCCGATGCGCAGCCGGTGGAACCGGCCGTGGCCGAGCAGCTTCATCGTGTCGCGCAGGCCGTTCTGGCCGCCGTGGCCGCCGTCGAACTTGAACCGGGCCACGCCGGGCGGCAGGTCGAGCTCGTCGTGGGCGATCAGCGTGCGCTCGGGATCGATCTTCCAGAACCGCTGCGCGGCCAGCACCGACTTGCCGCTGAGGTTCATGAAGGTGGCCGGCTTGAGCAGGCGCACGTCGTGGCCGCCGATCCGCACCCGCGCCGTCTCGCCGAACAGCTTGGCGTCGATCCGGAACGCCTCGCCGGCACGCGACGCGAGCTCGTCCACGACGCGGAACCCGGCGTTGTGCCGGGTCCGCGCGTGCTCGGGACCGGGATTGCCCAGCCCCACGATCAGTTGCAGACCGGTCGTCATCGCGACGCCGCCGGGACGCGCGCCCGGGCAGGCGCGCGCGTCCGCGACGGGATCACTCGTCCTTGGCGGCCTTGGTGGCCGGCACTTCGGCCGAGGCGTCCTCGCCCTCTTCCGGCTCGGCCTCGACACGGCCGTGCTTGGCGACAACGACGGCGACGTCGTGGTCGGCGCCGAGCGCCAGTTCGGGAATCTCCACACCCTTGGGCAGCTTGAGCGCCGACAGGTGGATGATGTCGCCGACCGCCAGATCGGCCAGATCGACCTCGATCGACGACGGGAGGTCCTTCGGCAGGCAGGTCACGGTGACTTCGGTGAGCTCGTGCATGACGATCACGTCGGCGGCCTTGCCGGCAGGCGAGGTGTCTTCGTTGAGGAAGTGCAGCTGCACCGCCGTCTTGATCACCTCGTTGTCGTTCACGCGCTGGAAGTCCAGGTGCAGGATCTGCTGCTTGAACGGGTGACGCTGCATGTCGCGCAGCAACACCTTCTGGACGTCGCCGTTGAGGCTCAGGTCGAGGATCGACGCGTAGAACCACTCGTGCTGGCTGGCGAGCCAGACGTCGTTGTGGCTGAGCTTGATGCTGACGGGCTTGAGGTCGCCGCCGTAGACGACGGCAGGCACTTCACCGGCGTGACGGAGGCGGCGGCTCGCACCCTTCCCCTCGTCCTCGCGGCGCTGCACCTTGATTTCATGCGTGGTAGCCATTTGATTCTTTACCTAGGTTGAGAAAGGACCGCCTCACGGCGACCCGGGTCAGCTCCCCCGCGACCAGAGGAGCTGGTTGAAGGACCAGGACCGGTTTCGGCGACCGGGCATCCGCGTGCGGACCCCACTGCCGACTCCCGAATCCCGCCCTTAATCCACGTATAGCGAGCTGACCGACTCGCCGAACGCGATCCGGCGGATCGTCTCGGCGAGCAGTTCGGCGACGCTGAGCTGGCGGATGCGCGCGCAGTTGCGCGCGGCCTCCGACAGCGGAATGGTGTCGGTGACGACCATCTCGTCGAGCTGGGACTTCTCGATGTTGTCGATCGCCGCGCCCGACAGCACCGCGTGCGTGCAATAGGCGACGACCTTGGTCGCGCCCTGCGCCTTGAGCGCGGCGGCCGCGGCGCACAGCGTGCCGGCGGTGTCGACGATGTCGTCGACCAGCACGCAGGTCTTGCCGCGCACGTCGCCGATGATGTTCATCACCGTGGCGACGTTGGCGCGCGGACGGCGCTTGTCGATGATCGCCAGGTCCGCATCGTCGAGGCGCTTGGCGATCGCGCGCGCGCGCACCACGCCGCCGACGTCGGGCGAGACCACGACCATGTTGTCGGTGCCGTGCGCGCGCCAGATGTCGGCCAGCAGCAGCGGCGAGGCATAGACGTTGTCGACCGGGATGTCGAAGAAGCCCTGGATCTGGTCGGCGTGCAGGTCGACGGTCAGCACGCGGTCGGCGCCGGCGGCGGTGATGATCCGGGCGGCGACCTTGGCGGTGATCGGCACGCGGCTCGAACGCAGCCGGCGGTCCTGGCGCGAATAGCCGAAGTACGGGATCACCGCGGTGACGCTGGACACCGACGCGCGCTTGAGCGCGTCGATCAGCACCAGCAGTTCCATCAGGTTCTCGGCCGACGGCGCGCAGGTGGGCTGGATGACGAACACGTCCTGCCGACGCACGGTCTCCTCGATCTCGACCTGCACTTCGCCGTCGGAGAACGTGGACACCAGCGCCCGGCCCTGGCGCACGCCCAGCTCGCGGCAGACGGACTTGGCCAGCGGGCGATTGGCGTTGCCCGAAAAGATCAGGAGATTGCGTTCTTCTTTCATGTCGGAGATTCCGCGTCGCTCTGACCGAGCGGATGGAGGGACCGCGCACATGCGCGGGCATGGCAGGGGCGGCAGGATTCGAACCTGCGAATGCCGGGATCAAAACCCGGTGCCTTAACCACTTGGCGACGCCCCTTGAAACGGGATTCGGGATTCGGGAATGGGAAGGCGCTGGCCTCGATCCCTAATCCCGAATCCCCGTCTCCAGTGCCTCGAGCAGCGGCGAGCGGGCGGCGCCGGCGACGACGCGGGTGTCGACCCGCGACGCGATCTGCGCCTGGGCCGCCTCGGCGGACTCGCGGGAGGCGAATTCGACGAAGCAGCCGCTGCCCGTCCCGGTCAGGCGTGGCGTGCCGATCGTCGCGAGCGCGGCGAACACCGCCTCGACGGCCGGTTCGCGACGCCGCAGGACCGGCTCGAACGCGTTGCCGAGCGATGCACCTGAAACGAAGTCGGCCATTGTCGCGGGCCGGGCATTTCGCGTCAATTCAGCGGCCTGGAACAGGCCGGCGGTGTTCACGTGCACGCCGGGGTCGGCGAGCAGGTACCAGGCCGGGGGCAACGCGACCGGCGTCAGCGTTTCGCCCACGCCCTCGGCCCAGGCATTGCGGCCACGCACGAACACCGGCACGTCGGCCCCCAGCGCCAAGCCCAGCGCGGCCAGCCGGTCCTCCCCCAGCCCGGTCCGCCACAGGCGGTCGAGCGCGCGCAGCACCGTCGCCGCATCCGAGGAGCCGCCGCCGAGCCCGGCGCCGGTCGGAATGCGCTTTTCGACGACGATGTCCGCACCATGACCGCAGTTTGCGGCCTCCTGCAACGCACGCGCCGCCCGGACAACGAGGTCGTCCTCCTCGGCCAGCCCCGGGACCGAGGCGCCGATCCGGCAGATGCGGCCGTCGTCGCGGCATCGCAGGCGCACCGTGTCGCCCCAGTCCAGGATCCGGAACACCGTCTGCAGCGCGTGGTAGCCATCCGGGCGTCGGCCGGTGATGCGCAGGAACAGGTTGAGCTTGGCCGGGGCCGGCCAGCTCGACCAGCCGGCGCCCTCATCCACCCCGGTCACGGCGCGGCGGGCGCGGTTTCGGGCAGTGTCCAGGCGTCGACCACCAGCCGCACCCGCGCGGTGCCGCGCTCGGCGTTGATGCGGGTCGGCAACGCCAGCGCGCCGGCCGTGTCGGGCTGCCAGTCCAGATAGTCGATGGTCCAACCGTCCTGCCGCAGGCGCGCCAGGCGCCCCGCGGCGTCGTAGTCGACCTCGGCCTCGCCCGACAGCGCGGCGTCGGCGCGCGTGCCGGCGGCCCAGGCCGCCATCGCCGCGACCGGGACCTCGAACCCGGTCGCCTCCCACAGCAACTGCCCCACGTCGGCGCCCTCGCGGGGGCCGTCGTCGAGGCCGTCGAGCCGCGCGCCCTCCGGCCCGCCCTCGAGCTGCCAGCTCTGGCGCGTGACCGGCGCGCCGAGCACGACCCGGTAGCGCGGGCCGGCCTGCTGCCATTCGATGCGGCCGCTGCCGCCGTCGCGGCCGTTGGACATCGCGACGCGTCCGGCGAATCCGAGCTCGGGGAGGCCGCGCACCGCGGCCTCGCGGGCGGCGAGCCGGGCGTCGGCGGCAGCCTGCGCGCCGGCGTCGAGCCGGGCGACCTGCGCCGGCGGCCGGACCGGCACGCTGGTGCAGGCCGACAACACGGCGACCAGCGCGAGCACCGGCATTCCCGTCCACCGCCTCATGCGCCGGTGACCTCCAGCGCGCGCAGCAACGACCGGTTCTCCGGGTCGATCGCGCGGGCCTCGTCGAAATACTTGCGCGCCTCGTCCTGGCGGCCCAGCGCCCACAGCACCTGGCCGATATGCGCGGCAACTTCGGCGTCCTTCATCATCGAATAGGCGCGGCGCAGTTCCACCAGCGCCTCGGCATGCCGGCCGAGCCGGTAGAGCACCCAGCCGTAGCTGTCGACGATCGCGGCATTGTCGGGCTCGGCCACGCGCGCGCGGTCGATCAGCTCCAGCGCCTCGGTGTAGCGGTTGGTGCGGTCGGCGAGCGTGTAGCCCAGCGCATTGAGCGCGGCGACGTTCTCCGGGTCGGCGACCAGGACGCGGCGCAGGTCGGCCTCGGCGCGCGGGATGTCGTCGCGGCGCTCCCACATCAGTGCGCGCGCGTAGAGCAGCGCCGGGTCGTCGGGCATCGCCGCCAGGCCGCGGTTGTAGGCGTCGAGCTCGGCCGGATCGTCGGCCGACTGGCGCAGCTCGGCCTCGAGCAGATAGGCGCTGCGGCGGAATTCGTCGTCGGCCGCGCCGTCGGACTGCAGCGCGCGCAGCCGGGACCAGGCCTCGTCGCGCCGGTCGAGCTCGTGCAGCACCCGGGCGCCGCGCAGCCGCGCCTGGAAGCGCTCGGCACCGCCGGGCACCGCCTCGTACCACTCCAGCGCCTCGTCGTACTGCTCCAGGTACTCGGCCATCTGGCCCAGCAGCAGCCGCTGCGCGGGATTGGGCGCCAGCGCCACGGCCTTGACCTCGTCGTACAGCGCCGCCAGCCGCGCCTTGTCCTGGGCCCGCGCCAGCAGCGAGGCCCGCAGCACATAGCTCCGGCCGTCCTGCGGCCCGGCGGCCAGCGTGGCCTCGGCGGCGTCGAGGTCGCCCATCGCCTCGTATTCGCCGGCGATCGCCAGGCGCAGGTCAGGCGCGGCCAGCGCGGCGTCGGCCATCGCCGCCAGCGCAGCGCGGGCCTCGTCGGTGCGCCCGGATTCGCGCAGCTGGCCGGCGCGCAGCAGTGCGACCCGCGGCTCGCCGGGGAACCGGGCGACGATGTTGTCGAGGATGCGCTCGGTCAGGTCGGGGCGGTCCAGTCGCTGGGCGAGCCCGCCGAACGCCATCCAGGCCTGCAGTTCGTCGGGAATCGCGCCGTCGGCGACGATCCGCTCGAGCAGCCGCGCGGCCTGCACCGGGTCGCGACCGCCACCCGAGAGCACCGTGAACGCGTGGCGCCAGCCGGTCGCGTCGCCGCTGCGCAGCAGGTCCTCGAGCTGGCGGCGCGCGGCGCGGTCGCGGCCGTTGCGCAGCGACAGCGTCGCCTCGGCGGCACGCATCGGCAGCGAGTCGGGGGCATTGCGCCGCCACAGGTCCAGCGCCTGGCCGGCGCGGCGGTCGTCGCCGGCCAGCAGCGCAATGCGGGTCGCGCGCTCGGCCAAGCCCGCGTCGCCGTCCGAATGGCGGGCCGCGTCCAGGTACCAGTCGGCCGCTTCGTCCAGCCGCCCGGCCTGGACCGCGAATTCGCCGGCCAGCGTGGCGCCCAGGACGTCGCTGCTGAGCGGATCGGCGGCGGCGTCGGCCGGGCGCTGCGCCTGCGCCGCGCAGGCGATGCCGAGCAGCGGCACCAGCAGGGCCGCGCGCAGCCGCGCGACCGGGACGGAATCGAAAACGGGCATCTGGGGCAACCGGGCCGTAAAATGGGCGCTTCACCGGAAGCTTATCGCAAGCGCCTGAACGGGATGAGGCATCCCTGGAGGGCCCGCCAGCCCATGAGTCTGTACGCCCTCGGCATCAACCACCAGACCGCGCCGGTCGCCCTGCGCGAGCGCGTCGCGTTCTCCGGGGACGCGCTGCAGACAGCGCTGGCCGAACTCAAATCGCTGCCCCCGGTGCGCGAGGTCGCGCTGCTGTCGACCTGCAACCGCACCGAACTCTATGCGGTGGCCGACGACGACGGCAGCGCGCTGGCGCACTGGCTGGCCGCCCATCCCGACCAGGACGGCGGCACCAGTGGCGGCTCGCTCGACGCCTATCTCTACCGCCACCGCGACGACGATGCGGTCCGCCACCTGTTTCGGGTCGCGACGGGGCTGGACTCGCTGGTGCTCGGCGAGCCGCAGATCCTGGGCCAGGTCAAGCAGGCCTGGGCCACCGCGCGCAGCGCCGGCACGCTCGGCGGCGAGCTCGACCGCGTGTTCCAGCACGCGTTCGTGACCGCCAAGCGTGCGCGCAGCGAGACCCGGATCGGCAACAGCCCGGTCTCGGTCGCATCGCTCGCCGTGCGGCTGGCGCAGGAGTCGTTCGCGCGGCCGTCGGATTCGGCGGTGCTGCTGGTCGGTGCCGGCGAGACCATCGAGCTGGCGGCCCGGCACCTGGCGCAGGCCAAGGTCAAGCGGCTGCTGGTCGCCAACCGCACCTACGCCCACGCCCAGGAACTGGCCGCGCGGCACGGCGGCATCGCGCTGCCGCTCGACGAGATCGACCGCCACCTGTTCCTGGCCGACATCGTGTTCTCGGCGACCGCCAGCCGCGAGCCGGTGCTGACCCGGCCGCAGGTCGCCGCCGCGCTGGCCGCGCGCAAGCACCGCCCGATGCTGCTGATGGACCTGGCGGTGCCGCGCGACATCGCGCCCGACGTCGCCGACCTGCGCGACGTGTTCCTGTACACCGTCGACGACCTCGAACGCACGCTCGACGACAACCGGCGCAGCCGGCGCGAGGCCGCCGGCGATGCCGAGGCGATCATCGACCTGCAGGTCAGCCGCTACGGCGAGACGCGGGCGGCGAGCGCCCGGCTGGCGCCGGTCAAGCGGCTGCGCGCGCATGGCGATGCGATCCGCAGCGAGTCGCTGGCGCGCGCCCGCCAGCAACTGGCCGCCGGCCAACCGCCCGAGGCGGTGCTCGAACTGCTCGCCCACACGCTGACCAACCGGCTGCTGCACCTGCCCACCGCCGCCCTGCGCGAGGCCGCGCTGCGCGGCGACGATGCGCTGGCCGACAGCCTCGACCGGCTGCTGCCGCCCGCCCCCGCCCGGACCGATGCCGATGCTGCCGACCCTGCGCGTTAAGCTCGAGGCCCTGGCCGAGCGCCGCGACGAGGTCGAACGCCTGCTCTCCGATCCGGCCACGGTCGCCGACCAGGGTCGCTACCGCGCGCTGTCGCGCGAGTTCGCGCAGCTCGAGCCGCTGTCGGCGGCGCTGGCGAAGGAGCGGGCCACCCACGCCGACCTTGCCGCCGCGCGCACGATGCTCGACGACGCCGACATGCGCGAGCTCGCCGAGGAGGAGATCGCCGCGGCGACCGCGCGGCTCGAGGCGCTGGAGGCCGAACTGCTGGCGCTGCTGGTCCCACGCGACGCCCGCGACGAGGGCGGCCTGTACCTGGAAATCCGCGCCGGCACCGGCGGCGACGAGGCCGCGATCTTCGCCGGCGACCTGTTCCGGATGTATCAGCGCTTCGCCGAACGCAACGGCTGGCGGGTCGAGGTGGAATCGGCCAGCCCGGGCGAGCACGGCGGCTTCCGCGAGATCGTCGCCAGCGTCGACGGCGCCGGCGCCTACGCGCGGCTGAAGTTCGAGTCGGGCACCCACCGCGTGCAGCGCGTGCCCGAGACCGAATCGCAGGGGCGCATCCACACCTCGGCCGCGACCGTGGCGATCATCCCGATCGAGGACGAGGCCGCCGACATCGTGCTCAGCCCGGCCGACCTGAAGGTCGACACCTTCCGCTCCTCGGGCGCCGGCGGCCAGCACGTCAACAAGACCGACTCGGCGATCCGCATCACCCACGTGCCGACCGGCACCGTGGTCGAGTCGCAGACCGAGCGCAGCCAGCACGCCAACCGCGACAAGGCGATGAAGCGCCTGCGCGCGATGCTGGCCGAGGCCGAGGCCGAGCGCCGCGCGGCCGCGACGGCGCAGATCCGCCGGCTGCAGGTCGGCAGCGGCGACCGCAGCCAGCGCATCCGCACCTACAACTATCCCCAGGGCCGGATCACCGACCACCGCGTCGAGGGCCTCACGCTCTACGACCTTCCCAACGTGCTCGAAGGCCAGCTCGAACCGCTCGTCGACCGGCTGTCGCAGGAACACCAGGCCGACGCGCTGGCGCAACTGACCGCGCAATGACGGCGCGTCACGCCCCGTGCGTGTCGCGGATGCGGATGGGAGCCCCGTGATCGGCCCGATGCTGGGCGAGCTGCTGCGCGGCCTGATCGGCGGGCTCTGCGGGCCTCCGATCTTCTGGCTGGCCTGGCCCGGCATGCTGCTGTGGACGCGTTGGTCGCTGGCGCGCTTCGGGTCCGGCGGCCTGATGACCGTACTGGGATTGGCCGAGATCGTCGCGCTCGGCATGCTGGTCGTGGGCGGCGGCGCCGCGATCTCCGACCTGGTCGCCAACCGGCTCGGCGTCCCGACGCTGGCCTACGACGCCACTCACCTGACCGCGCGCCGCCACTGGTCGGCGGACGTCGTGCTCTACGGCATCGGCATGCTCGTCGGCATGGGCGCGATGACCGGACTCGCGTGCTCGCCGCCGTTCCGCCGCTCGCGCCTCGCCTGGCAGGCGCTGGTGGCCCGACTCGAACCCTGACGAACGGACCGGCCGCGGGACCGTGCGCCAAGCCCGTGCCCCCACCCGACGCGTGCGGGGGAGGTGCGCTCGACGCCTCGGGCAGCGTGGACGGTTGCCCGACCTCTCCCCGCGCGCGGGGGAGGTGTGTTGCGCCCCCGCACCGGTCGAGCAGATCTGATCCGCCACGGCGTTGCGTGCCGCCACATGCGGGATCGTGTCCGGAACCACGGCGACCCACATGCCGGCGCATCGACCGCACCGGATCCTGTCGTCAACCTGCCCTCTTTCGCCCTCTTCCCGCGTCCCGGCGCTCTTCGTTCCGCCACGGGGCAGCTTCCAGTGCCCGCCGGGTGCCGGGCCGACCAAGCGGATATCGGGCCGCGACTCGGCACGGTACCCGGCGGGCACACGCGCATCACCTCTGCGCTCTGCGCCGTGCGCTCCTCGTTTCGGCAAGCGCGGCGTCCTAGCGCCCGCCGGGTGTCGGACCGGCCAGGCGGACGTCAGGCCGCGACGCGGCACGGTCCCGGCGTGCCCGTCGCGCAGCGACAATCCGCCGCGCCCGGCCGCCGCCGGGCGGGTGCATGCCGGTGGTAATCTGGCCGCATGAGCGCACTGAACGAACGTATCCCGCTGTCCATCTGCGTGCTGACGGTGTCCGACACCCGCACGTCCGCCAACGACACCTCCGGCGACTACCTCGCCGACGCCCTGCGCGCCGAGGGCCACCGCGTCGCCGAGCGCGCCCTGCTGCCCGACGACCGCTACGCCATGCGCGCGCTGGTCTCGAAATGGATCGCCGATCCCGACGTCGATGGCGTCCTGGTCACCGGCGGCACCGGCTTCACCGGCCGCGACTCGACGCCCGAGGCGCTGCTGCCGCTGCTCGACAAGCAGATGCCCGGCTTTGGCGAACTGTTCCGCGCGGTGTCGTTCGAGGAGATCGGCACCTCGTCGCTGCAGTCGCGCGCATTCGCCGGCCTGGCGAACGCAACCTTCGTCTTCGGCCTGCCCGGTTCGACCTCGGCATGCACGACCGCCTGGGAGCGGATCATCCGCCACCAGCTCGACTCGACCACCAAGCCCTGCAACCTGGCCACGATCCGCCCCCGCCTGAAGGAATGACGCCGCACCGGCGCCATTCCGGTCCGGCCGAGACTACGACGCCTCGGCCAGCACCTGGCGCACGAACGGCACGGTGAGACGACGCTGCGAGGCCAGCGAGGCGTGGTCGAGCCGGTCGAGCAGCGCGGTCAGCGCCGGCAGGTCGCGGTCGACCCGGCGCAGCAGCCAGTCGATCGTCGCCGCATCCACCTGCAGGCCGCGCCGCTCGGCGCGCAGGCGCAGCAACGCGTGCCGGCCATCGTCGTCGAGCGGGGCCAGCGCGATGTGCACGCTCTGGGCCAGGCGCGAGCGCAGGTCGGGCAACGTCAGCGCCAGCGCTTCGGGCGCCTGGTCGGCGGTATAGAACACGCTGCGGCCGGCATCGTGCAGCCGGTTGTGCAGGTCGAACAGCGCGACCTCGTCGTCGCGATCGCCCGCGATCGCCTCCAGGCCGTCGACCGCGACCAGGTCGTGCCCCTGCAGCGACTCGGCGGCCGCGCGCACCCGCCCGGCCAGGCTGCGCAGCGGCAGGTAGACCGCGCGGCGTCCCAGGTGCTCGGCCTCGGCGCACAGTGCGATCGCCAGGTGAGTCTTGCCGGTGCCCGACGGACCGGCGACGTACAGCGCGCGCCGCGCCCCCGCCAGCGCGAAGTCGCGTAGCTGCGGCAGCAGCGCCGGATCGTCGGCGACGAACGTCTCCAGCCGCTGGTCCGGCGGGTAGCGCAGCGCCAGCGGCAGTTGCGGCGACGGCGCGCTCATCGCGTCGGATCGACCGGCTCGTCGTTGCGGCCGTCGGGCACGACGATCGTGCGGCCCGACAGCGCGATCTCCGGCTTGTCGCCCGCGTACAGCCTGCTGTGGGTGTAGCGCTCGTGCGCGTAGCGCAGCAGCACGTTGGCCACCGCCGCCATCGGCAGCGCCAGCAGCATGCCCAGGAAGCCGAACAGCTGACCGCCGGCCAGCACCGCGAAGATCACCGCGGCCGGGTGCAGGCCGATCCGGTCGCCGACCAGGCGCGGGGTCAGCACGTAGCTCTCGACCAGCTGGCCGATCGTGAACACCACGCCGATCAGGATCAGCAACGTCCAGTCGAAGCCCTGGACCTGGACGATCGCGGCGATCAACGCCATCGCGATGCCGACCGTCGCGCCCAGGTACGGGATGAAGCTGATCAGGCCCGCGATCATGCCGATCAGCAGGCCCAGCCGCAGGCCGACCAGCGACATGCCGACCGCGTAGATCGCGCCCTGCCCGAGCATCACCAGGAATTGCCCGCGCAGGAAGCCGCCGAGCGATTCGCTGGTCTCGCGGGCGAGGCGGGTCGCGGTGGCGATGTGGTCGCGCGGCACCAGCGACGCGCAGCGCTCGACCAGCAGGTCCCAGTCGCGCATGAAGTAGAACGTCAGGATCGGCACCAGCACCAGGTTGATGACCACCGCCAGCAGCGCGAAGCCCGAGCGCGACAGATACCCCAGCACCGCCGCGGCGATGCCGCCGGCCTGCTGCCAGTGCTCGCGGATCAGCTGGATCAGCCGGTCGGTGTCGAGCCAGGCCACGACCTCGTAGCCGGTGCGCTGCTCGATCCACGGCAGCGCGGTTCCGATGATCCAGTCGCGGTAGGCCGGCAGGCTGTCGACGAGGGTGACGATCTGCCGCTCGATCATCGGCACCAGGATGATCAGCACCAGTGCCAGCAGCAGCGTCATCAACGCGAAGACCAGCGAGACGGCGAGCGTACGCGAGTGGCCGCGGCGCTCGGGGCGGTCGACCAGCGGGTCGCCGAGCCAGCCCAGCAGCGCGGCGAGCACGAACGGCGTGAGCACCGGCCCGAGCTGTCCGATCACCCAGGCCACGGCGACCAGCACCAGGCCCCACTGCAGCCGCCGGAGGAAACGCGCGATGTCGGCGTTCGCGGGATCGTGCTCGGTCATGGCGGGCGGTCCTGGCGCGGTCAGCGCAGGTGGAAGACGGGGGTGACGCCCTCGAGATTGCCGTCGGCCTCGACCAGCACGTTCTCGTCGGCCATGCGGCGGAATCCGCTCAGTCCGGTCAGCAGGTCGAGCTGGACCTCCAGTCCGCGCGGCGTCGCGCGCACCGGCCGGATCGCGCGGACCACCGACATGCGCTGCAGCTGCGCCGACAGGCGCACGAAGTCGGCGCTGCTGTTGATGCCGGTGAACAGGATCGCCTGGGTCGACGGCGCGCCGGCCGGGCTGGCCTTGGCGTAGCGGCGGGTCAGCGCGTCGGCAGCGCCGTCGGCGCCGGTCGGCAGGATCCGCCGCGCATCGTCGCCGCTCTCGCTCCAGCGCGAGAGCACGCGGCCGCCGTCGACGAAGATCCAGTCGGCCTTCCAGCCGCTGCCGTCGCGGTAGAGCTTGCCGACCAATTGCATCGGCGGGTTGTAGCGCGCCGAGATGCGCGCGATCGCCGCGGTGTCCCCGCGCCAGATCGCGCCGACCGCGGCCTGCTCGGCGGCGCTGCCGCCCGGCAGGCCGAGCCGGTAGCCGCGCTCGATCGCGCGCTGCAGCACCGGCCGGGCCACGTTGTTCTGCTGCAGGCCGACCAGACGCGGGCCGGAGCCGTCGTCGATCGCCAGCCACAGCACCGGCTTGGGCCGCGGGTCGGGCCAGACCGGCAGGCCGAGCGCGGCGGCCACGCCGTCGACGTCCTCGGGGCGGAAGCGCACGACCAGCGTCGTGGTGAAGGTCGGCGAGCCGCGCGAGGACACGCCCTCGTCCTGGCGGTAGTCGTAGCCCTCGACGTACTGCTCGGCGCGGCGCAGCTCCTGCGCCACGCCCGGACGCTGGGCGACGCCGCGGTCGCCAGACAGCTTGCCCAGCACCTGGGCGAGCGCGCGCGAGAAGCCGGCGGTGCGCTCGCCTTCGCCCTGGCTGCGCACCGGGATCTCGGACGAGTACAGCCCGGTGCCTTCAGCGCGGTCGCCTTCCACGCGCTGCGCCGCGGCATTGCCGGCGGCCAGCAGCAGCGCGGCGAGCAGCCACGCGATCATTCCCAACGAGCGCTTCGGGCGGTGCATCCGGTTGATCCTGGGTCGGGGGGACATCGACGCGGGATGGTGCCACAAACCGCGCGACCGGTCCGTGGCGACGCGTCCCCGCCGGCACCGCGAGCGGCCCGGCGCGGCTGCTAGAATCCCCGGTCCTCCCCGCTTCGCGACGGCCGCCGTGACCGCCCCAACCCCCCTGACCTACCGCGATGCCGGCGTCGACATCGACGCGGGCAACGCACTCGTCGAACGCATCAAGCCGCTGGTCAAGCGCAGCTTCCGGCCCGAGGTCATGGGCGGCCTGGGCGGATTCGGCGCCCTGTTCGACCTGTCGGGCAAATACCGCGAGCCGGTACTGGTCTCGGGTACCGACGGCGTGGGCACCAAGCTCAAGCTTGCCCAGCAGTTGGGCCGCCACGACACCATCGGCATCGACCTGGTGGCGATGTGCGTCAACGACGTGCTGGTGCAGGGCGCCGAGCCGCTGTTCTTCCTCGACTACTTCGCCACCGGCAAGCTCGACATCGACACCACGGCCGCGGTCATCGGCGGCATCGCCCGCGGCTGCGAGCTGTCGGGCTGCGCGCTGATCGGCGGCGAGACCGCGGAGATGCCGGACATGTACGCGATCGGCGAGTACGACCTGGCCGGCTTCACCGTCGGTGCGGTGGAGAAGGCGGAGCTGCGCGACGGCGGCAAGGTGCAGGCCGGCGACGTGCTGATCGGCATCGCCTCCAGCGGTCCGCATTCGAACGGCTATTCGCTGATCCGGCGCATCTTCGAGCGCGCCGGGCGGCCGGCCGACGTCGAGGTCGGCGGCGTGCCGCTGGTCGATGCGCTGATGGCGCCGACCACGCTGTACGTCAAGCCGGTGCTCGAGCTGCTGCGCGGGCCGCTCGGCCCGCAGCTGCACGCGATGGCCCACGTCACCGGCGGCGGCCTGACCGAGAACATCGTCCGCGTGGTTCCCGACGGCCTGGGCCTGACCATCGACGCGTCGTCGTGGCCGCTGCCGCCGGTGTTCGAGTGGCTGCAGCGCGAAGGCGCGGTGGCCGACCACGAGATGTGGCGCACCTTCAACTGCGGCATCGGCTTCGTGCTGGTGGTGCCGCCCGGGGCGGCCGCCGCGTTCGGCGAGGCGCTCGACGCGCTGGCGCTCGCGCACTGGACGATCGGCGAGGTCGTCGCGCACGGCGACGGCGAGCGCGTGCGCATCGGCTGAGCCGGCCGCGTGCGCGTGGACCTCGACAGCACGCCCTACGCCCCGCCCCGGGCGGCGGGCCCGGCCGCGCCGGCGCCGACGTCGGCGCAGCTCGACGCGCAGCTGCGCACGCTCTCGATTCTGTACCACGTCCTCGGCGCGCTGTCGCTGGCCGGCAGCCTGCCGCTGGTGGCGCTGCTGGTGTTCGGTGTCGGCAACGAGGCCGCCGACGACTTCGCCGACCCGGCCGGAATGGGCATGATCGCGATGGTCGGCGTCCTGGTGCTGGCTGCGCTGGCCGGCGGTGCGCTGTGCATCCGCGCGGGCCTGGACCTGGCGCGCCGGCGTCGCCACGGGCTGTGCGTGGCGGTCGCCGGGCTCGCCTGCCTCAACATCCCGCTCGGCACCGCGCTCGGCGTCTACGCGCTGAACGTGCTCTCGCGCCCGGACGTGCGCGCCGCGTTCGCCGCCCCCGGACCGGCGCGGTGACGCTGCGCATCGCGGTGCTCGCCTCGGGCCGGGGCAGCAACCTGCAGGCGATCCTCGACGCGGTCGCCGCCGGCACGCTCGACGCGATGGTCGCCGGCGTGTGGTCGGACCGCGGCGATGCCGGCGCACTGTTCCGCGCGCGCGACGCCGGCCTGCCGGCGCAGCTCGTGCGCCCGCGCGACCACGCCGACCGCCGTGCGCACGACGCCGCGCTGTTCGCCTCGATCGACGCCGCGGCCCCCGACCTGATCGTATGCGCCGGCTACATGCGCCTGATCTGCGCCGAGGCCGTCGAACCGCGCCAGGGCCGCATGATCAACATCCACCCGTCGCTGCTGCCGGCGTTCAAGGGCCTGCATACCCACCGCCAGGCGCTCGAGGCCGGCGTGGACGAACATGGCGCGAGCGTGCACTTCGTGACCGCCGACCTCGACGGCGGGCCGGTGATCGCCCAGGCGCGGGTGCCGGTGCGCGCGGGCGACGACGAGACCGCGCTCGCCCAGCGGGTGCTGGCGCGCGAGCATCCGCTGCTGCTCGAGACCCTGCGCTGGATCGCGGCCGGACGGGTCCGGCTGGAGGCCGGCACGGTACGGGTCGACGGCCGGACCGGGGCGGCGCCGCTTCAGCTGGCAGCCAACCAGCGCTTCGCATGATGGCCGCCGGATGCGCCTTTTCCTCGCCCTCGTCGCCGGCCTGCTGATCGCCTGGGTGCCCGCCGGGCGGGCGGCGACGCTGCAGCCGTTCGTCGCCACCTACGAGGCCTGGTACCAGGGCCGCCACGCCGGTGCGGCGACGATGCGTCTGCAGCCCGAGGGGGCGCGCTGGCGGATCGACCTGGGGATCCGCGGCAACCGCGGCTTCGCCGGCATCCTGGGGCTCAACGTCGAGCAGGGCACCACGTTCGACCTCGTCGGCGAGACCTTCCGCCCGCTGGCCCAGCACACCCTGCGCAAGGCCGCGGTGCTGTTCAACCGCCGCACCGAAGGCGTCTACGACTGGTCGCGCGGCGTGGCGACCTGGACCGGCGACGTCAGCAAGCGCCGTCGCGCGCCGGTGCCGCTGCAGCCGGGCGACATGAGCGCGCTGCTGATCAACCTGGCGATCGTCCGCGACGCCGCGCCCGGTGCCGCACTGCAGTACCGATTCGTCGATGGCGGCCGCGTCCGCGACCACGCCTACCTTGCCGCCGGCGAGCCGGAGACTGTTCAGGTCGCGGACGTCAGCTATTCCGCGCTGCGGGTTTCACGGACCAACGGCGGCAATGACGAGATGATCGTGTGGATCGCCGACGGCGTTCCCACGCCCGTGCGCATCCTGCAACGCGAAGACGGCGAGGACGCAGTCGACCTGCGTCTCGTCGAATACCAAGGAGTCCCCTAGATGCCCCAGCCGACCCGTCGTCCCCGTCTGCTCGCCGCCTGTGGCGCCGCCCTGCTGTCGCTCGCCGCGCTGCCGGCGCTCGCGCTCGAGCCGTTCACCGCGACCTACCAGGCCAACTTCATGGGCATGCGGGCCCAAGCCAACATGAAGCTGGCCCGCGAGAGCGGCGATCGCTGGAAGTACGGGCTGGAGGTCGCCGGCGCCGGGGCGCGGCTCGAGCAGAGCACGGTGTTCGAGGCCAACGGCGAGCAGTGGCGCCCGGTCAGCAGCACCGACTCGCAGCGCGGCGAATCGGGCCTGGCGGCGATGCTGGTCAAGCGCCGCAACGTCAACGCGACCTACGACTGGAACGCCGGCGAGGCGCGCTGGACGGGCGACGTCAAGGACGACCAGGGTGGCCCGGTGAAGCTGCAGGCCGGCGACCTCGACGGCATGCTGATGAACCTGGTGCTGGTGCGCGACGTGCAGGCGGGCCGGTCGCCGCTGCGCTACCGCCTGGTCGAGGACGGACGCAGCAAGCGCCAGGTCTTCGAGCGCCAGGGCACCGAGTCGGTGACAGTCGGCGACCGGACGCTGCAGGCGACGAAGGTGGTCCGCACCGACGGACGCCGCCAGATCGTGGCCTGGATTGTCGACGACCTGCCGGTGCCGGCGCGGCTGCTGCAGCGCCGCGACGGCAAGGACCACATCGACATGCGCCTGCAGTCGGTGAACTGAGCGCCGCTGGCGACCGAATGAAAAGGGCCCCGCATCGCGGGGCCTTTTTCTAGACGCTTGGTTAAAGCCAGCGGAACCTTTGCTTTTGCTACGCACTGAGGCTGACAGTGCGCGACTTCCTCCAGCCGGCGACTCTGCGTCCACTCGAAGTCGGGTTGCAAACGTCTATGGCAGCGGACTGACGGCCGGTGGCCGCGTCGAGCGCGCCATGGATGGTGCGCGCCCGAGTCAAGGCAGGATGCCTTGCCGAGGGGGGAGCGGCTTCCGGCTGGCAGGCCGCTGCCGATCCGAAGCGGACGACCCATTCCTGCCCCTGGCAGCGAGACCTTTCCCTTCTTCGGAGGCGAAGACCGGCGTCGCGCACCTACGGCGCGGCGGGCGTGGTCCGGCACTCGACGCGGATCGACTCGCCCGAGCCGCGGCGGCGGTAGTCGACGCAGCTGCGGTTGCCGTCGGTCGTGCGCACCGCGACGATCGTGAAGAAGCCCTGCAGCACCTCGCCGCGGGTCAGTTCGCCGTCCTCGTTCCAGTCCATGTCCTTGAACTCGATGCCGCTGAGCGCCGCCGCGCCGGTATAGCGCATCCAGCCCAGCGCCAGCAGCACCACGGCGAGCGTGGCGAACAGCGCGACCCGCCGGCTCGACATCCGTCCGCGGAAGGCCATCGTCAGCGGACCCGGCGGATGTTCGCCCCGAGCCCGCCGAGCTTGCGCTCGATGTGCTCGTAGCCGCGGTCGAGGTGGTAGATGCGGTCGATCGTGGTGTCGCCGTCGGCGACCAGGCCGGCCAGGATCAGCGAGGCCGACGCGCGCAGGTCGGTCGCCATCACCGGCGCGCCGCTCAGGCGCGGCACGCCGGTGACCGACGCCCGCGGTCCGTCGATGTCGATCTCCGCGCCCAGGCGCATCAGCTCGTTGACGTGCATGAAGCGGTTCTCGAAGATCGTCTCGTCGATCGTGCCGCGGCCTTCCGCGATGCAGTTGAGCGCCATGAACTGCGCCTGCATGTCGGTCGGGAAGCCGGGATGCGGCGCGGTGACGATGTCGACCGCGCGCGGCCGCCGGCCCTGCATGTCCACGGTGATGCGGTCGTTCTCGACGGTCACCTCCGCGCCGGCCTGGCGCAGCTTGTCGAGCACCGCGACGAGCGTGTCGGGGCGCGCGGCGGTCGCGGTCACCCGGCCGCCGGTCATCGCCGCGGCAACGAGGAAGGTCCCGGTCTCGATGCGGTCGGCGACGACCGCGTGGCGCGCACCGTGCAGCGCCTGCACGCCGCGGACCTCGATGCGCGAGGTGCCCGCGCCGCGGATCTCGGCGCCCATCGCGACCAGGCACTGCGCCAGGTCGACGATTTCCGGCTCGCGCGCGGCGTTGTCGATCACCGTGTCGCCATCGGCCAGCGTCGCGGCCATCAGCACGTTCTCGGTGGCGCCGACGCTGATCGTCTCGAACGCGACGTGGCCGCCGCGCAGGCGCTCCGCACGGGCGCGGATGAAGCCGTGCTCGACGGTGATCGTCGCGCCCAGCGCCTCGAGCGCCTTGATGTGCAGGTCCACTGGCCGGGCGCCGATCGCACAGCCGCCCGGCAACGCCACCTCGGCCGCGCCGAAGCGCGCGAGCAGCGGGCCGAGCACCAGCACCGAGGCGCGCATCGTGCGCACCAGTTCGTACGGCGCGACGTGGCTGTGCACGCTCCGCGGGTCGACGATCACGCGCGCGCCGTCGACGTCGTGCTCGACCCCGGCGCCCAGGCCGGCGAGCAGCTTGGCGGTGGTCAGCACGTCGTGCAGGTGCGGCACGTTGCCGATCTCGACCGGCGCGTCGGCCAGCAGCGTCGCGCACAGGATCGGCAGCACGGCGTTCTTGGCGCCGGAGATGCGGACCTCGCCCCGCAGCGTCGCGCCGCCGGACACGATGATGCTGTCCATCAGCCCTGCCCCGTCTGCCGCGCGTGCTCGTCGGGGGTCAGTGTGCGCAGCGCCAGCGCGTGGATCTCGCCGCCCATGCGCGCGCCGAGCGTGGCGTACACCATGCGGTGGCGGGCCAGCGGCAGCTTGCCGGCGAATGCCGGCGAGACGACCAGCGCCTCGAAGTGGACGCCGTCCGCGCCCTCGACGTGCACCTGGGCCTCGGGCATGCCCTGCTGGATGAGTGCGGTGATGGTCCGGGTATCCAAGTCTTCGATCCTGTGGGCGCCGCCGCACGGGGGCCCTGGCGCCGCCTGCGTGAAGCGGGGATGAGCCGTCTTCGACGCCGCCGACGGTCGCGGGGCATTCACGCCGGGAAGCGCATAAAATGAACCGCTTAGCCTAACGGAAAAGACCCTTGCCGGATACGCTCGACGACGCGGCCCAGGCCGCCTCCGCCCCCCCTGCCCCGCGCGCGGCGGCGTTCGCCGACAGTGGGCGGCAGGTGTTCGACGTGGAGGTCCAGGGCCTGCACGCGGTCGCCGCCCGCCTCGACGGCGCGTTCGCGCAGGCCTGCGCGCGGATCCTCGAGTGCCGGGGCCGGGTCGTGTGCACCGGCATGGGCAAGTCGGGCCACGTCGCGCGCAAGATCGCCGCCACGCTGGCCTCGACCGGCACCCCGGCGTTCTACGTGCACCCGGGCGAGGCCGGTCATGGCGACCTGGGCATGATCACCGACGCCGACATCGTGCTGGCGCTGTCGTACTCGGGCGAGTCGGACGAGATCCTGATGCTGCTGCCAGTGCTCAAGCGCCAGGGCAACGGCCTGATCGCGATGACCGGCCGGCCGGCGTCGACGCTGGCCACGGCCGCCGACATCCACCTCGACATCAGCGTGCCGGCCGAGGCCTGCCCGCTGGCGCTGGCGCCGACCAGCAGCACGACCGCGTCGCTGGTCATGGGCGATGCGCTGGCCGTGGCGCTGCTGGAGGCGCGCGGCTTCACCGCCGACGACTTCGCCCGTTCCCACCCGGCCGGCGCGCTCGGCCGCCGCCTGCTGCTGCACATCCGCGACGTCATGCACGGCGGCGACGAGGTCCCCGCCGTGCGCGCGGACGCCTCGCTGGCCGACGCGCTGATGGAGATGAGCCGCAAGCGGCTGGGCATGACCGTGGTCGTCGACGAGGCGCGGCGACTGATCGGCCTGTACACCGACGGCGACCTGCGGCGCACGCTCACCGACCCCGGCATCGACGTGCGCGATGCGCGCATCGCCGACGTCATGACCCGCGACCCGATCGCGATCGATGCCGACGCGCTGGCCGTCGAGGCCGCGCGGCTGATGGAGACGCGCAAGATCACGATGCTGCCGGTGCTCGACGCCGACCGCCGGGTCGTGGGCGCCCTCAACATTCAGGACCTGTTGCGCGCCCGCGTGGTGTAACCGCACTCTTCTCGTTCATGGACCGATCGCCCGCGATGCCCGACGCCCTCTTCGACCACGTGCCGCCCGACGTGCTCGCGCGCGCTGCGCGCGTGCGGCTGGCCTGCTTCGACGTCGACGGCACGCTGACCGACGGCGGGCTCGGCTTCGACAGCGACGGCCGCGAGATCAAGACCTTCCACGTCCACGACGGCCAGGGCCTGGTGCTGCTGCGCAAGGCCGGCATCGCCGTGGCGATGGTCACCGCGCGCCCGGGCGGCATCGTCGAGCGGCGCGCGGCCGACCTGGGCGTGCAGGCGCACGTGCACGTCGCCGACAAGCGCGAACGGGTCGCGGCGCTGTGCGCCGAACTCGGTCTCGACGGCGACGAGGTCGCGTTCATGGGCGACGACCTCGCCGACGTCGGTGCCATGCGTGCCGCGGGCCTGGCCGTCGTGCCGGCCGACGCCAACGCCTGCGCGGTCGCCGCCGCCCACTGGCGCACCCGCGCGGCCGGCGGCCGCGGCGCGGGCCGCGAGTTGTGCGATCTGATCCTGCACGCGCAGGGCCGGCTGGCGACGATCCACGCCGACGGACGGGTGTCGTGAACTGGCGCCTGGGACTCACGCTGCTGCTGCTCGCCGGCGCGCTGGTGTCGGGCTGGTCGGCCTGGCGCCAGAAGGACACGCTCGCGGTCGAGGGCCCCGCCGACGACCGCACCGACTACCTGCTGCGCGACTTCGACCTCGTCGCGCTCGACAGCGACGGCCGCGAGGCGTTCGCGGTGCAGGCGCCGGAGCTGCAGCAGACTCCCGGTGCGCGCACGCTGGAGCTGACGACGCCGGTGTTCAACATCCCCGCCGAGTCCGGCGGCCACTGGCAGGTACGTTCGAAGACCGGCTGGGTGTCGGACGACAACGAGCAGGTCCGGCTGCGCGGCGCCGTCACCGCGACCAGCCCCGACGGCGCGCCGCGGCCCACGACGATGCGCACCGAGGCGCTCGACGTGTTCCCGCAGCGCAACCAGGCCGCTTCCGACGCGCACGTGGACGTGGTCCAGCCCGGTTCTACAATGCAGGGCACCGGCATGCGCGCCGATCTCGAGTCGGGGCGGATCGAACTCCTTTCCCAGGTCAAATTCCGCAATGAACCCAATTCCCGCCGCTAGCCTGCTCCTCGTCCTGGCGCTCGCGCCCGGCGCCGTCCTGGCCAAGGCCTCCGACCGCAACCAGACGCTGTCGGTCGATGCCGGCGGCAGCGACTGCTCGGTCAGCAACGAGCAGTTGCCGTGCCTGTTCACCAACGGCGTAACGATCAGCCAG
>NZ_LASZ01000031.1 GCF_001014645.1 Luteimonas sp. FCS-9 | reverse complement strand
AACTCGCACCTGCCCTGGTCGTTCCGTCCCAACCAGACCCGCATGCGCGTGCGCGTGGGCGAGCAGTACGAGACCACGTACTACGCGCACAACGACAGCGCGCGGCCGGTCGTCGGCAGCGCGACGCCGTCGGTGGCGCCGGCGCGGGCCTCGGGCTTCTTCCAGAAGACCGAGTGCTTCTGCTTCACCGCGCAGACGCTGCAGGCCGGCGAGACCCGCGACATGCCGGTGCGCTTCATCATCGACCCGTCGCTGCCGCGCGACGTCAACACGGTCACGCTGTCGTATACCTTCTTCAAGAACGATGTACTGACCTCGCGGCTGGTCGCCGGCGTCGCCCCGGTGCGCGACGCGCGCCTGGCCGCCGCGCCCTAGCGTTCCCCGTTCCGCCCCCGACACCGCGCCGCCACCCGGATACCGCCATGGCCCACGTGAAGACCGAACACCAGGATCCCAACGTCTACTTCGTGCCGCACGACAGCAAGTGGCCGCTGTTCGCCTCGGTCGCGCTGTTCGTGACGATGCTGGGCCTGGCCAGCTGGTTCAACGACGCGAGCTGGGGGCGTACGACGTTCTTCGTCGGCATCGCGGGCCTGGCGCTGATCCTGTTCAAGTGGTTCGCCGACGTCGTGCTCGAGTCGGTCTCGGGCTACTACAACAAGCAGGTCGACGTGTCGTTCCGTATGGGGATGGTGTGGTTCATCTTCTCGGAGATCATGTTCTTCGGCGCGTTCTTCGGCGCGCTGTTCTACGCCCGCACGCTGGCGCTGCCGTGGCTGGGCGGCGAGGGCTCGGGCGCGATGACCAACTCGGTGCTGTGGGACGGCTACAGCGCCGCGTGGCCGACCGCCGGCCCCGGTGGCGTGGGCGGCGTGTTCCAGACCATTCCGGCCTGGGGACTGCCGCTGCTCAACACGCTGATCCTGCTGGCGTCGGGCGTCACCATCACGATCGCCCACCACGCGCTGCGCGCCGCGCGCCGCACCCAGCTGCTGGTGTTCCTCGGCGCGACGATCGCGCTGGGCTGCGTGTTCCTGTTCTTCCAGATCGAGGAATACGTCCACGCCTACCGCGACCTCAACCTGACGCTGGGTTCGGGCATCTACGGCTCGACGTTCTTCATGCTCACCGGCTTCCACGGCGCGCACGTCACGCTCGGCACGATCATGCTGATCGTGATCTGGCTGCGCTGCTTCCGCGGCCACTTCACCAGCGAGAACCACTTCGCCTTCGAGGCGGTGGCCTGGTACTGGCACTTCGTCGACGTGGTGTGGCTGATTCTGTTTCTGTTCGTTTACGTCGTCTGAGACGACGGAAACGAACGGGATTCGGGATTCGTGAAAGCGAGTCAATGCACGCCTTTATGAATCCCGTATCCCGAATCCCCATTCCCGCCGCATGGGGTCTACGGCATCAGCCGTAGACCCCATGCGGCTTGATCCACCCCATCCAGATCGCCAGCAGCACCAGCGCGATCAGCGCGACCGACAGGCCGATGCGGCGGGTGAGGGCGTTGACGGTGCGGTTGCTGCGGCCCTTGTCGTTGAGCATGTAATACAGGCCGGCGCCGAGGTTCCACAGAATCAGCAGAACGAAACCGATGATCAGCAGCAGCTTGAGCGAATCGTTCATCACCATGACGGACTCCGCGGCGCGAGGGGCATGAGCGGATTATCGCAGCCCGCGGACACCGGGGCGTGAGCCGGCGCACGCGCCTTGCGGCGGGATGGGGCGTGGCCTTGCTGCTGGTCGTGGCGTTCGCGGCGCTGGGCCAGTGGCAGCTCACGCGCATGCATGACAAGCGCGCGATGCTCGAGGCCGTCGAGCGGACGCTGTCTGCGCGCCGTGCCGTACCGCTGTCGCACGCCGGCGACGACGCGCGCCGGCGCGACTACGACTGGGCCGCCGGACGCGGGCGTTTCGTCGACGCGCCGGCGTTCGTGCTCGACAACCAGATCCACGACGGCCGTCCCGGCCTGCGGGTCTACCGCCTGTTCGCGCCCGACGACGGCGCGCCGCTGCTGGTCGACCTGGGGTGGACGCCGATCGCCGAGCGCACCGCGCGGATGCCGGCGGCGGACGTGCTGCACGGCGAGGGGCTGCTCGGCCGGACGCTGGACCTGCGCGGCCTGCTGGCGCCGCCGCCGTCGGCGGGGCTGGCGCTGGGGCCGGCGATCGGCCAAGGCCCGGCATGGCTGATGACGCGCTTCGACGCGCCGGCGATCGCCTCGGCGGCCGGGCTCGCGGCGCTGCCGCCGCGGGTGCTGCGGCTCGATCCCGCGCTGCCCGCCGGCTACGCTCGCGACCTGGATATCCTCCCCAACACGCTGCCGCCCGAGAAGCACCTGGGCTACGCGGTCCAGTGGTTCGGCCTGGCGCTGACCGTCCTCGTCACCGCCCTGGTGCTCACTTTCCGGAAACCCCGCCGATGACGACGCCCGCCCCCGTCCCGACCGCCCAGCGCGACCGCAACCGCCTGCTGCTGGTGCTGATCGTGGTGCTGTTCCTGGGCAGCGCCCTCGTCGCCGGCGCGCTGCGCTTCTCGGGCTGGCGCCCGGCCGGCATGCAGAACCATGGCGAACTGCTCGACCCGCCGGCCGACCTGCGCGCGCTGGCGCCGCGGCTGGCCGCGGGCGGCACCTACGCCTGGCAGCCGGTGGAGCGCCGCTGGCGGATCCTCGTCGCGCCGCCGGCCGGCTGCGGCGATCCCTGCGTCGCGCTCTCGCGCGAGCTCGATCTGGTCTGGCAGCTGTTCGGCCGCAATGCCGACCACGTCGACATCCTGTGGCTCGGCGACGTGCCCGACGGCGCGGTGCGCAACGCCGCGTGGCGCGTACTCGAAGCTGACCCCGCGCTGCGCGCCGCCCTGCCACGCGTCGACGGCGGCCCCCGGGACGCGGACAATGGCGTCCCGGCCTACGTCGTGGACCCCAACGGGTTCGTGATCCTGCGCTATGCCCCCGGCTTCGACCCGGGCCATCTGCGCGCGGACATGGCCAAGCTGCTCAGACTCCGCTGATGACCCACCCGCCGCCCGCCCACGCGACCGCGCACCGCCCGGCCGTCTACCGCCACTTCCACCGGATCGCCTGGTTCGCGGCGGCGCTGACGCTGTGCGTGATCGTGTTCGGCGCGTTCGTGCGGCTCTCCGACGCCGGGCTCAGCTGTCCCGACTGGCCGACCTGCTACGGGCGTGCGACCTGGCCGCAGGCCGCCACCGACGTCAGCGACCACGCCGCGAGCGCGATCCGGCCGTTCGAGACCCACAAGGCCTGGCGCGAGCAGGTGCACCGCCACCTGGCGGCGACGCTGGGCGTGTTCGTGCTCGGGCTGGCGCTGCTGGCCGTGCGCCGGCGGCGCCACGGCCTGGCGCAGGTGATCGGCGCGGCGCTGCTGGTCGCGCTGGCGATCCCGCTGTACATGCGCGGCGACACGATGGCTGCGCTGGGCATCGCCGCGCTCGGCGAGGCGATCCTGCTGCTGGCGGCGCTGCGCTGGTCGAACATCGATCTCGCGCGCGCGGCGGTGCTGACGCTGGCGGTGGTGATCTTCCAGGCGCTGCTGGGCAAGTGGACGGTGACGCTGCTGCTCAAGCCGGTGATCGTCATGGGCCACCTGCTCGGCGGCATGCTGACGTTCTCGCTGCTGCTGTGGATGGCGTGGCGGGCGACGATGCAGCCGATCGTGCTGGCGCAGGCCGACGCGCTGCGGCGCTGGACGCTGGCCGCGATCGCGGTGGTCGGCGTGCAGATCGCGCTCGGCGGCTGGGTCAGCGCCAACTACGCCGCGCTGGCCTGCGGGGCCGGCGGCTGGACGACTGCGGTCCACCACTACGGCGATTTCCCCCGGTGCGTGGGCCAGTGGTGGCCGCCGAGCGATTTCCGCGAAGGGTTCGTGCTGTGGCGCGGGATCGGCGTCGACTACGAGGGCGGCGTGCTCGACGGCGCGGCGCGGATCGCGATCCAGATGGCGCACCGGGCGATGGCGGTCGTCGTCTTCGCGACGCTGCTCGCGTTCGCCGTGCGCCTGCTGCGCACCCCGGGCCTGCGCGGCTGGGCGGTGGCGCTGGGCGCGCTGACGCTGGCGCAGGTGCTGCTGGGCATCCTCAACGTCAAGCTCGCACTGCCGCTGTGGGTGGCGGTGCTGCACAACGGCGGCGCCGCGCTGCTGCTGTTCGTGCTGGTCTCGCTGCTGGCGCGGCTGCGGCGGCCGGACTGACATGGCCGGGAGCAAGGCGCGCGCGTACTGGACGCTGACCAAGCCGCGGGTGGTCGCGCTGATCGTGTTCACCGCGCTGGTGGGCATGTTCCTCGCGGTTCCGGGGCTGCCGCCGGCGCGCGAGAGCGTGTTCGGTCTGCTCGGCATCTGGCTGGCGGCGGCATCGGCGGCGGCGATCAACCACCTGATCGACCAGCGTATCGACAAGGTCATGGCGCGCACCGCGCACCGACCGCTGGCGACCGGCGCGCTGCGTCCGGTGCAGGTGCTGGTGTTCGCGCTGGCGCTCGGCGCCGCGTCAATGGCGATCCTGGTGCTGCTGGTCAACCCGCTGACCGCCGTGCTGACCTTCGCCTCGCTGATCGGCTACGCGGTGGTGTACACGGGCTTCCTCAAGCGCGCGACGCCGCAGAACATCGTCATCGGCGGCATCGCCGGCGCCGCGCCGCCGCTGCTGGGCTGGGCCGCGGTGACGGGCATGACCGGGCAGTGGGACTGGGCGCACGCGCTGCTGCTGGTGCTGATCGTGTTCGTCTGGACGCCGCCGCACTTCTGGGCGCTGGCGATCTTCCGCCGCGAGGACTACGCGCGCGCGCTGGTGCCGATGCTGCCGGTCACCCACGGCGTGGCGTACACGCGCTGGCAGATCCTGATCTACACCGTGCTGCTGGTCGTGATCACGCTGCTGCCGGTCGCGATCGGCATGAGCGGGCTGTTCTACCTGGGCGGCGCGGTCGTGCTCGGCCTGGTGTTCCTGTGGTACGCCTGGCGCCTGCTCGATCCGCCGGACGAGTTCTTCGCGATGCGGATGTTCAACTACTCGGTCGTCTACCTGATGGCGCTGTTCGCGTTCCTGCTCGTCGACCACTGGCTGTTGCCGTGGCTGCCGGGCGCGGGCGGGGTGGCCGGTGGCCTGGACTGGCAGCGGGTGGGCTGACGCACGCGTTCCGCGCGGTGGGCGCGCCGCGCTCTGGAAACGTTTTCATGAATGCGGCAACATGGCGCCTGCCAGCCCCCGGCGCTCGCTGATCCTCGGCGTGCTCCCGGCCGCCAGCGCATTCCCCGCCTGCCCGCCCCGGCCTTCCGGCCCGTCGGTGTGCATGCGCCCGATCCCGCTTTCCAGGACACCGACATGTCGAACCTCCAGGCGCTGCTGCCGCAGCGCGACCTGCGCTTCACCCGCAACGCCCTGGGCATGGGCGGTGGCTTCCTGCTGGCCCTGTTGGCATTCGTGGTCGCCGGCGCGATCGCGTGGTGGCAGTTGCCGGGCCTGCTGCAGGACCAGCAGATCCGCAGCAACCCGCTCGAGCTCGAGGACTACGACCTGCGCGACGGCCGCTGCACCACCCGCAAGGCGGTGTTCACCGACTGCGAGGCCGACGTCGCCTACGAGGTCGACGGGGTCGCGTACGAGAAGCACATCTCGCTGCTGTTCGTGTCGTTCTCGCGTGGCGACTACGCGACCAGCCTGGTCGTGGCGGCCGACGATCCGTCGAAGGCGGCGCTGAGCATCGGGCTGGAGCGCTTCTGGAACCGCGTGGTGTTCTTCCTGGTGCTGTTCGGCATCTTCGCGGCGCTGGGCGTGGTGGCGATCGTCACCCGGCTGCGCAACGGGCGCGTCAACGGCGCCGCACGCCAGCCGCAGCGCTGGATCCCCGAGCCGGTCGAGATCAAGGCCGCGCAGGCCTCGTTCGGCGGCACGGTCGTGACCTATGCCTACGGAAAGCTGCCCGGCCGGGCAGCGGGCAAGCAGAACGTCCGCTTCGCCAAGCGCGAGGCGCCGCTGCTGGTCGACACGCCGGACGGCGAGACGCAGGCGCTGGCCGTGCGCCCGGCGGCCGGCGGGGTGCCGTTGCTGCTCGATGCCGGGCTGCGGCGCATCGACCTGACCGAAGCCGAGCGCGAGGCCGCGTTCGCGGTGCTGGGCGCCTCGCCGGACGCATCGGCCTGACGCCGCGCGCAGGCCGGCGCCGGGCGGCTCAGGCCGGGTAGATCCCGCCGAGCACCCGCGGGCCGGCGGCGCCGGTCACCGACGGCAGGTTGCCGGGCAGGCCGAGCACGGTCTGCCGGGCCAGCCACGCGAAGCCCATGGCCTCGACGTGGTCGGGGTCGAGCCCGTGCGCGTCGCTCGACACCACGGCCACGCCGGGCAGGGCGTGGGCCACCGCGGCCATCAGCGCTGGGTTGTGCACGCCGCCGCCGCAGGCGATCAGGCGCGCGGTCGTGGGCTGGGTGGCGCGCAGCGCATCGGCAATCGTCGTCGCGCTCAGCGCCAGCAGCGTCGCCTGCACGTCCGCCGGCGTCTCGCCGCCGGCCAGCGCGGCCTCGACCCAGTCCAGGTGGAACTGGTCGCGGCCCGACGACTTGGGGGGCGGCAGCGAGAACCACGGCGCGGCACGCAGCCGCGCCAGCAGCGCCGCGTCGACCCGGCCGCCGGCGGCGAATGCGCCGCCGCGGTCGAAGGGCTGTCCGGTGTGCCGCAGGCACCAGGCGTCCATCAGGCCGTTGGCCGGCCCAGTGTCGAACCCGCGCACCGCGCCGCCGTCGCCCGGCAGCAGGGTGAGGTTGGCGATGCCGCCCAGGTTGAGCACCGCGCGGTCCTCGCCGAGCGCGTGCAGCAGCGCGGCGTGCAGCGCCGGCAGCAGCGGGGCGCCATGGCCGCCGGCGGCGACGTCGCGGCGGCGGAAGTCGGCGACGGTGCGGATGCCGGTGCGCTCGGCGATCGTCGACGGGTCGCCGAGCTGCAGCGTGAAGCCGTGCCGCCCGTCGCCGGCGCGTCCGTGCGGGCGGTGGCGCAGCGTCTGGCCGTGGGAGCCGATCGCGGCGATGTCCGCGGCCGTCAACCCGGCCTCGGCGAGTGCCCGGTTGGCTGCCTGCGCGAAGCCTTCGGCGATCCGGTTGTCGAGTTCGCCCAGGTCGTCGAGCGTCAGCGGTGCGGCCTGCTGGCCGAGCGCGACCAGCTGTGCGCGCAGGTCGTCCGGCCAGGAATAGGTGCGGCCCAGACGCAGGTCGGCCTGCAGCCGGCCCTCGCTGCCGGTGTCGAAGCCGACGATCGCCGCGTCGATGCCGTCGGCGCTGGTGCCCGAGATCAGGCCGAGGAACAGGTCGGGCATGGAGGGACGCCGATCGCCGGTGGCATGCGAAACGAAACGCCCGGCCGGAGCCGGGCGTGGGGATCAGCCGCGGTTGCCGCCGCCGCCGGCCGCGCTCGCGACCTGGCGGTCGGCGCGCTCGGGATCGGGCCGCGCCGGCACGTCGGCGTAGATGATCTCCTCGACCTCGCGGATGCGCGCGAGCGCCGGGCCGGTCTGCTGGCGGAACTGCGCCAGCGCCGCGCCGTTCAGCGGGTCGGGCTCGGGCATCGTGTGCTGCAGCGGGTTGCGGTGCTGGCCGTTCACGCGGAACTCGTAGTGCAGGTGCGGGCCGGTCGCCAGGCCCGTCGAGCCGACGTAGCCGATCACCGTGCCCTGCGGGACGCGCTGGCCCTGGCGGATGTTGCCGAAGCGCGACATGTGCGCGTAGAGCGTGGTGTGCCCGCGGCCGTGGTCGAGGATCACGACGTTGCCGTAGCCGCGCTGGGTGCCCTTGAACTGCACGCGCGCGTCGCCGGCGGCCATGATCGGCGTGCCGGTCGCCGCGGCGTAGTCCACGCCCTTGTGCATGCGCATCGTGCCGAGCACCGGATGGCGCCGGCTGCCGAAGCGCGAGCTCAGCCGCGCGTACTGGATCGGCATGCGGATGAAGCTCTTCTTCAGCGGGCGGCCTTCGGCGTTGTAGTACTCGGCCTTGCCGTCGTGCTCGAAGCGGAACGCGGAGAACGGCTTGCCCTTGGCGGTGAACACCGCGGCCTGCACCGGGCCGCTGCGGATCAGCTCGCCCTCGCGCCAGACCTGCTCGACGACCACGCTGAAGCGGTCGTTCTGGGTGACGTCGGTGTTGAAGTCGATGTCGTACTTGAAGACCTCGTCGGTCAACGTGTTGATGTTCGCGCCCGACAGGCCCAGCTTGCGCGCCGAGTGGAACAGCGAGCGGCCGACCTGGCCGCTGATGACGACGTTGCGGATCTCGACCGGACGCTCGATGACCTGCTCGCTCACGGTGTCGCCGGCGATCGCGAGCTCGACCCGCTCGGTGTCGCTGCGGTCGTAGCGCAGCCGGGCCAGGCTGCCGTCGGCGGCGATGTCGAAGCCGAGTTCAGTACCCGGGCGCATGCGCGTGAGCTTGGCCTTCGCGTCGGGCAGCTCGAGGATGCGGTGCATCGTCGCGGCCGGCAGGTCGAGCTCGGAGAAGATCGAGCCCAGCGTCTGGCCCTGGGCCACGGTGACCAGCTGCCAGTTGTCGTGGGCCTGCTGCGCGACGCGCTGCTGCGCGGTCAGCGGCGGCAGCGCCAGCGACATCGTCACCAGTTCGTGGCCGTCGTCGCCACCGTCGCGCATCGCGTGCGAGAACCCCGGCACCAGCGCGACGAGCAGCGCGCCGAGCGTCGCGAACAGACTCGCGTGCGCCCAGTCGCGCCGCGTCCAGCGGCCGGGATAGAGCCGGGCGCTGCCGAATCGTCCTTCCTGCGCCGTGTTCCGGGCCGCCGCCTGCAGGTTGTCGTGGAGCACGCGCCGGTGGTGGGCGTCGGCCTGCGGCGGGACGGGTGTCGTCATCGTGGCGGATCCCAGGGTGCGTGAAAGACGTGTCAGCGGGGTAACATAGAGATGTGAGCTCCATGCGTCAAATCACTGACCGGACAGGAATTTTCGGTCCGTTCACTGCATAACGACCCGTTAACGACCACCGCCTGCGCATTCACATCATGAATACGCGGCGGGTTTTCCAGAGATCCCCCCGACGATGTCCCAGACCCCCGCCATCGAGCTGATCGCACGCGGCAGCGACGAGATTCTCAAGCGCGACGACCTGCAGGCGCGGCTCGCGCTCGGTCGCCCGTTGCGCATCAAGGCCGGCTTCGATCCGACCGCGCCCGACCTGCACCTGGGCCACACGGTGCTGCTCAACAAGCTCCGGCAGTTCCAGGACCTGGGCCACACGGTGATCTTCCTGATCGGCGACTTCACCGGAATGATCGGCGACCCGTCGGGCAAGAGCGCCACGCGCAAGGCGCTCTCGCGCGAGGACGTGCTGGCGAACGCCGAGACCTACAAGGCGCAGGTGTTCAAGGTGCTCGACGCCGAGCGCACCGAAGTGCGGTTCAATTCCGAATGGTTCGGCGCGATGGGCGCGGCCGACATGATCCGGCTGGCGTCCACGCACACCGTCGCACGCATGCTCGAGCGCGACGACTTCGCCAAACGCTACGCCGGGCAGCAGCCGATCGCGATCCACGAGTTCCTCTATCCGCTGGTGCAGGGCTACGACTCGGTCGCGCTGCGCGCCGACGTCGAGTGCGGCGGCACCGACCAGAAGTTCAACCTGCTGATGGGCCGCGCGCTGCAGGAACACCACGGCCAGGCGCCGCAGGTCGTGCTGACGATGCCGCTGCTGGTCGGCCTGGACGGCGTGGCCAAGATGTCCAAGTCGCTGGGCAACTACATCGGCGTGACCGATCCGGCGATCGACATCGTCAACAAGACGATGAAGATCGGCGATGCGCTGATGTGGAACTGGATCGAGCTGCTGAGCCTGGAGATCGGCATCGACGAGGCCGCGGCGCTGAAGGCCGATGTCGACGCCGGCACGCTGAACCCGCGCGACGTGAAGCTGCGCCTGGCGCGCGAGCTCGCCACCCGCTTCCACGATGCCGACGCGGCGCAGACCGCGATCGCCGGCTGGCATGCCGCGGTGACCGGCGAGGGCGACGTGACCGCGCTGCCGCTGCAGGACGTCGCGGTGCCTGCCGACGGCCTGCGCATCGCTGCGCTGCTGACCGCCGCCGGCATCACGCCGAGCAATTCGGAGGCCAACCGCAAGCTCAAGGAGCGGGCGGTCAAGGTCGACGGCGCCGTCGTCGAAGACGCCGGCCTGGTGCTCGTTCCCGGCTTCGAGGGCGTGCTGCAGGTCGGCAAGCGCAACTTCGCGCGGGTGCGGCTGGTCGGCTGACGGGGGCCTGCTTGGGGCCGGCCCGTCAGGACCGGTCGTCCGACCGGGGGTTCGCCAGCGCCAGCAGGACGTCTGCGTGGCACGGGCCGTCGAGCGGACACCAGCAGGCGAGGTTGCGGCCGCGCAGGGGCGTCGGGTCGAGGTCGTCGGGACGGGTCGCCATGAATTCGGCGTAGCGCGCGACGCAGGTGGCACGATCGCCGTCGACGCCCACCCGGTACGGGTTGCCCCAGCGACCGGGTCGCGCGACGACGGTCGCCGGCAGTCCGTTGACCGCCCGCGAATGCGCCTGCAGGTCGAACCCGCGGCGACGCGACAACTGCAGGCGGACCGGTCGTGTCATGTCGCCGTCCCGCACCACGGCGCGCCGCGCCAGGACGCGTGGTCGGCGATGCGCAGCAGCGCGAGATCCTCGTCGGTATCGCCATAGGCGTGCACGTGGGCGAACGCCTCGCGCGGATACGTGGCGCGGACCCGCCGGGCCTTTTCGTCGCCGGCGCACTGCGCGCCGGCGTAGCGGCCGGTGAGCCGGCCGTCGGTCGTCTGCTGGAGCGCCGAGCACAGCAGGTCGAGGCCCTGGGCCGCGCACCAGGGCGCGAGCAGGACGTCGAGGTTCCCCGAGACCACGACCACCGTATCGCCACGCGTGCGGTGCCAATCGATCCGGGCCTGCATCTGCGGGCGCACCAGCGCGGGCAATCGCGTGGCCGCCAGCGTGGCGCCGGCGGCGGCAACGCGCGCTGCCGGCAGCCCGGCGAACGCGTAGCGTACGAGCGCCGCACGCGTGCGCACGCCCGACAGCCAGCCGGATCGGTAGGCGATCACGACCGGTGCCATCAGCACGCGCCCGGCGATCAGCCGCCAGCGTGGCGTCGCGGCGACGAGCAGGTCGGGAAAGGTCTCGCGGCTGGTGATCGTGCCGTCGAAGTCGAACAGCGCGAGATCGGGCAGGGCGCGGTCGGGCAACGCGCCAGTCGGGTGGGCCGGGTCGGCCACGACGGGTGTCGTGGGGCGTGCGGGCATCGGGCGTTCCTCGCCTGTGCGAAGGGCGGCGTCGCCGCCGCCCTTCGCTGGATCGCAATGGGCCGGCCATCCGGGCCGGCAACGCGCAGTTACGGCGCGCCGCCCGCCTCGCCGCGCGCGGTGTCGCGTGCGGCCTTGAACGGATTGCCCTCGTACCAGTTCGGCCAGCGGTCGCCGTCGGCGAGCGTGCGGCCGACGCCGTACAGCGCCTCGAGGTCCTGCACGACGCCGTCGAGGTTCCAGTCCGGGTTGTACTCGTCGCCGGGCTGGTGGTAGCGGGTGGCGTAGTCGTCGCTCGCCGCCTTGCCTGCCGCGGTGCCGCCCTCGACCAGGTCGTTGCCGCCCTTGGCGTAGAGCGCCGGCACGCCGGCCTTGGCGAAGTTGAAGTGGTCGGAGCGGAAGTAGTAGCCGCCGGCCGGGTTGCCTTCCTCGACCAGCGTGCGATTCTGCTGGCCGGCGTAGGTCTGCAGGATGTCCTCCAGTTCCGAGCTGCCCTTGCCGGTGACGACGAAGTCGCGCGAGGGACCGGCGACGCTCATCGCGTCGAGGTTGATCACGCCGACCGTCTGCGCCAGATCGATGCTCGGCTGGGCGACGTAGTACTTGCTGCCCAGCAGGCCCGACTCCTCGAGCGTGACCGCCAGGAACACCAGCGAACGCTTCGGCTTGGGCTCGGAGGTCGCGAACTTCTCGGCGATCTCGATGATGCCGGCCACGCCGGTGGCGTTGTCGATCGCGCCGTTGTAGATCGTGTCGCCTTCGCCCTCGTGCTTGCCCAGGTGGTCCCAGTGGGCGAGGTAGAGGATCGCCTCCTCCGGCGCCTGCGTGCCCGGCAGGATGCCCACGACGTTGCGCGAGCTCTTCTCGGCGACCGTGCTCTTGAGGTCGAAGGAGACCTTGGCGTTCAGTGGCACCGGCTTGAAGCCGCGCTTGTTGGCCGCCTGGATCTGCGCGTCGAGGTCGAGGCCGGCGTCGGCGAACAGCTGCCGGGCGACGTCGCCGGTGATCCAGCCCTGCGCGGGCAGGCGCGGCTCGGGATCGTCCTGCGGACGCAGGTCGAACTGCGCGCCCGACCACGAGTTCTTGACCACGTCCCAGCCGTACGACGCGCCGGCGGTGTCGTGCACGATCAGCGCCGCGGCCGCGCCCTTGCGTGCCGCCTCCTCGAACTTGTAGGTCCAGCGCCCGTAGTAGGTCATCCGGTTGCCGTCGAACAGCGATTCGTCCTGGGCGTGGAAGCCCGGGTCGTTGACCAGGATGACGACGGTCTTGCCCTCGACGTCGAGGCCGGCGTAGTCGTTCCAGTCCTGCTCGGGCGCGTCGACGCCGTAGCCGACGAACACCAGTTCGCTGTCGGCGACCTCGATCTGCGGCTTGCCGGTGCGCGTGCCCAGCACCATGTCGCGGCCGAAGGCCAGGTCGCGCGTGCCCTTGGCGGTCGCGAGCTTGAGGACGGTCGAATCGTCGGCCGTGGTCTCGACCATCGGCACGGTCTGGTACCAGCTGTCGTTGTCGCCGCCGGGCTGCAGGCCGATGCGTTCGAACTGCGCGCTGATGTACTCGACGGTGCGGTCCTCGCCGGCGGTGCCGGGCGCACGGCCCTCGAATTCGTCCGAGGCCAGCGTCTTGACCAGCTCGCCGAAGTCCGCGCCGGTGATGTCCGACGAGAACGCGTGCGCGGCCTGGGCGTCGGGCGCCGGCGCGGTGGCGGTGTCGTCGGCCTTGTCCTGCGCGCCGCACGCGGCGAGCGCGAGTGCGGCCGGCAGGGCCAGCATCAAATGGGGTCTGCGCATCCGGTGATCACTCCTGCAAGCGGGGAACGCCGCACTATACGGTCGTTCAGCTGCCGATGCGCGCCGGGCGGGGATCAGTCCTTCGGCGCCTGCGCGCCATCGTAGGGCACCACGGTGGCGCCGCTGACCGGGCCGGTGCGCGCGCTGGCGTGCACGTACAGCGTGACCTCGCGCTTGAACGTCAGCGGGCCCTCGACCACCGCGTCGGGGCCGATGATGATCCGCGGGCTGCGGCGGTTGATCGTGACCGGAAACCAGTTCGACGAGGGCTTGTCGACCGTCAGTCCGCCGCGCACCCGCGAGCCGGCGCCGATCGTGACGTCGCCGTTGACCGTCTTCACGTCGCCGGTCACCTCGGTGCCGACCAGGCCGATCGCGCCGTTGACGGTGACCACGTTGCCGTCGACCCGGCTGCCGCGGTCGACGAACACGCCGCCGCTCACGCTCTCGACGTTGCCCCCGACCTGCGCCGCCCCGCCCAGCCGGATTCCGCCGTTGACGGTGGTCAGGTTGCCGGTCCGCGCGCGGGCGCCCAGCGTGATGCCGCCGTTGACCGTCTCCATCGACCCGGCCTGGATCTCGTCGCCGCCGCGGATGCCGCCGTTGACGGTCTCCACGTCCTGGGCCCGGGCGTGGTCGCCGATGCGGATGCCGCCGTTGACCGTCGACAGGTCGCCGTAGGCCTGGCCGGCCTCGGCGGTGATGCCGCCGTTGACCTTGGAGACGTCGGCCTGGGCGAACGCGCCGCCGGCGGCGAGGACGACGGCGAGCGCGAGCAACGCGCGAACGGGGCGATGCGGGCGGGCAGCGGACATGACCATGACCTCGTGGATGGGGCGGGGCGGAAGCCCGGCGTCGACCGTAGCTTGCCGCCGTGTCGCTACAATCGCATCTGTCTTTGGTCACTGGGCCGTTCGTCGTGCCGCAAGCCGCAACCTCCTCCCGACCGCGCCCCGTCGTCCTGCTGATCCTCGACGGCTGGGGACACCGCGACGACCCGCGCGACAACGCGCTCGCGCTCGCCGACATCCCGACCTGGCGCGGGCTGCTGGCCGGGCACCCGTCCACGCTGATCCACACCGAGGGTCGCCACGTCGGCCTGCCCGACGGGCAGATGGGCAACTCGGAGGTCGGCCACATGAACATCGGCGCCGGCCGGATCGTCTATCAGGACCTGACCCGCATCGATGCGGCGATCGAGGACGGCAGCTTCTTCGCGAACGCCGAGCTGGGCGCCGCCTGCGACGCGGTGCGCGCCGACGGCGGCACCCTGCACGTGATGGGCCTGCTCTCGCCCGGCGGCGTGCACAGCCACGAGGCGCACCTGTTCGCGATGCTCGAGCTGGCCCATCGCCGCGGCGTGCCGCGCGTGGCCGTGCATGCGTTCACCGCCGGCCGGGACACGCCGCCGCGCTCGGCCGAGCCGAGCCTGCGCGCGCTGCAGGACCGCTGCGCGGCGCTGGGCAACGCGCACGTGGCCAGCGTGTCGGGCCGCTACTACGCCATGGACCGCGACCAGCGCTGGGAGCGCGTGCGCAAGGCCTGGGACGCGATCGTCGACGCGTCGTCGCCGCATCGCGCGCCCGATGCGGTCGCCGCGCTGCGGGCCGCCTACGCCCGCGACGAGAACGACGAGTTCGTGCTGCCGACCGTCGTCGACGGTGCCGTGCCGATGGCCGACGGCGATGCCGTGGTCTTCATGAACTTCCGCGCCGACCGCGCGCGCCAGCTCGCCGCCGCGTTCGTCGACCCGGCGTTCTCCGGCTTCCAGGCGCGGCGCCCGGCGCTGTCGCGCTTCGTGTGCCTGACCGAGTACGACGCGCGGCTTCCCGCGCCGCTGGCGTTCGCGCCCGACGATCTGCCCAACACGCTGGGCGAGGTGCTCGGCGCGCAGGGGCTGACCCAGCTGCGCATCGCCGAGACCGAGAAGTACGCGCACGTCACGTTCTTCCTCAGCGGCGGGCGCGAGGCGCCGTTCCCCGGCGAGGACCGCATCCTGGTGCCCAGCCCCAAGGTCGCGACCTACGACCTGCAGCCGGAGATGAGCGCACCCGAGGTCTCCGCGCAGCTGGTGCAGGCCGTGCGCGACGAGCGCTTCGACGTGGTGATCTGCAACTTCGCCAATCCGGACATGGTCGGCCACACCGGCGTGCTCGAGGCGGCGATCAAGGCGGTGGAGACGGTCGACCGCGCGGTCGGCGAGATCGTCGAGATCGTGCGCGCCAAGGGCGGCGAGCTGCTGGTCACCGCCGACCACGGCAACGTCGAGATGATGCGCGATCCCGAGACCGGCGAGCCGCACACCGCGCACACCGTCGGGCCGGTGGACCTGGTCTACGTCGGCAGCCGGCCCGGGCCGCTGCGCCGGGGCGGGGCGCTGCGCGACCTGGCGCCGACGATCCTCGATCTGCTCGGCCTGTCCGTGCCGGTCGAGATGACCGGCCGCAGCCTGCTGCAGGCCGACGGCTGAGCATGACCGGCAGGGCGATCGCGACCGGTGCCGCGCTGCTGCTGACCGCGCTGCTGGCCGCGGTTCTGCCCGCGCTCGACGTCGCCGCCCAGAGCAGCCGCGAGACCGAGCGGCGGCTGGAGCGGGTGCGCAAGGAACTGCGCGACGTCGCCGCCGAGCGCCGGCGCCTCGAGGGCCAGCGCGGCGCGGCCGCGCGCGAACTGCGCCAGGCCGACGAACAGGTCGCCGCCTCGACCACCGCGCTGCGCGAGACCAGGATCAAGCTCGCCGCCGAGCAGGCCGAGCTCGAGCGCCTGCAGGCGCGGCGCCAGACCCTGACGGCCACCGTCGAGCAACGCCGCGCGGAACTGGCGACGCTGCTGCGCGCGGCCTACACCATCGGCGACGAGGCCGCGCTCAAGCTGATGCTGGCGCAGGACCGGGTCGCCGACGCCGGCCGCCTGCTGGTCTACCACCGCTACCTGCAGCAGCAGCGCAGCGAACGCATCGCCACGCTGCGCGCCGAGATGGACGAGCTCGACGGCATGGAAGCGGCGATCCACGACCGTCGCGCCGCGCTCGAGGCCGCGCACGCCGAGCAGCGCGTGCAGCTCGCCCGGGTCGAGGCCGACCGCGGCAAGCGTGCCGAGGCCGTCAAGGGGCTGGAGGCCAAGTTCAACGACCGCAGCGCGCGCGAGAAGGCCCTGGGCCAGGACGCCCGCGCGCTCGAGCGCGTGCTGGCCCAGCTGCGCGCGGCCGCGCGCAGGGCCGAGGCCGAGCGCCGCGCCGCCGCCGCGGCCCGCGCGCGCGAGGCGCGCGAATCCCGCGACACCACCGCCGGTGGCCGCGCGCCGGCCCGCCCGCGGACGCAGGTCGCGCGCGCCCCGGCGCCGCAGGTCGGCGGTCTGGGATGGCCGATCAGCGGTGCGCTGCTGACCGCCTTCGGCGGCAAGCTGCCCGATGGCAGCAGCAGCAACGGCGTGCTGATCGGTGCGGCCGCCGGCACCCCGGTCAAGGCGGTCGCCGACGGCACGGTCGTGTTCGCCGAGTGGATGACCGGCTACGGAATGCTGCTGATCGTCGATCACGGCAACGGCTACATGAGCCTGTACGCGCACAACGACGCCCTGCTGCGCAAGACCGGCGATGCGATCAAGCGCGGCGACACGATCGCCAGCGTCGGCAATTCCGGCGGCCAGGGCCGCAGCGGCCTGTACTTCGAGCTGCGCCAGAACGGCAAGCCGGTCAATCCGACGACCTGGCTGCAGCGCCGCTGACGCGTGCGCGGGGCGGTCGGTCGTTGCCGGCTGCTCCCATCCCGGCCTTCCGCCCGTGAAGGGCGCAATGCACCCGCGACGCGGGGGAAGGCGCAAAGCGCCATCACCGCGCGTCATCACCTCTCACCACCTCCCGCGTCGCGGAAGGAGCAGGCGCCATCACCGCGCGTCACCACCTCCCCCGCCCGCGGGGGAGGTCGGCGCGCATCGCGCGCCGGGCGGGGGCACGGGCCTTTGGCGACCTCCTGTCGTCGCGCGCGGCCTCAGCCCAGCGATTGCTTGACCAGGCGCGAGACCTCGCCCATGTCGGCCTTGCCGGCCAGCTGCGGCTTGAGCACGCCCATCAGCTTGCCGATGTCGGCCGGGCCGCTGGCGCCGGTCTGCGCCTTCGCCGCCTCGATCGCGGCGACGATCTCGGCCTCGCCGAGCTTCTCGGGCAGGTAGCGCTCGATGACCGTGATCTCGTCGCGCTCGATCTGGGCCAGGTCCTCGCGGCCGGCGCCGGCGTACTGGGTCACCGAGTCCTTGCGCTGCTTGACCATCTTTTCCAGCACGGCGAGCACCGCGGCGTCGTCGAGCTCGATGCGCTCGTCGACTTCGCGCTGCTTGATCGCGGCGTTGACCAGGCGGATCACGCCCAGGCTGTGCTTGTCGCCGCCCTTCATCGCGGCCTTCATGTCGTCGGTGAGTTGCTGCTTGAGGGTCATGGCGGGTCCTGGGCGGGGAAGGGAGGGCGACAGGCGCGCGGGCGCCAGTCGGGGAGACGACAAAAAGCCGGCTGCGCTGCGCGCTGCCGGCTTCTTGCGTCATCAAACGATCGAACCGGGCAGCGACGCCCGGCGCGCGCCGATCAGTACAGGCGCTGGCGCTTGGTGACGTCGCGCGAAACGCGACGGGCCTGACGCTTCACGGCGGCAGCGGCCTTGCGCTTGCGCTCCTGGGTCGGCTTCTCGTAGAACTCGCGCTTGCGGGTTTCGGCGAGCACGCCGGCCTTCTCGCAGGTGCGCTTGAAACGACGCAGCGCAAACTCGAAGGGCTCGTTTTCGCGGACTTTGACGCTAGGCATGGAATCTCCGGGGATCTGGGCACCCGGCCTTCGGGGCCGGATCGAATCTTGCGAATTCGGGGTCTGCCGAGGGTCTGCTCCCGGCGAGCCGCGTATCATAGCCAGGACCCGGCGGCCGACGCAAGCCACCGGACCGGGCGCGTTCCCTGCGGCCCGGCGTCCCGTCCGCTTCCCGGCAGTCCAGCGCACCATGAAAGTCCTCGGCATCGAAACCTCCTGCGACGAGACCGGCGTCGCCGTCTACGACACCGCCCTGGGCGGCGCGGAAGGGCTGCGCGCGCATGCCGTCTACAGCCAGATCGCGCTGCATGCGCAGTACGGCGGCGTCGTGCCGGAGCTGGCCAGCCGCGACCATGTGCGCAAGCTGCTGCCGTTGATCCGCCAGACCCTGGCCGAGGCCGGGCTCGCGGTCGACGAGCTCGACGGCGTCGCCTACACCGCCGGGCCGGGCCTGGTGGGCGCGCTGCTGGTCGGGGCCGGCGTCGCGCGCGCGCTGGCCTGGGCGCTGGACGTCCCGGCGATCGGCGTGCACCACATGGAGGGCCACCTGCTCGCGCCGCTGATGGAGGACGACGCGCCGGCGCCGCCGTTCGTCGCGCTGCTGGTCTCGGGCGGGCACACGCAGCTGGTCGCGGTCGATGCGATCGGCGCCTACCGGTTGCTGGGCGAGACCCTCGACGACGCCGCCGGCGAGGCCTTCGACAAGACCGCCAAGCTCATGGGCCTTCCGTACCCGGGCGGTCCCCAGCTGGCCGCGCTGGCGCAGGCCGGCACGCCGGGTGCGTTCCGGTTCTCGCGGCCGATGACCGACCGCCCCGGCCTGGATTTCAGCTTCAGCGGCCTCAAGACCCAGGTGCTGCTGGCCTGGCAGGGCAGCGACCAGCGCGACACGACGCGCGCCGACATCGCCCGTGGCTTCGAGGACGCGGTGGTCGACACGCTGGCGATCAAGTGCGCGCGCGCGCTCGATGCCACCGGCTGCAGCACGCTCGTGGTCGCCGGCGGTGTCGGCGCGAACCTGCGCCTGCGCGCCAAGCTGCAGGCCGACGCCGCACGTCGCGGCGGCCGTGTCTGCTTCCCGCGCCCGGCGCTGTGCACCGACAACGGCGCGATGATCGCCTTCGCCGGCGCCCTGCGCCTGCAGGCCGGCCAGCATGGCGACGCCGCGGTGCGCGTGGTGCCGAGGTGGGACATGGCGCAGTTGCCGCCGTTGGCGGCAACGGCATCCGGGAATGGGGATTCGGGAATGGGGATTCGAAGAGGCTAAGCTGTTCGCGTTCCGATTCCCCACACTCTCTTCCCCATTCCCCGCTCATGGACAAAGTCTTCATCGAAGGCCTCGAGATCGAGGCGCTGATCGGCATCTACGACTGGGAGCGGCGCATCCGCCAGCCGCTGGTGTTCGACGTCGAGATGGCGTTCGACAACCGCGTGCCGGCGGCGAGCGACGACATCGCGCGCACGCTCGACTACAAGGCGGTCAGCAAGCGGCTGATCGACTACGTGGGGGCATCGGAATTCGGCCTGGTCGAGACGCTGGCCGAGCGCTGCGCGGCGCTGGTGATCGAGGAGTTCAACGTCGGTTGGGTACGATTGAAGCTCAGCAAGCCGGGTGCGGTGCGCGGCGCGCGCGCGGTCGGCGTGATCATCGAACGCAGTCGCCAGGGCTGATCCGCGAACCCTGGCGCGCCGCACAGCCGCGGCCGCAACAGGAGACCCCGCACGATGCAGCCCCATCTCGAACGACTCAGCGACCTGCTGGCGCCTTATCCCTGGGCGTACAGCGCGACCGTGCTGGCGGGCCTGTGCCTGCTCGCCTGGCTGGCGAACTTCGTCACCAAACGCATCCTGCTGCGCGGGCTCGGCCGCTTGCTGCAGCGCACGCCGCTGGGCGGCGCCCAGCACGACCACCAGGTGCGGCTGCAGGCGATTCCGCGGCTGGCCAACGTGGTGCCGGCGCTGGTGATCTCGGCCGGCATCTCGGTGGTGCCCGACCTGCCGCCGCAGCTGGTGGTGATCGTGGAGCGGCTGTGCCAGATCTTCGTCGTGGTGACGATCGCGCTGGCGGTCTCCCGCGTGCTCGACGCGTTCAACCGCAACTACGAGCGCCGCCCCGACGCGCACAACAAGCCAATCAAGGGTTACCTGCAGGTCGTCAAGATCGTGATGTTCGTGCTGGTCGGCATCTCGGTGATCGCCACGCTGATCGGCGCGCAGTTCCTGCACATCGTCACCGGCCTGGGCGCGATGACCGCGGTGCTGATGCTGATCTTCCAGGACACGATTCTCTCGCTGGTGGCCAGCGTGCAGATCAGCAACGACGGCCGCGTGCGCATCGGCGACTGGATCGAAATGCCGAGCCAGAACGCCGACGGCGACGTGATCGACATCGCGCTGCACACGATCACCGTGCGCAACTTCGACCGCACCGTGACCACCGTGCCGACCAAGAAGCTGGTCAGCGACGCGTTCAAGAACTGGCGGCCGATGTCCGAGGGCGGCGGGCGCCGGATCAAGCGCGCGCTGTACCTCGACCAGCGCAGCGTGCGGTTCCTGGCGCCCGAGGAGATCGCGCGTTTCCGCCGCTTCGTGCTGCTCGACGCCTATCTCGACCGCAAGGACCAGGAACTGGCCGACTGGAACACCGCGCTGGCCGAGCGCGGCGCCGAGCCGGTCAACCACCGCCGCGTGACCAACCTGGGCACGTTCCGTGCCTACGTCGAGCACTACCTGCGCCACCACGCCGGCATCAACCAGGAGCTGACGCTGCTGGTGCGCCAGCTGCAGCCGACCGAGACCGGGCTGCCGCTGGAGATCTACTGCTTCACCGCCGACACCGGCTGGACGGTCTACGAAGGCATCCAGGCCGACATCTTCGACCACCTGCTGGCGATCCTGCCCGAGTTCGACCTGCGGGTGTTCCAGGCCCGCAGCGACGCGCCGGTGGACGTGCACCTGCGCCGCGACGGGCAGCCGGGAGCGGACGAGGACGCCGATCCGAGCGCGGCGGCGGTCGCGTCCCCCCGCTGACCGCGGGCGGGCGATGCGCGATCATGGCGCTCCCCACAGGAGCGCCCCCATGGCCATCGCCTGCCTGAGCCTCGGCAGCAACCTCGATCCCGAGCATCACCTGCGCGCAGCGGTCGACGCGCTGCGCGCGCGCTTCCCGTCGCTCGTCGTGTCGCCGACGTACCGGTTCCCGGCCGTGGGCTACGCCGGCGCGGACTTCCTCAACGCCGCCGCGACGATCGAGACCGAGCTGTCGCCCGAAGCGCTCAACGCCTGGCTGCACGCGCTCGAGGACGCGCATGGGCGCGACCGCAGCGGGCCGCGCTACAGCGACCGCACCCTCGACATCGACATCGTGCTCTACGCCGACCGCATCCTGGCCGGCGAGGGAAACCTGCGCATCCCGCGAGACGAATTGCGGCACGCCTTCGTGCTCAAGCCGCTGGCCGAGATCGCGCCCGACCTGCGCCATCCGGTCGACGGGCGGACGCTTGCGCAGCTGTGGGCCGTTCACCCCGACCGCGACACGGCGTTCGAGACGATCGCCATCGCCGAACCGATCGGGGCGGCATGAGCGCCGCGACGGCGCTCGGCCCGCGTCCCGGGCGCCTCCGTCGATGTCGCAAGCTCAGAGCATGCGGCCGCCGTCGACGTGGAGGACCTCGCCGGTGCTGAAGCCGGCGCCCCGCAGCAGCCAGCCGACCGCATCGGCGATGTCCTCGACCCGGCCCTGCCGGCGCAACGGCGTCGCGTCGAGGATCCGCGCGCGCAGGGCGGGATCGCCGCCGTCCTCGGGCCACAGGATCGCGCCCGGCGCGACCGCGTTCACACGGACCTGCGGCGCGAGCGCGACCGCCAGGCCGCGGGTCAGCCCGAGCAGCGCGGCCTTCGACGCCGCGTAGGCGACCAGGTCGGCGCGCGGGCGCTCGGCGTAGAGGTCGCCGACGTTGACGATCGCCCCCCCGGCGCGGTGCAGGTGCGGCGCCGCCGCGCGCGCCAGCAGGAACGGCGCACGGGCGTTGACTGCCATCAGCGCGTCGAACAGGGCCGCGTCGCTGGCCTCCAGCGGCGCCGGCGCGAAGGCCGCGGCGTTGTTGACCAGCGCGTCGAGCCGGCCGAACCGCGCCACCGTGGCGTCCACGAGCGCGGCCGTCGCGTCGGCGTCAGCGAGGTCGGCCTGCAGCACGACCGCGCTGCCCGGGCGCTCGGCTTCGAGCGCGGCGGCCAGCGCGTCGGCCTCGGCGCGCGAGGCGTGGCAATGCAGCGCGACGTCGTGGCCGTGCGCATGCAGGTGGCGGGCGATCGCAGCGCCGAGGCGGCGCGCGGCGCCGGTGATCAGCGCGACGGGGCGTGGGGTGTCCATGCGGGCTCCTGACGGCCGCGTGCGGGCGGGCTCGGTATGCTGTGCATTGTCGCCGCCAAGTCACCTCCATGTCCGCTCCCCCTCTGTCCGAAGACGCGCTGGCCCACAGCGAGCGCCTGCGCGCGTCGATCCACGCCCTGATCGCCGAGGCCGGTGGCGCGATCCCGTTCTGGAAGTTCATGGAGCTGGCGCTGTACGCGCCCGGCCTGGGCTACTACAGCGCAGGCGCGACGAAGTTCGGCGCGGCCGGCGACTTCGTCACCGCGCCCGAGCTCGGCAGCCTGTTCGCCGAGTGCATCGCTGAGGCGATCGCGCCGGTGCTGCGCGAACTCGGCGAGGGCGCCCAGGTGCTGGAGGTCGGCGGCGGCAGCGGTGCGTTCGCCGCCGATGCGCTCGCGCACCTGGCCGCGCTCGACGCAGCCCCTGCGCGCTACGCGATCCTCGAGCCCAGTGCCGACCTGCGCGAGCGCCAGCGCACGCGCCTGGCCGCGCAGCTGCCCGACGCGCTGTTCGCGCGCGTGCAGTGGCTCGACGGCCCGATGCCGGACGACTGGAACGGCGTGCTGTTCGCCAACGAGGTCGTCGATGCGCTGCCCACGCCGCGGTTCGCGATCCGCGGCGGCGAGGTGTACGAGGAATACGTCGTCGCCGCGCCCGACGGCGGGTTCGCGACGACGCTGCGTCCGGCCGACGCGCTGCTGGTGCCGGCGGTGCGCCACGTCGAACGCCAGCGCGGCGCGCCGCTGCCGGAAGGTTACCGCTCCGAGCTGCTGCCGCAGTTGCCGTACTGGGTGCAGGCGGTGGCCGGCGGCCTGAAGCGCGGCGCGCTGCTGTTCGTCGACTACGGCTATACGCGCAGCGAGTACTACCGCGACGATCGCAGCGAGGGCACGCTGCGCGCGTTCCACCGCCACCAGGTGTCGCCGGACGTGTTCGCGCTGCCGGGGCTGCAGGACCTGACCGCGTCGGTCGACTTCACCGCGCTGGCCGAGGCCGGCACCGGCGCCGGCTTCGATTTCGCCGGCTACTGCAGCCAGGCCTCGCTGCTGCTGGGCAATCGCATCGACGCGCGCCTGGCCGCGCACGAGGCGCAGGCCGCCGACGAGGCCGCGCGCTACGCGCTGCGCCAGCAGGTCAAGAAGCTGACCCTGCCCGGCGGCATGGGCGAGGCGTTCCAGGCGATCGGTTTCGCCCGCGACGTCGACTTCGACCACGCGTTCCTGGTCGGCGACCTGAGCCACCGGCTGTGACCGGCGCCGCGCCGGCGCGCGGGCTGCGCAGCGCGCTCAAGCCGCTGCGCCGGCCGTGGCTGTGGTGCGGACTGTGGATCGCCGCGATCGCGGCGGTCGTCGTGCTGTCGCTGGTGCCGTCGGTGCCGATGCCCGACGTGCCCGACGGCGACAAGCTGGGGCACTTCCTGGCCTACGCCGCGCTCGCCGCGGCCGCGGTCCAGCTCTACGCACGCTGGCCCTCGCTGCTCGGCGCCGGCCTGGGCCTGGTGCTGCTGGGGATCGGGCTCGAGTACGCGCAGGGCGCGCTGACCGACGGCCGCGTGCAGGACCCGGCCGACGCGCTGGCGAACACGCTCGGCGTGATCGCCGGCCTCGCGACCCGGCTCACCCCGCTGCGCGACCTGCTGCTGCGCCTCGACGGCGGACGCGGGCGCCACGTGCACCCGTAGGAGCGCGCTCGCGCGCGATGAGGCGTTCCCGAGACCGCTTCATCGCACGAAGGGCTTTCGCGAGACCGTTTCTCGCGCGCAAGCGCGCTCCTACAGATGCGGTTGGTGCGGCGTGGCGCTCGGACGTGATCGCCGGCCTCGCGACCCGGCTGACCCCGCTGCGCAGCGACGGCGGATACGAGCGCG
>NZ_LASZ01000030.1 GCF_001014645.1 Luteimonas sp. FCS-9 | reverse complement strand
CCTGCGGCGGCAGCTTGTCTTCCTGGTCGATCGCATGGGCCGACACCCGACCGTCGCGCTCGATGTCGACGGTGCCGGTGACCAGCATGCTGGCCTCGACCTCGCTGCGCATCTGGCGCGCGGTCTGTGCGAACGCGGGCGGAACACAAAGCGCCAGCAGCGCGAGAAGGACGACGAAACGCCTGCGAACCATGGTTGCATCCTGCATCGGTGGAACGCGCATCGTGCCGCCCGTCCGCGGCGGGCGCAAGCCGGTGTCGCCCGGCGACGCGCTCAGCGCTCGCGCAGGAACCGCGCCATCGAGACCCCGTCCTGCGCCGGCGCCGGCGCGAACTCGGCGGCGACGTCGACGAAGCCGCGCATCACCGCGATCTCGCGGGGGGTGCGGTTGAGCGTGTCGCGCAGGTCCGGATCGGCACCGGCGCGCAGCAGGCGCCGCGCCAGACGCAGTTGCCCATGCAGGCCGGTCAGGTGCAGCGGGCCGAAGCCGCGCGGATCCTGCGCGTCGAGCGACACGCCCTCGTCGAGCAGGTGCTCCATCGCCGCGAGCACGACATCCTCGTCGCAGGCGGTGCCGGGCTCGGCGCGGGCGCCGAGCAGCAGCAGCAGCGGGGTCACGCCGCCGGCCGCCGGCGCGTCGATCTCGGCGCCGGCCAGCAGCAGCGTGTCGAACAGCGCGAGCAGGCGCGGTCGGTCGCGCGAGGTGAAGCCGTAGAGCGCGGCGCAGTGCAGCGGCGTCAGGCCCTGGGCATCGGTGGCATGGATGTCGGCGCCGGCGGTGAGCAGCCGGGCGGCCAGGTCCGGCAAGCCGAGCGCGGCGGCCAGCATCAGCACGCTGACCTCGCCCGGCAGACGCTGGTCGAGCGGCACACCGGCAGCGAGCAGCCGCTCGACGACTGCGGCGTGGCGCATGCTGACCGCCGCCGACAGCGGCGTCGCACCCGAGCGCGCGGCGCAGGTCGCATCGGCGCCGCGCGCGAGCAACAGCTCGACGACCGCCAGGTGCCCGCCGCCCGACGCGCGCAGCAACGCGGTGCAGGCCTGGGCATCGGGCGTGTCGACGTCGAAGCCCAGATCGAGCAGGCGCCGGACCGCGTCGGCATCGCCGGCGCTCGCCGCCAGCGGCAGGTCGGCGGGCACGAGCGCACGGCGCGGCAACGGCCAGCCGCGCCAGTCCAGCCAGTCAGCGAGGTCGCGCCGGCCGGCCGACAGCGCCACGCCCAGCGGCGTCTGCCCGTCGGCGGCACGCGCCGACGGCGATGCGCCGTGGCGCACCAGCGCCTTCAGCGCGGCCTCGCGACCGAGCGCGGCGGCCAGGTGCAGGGCGGTCATGCCGCGCGAGTCGCGGGCGTCGGGATCGACCCCCAGCGCCGCCAGCCGCTCCACCAGCCGTGCCCAGCCCAGCCGCACCGCCAGCGCCAGCGGCGGATCGCTCTGCGGCGAGGCGGCGAACGGATCGGCGCCACGCGCCAGCAGTTCCAGCGCGAAGGTCTCGAACGCGCGGGCCGCGTGATCGCTCTCGACGCAGGCCGCCAGGTACGCCGCCAGTCCGCCGGCACCGGCGGGCGAAGCCCCGTGGCGCAACAGCGCCTGCAGAACGGGCAACGCGTCGGGCGCGCCGGCGAGCAGCGTCGCCAGCGGCGTACGGCCGTCGGCGTCGCGGACGTTCGGATCGGCGCCACGCGCGAGCAACCAGTCCACGCGCTCGAGCGACGGCGGCAGCGCCGGATCGACCAGCAGGCTGCCCAGTTCGGCCGGACCGAGCAGCCGCAGCAGGTCGCCCAGCTCGCCGTGGCGCCCCTCGCGCAGGCCGTCGCGCAGCAACACCAGCGGGGTGCGGTCGCCGCCCGCATCGTCGTCGTCGGAACCGAGGTTCGCCGGCAGCGGATAGGCGGGATCGAGCAGGCGCACCAGCGACCAGCGGCCGGCTTCGGCCGCGCGGTCGACCGCGCGCTTGCCGTCGCCGTCCACCACGTCGGCCGGCACGCCGAGCGCGAGCAGGCGCTCGACCAGCGCCGGAGATGCCGGGTCGGCGGCGCACGCGAGCATCACCGCGTTGCGCCCGGCGATGTCGACCGCGGCGACGTCCGCGCCCGCGGCGAGCAGCGCGTCGAGCGCGGCCGGGCTGCCCCCGCGCGCGGCGTCGAGCAGCGGCGTGCGGCCATCGTTGTCGCGCGCACGCACGTCGGCGCCCGCGGCCAGCAGCGCGGCCAGGATCTCGGTGTGCCCGTGCGCGGCCGCCACGTGCAGCGCGCTGCGGCGCTGGCGGTCGCGGGCGTCGACGCGCCCCTTGTGGCGGATCAGCAGCTGCACGCCCGCCGCGTCGTCCTCGTCGCCGCCGGCCGCGGCCAGCAGCGCCGGCGTGCCGCCCTCGACCTCGGGCCGGGCGCCGTGCTCGAGCAGGAACTTCGCCAGCCGCCAGTTGCCCGCGGCGCAGGCGACGCCGAGCGGCGTCAGCGCGTCGTGGTTCGCGGCATCGAGTTCGGCGGCCGCATCGCGCAGCAGCGCGACGACGCCGGGATCGGAACTGCGCGCGGCCAGGTGCAGCGGCGTGTTGCCCTCGTGGTCGGTCACGCGCGGATCGGCGCCGTTGGCCAGCAGCGTCATCACCGCATCGGGCCGGCCGTGCCAGCTGTCGCGCGTGGCGGCCAGCAGCGGGGTCATGCCGGCATGCGAGGAATTGACGTCGACGCCGCGCGCGATCAGTTCCCGCAGCAGCCGCAGGTCCGGCAGCACCGCCGCCAGCACCGCGAGGCTGCGCTGGTCGCGCGCCTCGGCCGGCGGCAGCGCGCGTACGTCGGCGCCGGCCTCGATCAGCGCCAGCGCGCGCTCGACCCGACCGGCACGCGCCGCGGCGTACAGCGCCACCTCGGGCTCGGCGTCGACCGGCTCGTCGAACAGGGCGACCGCCGGGTCGCCGGGCATCTCGACCACCGGCATCGCCGGCGCCTGCGGCGGGGCGAGCCGCTGCAGGCCGGCGTGCAGCAGCCACCAGCCCACCGCCGCCGCGACGGCCAGGCCGATCCGCGGGCCGGCCGCCAATGCCGGCAGCCAGGCGGGCGCGAGGGCCAGTGCGAGCGCCGCGGTCACCGCGCACGCGACCGCGATGCCGCGCGCCTCGCCGACGTCGCGGTCGGCCAGCGCGCGCCAGTGCGTGCGCAGGTCGCCGCCGTCGCGTTCGATCGCATGCCACAGCGGCCAGGTGCGCCAGATGCCGATCATCACCAGGCCGACCGCCACGCTCAGCGCGGGCGCGCCGCCCAGGTCGCCACCACGGCGCAGCGCGGTCATCGGCCAGGCGACCAGCAACGCGCCGGCACCGGCCGCGACCGTCCAGGCGATCGCCAGCGCGCGCACGTCGCCCCACGCGGCGGCGCGGTCGACGGTGCCGCCCCCGCGCCAGCGCACCGCCAGCGCGAAGGCCGGCTGCGCGAGCACGCCGGCCACGGCCGCCGGCACGCCCCCCAGCAGCGTGAGCGCAGCCAGCGCGAGCGCCGAGGCCAGCGCGACCGGGAACCGCCGCCGCGGGGCCGCCGGCACGTTGCGACGCGGGCGCTCAGGCATCGCCGCTCCAGTCCTCGGTCAGCGGGTCGGCGGCGGCACGCGGCGGCATCTGCAGGTGGAAGCCCTGCGCCTGCAGGTTCTCGCGCACGTGCGCCGGATTCTCGCGCGCGAGCCGGCGGTCGGGGGTCAGCGCCACGTCGAGCACGAACGCCAGCGCGCCGAGTTCGGCGCGCAGCGGGGCGGGCAGGACATCGAACGCGTCCCTGGCGGCGAGATACACGTAGGTGTCCGCCTTGCGCTGGCTTTTGTAGACGTAGGCGTGCATGTGCGCAGAAACGGCGATATACGCCGAATTGTGCGGCAAAAGGACCGCCTTGGGTATCGCGCAGCGCCCGCGGCGTTCAGTGATAGCCGGCGTCGGCCTGTACCTTGCCGCGGAACACCCGGTACGACCACGCCGTGTAGCCGAGGATCAGCGGCAGCAGCACCACCAGCCCGGCCAGCACGAAGCCCTGCGACGAGGGCGGCGACGCCGCCTCCCAGATGCTCAGCGACGGCGGCACGATGTTGGGCCAGATCCCCAGCACCAGCCCGGCGAAGCCCAGGCCGAAGAACGCCAGCGTCAGCACGAACGGACGCGCGTCGCGGCCTTCGCGCATCGCCGCGCGCCACAGCCACACCACGTTGAACAGCGCCAGCACCGGCACCGGCGACAGCCACCAGAAATTCCCGTCCTCGAACCAGCGCGCCATGATCCGCGAGTCGAGGAACGGCAGCCAGGCGCTGACCAGCCCCATGAAGGCGGCCACGACCAGCACCAGCGGCCGGGTCAGCGTGCGCGCGATCAGCTGCAGCCGGCCCTCGGTCTTGAGGATCAGCCAGCAACTGCCCAGCAGCGCGTAGCCGAACACCACCGCCACGCCGGTCAGCATCGAGAACGGACTGAACCAGTCCAGCGCACCGCCGGCGTACTTGCCCGCCTCCAGCGGCATGCCCTCGACCAGCGCCCCGAGGATCACGCCCTGCGCGAACGCGGCCAGCAGCGAGCCGAGCGCGAACGCCACGCCCCAGAAGCGCTTGCCGCGCCGCGCCTTGAAGCGGAACTCGAACGCCACGCCGCGGAACACCAGCGCGATGAGCATCAGCAGCACAGGCAGGTACAGCGCCGACAGGACGATCGCGTAGGCGCGCGGGAACGCGGCCAGCAGGCCCGCGCCGCCGAGCACCAGCCAGGTCTCGTTGCCATCCCAGATCGGCGCGGCGGTGTTCATCATGTGATCGAGTTGGCCCCCGTCCTCGGCGAACGGCGCCAACACGCCGAGCCCCAGCACGAAGCCGTCGAGCAGCACGTACATCAGCACGCCGAAGCCGATCAAGCCGAACCAGACCACCGGCAGCACGGTCGCAAGATCCATCAGTCCTCCCCCACAGGGCCATCGGCGGCCGAGATCGGACGCATCGGCGTGCGGTCGCCCGCGTCGTGGTCCGGGCCGTCGTCGAACGGCTGCGGCCCGGTCCGGATCATCTTCAGGATGTAGCCGCCGCCGGCGCCGAACACCACCGCATACGCGATCGCGAACGCCGACAGCGACACGATCACGCTGGCGCGATCGATGTCACTGACCGCCTCGCTCGTGCGCAGCAGGCCCTGGATCACCCAGGGCTGGCGGCCGATCTCGACCACGAACCAGCCCGCCAGCACCGCGACGAACCCGCTGGGGGCCATCAGCCGCCAGGCATCGAGCAGCCAGCGCGAGCGCAGCAGCGTGCGCCGTCGCCAGGCCCACAGCGACACCACCGTCAGCGCCAGCATCGCCAGCCCGATCCCGACCATCACCCGGAACGCGTAGAACACCGGCGCGACCGGCGGTCGCTCGTCGGGCGGCACCGCGGTCAGCGGGGCGATCGTGCCGTCCCAGCTGTGGGTCAGGATCACGCTGCCCAGGCGCGGGATCGCCACCTCGTAGTCGTTGCGCTCGGCCTCGGCATCGGGCACGGCGAACAGCACCAGCGGCACGCCCTCGCCCGGCGCGCCCTCGTGCCAGTGCGCTTCCATCGCCGCGAGCTTCACCGGCTGCACCTCGCCGGTCTTCAGGCCGTGCAGGTCGCCGACGAGCACCTGCAGCGGCACGGTGATCGCCGCGAACGCGATCGACAGCTTGAGCATCCGCATCCCGGCCTCGACGTGCTCGCCGCGGCGCAGGTACCACGCCGCCACGCCGCCGATGACGAAACACGTGGTGATGAACGCCGCCAGCGTCATGTGCGCCAGGCGGTAGGGGAACGACGGGTTGAAGATCACCGCCATCCAGTCGGCCGGATGGAACACGCCGTCGACGAGTTCGTAGCCGGCCGGCGTGTGCAGCCAGCTGTTGGCCGACAGGATCCAGAACGTCGAGATCAGCGTGCCCACCGCGACCAGGCAGGTCGACAGGAAGTGCAGCTTCTCCGACACCCGGCCCCAGCCGAACAGCATCACGCCCAGGAAGCTCGCCTCCAGGAAGAACGCCGTCAGCACCTCGTAACTGAGCAGCGGGCCGAGGATGTTGCCCGCCGCGATGCTCAGCGCCGACCAGTTGGTGCCGAACTGGAAGCTCATGACGATACCCGAGACCACCCCCATGCCGAACGACACGGCGAAGATCCGCAGCCAGAAGAAATACAGGTCGCGCCACACGGCCTCGCGCGTGCGCAGCCAGCGCCATTCCAGGAACGCCAGCCAGCTCGACAGGCCGATCGTGAAGGCGGGAAACAGCACGTGGAAGGAGATCACGAACCCGAACTGGATCCGCGACAGCAACAGCGTGTCCAACGCCGGCGCTCCTGTGGATGGCGACGGGGAGCGACCGAGTGTGCGGGCGCGGACGTGAAACCGGGGTGCGGTCGATCGTCGCGGCCCAGACAGCACGCCGCGTCGACCATGACCTTCGCCAGAGCGGCCGCCGCGCCGCGCGCCGGTACACTGCGGCCTCCTTTCCGCTCCACGGATCGCTGCCGATGCGTCGTCTGCCGCTGTACTGGGTGCTCGCCTGCGCCCTCGCCTCCCCGCTCGCCGCCGCGCAACCCGCGCAGCCGCTGACCCTGGACCGGATCATGGCCGATCCGGACTGGATCGGCGCGCCGGTCGAGTCGGCCTGGTGGAGCTGGGACGGCAGCCGCGCCTACTACACGGCCAAGCGCGACGGCAGCAGCGTGCGCGACACCTGGATGCAGCCGGTCGCCGGCGGCGGCGCGACGCGCGTCGACGATGCCGCGCGCGCCGATCTCGATGCGCGCGACCCGGTCCTCGACGCGACCCGCACGCGCATGGCGTTCGTGCGCAACGGCGACCTGTTCGTGCGCGACCTGCGCACCGGCCAGCTGACCCAGGTCACCCGCACCGAGGCGACCGAGGCGCAGGCGCAGTGGACGCCGCAGGGGGGGCTGGTCTGGCGGGCCGGCAACGACTGGTACGGCTGGGATCCGCAGCGCGGTACCGCGCAGCTGACCAGCCTCAAGGCCGAGGCCGACCCGGCCAAGCCGCCGCCGGCCGATGCGCTGCGCGAGCGCCAGCTGCGCATGATCGAGACGCTGCGCACCGAGCGCGAACGCCGCGACGGCCTGCGCGCGCAGAACGAGACCTGGCGCCGCGCCGATGCCACGCGCGCCCCCGGCCCGGTGTACCTGGGCAAGGACGTGACGATCGCCGGCAGCGCGCTGTCGCCGGCCGGCGACCGCCTGATCGTGGTCACCGCGCCCAAGGACGGCGACGCCGGCCGCGACGGCAAGATGCCCATGTACGTCACCGAATCGGGCTACGAGGAGTTCGAGGACGTGCGCACGCGCGTGGGTCGCAACGACCCGCTGCCGCACCGGCTGTGGCTGGTGGAGCTGGCGACCGGCACCGTCCGCGAGATCCGGACCGGCACGCTGCCGGGTATCGGCACCGACCCGCTGGCCGACCTGCGCCGGGCCGCCGGCAAGGACGCACTGCAGGGCGACCGCCCGGTGCGCCTGGAGATCGACGGCCGCGCGGGCGGCGGCGGCGCGATCCGCTGGAGCGACGACGGCCGCAACGTCGCGCTGTCGATCCATTCGGTCGACAACAAGGACCGCTGGCTGGCGACGGTCGACCTGGCCGACGCGACGCTGCACAGCCGCCACCGGCTGACCGACCCGGCATGGATCAACTGGGACTTCAACGAGTTCGGCTGGCTGCCCGACCACCGCACGCTGTGGTTCCTGTCCGAGGAATCGGGCTATTCGCACCTCTACCTGCACGACGGCAGCCGCAAGCGCGCGCTGACCTCCGGCCGCTGGGAGGTCTCGGCGCCGGTGATGGCGCACGACGGCAGCCGCTTCTTCTTCCTGTGCAACCAGCAGTGGCCGGGCCGCTACGAGGTCTGCACGGCCGCCGACGGCGGCGTGCGCGAGATCACCTCGACCGGTGGCATCGAGGACTTCGCGCTCTCGCCCGACGAGACCCGTCTGCTGCTGCGCACCTCGTCGAGCTACGTGCCGCCGCAGGTGGCGGTCGCGGACGTCGCCGACGGCGCGGTGCGCGTGCTCACCGATACCCGCACCGCCGAGTTCAAGGCCCACGACTGGCTGCAGCCCAAGTACGTGCAGGTGCCGTCCAAGCACGGCGCGGGCACGGTCTGGGGCAAGTTCTACGGGCCGCAGGACTACGAGCCGGGCCGCAAGTACCCGGTGGTGCTGTTCGTGCACGGCGCCGGCTACCTGCAGAACGTCAGCGACCGCTACCCGAACTACTTCCGCGAGCAGATGTTCCACAACATGCTCGTGCAGCAGGGCTACCTGGTGCTCGATCTCGACTTCCGCGCCTCGGCCGGCTACGGCCGCGACTGGCGCACCGCGATCTACCGGCAGATGGGCCACCCGGAGCTGGAGGACTACCTGGACGGCATCGACTGGCTGGTCGAGCACCACCAGGCCGACCGCGACCGCGTGGGCATCTACGGCGGCAGCTACGGCGGCTTCATGACCTTCATGGCGCTGATGCGCGAACCCGGCCGCTTCAAGGCCGGCGCGGCGCTGCGCCCGGTCGCCGACTGGTCGCAGTACAACCACGCCTACACCGCCAACATCCTCAACACGCCCGAGCTCGATCCCGAGGCGTACCTGAAGTCCTCGCCGATCGAGTACGCCGACCGCCTGCAGGACCACCTGCTGATCGCCCACGGCATGATCGACGACAACGTGTTCTACAAGGACTCGGTGATGATGGCCCAGCGCCTGATCGAGCTGCGCAAGGACAAGTGGGAACTGGCCAGCTACCCGCTCGAGCGGCACGCCTACCAGCACCCGGCCTCGTGGTACGACCAGTACCGCCGCATCCACGAACTGTTCGAACGCACGCTCAAGTGACGTCCGCGCCGCTGCCGGCGGTCGAGCTGCTGCGGCCCGCGCCGTGGAAGCGGCTGGCGCTGCTGGCGGTGTCGCTGGCGCTGGTGGGACTGGCGGTCGCGGTCGCCGGCCGGCAGCCGGCGGTCGCCTGGGGCTTGGGCGGGATCTTCGGGGCCTGCGCGCTCGTCGCGCTGGCCGGCCTGCTGCCCGGCGCCCACCACCTGCGGCTCGACACGAGCGGCCTGGAACTGCGCGCGCTGTTCCGCACCACGCGCCTGGCCTGGACCGACATCGCCCGGTTCGGCACCACCCGGGTCGGCCTGCACCGGGTCGTCGGGTTGGACTTCGCCCCGCACGTCGATCGCGGCGCGCGGCTGCGGCGGGTCAACCGCGGCCTGAGCGGCTTCCACGGTGCCCTGCCCGACACCTACGGCCTGGGCGCCGAGGCGCTCGCGGCCCGGCTCGAACGCTGGCGGCAGGCCCACGGCCCCGCCGCCGGGGATTGACCCGGATCAATGCGGGCAGGGGCGGCGCACCTACAATGCGCCGGATGAACGATACCTTCGACACGGTCCGGGACTACCTCACCGGGCTGCAGGACCGCATCTGCGCCGCGATCGAGCGGGCCGACGGCCAGGCCCGCTTCGCCGAGGACCTGTGGCAGCGCGCCGAGGGCGGTGGCGGCCGGACCCGCGTGCTGCGCGACGGCGCGGTGTTCGAGCAGGCCGGCATCGGCTTCTCGGACGTCAGCGGCACCCGGCTGCCGCCATCGGCCAGCACCCACCGGCCGGAACTGGCCGGCGCCTCGTGGCGCGCCACCGGCGTGTCGCTGGTGTTCCACCCGCGCAACCCGCACCTGCCCACGACCCACGCCAACGTGCGCCATTTCCGCGCGATGCGCGACGGCGAGGTCGTGGCCTGGTGGTTCGGCGGCGGCTTCGACCTGACCCCGTTCTACCCCGTCGACGAGGACGTCGCGCACTGGCACCGCACCGCGCGTGCGCTGTGCGAGCCGTTCGGCGGGCAGGCGCGCTACGAGGCCCACAAGCGCTGGTGCGACCAGTACTTCTTCCTCGGCCACCGCGCCGAGACCCGCGGCGTGGGCGGGCTGTTCTTCGACGACCAGCACGGCGACTTCGAGCACGAGTTCGCGTACATGCGCGCCGTGGGCGACGGGTTCCTCGACGCCTACCTGCCGATCGTCGAGCGGCGCCGCGACACGCCCTACGGCGAGCGCGAGCGCGAGTTCCAGCTCTACCGGCGCGGCCGCTACGTCGAGTTCAATCTGGTCTACGACCGCGGCACGCTGTTCGGGCTGCAGTCGGGCGGGCGGGCCGAGTCGATCCTGATGAGCCTGCCGCCGCGCGTGCGCTGGGAGTACGGCTACACGCCGGAGGCCGACAGCGCCGAGGCGCGGCTCGCCGACTACCTGCGCCCGCGCGACTGGCTCGCCGAACTGGCCTGAGCCCATGGGTGCCCCGGCCGCCGACATCGCCCATCCGGACGTCGTGCCGGACTGCCTGCGCCAGCTCTACGGCGACGACCACCTGCTGGCCTTCGACAAGCCGGCCGGGCTGCTGTCGGTGCCCGGCCGCGGGCCCGACAAGCAGGACAGCATGGCCACCCGTGCCCGCGCGCAGTGGCCCGACGCGCGGGTCGTGCACCGGCTGGACATGGCGACCTCGGGGTTGATGCTGATGGCCCGTGGCGCCGAGGCGCAGCGGGTGCTGGGCGCGGCCTTCGAGGGGCGCCGGGTCGAGAAGCGCTACATCGCGGTCGTCGACGGTTGGCCGGCCGAAGACGCGGGCGAGATCGACCTGCCGCTGCTGGTCGACTGGCCGGAACGGCCGCGGCAGAAGATCGACCCGGTCGACGGCAAGCCGGCGCTGACGCGCTGGCGGCTGCTGCGGCGCGACACCGCCGCCGACGGCACCCCGATCGCCCGGCTGGCACTGATGCCGGTCACAGGCCGCAGCCACCAGCTGCGCGTCCACCTGCAGGCGATCGGCCATCCGATCCTGGGCGACCCGCTGTATGCGCCCGACGCCGCGCAGCGCCGCGCGCCGCGCCTGCTGCTGCACGCCGAATCGCTCGAACTGGCCCACCCTGCGACCGGCGCACCGCTGCGCCTGGACTGCCCGACGCCGTTCTAGCGGGGTGGCGGGGGATGCGAGAATGCGATGAATCGCAAGGCTCCGCCTCCATCGCATTGCCAATGTCCGCCTGAACGACGGACATAAGGAGGTTCATCTCCCAAGTGCAGGGGGACGGAAGTTCCACTCCGGATTGGCAGCGGCCTGCCAGCCGGAAGCCGCTCTCCCCTCGGTCAAGGCATCCTGCCTTGACTCGGGCGCGCGCCATCCATGGCGCGCTCAACGCGGCCACCGGCCGTCAGTCCGCTGCCGAGGCTTTCCGGTCACTTTCTTCGAGTAGATCGACCGAGCCACCGGCCGGAAGAAATCGCACCCCTTCGGCCTCAGTGCGAAGTACTGGCCGGGGATTGCGATAGCGGGCCAGGGGTGAGCGAAGGTCGCTTGCGCGGCACTGCCGCGCGACTTCGCGAACGCCCGGCATGCGTTGCCGGGCCGGGCCACGGAGCGGGATGGCCGAGCCGGGGAGCGGTCCCCGACCGGCGCGACGCGCGCTCCCGGAGAAGAACGCTCAACGAGCAGAAGACAGCAGCGGGCGATACCACACCCGAGAAAAACCCATAAAAAAGCCCCGTAGGCAGGGGGGGCCTACGGGGCTCGGGAACCGGGCTCGGGGAGAAGCCTGTTGGTTCCGGTCGATCACTCCAGGGGAAGGGAGAGATCTGCGACAGACCTTGCATCTGTCGCGAGTATGAAAACACCCGGCGCATTGATGGTTCGTGAAGGCCACATTCAATTTTCGGGCAAATTCAGGCTGCATTTACTCCATGTCGATGCGGCGCCCGATGCGCCCGGGCCACCCGGTATTGGCGTCCCGCACCGGGCGTCGGGCCTGCCCGGGCGGCGCGCATTCAGTGCGCCTGGTCCCAGTTGTCGCCGACGCCGCAGTCGACCACCAGCGGCACCCGCAGCTCGGCCGCGGCGGTCATCCGCGGCACGACCCCCTCTAGCAGCGTCTCGACGAAATCGGCGTCGGCCTCGAACACCAGTTCGTCGTGGACCTGCAGAATCATCTTGGCCTGCGCCGCATGGCCCGCCAGCCAGTCGTCGACGGCGACCATCGCCCGCTTGATGATGTCCGCAGCCGTGCCCTGCATCGGCGCGTTGATCGCGGCGCGCTCGGCGCCCGCGCGCTGCGAGGCGTTGCCGCGCTGGATGAAGTCCAGCGTCAGGCGCCGCCCGAACACCGTCTCGACGAAGCCGGTCTCGCGCGCCTGCTGGCGGGTGCGCTCCATGAAGTCGCGCACGCCCGGATAGCGCGAGAAGTACAGGGCGATATAGTCCTGCGCCTCGCCGCGGCCGACGCCGAGGTTGCGCGCCAGGCCGAACGCGCTCATGCCGTACATCAGGCCGAAGTTGATCGCCTTGGCCGCGCGGCGCTCGTTCGCGGTCACCTCGTCAATCTCCCGGCCGAAGACCTCGGCGGCGGTCGCGCGGTGGACGTCGACGCCGGTCTCGAATGCGCCGATCAGGCCGGGATCCTCGGACAGGTGGGCCATGATCCGCAGCTCGATCTGCGAGTAGTCGCAGGCGACCAGCCGGCGGCCCTCTGGCGCAACGAACGCGCGGCGGATGCGGCGGCCGTCGTCGGTGCGGATCGGGATGTTCTGCAGGTTCGGATCCGACGACGACAGCCGCCCGGTCGCCGCGCCGGCCTGGTGGTAGCTGGTGTGCACGCGGCCGGTGTCGGGGTTGATCATCTCCGGCAGCTTGTCGACGTAGGTGCCGCGCAGCTTGGCCAGGCTGCGGTATTCGAGGATCACCCGCGGCAGTTCGTGCTGGTCGGCGATCGCCTCGAGCGCCTCCTCGTTGGCGCTGGGCTGGCCCTTGGGCGTCTTGACGACGGCCGGCAGGCCGAGCTCCTCGAACAACAGCGCACAGACCTGCTTGGGCGAATCGAGGTTGAACGTGCGCCCGGCCAGTTCGGTCGCCTTCTGCTGCGCGGCGAGCATGCGCTTGGACAGGTCCGCGCTCTGCCGGCGCAGCTCGTCGACGTCGATACGCACGCCGTTGGCCTCGATGCGCGCCAGCACCGGCACCAGCGGCATCTCGATCTCGCCGTACACCCGCGCCAGGCCGGACTCGGCCGCGACCCGGGGCTTGAGCACGCGGTGCAGCCGCAGCGTGATGTCGGCGTCCTCGGCGGCGTAGCGGGTCGCATCGTCGATGGCGACCTGGGAGAACGAGATCTGCTTGGCGCCCTTCCCCGCGACGTCCTCGAAGCGGATCGTGTCGACGCCCAGGTGCCGCTTGGCCAGCGAGTCCATGTCGTGCCGGGCGATGCCGGCGTCGAGCACGAAGCTCTCGAGCAAGGTGTCGTCGGCATAGCCGCGCAGGTCGATCCCGTGCCGGCGCAGCACGTGCAGGTCGTACTTGCCGTGCTGGCCGAGCTTGCGCCGCGCCGGGTCCTCGAGCACCGGCCGCAGCGCCTCGAGTACCTGGTCGCGGTCGAGCTGGGCGGGTGCGCCGGGATAGTCGTGCCCGAGCGGGACGTAAGCCGCCCGGCCGGGCTCGACCGCCACGCTCAGCCCGACGAGGCCCGAGCGCATCGCGTCGAGCGCGTCGGTCTCGGTGTCGAACGCGAACTCGTCGGCAGCGCGCAGCTGCGCGATCCACGCCTCGAGCCGCTCGGTCGTGAGCACGGTCTCGTACTCGCCGGGCGCCGACAGCGCCGGGTCGACCTCGGCCGGCGGCAGGGCCGTCGCCGGGGCGGCGGCCGGCCCGCCGGCGCTGCTTTCGAGATCCTTGAGCGCCTGGGTGAAGCCGTAGCGGGCGTAGAGCCCACGCAGCGTGTCGGTCGCGGGCTGGCGCAGCGCCAGCGTCTCGGGGCCGCCGTCGAGCGGCACGTCGGTGCGGATCGTCGCCAGCGTGCGGCTGAGCGGCAACTGGTCCAGCACCTCGCGCAGGTTCTCGCCGATCTTGCCCTTGATGCCCGCCGCCGCCGCGATCACGCCGTCGAGCGATTCGTACTCGGCCAGCCACTTGGCCGCGGTCTTCGGACCGCACTTGGGCACGCCGGGGATGTTGTCGATGCTGTCGCCCATCAGCGCGAGCATGTCGACGATCTGGTCGGGGCGGACGCCGAACTTGTCGTGCACCGCCGCTTCGGTGTCGATGCGGCTGCCGCTCATCGTGTTGACCAGCACGATGCCCGGGCGCACCAGCTGCGCGAAGTCCTTGTCGCCGGTCGAGATCGTCGTCGCGATACCGGCCTCGGCGGCCTGCACGGCGAGCGTGCCGATCACGTCGTCGGCCTCCACGCCGGGCACGCGCAGGATCGGGAAACCCAGCGCCTCGACGATGTCGCACATCGGGTCGACCTGCGCGCGCAGCTCGTCGGGCATCGGCGGCCGGTTGGCCTTGTACGCCGCGTAGAGGTCGTCGCGGAACGTGCGGCCGGGCGCGTCGACGACGAAGGCCGCGTAGTCCGGCGCCTCCTTGAGCGTGGCGCGCAGCATGTTGACCACGCCGAACAGCGCGCCGGTCGGCTCGCCATCGGCGTTGGACAGCGGCGGCAGGGCGTGGAAGGCGCGGTACAGGTACGAGGACCCGTCGATCAGGATCAGCCGTTTCGTCATCCGTGGATTCTACGGCGTCGGCCTTGCGGGTCGCGTTCGACCCCGTCCGGCGGCCCGGTGCGTTCACCCTGCCGTCCCCTGCCCCGGCCGGATCGATGCTGACGAAATCCGAACGCTGTGTCGCGATAATCGACCCCAGCCAAGGGGGTCTGGATGCGCATCGCCTGCCGTGGCCGACCTTCGGGGCGGCCCTTCGCCCATCGCGCGCCGCGCCCGGGGACCGGTCGATGACCGATCCCGAGCGCACGGCGCCCCGCGTCGACGCCGCGCCGCCGACGACGGACTGGGCCGCGCGCGACGCCTGCCGCAACTGCGGCGCGGCCCGCGGCGGCGCGCCGTACTGCGGCCAGTGCGGACAGAAGGCCGCGCACCGCCTGGGCCTGGGCGACCTGCGCCGGGAGACCTGGGAGAAGTGGCGCCTGTTCGAGCTGTCGGTCGCGCGCACGGCCGGGCGCCTGTTGCTGCGGCCCGGCACGGTCGCGCGCGAGTACGTGGAGGGCGCGCGCGGCCGCCACGTGCACCCGCTCAAGCTGCTGCTGGTGTGCGTGGCGCTGTTGCTGCTGGTGCTCGACACCACGGGCTTCCTGCGCGCAGGCGACGACGCCTACCTGGGCGCGATGGCGATGATGCAGCGCTACGCCAACTGGACGTTCACGCTGGGCATCTTCGCCGTCGTCGCCAGCTCGGTGCTGGTGTTCGGGCGCCGGCGCTACAACCTGGTCGAGCACCTGGTGCTGGCCGCCTATGCGTACGCGGTGATCATCGGCCTGAACCTGGTCAACCAGCTGCCGCTGCTGGTCATGCGCGACCCGACGCTGGTGCTGCCTTGGCGCGAGGCCGCCAAGTGGTACATGTACGCGGTCAAGGGCGTCGTGCTGGCGCTTGCGTTCCGCCAGTTCTTCGAGCTCGACCTGCGCCGCGACGCCTGGCGCCTCGCGCTGGCCCTGGCGGTCTTCGTCGCCGTCGACTGGCTGCTGCGACGCGCCTACGCCCACCTGATCGTCGCGATCGTGCACGCGCGCACCGTCTGATTCCCCGACTTCCGCCAGAGGAAAGGCCATGTCCCGACGCTCCCTGTCCCGCCTCGTCCGCCCGCTGCCGGCCGCCCTGCCGCTGGCCCTGCTGCTCGTTGCCTGCGGCGAGCGCGATGCCGCGCCGGCCGCCTCCACCGCCGCATCCGGCGCGCCGACGCCCAGCCGCGCCGAACTCGTCGAGCAGCTCGCCTCGACGTTGCAGGCCTGCTCCTACGACGGCCGCCCCGAGCGCCTGGACCCGGCGACGCTGACCGGCACGCCGCCGGCCGACTGCCGCTCGATGGTCGAACGGGTCATGGGCTACACCGGCCTGCCGCAGAACTTCGTCGTCACCGAGGGGCCGGTCGCCAACGCCGCGGCGGTGATCCTGCTCGACGAGCAGCGCATCCCGCAGCGGGTGATCGCGTTCAACCGCGACTTCCTCGGCGAGGTGCGCGCGGCGACGAACGGCAACCCCTGGGCGCCGGTGAGCATCATGGCGCACGAGATCGGCCACCACCTGTCGGGCCACACGATCACCGGCACCGGCAGCCAGCCGCCGATCGAACTGGAGGCCGACAAGTTCAGCGGCTTCGTGCTCCAGCGCATGGGCGCCAGCCTGGCCGATGCCAAGAGCGCGATGCAGTCGCTCGGCGCCGACCACGTCACCGCGACCCACCCGGCACGCAACGACCGGCTGTCGGCGATCCAGGACGGCTGGATGGAGGCCTGCCAACAGGCCGGGCAGGCCGGCTGCCAGGCCGGCACGGGCACCGGCACCGCGCCGCCGCAGGCCCCGCCGCCGGCGCGCAGCGCCACCGTGCACCTGCCCACGCCGTCGGCGAAGTCCATTCCGCTCAAGTACGGCCGTTTCGTCGTCGACGAGACCGGCCGGCTCGACCCCGAGCTGCTCAAGGGCCTGGAGACTACGCTCTACGACCTGGCGCAGAAGCAGGGCATCGAGCTGGCGCTGCTGGTCGTCGACGACCTGCACGGCATGAGCGCGCAGGACTACGCCTGGGCGATGCTGCGCCAGCTGCGCATCGGCAAGCTCGACCTGGGCAACGGCGGCGTGTTCGTCGTCGCGCCCAACCAGGGCACCTCGGCCGTCGCGTTCGCGCCGGGCGTGGCCAAGCAGCTGGAATTCGGCAACCCGCCCAAGCAGTTCGACAGCTGGACGGCCGAGATGTGGCAGCGCTACTGCCTCGACGACGATGGCTGCGGCATCTCGACCCGCAGCCTGCTCAACGTCGTCGAGTCGCAGGTGCGGGTGCTCACCAGCAGCGGCCGGACGTTCCGGATCCGCTTCAACAACATCCAGGAGATCATCGACTACACCAGCGAACGCCAGGCCGAGCGCGCGGCCGGCCGGCCGTGGGACGACGAGCGCGACCAGACGATCGGCGCGCTGGTGCGCTTCACCGCGACCGTCAAGGACCTGCAGCCGGCGCCGGCGCAGTTCAAGGTCAACGAGGCGATCGTCAAGGACGGCCGCTGGCGGGCGATCACGGTCGAGACCGAGGACGGCAACGAGGTCACGCTGTACATGCAGCCGCAGACCGAGCAGCTGATGCCCGGCGGCCGGCTGGAAGCCGGCAGGCGCTACACGTTCGTCGGCGAGCTGACCACGCCGGGCCAGTTCCACAGCGCGGCCGGCGTGCAGCAGGGCAACGCCCAGCTGTGGCTCTTCAGCTACGACCCGCTGCAGTAGTCCGCCGGTGCGCGCACGGCCGATGCACGCCGTGCGCGCATAATGGCGGTCCGCCCGCTGGAGATCCGCCATGTCCGCCTCCCGTACTGTCGTACTCGCGATCGCGCTGATGGGGCTGTCCGCCTGCGCCACGTCCGGTTCCTCGCTGCCCGCCGGCATCCCGGCCGACGCCGAGCAGGTGACCCGGACCGAATCCAACGGCGACCGGATCACCGAGTTCCGCGTCGCCGGCCAGCTGCGCGCGGTGCAGGTCGTGCCCTCGCGTGGCCCGTCGTACTTCCTCTACGACCGCGACGGCGACGGCAGCATCGACAGCGACCGCGACGACGTGCCGCAGACCTACTTCAAGCTGTTCGGCTGGTAAGCCCACGATGGCCGACGCGCTGCAGGTCGCGCTGGTCGGCTACGGCCTCGCCGGCCGGGTGTTCCACGCGCCGCTGATCCGGACCACGCCGGGCCTGCGGCTGCACACGGTGGTCTCGCGCGATCCGGGCCGGGTCCACGCCGATCACCCGGATGCGCGCGTGCTCGCCGATCCGCACGCCGTGTTCGCCGACCCGGCGATCGACCTGGTCGTGCTCGCCTCGCCCAACGCCACGCATGCGCCGCTGGCGATCGCCGCGCTCGCCGCGGCTCGTCATGTCGTGATCGACAAGCCGATGGCGGTCGATCTGACGCAGGCGCGGGCGGTCGCGGACGCGGCGCGCGCGTCGGGACGCCTGCTCGGCGTCTTCCACAACCGCCGCTGGGACGCCGATTTCCTCGCGCTGCGGGCGCTCGTCGAGGCCGGCACGCTCGGCCGGCTCGCCGAGGTCCACTCGCATTTCGACCGCTTCCGGCCGACGGTCCCCGACCGCTGGCGCGACCGTGCGGAACCGGGCGCCGGCCTGTGGCTGGACCTGGGCCCGCACCTGGTCGACCAGGCGCTGCAGCTGTTCGGCCTGCCCGAGTCGGTGCAGGCCGACATCGCCCTGCAGCGCACCGGCGCGCAGGTCGACGACTGGTTCCACGTCGTGCTGCGCTACGGCCGCCTTCGCGTGGTGCTGCATGCCGGCGCGTTGGTGCCCGGCGCCGGGCTGCGCTTCGCCGTGCACGGCACCGGCGGCAGCTGGTTCAAGCATGGCCTGGACCCTCAGGAGGCCGCCCTGCGCGAGGGCCGGCGGCCGGGCGGGCCGGACTGGGGCGTGGACCCCGCGCCCGGGCGCCTGCTGCGCGTCGGCGAGGACGGCGCAGTGCACGAGGCCCCCTTGCCCGCCCCGGCCGGCGACTACCGCCGGTACTACGCCGGCCTGCGTGCGGCGATCGTCGACGGCGCGCCGCCGCCGGTCGCACTCGACGAGGCGCTCGACGTGATGCAGGTGCTGCAGGCGGCCGTCGACAGCGCAGCGGGTGGGCGGGTGGTCCACCTCTGATCCTTGCACTCTGCGCAGGGCGCGTGATCGGCTTCGAATCGCCACCCCCGCACTGGGGCGCATGATCCGGCTCGAACCGCGGCTTCGGCGGATGAATACGTGAGGCGGCTGGGACCGCATCTCCTGTAGGAGCGCGCTAGCGCGCGATGGGCATTCCCGGCAAAGCCCCATCGCGCGCAAGCGCGCTCCTACGGAATCGGGTGTTCCGGACGAAGCCCCATCGCGCGCGAGCGCGCTCCTACGGGTGTTCGGTGAAGCCCGGACGCGTGGCGATGGGACCGGGGATCCCCGATGGAACGGAGCCACGGGGTCCGGGGCTCCCTTCGCACACCGCGCGTCGGCGCGGATCACTCGTGCAGCAGTTCGCCCAACAGGGTATCGGCGCCGTACACCGATTTCAGCGCTTCGACGATCGCGCCGCTGTGCACCGATACCGTGCGGTTGCGCGTCGGGTCGTACCAGAAGCTGCCGCCGAGCGAATGGATGTTGCCGTCGAACGCCAGGCCCACGACCTGTGCATCGCGGTTGATCACCGGACTGCCGGAGTTGCCGCCGATGATGTCGTTGGTGCTGACGAAGTTGAAGCGCGTGTCGCCGGCGATCCGGCGCTGCGCGTCCAGCCAGCGCCGCGGCAGCGCATACGGCGCCGCGCCGGTGTTGCGTGCGAACACGCCGGCCATCGTCGTGAACGGCTCGATCGCCTTGCCGTTCTCCTCCCAGCCGGCGACGTCGCCGTACGACAGCCGCAGCGTGAACGTCGCGTCCGGGTAGACCGTGGTGCCGAGCTTGTCGAACCGCACCTCGGCGATCCGGACCCCGGCGCGCGACTCGATCGCGCCCACCTCCGACTCCTGGCGCTTGCGCACCTCGCGGGCCTGCGCATCCACCGCGCGGGCGAGCCGGACGAAGGGATCGTCCGAGGCCGCGACCGCGGCGGCGCCGCCGTTCCACAGGCGCTCGCGCTCGGCGACGTCGGCCAGCGTCGAGCCCTCGACCAGCGCCTCGGCCACCTGCGCCGGCGACCGGTCGCCAAGCACCGACTTCACCAGCGGATCGTCGGTGCCGAGCAGTTCGCGCAGCTTGGTCAGCGACCAGGTCAGCTTGGCGGTCTCGAACGCCGGGTAGACCGGCGCCGTGCTCAGCAACGTCTGCCGCAGGCGCCCCTGCCCGGCGTCCTGGAATTCCGGCAGCCGCGCATCGTTGGGCTTGACGCGCTCGTCGGCGCCGCGCACCAGCGTGCGCGCGATCGAGAACAGCCGCGAATCGAAGCCCCGGCCCTGCTCGAGCAGCATGTAGGGCACGGCGAGCTGGCGCGCGGTGGCCTGCGCGGCCTCGACTTCGCGCCACGGCGCGGCGTCGACGCCCTCGCGCAGCCGGGCCTCCTCGGCGCGCTTGGCGGCGAACACCTGCGGATCGAGCAGCGCCTGCAGCTGGCCGCGATAGACCTTGTAGCTGTTGTCGGTGAAGGTCAGATCCGACTGCGCCTGGCGCGCGGCTTCCTCGTCGCGCCGGCCGTATTCGCCGAGCATCGCGCGGCGCTCGGCCAACCACAGCAGGGTGTTGATCAGGTTGACATCGCGCACCGTCTCCAACTGCGCGACCGTGAGCTGGCGCTGGGTGCGCCCCGGATGGCCGGTGACCATCACCAGCTCGCCGGCCTCCGCGCCCTCGGGCTTCAACGTGAAATGGTGCTCGACGTTCGCCGGCCTGCCGTCCTCGTAGGCGCGCAGCAGCGCGGCGTCGAGGTTGTAGCGGGGAAAGTTGAAATTGTCCGGATCGCCGCCGAAGAAGCCGACCGCGTACTCGGGCGAGAACACCAGCCGTACGTCCGAATAGCGGTGGTAGCGGTAGAGGTGCTGCTGACCGCCGTTGTAGAGCTCGACGACGTCGCAGCGCGTGGTGTCGGCGGCGTCGCCGACGCATTCGGACTCGATGCGCGCCTTCTCGGCGTTGCGCGCGTCGACGTAGGCCTGGCCCTGCTTGCCCTCGGCCGCCGTGGCCACGCGCGCGCTGACGTCGGTGATCGCGCGCAACACGTTGAGTTCCTCGGCCGGGCACTGCAGCTCCTCGCCGCGCGCATCGGCGACGAAGCCCGCGTTCTGCAGGTCGCGCTGCGGCGACGACAGCCCCTGCACGCAGCCGACCACGCAGTGCGCGTTGGTCAGCACCAGGCCGTCGGGCGAGACGAACGAACCCGAGCAGCCGCCGGCCAACCGCACCGAGGCCTGCATCGCATGGTCCACCCACGCCTGGTCGGGCGAGAACCCGTACTGCGCCTGCAGCGCTTGGCGCGGCAGGTTGTCGAGCGTCCACATGCCCTCGGCGGCATGGCCGGCCAGCGGCAGCGCCAGCGCGACGAGGAAGGCGAGGCGCGAACGCGACGGCGCCCGCGGGAACGATGCAGTCTGGGGCGCCATGGGCGACTCTCCGCAAGTGACGGCCGTCGGGCCGGAATCGCGCCAGCCTACGGCGCCCGCGCGCGCGGCGCGAGGCCTGAAGGTCATGCCGGCGGCGCGAAGTTTGCGGGCCCGGCACGTTCACGTACGATGCCCCAGGCGGGCGCCCGAGCGGCGCCCGCCGCGTCCCGAGCGAGAGCCCGCATGAGCCGATCCGAACGCCGTCGCGCGGCGCCGCCCGACCCCGTCCGCCTGCGCCAGGGCCTGACGCGCGCACAGGCGGATGCGATCGCGACGCTCGAGGCGCTGGGCTGGGAACTGCGCTTCGTGCGCCGCCCGCTGTTCGCCGACCCGATCCCGATCGTGTTCGAGAAGGCCGGCGCGCGCTGGCTCGTGGTCGAGGGCGACGGCCGGCTCAACGAGTCGCCGGGCTTCGCGCTGCGCGAGTAGCGGCGGCGCCCGGCGCGGTCACGGCTGGACGCCGCCGTCACATCGACACCGCCAGCATCGGCGCCCTGTTCATCGAAGAGGCGCGAGCGATGTCCTCGTTCTCGATCTACATCGTCGGCATGCTGATCCTGATCGGCGGGCTGGCCTACGGCGCCCATCTGGCCGGCCTCGCGCCGCAATGGATCGCAGTCGGCGTCGTCGTGCTGCTGGGCCTGGGCATCGTCAAGGCGGTCGCGCGCACGCGTCGCCCCGATCCGCCGGCGCACTGACGCCGCGCGCTCAGCGCACGATCAGCACCGGCAGCTCGCTGCGCGCCACGACGGCCTGCGTCTGGCTGCCGAGCAGCAGCCGCCCGAGGCCGCGGCGCCCGTGCGAGGCCATCACCACGACGTCGGTGCCGCGCGCGGCCGCGGTCTCGAGGATCGCGTCGGCCGGCGGCTGCTCGGCGACGAACAACGTCGTCGCATCGACCCCGTGCCGGGCCGCGGCCTGCCTGGCGGCGGCGAGCACTTCGTCGGCGCGGGTCTGCGCCGCGGCGCGGTAGTCCTTGAGGAACTCGTCGAAGCCGACCAGCCCGCTCGGGTCGGTCAGCGCGGTGTTCCAGGGCTCGGACACGGTGACGATGGTCAGCGACGCGCCGAGGCCCGCGGCGAGCGTCGCGGCATGTTCGACGCCGCGCGCGGCGAGTTCGGATCCGTCGGTGGCGACGAGGATGTTGCGGTACATGGCCTGCTCCCGGGGATGGACGAGGATCGATGCCCCGAATATACGCCCGGCACACGACCGCGCCGCCGCGGCCGATCGTCGCAAGCCGCGCCGGGCGGCCGTGCGTCAGGCCGGCTGCAGGTTCGCGTAGGCCATCACCAGCCACTTGCTGCCGACCTCGTCGAAGTTGACCTGCACGCGCGCGTGCGCGCCGTCGCCCTCGATGTCGGTCACGGTACCGGCGCCGAACTTCGCGTGGGTCACGCTCTGGCCCAGGCGCACGCCGACCGACGGCGCGAGGCTGGCATGCCCGTAGTCGGGCCGCTGCCGCGGCGGGAAGGTCGCGCGCGTGGCCTGCACCTTCGGCCGCACTTCGTGCAGCAGCGCCGGCGGGATCTCGCGCAGGAAGCGCGACGGCACGCCGAACATGTCCTGGCCGTGCAGCCGGCGCGCCTCGGCATAGGTCAGCACCAGCTTCTGGCGCGCACGGGTGATGCCCACGTACGCCAGCCGGCGTTCCTCCTCGAGCCGGCCGCTCTCCTCGGCGGTGCGCGCGCTCGGGAACAGCCCTTCTTCCAGCCCGACCAGGAACACCAGCGGGAATTCCAGCCCCTTGGCGCTGTGCAGCGTCATCAGCTGCACGCCGTCCTCGCCGGCCTGCGCCTGGCCTTCGCCCGCCTCGAGCGCGGCGTAGGCCAGGAACGCGACGAGTTCGGTGAGCTGCGCGCTCTCCTCGTCGTCGCCGCGCACGAAGCGCGAGGCCACCGATACCAGTTCGTCGAGGTTCTCGACCCGCGAATCGACGCTGCCCTTCGACTCGTTGGCGTAGTGCACGCGCAGGTTGGAGCGCGCGAGCACGTGGTCGATCTTGTCCTTGAGCGACAGCTCGGCGACCTCGCCGGCCAGCGCGTCGATCAACTGCGCGAAGCCGGCCAGCGCGTTGCGCGCCCGGCCCGCCAGCCCGCCGCCCTGCGCGCAGCGCAGCGCCGATTCCCACAACGGGATCGCGTGCTCGCGCGCCTGCCGGCGCACCTCGTCGAGCGTGCGCTCGCCGATGCCACGCGGCGGCGTGTTGACCGCGCGCTCGAACGCGGCGTCATCGTCGCGGTTGGCGATCAGCCGCAGGTAGGCCAGCGTGTCCTTGATCTCGGCGCGCTCGAAGAAGCGCACACCGCCGTAGACGCGGTAGGGCACCTGCTCGGCGACCAGCTGTTCCTCCATCGCGCGCGACTGCGCGTTGCTGCGGTAGAGCACGGCGATGTCGCCGTGGCTGCCGCCGCCCTGCACCCACTGCAGCGCGCGCTCGACCACGTAGCGCGCTTCGTCGATCTCGTTGTAGGCGGCGTACAGGTCGATCGGGTCGCCCTCGCCGCTGTCGGTCCACAGCTGCTTGCCCAGCCGGTCGGGGTTGTGCGCGATGACCGCGTTGGCCGCGCCCAGGATGTTGGCGCTGGAGCGGTAGTTCTGCTCAAGCCGGATCGTCTCGGCGCCCGGATAGTCGCGCAGGAAGCGCTGCACGTTCTCGACCTTCGCGCCGCGCCAGCCGTAGATCGCCTGGTCGTCGTCGCCGACGATGAACACCTTGCCGGTGTCGCCGGCCAGTACGCGCACGAACGCGTACTGGATCGCGTTGGTGTCCTGGAACTCGTCGACCAGCAGGTGGCCGAAGCGCTGGCGGTAGTGCGCGAGCAGCGCCGGGGTGTCGCGCAGCAGCTCGTGCGCGCGCAGCAGGATCTCGGCGAAGTCCACCAGGCCGGCGCGGTCACAGCGCTCCTGGTAGAGCGCGTAGGCCTTGAGCATGACGCCCGACCACTCGTCGCCGCCGTCCTGGATGTGCTGCGGCCGCTTGCCCTCGTCCTTCTGCGCGTTGATCCACCAGGCGATCTGCCGCGGCGGGAAGCGCGCGTCGTCGAGCTCGAGCTGCTGGACCACGCGCTTGACCAGGCGCAGCTGGTCGTCGCTGTCGAGAATCTGGAAGCCCTCGGGCAGCTTCGCGTCCTGCCAGTGCAGGCGCAGCAGGCGGTGCGCCAGGCCGTGGAAGGTGCCGATCCACATGCCGCGCGCGCCGTTGCGCAGCTGCGCGTCCACGCGGTGGCGCATCTCGGCCGCGGCCTTGTTGGTGAAGGTCACGGCGAACACGCCGTAGGCCGGCACCCCGACGACCTCGTTGAGCCAGGCGATGCGGTGCGTCAGCACGCGGGTCTTGCCGCTACCGGCGCCGGCCAGGACGAGGTAGTGCGAATCGGGCGCCGAGACGGCTTGGCGCTGGGCGGCATTCAGCCCATCGAGCAGGTGCGAGACATCCATCCACGCATTCTACGCGCCCGCCGTCGCAGCAGCCGAGCCAACGCGACGGGCCACGACAGGCGCGGCCGCGGCGTTCGAATGTCGGAGGCGGCGTCGCCCCCGGAAACGAAAGCCGGCGCCGCCCCCGGTTCCGGGGTCAGTGCGCGGCGTGCTCGCGCCGGGCGCTGCTGCCGGTCATCAGCTTGTCGGTGTAGGCGATGCCGATGGCCGAGAGGATGAAGCCGCCGTGGATGATCGTCTGCCACATCACGCCGGCCGTGGTGACCTTGGTGCAGGCCGGCGCGGCGAGCGAGAGCCCGCCGGCGATCGCCTGGGCGTGCGCCGCGGCCGCGGCGATCGCGTCGGCGGTGCCGCACACCGGCAGGCCCACCTCGCCTGCGGCGATGAAGGTCTTGAGCAGGTGGATCGACGAGATGCCGATGATCGCCATCGCCAGCTTGACCTTGAGCACGCTGGCGTTGACGTGGCTCAGCCACTCGGGCTGGTCGGGATGGCCCTGCAGGCCCAGGCGCGAGACGAAGGTCTCGTAGCCGCCGACGATCACCATCACCAGCAGGTTGGAAATCATCACCACGTCGATCAGGCCCAGCACCAGCAGCATGATTCCCTGCTCGGTCAGCGTATTCGCGCCATGGACCAGGTGCCAGAGCTCCTTGACGAACAGGAACACGTAGACGCACTGCGCGACGATCAGGCCCAGGTACAGCGGCAGCTGCAGCCAGCGCGAACCGAAGATGACGTAGGACAGCGGGTTGAGGCGCGGCGGCGCGGACAGCGGGGTCGACATGGGCGGGGGAGCCTGCGTGGGGTGCGCGGAGCGTAGCGACCGGCCATGACTTTGCCAATCGCCGGACAGTGCCCTCTCGACGCAAGCCCCCGGTAGGAGCGCGCTCGCGCGCGAAACGGCAGTCGGACACGGCACTGTCCACCCGGTTGGCCTGCTTGCCTGCGGCCTGCCCAGGCGGGGGCCGTTCGCTTGACGGGCCTCTACGCCGGGACCTGTTCGCTCGCGCTGTTCGCCTCGAGGCCTGTAGGAGCGCGCTTGCGCGCGACAGCATCCCGGCCAAAACCCCCTTCGCGCGCGAGCGCGCTCCTACAGCCGGAGGGCGCCGGGCGATTGACAGCGTTGTCAGTCGGCCGGTACAACGCATCCGCGGTGCCGTCCGGCATCGCTTCCGCGACTTGGGAGGGTCGAGGATGTCGCCGACGCGCGCCACGCACGGCCGGCGCGGTCTCCGCCGCGTCGGCCGCAAGCCCGGTTGCCCGCGTGCGCCGTCAGCGCGCGGCGGGGGACGTCATCGAGTACGGCGCCTCGGCGCCGATCCCCGGCCAGTCGCGGTTGGGCGCGGCCTGCATCGTGAAGCGCAGCTCGCCCCCGGCCAGGATCTCGTCGTGACGCAGGAACGCGCGCCGCAGCGGCTTGCCGTCGAGCGTGACCGCGCCGATGTAGCCGTGGCCGTCCGCCAGACCGTCGGCGACGACCGTGAAGCGCTTGCCGTTGGGCAGCTGGAGGCTGGCACGCGGCAGGAACGGACGGCCGATCACGTACTCGCCGCTGCCCGGCGCGACCGGGTAGAAGCCCAGCGCGGTGAACAGGTACCAGGCCGACATCT
>NZ_LASZ01000029.1 GCF_001014645.1 Luteimonas sp. FCS-9 | reverse complement strand
CGGCCACCGTCGTGTCGCTGATGAAGTCGTAGCCGGGCAGGATGTTGGCATTGAGGTCGCTGTGCGACGCGATGCCGGTGTCGAGTACCGCGACGACCGCGCCCGCGCCCTTCGTGACGTCCCAGGCGGTCGTGGCGCGGATGCCGCCGGCCCCGGTGCCGAACCCGTATTGCTGGCTGAAGCGCGGATCGTTCGGCGTCCAGAACGCGCGGTTGAGCTTGTCGACCTCGATGTACTCGACGTCGGGGTCGGCCGCAAGCTGCCGCATCAGCGACTCGGCGTCGGCCCGGTCGAGCTTGCGGCTAGTGCGCACGACGTCGGCGCCCACGGCGGTGCGACGCAGATGCTCGAGCCGCCGTTGTTTTCCGCCGCCGACCGCCAGGCGCCCGGCGACGCTTCCGAGCGCGGCGTCGATCGTGGCCGGCTGCGCCTGGGCGGCGCTGCCGTCGCGGTACTTGACGATGAACCGGTCGTGGCGATCCGCGGATTGCAGGCCGGCGAGGTCGAGCCGCTCGGCGGCGTGCAGCGCCAACGGCGAGGCCAGGACCAGCATGGTCGATGCCGCGAGCACGCGGCGGCGAAGGCGGTGCGACTTCTTCTTGGACATGGACTGGAACCCCCGAAACGGTGGGTGCGCCACGGACGCGGCGCAGGACCGGGGCCGGCAGGATCGCAACCAGGCGACGGCTGCCCCGCAGCGAACGCGGACATGACGAAACTGACCGCAAACTGACGCTACGCGACAGCGGTGTTCGGGCGCAATGGACGATTCCGTTAATTTTTCGCAAATAAATGTGATTCAAATCACATAATTGCGTGATGCCGGGCGTTCAGCGACCTGACTGGCCGCAAAACGACATCCCCTGACACCGCCAAGCCGGAAGCCGGACGCAGGGCGTACACGCTTCGCACGCGGACGAGGCGGACGAGGCGGACGCAGATTCCCTCACGAAAGGCGCCGAAGGCGACGACATCGCACGGCCGCCGACGGCGGGCGGCTCGCGCCCATCGCCAGCCGCCCGCGAACGGGCGCCCATCGCGCCCCCGCAGCCAGCGGGTCGCCGTTAGAGCATCCCGGTCTCAAGCCGGGCCGCCTCGGACATCATCGTGCGGTTCCACGGCGGGTCGAACACCAGTTCGACGTCGGCCTCGTCGACGGTCGGGATGAGCTCGAGCTTGCTGCGCACGTCGTCGACCAGGATCTCGCCCATGCCGCAGCCCGGCGCGGTCAGCGTCATCCGCACCTCGACCTTGCGCCGCCCCTCGCCCTCGGGGATCACGACGGCCTCGTAGACCAGCCCCAGATCGACGACGTTGATCGGGATCTCCGGATCGAAGCAGGTGCGCAACTGATGCCAGACCATGCGCTCGACCGCGGCATCGTCGGCATCGTCGGGCAGTTCCAGCGGCACCGGCGGCTCCTTGCCGATCGCGTCGGCATCGCGGCCGGCGATCCGGAACAGGTTGCCCTCGACGAACACCGTGTAGCTGCCGCCCAGCGCCTGGGTGATGTAGCCGGCGCTGCCGGCCGGCAGGGTGACGTTCTCGCCCTGGGGAACGAGGACGGCCTCGCAATCGCGTTCGAAACGGACGGGTTCGCTGCTGCGGGAGTACATGGCCCTGGACATGAGGGCCGGAAGCGGCCGCGACAAGGCTGTCATTGTATCGCCGGCCGCCGGTATGCTGACCCACCATTCCCGCGATGCTGTCTTCCATGCCCGAACCCGCCCGCGCCCGGCGCTGGCCGCTGGCGATCGGCCTGCTGCTGCTCGGCAGCGCCGGCATCGCCGCCGCCTGGATCCTGCTGGCCGACGCGCTGGGCGCGCAGAGCAGTTGGATGGCCGTGGTCGCCGCGCTCGACGCCGCGCTGCTGGTGCGTCTGGCGCGGCTGCGCCCGGGGGCGGTGCGCGCGCTGGCGGGCACGGCGGCGACCGGGCTGGCGATCGTCATCGCCGGCTGGGGCATCGTCGCCGCGCAGCTCGCCCGCCCGATGGGCATGACGCCGTGGGAATCTGCGCTCAAGCTCGGGCCGCATCACGCCTGGACGCTGGCCGGCCTGGCGAACACGCCGGTCGACCTGGCCTGGCTCGGCGCGGGCCTGGTGATCGCGGCGGTGCTCGCGCGCTAGTCGTCCGGGGGACGGCCGCGACCGCGCGTCAGCGCGCCGACCGTCGTTTCAGCAGCCAGGGCAGCGCGACGCCCGCCCCGAACGCCGCATACACGGCGAACAGGTCACGGTGCCGCAGTCGGCGGTCGAAGCCCGGCGACAGGCGCGGCGGCACGACTCGGTAATCCACCACGTAGGCCACCGCGGCCATCGCCATCGCCAGCGCGACCACCCGACCGGGGGTGCGCCGCCCGCGACGGACGTACTCGAAGCCGGAGGCCCAGAACACGGAGCACGCATGATGGATGCCATACCCCACGACGGTATACGCCAATGAGAGCCCGTCCTGCCGGTGCGCCCGCCGGCCCCAGATCCACTGGCTCGTCGCGTTGGTGCCCGCGGCCGGTGCGCGGGTGCGCCGGTGGCTGAGCCACGACACCACGGCGGTGGACAGCACGCTGGCGGCCGCGCCGGAGCGGAGCGCGCGCAGCAAGGCGATGCGCCAGCGACGCCGCTGACAGTGCTGGTGGTCGGTGCCACCGGGCTGATCGGCCGGGCGATCGCGGAACGGCTCGAGCGGGAAGGCCATGCGGTGGTCCTCGCGGTGCGGCGCGCGGCGGTGGACGACGCCGGCCCCGGCCGGCGCGTCGCACTCGACCTCGCCCGGCCCTGCAGGCGCCGGTGGATGGAAGCACTGCGGAGCGTCGACGTCGTGGTGAACGCCGCCGGCATCTTCCAGGAAACGGCCGATGCGAGTTTCGAGCACGTCCACGTGAGCGGCCCGTGCACGTTGTTCGAACTCGCCGCGGCGGCCGGCGTGGCGCGCATCGTGCAGATCTCCGCGCTGGGCGCGGACGAGCGGGCGGCGACGGCCTACTGGCGCAGCAAGGCGGCCGGCGATGCCTGCGCGCGTGCGTTCCCGGGCACGCACGTGGTGGTGCGGCCGTCGCTGGTCTTCGCCGAGACGGGCGCCAGCACCCGGCTGTTCCTGACGCTGGCCGCCCAGCCGGTCGTCGCGCTGCCCGGCGGCGGCCGGCAGCTCGTCCAGCCGATCCACCTCGACGACCTGGTGGACGGTGTGACCGCCCTGCTCGCGCATCCCGCCCCACCCCCGCTGATCGAGGCCGTCGGGCCCGCCCCGCTGTCGTTCGCCGACTATCTGCGGACGCTGGCGGCGCAGATGGGCCATCGCCTGCGTGTCCTGCCCGCCCCCGCGTGGGCCGTGCGCGCCGTGTCGCGGCTACCGATGCCGGCGTCGGTGCCGCTGCCCGATGCCGATGCGCTGCGCATGCTCGACGCAGGCAGCCACGGCGATGCCGCCGCCTGGCAGGCGCTGCTCGCCCGGCCCCTGCGTCCGGCCACCGGCTTCCTCGCGTCCAGCACGCGGTCCGACGTGCGCGACGCCGCCCGCCTGCGCGTGCTGGTCCCGGTCATGCGACTGGCCGATTCGCTGATGTGGCTGGTCACCGCCTGGGTGTCGGCGTTCGTCTACCCGGTGCCGGCGAGCCTGGACCTGCTGCAGCGCGCACACGTGCCCGCTGCGTTCGGCCTGCCGGCGCTGTACGGCGCCGCGGCGCTGGACGCGGTGCTCGGGCTGGCGGTCTGGCATCGCCGCTGGCGTCGCGGCGCGTACCGGGCGCAGCTGGCGCTGATCGCGTTCTACACGCTCGTCATCAGCGTCTGGCTGCCCGAGTACTGGGCCCACCCCTACGGCCCGGTGCTGAAGAACCTGCCGGTCCTCGCCCTGGTCTATGCCCTGCTGAAACTGGACGATCCCGATGGACATCGCCCTCGTTAAGTTCCTGCACATCCTGTCGTCGACGTTCCTGTTCGGCACGGGCGTCGGCACGGCGTTCTACCTGCTGTTCGCCAGCCGCCAGCGAGATCCGGTCGTGGTCGCCGCGGTGGCGCGGCTGGTGGTCGTGGCCGACTGGCTGTTCACCGCGACCACGATCGTCGTGCAGCCGCTCACCGGCGTGTACCTGGCGCACCGGCTGCACATCCCGCTGTCGACGCCATGGCTGTACTGGTCGATCGTGCTCTTCGCGATCGCGGCGCTGTGCTGGCTGCCGGTGGTCGGCATCCAGATCCGGTTGCGCGATATCGCGCAGCACGCCGCAACGACCGGCCGGCCGCTGCCGCCGGCCTACGACCGGCACCTGGGGACATGGGCGGCGATGGGCGTACCGGCGCTGTTCTCGTTTCTGGCGATCTTCTACCTGATGACCGCCAAGCCGGCGCTGTGAGCGACGCACACGCCGCTGTCCGCGCAGCCGGTCAGCCGCCGGCCCCCAGGGATGGACTGGCGCCCAGGTGGACGAGCAGTTCGCGCATCGGCGGCGACAGCGTCCGCCAGTCGCGCACGCACACGCACAGCCGGCGCTGCGCCCAGGGCTCGCGCAGCGCCAGCGCGCGATGGGGATGACGGCGGCGGTGCCGCCGCGCCGCGCTCGCCGGCACGATGCCCACGCCCACGCCCTGCGAGACCAGCAGGCACAGGTCCTCGAAGGTGCGGACGCGGATCCGGAACGCCAGCGAACGGCCCGCGGCCGCGGCATGCGCGTCGGGGTGGTCCTGCAGCGCGCTGCCCGGCGCCAGGCCCACGAACGGCGAGGCCAGCACGTCGGCGAAGGCCGCCTCGCGCGCGGCGGCCAGCGGGTGCCCGGGCGGCACGACCAGCACCAGCCGGTCGTCGGCCACCGGATGCAGGTGCAGGCCGCCCGGATCGACGCTGTCGGCGACCACGCCGGCCTGGATCCGGCCGGCCGCGACCGCGCGCACGATCTCGGCGCTGGTGCGCTCCTTGAGGTCGATGCGGAGGCCCGGACGCGCCGCCAGCCAAGGCGCCAGCGCGCGCGGCAGGAACCCGGTGGTCGCCGCGGTGTTGGCGTACAGCCGCAGCGTGCCGCGGGCGCCGGTGGCGAAGGCCTGCAGTTCGTCGCGCAGCACGCCGTGCCCGCGCAGCAGGCGGCGCGCATGATGGGCCAGCGCCTCGCCGGCCTCGGTGGCGCGCACGCCGCGGGGGTGGCGCTCGAGCAGCGCGACGCCGGCATCGGCTTCGATCCGCCGCAGCCGTTCGCTGGCCGAGGCCAGCGCGAGGTGGGCACGCGACGCGCCCTGGCCGATGCTGCCGGCATCGACGACGTGCAGGAACAGGCGCAGGTCGGACAGGTCGAGTCGCACGGGGCCTCCAGGGCGCGCCCTTCGGCCCATCCGAAGGGTGGCGCTGCGAAAGCCGCATTGTGCCCGCCGCCGGCCCGGCGCCCAATGGCGCCATGGACACGGCGATTGCGTTCCCCCTTGCGGCACTGATCGGTATCTTCCTGCTCGCAGGCGCGGTGAAGGGCCTGACCGGCATGGGGCTGCCCACGATCGCCATGGGCCTGCTCGGGCTGGGCATGCCGCCCGCGGCGGCGGCCGCGATGCTGGTGGTGCCCTCGATGGTGACCAATGTCTGGCAACTGGCCGCCGGTCCCGACCTGCGCGGACTGGTGCGCCGTCTCTGGCCGATGCTGCTGGGCATCGTGGTCGGCACGATCGCCGGTGCCGGCGCATTGGCCACGACCGATCCGAGCTGGTCGGGGTGCGCACTCGGGCTGGCGCTCATCGCCTACGCCGGCCATGCCCTGCTCGCTCCGCCGCTGACCGTGCCGGCGCGTCATGAGCGCTGGTGGTCGCCGACGGTCGGCGTCGCGACCGGGGCGGTCACCGGTGCCACCGGCGTGTTCGTGATCCCGGCCGTGCCGTACCTGCAAGCGCTGGGGCTGCAGCGCGACACGCTGGTGCAGGCACTGGGGCTCTCGTTCACGGTCTCGACGCTGGCGCTCGCGATCGGGCTGGGCGCGCATGGCGCGTTCCGTTTCGAACAGGCCGGCCTGTCGGCGCTGGCGGTGGCGCCCGCGCTGGCCGGCATGTGGCTCGGCGGGCGGCTGCGCCAGCGCATCCCCCCCGCGCGTTTTCGCGTGTGGTTCCTCGTCTGCCTGCTGCTGCTCGGCCTGGAGCTCGCCTCGCGCCCCTGGCGCTGACCGACTGCACTGCCGCCACGCCCGCAAGCACCCGCTGACCGGCGGCAGCATTCAGGCTAGGATCGACAACAGCAACAGCGTGCCCGGCCCGGACGGCATCGTCCGGTGTCCTTGACCCACGGGGAGTGGCGATGGCGGTCGTCGTGCTTGCGATGAGGGAAACCGCGCCCGGCGAACGCCGGGTCGCGCTGACGCCGGAAACGGCGCGGAAACTGACTGCCGCCGGGGCCACCGTGCTCGCGCAGCGCGGCCTGGGCGAGCGCGCGCATTTCGCCGACGCCGCCTATGCCGAGGCCGGCGCGCAACTGGTCGACGGCGACGACGCGCTGGCGCAGGCCGACGTGGTGCTGTGCGTGCAGGCGCCGACGCCCGACGCGATCGCCCGGCTGCGGCCCGGCACCGCGCTCGTCGGCACGCTGCAGCCGGAGACCGATCCCGCGCGCGCGCAGGCGCTGCGCGCCGGCGGCATCCTCGCCTTCCCGCTCGAACGGTTGCCGCGCACGACGCGCGCGCAGGCGATGGACGTGCTCAGTTCGCAGGCCGGCATGGCCGGCTACAAGGCGGTGCTGATCGGCGCGCAGCTCGCGCCGCGGTTCTTCCCGATGCTCACCACCGCCGCCGGCACGATCCGTCCTTCGAAGGTGCTCGTGGTCGGCGCCGGCGTCGCCGGCCTGCAGGCGATCGCGACCGCGCGGCGCCTGGGCGCGCAGGTCGAGGGCTTCGACGTGCGGCCCGAGACGCGCGAGCAGATCGAATCGCTGGGCGCACGCTTCCTCGACCTTGGCGTCAGCGCCGCCGGCGAGGGCGGCTATGCACGGGCGTTGACCGACGACGAGCGCGCCGAACAGCAACGCCGCCTGGCCGCGCACCTGGCCGGCATCGACGTCGTGGTATGCACCGCCGCCGTGCCCGGACGGCCGGCGCCGCGGATCATCGACGCCGGCATGGTCGCCGGCATGCGGCCGGGCAGCGTGGTCGTCGACCTGGCCGCGGAGACCGGCGGCAACTGCGCGGTCACCGTGCCCGGCCAAACCGTCGAGGTCTCGGGCGTGACGGTCGCCGGCCCGCTGGATCTGGCGAGCCTGGGCGCGACCCACGCCAGCGAGATGTACGCGCGCAACGTCCAGCACTTCGTGTCGCTGCTGGTGTCCGATGGCACCCTCGCCTTCGACTGGACCGACGAACTGTTGGCCCGGACGGTGTGGCCGCAGGTGCCGGCCGCCGCCCCCGTTCCCGGAGTTCACGCATGATCGATGGATTCGTGGCGCTGTACATCGTGATGCTGGCCGCGATCGCCGGCCACGTGATCATCTCGCGCGTGCCGGTGATCCTGCACACGCCGCTGATGTCGGGGTCGAACTTCATCCACGGCATCGTGCTGATCGGCGCGATGGTCGTGCTCGGCCATGCCGATACCACGCTCGAGAAGGCGATCGGGTTCCTCGCCGTGCTGATGGGCGCGGGCAACGCCGCCGGCGGCTACGTCGTCACCGAGCGGATGCTGGAGATGTTCAAGCCCACCGCCAAGCGGAGCGACGCGCCGTGACCGACCTGCCCGCCTCCGCGCCTTCGCGGTCCACGCCCTCGGCCCGCACCGTGTTCCAGTGGCTGAGCTACCTCCAGTACCCGGCCATGCTGGTGGCGCTGTACTACGCCGCGCGCACCGGCCTGGCCGCCGGGGTCTCGGGGCAGGCCGGCTGGGGGCCGGTCTACGCGGCCGCGAACATGGCGCTGCTGCATGCAGGCATCGGCATCGGCCTGTCGTCGCTGCAGGATCCGACCCGGACCCAGAACGCGTTCTCGCGCCGGGTCTGGGAAGATCCGCGCAAGGGCCGCTGGATGCTGGGGCTGATGGCCGCCTACGCGCTCGGCGCGATGGCGCTGGGCCTGGTCGGCGCCTACGTGGCCGGCGACCCGGTGGTCGCCCAGCTCTCGCTGGGCCTGCTCGCGTTCGGCTTGGGGATGGTCGGCCTGCTCAAGACCGCGATGGAAATGCGCGAGCACCACCGGCTCGACCGCAACCCGCCGCGGGCCGCGGACGCGACGATGGTACCGGCGCGATGAGCGGCCTCGACCTGCGCACAGGCCTGATCGCGGCGAGCTACTTCGTCGCCGCGACGCTGTTCCTGCTCGGCCTGCAACGCATGGCCTCGCCGAAGACCGCGCGCTCGGGCATCCAGTGGGCCGGCGTGGGCATGCTGCTGGCGACCGTGGCGACGTTCTTCGTGCCGGGCCTGCACAACCTCGGCCTGATGGCGGTGGCGATCGCGCTGGGCACGGGGCTGGCCTGGGTGTCGGGCAAGAAGGTCGCGATCACCGACATGCCGCAGATGGTCGCGCTCTACAACGGCCTGGGTGGCGGTTCGGCGGCGGCGATCGGCGCGGTCGAACTGCTGCGCTGGTCGCAGCGCGGCGGCGCGCCCGCCCCGGTGCCGCTGGTGCTGGCCGCGCTGGGCGCACTGATCGGCGCGGTCGCGCTGTCGGGCTCGGTGATCGCCTGGGCCAAGCTCGACGGGCGCATGGACAAGCGCTACGTGTTCCGCGGCCAGCAGTTGTTCAACCTCGCGGTATTCGTCGGCGCGCTGGTGGCGGGCGGATTCGTCGTGCACGCGCTCGGGCTGCCGGCGATCGTCGTGTTCTTCGTGCTGGCGCTGGCGCTGGGCGTGCTGACGACGCTGCCGATCGGCGGCGCCGACATGCCGGTGGTGATCTCGCTCTACAACGCGCTCACCGGGCTGGCGGTGGCCTTCGAGGGCTACGTGCTCGGCAACGAGGCGCTGATGATCGCCGGCACCATGGTCGGTGCGGCCGGCATTCTGCTGACCCGGTTGATGGCCAAGGCGATGAACCGCTCGATCCGCAGCGTGCTGTTTGCAAGCTTCGGGGGCGGCGCGCAGGCGCAGGCGATCTCGGGCACGCAGAAGCCGATCGAGGCCGGCGACGTGGCGGCGATGATGGCCTACGCCGAGCGCATGGTGATCGTGCCCGGCTACGGCATGGCCGTGGCCCAGGCGCAGCACAAGATCCGCGAGCTGAGCCAGCGGCTGATCGAGCGCGGGGTCAAGGTCAAGTTCGCGATCCATCCGGTCGCCGGGCGCATGCCCGGGCACATGAACGTGCTGCTGGCCGAGGCCGGCGTGCCCTACGACCTGATCGTCGACATGGACGACATCAACCCCGAGTTCCGCAGCACCGACCTGACGCTGGTCATCGGCGCCAACGACGTGGTCAACCCGGTCGCCAAGACCGATCCGGCGAGCCCGATCTACGGCATGCCGATTCTCGACGTCGTCGATTCCAAGAACGTCGTGGTCATCAAGCGCGGCAAGGGCACGGGGTTTGCGGGCATCGAGAACGCGCTGTTCTACGCCGACAACACGCGGATGCTCTACGGCGATGGCGCGGAGGCAGCGGGCGCGCTGGTCGCCGAGCTCAAGGCGCTCGACGGCGGCCACTGACCGGCGGGCCGGCCCGGCGTCGCCGAGCGCGCGCGCCGGGGCCCAGCGGCCACGCCCGCCCCCGCCTGCCCGCATCGCCGCCCGCCGCGAATGCGGGACGCCCGCGTCAACCGCAGGCGCCCGGGGGCGTTGTCCATGACGACCCCGCCGCTGGCGAGACGACCCGACGATGGATGGCAGCCTCCCGTTCGACCCGCAGGTGCGCGCCGCGCACGGTAGGCTGACGCCCGTGAGCGCTCCCCTGCCCGCGGCGACGGCCGCCCCCGACCCCGCGACGCCGGCCACGCTCGAGGCGTTCCTGGCGAGCGTCGAGCGCCGCGCGTTCCGCTTCGCAGAGCTCGGCCTGCGCCATCGCGACGACGCCCTCGACGTGGTGCAGGACGCGATGACCCGGATGCTCGGCTACCGCGACCGGCCGGCGGCGGAATGGACCCCGCTGTTCTGGACCGTGCTGCGCAGCCGGATCGTCGACGCCCAGCGCCGGCGCACGTTCCGGCTCAGCTGGCTCACCGACGCGCGCACGCCCGAAGGCGAGGAGATCGACTGGGCCGACGACGGCCCCGATCCCTCGCGCTCGCACGACGGCCGCGAGGCCTGGCAACGCCTGGCCGAGGCCCTGCGCCAGCTGCCACGGCGCCAGCGCGAGGCGTTCACGCTGCGCGTGCTGGAGGAATTCGACGTCGGGACCACCGCCCGCATCATGGGATGCGGCGAGGGCTCGGTGAAAACCCATCTGTTCCGCGCCCGCGAGGCGCTGCAGACGCACCTGGAGGACTTCCGATGACCCCGCCAAACGCGCCGCGCACCGCCGCGGACGATGCCGCGCTGCGCGCGCTCTACGGCCGCGCCCAGGCGCGGATCTCGGCCGCCACGACCGCCCGCCTTCACCGCGCGCGCCATGCCGCCACGACCGGGGCGCCGGCCCGGCGCGGCTGGGCCTGGCCGGTCGCGGCCGGCTTCGCCGCGCTGTTCGCGCTGGCGATCGGCGTGCAGTCGCTGGCCCCGCTCCCGCCGGCGACCGGCGAGGCGGCACCCGTGCCGGTCCTGGCCGAGGCCGACGGCGCCGCGTCGATCGAGGACGGCGTCGCCGACGCGCTGGCGACGTACGAGGAATCGCCGGACTTCTACCTGTGGCTCGCCGCGAACGAGTCCACCCTGCTCGCGATGGAGTGACCATGTTCCTGCCCGCCCCCCTCCTGCGCACCGCCCTGCTGCTGGGCTGCCTGTCGGCAATCGGCCTGGCGGCCGCCCAGCCCGGCCCCGCCCTGCCCGACTGGGACCGGCTCACGGCCGAGCAGCGCGACCAGCTCGTCGCGCCGATCCGCGACCGCTGGAACGACGCCGATGCCGGCGAGCGCCGGCGGATGCTCGGTCATGCCCGGCGCTGGCAGGCGATGACGCCGGCCGAGCGCGAGAACGCGCGCCACGGCATGCACCGCTGGAAGCGGCTGCCGCCCGAGCAGCGCGACGAAGCCCGTGCGCTGTACGCCAAACTGCGCACGCTGCCCGACGCCGAGCGCAACGCGCTGCGCGAACGCTGGCAGCAGATGACGCCCGAGCAGCGCCGCCGCTGGGCGCAGGCCAATCCGGCGCCGGCCGAACCGAACGCGAGCGGCAAGCCGCCGCGTTGACCCGGCGTCCCGGACGGCCCCGTCGCGCGGTCAGGGCGCGGCGCGCGGCCCGTCCGCCGGCGCGAGGCCGCCGTCGCCGTCGTTGGCCGCGCTCAGCTGCTGCCACAGGTGCTTCATCGCCTCGTCGAACGGCGCGTCGATCGAGCGCACGACCGCGCGGCCGGCACCGACCAGCGCCGCCAGTTCCTCGGGCGAGACGACCATCCGGCGCATGCCGCGGCGGTTGACGATCAGCAGCCGCGCGGTCAGCGGACTGATCCAGGCGATCCGGGCCACCGATTCGCGGCCATGCTCGTCGATCAGGCGCAGGCCCTGGCCGGGCCGCAGCTGACGCATGCGCAGCGCGATCGTGGGGTCGAACGCCGGCGTCGATGTGCCGTCGACCAGCCGCAGCAGCGGGTCGGGCGCCTCGTCGAGCGTGTCGTCGTCCGGCACGGGCGCATGCACGCTGCGCGTCGCGCGCGGCTGCGCGAGCGCGGCGACGATGCGGGTGGTCTCCTCGCGCGCGGCCGCGGCGTCGAGGCCGCCGCTGGCGTAGCAGTCGGCCAGCGGCGCCTGCAGGGCAAGCAGCGCCTCGGCGACCGCGGCCCCGTCGGCGGCCGCGGCGTCGGCATCGATCCGGATCATCGCATCGCCGGTCGCGATCGCGGCCAGGTGCCGCGGCGACTGCGGCCCGTCGCGCAGCCAGGTCCGGGTGAGGTGATGGCGCCAGTGCTGGTCGAGGAAGCGCGCGACCGCGGCAGTCAACGGCTGGGCGGCCAGGCGCTCGGCGACGAGCCCGGCCACGCCGCGGCGCGCCTGCTGCAGGCGCTCGCGGCCGTGGATCGCCTCGGCGGCCCGGCGCTCGGCGACCTCGGTGCGTCGGCGCTGCTGGTCCAGGCGCTCGCGCAGTTCCTCGGCGGCCAGCGCGAACACCGCCTGGTCGGTCTCGTATTCCTCGACGACCCGGTTGACCAGCCGGCCGGCGTGATCGAGCAGGTCGCGGTCGAGCGCGGTGTCGCCGGTGTTGCCGTCGCAGGCCTCGGTGACCGCGTCGAGCAGCCGGCGCGCCGGATGGCCGCGCTGGCTGAACAGCGAATCGTCGGTCAGCGCGACCTTGAGGTAGGGCATGACGAGCCGGCCGTACAGGTCGCGCGCCTGCTGCATCAGGTCGTTGGCCTCGAACAGCGCCTGGAACAGGATGCCGACCAGATCGATCGCGTCCTCGTCCTCGCCGCTCAGCGGCGCGCGGTCCGGATCGATGCCCGCGCCGCGCAGGCCGCGCAGCAGCTCGAGCCGGATGACCTCGCCGAGCCGGCGGCGGTCGTCGCCGCCCAGCACCCGCGCGTACGGCGACGGGTCGTCGCCCTGCAGCAGCCGCGCCACGCTCAGCAGTTCGGCCGCCTCGAGGGCGGGCACGGTGGCGACCGGCGGGCCGTCGTTCCCGGGCGCCGCATCGGCGTCGCGCGTGGCGTCGCGCGCAAGGCGTGCGCGCCAGCGGTGCAGTTGCTCGCGCACCAGGTCGCGCTCGCGCCGCCCCGCACCGGGTGTACCGGCTGCGTCGGGATCCTCGTCCGCCAGCATCCGCATCAGGTCCGACGACAACGGTCCGCGTGCGGGCACGGGATCGTCGAGCGGGTCGTCGCCGAATCGTTCCCGCGCCTCGGCCAGCCCGCCCTCGGGTCGCCAGGCCGGCGCCTGCCGCCCGTCATGGGCACGCGGCGGCGCGGTCGCTGCCGCCGGCCCGAACGCGGCGTCGAGCACCGCGTCGGCGCGCGCATAGAGATCGGCGAGGATCGACGGTAGACGGCGGTCGAGCTGCTGGAACAGCGCCTCGCGCAGGCAGCGCGGCAGCGCATCGGGATCGAGCAGCGCCGCGAAGGCCATCACCGGCACCTCCGGGCGCAGCGGGTTCGCCGCGCCACCGCCGATCCCCAGCCGCGACGCGAGCACCGCCATCCGGGCGTCGAGCGCGGCCAGCGGATGCAGCAGCTGGTGATCGAGCAGCTCCACCAGTTGCTGCGTGGCCAACTGCATCTCCAGCTGGCCCTCGGACATCAGCGCCATCGCATCGCCCGCAGGTGCCGGCGGGGCGTCGCTGCGCCAGCGCTCGAACGCCTGTTCGACCGACGCGCGGAACGTCGCGGCCAGCGCCAGCGCGCGCCCGCCGAGCCCGCGTGCGGCGACGAGCGCGTCCTGCGCGGCCATGTAGTCGTGGGCGCCCAGCCCCGCCAGCCGGACCTGGTCCTCCGCCGCGCCCCACAGCCCCGACAGCACGCCGCCCAGCGCGGTCACCGCCTCGCGCCGGAGCCTGTCGAACACGCGCGCCGCATCGACCGGCGCGCTCGTGCGCAGGCGCGGTGCCGCACCGTTGTCGTGGGGATGCGTCATCTGGGAGAGAATCGGGGGTCGGGGCGCAGTGCCCCGCGGCTAAGATTCCGGAACGAGAGGCACAAGTCTGTGACGATACTCCCAAATGCTGAACGCACTCTCGACGTGCTCGACGCCCGGCGCTCGGTGCCGGCGCGCCAGCTCGACGCGCCGGGGCCCGACGACGCGACGCTGCTGCGCATGCTGCGCTCGGCGGTGCGCGTGCCTGATCACGGCAAGCGGGTGCCGTTCCGCTTCGTGCGCATCGCCGGCGACGCGCGCCACGCGCTCGGCGAGCGGCTGGTCGCGCGTGCCCTTGCCCGCGATCCCGAGGTCGGCGCCGGCCCGCTCGACAAGGACCGCCAGCGGTTCGCGCACGCGCCGCTGGTGATCGCGGTCGTCGCGGTGCTCGACGCGCAGGACGCGGCGATCCCCGAGGTCGAACGCCTGCTCACCGCCGGCAGCGTGTGCTTCGCGCTGCTACAGGCCGCGCAGGCCTGCGGCTTCGGCGCCTCGTGGCTGACCGGCTGGCCGGCCTACGATGCCGAGATCCTGGCGCTGCTCGGCCTGGGCGAACACGAGCGCATCGCCGGCTTCGTCCACATCGGCACCCCGCGGCTCGATCCGCCAGAGCGCGAGCGCCCGGACCCGGCAGCGCTGCTGCAGGACTGGATCGCTCCGTGACGCTGCCCCCGCCGGCGGTCCAGCCGCCCCCCGCCCCGCCGACCGCCCCGCTGTACCTGGTCGACGCCAGCCTCTACGTGTTCCGCGCCTGGCACTCGATGCCCGACGAGTTCCACGACACCGACGGCTGGCCGACCAACGCCGTGCAGGGCTTCGCGCGCTTCCTGGCCGAGCTGATCGAGCGCGAGCGCCCGCGGCACATCGCGATCGCGTTCGACGAGGCGCTCGACAGCTGCTTTCGCCACCGCCTGTACCCCGCCTACAAGGCCAACCGCCCGCCCGCGCCCGAGGCGCTGCGGCGGCAGTTCGCGCACTGCAAGGCGCTGTGCCGCGCGCTCGGCCTGGTCGTGCTCGCCGATCGCGAGTACGAGGCCGACGACCTGATCGGCAGCGCGCTGCGGGCCGGCCGCCGGCGCGCGCACCACGGGGTGATCGTCTCGGCCGACAAGGATCTGTCGCAGTTGCTCGAGGGCGCCGACGAGCAGTGGGACTACGCCCGCGGCCAGCGCTGGACGGCGGCGGGCGTGCGTGCGCGCCACGGCGTGGAGGCGCACCAGATCGCCGACTACCTGGCGTTGTGCGGGGATGCGATCGACAACATCCCCGGCGTGCCCGGCATCGGCTGCAAGACCGCGGCGAGCCTGCTGCACCACTTCGGGACCCTCGACGCGCTGCTGGCGCGCAGCGACGAGATCGCGTTCCTGCGCTTCCGCGGCGCCGGCCAGGTGGGTGCGAAGCTGCGCCAGCACGCCGAGGCCGCGCGGCTGTTCCGGCAGCTGACGACGATCGCCTGCGATGCGCCGCTGGGCGAGGGCACGGACGGCTTCGCGCGGCGCGACGGCGACGGCGCGGCGCTGTCGGCGCTGTGCGCCGCGTTGCGCTTCGGGCCGCTGACCCGGCGCCGCCTGCACGCCGCGGCGGGCCTCGAGTGGGCACCGGTCGCCGACGCCTGACCGGCCGGACGGCCGCGCGCTACCGGCGACGCGGCCGGGCGTCTACCATCGGCGCATGACGAACACGGATGCGGGACCCGCCGACGCGGCGGAGGTGCTGTACCAGGGCGACTGGCTGCGGCTGGTCCGCCGGGGCAAGTGGGAATCGTGCGAGCGCACCCACGGCGGCAACGGCATGGCGGTGCTGATCATCGCGGTCACGCCGGACGACGAGGTGCTGTTCGTCGAGCAGTACCGGGTGCCGCTGGGCGCGCGCACGATCGAGATGCCGGCCGGACTGGTCGGCGACCGCGGCAGCTCCGACTCGCTCGAGGACGCGGCGCGGCGCGAGCTGATCGAGGAGACCGGCTGGTCGGCCGGGCGCGTCGACGTGCTGCTGACCGGCCCCACGACCGCGGGCATGAGCAACGAGCGCGTGGCGTTCGTCCGCGCCCGCGAGCTGACCCGGGTCGGCGACGGCGGCGGGGTCGACGGCGAGGACATCGTCGTCCACCGCGTGCCGCGGGCGGGTGCGCCCGCCTGGCTGATGGCCCGACATCGCGAGGGCTACGAACTCGACCTCAAGCTGTGGGCCGGGCTGTGGATGGTCGACCACGAACCGGACGGCACGCCGGTCGAGTAGATGCCATGTCCGTAGGAGCGCGCTTGCGCGCGATGGGGCTTCGCCGGCAAGGCCCCATCGCGCGCGAGCGCGCGCCTACAGCAGCGTCAGGCCTTCTTGAGGAACTCGGTGCGCAGCACCAGGCCCTTGACCTTCTCGGCGTTGCACTCGATCAGGTCCGCGTCGTCGGTGAGGCGGATGTTCTTGACCAGCGTGCCGCGCTTGAGCGTGACGCTGGTGCCCTTGACCTTCAGGTCCTTGATCAGCGTGACCGAGTCGCCGTCGGCGAGCGCGGTGCCGTTGCTGTCCTTGACGACGAGGGTGTCTTCTTCCGACATGGTGCGATGTCCCGTGGTGCGCGCCGGGCGGTCCGGCGCATGGATGGAAGGCGCCGCGCGGATGCGCGGGCGTTCGACGCCCGGTCGCCCGGGCGCGTGGTGCGATCAGGCGAAGCGGTCGGTCGCGCGGACCAGCGCGTCGACGTTCTCGGCCTCGAACGCGGAGTGGCCGGAGGCCGGCGTGATCACCAGCTCGGCCTTCGGCCAGACCTGGTGCAGGTCCCAGGCGTTCTGCACCGGGCACACGACGTCGTAGCGCCCGTGCACGATGACGCCGGGGATGTCGACGATGCGGTAGGCGTCGCGCAGCAGCTGGTCGTCGACCTCGAAGAAGCCGCCGTTGACGAAGTAGTGGTTCTCGATGCGCGCGAACGCGAGCGCGAACTGGGCGTCGGCATGGCTGCCGGCGAAATCCTCGTCGATGTGCAGAAAGCTCGTCGCGCCTTCCCACACGCTCCAGGCGCGCGCGGCGTCCAGGCGCACGCCTTCGTCGTCGCTGGTCAGGCGCTTGTGGAACGCGGCGATCAGGTCGCCGCGCTCGCTCTGCGGAATCGCCGAGACGTACTGCTGCCAGGCTTCCGGGAACAGGCGCGACGCGCCCTCCTGGTAGAACCATTCCAGTTCCCAGCGGCGGAGCATGAAGATGCCGCGCAGCACCAGCTCGGTGACCCGGCGCGCGTGGCTCTGGGCATAGGCCAGCGCCAGCGTCGAGCCCCAGGAACCGCCGAACACCTGCCACTGCTCGATGCCCAGGTGCTCGCGCAACCGCTCGATGTCGGCGACCAGGTCCCAGGTGGTGTTGGCGACCAGGTCGGCATGCGGCGTCGAACGTCCGGCGCCGCGCTGGTCGAACAGCACGATGCGGTACTTGGCGGGATCGTGGAAGCAGCGCATCTTCGGGCTGCAGCCACCGCCCGGGCCGCCGTGCAGCAGCACGACCGGCTTGCCCTTCGGGTTGCCGCACTGCTCGTAGTACAGGACGTGGCGGTCGTCGACGGCCAGCGAACCGGTGTCGTAGGGCTCGATGGCGGGATAGAGCTGTCGCATGCACGGGCATCCGGGAGAACCGGCGTCCATTCTAACAGCCGGCTTCCGGCGCCTCCGGCGCGCGCCCGAGCGTGACGCGGTCGCGCCGTTCCAGGTCCTGCGCGGTCTCCACCTCGACGAGCCCCGCGGCGACGAACAGCGCGCGTACCGCAGCCCCCTGCGCGAGCCCATGCTCGACCAGCAGCCAGCCGCCCGGGCGCAGGTGCCCGCGCGCGTCGGCGGCCAGCGTGCGGATCGCATCGAGGCCGTCGCCGCCGGAGGCCAGCGCGGACGGTGGCTCGAAGCGCAGGTCGCCCTGGGCCAGGTGCGGATCGTCCGCCTCGATGTACGGCGGATTGCTGACCAGCACGTCGAAGCGCCGGCCCGCGAGCGGCGCGTACCAGTCGCCTGGCCGGAAAGCCACGCGCGACAGGCCGAGTTCGACCGCGTTGGCGCGCGCGACGGCGAGCGCCGCCTCGCTCAGGTCGGTCGCGACGACCTCGACCTCGGGGCGCTCGGCGGCGATCGCGAGCGCGACCGCGCCGCTGCCGGTGCCCAGGTCGGCGACCGCGCGCCCCGGCCCGGCCGGCAGCTTCGCCAGCGCCAGTTCGACCAGCCGCTCGGTCTCGGGACGCGGGATCAGCGTCGCCGGCGACACCGCCAGCTCGAACCGCCAGAAGCCGCGCCGGCCGGTGAGGTAGGCGACCGGCTCGCCGGCGGCACGGCGCGCCACCAGCGCCTCGAAGCGCGTGGCCAGCGCCGGCTCGATCGGATCGTCGCCGTGTGCGAACAGCCAGCTGTGCGAACGCCCGGCGGCATGGGCGAGCAGCCAGCGGGCATCGGTCGCGTCGATGCGCGTCGCGGCGGCGCGCAGCACCGTGTCGAGTCGGGGGCGTGGGGTGTCCATCGCTTCACATCGTAGCGGTGCGGGCGCCGGGCATGGTGGTCGCTCCCCTCGATCGACGACCGCCGATGTCCCCTGTCCCGCGCTTGATTCTCGCGGCGCTGCTCGCGCTGGCGCTCCCGGCCTGCCAGAGCGCGTTCTTCGGATTCGTCAACCGGCACAGCGACCGGCCCGCCGCCACCGTGACCTACGACGCCGGACACGATCTGTCCCTCGACGTCTACCGGCCGGCGGCACCGGTCAGCGACGCGCCGGTCGTGCTGTTCTTCTACGGCGGTGCCTGGCGACACGGCACCCGCGCGCAGTACCGCTTCGTCGGCAGCCGGCTCGCGCGGCACGGCATCGTCGCGATCGTCGCCGACTACCGCACCTACCCCGCTGCCGGCTTTCCCGATTTCGTCGGCGACGCCGCCCGCGCGGCGCGCTGGACCCGCGACCACGCCGGCGCCTACGGCGGCGATCCGCGGCGGCTGTTCGTCGCCGGGCACTCGGCCGGGGCGCAGATCGCCGCGCTGCTGGGCACCGATGCCCGGCATCTCGCCGCGGTCGGCATGGCGCCACGCGACCTGGCCGGGGTGATCGGCCTGGCCGGCCCCTACGACTTCGCGATCGGGCCGCGGCTGGCGCCGGTGTTCGGCCCGCCGGCGCAGTGGCCCGAGGCGATGGCGCTGCGGTTCGTCGATGGCGACGAGCCGCCGTTCCTGCTGGTGCACGGGGACGACGACCGCACGGTCGACGTGGGCAACAGCCGGCGCCTGGACGCGGCGCTGCGCGGGCGGGGCGAGGCCTCGACGCTGCTGATCCTGCCCGGCGCGAACCATTTCGCGCCGGCCGCGGCGTTCTACGACCCGGCGCGGGCACCGGCGGTGCTGCCCACGGTGCTGGATTTCGTGTCGTCGACCGGGCGCGCAGACACCGGACGCGGGCGGGATCCCCGTCGCGATGTGCCTGACACACGGACCAAATGAAGGGTCTTTTCTCAAGTGCCGGAATGGGATTTCCATTCCGGATGGGCACCGGCCTGCCAGCCGGAAGCCGCTCTTCCCTCGGCAAGGCATCCTGCCTTGACTCGGGCGCGCGCCATCCGCGGCGCGCTTGACGCAGCCACCGGCTGTCAGTCCGCTGCCGCGGACGTTTGTAACCCGGCTTCGGGCACCTTCTCCCGGACTAGGGAATTGAGCCAAAAATGAAGGCGGCCGAAGCCGCCTTCAAAGATTCCGTGACGCGTGTGGGAGGGAGGTACGGACACGGAACGGGGTGTGCGGCCTGCGCCGCCTGGACCGGACGGCGACATCGCGTCGACCGGTCCCTTGCGCCTGATATTGCTGCACTGCAGCAGCGATTGCAAGCGTTTCCAGCACGACTTTTAGATGGACGATTTCGATAGCTTTGATCTATCGATAGGATTCGACTTATCGATTTTACATATCGATAGGGCTTGCCTACCCTATGCACAGCCGGTCTCCCCCGGCCGCCGGCCATCCACAGCCGCACCCTTTTCTCCAAGGAGTTTCCATGTCGCTCATCAACACCGAGATCAAGCCGTTCAAGGCCACCGCGTTCCAGAACGGCGAGTTCGTCGAAGTCAGCAACGAGAGCCTGAAGGGCAAGTGGTCGGTGCTGATCTTCATGCCGGCCGCCTTCACCTTCAACTGCCCGACCGAGGTCGAGGACGCGGCCGAGCATTACGCCGAGTTCCAGAAGGCCGGCGCCGAGGTCTACATCGTCACCACCGACACCCACTTCTCGCACAAGGTCTGGCACGAGACCTCGCCGGCCGTCGGCAAGGCGCAGTTCCCGCTGGTCGGCGATCCGACCCACCAGCTGACCCGCGCGTTCGGCGTGCACATCGAGGAAGAAGGCCTTGCACTGCGCGGCACCTTCATCGTCAACCCCGACGGCGTGATCAAGACGCTGGAGATCCACGACAACGCGATCGCCCGCGACGTCACCGAGACCCTGCGCAAGCTCAAGGCCGCGCAGTACGTCGCCGCCAACCCGAACGAGGTCTGCCCGGCCAAGTGGAAGGAAGGCGAGAAGACCCTCGCCCCGTCGCTGGATCTGGTCGGCAAGATCTGATCCGCGTCCCGGCCGCGGCGATTCGCCGCGGCCGCCTCCATCCCCGCCACGGGGATGGGGGCGAACCGGAGCCCGTGCATCGCGCGGGTTGCGGTCCGCCTCCCTCCCGCCACCCCGATGCGCCGACGCGGCGCGTCGCGGGCGACCCCACCCTGCCTCCAGGAGCCGTCCATGTTGGAAGCCGACCTCAAAGCCCAGCTCAAGGGCTATCTGGCCCGCGCCGTGCGCCCGATCCACATCGTCGCCTCGCTCGACGACGGCCCCAAGTCCGCCGAATTGCGCGGCCTGCTCGACGACCTCGCCGAGGCCAGCGACCGCATCACGCTCGACCTCAACGGCACCGACGCGCGCCGCCCGTCGTTCGCGCTGACCTCCCCCGGCCACGACATCTCGCTGCGCTTCGCCGGCCTGCCGATGGGCCACGAGTTCACCTCGCTGGTACTCGCGCTGCTGCAGGTCGGCGGCCACCCGTCGAAGGCCGCGCAGGAGACGCTCGAGCAGGTCGCGGCGCTGGACGGCGACTATCTGTTCGAGACCTACTACTCGCTGTCGTGCCAGAACTGCCCGGACGTGGTCCAGGCCTTGAACCTGGCCGCGGTGCTCAACCCGCGCATCCGCCATGTGGCCATCGACGGCGCGCTGTTCCAGGCCGAGGTCGAGGCGCGCGAGATCATGTCCGTGCCGACGGTGTTCCTCAACGGCGAGAAGTTCGACCAGGGCCGGATGACGCTCGAGCAGATCGTCGCCAAGCTCGACACCGGCGCGGCGAAGCGCGAGGCCGGCAGGATCGCCGGCAAGGCGCCGTTCGAGGTGCTGGTCGTGGGCGGCGGCCCGGCCGGCGCGGCCGCGGCGATCTACGCCGCGCGCAAGGGCATCCGCACCGGCGTCGCCGCCGAGCGCTTCGGCGGCCAGGTGCTCGACACGATGGCGATCGAGAATTTCATCTCGGTCAAGGAGACCGAGGGTCCGAAGCTCGCCGCCGCGCTCGAACAGCACGTGCGCGAGTACGACGTCGACATCATGAACCTGCAGCGCGGCACACGCCTGGTGCCCGCCGGCGACGACGGCCTGGTCGAGGTGCAGCTGGAGAACGGCGCGTCGCTGCGCGCGCGTACCGTCGTGCTGGCCACCGGCGCGCGCTGGCGGCAGATGAACGTGCCCGGCGAAGACCAGTACCGCAACAAGGGCGTGGCGTACTGCCCGCACTGCGACGGCCCGCTGTTCAAGGGCAAGCGCGTGGCGGTGATCGGCGGCGGCAACTCGGGCGTCGAGGCCGCGATCGACCTGGCCGGCATCGTCGCGCACGTCACGCTGATCGAGTTCGACGCGCAGCTGCGCGCCGACGAGGTCCTGCAGCGCAAGCTGCGCAGCCTGCCCAACGTGCGCATCGTCACCAGCGCGCAGACGACCGAGGTGCTGGGCGACGGCAGCCGGGTCAACGGCCTGGTCTACCGCGACCGCGTCGGCGGCGACGACCACCGCGTCGAGCTCGAGGGCGTGTTCGTGCAGATCGGCCTGCTGCCCAATACCGAATGGTTGAAGGGCACGGTTGAACTGAGCCCGCGCGGCGAGATCGTCGTCGACGCGCGCGGCCAGACCAGCGTGCCGGGCGTGTTTGCGGCCGGCGATGCGACCACCGTGCCGTACAAGCAGATCGTCATCGCGATGGGCGAAGGTTCGAAGGCGGCGCTGAGCGCGTTCGACCACCTGATCCGGCACTCGGCGCCGGCGCAGCAGGCGGCGGCCGCCTGAGGATGGGCACGCCTGCGCCGGACGCGCCCTGCCCCGTCGCCGCAAGGCGGCGGCGGGCCGGGACGTCGGGCGCGGCGGCGCATTGCACCGGGAGCGCGCGTCGATGAACCTGCGGGACCTGCGCTACTTCGTCGCGCTCGCCGAGCACCGGCATTTCGGGCGCGCCGCGGCCAGCTGTTTCGTCAGCCAGCCGACGCTGTCGACCCAGATCCGCAAGCTCGAGGAGGAACTGGGCGTGGCGCTGGTCGAGCGCGCGCCGCGCAAGGTCATGCTGACGCCGACCGGCCAGCAGATCGCCGAGCGCGCGCGGCGCATCGTCGCCGACGTCGAGCAGATGAAGGAGGTCGCGCGACGCAGCGCCGACCCCGAGGCCGGCTCGATCCGGCTCGGCGTGTTCCCCACGCTCGGGCCCTACCTGCTGCCGCATGCCGTGCCGCTGGTGCGGGCGCGTTTTCCCGAGCTGGAACTGCTGTTGATCGAGGAAAAGAGCGACGTGCTGCTGTCGCGGCTGCACGACGGCCGCCTGGATGCGGCGATCCTCGCGCTGCCCCTCGACGAGGACCAGTTGCATGCCGAATTCCTGTTCGAGGAACCGTTCGTGCTCGCGGTGTCCGATCGCCACCCGCTCGCCGCACAGGACCGGCTCGACCTGACCGCGCTGTCGCGGCAGAAGCTGCTGCTGCTCGAGGACGGCCACTGCATGCGCGAGCAGGCGCTGGACGTGTGTCGGCTGTCGGGCGCGGCCGAGCACGCCGAGTTCCGCGCCACGAGCCTGGAGACACTGCGCCAGATGGTCGCCGCGAACGTCGGCGTGACGCTGCTGCCGGTGCTCGCGACCAAGCCGCCGGTCGCGCCGTCGCCGCACCTGCACCTGCTCGACTTCAGCGACACCCGACCCACGCGCCGGATCGCGATGGTCTGGCGCCGCAGTTCGGCGATGCACGGCTTCCTGCTGCGCCTGGCCGAGGCCCTGCGCGCGCTGCCGGCAGGCCTGCTCGACCCGGCGGCGACGCCGCGCACCGGGAACGACGCACGCGTCTCCTAGCCGCGACGGCGCGCGGCGACCGGCGCTACAGCGTCACGCCCACCGGACACGCGACACCGGTGCCGCCCAGCCCGCAATAGCCGCCCGGGTGCTTGTGCAGGTACTGCTGGTGCTCGTCCTCGGCGTAGTGGAACACCGGGGCCGGCGGGCCGGCGATCTCGGTGGTGATCGCCGGAAAGCCCGCAGCCTGCAGCCGTGCCTGGTAGGCGTCGCGGCTGCGCACCGCCAGCGCGTGCTGGTCGTCGGTCGCGCAGTAGATCGCCGATCGGTACTGGGTGCCCACGTCGTTGCCCTGGCGCATGCCCTGGGTGGGATCGTGGCTCTCCCAGAACTGCTGCAGCAGGTGCTCGAACGCGACCTGGGCCGGGTCGTAGACCACCAGCACGACCTCGGCATGGCCGGTCTGGCCCGAGCACACCTCGCGGTAGGTCGGATTGGGCGTGAGCCCGCCGGCGTAGCCGACCGCGGTCGTCGCCACGCCCGGCAGCGACCAGAACATGCGCTCCGCGCCCCAGAAGCAGCCCATGCCGAACTGCACCTGCTCCAGGCCCGCGAACGCGTCGCGCAGCGGCCGTCCGTGCACGGCGTGCGCGTTGTGCAGCGGCAGCGGCGTGTCGCGGCCGGGCAGCGCGTCCTGCGCCCGCGGCAGGCGCTGTTTCCACGCTCCGATTCCCAGCATCGTCGAGTCCTCCTGCGGATGCGGCCGGTCGCCGCTCCCCATGGATGCGGGGCGCCGGCGCACGGTTCAAGGGCGCCGCGGCGCCGGCGCCTGCGCGCGTTCGCGGCCCTTCAGCCCGGCAAGGAAGTTGCCGGCCAGCGTGCACGCCAGCCCCGCCCACTCGCGCGGCAGGGTCGGCCGCTGCAGCACCACCAGGTCGAGCACGAACGCGCAGACCGGCTGGGCGAGCAGCAGCAGGCCGACCAGCGCGACCGGCAGGTGCTGCATCGCGCGCGAGATCAGCAGCCAGCTCAGGCAGTGCCCCAGCCCGGCGAGCAGCAGCAGCCAGCCCAGCGCGCGCCAGCCCGGGATCGCGAACGACACCCCCTCGGCCAGGCCCGCCAGCCCCAGCAGCACCGCGCACAGCAGCGACACCAGTGCCAGCACCTGCGCGATCGGCGCGGCCCGCAGCGGCGCGAGCCGGCGCCCGGCCTGCTGCACGTGGCGCAGGCCGATGTTGTAGACCGCGTAGCACAGCCCGGTGCCCAGCCCCAGCCACACGCCCCAGCGGTAGTCGGCCGGCAGCGTGGCCCAGTCGGCGCCCAGCAGCAGCCACAGGCCGAGGAACGCGAGCGCGATGCCGCCGAGGAAGCGCGGCCCCGGGCGTTCGCCGAACATCAGCACCCCGGCCAGCGCCATGAAGAACACCTGCGCGTTCGCCAGCAGCGTGGCCAGGCCCGGGCCGATCAGCAGGATGCTCCGGTGCCACAGCCACAGGTCGGCGGCGAACGCGGCCGCCGGCAGCAGCGCCAGCCACCACAGCCGCGCCGGCACCGGGCGCCAGTCGCGCCGCAGCGCGACCAGCAGCGCCAGCAGCGCACCGGCGAACAGCATGCGGTAGAACGCCGACACGGTCGGCGGCGTGCCGGCCAGGCGCACCATCAGCCCGTTGCTGCCGATCAGCGCCGCGCCGGCCAGCATCCACGCGACGGCGGCGCGGCCGGCAGGGACGTCCTGCATGGAAGGGTTCCGACGAGGGGGGGACGCGCAGCGTAGCAGCGTGTGCCCGGTCCCCGGACGCGCCTCAGGCGAAGACCGCCGGCGCCATCCGCACGCGGTTCCTGCCCTCGCGCTTGGCCGAGTACAGCGCCTTGTCGGCGCGCGCGAGCGTCTCGGCCGCGGTGCGCTCGCCCGCGCGCCGGCTGGCGATGCCGATGCTGACCGTCAACGCGACGCGCTGTCCCTCGTGGCGCACGTCGACGTCCTCGACCGCCATGCGCATCCGCTCGCCGACCAGCCGCGCGTGCGCCGCGTCGTGGCCCGGCAGCACGACGATGAACTCCTCGCCGCCGTAGCGGCCGAACACCGCGCCGTCGGTCAGCGCGCCCTGCAGCGCCGCAGCCACCCGGCGCAGGCAATCGTCGCCGCAGGCATGGCCGTAGCGGTCGTTGACGGACTTGAAGTGGTCGAGGTCGACGAACAGCACCGAGACCGGCCGCTCGTCGCGGACCGCCTCGGCGAAACTGCGCACGACCCACTGGTCGAGCATGCGCCGGTTCATCGTGCCGGTCAGCGCATCCACCTCGGCCGAGCGGCGCAGCTTCAGCGCGACCGCGGCCTGGTCGACGTGCTGCTGCACCAGGCGCAGCAGTTCGGCGATCAGCGCCATTTCCTCGGGCAGGAAGCCGCCGTCGCCGGCGCGGCGCATCGCCAGCACGCCCCAGACCGGCGTGCGCATCTGCAGCGGCACCAGCGCCTCGACCGCCGGGACCCCGCCGTCCGGCGCCGCCGGCTGCTGCAGCGCGATCCCCGCGGCCACCTGTCGGCGCAGCGCGTGCTCGCGTGCGGCGAGGTCGCGCTCGATGCGCACCGTCGCGGCCGCCGGCTCGACGAAAACCCGGTCGCGCCCCAGATAGCCGCGCAGCACCACGGCGCACGACTCGGCCGGCACCAGCGGCATCAGGTGTTCGACCAGCAGCCGGAAGCCGCAGCCCGGCAGCTCGCCCGCGTCCAGGCCGGCGAGCTGGGCGTGCAGCGCGGCAGACAGGTTCGCGCGCGCGGCCTCGCGGCGCATGCGCCGCTCGGTGTCCAGGCGCGCGAGGCGGTCGCGGTCGCGCTGGTCGCGGTAGTCGGCGATCCGCTGCACCAGCGCCAAGCCCAGCACCAGCACGAACGCGACCGCACCGCCCTGGTAGCCGAGGTGGACGAGCGGCACGTCGGGCGCGAGCCCGTGGCGCACGAGCGCGGCCCAGGCGCCGGCGACGACCGGCACCAGGCCGGTGACGATCAACCAGCCCGACAGCACCACGCCGCGGCGCGCACCGTCGACCAGCATCGCCAGCCCGGCAGTGCCCGCCAGCAGCCAGCCGTACGCGGTCAGCCGCTCCATCGCGGCGCCCAGCGCCGGCAGGCGCAACAGGCAGACCGCGGCCAGCGCGAGCAGCACGAGGCCCAGGCCGCGGACCGGGGCCGCGAAGCGGTGGCGGCGCCCGGGCATCGCGTAGGCCCGCACCAGCGCCAGCCAGGCCGCCGCGTACACCAGCGCCAGCGCCGCGACGCCCTGCTCGCGCCAGGCGCCCAGCAGCGACGCGCCCGGCAGGCCGTACAGATGGCCGTTGCGCGCCTGCAGCAGCAGCACCAGCACAACCACGTAGCCGAAGAAGCCCACGAACAGGCGATCGCGCGAAGCGTGCGCCAGCGCCAGCGCCATCGCGGCCAGCGTCAGCAGCCCGCCGTAGACCGCGCCAGCCAGCGCCACGCCCGAGCGCTCGATGCGGCGCACGTCGACCGCGCGGGCCAGCACCGGCCGCATCGACGCCGGCAGCGGCCCGTCGGCATGCAGCGCCAGTTCGACCGGCCCCTGCCAGTCGGGCAGCACGAAGCCGTAGCCGGTCGGCAGCATGCCCTCGTCGTCGTCGACCCGGAAGAAGCCGCGCGACTCGCTGCGCCAGCCGTCGGCCGCGCGCAGTTGCAGCCCCTCGACCATCTCGCGGGGGAACCACAGCGCCCAGCGCCCGCCGTCGGCGTCCCCGGCCGGCAGCGTGAAGCGCAGCGTCGCCTGCGCGCCCGGCGCGGTGCCTGGCGCCGGCGCCAGCACGTCGACCGCGCGACGCTCGCCCGGCCGCAGTTGGGTCGAGGCCACCAGCGCCACGAACAGGCCCAGCAGCAACAGCAGGCAGCCGGCCAGCACCCAGCCGTGACCGGGAATCGCACGCGCACGCTCGCTGGTCGTCATCGGCGGGCCCTCCCGCGCGCGCCGGCCCGCGGCCGACGCATCGTCGCCCACGCGCCACCCGCGCGCGTGTTGTCGCTGTCGCGCTGCATCCTGCCCGTTCCCCGTCGGAAATCCATACCCCGTCACATCATTATGTCACCGGCGGTCACAGAAACGCGTCCGACCGGGCGCAGCGCCCGGCGGCGGCCCGGGCGCGCCGGTCCGCTACACTGC
>NZ_LASZ01000028.1 GCF_001014645.1 Luteimonas sp. FCS-9 | reverse complement strand
GGGGGCGCTTTCCGGCGACGGCCCGTGCCCCCACCCGCCGCGCTTCGCGTGGCGACCTCCCCCGCAAGCGGAGGAGGTGCGATTGCGATCGCGTGCGCCGGCAGCCGCCTACAACCCCTCTTCACGAGCGCTCGTGGAGGCTGGCGGCTCCTTTCGCTTCTGTCCGGCATCGCACCCCGTTGCCGGCCCACCGATCCCGATGGCCGCAGTCGCCCCCCTGCTTCGCACGCCGCCGATACCGACCGCACCGGCATCGGTGCCGCGCGCGCAGGCGCCGCCATCCCGGTTTGCGGACGGCGACCCGGGCGCGGTGCTGCGGGCGGCGCGCGATGCGCTGGCGGCGGGTACACGCCCGATACTGGCGATCGTCGTCGAGACCGAGGGCTCGACCTACGCCGCGCCCGGCACGCTCGCGCTGTTCGGCGAGGCCCTGCAGCACGGATGGATCAGCGGCGGGTGTCTAGAACCCGAGATCGCGCGCTTGGCGATGGACACCGCGGCCGCCGAACGCATCGGCTGGCTGGAGATCGATACCACTGACGACGGCGCGCTGTTCCTCGGCTCGGCAGTCGGCTGCCGCGGCCGCCAGTTGATCGCATTGTTGCCGCTCGCCGCGCTGCCGGGCTTCGACGCCCCCCTGCAGGCCTGGCTTGCCGATCACCAGGACCTGGCGATCACACTCGATCGCCATGGCGACATCGACTGGCGCATCGGCGCACACCGCGGGCACTGGCGCCTGCCCAGCGATCCGGTGCCGCCATCCGCAGTGAACCGCTGGCCGGTCGCCGTGCGACGCGCCCCCTCGGCACTGGTGCTCGGCACCGGCCCGGAAACACCGCTGCTCGTGCCGATGCTGCGCGCGCTCGGCTGGCGCGTCTGCGTCGCCGATGCCCGCCCGACGTGGCGCGAACGTGTCGCGCCGGATATCGACGTCGCCGACCTGGCACCCACCGCCGCGATCGCCGCGCAGCCCGACGCCGACGTCGCGCTGGTCATGCACCACGGCTTTGAGGCCGACCGCGATGCGCTCGAGGCATTGGCCGCCTCGCGCATCCCGTTCGTCGGACTGCTCGGCCCCGAGCGACGCCGCCGCGACCTGTTCAAGCTGCTGCGCCCGGCCGATCGCGACGCGCTCGTCGCGCGGCTGCAATCGCCGGTCGGCGTCCCCGGCTGCGGCCGCGGCGCGGCCGCGATCGCGCTGAGCATCGCCACGCAGCTGCAGCTCTGGCGCGGCGCACACGCCTGACGCGCTCTGTAGTTCGGGTCCATGCTCGAGCAGGACACGCGCATTTTCAAAGAGCATCGCGGACACCATCCCCTGTCGGTGTCGGATCGCAATCGCGTGAATCGATGCGCACGGCCCATGACCTGCACCGTCGCGCAGCAGTGTGATCGCGCACGAAAGCGCACAACGGCCCACATGACCCGGATCTCGAAGGCGGCACCTCGAGCCGAATGAATACGCGCAACGCGAACCCTCGCAGGCAGAGCGCCTGCGTTTTTTTGACCCTCTCGACACACCGCGCCCGGCACGCTCGGTCCTCGCAGTACGCGCATCCATGCGGACGTGCAACGCGCTCCCCGTCTTCATTCCAGCCAGCCCGTGCCTCCGGTCGCCAGCCAGAAGGATTCCGCCATGTCCCCGCTCACCCGTCGCGACCTGCTCAAGGCAGGCGCGGCCTCGGCCGGCGCCGTCGCTGCGCCCGGCATCGCCCACGCCGCCACCGCGGCCGTGACGTCCACGCCGCCGCGCGCGCCGGTGCTGCAACGCGTCGCGCTCGAGGTCAACGGCCGCCGCGTCGAGCGCGAGGTCGATACCCGCACCTCGCTGCTCGACCTGCTGCGCGAGCACCTGCAGCTCACCGGCACCAAGAAAGGTTGCGACCATGGCCAATGCGGCGCCTGCACCGCCATCGTCGACGGCCGCCGCGTCAACACCTGCCTGACGCTGGCGGTGATGCACGAAGGCGCCGAGGTCACCACGATCGAGGGCCTCGGTACGCCCGAGCGCCTGCATCCGATGCAGGCCGCGTTCGTCAAGCACGATGGCTACCAGTGCGGCTACTGCACGCCGGGGCAGATCTGCTCGGCGGTCGCGGTGCTCGACGAGGTACGCGACGGCATTCCCAGCCACGTCACCGGCGACCTCACCGCCCGACCCGCGCTCAGCCCCGACGAGATCCGCGAGCGCATGAGCGGCAACCTCTGCCGTTGCGGCGCCTACGCCAACATCCTCGACGCGATCGAGGACGTCGCCGGCACGCGCCGCGCAGCGGGAGCCGGCGCATGAAGGCCTTCGACTACACGCGTGCCGCCTCCCCGGCCGAGGCCGCCGCGGCCGCCGCCCGCACCCCGAACGCCAAGTTCATCGCCGGCGGCACCAACCTGCTCGACCTGATGAAGCTCGAGATCGAGACGCCCGCGCAACTGATCGACGTCAACGGCCTGGCGCTCGACACGATCGAGAAGACACGCGACGGCTTCCTGCGCATCGGCGCGCTCGTGCGCAACACCGACCTCGCCGCCGACGCCCGCGTGCGCCGCGACTATCCGCTGCTGTCGCGCGCCCTGCTCGCCGGCGCGTCGGGCCAGTTGCGCAACCGCGCGACCACCGCCGGCAACCTGTTGCAGCGCACGCGCTGCCCGTACTTCTACGACACCGACCAGCCGTGCAACAAACGCCTGCCCGGCAGCGGCTGCGGCGCGCTGGAGGGCTACAGCCGCCAGCTCGCGGTGATCGGCGGCAGCCGCGCCTGCATCGCCACCCATCCCAGTGACATGGCGGTCGCGATGCGTGCGCTCGACGCCGTCGTGGAAACGGTCGGGCCCGACGGCAGCGAACGCCGCATCGCGGTGGCCGACCTGTACCTCGCGCCGGGCGACACGCCGCAGCGCGAGACCGCGCTCGCGCCGGGCGAACTGATTGCCGCGGTCGTGCTGCCGCCACCGGTCGGCGGCCGCCAGCTCTACCGCAAGGTCCGCGACCGCGCCTCGTACGCATTCGCGCTGGTGTCGGTCGCGGCGATCGTCCACGACGACGGCCGCGGCCGCATCGCCGTGGGCGGCGTCGCGCACAAGCCCTGGCGGAGCGACGCCGCCGATGCCGAACTGCCTCGCGGCGCGGCGGCCGTGGCCGCACGCCTGTTCGACGGCGCCACCCCGACCGACGACAACCGCTTCAAGCTCACGCTTGCCCAGCGCACGATCGCCGCCGTGCTGGTCGAGGCGCAGGAGACCCGCGCATGAAATTCGACACCCCCGCCGGCACCAACCCGATCGACCGCCTGCGCGTCGTCGGCCAGCCCCTCGACCGCATCGACGGTCCGCACAAGGTCACCGGCACCGCGTCCTACGCCTACGAGTGGCACGACGTCACCGAGCGCGCGGCCTACGGCCACGTCGTCGGCGCCGGCATCGCCAAGGGCCGCATCGCCGCGCTCGACACCTCCGCCGCCGAACGCGCGCCGGGCGTGCTGGCGGTCGTCACCGCGCGCAACGCCGGCAAGCTCGGCAAGGGCAAGATGAACACCGCGACGCTGCTCGGCGGCCCGGCGATCGAGCACTACCACCAGGCGATCGCGCTGGTCGTGGCCGAGACCTTCGAGCAGGCGCGCGCCGCTGCCGCGCTGGTCCGCGTGACCTACGCCCGCGAACCCGGTCGCTTCTCGCTGCATGCGGAAAAGGACCGCGCGATCAAGCCCGGCGGCGACACACCGGCCGACACAGCGGTGGGCGACTTCGACGGCGCGTTCGCGTCGGCCGAGGTCACGCTCGATGCCACTTACACCACACCCGACCAGTCGCACGCGATGATGGAGCCGATGGCCTCGCTCGCCGCGTGGGACGGTGACCAGGTGACGATCTGGACCTCCAACCAGATGATCGCCTGGAGCCAGAGCGACGTCGCCCGCACGCTCGGCCTCGCGCCGGAGAAGGTGCGCCTGGTGTCGCCGTACATCGGCGGCGGCTTCGGCGGCAAGTTGTTCGTGCGCGCCGACGCCATCCTCGCCGCGCTCGGCGCGCGCGCGGCCAAGCGCCCGGTCAAGGTCGCGCTGCACCGCCCGCTGATCGCCAACAACACCACCCACCGCCCGGCGACCGAGCAGCGCATCCGCATCGGCGCCGGCCGCGACGGCCACATCACCGCGATCGGCCACGAGAGCTGGTCCGGCAACCTGCCCGGCGGCGATCCGGAGGTCGCGATCCAGCAGACCCGCCTGCTCTACGCCGGCGAGCACCGCATGACCAGGATGCGCCTGGCCACGGTCGACCTGCCCGAGGGCAACGCAATGCGCGCGCCCGGCGAGACGCCCGGCATGATGGCGCTGGAGATCGCGATCGACGAGATGGCCGAGAAGCTCGGCATGGACCCGGTCGAGTTCCGCATCCGCAACGACACCCAGGTCGATCCCGAGAAGCCCGAACGGCCGTTCTCGCAGCGCCAGCTCGTCGAATGCCTGCGGCAGGGCGCCGAGCGCTTCGGCTGGGATCGCCGCGCCGCACACGGCAGCGTGCGCGACGGCCGCTGGCTCGTCGGTCTCGGCATGGCTGCCGGTTTCCGCAACGCCCCGGTCATGAAATCCGGCGCCCGCGCGCGCCTGCATCCCGATGGACACGTCACCGTCGAAACCGACATGACCGACATCGGTACCGGCAGCTACACGATCATCGCGCAGACCGCGGCCGAGACGATGGGTCTGCCGATCGAGCGCATCGAGGTCAAGCTCGGCGACTCGGATTTCCCGGCCTCCGCCGGCTCGGGCGGCCAGTGGGGTGCCAACAGCGCGACCGCCGGCGTCTACGCCGCCTGCATGAAGCTGCGCGAGGTCGTCGCGACCCGGCTCGAGCTCGACCCCGCGACCGCCGAGTTCGTCGACGGCGAAGTGCGTGGCGGCGGGCGCGCGGTGAAACTTGCCGAGGTCGCCGGCGACGGGCAGATCGTCGTCGAGGATGCGATCGAGTTCGGCGATCTCGACAAGCAGAAGCAGCTGTCGACATTCGCCGCGCATTTCTGCGAGGTCGGCGTCGACGCGCTGACCGGCGAGACCCGCGTGCGCCGAATGCTCGCGGTATGCGCGGCCGGCCGCATCCTCAACCCGAAGCAGGCGCGCAGCCAGGTCATCGGCGCGATGACGATGGGCATCGGCGCCGCGCTGTCGGAGGAACTGGCGGTCGACGAACGCCTGGGCTTCTTCGTCAACCACGACCTCGCCGGCTACGAGGTGCCCGTGCACGCCGACGTGCCCGAGCAGGAAGTCGTGTTCCTCGACGAGGCCGACGCCGACAGCTCGCCGATGAAGGCCAAGGGCGTCGGCGAACTGGGCCTGTGCGGCGTCAGCGCCGCGATCGCCAACGCGATCCACAACGCCACCGGCGTGCGCGTGCGCGACTACCCGATCACACTCGACAAGCTGCTGCCTGGGCTGCCGGACGTCGCCTGACGGCGACGCACCGGCTGCGGCGGCTCACCCGCCGGCCAGGCCACCGCCTGCGCGACCGGGCAACGCATCGTCGTTGTCCGGCGCGTCCGGATCGTCGAGATCGCCGACTTCGCGGTCGAGGCCTGTCTTCGGGTCGCGCGGCGGCGTCTGCGTGGTCTTGCCGTTCTGCGGCTCGGTATCGTCCTTCGGCTTGCCGGTCTGCGTGGTCATGTCGATGTCCCGTACGGTGGAACTTGGAGGCTACGGCGGGATGCGTGAAGGCGTGGCCTGATTCACGCTTTGCTGCGGAAGGCCCGTGCCCCCACCCGACGCGCTGCGCGCGTCGACCTCCCCCGCACGCGGGGGAAGTGCCTATGCGCCTGTCGGGGCATTGCGCCTTTTGCGGGCAGAAGAATTCGGGTGGGGAGCGCGCTTGGCGAAAGCCTGCTCCTGGCCGCCACGTTCACCCCGCATCCGCTACACCTGTGCCCTCCGCACGGATCGCGCCCATGACGACGCCCTCTCCTGCGATGACGCCGCCCGAGGACATCGCCAAGACCATTTCCGACACCTGCACCGACAAGGCCGCGCTGCCGTTCGGCGCAATGGCCGGACTCGGCGTGCTGGCCGGTGCCTACATCGGCTTCGGCAGCCTGATGGCCGCGTTGCTCGGGGCCGGCACGTCCGGGCTGCCCTACGGGCCCGCGCAGCTCGCGATCGGGACCGGCTTCGCGCTCGGCCTGATCCTCGTGCTGCTCGCCGGCGCTGAACTGTTCACCGGCAACACCCTGATGACCCTGCCGCTCGCGCAGCGCCGCCTCGGCCCGGCACGCCTGCTGCGCGCGTGGAGCGTGGTCTGGCTCGCCAACCTCGTCGGCGCGCTGGCGCTGGTGCTGCTCGCGATCGGCGCCGGGCTGCACACTGCCGGCGACGGCGCCGTCGCCGCGTCGGCGATCGAACTCGCCGCGACCAAGACCGCCAAGCCGGCCGCCACGATCGTCGCCAGCGGCGTGCTCGCCAACATCCTCGTCTGCCTCGCCGTGTGGATGGCCGCCGGCGCCAAGACCGCGGTCGACAAGGTCGCCGTGATCGTCCCGCCGATCGCCGCGTTCGTCGCGCTCGGACTGGAGCATTCGGTCGCCAACATGTCGCTGCTGCCGCTGGGCCTGCTGGCCGCGTCGGCCAACGGCGTCGCACCGCCTGCCGAGTTGTCCTGGGCCGCCGCCGGCGCCAACCTGCTGTGGTCGACGCTCGGCAACATCCTCGGCGGTGCCTGCGTCGGACTGGGCTACTGGGCGATCCATCTGCGGAAATGAAGCTCCGCGTAGGTCGAAGTGCCAAGCGCTGGGCCGACATCACCCGCCCATCGGTCAACGCGGTGCGACAGCCCTCATCATGACTGACCTTGAGATGATTGGATTCCCTATTCGCCGCATATGCTGCGGCGAATAGGGGTAATCAATGTCCTGCTTGCAGCCCCTCAGCAGGTGCGCGAAGGCCCCGGGAAGCGCCATCCAACCTACTCGGCATACACCGCATCGCGGATCGCGCGCGGCAGCGCGCCGGACATGCCCTCGAAGGCGGTGTTGGTCAGCAGCACGACCGTCAGGCCATTGGCGCGGTCGACGAACCAGGTGTGGCCGTAGACCCCGCCCCACTGCAGCGTGCCGCGCGCCTGCGGCGTCGCGGCGGCGTCAGGGTCGACGAGCACCGCGCCGCCGTAGCCGAAGCCCCAGCCCGGCCCCTGCGTGGCCGCTTCTGTGCCGACGTGGTCGCGCATCGCAAGGGCTGCGGTCGCGGTATGCAGGAAGCCCGGCCCGCGGGCATGGAAGGCGTCGAGCGCGCGCGTGACGTCGTCGGCGGTGCCGAGCATGCCCGCGCCGCCCGACGCGAAGGCGTCCGCATCGAACGCACGGTCGGGATCGAAGCGCAGCGACACCCCCAGCCCCGGCGGCATCGGCACGTCCACCGCACCGGTCATCCGGCGCGGCGCCGGCGCGCCATCGAGATACGGTGCTGCGACGCGCGCCGATGGCGCCACCGAGAACGCCGCGTCCGCCATGCCGAGCGGCCCGGTGACCAGATCGGCGACGGCACGCGGCAGGTCGGTGCCGTGCGCCTGCGCGACCACCTCGCCGAGCACGTCGGTCGCCAGCGAGTACCGCCAGCCCGCGCCGGGCGCGAACGCGAGCGGCGCCTCCGCGATCCGTCGCACGTTCTGCGCCAGCGTCAACGGCGCCCGGTCGAGCCCATCCGACACGCCGAGCCGCCGATACGGCCCGTCCGCGGGCTGCGCGCCCGGATTGTCGAGCCCGGCGCTGTGCGTCAGCAGGTGATGCACGGTGATCGTCGGCACGGTGCCGTCGGCCAGCGCAGGGCGGAAGTCCTGAATCCAGCGTGTCACCGGGTCGTCCAGGCGCAACCGGCCCTGGTCGACGAGGCGCAGCGCGGCCAACGTCACGATCGGCTTGGTGACCGAGGCCAGGCGGAACACGGCATCCTCCGGCATCGCGCGGCCCGCCTCGCGATCGATCAGGCCCACGGCCCGCCGGTAGACCGTGCGCCCTTCATGCCTCACCAGCACCACGGCACCGACGATCCGCTGCTCGCGCACCGCGGTGTCGAGCACGGCGTCGAGCCGCCGCGCCAGTTCGGGCGACGGTGCATCGGCGGGCGCGCCGCCGGTGGCGATGGACAGGGCGAGCAAGGCGGACAGTGCGGTCATGACGGACTCTCGGGATGGGGGCACACACTGTCCCGCCGGCGATACGCCGGAAACAGACGATCGGACTTCACCGGCCTGTAAGTTCTGCTTCATGTCCAAGCACGAAACCCTTGCCGGCCTCAGCGCGTTCCGCAGCGTCGCCCGGCTGGGCAGCTTCACCCGCGCCGCCGATGCTGCCGGCATCAGCCCTTCGGCCGTGTCCCAGGGCGTGCGTGCGCTCGAGGCCAGGCTCGGCGTGCGGCTCCTGCACCGCACCAGCCGCCGGGTCACGCTCACCGAGGCCGGGCGCGTGTTCCTCGAACAGATCGACGTCCCGCTCGACCGCATCGACATCGCCATGCAGCAGGCGCGCGCCGGCCGCGGCCAGCCGAGCGGGCTGCTGCGGCTCAATCTCTCGCGCCTGGCGGCCGAACTGCTGGTGGTGCCCCGGCTGCCCGCGTTCGTCGCCCGCTATCCCGACATCCAGGTCGAGCTGTTCACCGACGACACGTTGTCGGACCTCGTCGCCGGCGGCTTCGATGCCGGCATCCGGCTCGGCCAGTCGCTGGCGCGCGACGTCATCGCCCGGCCGATCGGCGGTAAGCAACAGCGCATCGTCGTCGGTACACCCGGCTACCTGCGCCGGCACGGCACGCCCACCTCGCCAGGCGAGTTGGCCGCGCACGACTGCATCCGCTTCCGCCTACCCGGCAGCGGCCGCATCGAGGCCTGGCGCTTCGCAGACGCCAGCGGCACCTTCGAGCTCGACGTCCAGGGCCGGCTGGTGTTCGCCGACGACCGCCTCGTCCGCGAGGCCGCACGCGACGGCCTGGGCCTGTCGCGGCAGTTCGTGCAGAGCATCGCCGACGATCTCGCCGCCGGGCGCCTGGTCGAGGTGCTGGCCGACTACCGCTGCGCGCAGCCGGGCTTCTACCTCTATTTCCCCGCGCGCGAATTGATGGCGCCGAAGCTGCGCGTGTTCGTGGATTTCTTCTGCGGGGACGGGGCGGCACCAACCGAGGTACCCGCCGCCGCGCCTTGATTGGTGTGTCCGGCTCATCAACCGACGCGCGCCCAGGCGCTACGTCAGCGTCTGCTTCGCGCAACCCCCAGCAGCCGCCACATGTACTGATCAGACGAAGCGACCAACTGGCGAAATACTCTGAATCCAAAGCACCTCATTTTTTTCTCGATGACCGCGTTTACAGAAACGGAATGACAACTACGGCTCGTTCGATCGGTCTGGGATAATCTTCATCTCTAGCATATCCAGCCCAAGCAGGGGCGAGATCATGAGCTTCCCATGGGAGTCTGTAGAGATGCCGAACGGCTGCGGCACCGAATTGTCGATCTCGACAGGACTCATGGCACCGGTGGAGATGGCGTAGATATAGACCAACGTGCCCCGCGGCGGCAGCCCATCCGCCTCAGAAGCGGTTAAACCCTCCTTGGGCTCGAGCGAAGGCAGGTCGGCATACCCAATGAGCCGGTCATCATCGAGGATGAGCCAGCTGAAGCTTGTGGCATCCTCGGGTTCATCCGGCCGCACCGGAGGCGTGGCAATGTGCCTGACGTCATTGACGGAATTAAGTGAGTACTCCGCATCGCCGAAGTCAATAAGTGCCTTGCTTCGATCCGGGGTCAAGCTCAGGCCGTAGATCGGTTTGCCAGGAACAGCAGACATCACGACGTTCCCCTTCGCATCGACAATTCTTCCCGTCGAACCTCTACCAAGTAGTTCGAGGGGCGAAGGCTTGCGTCTATGGGCTGGCGAAACCCCATCCTCTAGCGGCACGGCAACCAGCATGTAGCGAAACACCTGCTCCTTCTTCGCCCCAAAGGCCGAACCTGCTGCAGGCAAGCTCAAAGTGCATGCAGAACCCAAAAATGCGACGAGCAGAACGAGGCTGCGCAAGAGCTTCATGTATTGCGCCTCAAATCCTGGAGCAATGCACCCGAAACAGCATCACATATATCTTGCCTGACTTGCTCGTAACCCTCGTTAATGCTGAGTAGCTCATCTACTGCTTTATTATCGATGAATTCAACTTCAAGCAGCACGGCCCTCAAAGGATGCCAAGTGGCTGTGTTACCTAAATCACCTTCGCTTTGAACCGCAAGCGCGGTTTCCGATTTAACTCCGCGATCCCGGGCATCGACATCATGGGAGAAGATAGCGTTGTACGCAGCACCATTCACCCGCCGCGCCAAAGCCATGTCAGCGTCGAAATTGTGATTGCTGGCTTGAGGGCGTATCAATGTTTCCGTACCTCTTGCGACGCCATTAGCCCCATTAAAGTGAATGCTGAGCAGAATGTCGGCACCATTGTCTCGACCGACCCTTGCCCGATCACTCCCCCTAACATTCCGATCATCGTCGCGAGTCATGTAAATCAAAACATTACTATTCACACCCAATCGCAAGGCTCGCAACGCTGTCCTGATGCGCAATCCAAAGTCCAGAGTGAGGGTCTTTTCGAGAATGCCGCTGGTGTGCGATGTGGCATTGTTGGCAGAGGAACCAGGTTGATTCTCAGTGCCTCCATGCCCCGGATCGATCACGATGATGCCCGGCACCTCCAGATCGATCAGTTCCATCGCTCCATCCTCGCCCTCCAACTGCACGCTGATGCGGGCGGCGTTGAAGGCGATCGGCGGCAGGTTGATGCGGATGGCGGTGTGGCCGCTGTCGTCCACGGTGGTAGTGGCCTGTTCCTGGCTGATACGGGCGAACCCGGTGGCAGTGAACGCGACCGGCAACTCGAAACGGTCGCGATGTTCGGGAGCAGCCTGCGCCCAGTCGCCCCGGAACACAGGATCGCCCGCCACCTGGCCTTCTTCAACAGGCTGCACGAACAGGGGCGCCATCGACCATGTGACCGTCTTGCCGACATGGTGACCATCAGGTCGTCCCTCGCTCCAGACCCGAATCCTCAATTCGCGATGCGCGATGCGGTTGATCGGCGGTTCGACCTTGACCATCGGGTGTTTGTGCGGAATCGGTTGGGGTTCGGTCGAACCCTCCACGACGGCGTCTTCTTCATCAAGGATCTGCGGCGCGAGCGCGATGGCATCGATATGCAACACGTCCTGCGGTCTTTCGATCAGGACTTCGCGGCGCCTGGTGTCGGTTCTGGGCGAGGTGATCGAATGGGCAATGCGGCGATAGGCGATTCGGGCAGCAGTACCGGCCATGGCTCACCCTTCCCTCACTTCCAGTATCACGTCCTCGACGTCGGCAGAACTCACGACAAGGGTGCGGCCCAACGCGTCGGTGACGCCATCGAGAGGGGTACCATCCTTGAGCAGGATGCGATACGGCATGTTGGGCAGCGGTGCGCCGGTCGCCTTGTCCCTCAGCACAAAGCCTTCGTCGAACAGCTTGGCTCGCGTATCAGGTAGTTCGGGAAGCGCAGCACCCCCGCGAACCCCTTCCAGGTAGGGATGCTGGCTGGCTTTGACGATGAAGTTGCCGGGCATCTGATAGTTCCCTTATCTTCGATGCGCTTTCCATGGAGCAGCTTCAGCAATGACGCTGATTATCGCAGCCGACGCGCACGACCATCTGATTCTCGCCGGAGATCATTGCGCAGTGCTGTCTCGGGTGTCAAACCCGGGTGCTTCGCGTGCAGTGCTCGACAACTATCGAAAGGTCTACCCCTGGAAATACGGCGCCATCGCCGCTTCCGGCGATGTGTTCCTGATGGCCTATATCTATCGCCTGTTCTTGCACCACGCAAGCAAAGGCAGGCCCGTCAATGTGCTGCAGGTTGCCCGCGAAGCAAAGGCGACTCGCTCCGCGACCGGCGTCCCACCCGATCACTCCACTGGCAGCATCTACTTCACGCTGCCCGGGAACGAAAATTTCCACCTGCACGGCCTGCACATCACAGCAGACACCATCATTCACGAGACCATCGATCCACTGACCACGTGTTTCTCGATGCATCGGGATGCGCCAGAGCCCTCCGCGTACGAGGTCTTCAACAGCCAACTGCGCCCCTCTTTCTTTTTCTCCTCTATCGCCGAGTTCCAGCGCCACCATCTCGATCTTCTGACACGATTCTTCCGCGACCAGAGCGCCGTCGACGATCTGGTGACGGCATCTTTCGACGTGTGCATGCTGGATAAACGGACGGGAATCGGTTCGTTCTGGCAGATGTCGGAGCGCTTTCGGCAACTGGTCACCCTCGAGCTTTCCGCAGATGACGCCACGCGTGTCGCACAAATCGAGGCAACGAACATGCGCTCGTCATCGTTAGCCACTCCGCTCTCACTTCCCTGACCTGTACCTGTGGGCGTCTCTTATATCCAGTTCCCAGCAGCGTGTGCTGGTCGACTGATCCTCCCCGCGCCGCTGCCGGACATTAATGACATATCCGGCAGCAGGGTCGGGCCAGCGTTCGCTCAATGCACCCGATACGCCGGCGTTGCCGCACGGCGCACAGACGAGCGCTGTGCGAGGTGGGCCACGCCGGGCATGTAGCCGGGCCGGGGCTCTTCGACGCCGCGGCGCGGCCGGTGCACGAGTTCGAGGGTCTGCGCTTCGATCTGGTCGAGGAGTTCGCGCACGGCGTCGGCATCGTCTGAGATCGCCTGGCCCAGGGCCGGCAGCGTGGCGTCGGCGAGGTCGTCCTCGTGCCCGGAGGCGATGATGTCGCCATGCGCCGAAAGCGTCTGGACCAGCCGGCCGAGTGCGTCAGCCTGGTCGAGTGTGACGCCGAAGTGGTACGGCTCGCCGTCGGCATCCTGTCCGGCCGTCGACGCGGCGGGCGCGGGCTCGGCCCTGGACGGCGGCGCAGCCGCAGGGGTGCCGTGCACCGGCGCAGCTGCCGTCGCCTCGAGTGCCGCCGCGGTCTCGGCCTTCGATGAAACGGGTTCGGCCGCCTGCGTGGCGGTCGCGTCGGCATCCATCCCCTCCCGCCGCGCTGGCCAGTCCAGCGCGGCCATCACGCTGTCGATCTGCTCGGCCAATTGCTCCATGCAGAACTGCAGCTCGTGCCAATCGAGCTGCGGCGGGTCGTCGGCACTGGTCCGCGGTTCGGCCAGACGCGCGATGAAGCGCATGAACACGCGCAGCCGCTCCAGGCGGTACTGCGCGTCTTCCGACAGGTAGTAGCCCGGCCGGCTGGCCGCGTCGTTCGATGATCCAGTCATCACTCACCTCCGTGTGTGGGGGACGACGCCAACACCAGCGAAACCACGCGGATGCAGGCGTCGGATTCAATCATCGATGGCGCGCCCAACGCGCGCCATCGGGCATGCAGCACACTCGCTATCGGGGTTCACCCCGAACGCGCATCCGCATCCTTGCTACGCCACGTCCTCGTCAGGCCCACCAGGCCCGTCGGCCAGCACCTGTCGGATCTTGTCGAAGTAGCTGTCGTCGAGCACACGCTGCAACTCTTCCGGCGTGCGGGCCTCGGCGAGCCGGCGCCGTATGTCCTCTTCCCGGGCCGAGCGCGGCGCAGAGTCGGCATCGTCGTCGGCATCGGCCGGCGGCGCCTCGCCGGGTGCGTGCGCGCCCACGGCCTCCAGGATCCCGCGCGCCTCGAGCCCGGCGCTGAAGACCGCGTGCCCGATCGTGGGCACCGTGTGGGCGTGCAGCACGCTCTTGTCGCCCATCGCGAGCACGTCGCCCAGGGCGGTGATCGATTGCAGCAGGTGGTCGAGGCGGTCGACCTGGTCCAGGGTGACCCCGGTCATCATCCGTTGCGCTGTCATGTCGGCAAGCTTCCTGTGCAGTGAGTCCAGAAATGTCGATGTGTGGCATGGCGCGGAGAGCGTCGGTGCCGCAGGCCATCCGCGACCCGCCGTACACCCTGAAGTTCCCGCCATCCGCAATCTGAAGTTTAGATAATCGGAGCCGGGCGCGCAACGTCGTCGCAACGCGCCCGGCCCCGACCGCCTTCGATCAGTGCAGCGCGGCCCCGTAGGCGGGACGTGGCTCACGCACGCCGGTCGGCGGGCGCAACGGCGTGCGCAGCCGCTGGTCCTGCACCTGCTGCAGGATCTCGCGCACCGTGTCGGCACCCTCGGAGATCGCCAGGCCCAGCGTCGGCACCGTGTCGTCGGCCCAATCGTCCTCGTGGCCGGACGCGAGCACGTCGCCATGCGCCATCAGCGTCTGCACCAGACGGTCAAGCGCATCGGCCTGGTCAAGCGTCACGCCGAACGAGAAACCGTCTGACACCTCAGACGCCTCCGCTGCACGCGCCTGGGCGTAGGCGCCCATGGTCGCCTCAGGCGGCGGGCCATCGGCACTCGTGGCCTCGGCCGAGTCCGCCTCGTCCGGCGGCGTGTAGGTCTCCGGCGGCGCATGTGCACCCTCCTGCGTCGTCTTCGGCCGCCATGCCATCGCTTCGAGCACCTGGTCGGCCTGTTCGGCCAACAACTCCAGGCAGGTCGCCACATCACCGCCTCGCACCTGCGGTATGCCCTCTTCTTCGTCACGCAGCGAGCGCGGCTGCGCCAGTTCCGACAGAAACCGCATGTGCTCGATCAGCCGTTCCAGCCGCACCTGGCTGGCCTCCGGCACGAAGTAGCCGGGCCGATCCTGAGCGTCATCGTCATGCTTGGACATCGCGTTACCTCCGTTCCATGGGGAATGACCCGCCCACCGCGCACGGCGGACGGGAAGTCGGGAGGCTCGAAACCGCACACAGCCGGCGGGCTTATTTCCCTTTCGGGTGTTTTATTCACCGCCCTCCCGACGTAGGTAATCACGTCGGTTGCACCTGCAAAGATCGCAGGCACAAAAAACCCACCGGTTTGTCGGAGGTGGGTACCGCTGTGTGCGGAGTTTCGAGGCTCCGTGGATGAGATTGCGACTGAGGGCGCGGGATGTCAACCCCTGGATTTACTTTTTTTCGTCATCGTTTTGGATGGACTCTATTCGTCGGTCTCGCTCACCAAGTCCGGCATCGACGGACAATCACGAGGACGCAGCAAATCGAACTCGGCATCTGCAGCGCCCGGCATCGCAAGTGGCGATAGTCTCCGATGGAGAGCAACACGTATGCAGGCTCCCCCCCCGGTGGGTGATGAACACCGGCCCTCGCTTGGATTCACGCGTCGCGCGACCGACGTTGCGCCGAAACTGGCTGCTGCTCAAAGCAATCACGGCATGCTTCCAGTGAGGGAGTGGACGAAAACTAATACCAAATCGCCATCGGAAGTCCAACTGCATCCCGCCCAGGCGGTGACGGCAGCGAACACGCAATGCCCGCCGCGATGCGTTCGGCAGACCACAGCGCAACCAATGCATCCAGTAAGTCGTCGCGCGCGGCCGCGCGCCTGGGCACCGCGGACAACAGAGCTTCGACCTGTGCGCCCAAGACGGCTGACAACAGCTGCATGCGTTTCGCGGCTCCGGCCACAGACTTCTTCCCCTCGGCCAGCCCCACGCCGCCATTCAACGCGGCGAACGACACCTCGGGGTGCACCTCCCGCACGATCCTTGCCGCGTCGGCATCCGACCGCAGCACGGTGTCCCAATCCCGGATCTTCGCCAGCAAGCCGAACGCCTGCGCCCCGAATCCGCGCCCGTCGATCGCGCGGTGCCGGCGGGAGGCCTCGGGCTGGCTGGCGGCATCCAGGATGCCCCGCACCGGCGCCGAGAACACGCTGCATGCGCGGCGCCCGCCCACGAACCGGCGCGCCAGGACGTCCACCTCGCGCGCCCCGTGCTCGGCCAGGCCGATCGGCACGTCCACCGCCACGACCCGTGCCTGCCGATGGGCACTCACGACCGCCTGCGCGCTGGTATGCACCTCGAAGGCGAACCGATCGCCGGCACGCCAAACGGCGATCCAACCCGCCTTGGCACCATCCACCCCCACGCAGTCCATTGGTCGCATCCTCGGCCGTCCCCGCCCCGCCTATACTGCCAGCCAACAGGGATACGGACGCCACTGCTTGAGCCAGGACATCGAGACCCTCCAGGCCGCATTGCGCGTCTTCGCGCTGAGTGAATAGGTATCTGACGCGTAAGGAGGCCTCCTGCTAAATTTCCAGTTGCGCAGAGGCACGACCTAGCGCACAGTTCCCCAGCCGCGGGGGCGGCACAGGGGATGAGCGATGGATAGCTCCACGATCCGGTTCGACCGCGGTCTCTTCGGCGACGAGGTCATCGCGCGTACAGCACACCGCTACACGAATTTCTTTCACGTTGTCGTCCACAGCACTGAAAACGAGATCGGCGTCGAGCTCACACCGCGCGCAGGCGTCGAGAGGCCGTCTGACTTAAAAGCCCATTTTCGGGACGACGCGCTGGATGAACGGCTACGGCAATCCGTCCGCGAAGAAACGTGCGACCTACATGCGGAACTGATCCGTGCAGCGCTACGCGAAGCGATGCCGCGACGCACGGATGGCACGCCATGAGGTTTCGCTCGCCTGACGCGTTCACTGGCTCTGCCCAAAGCTACCGCCTGCTTCCGCTTCGCTTTCGTCGTCTTCCGTGGGATCGCGACCGCGTGTTCGTCTCGTCGCTGGCGGGCGACTGGCTGATGATGCGCCGGGACGCATTTGAGCAGTTCGTTAACCACGCGCTGGACGTGCATGACCCCTTACTAGCCGACCTGCAAGCACGTCATCTGGCGATGGTCGATCCGCAGCGCAGCACGTTTGCGCCGTTGCTGAGCCAGTACCGAACCCGGAAGTCCTACCTCTTCGGTGGCCCGGCTCTTCACATCTTCGTGGTGTCACTGCGATGTCACCACACTTGCAACTATTGCCAAGTTTCCCGTCAGCAAACCTCAGCGACGGCCTTTGATCTAAACGCCGACTCTGCCCGTCTTGCGGTGGAACGCCTGTTCGAATGGCCTTCGCACGAGTTGACCATCGAGTTCCAGGGCGGAGAACCGCTACTCAATTTCGACCAAGTGCGGGTCATTACCGAACAGATCGTGGCGCGTAATGTGTTCGAGAAGCGCGCATTGCGCTTTGTACTGGCCTCCACGCTGCACGACCTCACCGACATGCAGTTGGCTTTCTTCCAGGAGCACCGCTTCAAACTGTCGACCTCGCTCGATGGCCCCGAATGGCTCCACAACGCCAATCGTCCAAGGCCGGAGCGCGACAGTTATCGGCGAACGGTCGAGGGCATGGCGCGTGGCCGCAGGGTGCTGGGGGATGATGCGGTGTCGGCGCTGACCACACTGACTAGGCGCAGCCTCGAGGCGCCTGAAGCCATCATCGACGAGTATCGAAAGCTCGGCCTCCATTCCATCTCGCTGCGTCCGCTGAGCCCCTACGGCTTTGCCGCAAAGACTCGCGAGCGCAATGGCTACAGTACGGCAGCTTATCTTGCGTTCTACAGGCAGGCGCTGGAACACCTGCTGGCGGTCAACCGCTCCGGCTACGTCATGGATGAGACGTTTGCCAGCCTGCTGCTCTCGCAGCTTCTTGGTCCATTCGGGCACGGCTATGTAGACCTACGCTCACCCACGGGTGGCGGCTTCGGCGCGGTCATCTACGACTACGATGGTCGGGTTTACCCCTCCGATGAAGCACGCATGCTGGCGGCCATGGGAGACACCTCGTTCGCGCTCGGCCACGTTGGCCAGCCAGTGAGCGACTGGTTGGCTTCACCGGCCATGGAACGCCTCATGGCTGCCGGAGTGGCTGAATCGCTGCCCACATGCAGCGATTGCGCATACGTCCCGATGTGCGGCGCGGACCCCATCGAGCACTATGCCCGTCAGGGTGACGCCATCGGCCACCGCCCATCAAGCGACTTCTGCCAGCGACAGATGGGGATGTTCGATCTGTTGCTGCAACGCTATGAATCCGCAGATACGACGGACCGCCGTGTGCTGGAAAGCTGGGCTTTCGGGACTGCCGGCAGCCACCAAGCGGAGGACACGCTCGATGCTGCCGCTTGAAACCAAAGCCGCGATTACGGGCCTGACGAGCCCACTGCTAGTCAAGCTTGCCGGGCTGCCCGAACTCGCCGAAGGCCAATTTCCGCTGGAGCGAATGGCATTGGACTTGAGATCGGTCCCCCGGCACGCAATGACGCCCGAACTGCTCGACCTGCGGTGGGGCGCGCTCGTCGGTGCCCAGCCACTCGCTGACAACGCCCCTGACAGCCTACTCTCGCAGGCCTGGTCGTCCGGGCGTCCGATGGCAGCGCTGCAAGGCGACAGCGCCATCGCCAAGCCCGGGGACGTCCTCGAGCTCGACCCCTACCGTCAGCGCGCCGCTGTGCGCTATCGCCGCGGCGACAACGGCAATGTGCTGTTCGCCACCGAGCGCTGCAACAGTTACTGCCTGATGTGTTCCCAGCCGCCGCGCCAGGTCGAGGATGATTGGCGCGTCCAGCATCTCTGCGATCTGGTGGACCTCATCGATGGCACCGAGCCATCACTCGCGATCAGCGGCGGGGAGCCGACACTGCTGGGCGATGGTCTTGCCACTGTTGTGGCCAAATGCTCGGAGCGCCTGCCAGATACCCACGTACACGTGCTGTCCAATGGGCGTCTGCTCGGAGATGTCGACCTCGCTGACCGGTTCGAAGGCCTCCATCGCCATCTGACGTGGGGCATTCCGCTCTATGGCGACCACTATGCCCTGCATGACTATGTAGTGCAGAGCGAGGGCGCATTCGCGCAGACCCTCCGCGGCCTCTATGCACTGGACGCTGCCAGGCAACGCATTGAAATCAGGGTGGTGCTGGTGAAGCCGTCACTGGAACGATTGGAGGCGCTGGTCCGCTTTATTCTCCGCAATCTTCCGTTCGTCGAGCATGTCGCGCTGATGGGCATAGAGCCCATTGGTTTTGCCAAGGCGCACCATGCGGCGCTTTGGGCGGATCCTGCTGACTACACCGCACAGATCCAAGGTGCAGTAGATGCTTTGAGCCGTCGCGGAACGGATGTTTCGCTCTACAACCTGCCTTTGTGCACCATCCCGGAGTCGCTTTGGCCGTTCGCGCGCCAAAGCATCTCCAACTGGAAGAACGATTATCTCGATGCGTGTTCCTCGTGCGCAGTGAAGCATCGTTGCAGTGGTTTCTTCTCCTGGGTGACTCCCCAATGGACGAGCCGCGCAATCATCCCAATTGAACTCGATCTGGAGGCCGCCTGATGTCCACCGCTCTCATCATTACCGGAAGCGCGTTAGGTGCCTTCGCACCGGAGCCCCCACAGCGCCCGACAGACCTGATGGAACTCGCCGCCGCTGATGCCAAGTATTCGACTGTATTGAGCTCATCACTCAACGCCGGGCTTGACAACCTCTACGCAGGACATCGAAGCCACAGCTCACACCGGTCGCATAGTTCGCACCGGTCGCATTCGTCAGGCTCGGGCAGTTCCTACCGCTCTTACACGCCGCCTTCGACTTACACTCCACCGCCACCGCCACCGCCAAGTCAGGTGAGGCCAATCGATGAATCACGGAGCACCCAGTCAACGAGCACGGGGACCAGCCTGAGCCCCTCGACCCTGCAGACCCAGACGCCCCAGCGCAACGCCGAAGACCTGCGCATGCTGATCATGCGGGTGCAGGCCGCGCTCTTCTCCCGCAACTACGATCCAGGCGCGATTGACGGCGTAATGAGCACCAAGACGCAAGCGGCGTTGCGTGCATTTCAGACTGCTCACGGTCTCAGCGTCACAGGCACAATGACGACCGAGACGCTGACTGCGTTGAGTGTGAGATTGTGAAGCGGGCAGTGCCACACGCCCTCACAGCCATCTGAGTGCCTCACGGGTAGGGAAGTTGTCTCGACAAGGTAGTCAGACGATGCACGCATCGACTTCGAGACACTGCCGGCCACAACCCGCCCGCCCCACCAGCCGGCAGTCTCCGGTGCACCGTCAGCGCTCCATCGCCACGAAGACGGCACGATATGTTCGTCACACTGCCAACAATCGCCATGCCCGACACCCTGACCCCCACCGACACCATCATCACCGGCGCCGTCCGCTTCCGGGACCTCGCCTACGTGGCGACACAGGACGACAGCCTGGAGGCGCGGATCGAGCACTCCCACCTCTACAGTTGGGACGACGGTGCATGGGGCCATGACGACATGAAGGACTGGCCGACGGCCAGCATCACGATCACGCAACAGCCACTGCAACAGGTGCTTTTCATGTCGCCGTATGGCGACGTCCGGCTGTTCGGCAGTGGCCAGGAGAACGATGAGCGGATCTGCACGCCGGAGGACGACCCGCGGGATCGGGGCCATCTGCGGCAGGTACGCACGATCGGCCAGCACACCTTTGCGGTCGGCATGGGCCGGCAGGTGTACAGGCGCGAGGGCGTCGGCCATTGGAGCTGCCTGGATCAGGCCATCCGGCCGGCCATCGGCGAGACCAAGGGCTTCGAGTCCATCGACGGCTTCAACGCGGGCGATCTGTACGCGGTGGGCTGGGATGGCGAGATCTGGCGGTACGACGGCACGCACTGGCATCCGCAGGCCAGTCCGACGCCTCAGGTGCTGACCCGCGTGCTGTGCGCCGGCGATGGACAGGTGTATGCGTCCGGGCGGCGCGGCCTGCTGATTGTCGGCCGACACGATCGCTGGCGCGTCCTTGCCCAGAACGCCACCGTCGGCGACATCCAGGACCTGGCTTGGTACGCATCGTCGCTCTATGTCGCGACGGCGCGGGGCCTATACACCTTGCAGGCCGACACCCTGGTGCCGGTGGCCTTCGGGGAGCATGCGCCGGCGACGTTCCACCATCTGAGCGCAGCCGATGGCGTGCTGTGGGCGTTCGGCGCCAAGGACATCCTGGCCTTCGACGGCACGGCCTGGTCGCGCATCGACTGAGCGCGATCAGCGTTTGCGTGGGCGGCGCCGTGTTCAGTCACACGTCCTGGCTGACGCAGGGCTGCAACGCCATTCGCCTTGGGCAAAGCCGTGCGGGCGCGCAACGCCGCCGACATCGAGGCCATCACCCAGTTGGGCGGGCGCTATGCGCCGCCGTCGCTGGAGCGCACGGGCGCTGGCGCGGTGCTGCGCTTCTTCGCGATCGCCTACGCACCCACGCACGCGGCCGAGGTCGTGTGGCGCGACTGCAGGGCGATGCGCGCATCGAGGTGACGGCGACGCCGGTCGCGCGCTGAGGCGAATCACGGGGCTGTCGACTGCCTCGCCAGCGCCCCCTCGGGTACCAAGCCTCCTGCGCCGACATCACCCAGCTCCAGGGCCCAAGGCCGAGCCGCGTTCGACCGCAGGTCAGGCGTGTACCCGCCAGCGCCCGCCCTTCGCGGGCCCGATGCGCTCAAGACGCCCGGCGTCTCGCAGCGCGCGGATGGCACGCTCGATGGCGCGCTCGGACCTCCCGAGCCGAGCCGCCAGTTCGGGGATTGACAACGTCGGCGCGTCGGTGAGCAGAGTGAGGATCCGGTCAGGCGTTTTCCCCGGCGTTTTCCCCGGCGTTTTCCCCGGCGTTTCGGATTCAATCGCTTCCTGCAGACTGGTCTCGATCGCGTCCAGGAGGAACTCGATGAAGGACGAGCAGTCGCTGTTGGCGTCGGCCGCCCCCAGCTCGGCGTAGTACGCCTGCTGGCGAGCTTTGATCACGGTCTCGACCGGCAGATAAGCCAGGATCGGCTGCCATCGGCTCAGGATGAGGGTCTGCCATAGCCGCCCCATCCGGCCATTTCCATCGCTGAAGGGATGGATGAACTCGAATTCGTAATGGAAGGCGGCCGATGCGATCAGCGGATGCGCGTCGGTCCTGCCAACCCAGTCCAGTAGGTCGCCCACCAGCCGCGGCAACTGGCTGGTCGGCGGCGCCATGTGGACCAGCCGGTCCCCGCGGTAGATACCGACATCGCCCGCCCGTAGCCTGCCGGCATCGTCCCGGAGCCCGGCCATCAGCAGTGCGTGGGCGGCCAACAGGTCTTCGAGCCGGCTGGGCACCCAGCCCGGCATGGCCTCGTAGGCTGCGAACGCGTTGCGGACTTCCTGGATCTCCCGAGGCGACCCCAGGACCGGCTTTCCGGCAAGCACCGCCGTGACCTGCTCGACCGTCAACGTGTTCTGCTCGACTGCCAGCGAGGCCTGGATGGTGCGGATGCGGTTGTCGCGGCGGAGCGCCGGCATCAGCGCATCCTGGTTGACCGCCTTCCACGCACCGAGCAACTCGGCGATGTTGGCGATCGCCGTCGTCATGCGATGCGTCAGCTGGAAAGGTGGCTGGTAGGCGGGCACTCGATATCCGCAGTCGTGCGTGTTCGGCTCATGCGGACCATGCACGAGGCGCAAACACACCGCAACCGGTGACCGAAGACGCAGCCTGCCGTCCTTCCAGCGCCGGCGCCCTACCCGGCCGGCGCCATCCGCACCGTCGGCGTCAGTGCGATGTTCGCGCGCTCGCTCATCAGCTGCAGTTCGCCGTCCTGGATCATCGCGGTCAGGCGCATGCCGCGTTCGAGCAGGGCGACGGCGGCCTCGACGTCCGCGGGGTCGAGGTCGAGGACGGTGAGGTTCTTCAGGCGCGCAAGCCCGGCCGCCTGCTTGTTCCACCAGATCTCGGCGCTGCCGCCGCTGTAGGTCACCACGACCACGCTGCGCGCGCGGGCGCAGGCCTTGCGGATGCGGCTCTCGTCGGGCTGGCCGAGGTCGATCCACTGCTCGATGTCGCCGGTGTAGTCGCGCAGCCACAGGTCGGGCTCGTCGTCGTTGCTCAGGCCGCGGCCGAACTCCAGCCGCTCGTGGGCGTGCAGCGCGAAGGCGATCAGCCGCACCATCAGCCGGTTCGGGGTCTCGGACGGGTGCTGGGCGAGCGTGAGGTTGTGCTCGGCGTAGTAGTGCCGGTCCATGTCGCTGACCTGCAGCTCCAGCCGGTAGATCGTCGCGTTGGGCGCCATGGACGGGTCTTCTCGAAGGGAGCGCCATTGTAGGCGCGTGGCGACGGGACCCGGCCGGCGCGCTGCGATCAGTCCGCCGGCGGCGCGTCGAGCGCGGCGGCGATGCGGGCCGAGAGCCAGGCGATGTCGGTCCGTGCCAGGCTGCGGCCGAGCGCGACCATGCCGACACCGATCAGCAGCAGCACCGCGCCGACCGGCAGCAACAGCCAGGCGCGCGGGGTGCCGGCGACGGCCATCGCGAGGACGCTGCCCGTCCACAGCACGCCGAAGCCGAACCAGAACGCGAGGAAGATCCGCACGCTCCAGTGCATCGCGAAGCGGCCGGCGAGCACGGCGCCCCTGCCCTCGCGTGCGAACCGGCCGACGAACACCGGCTTGAACGCGTTGCGCGTGCGCGGGACGTGGTGCTCGAGCACGACCCGGTCCTCGGAGACGCGGCCGATCATGGCCTCCTCGCGCGGCGGCAGGATGCCGCGCCGCTGCACCATCAAGGCGAGACGCGCGGCGGCGACTTCGGGCGGGTGCGCGCTCGCGAAGCGGGCGTGGCGGGACGGCGTGTCGGTGTTGCGTGGGGGCATGGCGCGGCAGATCGCGAACGGACGCGCATCGTAGGGCACCTGCATACCGACGGCACGCGGCCGGCGCCGTTGTGCAGAAAACCGCGGCGCTGGCACGGCCGCATGCGGCACGCATCGTTCCGCGTCCGCGGCATCGCGTCGCATTGCCGTGCCGGCGCGATGCCCCAACGTGGTTGTGACCGGACGCAGCCGCTTGTATCGCGACGCCGCCGGCTCAGGGTCTCCTTGGACAGCTCTCCCTGACCGTTGCCTCCACGAGCTGCCCATCATTGCGAAGGAGACCACCCCCATGGCATTTGCGACCACCAATCCCTACACCGGCGAGACCGTCAAGACGTTCGAGGAGGCTACGCCGGCGCAGATCGACGCGGCCGTGGGCCGCGCGCACGCCGCGTTCCTGCGCTGGCGCGAGACCTCGTTCGAGCAGCGTGCGCAGGTGCTGCGCCGCGCCGCCGAACTGCTGCGCGCCAAGCCGCGCGAGTTCGCGCAGATCCTGACCCTGGAGATGGGCAAGCTGATCGGCGAGGCCGAGGCCGAGGTCGAGCTGTGCGCGAAGATCCTCGACTACTACGTCCAGCATGGCGCCAAGGCGATGGGCCCGCGCTACCTGCCGGCCGAGGGCTTCGGCGAGACCGACGTGCAACTGGTCAAGGAGCCGCTGGGCGTGCTGTTCGCGGTCGAGCCGTGGAACTTCCCGTTCTACCAGGTGATCCGCATCACCGCGCCGCAGGCGACCGCGGGCAACGCGATCGTGCTCAAGCACGCGGCGAACGTGCCGCAGTCGGCACTGGCGATGGAGCAGTTGTTCCGCGACGCCGGCGCGCCGGACGGCCTGCTGACCAACTTGTTCGTCTCGCACGACAACGTCGAGCGCGTGGTCGCCGATCCGCGCGTGCGCGGCGTGGCACTGACCGGCAGCGAGCGCGCGGGTTCGGCGGTCGCGGCGCTGGCGGGCAAGTACATGAAGAAGAGCACGCTGGAATTGGGCGGCGCGGATGCGTTCATCGTGCTGTCGGACGCGGACGTCGCGCAGGCGGCGAAGTGGGCGGTGTTCGGCCGCCACTGGAACGCGGGCCAGGTGTGCGTGTCGTCGAAGCGGATCATCGTCGAGGCACCGGTGTACGAGCAGTTCCTCGAGCACTACCGCGCCGGCGTGGCCGCGCTGCGGGCGGGCGATCCGATGGATCCGGCGACGACGCTGGCGCCGCTGTCGTCGCAGGGCGCACGCGACGGGCTGGCACGCCAGGTCGAGGAAGCGATCGCCAATGGCGCGAAGGCCGAGACGCTGGGCGCCCCGGTGCCCGAGCAGGGCGCGTTCTACCAGCCGACGCTTCTGACCGGCATCACCGCCGACAACCCGGCCTACCGCACCGAGTTCTTCGGGCCGGTGAGCCAGGTCTACCGCGTGGCCGACGAGGACGCGGCGATCGAACTGGCCAACGATTCGCCGTACGGTCTGGGCGGCTCGGTGTTCAGCCAGGACACCGATCGTGCCAAGCGCGTGGCGGCGCGGCTGGAGACCGGCATGGTCTACATCAACCAGCCGACCGGCGTAAAGGCGGACATCCCGTTCGGCGGGGTCAAGAACTCGGGCTACGGCCACGAACTGATCGACCTGGGGCTGACCGAGTTCGTCAACGAGAAGGTCGTGGTGGTCACGGACATCAACGGGTCGTTCTGATCCTCCCAACGACGCACCTGTAGGCGCGCGCTCGCGCGCGATGGGCGTTCCCGGGACAGCCCGTTCGCGCGCAAGCGCGCTCGCCCCCACCCCAGCCCTCCCCCGCGCGCGGGGGAGGGAGCGGAGCCTCTTCGCGATACGGCGCCCGTAGGCGCGCGCTTGCGCGCGATGGGCGTTGCCTGGGACAGCCCGTTCGTGCGCAAGCGTGCCCGCCCCCACCCCGGCCCTCCCCCGCGCGCGGGGGAGAGAGCGGACGCTTCTTCGGGATTCGGTACCTGTAGGAGCGCGCTCGCGCGCGCTGGGCATTCCCGAAGAAAGCCCGTGCGCGCGCGAGCGCGCGCCTACGGGCGGGTCAGCATCCGGGCGTGGCTATAGCCGCTGCATCAGCGCGGGAATCTCGTCGCCGATCTCGCGGGCGAGGAAGCCGACGAGGCCGAGGCGGCGCGACAGCCGGGCGCCGGCGCGGGCGTGCAGGTGGACGCCCCAGGCGGCGGCCTGCTCGGGCGTGGCGCCGCGCGCGGCCAGGCCGGCGATGATGCCGGCCAGCACGTCGCCCGATCCCGACGTGCCCAGCCCGACGCTGCCGGCGGTGTTGATCCACATCCGCCCGTCGGGCGCGGCAATGGTCGTGGTCGGGCCCTTGAGCACGAGCACCACGCCCCACGCGCGGGCATGATCGCGGGCGATGGCCTGGGCGTCGGCGACGATCGTGCGTTCGTCGATACCGAGCAGTCCGGCCATCTCGCCGGCGTGCGGGGTCAGGATCGATGCGCCCTTGCCCGCCCGGCGCCGCAGCGCGCGCACGACGGCCGGCTGCAGCGCGCCGGCGTCGAGCACCACCGGGCACGAAGCGGCCGCGAGCGCGGCATCGACGACACGGCGCGTGGCGGCGGTGCAGTCCATGCCCGGGCCGACCAGCACCGCGCCGGCGGCGCCCGCGGCGGCCGTGGCCTCGCGGCCGAGGTCGCGGATCGCGCCGTTGCGGGTGCCCGGCAGGCCCATGACCTTGGCCTCGGGCATCGCGATCGCCAGCGGCAGCGCGGCCTCGGCCACGGTGCCGACCTGCAGCTTGCCGGCGCCGGCACGCAGTGCGGCCAGGCCGGCCAGCAGCACGGCACCGGGAATCTGCACGCTCCCGCCGATCGCCAGCACGCGGCCACGGTCCTCCTTGCTCTCGCCGCCCGACGGGTCGGGCAACGGCCAGGCGCGCAGCAGCGGCGCCGTGAGCCTGCGGGCGGCCGGCTCGCGGGCCTCCCGCGGCGGGCTCATTTCGGACCGGCCGGTTTGTCGGCCGCGGCGGTCACCGGCGCACCGGCCTCGCGCAGCGGCAACGCGAAGTTGGCGACCTGCAACTCGAAGCGCGCGTCGCGGCGGTCGCGGTCGAGACCGTACTCGGTGATCGAGCAGTTGGGCACGTCAGCTTCCCGGTCGATGTCGAGGATCTGCCGCTCGTCCATGCATTCGAGCAGGTAGCGGAAGCAGTTGACGATGACCTGGTGGGCGACGATCAGCACGCGGTCGCCGACGTGGTCGCGCCGCAGCACCTCGGTCACGCTGCGCAGGCGCAGCAGCACGTCGCACCAGCTCTCGCCGCCGGGTGGGCGGAAGTAGAACTTGCCGACCTGCGCGCGCTGCGCGGCGAGCTCGGGGAACGTGGCCTTGATGCCGGCGACCGTGTAGCGATCGAGGATGCCGAATTCCTTCTCGCGCAGGCGCTCGTCGATGCCGATCTCGCTGCGGTCGACGCCGAGCGCGTCGGCCACCGCGTGCACGGTCTGCTGGGCGCGCACAAACGGCGAGGTCAACAGCACGTTCGGGCGTTCGTCGGCCGGCAGATCCGCGAACCACGCGGCCAGCGCCTCGGACTGGCGATGGCCGAGCGCGGACAGCGGGGTGTCCGCGTCGCGGGTCTCGATATCGATCAGGTGGGTCTGGGCGAGTTCGGCCTCGTCGCGCGCGACGTTGCCGGCACTCTGGCCATGCCGCACGATCCACAGCCGGTCGGGCCAGTCGGTGTGGCGGAGCCGCGCCATCGGTCAGCGGCTCCTGCGGCATGCGCCGCCGGCAGGACGCGGAGCCGGCGCGAGGCGGCCGGTCCACGGTGCGATCCGGACGCGGCCAAGGCCACAGGCGAGCATCGACATGCAGTTCTCCGTTGCGGGGCACCGCAGGATCGCCAGCGAATCGTCAAGGAGGCGCGAATCCGCGCGGGCGCCGGATGCGTAGGACTGGGGAGACGTGTGCGGTGGCGCCCCATCTTCGAAGGACACCGCCATGACTGCACGCGACCTAGCTCAGACTTCGGGTTCAGCGTGATCGCGACACTGCCGCGCGACGCCGGCTGAGCCGCATGCCGCGCGCGACCCGCTCGACAGGACGGGCCCCGCAGGGCCCGTCGTCGCATCCGTGGTCCGACGTCAGCCTGCGGGCGGCGCGGGGGCCGGTGCAGGTGCGTCGGCCGGCGCCGCCGTCGGCGCGGCGGGGGCCGGTGCTGTGGGCGCATTCGCCCCGGCCCCGGTCGGCACGATGCGCCAGATCGTGTTCGCGAGGTCGTCGGCCACCAGCAGCGCACCCCGGGGGTCGACGGCCACGCCCACCGGGCGACCGCGGGCCTTGCCGTTCTCGCCGAGGAAGCCGGTCGCGAAGTCGATCGCCTCGCCCGCCGGGCGGCCGTCACGGAACGGCACGAACGACACCTTGTAGCCCACCGGCGGATCGCGGTTCCAGCTGCCGTGCTGGCCGACGAACACGCCGTCGGCGAACTGCGCGCCCATCGCCGGCGACGAGAACGCCACGCCCAGCGCGGCGACGTGCGAGCCGAGCGCGAAGTCGGGCACGATCGCGCTGGCGACCTTCTCCGGCTTCTGCGGACGCACGCGCTCGTCCACGTGCTGGCCCCAGTAGCTGTAGGGCCAGCCGTAGAAGCCGCCGGGGCGCACGCTGGTCAGGTAATCGGGCACGAGCTCGTCGCCGATCTCGTCGCGCTCGTTGACCACCGCCCACAGCTGGTCCATGCCCGGCTGCATCGCCAGCGCGGTCGGGTTGCGCAGGCCGGTGGCGAACACGCGATGGAAGCCGGTCTGCGCGTCGACTTGCCAGATCATCGCGCGGCTCTCCTCCACGGCCAGGCCGCGCTCGGTGATGTTGCTGTCAGAGCCGATGCCCACGAACAGGTAGCGCCCGTCGTGGCTGATCGTCAGGGACTTGGTCCAGTGGTGGTTGATCGCCGACGGGAGCCGGGTGATCTCCTGCGGCGGGCCGGCGGCATTGACCGCACCGGGCGTGTAGTCGAAGCGCAACAGCGCGTCCTGCGTGGCCACGTAGATCGAATCGTTGCCGAACGCGAGTCCGTACGGGGCGTCCAGGCCGTCGGCGAAGATCGAACGGCCCTCGTAGGTGCCGTCGCCGTCGGCATCGCGCAGCAGCGTGATGCGGTTGCCACTCTCGACCTGGGTGTTGCCGCGCGCCTTGATCACGCCGGCGATGATGTCCTTGGGCGTGAGCTTGGGGGCCCGCCCGCCGCGACCTTCGGCGACGAGGATGTCGCCATTGGGCAGCACCAGCATCTGCCGCGGAATCTGCAGGTTGTCGGCGATCGGCGTGATCTCGTAGCCCTCGGGCACCTGCGGGCGCTGGTCGCCCCACGCTTGCGGCAGCGAGACCTTCAGCGTCGGGAACAGGCCGCGCTGCGGCTTGGGCAGGTCGGGGGACGGGCCGACGTAGGTCTCGTCAGGGGTGCCGCCACAGGCGGCCAACGCGATGGCCAGTGCGGGCACCAGCACGCGCAGCGCGGTCTTCGGCCGCATCGAGGTCGTCATGTTCATGCCACCACCTCCCGGCGACGCAGCGTGCCGCCGAGCGCGAACCACAGCGTCGCGCAGATCGAGATCACGCACAGCACCGACCACACGAGCGCCTGCGGCATCTTCTGCCAGGCGTCCATCGCGTGGATCAGCGAGTTGAGGAAGCCGAGCACGCAGGTCAGCGCGAGCAGGCCGACGTAGACGAACCGCGTGCGCGTGCGCGCGGTCGGCGCCAGCAGCGACAGCAGCGCCCAGACCAGCGCCGGGCCAGCGAACACCAGCGCACCGGCAATCAGCCACGAGGCGAAGTTCGTCCACTGGATCTCGTAGGTCTGCGCGTAGGCGATGTCGGCGAACAGGCCGCCGAGGAACAGCGGGAATGCACTGCTGACGAGCAGCAGGTGCACCGGATGCAGCGGCCGGTAAGGCTGCGCCACGAGTACGGGGTGTGTGTCCATGGGAGTCTCGTCTTCGGCGGAGGCGGCCCGCGCCCGCTTCTCGCGCGCGGAGCACCGGAGACGGTCCTACATCCGGGTGCAAGAGGCGGTGAACGTTCGGCGCGCATGAGCGACGCCCTGACCGCCTGCGGTCACCGGCCGTGCGCGGCAAGCGCCTCCAGACGGGTGAAGAGCAACGCCTCGCGCTCGCGATTGTTGCGGGCCGTAGCCTGCACGGCGTAGTCGAAGTCGCGATGGCGAAGCAGTTCTGCGATCCCGCCCGCGATATCGGCCCGCAGGGCCTCCGGCGCCTGCGCCACCTCGTCGCCGAGGCTGGCGCGGCCATCCACGACGTTGAGGATATCCTCGACGTCGCGACTGGCCAGTGGATCGCGGTTGCCGCGCCCCCGATACGCCTCGAGCTTGGTGCCGAGGAAGTACGCAGGCCCCACGACACGCACCACGGTCCCGCTGGGCAGCGCGTGGTCGACCGCTTCGCGCAGCGCATCGGCGTACCAGCGATTGCCGAATCCCAGGACGGCGGCATCGTCGGGCATGAAATCCACGATCAGCTCGCCGGCGCCGCCATCGCGCAGTCGCGTGCGGCAGATCACGTCGTCCTCGGCCGTGGTGCGGAAGCCCTTTTCAGCCAGGACACGCTGCAATTGATACCAGTTGCCCAGTCCGAGCACGTGCACGATCAGGTCGACATCGTCGGTGTAGCGGACGGCTTCCCGGCTCACGTCGTCGGTGATCAGCATGCCAGTAGTGCAGCCGCCCACGAACGCGACCTCGCGCAGCAATTCCGGGCCGAGCGCATCGGCCACGCGCTGCAGCATGTACTGCTGGAGGGCCCAATGGCCTTGTCCGGCCATCACGGCACCTCGCGCAGGTACTGCGCCAGCAGTTTTCCGGCCAGCGCGGATTCCCGCTCCTGCCCCAGGCGGATCGCGTCGACCAGGGCAAGCATCGCGTACAGCTCCGCATCGCGCCGCACCGCGTACGGCACGCTCCGGTACAGCGGCGCGACGCGCTGCCCTTGCACGCTGCCGTGCCCGTCTTCCCAGACGTAGACGTGTTCGCCGGCCGAGAGCAGGCGGCCGGCGAGGACTGGCGCGGCGTGGGCGGTCGGCACGCCTCGTACCAACGCGCCGGGGCGCGCCGGGAACACGTACTTCAACCCGTTCGTCACGAAACCCAGCAGTGCCCGCGTGTTGGCGCGCGGCAGGCCGCTGCCCCGCTCGGCCTTGGCCAGCCCGACGTCCATGCAGCGCCTGAGTGCGTTGCTGACCTCGGATTTGCTGATTCCGGTGGCTTCTTCCAGGCCACGCATGGAAAACCCCTCATCGCCCGGGTAAGCCTCGGGTTCGACGTCTTGCCCGATCGACGTTCGCCAGCCGCGCCAGTCGTCCGGAATCCCCAACGCCGCACGGCTGCCGGACACGCGCGCCGCCTGCCCGCGCTCCAGGCTGACCAACTTCAACAACAAGAGGACGTCTTGACTTTTCATTGCGACTCCAGACAACCCGTCCCCTGTCCTGAAACACAGGACAAGCATAGCCGAAAACCTGACGAAAGCCAGTTCCCGTCGTCGCGTGCGAAAGTCCATCCAGAACCGCTGCCAGCGCCGACAATCCCCGCGCATCGTCGCCTGACACGGCCGCCCTCACGCCGCCAGGCGTCAACCTGCGGCGTGCTCCGCACAGGTGCCGCCGTCCCGCGCGACATCCAACTGCGTGAGATACAACCGCAGGTCGAATTCCAGCTGGTGGTAGTCGGGCGCCATGTGCGTGCACAGCTGGTAGAAGGCCTTGTTGTGCTCGGCCTCCTTCATATGGGCCAGCTCGTGCACGACGATCATCTTCAGGAACTCGGCGGGCGCATCGCGGAACAGGCTGGCGATGCGGATTTCGCGGCTGGCCTTGAGGCGGCCGCCGTGCACGCGCGAGATCGTGGTGTGGGTGCCCAGGGCGTGTTTGAGCACCTGCAGCTTGCCGTCGTAGACCACCTTGCCCAGCGGCGCGGCCTTGCGCATGTGGCGATCCTTGAGCGACTGGACGTACGCGTACAGCTGGCCGTCGTTGCGTACCGCATGGGCGTCGGGATACCTGGCCGCCAGCAGCGCGCACAGGCGGTCGTGCGCGATGAGCTCGCGCACGCGCGCCTGCACGTCCGGCGGATAGCCGCCGAGGTACTTCAGCGGCCGCATCGGAAAAAACCCCGCTTGCGCGGGGTTTTCTCGTGCGCGGACGTCGCTTCGATCAAGCGAACGGATCCTGCAGCACCATCGTGTGCGCACGGTCCGGGCCCGTGCTGACGATGCTGATCGGACAGCCGGCCAGTTCCTCGAGCGCGCGCAGGTAGGCTCGGGCCGCGGGCGGGAGGTCGTCCCACTCGGTGATGCCGTGCGTGGTCTCCTCCCAGCCCGGGAATTCGAGGTACACCGGCGTGCACTCGTCCCAGCCGGCGGCGTCGAGCGGGGCGTACTCGGTGCGCTTGCCGCGGTACTCGTACGCGATGCAGACCTTGAGCTTCTCCATGCCGTCGAGCACGTCGAGCTTGGTGATGCACAGGCCGGAGATGCCGTTGATGGCGACCGCGCGCTTGAGCGCGACGATGTCCATCCAGCCGCAGCGGCGCGGGCGGCCGGTCGAAGCGCCGTACTCCTGGCCGCGGTCGCGGATGCCCTGCCCGATCTCGTCGTCGAGTTCGGTCGGGAACGGGCCGCCGCCCACGCGCGTGGCATAGGCCTTGGCGATGCCGAGCACGTAGTCGATCGCGTCCGCGCCCACGCCAGTGCCGGCCAGCGCGCCGCCGACGGTGGTGTTGGAGCTGGTGACGTAGGGATAGGTGCCGTGGTCGATGTCGAGCAACGCGCCCTGCGCGCCCTCGAACAGCACCTTCTTGCCCTGCTTGCGCAGGTCGTGAAGGATGCCGGCGACGTCGGACTTCATCGGCTCGACGTACTCGCCGAACGCCAGCGCCTCGTCGTAGGTCTTCTGGAAGTCCACCGCCTCCACGCCCAGGTACTGGGTCAGCACGAAGTTGTGGTAGTCGAGCGCGGCGCGCAGCTGCTCCTCGAGCTGCTTGGGATAGTGCAGGTCGGCGACGCGGATGCCGCGACGGGCGACCTTGTCCTCGTACGCCGGGCCGATGCCGCGGCCGGTGGTGCCGATGGCCTTGCCGCCGGCGGCCTTCTCGCGGGCCTGATCGAGGGCGATGTGGTACGGCATGATCAGCGGCGTGGCCGGGCTGATCTTCAGCCGCGAGCGCACGTCGATGCCGGCGGCCTCGAGCTCGCCGATCTCCTTGATCAGCGCGGCCGGGCTGAGCACCACGCCGTTGCCGATCAGGCACAGCGCGTCATCGCGCAGGATGCCCGAGGGGATGAGGTGGAGGACGGTCTTCTTGCCGCCGATGACCAGCGTATGGCCGGCGTTGTGGCCGCCCTGGAAGCGCACCACGGCGCCGATGTCCTGGGTGAGCAGGTCGACGATCTTGCCCTTGCCTTCGTCGCCCCACTGGGCGCCGAGCACCACGACTGACTGACCCATCTTCGATGACTCCTGGATTGCGTGCGGCCATCGGGGCCGCTGGGTGGGCCCGGTCCGGGACCGACGCGCTGCCGCGGACCGCTCCATCGGGGAGACTGCCGCCGCGCCGGACCCGTACACGGAAAAAGCCGGCGGGCGCGCGCTGTCGAGAGGCGGCCCCACCGGCTTTTGTGCATTCTCCGGGTTTTCGTCGCGCGGGGCCACCCCGGGGTGGCGGCCGGCGTTCATGCACGCCGGGACGGCCATCGGGCCCCGCCCGGGACCGACGCGCCGGGCGCGGGACGACGCGTGTCAGCCCGCGCCGCGCACCAGCACCAGCGCGGTCACGCCCAGCAGCAGGACCACGCCACCGATGCGCCGCAGCGACGCGGTCGGCATCGCGAGCATCTGCTCGGCGGTGCGCTTCCACAGGCCCGGCGCGGCGAACAGGATCAGGCCCTCGATCACCGCCACCAGGCACAGCGCGCCCCACAGCTGCGACATCAGCGGTCGCTGCGCAGGTACTGCAGGAACGGGTCGTTGCGCTCGAGCACGATCACGCTGTCGCCCTTCTCGAACGCCTTGCGATACGACTCCAGGCTACGCTGGAACGCGTAGAACCCCGGGTCGCGGTTGGCGGCCTCGCCATAGATGCGGGTCGCCTCGGCATCGCCCTCGCCTCGCAGCTTCTGCGCGTCGCGCTCGGCCTCGGCCAGCAGCACAGTCTGCTCGCGGTCGGCCTGGCCGCGGATCGCGCGCGCCTGCTCCTCGCCCTCGGCGCGCAGCCGCGTGGCGACCTCGCGACGCTCGGCGCGCATGCGGTCGTAGACCTGCACGATGACCTGGCTGTCGGTGGGCAGGTCGATCTGCTTGAGGCGGATGTCGACGATCTGCATGCCCAGCGACTTGGCCGCCTCGTTGATGCCCGGCAACTGCCGCTCGACGAACTGCGCGCGGTTGCCCGAGACCAACTCGGTCAGCGTGTTGGCGTTGATCTCGTTGCGCAACGAGTTCTTGATGATCGGCTCCAGGCGCAGGCTGGCGTCCTCCTCGCGGCCCTGGGTCGCGCGGTAGAACGCGGCCGGGTCGCTGATGGTGACGATCGCGACGAAGTCGACGCTCACGTCCTTGCGCTCGGAGGTCAGCGAGCGCTCGGGCGAGAACGCGCTGGCGTTGAAGCGGCGGTCGAAGATCCGCGCCGACTCGATCAGCGGCACCTTGAAGTGCAGGCCGGGACCGATGTCGGTGCGGGCCACGCGGCCGAGGTTGAGCACCAGCGCGACCTGGCCCTCTCGGACCACGAACACCGAGCCCATCAGGCCCAGCAGCACGACGATCAGCAGCGGAATGACGAAGTTCAGTCTCATCGGGAGGCTCCATCGCGCGGCGGGCGCGGCAGCTGCGAGGCGCGCGCGGGCGCCTGGGCGGGCTCGCGGGTCGCCTCGACGGTCGGCGACAGCACCTCGGGCGGCACCAGCGACGGCGCGGCCTGGGCCGACGTGCCGCCACCGGCCATCGGGACGTAGATCAGCTGGCGGCCGTCGCCGCCGACCACGGTGCGGTTCTCGGCGAGCACCTGCTGCACCGTCTCGAGCCACAGGCGCTTGCGGGTGACGTCGGGCGCCTTGGCGTATTCCTCGACCAGCAGCGAGAAGCGGGTCGCGTCACCGGTGGCGCGGGCGATCTCGGCGGTCTTGTAGCCCTCGGCCTGGGCGCGGATCCGCGCGGCCTCGCCTCGCGCCTCGGGCACGATCTTGGCGGCGTAGGCGCCGGCTTCCTTGACCAGCTGCTCGTTCATCTGCTGGGCGCTGTTGACCTCGTCGAAGGCCGGCTTGACCTCCTCGGGCGGACGCGCGTCCTGCAGGTTGAGCTCGGTGACGGCCAGGCCCGTGCGGTAGCTGTCGAGCGAGGCCTGCAGCGAGGTCTGCGCGGCGCTCGACAACGGACCGCGCGCGTTGAGCGCGGCGTCGAGGTTGGCGCGGCCGATCTGCTCGCGGACCGCGCTGACCGCCGTCTGCTCGAGCATCTCGCGGGCGTTGCGGGTCCCGTAGAGGTACTCGATCGGGTTGCCGACCCGGTACTGCACGTTGAACGAGACGACGACGATGTTCTCGTCGCGGGTGAGCACCGGCACGGTGTTGCTGTAGGACTGCACGGTGGTCGCGTCGACCTTGGTCACGCGCTCGATCGGCCAGGGCAGCTTGAAATTCGGGCCCGGGCCCATGACGCGCGTGGCCTGGCCGAAGCGCAGCACCACGCCGCGCTGCTGCTCGCCGACCAGCACGAAGCAGTTGAGCAGCACGATGACGACCAGCGCGACGGCGATCCAGCGCAGCGGGTTGCCGCCACCGCCACCGCCGAACAGGCCGCGCAGTTGGTCGATCAGGCCATCGAACGCACCGCCACCGCGTCCGCGCCCACCGCCGCTTTGGCGCGGCGGCCAGGGATTGCGGTCGCCGCCGCCGGAACCGCGACGGTCCGGCGACCCGTTGTCCTTGTTCTTGCCGGGAATGTTCCAGGCCATGCCTGCTCCAGTCTGGGCGCGCAGCCTGCGTCGGCGGCGGCGCGGGGGTTGCATAGTCTAACCGGCTCCCGGGCCGCGAAGGCCACGGCCGCAGCGGCGGGACAGGCGCGCCGGCGCGGTGGAATTCGGCGATGGGGAGGTCGAGCGCGGTCCGTGCGGCGCGCCCGGCGCCTTCCCGAAAAACGGGAGCGCACCGGACGTCGGGAATTCAGATGGTGTCGGGATCGTCGGGAGGCAAGAGCGGCCGCAGCGGCGCGCCGTCGGGCTGCGCGGCCAGGCGCGCGGCATCGGCATGCGCGAGGTCGACCCGCAGCCGCCAGCCGTCCGACTCCACGACCTCCTCGCGCACCGCCTCGAGCGCGTGCAGGCGCGCGTGCAGCCTGCCGGCCTCGTGCGGCAGCAGCACGTCGCCGACGATGCGGCGCATGCCCAGCCGACGCGCGAGCGCCTGCGACAGCAGGTCCAGTCCGAGGCCGTCGCGCGCGGAGATCCACACCGCCTCGCGTACGGCATCGTCGGCGAGCGCGGCGGGGTCCTCGTCGTAGCGCGGGGTCGCGCCCTCGATCCGGTCGATCTTGTTGAACACCAGCAGCTGCGGCAGATCGCCGGCGCCAATCTCGCCGAGCACCGCGTCGACCTGGGCGATGCGCTCGTTGCGCAGCGGGTCGGCGGCGTCGATGACGTGCAGCAGCAGGTCGGCCTCGCGCGCCTCGCTCAGCGTGGAGCGGAACGCGGCGACGAGCTCGTGCGGCAGGTCGCGGACGAAGCCGACGGTGTCGGCGAGCACGATCGCCCCGCCCGACAGGTCGACCCGGCGGACCGTGGGATCGAGCGTGGCGAACAGCTGGTCGGCCGCGTAGGCATCCGCGCCGCTGAGCGTGTTGAACAGCGTCGACTTGCCGGCGTTGGTGTAGCCGACCAACGCGACGCGCGGCAGCTCGCTGCGCACGCGGGCGCGGCGCATCTGGGTGCGCTGCACCTCGACCTTGCCCAGCCGCGCCTGCAACTGCTCGACGCGCTTCTGCAGCAGGCGGCGGTCGGTCTCGAGCTGGGTCTCGCCAGGTCCGCGCAGGCCGATCGAGCCGCCGCGCTGGCGCTCCAGGTGGGTCCAGCCGCGCACCAGGCGCGTGGCCATGTGCCGCAGCTGCGCCAGCTCGACCTGCAGCTTGCCTTCGTGGCTGCGGGCGCGCTGGGCGAAGATGTCGAGGATCAGGCCGGTGCGGTCGACGACGCGCCGCTCGAGCGCGCGCTCGAGGTTGCGTTCCTGGCCGGGCGAGAGCCGGTGGTTGACGAGGATCAGGTCGGCGCCGCTGGCCTCGGCGGCCGCCTTGACCTCCTCCAGCTTGCCGCTGCCGATCAGCGTGGCCGCATTGGGGCGGTCGATGCGGGCGGCGATCACCATGGCGACGTTGGCGCCGGCCGAGCGCGCGAGCTCGGAGAATTCCTCGAGCACGCCCTCGTCTGCCGGGCCGTGCGCGTGGGGCTGGATCAGCAGCGCGTTTTCGCCCTTGCGGGAGCGTTCGAACAAGCGGGGTCAGGCCTCTGGGGTCATTCGGGCTGTTCGGCGGCCTCGTCGCCCGCACCGTTCGCGGACTCCACGAAGCCACCACCGGGCGCCACGCGCACGTTGCGCGCCGGCACCACGGTCGAGATCGCATGCTTGTAGACCATCTGGCTCACGGTGTTGCGCAGCAGCACCACGAACTGGTCGAACGACTCGATCGTGCCCTGCAGTTTGATGCCGTTGACGAGGTAAATCGAGACGGGCACGCGCTCGCGGCGCAATGCGTTCAGGAAAGGATCCTGCAAGGACTGTCCCTTGGACATGGTGTTTCCCCAGCTTGGTTATTGTTGTCGGGCGCTGGCCCGTCGACGCCACTCCCCGCGGCGCGACCCGCCGATGTTACACAACCGCCGCGTCGCGCGTGCGGGATTGTCCGTCTTGCGATGGCTGCGGGTGCGCGTCACGCGACCCTGCACCGCGTGCCGCCGATGCGGGCGCCCCGGCCGTCATGCCCCGCCCACCAGCGCCGCGTCCACCGCGGCCTCGAGCGCGACGCGGTCGCGGACGGGGTCGAACCAGCGCAGGCCCGGGCGGCCGCGCAGCCAGGTGAACTGCCGCTTGGCCAGCTGCCGGGTCGCGGCGATCGCGCGCTCGCGCATCGTCGCCGCGTCGGTCAGGCCATCCAGGTGTTCCCATGCCTGCCGGTAGCCGACTGCGCGGATCGCCGGCAGGTCGAGCGGCGCGGGATGGGTGCGCAGCTGCGGCAGCGCGCGCAGCGCGCGCACCTCGTCGAGAAAGCCGGCGGCGAGCATGGCATCGAAGCGCGCGGCGATCCGCGCATGCAGCTCGGCACGCTCGGGCGGCGCGATCGCCAGCTGCAGCACGCGCGCCGGGAACCGCGGCCCCTCTGGCGGGCGGCGCTGCCAGTCGCTGATCGGCACGCCGCTGAGGCGATGCACTTCGAGCGCGCGCTGGATCCGCTGCGGGTCGCCCGGGCCGATGCGCGCCGCGGCCTCGGGATCGACCGTCGCGAGCTGCGCGTGCAGCGCCGGCCAGCCGAGCGCGGCGGCCTGCGCGGCGATCGCCGCGCGCGTGGCCGGATCGGCCGGCGGCATCGGCGACAGGCCTTCGAGCAGGGCGGCGAAGTACAGCCCGGTGCCGCCGGCGAGGATCGGCAGGCGCCCGCGCGCCAGCACGTCGTCGACCGCACGGCGCGCGTCGACGGCGAATTCCGCGGCAGAGTACGTCTGCCAGGGATCGCGCAGGTCGAGCATGTGGTGCGCGACGCGCGCGCGCTCGGCGGCGTCGGGCTTGGCCGCGCCGATGTCCAGACCGCGGTAGACGAGCGCCGAGTCGACGCTGACGATCTCCCCGCCCAGCCGCTCGGCCAGCGCCAGCGCCAGCGCCGACTTGCCCGACGCGGTCGGACCCATCAGCGCGATCGCGGGCGGTCGCGCGTCGGTCATGCGCGCCCCCTCATCGCGTTCCCTCCGTCCCGTCCGCGGGCCGATGTCGCAGCGATCGTGTCCAGCGCCTCAGTACCCGCTCTGCTTCAGCGCCAGCCGCACCTGCCCATGCGTGTCCTGGACGTGCTGCGGGGGCGCCCGGCCCAGCAGGCTGACGACGACGATCGCCGCGGCCGAGGCGACCACGCCGGGCACCATCTCGTAGAGCGCGCTGCCGGTGAGCCGCCAGAGCACGACGGTGCAGGCGCCGGCGAGCATGCCGGCGATCGCCCCGTTGCGGGTCATGCGTTGCCAGAACAGCGACATCACGACGACCGGCCCGAACGCGGCGCCGAACCCGGCCCACGCATAGGCCACCAGCCCGAGCACGCGGCTGTCGGGATCGCGTGCGATCCAGATCGCCAGCAGGGCGATCGCCGCGACCATCAGCCGGCCGACCCACACCAGCTCGCGATGCCCTGCGCCCGGGCGCAGGAAACCGCGATAGAAGTCTTCGGTCAGCGCGCTCGAACACACCAGCAACTGGCACGAGAGCGTGCTCATCACCGCGGCGAGGATCGCCGACAGCAGCACGCCGGCGATCCAGGGATTGAACAGCAGTTCGGCCAGCACGATGAACACGCGTTCGGGATTGTCGTCGACCGGGCCGGCAAGGCCGGGATTGGCCGCGAAGTAGGCCGCCCCGAAGAATCCGGTCGACAGCGAGCCGACCAGGCACAGGATCATCCAGCCCATGCCGATGCGCCGCGCGCGCGGGATCGTCGACACGCTGTCGGCGGCCATGAAGCGCGCAAGGATGTGCGGCTGGCCGAAGTAGCCGAACCCCCAGGCGAGCGCGGAGAGCACCGCGACGATGCCGCCGGCGCCCACCCAGTCCAGCCGGGTCGGATCGACCTGCTCCACCAGCGCCAGGCTCGGCCCGATGCCGCCGTTGGCGAAGACGACGATCGTCGGCACCAGCAGCAGCGCGAAGATCATCAGCGTCGCCTGCACCATGTCGGTCCAGCTGACCGCCAGGAAGCCGCCGACCAGCGTGTACAGGATCGTCGCCGCCGCGCCCCACCACAGCGCCTCCGCATAGGGGATGCCGAACACGCTCTCGAACAGCCGCGCGCCCGCCACGATGCCCGACGCGCAATACACCGCGAAGAACACGAGGATGACCAGCGCGGCGAGCACGCGCAGCAGCTTCCGGCGGTCGTCGAAGCGGTGGGTGAAATAGTCCGGCAACGTCAGTGCATTGTGGGTGCGCTCGGTGTAGAGCCGCAGCGGCCCGGCGACGTAGCGCCAGTTGAACCATGCGCCGATCGTCAGCCCGATGGCGATCCACGCCTCCGAGACGCCGGTCAGGTACAGCGCCCCCGGCAAGCCCATCAGCAGCCAGCCGCTCATGTCCGAGGCACCGGCCGACAGCGCGGTCACGTAGCTGCCCAGCGACCGTCCGCCCAGGATGTAGTCGTCGAAGGTCCGGGTGCGGTGCCAGGCCCACAAGCCGATCCCGACCATCAGCAGCAGATAGGCGGCGAACGTGACGTACAGCGGCGTGTTTGCGGTCATGCGGGCTCCCCTGCCGCGGGCGGCGGCGACAGGGGCGGAAGCTTACAAGGGATGGGACCCGGGCGATTGCGGCCGGATGACCTCTTTCCGCTCAGGCGTCGTCGGGCCACTGGATCGCCGGCGCGCCGGCAGCGACGCGCGGCCGGGGCACCGCATCCACTGCGCGCCAGACCTTCAGCGCATCGACGGTGGCCGCGACGTCGTGCACGCGCAGCAGGCGTGCGCCGTTCTGGGCGGCGATCAGATGCGCGGCGACCGACCCGGCGACGCGCTCGGCCGGCACGTCACGCCCGGTCAGCTCGCCGATGCTGCGCTTGCGCGACAGGCCGGCCAGCACCGGCACACCGAGCTCGGCCAGGCGCGCGAGCTGCGCGAGCAGCGCGAGGTTGTGCGCGGTCGTCTTGCCGAAGCCGAAGCCCGGATCGACGACGATGCGCCGGCGCTCGATGCCGGCCATCTCGGCGGCGAAGATGCGCTCGGCCAGGAACCGGTGCACGTCGGCGACGACGTCGTCGTACGCGGGTGCCTCCTGCATGCCGCGCGGTTCGCCGAGCATGTGCATCAGCACGACCGGCACGCCGAGCGCGGCCGCCGCGTCGAGCGCGCCTTCGCGGCGCAGGCCGTAGACGTCGTTGATCATGCCTGCGCCGGCCTCGACCGCAGCGCGCATGACCTCGGGCTTGGAGGTGTCGATGCTGACCGGCAGCCCGGTGCGCGCGACCAGCGCCTCGACGACCGGCAGCACCCGCCGCAGTTCCTCGTCGACCGGCACCGCGTCGGCGCCGGGCCGGGTCGACTCGCCGCCGACATCGAGCACGTCGGCGCCCTCCTCCGCCAGCCGCAGGCCATGCGCGACCGCCGCCTCGGTCGTCGCATGCGCCCCGCCATCGGAGAACGAATCGGGCGTGACGTTGACGATGCCCATGACCCGCGGGCGGTCGAGCCGCAGGACGCGGCCGTTGCAGTCGAGCTGGGGAGCGGTGTCGAACATGGGGATTCGGGAATCGGGATCGGGGATTCGATTATCGGACGTCCAGCATCGTGGCGATCACCCCAAACGCAGAACGGCACCCGGTCGCCCGGATGCCGCCCTGTCGATGCCCGATGCCCGATGCCCGGACCTCAGGCCTGCTCCGCTGCGCCACCGATCGGCTGCAGCGGGCGCTTGCCGCCCATGTCGCCGTCGTCGCCACCGCCGCCGGGCGGGTTGGCCTTGCCCCAGCCCATCGGTGGCGGCGGGTCGCGGCCTTCCATGATCGCGTCGATCTGCGGCACGTCGATGGTCTCGTACTCGAGCAGCAGCTTGGACATCGCGTGCAGCTTGTCGATGTTGCCGGTCAGGATCTCGCGGGTACGGGCGTAGGCCCGGTCCAGGATCTCGCGGACCACCTCGTCGATCTTGCGCGCGGTGTCGTCGGAGACGCT
>NZ_LASZ01000027.1 GCF_001014645.1 Luteimonas sp. FCS-9 | reverse complement strand
GCGGCCGAGATCGTGGCCACCGACGACAGCTATGGTCCGGTCAACGGCGCGACGGGTGACCCGTCGGTCGGCAACGTGCTCGACAACGACACGCTCAACGGCGTGCCGGCGACCCCGGACACGGTGACGATCACGGTCGGCACGCTGCCTGCGGGCATCGTCATCGACACGACGACGGGCGTGGTGGGTGTCGAACCGGGGACCCCGGCGGGCAGCTACACGTTCGAGTACACGATCTGCGAGGTGCTCAACCCCGACAACTGCGACACCGCGACGGTGACGGTGGTGGTCGAAGCGGCCGAGATCGTGGCCACCGACGACAGCTATGGTCCGGTCAACGGCGCCACGGGTGACCCGTCGGTCGGCAACGTGCTCGACAACGACACGCTCAACGGCGTGCCGGCGACCCCGGACACGGTGACGATCACGGTCGGCACGCTGCCTGCGGGCATCGTCATCGACACGACGACGGGCGTGGTGGGTGTTGAACCGGGGACCCCGGCGGGCAGCTACACCTTCGAGTACACGATCTGCGAGGTGCTCAACCCCGACAACTGCGACACCGCGACGGTGACGGTGGTGGTCGAGGCGGCCGAGATCGTCGCTAATGACGACAGCTACGGTCCGGTCAACGGCGCGACGGGCGATCCGTCGGTCGGCAACGTGCTCGACAACGACACGCTCAACGGCGTGCCGGCGACCCCGGACACGGTGACGATCACGGTCGGCACGCTGCCTGCGGGCATCGTGGTCGACACGACGACGGGCGTGGTGGGTGTCGAGCCGGGCACCCCGGCGGGCAGCTACACCTTCGAGTACACGATCTGCGAGGTGCTCAACCCCGAGAACTGCGACACCGCCAGCGTCACGGTGGTGGTCGAGGCGCCGGAGATCACCGCGGCCGACGACAGCACGACGACCGACCAGAACACGCCGGTCACGATCCCGGTGCTCGACAACGACACCCTCAACGGTGTGCCGGTCGATGCCGACGACGTCACGGTCGTGGAGCTCACGCCGCCTGCGAACGGCAGCATCGTGATCCAGCCCGATGGGACGGTGGTCTACACGCCCAACCCCGGCTTCTCGGGCGACGACAGCTTCGAGTACCGGATCTGCGAGATCACGAACCCGGAGAACTGCGCGACGGCCACGGTGACGGTCACGGTGCGTCCGAACATCGTCGAGGCGATCGATGACGATGCAGGGACTGCGGAGCCGGGCGTGCCGACACCGGTGGTGGTGGTCGAGAACGACACCAGCACGGGGGCGCCGCTCGATCCGGGCTCGGTCACGGTCCTGACCCCGCCGCAGCACGGCGTGGTGACCTGCGCGAACGGCACCTGCACCTACACGCCGGCGTTCGGCTACAACGGCGAGGACAGCTTCGTGTACCGCGTCTGCGACACCTCCTACCCGGCGCCGGTGTGCGACACCGCGACGGTGACGGTGAAGGTCCAGGGCGAGGCCCCGCTGCGCATCACCAAGTCGGTGGCCGTGCGCGAGGTCAAGGTCGGCGACCTGGTGCGCTACACGCTGACGGTGGAGAACGTGAGCAACGCGATGGTGACCGGGGCGCACGTCCTCGATACGCCGCCGCAGGGCTTCAGCTACGTCGACGGTTCGCTGTCGAGCGGCGACGGCCGGGCACTGGCGGTCTCGGGCCACAACCCGATCCGCATCTCCAGCCTCGACCTCGCGCCGGGCGACACCACGAGCATCAGCTACCTGCTGCGCGTGGGTGCAGGCATCCGGGCCGGTTCGCACATCAACCAGGCCGTGGCGCAGAGCGAGAGCGGCGTGCCGCTGTCGAACGTCGCCACCGCCCAGGTCGGGACCGCGTTCGATCCGCTGCTCGACGACAGCCTGGTCTTCGGTACCGTGTTCGACGACCGCAACGGCGATGGCTGGCAGGCGAGTGCCGCGCTGACCGACGTTCGGGTGCAGGGCGGGTTCGCGCCGGACGCCTACGTCGCCGGCTCGACGACGATCGACCGCGGCGACGGGCCGCAGCCGGTCGCCGACGCGAGCGCGCCGCTGCTCCACGGGCTGATGCTGGGCACGATCGCCGGCCGCCAGTCGGTCGCCGATCCGGTCGAAGCCCGCCAGGTGGTCATCCGCCAGCGCCTGCACGCGGCGACGTTCACCGGCGACTTCGTGCTCACCAGCGCCCAGGGCGTGACGGTGCGCATGGCGACCGACGGCAGCACGCAGGTGGAACGCGAGGGCGAGGCGGCCAAGGGCCTGTCCGCGGCCGAGCCGACCGTCACGCGACGCGTGGTGCAGGACGCCGATGGTCTGGTGGTCGAGTACGTGATCGGCAACGCCGGTATCGACGAGCGCGGCATTCCGGGCGTGCGCATCGCGTCGGTGGAGGGCCTGCTGATCGAGACCGACCAGTACGGCCGTTACCACCTGGTCGACGTGCCGGGCGGCAACGCGATGCACGGGCGCAACTTCATCCTGAAGGTGGATCCGTCCACGCTGCCGCCGGGCACCGAGTTCACGACCGCCAATCCGCTGGTGCGGCGCGTGACGCCCGGCCTGCCGGTGCGCTTCGACTTCGGCATCAAGTTGCCGGTGATCGAACTGCAGGGCGGTCGCGAGGCGGTCGAACTGGAACTGGGCGAAGTGTTCTTCGCCCCGGACAGCAGCGAACTGCGCGAGGCGTACCTGCCGGCGATCGAGGCGATGGCCGGGCAGATCGACCGCTACCGCGGTGGCCGGGTGGTCGTCACCGGCGAGGGCGAGCACGAAGCGCTCGCCTTCGCCCGGGCGGCGGCGGTCCGCGACGCACTGCAGCCGCGGGTCGCACCGGACGCGGCGTCCGCGCTGACCGTCGAACTGCGGACGCGGGTCGAAGATCCGCACGCACTGGTGGCCGGCGTCGGCAACGGCGGCGTGCTGCTGGGCACCGTGTTGTTCGACACCGACAGGTCGGCCATCCGGCCGGAGTTCGAAGCGCTGCTCGACGCGGTCGCCCGACGCCTGGAGGCCCTGGGCGGCGGGACCGTCGGCATCGTGGGCCACACCGACGTGCGCGGTTCGCACGCCTACAACGTCGAGCTCGGTCTGCGCCGCGCGCAGTCGGTCTCCGACGCGCTCTCGGGGCGATTGAGCCCGCAGGTCCGGGCCAAGACCCGGGTGGAAGCCAGCAGGGATCCGGCCGCTCCTGTCGGGGAGGCACGGAAGTGAAAGGGGACCGGATCATGAAGAGGAAGCTGCTCGACGCAGCGCTGCTGGCCATCCTGGCCGGCGTGGCACCGACCACCGCGACGGCGCAGGCCGCGCCTGCGGTGGCGGCGGCCGACGACGCCACGGCCGCGGCCATGGACTGCGACGCCGATGGCTGTCGCAGCGACGGCGACCTGCTGTTCCGGCTGCGCACGCGCAGCTACGACCAGCCGGTGACCCAGGACACCAGCGAAGCGTCCTCGTCGCAGGCGCTGCAGCCCGACCGCCGGGTCAGCGTGGCGCTGGAACAGCCTGGCCGCGCGACCGCGGTTGGCCAGTTCTCGGTGCAGTTGCCCGGGGGCGGCGCGATCTGGGCGACCGAGGATCCCAATCTCGGCCAGCCTGAGCTTTCGGTGTCGGGCCCGACGATGGTGCCGTTCGAGGATGGCCGCATCGTCAAGCCGGTGCGCTTCTTCGCGCGCAGCAACTACATCGATTTCGTCGACCGGTTCGAGCTGACGCTCTACCGTGCGGCCGATGCCGATCTGATCGAGCCGATCGCGCAGTTCGAGCTGCCGCGCACCGCGGTCGCCGACGCCGAGTGGGACGGTGCGCTGCCCGCAGGACGCCAGTACCGGACCGGTGACGAACTGGTCTACGTGCTGCGCGCCTACGACGCTGCCGGCAACTTCGACGAGACCTTCGTGCAGCGGCTGCAGCTGGTGACACCGGCCGAGGCCGAGCGCGGCGCGCAGATCCTGCGCCAGAGCACCGAGCGCGGGCTGGGCATGTCGCTGGGCGCAGAGCAGGCCGCGGCCCAGGCGCTGGTCGACAACGTGTTCTCGGGCAATGGCCTGCGCCAGCAGAACATCCCGGTCTACGGCTCGCGCGTGCGCATCACCGGCCGCAACCTGCCCGAGGGCCAGACGCTGCTGATCAACGGCGAGCACTACCCGGTCGATCTGGAACGCAAGTTCGTCGCCGAGTACCTGATGCCGGTGGGACGGCACCGTTTCGACATCGGTCTGCGTGGCCGCGACGGCGAGGTGTCGGCGCATGCGCTCGACGTCGACGTCAGCGGACGGTACTTCTTCGGCGTCGGCATCGCCGACGTGACCGTCTACCAGAACAAGGCCAGCGGCCCCGGTCGCGAGATGGCGATGGCCGGCCGCGAGGACGACATCCTCAGCGACGGGCGCCTGGCGTTCTACGGCAAAGGCAAGATCGGCGGCAAGTATCTGATCACCGCGCAGGCCGACACGCAGAACCGGCCGCTGAGCGACCTGTTCGACGGCTTCACCTCGGCCGACCCGCAGGACATCTTCCGCCGCGTCGACCCCGACCTGTACTACCCCACCTACGGCGACGACTCGACCACGTATCGCGACGTCGACACGATGGGCCGGTTCTACGTGCGCATGGACTGGGACAAGAACCAGGCGCTGTGGGGCAACTTCTCGACCGGCTTCACCGGCACCGAGTACGGCCAGTACCAGCGCGCGCTCTACGGCGCGGCGCTGGCCTGGCGCTCGCGCATGGCCAACGCCTGGGGGGACCCGGGCACCGAGCTGCGGGCCTTCGTGTCCGAGGCGCAGACCGCGCCGGGCCACAGCGAGTTCATCGGCACCGGCGGCAGCCTGTACTACCTGCGCCACACCGACGTGCTGCCGGGTTCGGAGCAGGTCGTGGTCGAGGTCCGTGACCCGACCACCGGCCGTGTCGAGGCGCGTACCGTGCTGCTGCGCGGCGCCGACTACGAGATCAACGAGCTGCAGGGCCGCATCATGCTGACCCGCCCGCTCGCGCAGGTCAGCCGCGAAAACCTGCCCACGATCACCCGCGACCAGCCGCTCGACGGCTTCGACGTGCGCATGCTCGTCGACTACGAATGGGTGCCCAGCGGCTTCGATCCCGACGAGATCACCGCCGGCCTGCGCGGCAAGCACTGGTTCGGCGATCACGTCGGCATCGGGGCGACCTGGGTCGACGAGAGCCGTGCCGGCGAGGACTACACGTTGATGTCGGCCGATGTCACGCTGCAGGCCGGCAAGGGCACCTACCTCAAGCTCGAGCACAGCCGCACCGAGGCGACCAGCGCACCGGTGTTCTTCTCCAGCGACGGCGGCCTGACGTTCGGCCAGCTCAATCCGGTCGGTCCGCGCGAGGGCGAAGCCAGCACCGTCGAGGCCCGCGCGAACTTCCGCGAACTCGGTTGGACGACGAACGACTGGAGCACCGGTGCGTGGTGGCGGCGCGTGGACGCCGGCTTCTCGGTCGCACGCTTCGACATCGGCGCCGATGTCGAGGAATACGGCGCCGAGGTGCTGGGCGAGTTCAGTCGCGACGTCGGCTTCTACGCACGCTACAGCCGTGCCGAGCGCGGCGCCGAGACCCTGACGCAGGCCCAGGCGGTCACCGAGTGGCGGCTGTCGGATGTCAACGCGCTCGCCGCCGAACTGCGCCGCGTCGAGGAAGGCCGCCTCGGCGGCGATGCCACCGGCACGCTGGGCGCGCTGCGCTACACGCATCGCTTCGGCACCGCGCTGGACGTCTACGGTACCGCGCAGTGGACGCTCGACGACGACGGTGGCTATGCCGACAACGACGCCTACACGCTCGGCGGCCGCTACAACTTCGCGAACCTGTCGAGCGTCGGGGCCGAGGTCACGACCGGCGATCGCGGCGACGCGGCGCAGGTCAACGGCGAGTACCGCCTGACCCCGCAGCACAGCTTCTACGGCGCCTACACCTATTCGACCGACACCACCGAGTACGACCCGCTGTTCAACCGTTCGCAGCAGAACGGCTGGACGCTGGGCCAGCGCTGGCGCCTGTCGAACCAGGTCAACCTGTTCAACGAGAGCCAGTTCCTCAAGTCCCGCTACGAGTCCGGCCTGGCGCATACCTACGGCATGGATTTCTACCCGGCGATCGGCTGGAACCTGGGCCTGACGCTGTCGGACGGCGAGCTCACCGACCGCGACGGCGGGCAGGTCGACCGGCGCGCGGTCAGCGTGTCGGGCGGGCGCACCTCGTCGGCGACGGACTGGCAGAGCAAGATCGAGTGGCGCGAGGACAGCGGCACGCAGCGACGCACGCAATGGGTCACGACGAACCGCGTGCAGCACCGCCTCAACGAGAGCTGGCGCATCGCCGCACGCTTCAACTACGCCGACACGCAGGACGACCTCGACCCGACCGCCAGCGCGAAGTTCATCGAGAGCAACCTCGGCTTCGCCTACCGGCCGTGGGACAGCTCGCGCTGGGGCCTTTTCGGCCGCTACACCTATCTGTACGACCTGGCGACGCTGGGACAGATCGGCGGCGCGCAGGTCGACCAGAAGTCGCAGGTGCTGTCGCTGGAGGGCGTCTACCGCCTGGACGATCACTGGGAAGTGGCCGGAAAGGTGGCGCGGCGCGAGGGCGAGGCCCGTTACGGTCGCGGCACCGGCGCGTGGTTCGACTCGGCGACGACGTTCGCAGCCACCCAGGTGCGCTACGAGTTGCTGCAGCGCTGGCACGCGCTGGCCGAGTACCGCTGGCTCGACGTCGACGACGGTGGCACGCGCCAGGGCTGGATGGTCGGCGTGGACCGCGACATCGGCCGCAATTTCCGCATCGGCGTGGGCTACAACTTCACCGACTTCAGCGACGACCTGACCGACTTCGACTACGACCACCGCGGGGTCTACATCAACTTCGTCGGCAGCTACTGAGCCGACCCGCGACCGGCGCATCACGTGCCGGTCGCCCGCGAAGGCCGGCGCGTGCTTGCACGCGTCGGCCTTTGCTTTTTCCTCAGCGCCAAGGCGGTCCGCGCCGGCCGAACGGACGGGCCATGCGCAGCCACCGGCGTGCGCCATCGCTGCCGGTAACGTGCCGAGCCCCTCGATTCTTCTGCCAGGCCCATGGCCTGGATGCGCGATGGCACAGCGTCAGGCCGGTAACTGCAGCGTCACCCGGAGCCCGCCACCGTCGCGGTTCTGCAGCGCGATGCGCCCGCCGTGGGCCTCGGCGATCTCGCGCGCCAGCGCCAGACCCAGGCCGGTGCCGTTGCGCTTGGTCGAGTAGAACGGCAGCAGCGCGTTGGCGAGCACCGCCTCGTTCATGCCGTCGCCGCGGTCGAGCACGTCGATGCGCCAGCCGTCGGGGAGCCGGCGCAGCCGCAGCCGCACCTGGTCGGCGGGCGAGCCGGACTCGTGCGCGTTGCGCAGCAGGTTGATCAGGCACTGCGCCATCTGCGCGACGTCGATGCGCGCCTGCCCGCCGTCGTCGCCTTCCAGCGCGAACGGCACCTGGTCGCGCAGGCGTGCCAGGAACGTGCGCCACGGCACGGTCTCGGTGCGCGGCGCCGGCAGCTTGGCGAAGCGCGCGTAGTCGCGGATGAAGCCCTCGAGGTGGCGCGCGCGTTCCTCGATCGTCGCCAGCGCGCCGGGCAGGCGTTCGAGCTGGCCGCGGCGCAGCAGCTCGGCGCCCGAATGCGCGAGCGAGGCGATCGGTGCCAGCGAGTTGTTGAGCTCGTGGCTGATCACGCGGATGACCTTCTTCCAGGTCTGCACCTCCTGCCGGCGCAGTTCGGTGGTCAGCCGACGCAGCAGCACCAGCTCGTGGCGCCGCCCGTTGAGGCGGAACGTGCGCCGCGCCAGGTGGTAGATGTCCTCCTGCTCCTCCTCGCCGACGCTCAGCAGCCCGTCGCCGCCGTGCGCCAGCGCGTCGCGCAGAGCCGGCGACGCCTGTGCGGCGAGCGTGTCGAACCCCTGGCCCTCGAGACGCCGGCCGTCGCCGAGCAACTGGCGTGCGGCCAGGTTGCCGAGCACGACGCGCTGCTGCGGATCGAACAGCACCATCGCCACCGGGGTGTTCTGCACCATCGTGTCGAGCAGCAGTTCGCGCTGTACCAGCGCGTGGCGCTGCTCGCGCAGCACGTCGCCGAGCCGGTTGTGCGCGGCCACCAGTTCGCCGAGCTCGCCACCGCCGTCCCAGCGGATGCCGAAGCCGTAGTCGCCGTCGCGGTAGGAGGTCACCGCGCCGGCCAGGGCGCGGAACAGCGCGCGCACCGGGCCCAGCGCCCACTGCGCCGCCCACAGCAGCCCCGGCAGCCACAGCGCGGCGGCGACCAGCACCGCCGACCAGGCCGGCAGCCAGCGCGTGAGCCAGGCGGCGAGCACCGCCACGGCGACGGCGAACAGCAGGGCGATCGCGCCCAGGCGGACCGTCAGCGGCAGCCGGCGCACGGGCATCAGTCGCGCCGCAGGCCCAGGCGGTCTATGCGCCGATACAACGCCTGGCGCGAGAGTCCCAGCTCGGTGGCCGCCTGGGCGAGCACGCCGCCCGCGCGTGCCAGCGCGGCCTCGATCGCGGCGCGGTCGGGCTCGGGCGCAGCGGGCGACGCGGCGCTCGGCGGCAGTCCCAGCGCCTCGGCCGCGATCGCCGCCTCCTGCGACAGCAGCGCGGCGCGCTGCACCGCGTTGCGCAGCTCGCGCACGTTGCCCGGCCAGCGGTGCGCGAGCAGGGCGCGCTCGGCGGCACGCGACAGCGCACGGCCCGCGGGCAGGAAGTGCCGCGCCAGCGGCAGGATGTCGTCCGGGCGCTCGGCCAGCGCCGGGACCCTAAGCTCGATCGCGTTGAGGCGGTAGTAGAGGTCTTCGCGGAAGCGGCCGTCGGCGATCGAGGTGGGAAGATCGGCGTTGGTCGCGCTGACCACGCGCACGCGCACCTGGCGCTCGCGGTTGGAGCCCAGCCGCTCGAAGCGCCCGGTCTCGAGCACGCGCAGCAGCTTCATCTGCCCGGCCAGCGGCAGGTTGCCGATCTCGTCGAGGAACAACGTCCCGCCGTCGGCGGCCTCGAACTTGCCCTCACGCGCGCGGTTGGCGCCGGTATAGGCGCCGGCGTCGGCGCCGAACAGCTCGGCCTCGATCAGCTCGGCCGGCAGCGCGCCGCAGTTGAGCGCCACGAACGGGCCATCGCGGACCGCGGAGTTGGCGTGGATGATCTCGGCGATCTTCTCCTTGCCCGCGCCGTTGGGCCCGGTCACGAGCACCGGCAGTTCCGAGCGCGCGACCTGCACCGCGAGGCTGAGCACGCGCTCGCTGGCGGCGTCGGCGAACACCGTGCCGCGCAGGTCGTGCGCGCGTTCCAGCGCATGCCGGTCGCGCCGCTCGCGGCTGCGCCGGCGCTCGAGTTCCCGGCGGCTGGCCGACAGCTCCAGCAGATTGGCGACCGTCGCCATCAGCTTGTGGTCGTCCCAGGGCTTGGCCAGGTAGTCGGCTGCGCCGGCCTTCACCAGCCCGACCGCCGACTCGAGATGCGTCCACGCGGTCAGCAGCACCACCGGCAGCTCGGGATGGCGCGCGTGGATCGCCTCGAACAGCGCCGCGCCCTCGTCGCCGGATGTGGTGTCGGCGCGGAAGTTCATGTCCTGGATCACCAGGTCGACCGGCTCGCGCGCGAGTGCGGCCAGGCCCGCCTCGGGACCGTCGGCGTGCACGGTGTCGATGTCGTGCAGCGAGAACAGCACCTCCAGCGCGGTGGCCACGGCGGGGTTGTCGTCGATGATCAGGACCGTGGGCATGCGGGACCGGCGTGTCGGGAGCAGGGGGCTGGCGCCCGGGCGATCATTCTGTCACCGGCCGGCGTCGCACAGGGGGACTGCGGTGCGCGGGTCATGCGCTGCGCGTCGCCACGGCCGGCGGCACCGCCGCGGCGCGCCGCGCCGGCCAGTACACGGCGACCTGTCCGAGGCCCCAGAGCACCAGCGCGCCGATCGGGAGGTACATCAACGGCAGCCGGCCCAGTTCGTAGCGCGACATCAGCAACTGGTTGAGGCCGTAGGCCAGCAGCATCCCGAGCACGATGCCCATCGTCGCCAGCAGGAAGTTCTCCAGCTGGAAGTAGTGCAGGATCTGCGCGCGGGTCGCGCCCAACGCGCGGCGGATGCCGATCTGCCTGGCGCGCTGCTGCACCCAGAAGCTAGCCAGGCCGATGATCCCGAGCGCGGTGACCACCAGCAGCGCGAGGCACACGACCACCAGCAGCGCCGCCATCGCCCGGTCCTGGCGGTAGTACGTCTCGCGCAGCTCGCTGAGTAGATTCTTGTTGACCGTGACACGGTTCGGGTCGATCTGCTTGAGCGCGGCCTCGGCTGCCTCCAGAACCTCGCGGCGCTGCGCCGGATCGGTCCGGATCAGGTAATTGAGATTGGGCGAGGCCACGCGGACCGGCAGCAGCATCGTTGCATCGCCCGGCCCGCTGTTGTCGTTGGGTCGCGCCAGCGTCTCGACGACGCCCACGATCGGTATCGGCGCGCTGCCCCAGCTGTAGATCTGCCTGCCGACCGCGTCCTCGCCCGGGAACAGCGCCTCGGCCATGGCGCGGCTGACGATCACCGCGGGCACCTTCGCGTCCTCGCCGCCCGCATCGATACGCGCCATGTCCACGTACTCTTCGGCATTGAAGCCGCGGCCGGCGATCAGGCGCAGGCCGAGCGTGTCGAGCAGGTCCTCGCTGCCGAGGTAGGGCGAGGCGATCCGGGTGTTGTCGACCTGGTCCTCGCGCAGCCTGACGCCGCTGGTCGAACTGCTGATGCCGTACGGGATCTGAGTGGCGCTCGCCACGTGTACGACCCCGGGCACTGCGCGCAGCGCGGCCAGGTCGCGCGCGACGTAGGCGTCGAGATCGAGCGTGTCGTCGCGACTCACGCGCGGCATCTGCAACTGGACCAGTTCGTTCTCCACCGCGCCGCTCGGGCGGGACATGCGGTCGATGCGGCGATCGATCAGGTAGATGGCATTGCAGATGATCGCGCAGGCCAGCGCGATCTCCATGACGATCAGCGCAGCCGCGGTCTTGTGGCGGCGCAGCGTGGAGAGGATGGGGCGGATGTCCATGCAGGTGTCCGTCGGGTTGGGCCGGGGTCAGTTGGATTTGAGCTGGATGGCGGGCATGACCTGCGTGGCGCGCCACGCGGGCAGCAGGCCGGCCAGCAGGGTGGCCGCGATCGAGAGCACGAAGGTGGTCAGCAGCATCGCCGGGTCGAGCCGGGCGAGCTCGGCATAGGTACTCGGTGCCTGGCGCACGGCCCACAGTCCGAACAGCGCGACGACGAGCCCGGCGATGCCGCCCGCGACGCCGATCGCCCCGGCCTCGACGACGAACTGGGCGAAGATCGCCTTCCTCGAGGCGCCCAGCGAACGGCGGACACCGATCTCCGATGCGCGGCGCAGGCTCTTGGCCAGCAGCAGGCCGACCGTGTTGACCAGGCACACCAGCAGGAAGCCGAACGCCAGCCAGACCTGCAGGCGCACGTCGCCGGGCACGATCTGGGCGTGATCGAGATGCGCGCGCACGTCGCGCAGGCGCACGTTCGCAGGACGGACGAAGCGCCCGGCCTGGCGCTGCTGCTCGGAGTACGCGAGCAGGTAGTCGCGATATGCCGCGGCATCGCCCGGCGAGTCGAGCTCCACCCAGTACTGCAGCCAGGCGCACGGCGCATTGCGTGCGTTGGAGTCGATGCCGCTCGAATCGCCCCAGCAGCTCATGCTGCCCATGCGCGAGAGCTCGGCGTCCATTGCGGCCGAGAACGGCACGAACACCGATTCCAGCGTTTCGAAACCGTCGAGGTTGAGATCCCAGAACCGCGGTGTGGGGCGCCAGGGCGCCAGCACGCCGATGACCTGGAACGCATTGCCGTCGATGCGCAGGGTCTTGCCGGTGCTGTCCCCGCCGCCGAACACCTTCTGGTTCGTCTCGGCCGAGATCACGGCCACGCGGGCCGCATCCGCGTCGTTCTGTGCGCTCCAGCCGCGTCCGAACGCCAGGGGCGCGTCGAACATCGGGAAGAACGCGCCGGTGGTGTAGCGCGCATCGGTGAAGTAGGGCGTTCCCCCCTCGGGCTCCAATGCCACGAATCCGCCGGTCATGAACGCCTGGCGCTTGCCGCGCGCCTCGTGCAACAGCGTCTCGGAGTCGAACCGGGTCATGTTCCGGCTCGGTTCCCCGCCCGCCATGTAGCCGGTCATGGGTTCGGGGTCGAGCTGGACGTGGAACAGGCGGTCGCTCTTGCCCGGAATGGGATCGCCCGACAGCACGTGGAAGACGGTCAGCGTGGTCATGCTGGCGCCGATGCCCAGTGCGATCGCCAGCACCATCAGCGCGGTCAGCATGCGGTTGCGACGGAAGCTGCGCAGCGCGAGATTGCAGTAGTAGCCGAACATGGCGGAAGTCCTCAGGCGGCGCGGGTGGCGATGGCGGGGGAGACGGCGGCGGCGCGGCGCGCGGGCCACAGCACGGCGGCCTGGCCGAGCGTCCACAGCAGCAACGCGCCGACGGGCAGGTAGGCCAGCGGCAGCCGCGGCAGTTCGTAGCGGCTCATCATCAGCTGGTTGAGCGCGTAGGCCAGGCCCATGCCCAGCACGATGCCGGCGCTCGTGAGCAGAAAGTTCTCGGTCTGGAAGTGACGCAGGATCTGCATTCGTGTCGCGCCCAGCGCGCGGCGCACGCCGATCTGGCGGGTGCGTTGCTGCACCCAGAAGCTCGCCAGCCCGACGATGCCGAACGCGGTCACCACCAGCAGCGCGATCGAGACCGTCGACAGCAGGCCGATCATCTCGCGGTCGTTGCGGAAGAAGCCGTCGCGGATGTCCTCGTAGGTGCTCTGGAAGAGGATCAGCCGGCTGGCATCGACCGACTCCAGTGCGGCGACCGCGGCGGCGAGTACCTCGTCGCGGCGCGCCGGTTCGGTCACGCGGACCACGTAGTTCCCGCCATTGTTGTAGTGCAGACGGATCGGCACGAGGAACGAGAACGTGTCCTCGCCGTTGCTTGCCGAGGGCCGTGCCAGGGTCTCGGCGACGCCGACGATGGTCAGCGGCGCCGGTCCGAGGTATACCGTCCGGCCGACCGCGTCCTGGCCGGGGAACATCCGCCGGGCCACCGACGCGGTGACGATCGTCGCGCCGCGCAGCGTGTCCTCGCGGCCTTCGAGCGCCTCCACCTCGGCGACATCCATGTACTCGTCGGGCAGGAAGTCGCGGCCGGCGACCAGCCGGATACCTAGCGTCGCGATGGTGCTCTCGTCGGCGTAGTAGCGCGCAGCGTCCAGTGTCGGCTGCACCTGGTCGGCGGTGAGCGACAGCCCGGAGTTGCTGGACGAGAACCGATAGAACGGCAGCTGATTGGTGACGGTGGCGGCGGCGACGCCGGGGACTGCGCGCAGCGCCGCCAGATCCTCGCGCGTGCGCGCGCCGGCATCCGCCTGCGGGCCGATGCCGCTGAGCCGGATCTGCAGCAACTCGCGTTCGGCGATGCCGCTGGGGCGTCGCACCGCGTCGACGCGTCCGCCGATCAGGAACAGCGCATTGCAGACGATCGCGCAGGTCAGCGCGATCTCCAGCACGATCAATGCGGCCGTGATCCGGTGGCGGTGCAGCGACGACACGATGGGGCGGATGTGCATGGTGACGACCTGTGGAATGCGCGATGGGAGGGCTGCAGGCGCGCGCTACTGGGACTTGAGCTGAATCGCCGGCGCGATCTGCATGGCCCGCCATGCCGGCAGCAGACCGGCACCGACGCTGGCGGCCAGCGCCAGCACGAACGTGAGCAGCAGCATCGTGCCGTCGAGATGGGCGAGCGCGGCGTAGTCGGACGGACGCTGGCGGACCGCCCACAGGCCGGCCAGCGCGAGGCCCAGCCCGAGCATGCCGCCGGCGATCCCGATGGTCCCGCTCTCGACGATCGCCTGTACGAACACGTCGCGGCGCGAGGCGCCGAGCGCGCGGCGCACCCCGATCTCGCCGCCGCGGCGCAGGAACTTGGCGAGCAGCAGGCCGACGGTGTTGACCAGGCACACCAGCAGGAAGCCCAGCGCCAGCCACAGCTGCAGACGCACGTCGCCAGGCACGACCTTGCGGTGGTCGAGCCAGTCCATGACGTTGCGCAGCCGCACGTTGGCCGGGCGCTCGAACCGCCCGGCCGCCTTCTGCTGCGCGGAATAATCGGCGAGATAGGCCGTGAAGTCGCCGGCCTGCGCCGGGCCGTCGAGCTCCACCCAGTACTGGATCCAGGTGCACGACGCGTTGAGCGCGTGGCTGTCGCTGGTCGGCACGCGGCCGAAGCAGTTGCTGCTGCCCGAGGTGCCCAGCCCGAGTTCCATCGCGGTCGAGAACGGCAGGAACACATGCTCCTGCCCGTCGAAGCGGCCGGTGTTGAGGTCGTAGAACTTCGGCCGCGGCAACCAGTCATCGATCACCCCGACGATCCGCAGCGCCGTGCCGTCGACGCGGATCTGCCGCTCGACGCTGTCGGCGCCGCCGAACAGCTTGTCGTTGAGCGTACGTCCGATTACCGCAACACGGGCGCGATTCTCATCGTCGTGTGCCGTCCAGCCTTGGCCATGCACGAACGGGACCTCGAACATCGGGAAGAAGTCGGCCGAGGTGTAGCGCATGGATTCGAGGAACGGTCGGAAGGCGCTGTCCTCCGAATCGATGATGCCGCTGCCGCCGGTCATCATCGCCTGGCGCTTCGCGCGTTGCTGGCGCAGCAGTTCCTCTGCGTCGAAGCGGGTCAACTGGCTTTCCGGCTCTTTCCCTGGCGTGTAATAGGCCATTGGTTCGGGGTCGAGCTGCACGTGGAACAGCCGGTCGCTCTTGCCCGGGATCGGGTCGCCCGACAGCACGTGGAAGACGGTGAGCGTGGTCATGCACGCGCCGATGCCCAGCGCCAGCGTGAGCACCATCAGCGCGGTCAGCACGCGGTTGCGGCGGAAGCTGCGCAGGGCGAGGGTCAGGTAGTAGCCGAACATGGCGGAGTCCGTACGTCAGGCGCTGCGGGTGGCTATCGCCGGGGAGATGGCCGCGGCGCGCAGCGCCGGGCCGAGCACGGCCGCCTGGCCGAGCAGCCACAGCAGCGCCGCACCCAGCGGCAGGTACGACAGTGGCAGGCGCGCGAGCTCGAAGTGGCGCATCAGCAGCAGGTTGCCGCCATAGGCCAGCACCATGCCCAGCGCGATGCCCAAGCCGGCGAGCAGGAAGTTCTCGAGCTGGAAGTAGCGCAGGATGTCGCCGCGCGTCGCGCCGAGCGCGCGCCGCACGCCGATCTGCCGGGTGCGCTGCTGCACCCAGAAGCTGGCGAGCCCGACGATGCCCAGCGCGGTGACCAGCAGCATCGCGGCGATCACGCCGACCAGCAGCCAGGCCATCGCGCGGTCGCGCTCGAAGTAGCGTTCGCGCAGTTCCGACAGCGGTCGGCTCTGCTCCAGGTCGATCACCGCCTCGGGCACGGCCGCCGCCACGGCCTCGCGCGCGGCGATCGCCAGGCGCGGCAGGTCGAGCGGGTCGGCGCGCAGCGCGTACACGCCCGACTGCGCGTCGTCGCGCACCGGCACGATCACCGACCACTGCGCGCCGGCCACGCCGTTCTCGCTGCGCCCGGGGTTGGGACGGGCGAAGTGCGGCACCAGCCCGGCGACGCGGAAGTGATAGTCGCCCATCCAGAACTCGCGGCCGACCGCCGGCTCGCCGGGCCACAGGTGCGCGGCGAAGGCCTCGGTGATCCAGACCTGGGCGTCGGCCGGCAGGAAGTTGTCGATCGACTGGAAATCGGCCGCCTGGAAGCTGCGGCCCTGAGACGGCCGCAGTCCGAGCGTGTCGATCGCGTCCGGGCCGAATGTATAGAAATGCGGCACGCCGCCGAGATGCCGGCCTTCGGCATCCAGCGTCACGCCGGCATCGGCGTCGCGGATGCCGAACGGCGTGGCATTGAGCACGCCGGCCGCCTGCACGCCCGGCAGGCCGCGGAGGGCCGCCAGTGCCCGGGCGTTGACGTCGGCGTCGACGCAGCCGTCGCAGCCGCGCAGCGCCACGACCGCCAGCGACGGCGCATCGATGCCGCTGTCGATGCGCATCAGCGCCAGGCGCCCGGCGATCAGGAAGCAGGCATTGCACAGCACCGCGCAGGCGAGCGCGATCTCGAGCACGATCAAACTCGTGGCGATGCGGTGCCGGCCCAGGGCGGCGATGAGCGGTCGGATGTCCATCACCAGGGTCCTCACAGCGACTTGAGTTGCAGGGCCGGTGCGATCCGGCTGGCGCGCATGGCGGGAAACAGGCCGGCGAGCAGGCTCGCGGCGAGCGCCAGCGCGAAGGTCGCCGCGAACATCGACAGGTCCAGGCGCGCCAGATCGGCGTACTCGACCGGCTGGCGGCGGATCGCCCACAGCCCGAGCAGCGTCAGTCCCCAGCCCAGTACGCCACCGGCCAGCCCGACCATGCCGGCCTCGACCAGGCACTGCACGAAGATCTCCCGGCGCGAGGCGCCGAGCGCGCGGCGCACGCCGATCTCGCCGCCGCGGCGCAGGAACTTGGCCAGCAGCAGCCCGACGGTGTTGAACAGACAGATCGCCAGGAACGCCAGCGCCAGCCAGGTCTGCAGCCGGACGTCGCGCGGGACCACGTGGTTGTAGTCCAGCCAGTCCATCAGCCCGAGCACGCGCGCGTTGTCCGCGTGCTGGATCCGGCCCTGCGCCTGTTGCTGCCGCGCGTACGCGGTCACGAAATCGCGGTAGCCGGCGACCTTGGCCGGCGTGTCGAGCTGCACCCACAGTTGCAGCCACACGCAGTCGCTGCCCTGCAGGCGTCCCGGGACCTCGGGCACCCGCCAGCACGTGAACTGCTGGAAGTGGCCGTCGTTGATCTCCAGGCCCGTCGCGAACGGCACGAACACGTCCTGCGGCGCGGCGTAGAAGCTGGCGGTGTCGCCCTGCGCGAAGTTGCCGCCGGCCAGACGATAGAACAGCGGCGACGGCCGCCAGGGCGCGAGCACGCCGACGATGCGCACGTCCGCGTCGCGGATGCGCAGCATCCGGCCGACGCTGTCGCCGCCGCCAAACAGCGTGCGGTTGAGGTCGGCCGAGATCACCGCCACGCGGGCATGGCCGGTGTCGTCGCCGGCGCTCCAGCCGGCACCGTAGGCGAACGGCACGTCGAACATCGGGAAGAAGTCGGCGTGCGTGGACAGCATCTGCGTCATCAGCGGCGGTCGCCCGGCCTCGGACGCCTGCAGCCGGATCTCGCTTTCGACCACCAGCGCCTGGCGGTCGGCGCGCCCCGCCCGCCACAGATCCATCGCGGACGTGTGGTCGAGCATGTCCGGCGGGGCGGCGCGCATGCGCTCGCCAGGCATCGGGTCGACCTGCGGATAGAAGATCGTGCCGCTGCGACCGGGCAGCGGATCGCCCGACAGCAGATGCACGACGGTCAGCGTGGTCATCGCCGCACCGATGCCGACCGCGATCGACAGCACCATCAGCGCGGTCAGTACCCGGTTGCGGCCGAAGCTGCGCAGCGCGAGGCGGGCGTAGTAGGCGAGCATCGGGGCGTGCGCTCCTCAGGTCAGGCCGCGGCGGTCGCGGATTCGCGACGCAGGTCGGTCGCCAGGCCGTCGACGATGTGCACGTTGCGCTGCGCGCGCGCGGCGAGCTCGGGATCGTGGGTCACCATGACGATCGTCGTGCCCTGGGCGTGGATCTCCTCGAGCAGCTCGAGCACGCTGCGCGCCATCTGCGAGTCGAGGTTGCCGGTCGGTTCGTCGGCCAGCAGCAGGCGGGGGCTGCCGGCCAGGGCCCGGGCGATCGCCACGCGCTGCTGCTGGCCGCCCGACAGCTCGGCCGGGTAGTGCTTCATGCGCGAGGCCAGGCCGACCAGGCCCAGCGACTCCTCGATCCGCAGCCGGCGCTCGGACGCCGGCATGCCGCGATAGCGCAGCGGCACGTCGACGTTGTCGAACAGGTTGAGGTCGGGGATCAGGTTGAAGCCCTGGAAGATGAAGCCGATCTTCTCGTTGCGCAGCCGCGAGCGCTGGTTGTCGTTGAGGCCCTTCACGTCGACGCCGTCGAGCCTGTACTCGCCGCTGGTGAAGGTCTCCAGCAGGCCGGCGATGTTGAGGAACGTCGTCTTGCCCGAGCCCGACGGGCCGGTGACGGCGACGAACTCGCCTTCCCGCACGTGCAGGTCGAGTGCGCGCAGCGCGTGGGTTTCGACGAGTTCGGTGCGGTAGACCTTGCCGACCTGGGTCATCTGCAGCATGGGGCGATCCTTATCTTGGAAGCGGAGTGGACGGGTCCGGCACGGACCCGAAAGGGGAGGGACTAGCGGCTGATGCGGACCCGCTCGGCGTCGCCGAACAGGTCGCTGCCCGAGACGACGACGCGTTCGCCGGCCTGCAGGCCCGACACGATCTCGACCGCGCCCAGGCTGCTGGCGCCGGCCTGGATCGGGCGGCGCACCGCGCCGTTGCCGTCGACGACGTAGGCGTAGCGGCCGCCGGACTGCTCGACGAACGGGCCGCGCTCGACCATCAGCACGTCGCGGCGGGTGTCGAGCAGGATCCGCGCCGACAGCCGCTGGTTCTGGCGCAGGCCGGCCGGCTGGCGCCCGGAGAAGCGCACGCGCGCGGCGACCTCGCCGGCGACGACCTCGGGCGAGACCGCCGAGACCTCGGCCGGGAACACCTCGTTGGCGCTGCGGATCTCGGCCGGCATCCCGATCGCCAGGTCGCGCGCGAAACTCTCGGGCACCTTGATCTCGACCTCGAACACCGACAGGTCGACCACGCCCAGCACCGGCGCATTCACCGCCACGTTGGTGAACTGCGCGACCTGCACCTGGCCGACCTGGCCGTCGAACGGCGCACGCAGCGTCAGGGCTTCGACCTGCCGGCGCGCCTCGGCGACGACCGCGCGCTGGCGGTCGGCCAGCAGTTGCTTGTTGCGCGCGTCCAGGCCGGCGCCCTGGCCCTGCAGGCTCGCGTCCTCGCGCGCCGAGGCCAGCCCGATGTCGGTCTTCTTCAGCGCGTCCTCCGACTTGGCCAGGTCGACCTGGGCGACCACGCCGGCCTCGAACGCGCGCTGGTAGCGCTGCAGGTCGCGCTCGGCGGCCGTGCGCTCGATCTGCGCCTGGTCGAGCAGCTTGCGCGCCTCGGCGCGGGCAATGCGCGCATCGAGCGTCGCCCGTTCGGCCTCGGCCTGCAGGCTGGCGAGCGTCGATTCCTCCTGCACCAGCTTGCTGCGCAGCTCGGGGCTGTCGATCTCGGCCAGCACCTGGCCCTTGCCGACGCGGTCGCCGGCGACCGCCTTCAGCGTCACGGTGCCCGGCGCGATCGCGTACAGCGTCGGGCTGTTGGCCGAGATCACGCGCCCCTCGGCGGCGATGTCGCGCACCAGGTCCCCGCGGGTGACCTCGGCGATGCGCAGCCGGGACGCGTCGACGGAGGTCGCGCCCGAGGCCCAGCCGGCGACCAGCCAGGCGGCCGCGGCCAGGACCGCGATTGCGATGGCGGCGATCCACAGCCAGCGACGCCGGCGCCCCGGGTGCGTCGCATGGACGGTGTCCTGCGCGGACGTATCGCGGATGCCGCGGCGGATGGGAAGCGGGGAGGCGGGAGTGGACATGGGCGGTGCACGGTCGGGGACTGCCGGTATCAAGCAGGGACCGTGCCAATCGCAAGCATCTGATTTTCAAGGCATTGAGTCGGCTTCGCATGTGTCCGGCCCGGCGACCGGACGTCCGGTCGCGCGGATCAGGCGGACATCGCAGCAGGCTGTGAGAAAATGGGAATCATTCTCACTTCAGGGTTGACCACGCGCCATGCTGATGCGCCCGACCGCCCCTGTCGCGATGCCGCGTCGACGCGCGTTGCGCGAGGGCGGCCGCGCCGCCCGCGGCGACCGTGCGGGCGCGGCGCTGGGCGCGGGCGCGTTGCACCTGGCGATCGCGTGGCTGGCGTTCGGGTTGCAGCCGCGCCCGGCTCCGCCGCCGGCCGCCGATGCGGTGATCCAGGTGGACTTCCTGCCGGCCGCTGCGCCGCCGGTGCCGGTCGAGGTGCGACACGCGCCCGACCCAGTGCCCGAGGCGCGCAGGACGCCCGCGCCCGTCGCGCCGCCCGAGCGCCGGCCCGATCCCGTACCGCAGCCGGTCGCGGTGCCCGCCGATCCGCTGCCGCCCCTATCCGATGCCGGACTGCCGGCGAGCGTTCCGCCCGCGGTGTCCGCGCTGGCGTCTCCGGGCCCGCCCGCGCCGCAGGACCTGCAGGCGGCCGCCCCGTCGAGCCCGCCCGCGCCGGCCGCCGCGACGCTCGCCGGCCGCGTCGACACCCGCTGGGAGGCCCGGGTGATGGCGCGGCTCGCCAGCTACCGCCGCTACCCGGTGGCCGCCCGCGCCCGGGGCGAGGAGGGCGTGGCGATCGTGCGGTTGCGCATGGATCGCGCCGGCCGCGTGCTCTCGGCAGTGCTCGCGCGCTCGTCCGGATCGCCCCGGCTCGACGCGGCGGCGATCGAGACCTTCCATCGCGCCGCGCCGCTGCCGTCGGTCCCCGACGACCTGCCCGCGCCGGTCGAGATCGCGGTGCCGGTCGAGTTCTTCATGCACTGAACGGCGGCCGGCGTGACTGTCCGCCGCGGCCCGGCAGACCGCTAGAATGGCGCATTGACTTGCAGGAGCGGGCGGCATGTGCGGAATCGTCGGTGCGATCGCGGATCGCGATGTGGTCCCGGTCCTCGTCGAAGGCCTCAAGCGGCTCGAGTACCGCGGCTACGATTCGGCCGGCATCGCGGTGATCGACGGCGATGCGGTGCGGCGCGTGCGCCGGACCGGACGCGTCGCCGAGATGGCCGCCGCCGCGCAGGCCGAGGCGCTCCACGCCCGGCTCGGCATCGGGCACACGCGCTGGGCGACCCACGGCGGCGTCACCGAGCACAACGCGCATCCGCACATCAGCCACGACACGCTGGCGCTGGTGCACAACGGCATCATCGAGAACCACGAGGCGCAGCGCGAGCGCCTGACCGCGCTCGGCTACGTGTTCGAGTCGCAGACCGACACCGAGGTCATCGCCCACCTGATCCACCATCACCAGACGCAGGGACGGGACCTGCTGGCCGCGCTGCAGTCCGCGGTCCAGGAACTCGAAGGCGCCTATGCGCTGGCGGTGATCGACAAGCGCGATCCCGACCGCATGGTCGTGGCCCGGATGGGCTGCCCGCTGCTGGTCGGCCTGGGCGAGGGCGAGCAGTTCGTCGCCTCCGACGTCTCGGCGATCGTCCAGGCCACGCGCCGGGTGATCTTCCTGGAGGAAGGCGATACCGCCGAGCTCACCCGCGGCGCGGTGCGGATCTTCGACGGCGAGGGCGCGCAGGTCGATCGCCCCGAACACCTGTCCGACGTCTCGCTGGCGTCGCTGGAGCTCGGGCCCTACCGGCACTTCATGCAGAAGGAGATCCACGAGCAGCCGCGCGCGGTCGCCGACACGCTCGAGGCGATCATCGACGCGGCCGCGTTCGGGCCGGCGCTGTTCGGCGAAGCCGACGGCCAGGTGCTGCGCGACATCGAGGGCGTGCAGATCCTCGCCTGCGGCACCAGCTTCTACGCCGGCTCGGTCGCGCGCTACTGGATCGAGTCGATCGCCGGCCTGCCGTGCTCGGTCGAGATCGCCAGCGAGTACCGCTACCGCGCCGCCGTCGCCAACCCCCGGCACCTGATCGTCACCATTTCCCAGTCGGGCGAGACGCTCGACACGATGGAGGCGCTCAAGTACGCCAAGTCGCTCGGCCACCGGCACACGCTGTCGATCTGCAACGTCCCCGAGAGTGCGATCCCGCGCGCCAGCGGGCTGGTGTTCTACACCCGCGCCGGCGCCGAGATCGGCGTCGCCTCGACCAAGGCCTTCACCACGCAGCTCGTCGGCCTGTTCGCGCTGGCCGCCACGCTCGGCAAGCTGGCCGGCCGCGTCGACGCCGCGCAGGAGGCCGCCTATGTCGAGGCGCTGCGCCACCTGCCCGGCAGCGTGCAGCACGCGCTCAACCTCGAGCCGCAGATCGCGTCCTGGGCCGAACGCTTCGCGCCCCGGCAGCACGCGCTGTTCCTGGGCCGCGGCGTGCACTATCCGATCGCGCTCGAGGGCGCGCTCAAGCTCAAGGAGATCTCCTACATCCATGCCGAGGCCTATCCGGCCGGCGAGCTCAAGCACGGTCCGCTGGCGCTGGTCGACGCGGCCATGCCGGTCGTGGTGATCGCGCCCAAGGACGCGCTGCTGGAGAAGGTCAAGTCGAACATGCAGGAAGTGCGCGCGCGGGGCGGCGAGCTGTTCGTGTTCGCCGACGCCGACAGCAACTTCGGCCCCTCGGAAGGCGTGCACGTGATCCGCACGCCGCGCCACGTCGGCGTGCTGAGCCCGATCGTGCACACGATCCCGGTGCAACTGCTGGCCTACCACACCGCGCTGGCCCGCGGCACCGACGTCGACAAGCCGCGCAACCTCGCCAAGTCGGTCACCGTCGAGTAAGCGCCGCACACGTCGCCGCATCGGGCCGGGCCGTCCGCGTCCGGGCCGTCCGTCGCGGCCGGTCGCGCGCCATGCGCACGTCGACGCCGCGATCTGTGAAAATGCCGCGGTGAAGACGACGCACCGCCCGCACGGACGCGACGCTCGATGAGCGATCCGACTCCGCCCTCGCTGTTCTCGGTCGTGCCGGCCGGGGTGTTCGGCCCGCTGGCCTCGGCCAACCGCGAGCACTACTGGCTGCTGCTGCACCGGTTGTTCGACGAATTCTTCGGCCCCGACGCGCCGATGCCGCCCAGCCACGGGCTGCCGCGGCGCGAGATCACCGCCGCGATCGAGCGCTATCTCGTCGCCGACGATCCCTGGGAGGACGAGGACGGGCAGGGGCCTGACACGCCGTCGGGCACGCGTGCGCACGTGATCTACGAGCGTTTCCGCAGCGCCGGCTGGCTGCGTCAGGAGCGCATCGGCGCGCGCGAGATGGTGTCCATGCCGCCGGCGGTCTCGCAGCTGCTGTCGACGCTGGTCGAGTTCGCCGAGCACGGCCCGACGTTCGTCTCGGCCAAGGTGCGCTCGATCGAGCTGCAGATGCAGCAGGTCGTCGAGGGCGCCGGTGCGGGTGACGCGCTCGACGAGGCCGCCGACCAGGCGCGCCGGTTGCTGGTCTCGCTGTCCGCGATGAGCCTGCAGGTGCGCGACCTGATGCCCGAGCTCAGCCGCGCCGAGACCACTGCGCAGTTCGCGCGGCAGTGGTTCGAGCAGTACGTATCGCGCTTCTTCATCGGCGACTATGCCGGGCTGCACCGCGCCGACCATCCGCTGGCGCGCCGCAGCTCGATCCTGGCGATGGTGCAGCAGGTCGAGACCGGTCCGCGGCACGAGGCGCTGCTGGCCTGGTACCGCGAGCACCTGGCAGGCGGCGACGACGCGCGCGCCGCGCTGCGGCTGGCGCGCAGCCTGCGCCGGCTGCGTGAACTCGAGCGGATCGACGAGTATCTCGGCCGGCTCGACGACGACATCCGCCAGGCCAACCGTCGTGCGCTGGCGTTTCTCGACTACCGCCTGCGCGCGCCCGACCGGCTCGACATCCTGCTGCGCCGTGCCTGCCGCGGCGTGTCGACCGCACCGGCCGAGGCGCTGCGGTTGCCGGTCGCGCCCGGCGCGCTGGTGGACGAGGCCCGCCTGCGCCCGCCGCGGACCCGGCCGCAGCCCATCCCGCGCAGCGCCAATGCCGCCCAGGTCCCGACGCCCGAGCAGCTCGCGCGGCTGAGCCTGCTGCGGCGCATGAAACGCGCGCGCCTGGTCACCGCCGAGGACATGGCCCGCTACGTCGGCCGGCACCTGGGCGAGGCCGACAGCGTCGACTCGTCGGGCATGGCCGTGGCCTCGATCGAGGACCTGCGCGCCTACCAGACCCTGCTCACGCTCGCGCTGCGCAGCCGCCGGATCGGTGGCCTGCGCCGCGACGACCCGCTCGGCCGGCTGCTGCGCGGTTTCCGCGTCGAGCTCCTCGACTCAGGCGATCCGGTGGACAACGGCCTGCTGCGCGCCCCGCGCTTCGTCGTCCGCCGGCTCGCGCCCGCTTCCCGGAACACCGCATGAAACGCAGCTGGAACACCTTGAGCCAACAGTCCAACGGCCTGTACGCCGTCCAGGACTTCGAGCGCGCCGCCTACCGCCTGGTCACCGAGCAGGTGCTCTACGCGGCCGACCGCACGTCGCGCGTGGCCTACCATCTGGTCGAGGACCATTTCGACGACTTCGTCGGCGCGCTCGCACCGCTGGGCATCCGCCTGGAGCGCAATGCGCACTACCGCTACCTGGTCGCGCTGCCCGCGCATGGCGAAGGCGTCGCGGTTACGCTCGACGAGACCCTGCTGCTGCTGGTGCTGCGCCAGCGCTACGACGAGGCGATGCGCCAGGGGCAGATCGAGGAGCACGGCGAGGTCGTCGTCGAGCTGCCCGAGCTGCAGGAGGCCTACCAGGCGCTCGCCGGCCGCGCGATGCCGGACGTCGGCGCGTTGCGCACGCTCGCGCGCATGCTGCGCCGCTGGGGCGTGGCGCGGCTGGTCGACTCCGACCGCGACGACCCGCAGCCGTTCCACCTGCTGGTGCGCCCGGCGATCGTGGAGATCGTGGGCGGGCTGTGGCTGCAGCGGCTCGACCAGCACAACCGCGACGACGGCGCCGACGCCGATCCGGAGGACGACGATGCAGCTGCTTGAGCGCGTCCACCTGGTGCAGTTCTTCCTGTTCGAGGCGCAGACGCTCGAACTCGACGCGACCAGCGCGATCATCGCGCCCAACGGCGCCGGCAAGAGCGCGCTGCTCGACGCGCTGCAGATCGTGCTGCTGGGCGGCGACCGCAGCCGCATCCGCTTCAACGCGCAGGCCGGCGGCAGCGCCCGCGCGCGGACGATCCGCGACTACTGCCTGGGCGTGTACCGCAGCGGCGACGACGGCCGCAAGCGCCGCACCGCGACCACCTACATCAGCCTGGTGTTCCGCGACCAGGAGACCGGTCGGGCGCTGACGGCCGGCATCGCGCTGGGCGCGTCCGTCGACGAGCCCGAGCACCGCCTGCACGGGCCGTACCTGTTGCCCGGCGTCGCGCTCGAACTCGACGACCACCTCGAGCGCGTCAAGGGCCGCGAACTGCCGCTGGCCTGGGCGACGTTCCGCGAACTGGCCGCGCGCCGTTGCCGCGAGGCCGGCGACAAGGTCGAGCTGCACACCACCAGCGAGCGCTTCGTGCGCGACCTGCTGTTCCGCCTGCGGGCCGCGCCCGGTGCCCAGCCCGACCTCAATGCCTATCGCAAGGCATTCCAGAACGCGTTGAACCTGCAGCGGGTCGAGGACGTCGACCTGTTCGTCCGCACGCTGGTCGCCGAGGATCGCCCGACCGACATCGCCCGGTTCCGCGCGCTGCTCGACAGCTTCCGCCAGATCCGCGACAAGATCGAGCAGGTCCGCCAGCGCATCGAGTCGGCCGAAGAGGTCGAGCGCCAGTACGGCAAGGTCGCCGCCCAGGCGGTGCGCGCCGCGTCCTACCGCGCGCTCGCGGCCGAGTACCGGCGCGACCTGCTCGGAGAGCAGGTGGAGCAGGCCGAGCAGGCCGGCGAAGCGGCCCGGCAGGCGCTTGCCGCCGCGCGGCTGCAACTGCAGGAGGCGCGCAGCGAGCGCGAGAGCCTCAAGCACGAACTCGAGCTCGCCCAGCAGCAGTTGCAGGGCAGCCGGGGCTACGGCGAGCAGGCCTCGTTCGACGAACTCGCCGGCCGCGATCGCGAGGAGCTGGCCCGCCTCAAGCGCGAACTGGCCCGGCAGATCGGCTACGTGCGCGACCAGTTGCACGCGCTGCGCGGCGTGGCCGCACCCGAGCTCGACGACGCGCGGATCGAGGCCGCGCTCGCGCCGTGGCGCGACTGGGCCGCGGCGCTGTCGGGCCTCGCGCCCGACGCCGCGATCGACCTGGCGCCCGACCGCTTCCATGCCGACGCGCGGGACGCGCTCGCGGCCGCCGCGCCGCTGCGCGCGGCGGTATCGGCCCGCGCACGTGCCGCCCACGACGCCTGGCAGGCGGTGCGCAGCCGCCGTGACGCGCTCAAGGGCAACCAGCAGCGCCTGAGCGCCGGCAAGGCCGGCCTGCGCGACGACGTCATGCGGCTGATGAACTACCTGCGCGAGGCCGGTATCGAGGCGCAGCCGGTCTGCGACCTGGTGCGCGTGCGCGACCCGGCCTGGCAGCCGGCCGTCGAGGCCTACCTTCGCAGCCACGTCGAGGCGTTGCTGGTGCCGGCCGGCCAGGAGGAGCAGGCGGTGCGCGTGTACCGCGCGCTGCAGGGCGCGCGCGCGGTCTACGGCGTCAAGCTGGCGTTGCCCAACGCGGGGCGCGGCGCCCGTGGGGAGCGTGCCGCCGTCGACAGTGTCGCCGCGCTGATCGAGGGCGACGATGCCGACGCGGTCGCCTACCTGCGCCGGCAGCTCGGCGACCTGCGCTGCGTCGAGACCGAGGCCGAGGTCGTCCGCAGCCGCCAGGGGCTGACCCGCGACGGCCTGGTGGCCAAGGGCGGCGGCATCGAGCGGCGCAGGCTGCCGGCCGGTTCGGAACTGCGCATCGGTGCGAACGACGGCCGCGAGCGGCTGCGCGTGCTACGCGAGGAACTCGAGGCCGCCGAACGCGAGCTGCGCGAGCGCGAGCCCGAGGCGCGGCGCCTGGAGGCGCTCCAGCAGGCGCTCGCGCGCTTCGCCGACGCCGACGAGACCGCGGATGCACTGCATGCGCAGTTGCTGCAGCACCGCCAGATCGAGTCGCGCTACCGGGCCCGCGCGCGCAGCCAGGCCGATGCGATCGATCCCGACCTGCTGCGCCTGGGCGAGCAGGTGCGGGCGCTGCGCGAGCGACACGACGAGAACGAACGCAGGATCGAAGCCCTGATCGGCACCGAGGCGCTGTCGCGCAACGGCGTCGAGCAGGCGCAGCGCGTGCTCGAAGGCCTGCAGGCGCAGGAAACGCTGGTCGCGCAGGCCGCGGTCGAGGCCTTCCGCGACGCGGATGTCGATCCGAACCGGGTCGAGCGCCAGCGCGAGGAACTCGACACCAAGTGGCCCTCGCTCGAGGAGCGCAGCCGTCGCTGCGACGAGCGCGCCCGCGACAGCGACGGCCAGCTCGCCCGGCTGCTGCCCGAGGCCTGGAGCGCATTGTCGCAATACGCCCGCGACCACGGCCTGGGCCTGGACTTCGACGCCAGCGCCTGGCGACAGGCGCGCGGGCTGCTGCAGCGCGAGCTCGGCCAGTTGCGCGACACCGACCTGGTGCGCTACCAGGGCGAGGCCGAGCAGGCCTACGCCACCGCGGTCGAGACCTTCCGCGCCGGCGTCGCCTCGGCCCTGTACGACAACTTCAGCCGGCTCAAGCAGCAGATCGCTACGCTCAACCGCACCCTGCGCAGCAGTCCGGCGTTCTCCAACAACGAGCGCTACCAGTTCCACTACGAGGTCGTCCCCGAGTTCCGCGACCTGGAGCGCTTCATCCGCCGGGCCGCGGACGTCGGCGGCGAGGACGGCCTGTTCGGCAGCGCCGGCGAGGTGCCGGCCGCGTTCCGCGAGCTGATCGAGGACGGCGCCGCCGCGCGCAGTGCGAGCTCCCCGCTCGACGACTATCGCCGCTTCTTCCGGTTCGAGGTGCAGATCCGCCAGGACGACCGCGTGATCGGTTCGCTGAGCGAGCGCATGCGCTCGGGCTCGGGCGGCGAGCACCGCGCACCGCTGTACGTCATCGCCGGCGCCGCGCTCGCCGCGGCGTACGGCAAGAGCGATGGGAACCCCGGCGGCATGGGGCTGATCCTGCTCGACGAATTCGGCGACAAGATCGACGCCCAGAACGCCCGCGCCACGACCAACTACCTGCGCTCGCTCGGCCTGCAGCTCGTGCTTGCCGCGCCCGACACCGCCCAGGGCACGCTCAGCGGCGTGCTCGACAGCTATGTCGAGCTGTTCCGCGACGGTGACCTGCTGCAGGTCGAGCGGATTGAGGTCAAGGCGGCCGCCCGCGCGCTGCTGCTCAGCGACCAGTTCGACCTCCACCCCGAACTCCTTGACGAGGAGGCTGCCCGCATCGCCCGCGAGCGCGCCACGACGTGACTGCCGCGCGGCGCGTGCTGGAGCGGCTGCTGCGCAGGGGGAGCGCGCCCGCCTGCGCGCCGGGTCCGCGCCCGCGTCGCTGCCGATGACGGCGGCGAGCGCGGGCGAGTACCTCGCGTTGCCGACCTCGCCGATGCGGCGCGGGTCGTCGACGCGCGCCATGCCGATTCCGGTGCCGAGCGCATGCTGCGTCGCGAGAGTATCCGGCTGCTGGGCGACAGCAAGCGACTGGAGGCGCTGACGCCCTGGCTCGCGCTGCTGGTCGGCGGGGAGTCGAATGCCGGGGCGTTCGAGCGCGAGCACGTCTGGTCCGCGCTCGGCCTCCGGCGCGAGCCCCAGCCGATGCTGATCGCCGGCACCGGCACGATCGTGGTCGACGGCACTGCACTCGTCCTGGTCCGGCCTTACCTCGGGATACCGGTCGAGCGGCTGGAAAAGGTCGTGACCGATGCGAGGTTCCTGCTGACGATCGAGAACCTCGCCAGCTTTCACGACGCCGCGGCGTGCGACGGGGTTGCGGACGGCCTGCTGGTCTATACCGGCGGCATGCCATCGCTCGCCTGGCGCCGTGCCTGCGCGCGGCTCCTGCAGGCGCTGCCCGGCGATGCGCCTGTCTACCACTGGGGCGACATCGACGAAGGGGGCTTCCGGATCGCCGCCACGCTCGCGGCCACTCTGCGCGAGGCTGGCCGTACGCTGCTGCCCTGGTTGATGTCCCCGGACGAACTGGCTTCTGCCGACATCGCGGCCGCGCGTACCCCGACGGCAACGCAGCAGGGCGCGATGCTGCGCTGGGCGCAGGCAGCCGGCTGGCCCGACGTCGCCCATGCGTTGAGCGCCCGTCCGTTGCTGCTCGAGCAGGAAGCACTCAGCGCCCGCTTGCCGCTGCATGCAGCCAGCGCGGTGCCTAACGCGGGATGACGACATCCGCATGACAGGGGTGTTGACCCGACGTGAATCCGGCTTACAATGCGCGCCCCGCAACGCTGGATCGACGCTGAGGTCGGACAGGGAGGCGGGGCCGGTCGGGCTCCTGGGGTTTCACAGGGAGTTGACAGATCGGGAAGCTGCGCTAAGATGTGCGGCTCCTTCGGCGGAAACGGACTTGGTCCGGCGCGCTGAAGGGAGGCAGAGAGATTCACCGAAAGGTGTTGACGAATGCCAAAACCGCGCTAGAATGGGCGGCTCGCTTCGGAGGAAACTTCGAAGCACTGGGAAGCAGGCGCTGAGGCCACTTCCGAAGATCTTTGACAGTGTGCGCAGGATACTTGTGCGGACGTCTGGCAGGTGGCGTTGTCCATCAGCAGACGTTTCGAAAGAGCAACAAGTCAATTCATATAGCATGCAAATGCGAGTGAGTAGTTTTGAAGCTCAGGTAGGACATCTGCACTCAAAGCATTGACGAAGTCCTTCGGGACGACGTCGAAAAATTTAAGTGAAGAGTTTGATCCTGGCTCAGAGTGAACGCTGGCGGCAGGCCTAACACATGCAAGTCGAACGGCAGCACAGAGGAGCTTGCTCCTTGGGTGGCGAGTGGCGGACGGGTGAGGAATACATCGGAATCTGCCTATTTGTGGGGGATAACGTAGGGAAACTTACGCTAATACCGCATACGACCTACGGGTGAAAGCGGAGGACCTTCGGGCTTCGCGCAGATAGATGAGCCGATGTCGGATTAGCTAGTTGGCGGGGTAAAGGCCCACCAAGGCGACGATCCGTAGCTGGTCTGAGAGGATGATCAGCCACACTGGAACTGAGACACGGTCCAGACTCCTACGGGAGGCAGCAGTGGGGAATATTGGACAATGGGCGCAAGCCTGATCCAGCCATGCCGCGTGGGTGAAGAAGGCCTTCGGGTTGTAAAGCCCTTTTGTTGGGAAAGAAAAGCAGCCGGTTAATACCCGGTTGTTCTGACGGTACCCAAAGAATAAGCACCGGCTAACTTCGTGCCAGCAGCCGCGGTAATACGAAGGGTGCAAGCGTTACTCGGAATTACTGGGCGTAAAGCGTGCGTAGGTGGTTTGTTAAGTCTGATGTGAAAGCCCTGGGCTCAACCTGGGAATTGCATTGGATACTGGCAGGCTAGAGTGCGGTAGAGGGTAGTGGAATTCCCGGTGTAGCAGTGAAATGCGTAGAGATCGGGAGGAACATCCGTGGCGAAGGCGACTACCTGGACCAGCACTGACACTGAGGCACGAAAGCGTGGGGAGCAAACAGGATTAGATACCCTGGTAGTCCACGCCCTAAACGATGCGAACTGGATGTTGGGTTCAACTAGGAACTCAGTATCGAAGCTAACGCGTTAAGTTCGCCGCCTGGGGAGTACGGTCGCAAGACTGAAACTCAAAGGAATTGACGGGGGCCCGCACAAGCGGTGGAGTATGTGGTTTAATTCGATGCAACGCGAAGAACCTTACCTGGCCTTGACATGCACGGAACTTTCCAGAGATGGATTGGTGCCTTCGGGAACCGTGACACAGGTGCTGCATGGCTGTCGTCAGCTCGTGTCGTGAGATGTTGGGTTAAGTCCCGCAACGAGCGCAACCCTTGTCCTTAGTTGCCAGCACGTAATGGTGGGAACTCTAAGGAGACCGCCGGTGACAAACCGGAGGAAGGTGGGGATGACGTCAAGTCATCATGGCCCTTACGGCCAGGGCTACACACGTACTACAATGGGAAGGACAGAGGGCTGCGAACTCGCGAGGGCAAGCCAATCCCAGAAACCTTCTCTCAGTCCGGATTGGAGTCTGCAACTCGACTCCATGAAGTCGGAATCGCTAGTAATCGCAGATCAGCATTGCTGCGGTGAATACGTTCCCGGGCCTTGTACACACCGCCCGTCACACCATGGGAGTTTGTTGCACCAGAAGCAGGTAGCCTAACCTTCGGGAGGGCGCTTGCCACGGTGTGGCCGATGACTGGGGTGAAGTCGTAACAAGGTAGCCGTATCGGAAGGTGCGGCTGGATCACCTCCTTTAGAGACAAGGCAACGATTTGCCTGTCCAGGCGTCCTCACAAGTAACCTGCACGATTGGTAATCAAGAGCAAGACTGGGTCTGTAGCTCAGGTGGTTAGAGCGCACCCCTGATAAGGGTGAGGCCGGTGGTTCGAGTCCTCCCAGACCCACCACCTGCGAGTCCCTTCGCAGAAGCCCGCGCATCGATGTGCGGACTATCCAACATGGGGCCTTAGCTCAGCTGGGAGAGCACCTGCTTTGCAAGCAGGGGGTCGTCGGTTCGATCCCGACAGGCTCCACCACGTTTACTCTTGATCACACCGATCGCTGCGCACACATCAGATTTGAATGTTGCCGGGCATTGTGGCCCGACGACGGATCTTTGAAAAATAGGGAAGTAGCGAGCGTTTGAGACAAAGACTCATACGTGTCGTGAGGCTAAGGCGGGGACTTCGAGTCCCTAAGAAATTGGGTCGTTATAGTTCGTGTCGATGGTTTGTACCCATCGATGGAAGTATGGCTCCGAGGCGACTTGGGGTTATATGGTCAAGCGAATAAGCGCACACGGTGGATGCCTTGGCGGTCAGAGGCGATGAAGGACGTGGTAGCCTGCGAAAAGTGTCGGGGAGCTGGCAACAAGCTTTGATCCGGCAATGTCCGAATGGGGAAACCCACTGCTTCGGCAGTATCCTGCAGTGAATACATAGCTGCTGGAGGCGAACGCGGTGAACTGAAATATCTAAGTAACCGTAGGAAAAGAAATCAACCGAGATTCCCTGAGTAGTGACGAGCGAACGGGGAACAGCCCAAAAGTCGATTTGGTTCTAGCAAAACGGTCCTGGAAAGACCGGCCATAGAAGGTGACAGCCCTGTATGCGAAAGGGCCATTTCGATGAAATTGAGTAGGGCGGGGCACGAGAAACCCTGTCTGAACATGGGGGGACCATCCTCCAAGGCTAAATACTCCTGACCGACCGATAGTGAACCAGTACCGTGAGGGAAAGGCGAAAAGAACCCCGGAGAGGGGAGTGAAATAGACCCTGAAACCGTGTGCGTACAAGCAGTCGGAGCCCGCAAGGGTGACGGCGTACCTTTTGTATAATGGGTCAGCGACTTATTGTTCGTGGCAAGCTTAACCGTATAGGGGAGGCGAAGGGAAACCGAGTCTGATAAGGGCGCATAGTCGCGGGTAATAGACCCGAAACCGGGTGATCTAGTCATGCCCAGGGTGAAGGTTGAGTAACATCAACTGGAGGCCCGAACCCACTCCCGTTGCAAAGGTAGGGGATGAGGTGTGATTAGGAGTGAAAAGCTAATCGAACCCGGAGATAGCTGGTTCTCCTCGAAAGCTATTTAGGTAGCGCCTCATGTGAATCTTCCTGGGGGTAGAGCACTGTTATGGCTAGGGGGTCATTGCGACTTACCAAACCATTGCAAACTCCGAATACCAGGACAGAATGCATGGGAGACACACGGCGGGTGCTAACGTCCGTCGTGAAAAGGGAAACAACCCAGACCCACAGCTAAGGTCCCAAATTATCACTAAGTGGGAAACGATGTGGAAAGGCACAGACAGCCAGGAGGTTGGCTTAGAAGCAGCCACCCTTTAAAGAAAGCGTAATAGCTCACTGGTCGAGTCGGTCTGCGCGGAAGATTTAACGGGGCTAAGTGATAAACCGAAGCTTGGGGTGCACAACTTGTTGTGCGCGGTAGAGGAGCGTTCCGTAAGCCGTCGAAGGTGGATTGAGAAGTCCGCTGGAGGTATCGGAAGTGCGAATGCTGACATGAGTAACGATAATGGAGGTGAAAAGCCTCCACGCCGAAAGCCCAAGGTTTCCTTGCGCAACGTTAATCGACGCAGGGTGAGTCGGCCCCTAAGGCGAGGCAGAAATGCGTAGTCGATGGGAAGCTGGTTAATATTCCAGCACCTCGCATAAGTGCGATGGGGGGACGGAGAAGGTTAGGTCTACCAGGCGTTGGTTGTCCTGGAGAAAGGCGGTAGGAGTGGATCTTAGGCAAATCCGGGATCCTTCAACTCCGAGCACCGAGACGAGCTCATTAGAGCGAAGTGACTGATACCACGCTTCCAGGAAAAGCCCCTAAGCTTCAGCTTATGCAGACCGTACCGTAAACCGACACAGGTGGGTAGGAAGAGAATTCTCAGGCGCTTGAGAGAACTCGGGTGAAGGAACTAGGCAACATAGCACCGTAACTTCGGGAGAAGGTGCACCCTTTTTGGTGGCTCATGCGAGCTATAGCTGAAGAGGGTCGCAGTGACCAGGCCGCTGCGACTGTTTATCAAAAACACAGGACTCTGCAAACACGAAAGTGGACGTATAGGGTCTGACGCCTGCCCGGTGCCGGAAGGTTAATTGATGGGGTCAGCCGCAAGGCGAAGCTCTTGATCGAAGCCCCGGTAAACGGCGGCCGTAACTATAACGGTCCTAAGGTAGCGAAATTCCTTGTCGGGTAAGTTCCGACCTGCACGAATGGCGTAACGATGGCGGCGCTGTCTCCACCCGAGACTCAGTGAAATTGAAATCGCTGTGAAGATGCAGCGTTCCCGTGGCAAGACGGAAAGACCCCGTGAACCTTTACTATAGCTTTACACTGAACGTTGAGTTCGTCTGTGTAGGATAGGTGGGAGGCTATGAAACCCTGGCGCCAGCTGGGGTGGAGCCAACCTTGAAATACCACCCTGTCGTGCTTGACGTTCTAACCTAGGTCCGTTATCCGGATCGGGGACCGTGTATGGTGGGTAGTTTGACTGGGGCGGTCTCCTCCCAAAGAGTAACGGAGGAGCTCGAAGGTACGCTCAGCGCGGTCGGACATCGCGCACTGTGTGCAAAGGCATAAGCGTGCTTGACTGCAAGATCGACGGATCAAGCAGGTAGGAAACTAGGACTTAGTGATCCGGTGGTTCTGTATGGAAGGGCCATCGCTCAACGGATAAAAGGTACTCCGGGGATAACAGGCTGATACCGCCCAAGAGTTCATATCGACGGCGGTGTTTGGCACCTCGATGTCGGCTCATCACATCCTGGGGCTGTAGTCGGTCCCAAGGGTATGGCTGTTCGCCATTTAAAGTGGTACGCGAGCTGGGTTCAGAACGTCGTGAGACAGTTCGGTCCCTATCTGCCATGGGCGTTGGAGATTTGAGAGGGGCTGCTCCTAGTACGAGAGGACCGGAGTGGACGAACCTCTGGTGTTCCGGTTGTCACGCCAGTGGCACTGCCGGGTAGCTATGTTCGGAAGCGATAACCGCTGAAAGCATCTAAGCGGGAAGCGCGCCTCAAGATGAGATCTCCCGGGAGCTTGACTCCCCTGAAGGAACCATCAAGACCAGGTGGTTGATAGGCTGGGTGTGTAAGTACAGCAATGTATTGAGCTAACCAGTACTAATGATCCGTGTGGCTTGACCATATAACCTCAAGTTGCTTCGCAACCCGAAGCATCCTTGGCCCACGACACGTAACGTCGTCCCAATGTTCGCTACTTCCCAACCTACGAGAGCGTGAGCGCGATCGGTCCGTCCTCGACATCCGTCGATCACCGGACCCAACCGCGACCCTCCACCCTCTCCCTGGTGACAATAGCTGTATGGAACCACCCGATCCCATTCCGAACTCGGAAGTGAAACGTACATGCGCCGATGGTAGTGTGCATCTAGCATGCGAGAGTAGGTCATCGCCAGGGTCTTTACCCCAAAACCCCCGCCGGGCTTCCGGCGGGGGTTTTTCTTTGCGCTGC
>NZ_LASZ01000026.1 GCF_001014645.1 Luteimonas sp. FCS-9 | reverse complement strand
ATATTTCCGCTGGGCAGTTCAAACAACGTCGCCGTAACCGTTGCGGTCACCGCGAGGACTGCGAGCTCAATGTTCGATATGCCCTTGCCTTTGAGAAAAATAAACAAGACAGGCAGAACCATACCAAAGCTCAGACCAGTGAAAAAACTTACCACTCTGAACGTCCTGTCCACGGGGTTCATAATAATTCCTCGACACAACTAGAATTAGATAATTTCTCGAACACGCAATTGATACTTCGCAACGACAGATGGCAGCACGCGATCGCTAATGATCACAATACTTGGATTTGAAAGATCCAACACCCCATCCATCCCATAAGAAAACTGTTGCACATCTATATCTTCAACAGTGAAATCATCCCACGATGAATTCTCAGAACTTCCGAAAATCGAGATCAAGTGTTTGGACAAGGCCTCATCTGGCACTCTGGTTAAAGCAATTCTCTGTCTTGTCAACTCGCGAGCGACATCAGCAACTATATTCTCATCGCGAACGCTATGAAGATAACTGATGCATGACATCATCATTAGTTCAAGATCCATCTCTGGATAAAAAGTAACGTCCGAATAGAACTGAAATACGCCCTCAGCCTCGTTGTACTTGACGCCCGAGCTATAAGATCCTCGATCTCGCATAGCGGACATGAACTCGCATCTACTGATCATGATCTCTGCGATTCGAATGCTTAATATGTCCCGTCGCGCAAACGATTTAACCGGGATCGAAACCACAACGGTTGAGTAGCTCACGTTGCAAAGCCATAGCTCTCTAACGACACCTGGTAGCGGTCCTGCACCAGCATGAGCCTCAGGTAAGCCGCTGAAGTCGCTTCCGCCCGGGGAGTAGTGAGATCTCACCTGCATCGGAAAGTCCTCTCGAATTTCCAGACCCCAGACTCCGGAACGCTGCAGCGCATTGAAGATATCCGGCAAGACCTCGTCAACAAGATTGTTGAATAACTCAACGTTCTCAATCCATTCAAAGCACTCGAGTCCCGTTGACTGAGTCTTTCGAGCACTTTCTTGAGACGAGGCGCTCGCCGCCTGCACACACGCTAGTGCAAGCCCATGTTTTCCTAGCGCAGTTTTTCGCTCAGCCACGAACTCCTTCCACGACCGCACGAACCGTCCCTTATCGATTTTGCGTAGATTTTCAAACCAATAGATTAGATGCTGATCGAAGTAGGACTTTTCAGACTCCAAATATCTGGAATAGAACTGATTATAGGAAAAGCACCTCTGTGATCTGCCCGGATCCACGCGAAAAAACGTATTATTAATAGAATTAGAGCCTGCCGGCCTCCGTCCTAAATCACCGCCTTGTCGCGTCGTATATTGAATGTCTGTAGCATACTTGGAGAACAGAGGTAGAAAAATTTGTTGCTCATTTTTCAATCCTGGGAAGTAGCGGATCTGGAATGCGTGGACTACTTCTTTAGATGATGTTGATGGGGCGGCGGATGCGCCCGATCCGGGCAGAATGGCGCTGCATCGGATTACCTCATTCGCTTTTGTAGATCTCGATACTTGATCTTGGTAAGGAATATCTTCGGCAAGCGGCTCTGGTCTATTCATGCGCACTGAACTAAGTTCGATCAGTGACGAGCTGCACCGATGGCCAAGATGCTCGCGCAGGAATGTGCCAAGGTTGCCGGCAATGAGAAAGAAGTCCAGAGCATGTTCTACGTGCGAACCAAGGAGCGCCAACTCCCCTGGTTCATACCCAAGCTCCAAGTGGACACGGAGATCCCCCAGCAACTGCCGTCCTCTTGTCTCCCCAGTCATGAAGTCGAGAGGTGGCGCCTCTAAGAGCGAGTTGGCTACGGTTTCCATGTAGTCAGCGTCGACCTCTTGATCACAGATATCTTGAAGCGATTCGTCGATGTAGCGCTCTATGTCATGCGTCATCAGCGCGCCAAGCCTTAACGTCACCACCATCAAAGGGATGGGAAACTTCGATTCGAATCCGTTGAATCCGGCTAACCCCTGAGCTCCTGGAAGCTGTCTCAGTTTTCGAAACAGCCCAAGATCCGAGTGGCCAAAAGCATACTTCAACGCAATTCCGAGCTTGATTCGCGTGTAGTAGTCGATTTCGCCTTCGTATCGCCAGACCTTGCACCATAGGGATGCGTCATCGTCCTTAGCCGAGTAGATATGCCCCGTGTTGTTGCGCTTCAGCGGGTTTATTGTCTTTACATTATTCGCGACACTTCCTCGACAATCGAATTGCGCAACAGCGAGCTCGCAAAGAATTGACGATACAAACGCTTGGAACTCATCGTATTCGCCATCCATGACCGTGATAAGAGTGCTTCGCGCAGGTACGAAGCAAGCGGCGTACTGTTCTAGCAAGCTCAAAAACGAGATGCCGTAGATCTCTTCCGGCACACCCCCGCTATTAAATCCATAGCTGGAGCCGGCAAGCGAGAACTTCCTAATCGCCAGAGCGATCTGCCTTTGCTCTGCTGATGAGCTCCTGTGCATCTCGTTGATGATAACGCCAGGAGTTTTATGCCCGCCTGCATGAGTACGGTAGACCTCGCGCTCGAAATCAACGATCGTAAACTTGCTATAAAAAACGGCGGTCAGTAAGTGCTTTGTAAACGACCTAAAGCAATCCTTGCACCCGCTTGAGAACGCAAACTCGACACACGCAGGTGAAGTTTTTGCAGAGAAATTCTCAACGTGCAGTTCTTGTGACAGCCGCATCAGATCCGAGTGCGTGACTATGAGATGTTCAATAGCGTGGAAGACGCCGCTATTGTCCACCACATGGATTGGTACCACGATTGAAAGGTGGTATCCGCCCCCAGGAAAGGCAATATTAAACGCCCCGCTCAGCTGGTCGACCCGCCCCTCCTGAATCGCCTCCTTCATGAGATGTCTTCCTCACCCGCAATGAAAAGATCGATGTTATCGAGGATCTCCCTGACATCCGGTAACGCACCAGGACCACTCTCACCCGTCGCAACCGATATGCCATTCCCTCCTAGAACAACTCTCTCTCCGAAACTCCGAAGCGTCTCAATGTTCTTCTGCACATAACGACTGGCAAGCATGTCCGAGTTCATTGCCGGAAATACAATTTTCGGGCTTCTGTATGCCATGAAGCACGTAGTAAGTAGATCATCTGCGATGCCGTTTGCCACCTTCCCTATGAAGTTGCCGGTCGCAGGTAGAACGATGAAAAGGCCGCAATCTTTAACGACCTCGGAGTGATTGACCCTTATCTTTCCGAGCGGATCTGGCCCAACAACCACGACGCCCGGTATATGAGCAAGTGCGCCTTCGGATAGAAAGTATCGCGCACTTTCGGTAAGCACAACGCTTATAGGAGATTCCTTGAACTTGGACTTCAGAACGTATACGTAAGCCGGCATAGCTGTACTTGCCAACGAGCCGCAAACACCCAGAACGATCTTCTTCATATCAGTTCATCCATCGTCCTGATAAATGTAGCAATCAGCTTCGCGTACGTTGCGGACGGCACCAGGGGCCTGCTCGCGTGCGAGCACAGCGTTTGGAACAAATTGATGTGACCAACATACTGATAAAGTGTGATGTCTCGAAGCACCTGCCGATCCATCTTAAACTCGGATTCGAAGGCGCTTACAAGCGCACTTAAGAATCTATCTACAGCCCCCGAGTCTTGGCCCGTGAGTCGTTTCTTATTTGCGAGGTCTACAAATGTTTCGATTAAAGTCGCAAGGTCATACTCGACTGGCCCGATAAAACTCCCATTGTCGTAGATGATGCGCGCCCTGTTGCTAAACTGGTCTGTCAAGATGTTCGCAACGGAGAAGGTGCCGTGTAGCGCGATTACAGTTACGCTCCGATCGATACTTGACGACGCAGAGTGCAGCCGACTCAGTGCATCTGTATTCCCTGAAAGGCATTCGGCTAGCACTGAGGTTAGCCCCGCTTCGCCTTGGTACCTGCAGAACTGAGGAGCGCTGAGATTCCTACCTTCCAATTTTTCGATCTGCTGGGAGGCGTCCTTGTAGGCCTCAACTAGCGAGGGTCCAAACTCTGGGGTGATCGCGGAAATGTCTGTTTCGACCAGCCTGGTGAAATGCGCTTTCATCTCATACACATAGCGATGCCTGCGCGCGCCTCGAAGCGAAAGCGGCATCACGAGTGCGTCGCCCGAGGCGCCATGCACAGTGTCAATGAAGTGCGGAGACGATCTCGAGAATGATTTCACGAGCAGCGACCTTCGGCGGTCATGCCATGTGTTGAAGAACACGCCTCGAGATAGCCGTGTGGAGCTAAGTATCACAAGCCCCCCCCCTTCTTCTTGCACTTCACGCACCAGGACGTGCTACTCATACCTAAGCGCTTCTACAGGATCCAAGCCCGCTGCATTTGAAGCAGGCATTATTCCGAACACCACCCCAACGACCGCGGAGAATCCCGCAGACACGAACACGACCCAAAGTGGAACATGAGCAGGCGGGAAGCTTGGCACCATTGAGGAAATCGTCGCGCCGATAGCGTATCCGGCAAAGATTCCAGCCAAGCCACCTGCCAATGCCAAAAGTGCAGCTTCGAACAGAAACTGCAACAAGATCATCTGCCGAGTTGCGCCTAGCGCTTTGAGAACACCTATCTCACGAGTGCGCTCAGTAACCGACACAAGCATGATGTTCATGATCCCGATTCCGCCAACTAGCAAAGATATCGCTACAATCCCCCCAAGAATGACTGTGGCTGCGCCGGATAACTCGTCAAACTGCTTAACAAATGAGTCGGCAGCCTCCACTTTGAAGTCGTCCTCTTCACCAACAGCAATCCTTCGCGAGTGGCGAATAACGCGCCTGACGCGGTCGCGGAGCTGATCAATCTCTTCGACGTTAGAAGCGGTGAAAGTCGCCTGTATAACTGGGTCCTGGACATTCCCCATCATCGAGCGCGCGACCTCGAAGGGAATCATTGCAAAGTTATCTTGACTAAAACCTAGGATCTCCCCCCTTTTTGGCATCATTCCTACGACTTTGAACCACTCGCGATCGATCATCAGGAAGTGGCCGACCGGGTTCTCGGGCATACTGAGCTCATCGCGGAGCTGCTGACCGATCACCGCGACTCGTCGGTTTCTGAGGTCATCACTCGCCACAATAAAGCGGCCTACTTCTGGATACTGGCCAGTTACGTCCTGTCGATCTGAACTTGTGCCAATGATCTGTGGCAAAGCATTGCGCCCTTGGTAGCTAGCGCCTGCAGACTGAACCAGCATCATTGGCGAAACTTTGTCTATTCCCTGAACATTGTGACGAAGGGCGCTGACGTCGGCGAATGTTATATTGTTGATCTTTCCTGTTCTAAAATTCTCGTTATTGTTCTCCGCGCGAAGTGTCAGTGTCCCACCACCCATGTCGGCAAACTGCCCCCGAATCTTCTCGGAAAATCCGTGCATAAGCGATACAACAGATATTACAGCTGCGGTTCCGATCATGATTCCAAGCATCGTAAGCAGGCTACGCAGCTTATGAGCGAGCAAGCTTGAAAATGCTGACCGTAATGACTCTAGCGTCAAGTTCATTTAGAGCCACCAGGCCTGCTGATGTCTTCCGCGATCTTGCCCTCGCTCACGCGCAGAGTGCGATGACAATGCGCTGCGATATCGGGTTCATGAGTTACGACGACCAAGGTGTTCCCGGACGCATGCAAGGAGTGAAAAAGCTCCATGATCTCTGCTGTTGTCCGCAGGTCTAAGTTCCCCGTTGGCTCGTCGGCTAACAGGATAGCGGGACTTCCGACCATGGCGCGGGCGATGGCCACACGTTGGCGCTGCCCTCCCGAGAGCTGATTCGGAAGGTGGTTCAATCTATTACCCAGCCCTACGCGGACAAGCGCCTCAATAGCCATCTCCTTGCGCTGAGCGACGCGAATACCGCGGTACACAAGCGGCTGCATTACGTTCTGAACAACTGTCAGACGCGGCAGTAGGTGGAAGCTTTGGAATACGAATCCGATATCCTGATTTCGCACGCTAGCTAGTGAGCTTTCATCTAAGGAACTCACATCTCGCCCGTTTAGCTGGTAATTGCCGGCGGTAGGCGTATCCAGGCAGCCTATGATGTTCATAAGCGTTGTCTTCCCGGAACCTGACGCACCAGTCAGCGCTACGTATTCGTTCTGTCCTATATCAAGATCAACGCTGTCGAGAGCCTTGACGATTTCTCCGCCCATCTCGTATCGCTTTTCGATACCCCGAAGAGAGATCATCTGGTGCTCGCAACCGACGAGTTCCCTGCGACTTTCTGCTCGGAAAGCTTGGGGGCAATCCGCTCACCATCGATGAGTGCGCGCAAAGTCCTAGCTGGTCCGGTGATGACTTGATCGCCAGCAACCAGGCCTCTAGTTACTTCTTCCCATCGGTCATCGGACCCACTGGTTTCTACAACCCGCTTTCTCGCTGCGCGTCCCTCAACGATCCACACGTAACGGACCACAGAGCCGCGCTCATCTGCCTCGCTCACCACAGCCTCGACGGGAACAGCAAGCCGCTCCGTACCGTCACCAAGTTGGATATCTGCCCTCACGCTCATTCCAGATCGCAAATGGACGCTTGGAGCTGTTGTTAACGTTGTCGTGACCTTGTAAGCGCGACCAAGTCCCTCAATCGTCGGATCAAGCGCAATCTTCTCTACAGCCCCCTCTAACGTAAGGTGTGGAAATGCAGACGGCGTCACTTGGACCGCCTGGCCGATCGTAACCTTGCCGATGTCAGCCTCATCGACCTTGAGCTCCGCTTGGATAGTGGAGGTATCTGCGATTCGCATCAGCTGCGCGCCCGCCAAAGCAGATGTAGATGGGATCGCCGTTTCACCAACTTTGATAGATGTCGAAATTATTGTTCCGGCAAGGGGGGAGCGTATTTCGGTTTTTGCGCGCTGCTCGTATGCTTCACCCACAATGGCTTCGGACCGGCGAAGGGCCTCTTCACTGTCCGCCAGATCAGAACGAGCTGCGCTTAGCTGGTCTAGCAGCTCATCGAGACTGTTCTGGTCAATCAGTTGCGCTCGAGCCAACGCTTGGCTCCGCGCAATCTGCTTTTCTTTCAGATGCAGGGCATCTCGCTTGCGCAGAATGCTGTTTCGACTTTGCCGCAACCCCGCCCCCTCGCGACTGATAGCGTTGTTATAAGTTTCGGGATCGAGCTTGAGCAGGAGTTGACCGAACTCCACCGAGTCTCCTTCTTCCACAAGGACTTGGCTCACTCTAGCCAGCACTTCCGCAGTCAGACTCACCTCTGTCTCATAGGCGAGCGTTCCCGAAGCCAAGATAGTGGGATTCAGAACTCGAGTCTGTGCTTGTACGACATTCACTTCGAGACCAGATGCATCCCTGCTCTTCTTGATAGACAAGGGGACGATGAGAACCAGCAGCACAGCAACTGCAGCAAGCCATTTCGGTGCGTTCTTCATTAATTTACCCTAGGCAATCCTCTGCGATCCGGGATTACCTCATCACCGCGAGTATGGCCATCCCGCCGTAAACGATTGCGGCCGGAATCGACGACACCACTAAAGCCTGCAACCAGCTGCTCTTGCCCCAAGCGCGCCATCCTATGGCCACAAGAATGATGCTCCAAATAGTGAGCAGATCGAAGTTTCTAGCCAATGCGCCCCAAGGGTGAGCGGGAGGCAGCTCTACAAGCAGCGGGTCGATGTGAGTCAGCATCATAGAGTCGAGGCTCGTCTGCGCAGGCATCATAGCGATGGCAACGATTGAAACGATGACTCCCAAGGCCTGGGGCATCGCCGACCAAGCCGTGAGACTCAACGTCTGCGCGAAAGATACTGCGCCCCCCAGAACTTTGCTCACCACAAACAAATAAAGAGCATAAGCTAGCGCCACAATCACGGTTACTATGGGCGCTACGACTGACGTGATGTACCCCATGACCCCAGCGCTTGGCAGCACCTTCCTCGCTTGCTCCATCTCACTTTCGCTCATCTGCTTTCCAGACGAGGTCAGTGTGTAATCAATGAACCAGTCCGGATCGACTTTCATGAAGTACAGGACTGACATACCGGCTGTTAGGATCGCAACCGCTGCCAAAGGGGCGAGGCTCACGGGGTGCCGCTTAATTTCTTCAAAAACATTAAGCGGGCTTAGGTAAATGTTTATGAACTTCATCACTTCATGCTCCGCTTCTTATATCGATCTCAGACTGGAACAGCTGCACCACGATCCGCAGGAGTCGAGGGCGCTTTGAAATGTCCTGGCCAATGGGCTATAGCAAATTCAGCTGACTTCTTTTCACCAAAACTCTTTACCCCCCGCCCCCTAACTACTCTTTCAACCGCAAAAGCAGCCCCCGGAACTAAGGGCTCTGTAAAGTATGAAATCTTGTCCGATAAGTGCTCGGCATGCACCTTAAACAGATCAGTCAGAAGCTCTCTTCTAGCCAAGAACTCCCCAGGCTCGAGGTAGATTACGCCGCCATCCGAGTATAGGTACTGGTCGGATCTATTTCTGAACTTCGCGTGGAACTTGAATTTACTCTCTTGGGAAATTCTTGACAGGTCCAAAATCAACCTGCATGCCCCTAGCGCACTGCAGTTCAAGTAGATACGCACGATCTCTTCTGTCTCAGGGCCACCATGCGGACTAACAATGAAGAAATAACCCGGACTCAAGTAAGGTCGAAAGCACGAAGCACGAACGGTCACCCTCGGCGCCCCACCTTCCCAGGGTCTGATCTCATCAATGAGTTCCGTGGACACTCTCACTTTTACCTTTGAGCCAGACTTTTGGATGACGAGTCCGTCATCTCTTTCGTGGTCAACAAGGCTCCATCCGCTATCAAGCCACTTGTCGAAATCACAGCAGGATTTCATAAGGGCCTGATACGATGAATCACCGCTCACGAATGAGCTCGATACTGCTGCTTTCGAAACATAATCCGCATAATTAGCGCGTTTATGAGCCACCAGGTACACAACGCGAGTAATGAAGTTCACGAGCCTCGGTGATTCTTCGACACCTCTTTCGCTGCGTAGCTCTTCTGGGATCTCTATGACCTGTCCATCCAAGGCTACCGAATCAAATGAGATCTTTAGATCCAACTTCTTCACCGATCATTCCTTTGCAGGCCCTAAAGATAGCGATTGGCTTACTTACGATGAGCTGCCCCAGCTTAAAACACATCATCGTCTCAAGATTAAATCTTCCGCCGAGCATATTCGTAATAAGACCTCGGTCGAGAAGAAAATTCCCGATATAAACCATCAGAAGCCTTACGTTGATTGATGCACTTCCGCATTCGCAGTAATAGTTTAAGAAACTGGCCAATGCCAAGACACACTGTCGAAGCCCCGTCCCTCCCTCTGAAAGTATTTGGGATACGTCACCCGAGTAGCTTCTGGACTTCTCCTTTAACCAGATGGATACGATGCACCCTATGTATATACCGAGATCCGCCTCACGGTGACCAAGCCCGGCGGATTCCCAATCTATTGCAACTAACCGCCGCTTCCAGTACACGACATTGTCAAACTTGAAATCCCCGTGAACAAAGCACGACGGATTTACTTTTTTTACATAGAGAAGTTGCCTTTGCAGTCTCTGTGCAGCCTCAACATAGGCGTGCACTTCAAATCCAGGAAGCTGTTCGTACTCTTCCAAGGAGATCTTTTGGAATCGTCCAATCTCAACCTTAGGTCTCGACGGTTCCAATCCAATCGGGCTGTCCATTGAATGAATCTTGCTGAGAAGATCTGCTGCTTCGCGCAGTTGCACCTGCAGCAGGCCCCAGTCTTCGAAGACATTGAGTTCATTCAAGTACGGCTCGCATCGGGGGAATATAGCGATGCCTGGCTCATGAACCTCAAGCAGTGGCGGACTGACGGGCTCTCCGGAAGCTTGAACCAACCGGCTCATACCGATCTCGTTCTGCAGCGGATTACAAATTTTTGCTACGAATCTTTCTCTCTCACTTTCGATACCAAAGACAGACTCGAACGAGTTGAGCGACTCTAACTCGGTAATATTCCTGTCACTGCAGAATGCAGTTTCAAGTACTAGTCGCCTCGCAGTCGACTCCTTCAGGTTCGCTGCGCTAGAGAGCGCCCGCCGATCTCGAATTCGAGTCGTTCCGTATCGATCAATCTCGTAGAGCGCCAAGTTCGCTTCAATATCGCAGCCGACGCTGTTCATTCACGAGTTCCATTCGCGATAAATAAATAATTCATTGCCTCAAGCAGAGGCGAACAACGATGCGAGATTAAGGCTTCCCATGACCACCGGCCTGCCTTTTTCTCGGATTTATGTATATTTTCTCACACACCTATAGTGAGATACGGGGACACACGAAGCCTCTCAATGAAGCATCTGCTCCTCTAAAGCAGATGCTCCGATGAAGGAGCATCTGCCCTACCAAACTAACTAATCAGCACTCTGCCGCGCTGGTAATAATCGCAATCGCCCAAATGGTGGTCGGCGTGGCGTTATCGGTCGACTCGCCAGCCAAGTCGTTTGCCATCGCGTCAGTCAGGTTAAACGACTCAACAACGTGGGCTTCCAGCAGGTCCTCAAATCGGCTCTTCATGTAATTCATCCTTGCTCACACTTGCCTTAGCAGGATTGCTTCGGCAACAAACGTATACAATGCCGCAAATGGAATGTCAAGGCGCCGTGAACGATGTTTCGGCCGCCTGTAGAAAATTGTTCTTGTCAATTGGATCTCCTGCCGAACTCAACGTAGGAAAATCCTGATTGCGGCGTAATCTTTCCCCCTGCTTATACACTCAGCGTCGCACGCAGATCATTGGGATTGGTTGAGCGCACGACATCAGGGAACGTCCGGGAATCGGGCTTGACTATCGATTCTGTGTCTCCCAACACAAATTTCGTGTTGAGGACGACAAGCGCGGCATGGAGAACGCGCTGCGGGCCACGCCTGAGCACGTGCGCGAGCAGTACGAGCGGCAGCTGAAGACCTGCAGGAAGCCTACGGCGAGGCCATGCTGGAACTGCGCGCGCGAAAAAAAATTGCAGTTCCTGCTGGGCAAGGACGAGACCTGATGGTCACGGTCCAGCAAGGACTGCAGGATGAGGGCGTAGCGGTGTCGATGTCGCAGCTGTGCCGCTGGTTCGAGGTGCCGCGACGCACGGTCTACCACCGGCCGGTGAAATCGGCGCCGGTCGTGCGGCCCGAACTGGCCGCGCCGATCAAGCAACTGATCGAGGCCGAGCCGTCGTTTGGCTATCGCACGGTGGCCGGCTTGCTCGGCATGAACAAGAACACGGTGCAGCGCATCTTCCAGCTCATGGGCTGGCAGGTGCGCAAGCGCGCCGTGAGCATGCGGCCGCGGATCCAGGCGTTGCCGTCCGTGGCGTCAGCGCCGAACCAGCGCTGGGCCACCGACCTGTGCCGGATCTGGGGCGGCCGCGATGGCTGGCTCACGCTGGCGCTCGTGATCGACTGCCACACGCGCCAGCTGCTGGGCTGGCAGCTGGCGCGCACCGGCAAGGCCACCACGGCCGCGGGGGCGCTGGAGCAGGCGCTGATCACGCGCTTCGGCACGCTCGGACGCGTGTCCAAATCGTTCCTGCTGTGGTCAGACAACGGGCTGGTCTTCACCAGCCGTCACTACATCCAACTGGTGCGCAGCTACGGCCTGAGGCAGGAGTTCATCACTCCGCATTGCCCGCAGTAGAACAGCATGGTCGAACACGTCATCCGTACGCTCAAGGAGCAGTGCGCACACCGCCACCGCTTCGAAAGCCAGCAGCACGCGATGCGGGTGATCGGCGATTGGATCGCGTTTTACAACCACCGGCGCCCGCACCAGGCGCTGGGTATGAAGACACCCGCCGAGGCGTACGCTTTAGCGGCCTGACCTGTGCAGGAAAGGCTGGGTCATTACAGGCGGAAGTAAGTTCCCCTTGGACTGCACCACCCCAGGGGGCGCATCGGACTGTGGTCGGTGCGGATGCGTGACCCTGTAAGAGTGCGTAGCCGGCAAAAGTGTCCCCACCGGAGTGCGTAGCTTGGAAAAGCGTCCCCGCTGGAGTGCGGCGACCTACGCAGACAAGGGTGTACATAGGCACAGCTTGCCTCAGAAAAATCAATAATTTACTCAGAGCACGCTAAAGTGCGCTACCCATAACCACGAGTCCGACGCCGCACACTACGACCGCGTGGTCCACAACCGGCCGGAGCTCCACGGCCTTGGAGCGGCTGGCGCATGGCAGGTCGTGAGCTCGCCTTCCTGGATGGCGAACGCTTCACAACCGAACGCCTGCGTGCGATGGCGTTCCGCCTCGAGGCCGAACAGCGATTGGAGCGAGCCAGTCTTCAAGACGCGTCACGAAAAACGGGTCGACAGGTGGTCAAGGTCCTTGTCGTGGTCGTGGTCTTGGATCTTCGCGACTGGCGCGAGCGCCCCTTCGGGCGGATCCGCGCAAGGCCGCATCCGCAGGGCTCTGCCCTGCACCTGATCAAGTCAATCGGTCGGGCCACGAGTGTGGTTGCAGTACTTGGAGCGCAGCGCGGCATCGCCAGCGAGCGACTCGATCGTGCGGTACGGACTGCGACCCGAGGTGATCGCACGCGCGAAATCACATCCAGCATCGGACTTGACGGTCCCATCGGAATTCATCGGCCGGCCGTAAGTGGGAGAAAGGCCACCGCCCGAGCTGGTCGTGGGCACGTAGTTGCGTACCACCCGCCCCCCGACCTCGATCTCGCGGTTCGTGTCGTAGGTGCGGTCGATGCGCTGGCCTTCGGGGCAGCGTTCGGATTGGTACGTGACCGCGCCTTGCCAGTTCACGCACTTGTAGACGTGCTGGGCCAAGGCCGGTGCCGACACGACGAACAACACCGCGAACGCGGCGACTCCCCTGACATCCATGATGCAACGCTCCATCCCCTGTGGGACGGAGTGTAAGCCTGCTCACGTGCCGCGTCACGCGACCGGATAACACTTGGCCAACTTGGCGGAAAGCTTGGCCTCCAGCGCCCTACCCGACTCTAGAGATGAAAGTTCCCGAACGATTCCGGTTGGTAGATCACCTTGTCGATCTGGATACGACGCGTGCGATCACCCACTCGCCAGTCGAAGGCATCGCCTTCCTGGTAGCCCAGGATTGCGGCGCCGACGTCGGAGAGGATCGATAGTTTCCCGGAGCGGTCATCGGCGTCTTGCGGATAGACGAGTTCGACCTGCGCTTGATCCTGGTCCACCTGCAGCACGACCCTGGAGTTCATGGTGACGACGTTGTGCGCGACATGCTGCGGCTCCACGACGATCGCGCGTTCGATCTCGTGTTCAAGCTCGACGACTGCCGCCCCTTGCTCGAACTCGATCAGGCTCTGGAGCCGGGCTTTGTCGATTTCCGTGACGTAGATGTCGGTCGCTTTTGCCAAGACGCCTTCGCGCAGCAGCTGGAGATACCGACCAGAGGTCATGTACAGTGAGTTCAACGTAGGCATTTCGGCTTTTCGCAGAAAGCCGCAGCTCTCGAAGCCCTTGAGCGAGCGTATGTTGCCAGGCTGAATCTTGGCGATGACGGTCTCGGCCCGCATGTCGAGGAAGGCGAGCTTCAGGCCTTCCCGGATGGTGCTGCCGCCAAGTCCCCGCCCCCAGTTGTCCTGATCACCGATGACCAGGACGATCTCGCACTCGGAGCCTGTCTTCACCAGGCGGACGAAGCCGACCGGGACATCGTTCCGGTCGTAGGTCATGAAGAATCGGCCGCGCTGATTGAACAGGTGTGTCAGGATGGGCGTCTGCGTCCGGTCGACGGCCTGCGCGATGAATCGAGACACGCTGCGGGAGTCGCTGAGGTAGCGCGTCACGCGCTTATCTTCCAACCAGCCCATCAGAATCAGGGCGTGTGTCCGCGTGATCTCTGGACGCAACGAAACAAACGGCATTTTCATCTTCGCCACCCTGGTCGCAAGAATGAAAGCCTGTCACGGTCGCGCCGTGCTGGTTCTTTCCACCAAAGCTGGAAATTATAGGGCGGGCCCCTTGTCGCGCCCAACGGATGGCGTTGCCAGATGCGCGACAGGCCTCCCCAGACATCCTTTGAGGGGGCAATGCGCGCGTCGGGACGGAAACCCGGCGCCCTTGCATCGCCCAAGCCCACGACTGTGGTTGCGATGCTCGACACGGCGCTGCGCCGACGCGCAGGGAGTCGATGCCCCTGCGCGGCGTGTAGGCATGGGGAGCCCGATCGACGCGTCGGCGCGCGTGGACGGCTCGGACCGACGCCCGCGAGCCAGAGCCGATACCGGTTTGTTGTTACGTTATATCGTTCCAGTATAAAATCCGCGCCCTCTCTGTTGCGGCGCCCCGGTCTGGCCGCGTCGCTCCTCTCCACTCGCTCGCCCCCACTGCATCAGGTAGTCCCGTGTCCCATCCCTTCCTCCAAGCCGGCGCAGGTGTCGCCGGCCTGCTGCTGTCCGTGTCGCCCGCCTGGGCGGACTCCGCCGTCCAAGACCTGGACGCTATCGTCGTCACGGCGACGGCCACCGAGACCTCGCTCGCCGATGCGCCGGCGTCGATCTCGGTGATCTCGCGCGACGACCTGCTGCAACGGCCTGTGCTCGACCTGGCCGATGCGCTGCGCGGAACGCCCGGCGTGACCTTCGACGGGATCGGCATGGGCCGCCGCGGTATCCGCATCCGCGGCATGGACAGCGAGTACACGCTGGTGCTGGTCGACGGCCAGCGCGTCAACGCGGCCAGCGACGCGATCGCGCACGCCGACTTCGACCTGGCGTGGATCCCGGTCGAGGCGATCGAGCGCATCGAGGTGGTGCGCGGACCGATGTCGTCGCTGTATGGGTCGGAGGCGCTCGGTGGCGTGGTCAACATCATCACCCGCGCCGCGACCGACGTCTGGCACGGCAGCCTGCGGCATGGCGGTGGCGTCGTTGCCGGCGGGCACGGGGGCGGCGTGAGCCGGACCTCGGCGAGCGCGTCCGGCCCGCTGCTCGCCGATCGGCTGGGCCTGACGTTCCAGGCCGAGCATCTGGAGCGTGCGCCGATCCGGGACCGCAACGATGCGCGGCTCACCGAGCAGGAAGGCCGCGACGCCGACACCGCGCGGTTGGGCCTGCAGTGGACGCCGAGCGCGACGCAGAGGATCGACGTTGCGCACCTGGCCGGACGTGAACGGCGGGTGCGCGATGCCTTGCAGGCCGGGCGCGTGCCGTACGTGTACCGCAGCCGCGACGACATCGACCGGGCACAGACGTCCGTCGCCCACCGCGGCCAGTGGCGCTGGGGCGACAGCCAGTTGCGCGCCCAGCGGGCGACGCTCGATCGCGAGAACGCGCGCGACGTGGGCGCGGCGACCGGGCCGCAGGCGCTGACCGACGACACCGTCGACGGGCACGTGACGCTGCCGCTGGGCGAGCGCCATCGGCTGAGCGCAGGCGCCGAATGGCGGCGCGAGCGGCTGGAGGACGCGACGGTCAACATCGCCGGCGTGGTGTCGGGCGTGCACCGGGCCGTGTTCGTGCAGGACGAGATCGACCTGGGCGTGCTGTTGCTGACGCTCGGCAACCGCGCCGATCACCATGAGCGCTTTGGCTGGCACCACTCGCCGCGCGCCTACGCGGTGCGGCGCTTCGATTCGGGCGTGACCCTCAAGGGCGGCGCGGGCGCGGGCTTCAAGGCGCCGACGCTCAAGCAGCTGTCGCCGCAGTACGCGGCCATCGGCGGCGGCGGCATGTTCGAGATCGTCGGCAATCCGGCGCTGCGGCCGGAGACGGTGACGACCTACGAGCTGGGGCTGGGGTGGTCCGGCGACGCGCTGTCGGTCGAGGCGACCGCGTTCCGCAACGAGCTGGACGACCTGATCCAGACCATCTGCACCGCGGCCTGCGGGATCCGCGGCGCGGAGCGGCGCAGCTACGTCAACGTCGCGCAGGCGCGGCTGCAGGGCGTCGAGCTCGGCGCACGGGCCGAACTGCCGGCCGGGTGGAGCCTCAGCGCGAACCACAGCTGGCTGCAGGCGCGCGATGTCGCATCCGACCAGCCGCTCACGGGGCGCCCGCTCCGCAGCGGCCACGCGGCGCTGCGCTGGACGGACGCGGCCTGGAATGCCGGTCTGCGGCTCGAACACACCGGCCGCCAGTGGCAGACCGGCACCGCAGGCCTCGTCCGCCTGCCGGGCTACCGGCTGTGGTCGGTCGATCTCGGCTACCGGCTCACCGAGCGCATCGCCTTGCGCGGCGGCATCGAGAACCTGACGGACGAGCGCCTCGACGAGACGTCGGCGCTCTACGCCTATCCAGAGACCGGACGCTACGTGCACGCCGGCGTCGAAGTCGGCTTCTGACGATGCGCCCTGCCCTGCGATGGCTGCCGTGGCTGCTGGCGGCGCTGGCCTGGCTGCCGGCCGCGGCCCAGCCGCCGTTGCGGGTCGCGGTGGTGGCGACGGACTTCGTGCTGCCCGAGCGGACGGCCCGGCTCGATGCGCTGGGCGCCGCGCAGGGAGTGGCGTTCGAGCACGTGCGTGCCGACGCAGGCCCGGCCACGGCGGATCGCCTCGCGGCGATGGACCTGCTGCTGCTCGACACGCCGCGGCCGTCGGACGTGGCGCAGGTGCAGGCGGCGCTCGGCCCGCTGCTCGAACGGCCCGGGCTGCGCTGGGTGCGCGTCGGCGGCGGACCGCCGGCAGGCGGCGGCCTGCCGGGCGAGGACGTGGCGCGGATCGCGGGCTACTACGCCGGCGGCGGCGAGGCCAACCATCGCCATCTGCTGCAGTATCTGGACGCGCGACTGCGCGGCCGCGACGCCGCCGCGATCCCGCCACCGGTGCCGATGCCGACGACCGGCTACCACCATCCCGATGCCGACCGCAGTTTCGCGGATGCGTCCGACTACGCGGCCTGGCGCGACGGACGCGTCGCGTCGAAGTCCATGCCCTCTGCCGCAATCGTGGTGTCGCCGGGCGCCGTCGCCTCGCTGCAGACGGCGGTGCTCGATGCGGTGATCGCTCGCGCGGCGGCGCACGGCGTGCATGCGTTCGGGGTGTGGTTCGACGATGCCCGGCCCGACGGCCTGCAGCAGGCGCTGGCCGGGCTCGACGTCGATGCGATCGTCGTGATGACGCACCTGCAGGGCGCGGCGCTGCGGCGTGCCGAGTTCGAGGTGCTGGACGTGCCGGTGCTGCAGGCGCTGACCTGGCGCCAGGGCGACGCGGCGCAGTGGCGGGCCGCGGCGAGCGGACTCGCGCCGCCGCTGGTGCCGACGTTCCTCGCGGTCCCCGAAGGCTGGGGCGCGGCCGATCCGCTGGTGGTCGCGGCGGTCGCCGACGGCGTGCAGACGCCGATCCCCGAGCAGGTCGGGCTGCTGGCGACCCGGCTCGCGCGCACCGCCGCGCTGCGCCGCACGCCCGCGGCCGACAAGCGCATCGCCACGCTGTTCTGGAACTATCCCGCCGGCGAGCGCAACCTCTCGGCCTCGCATCTCAACGTGCCGCGCAGCCTGGAGCGGCTGTTGGTCTCGCTCGACGCCGCCGGCTATCGCACGCAGCGCGTCAACGAGGCGGCGCTGATCGCCGACGCGCAGCGGATGCTGGCCGGGCTGTACCGATCCGGGACGCTGGACGCGCTGCACGCCGACGGCCTCGCCGCGGCCGTGCCGATGGCGGTCTATCGCCGTTGGTTCGAGGCCCTGCCGGAGGCGCGCCGGGCCGAGGTGCTCGCCGCGCACGGCGCCCCTGAGGACAGCCCTGCGGCGCGGCGCATCGCCGGTGAGTCCGTGCTGCTGGTGCCACGGCTGCTGCTCGGCAACGTCGCGCTGCTGCCGCAACCGCCGCGCGGCGCGCGCCCGGGCGAGGCTGCCCACGACCTGCGGGCGGTCCCGGACCATCGGTATCTGGCGACCTACCTGTTCGTGCGCGAGACCTTCGACGCCGACGCCCTGCTCCACTTCGGCACGCACGGCACCCAGGAATGGCTGCCGGGCAAGGACCGCGGCCTGTGGGCGCACGACTGGCCGATGGCCACCGTCGGCGAGGTGCCGGTGTTCTATCCCTACATCCAGGACAACGTCGGCGAAGCGGTGCAGGCCAAGCGACGCGGACGCGCGGTGATCGTCAGCCACCAGACGCCGCCGTTCGCGCCGGCCGGGCTCTACGACGAACTGCGCGACCTGCACGCGCTGGTGCACGAGTTGCAGCAGCTCGACGCCGGTGGCGTGCGCGATCGCACCGCGCTGCGGCTCGTCGATGCGGCGTTCGACGCGGGGATCGCCGGGGACCTGGGCTGGGACCGCGATGGCGCGCTGGCCGACTTCGACGCGTTCGCGCAGGCGCTGCACGACCACCTGCACGACCTGGCGCGCAGCACACTGCCGCTCGGGCTGCACGTGTTCGGGCAGGCCGCGGATCCGGCGCACCGCACGTCTACGGTCATGCAACAGCTCAGCGCGCCCTACTACCGGGCCCTGGGCCTGGATGCCGACGAGCTGTTTGCCGACGACGCCGCCGCGCTGCAGGACAACCCGGCCTGGCGCTGGCTGCATGCGCGTCTCGCCGATCCGGACGCCGCGGCCGGCACCGACGATCCGGCGCTGCTCGGCTTCCTCGAACAGGCGCGTGCCAGCGCCGGGCGCCTGGCCGATCCGCAGGAGACCGAAGCGCTGCTGCACGGCCTGGCCGGCGGCTTCGTGCTGCCGGGTGCGGGCGGCGACCCGGTCCGCGATCCGTCGCTGCGCAGCGGCCGCAACCTCTATCCGTTCCAGCCCGACCGGATCCCCACGCGCGCGGCCTACGCCGCGGGCGGCGAGGCGCTCGCGCAACTGGTGGCGGCCTACCGCGCCGACCACGACGGGCAGGCGCCGCGCAAGCTGGCCTTCAGCCTGTGGTCGTCTGAGGCGATGCGCCAGCTCGGCGTGCTCGAGGCGCAGGCGCTGCATGCGCTGGGCCTGCGTCCGGTGTGGGACGGCGCCGGGCGCGTGACCGCGCTGGAGATCGTGCCGGACGCCGAGCTGGAACGGCCGCGGATCGACGTCGTGTTGCAGGTCACCAGCGTCTACCGCGACCAGTTCGACGGCTTCATGCGGTTACTGGCCGATGCGATCGACCGGCTCGCCGCCGAGGGCGACCACGCGATCGCGGACAACGTGCGCGCACGGACCCGGGCGCTGGTCGACCAGGGCGTCGATCCTGCGCGCGCACGGACGCTGGCGGCGCTGCGGATCTTCGGCAACGCGCCCGGCGAGTACGGCAGCGGGCTCACCGCCCGCATCCTCGACGACGCCCCCGATGCCGACAAGGACGACGCCGCGCTGGCGCAGACCTTCCTGTCGCGGCTGCAGTACGCCTACGGTGCGCGCGACTGGGGCGTCGCGCTCGACGGCGGCAACCTCTTCGCCGAGCAGTTGCGCGGCGTGGACGCGGCGGTGCTGTCGCGTTCGTCCAACACCCACGGCCTGCTGTCGACCGATCATCCGTTCGAGTACCTCGGCGGCCTGTCTGCGGCGGTGCGCCACCTCGACGGGCGCAGCCCGGCGCTGTACGTCAGCGATCTGCGCGGCGGTGCGCCGCGGACCGCGCAGGCGGCCCGGTTCCTTGCCGGCGAGCTGCGCAGCCGGCAACTCAACCCGCAGTGGATCCGCGCGATGCAGGCCGAGGGCTACGCGGGCACGCTGCAGGTGCTCGATACCGTCAACAACCTGTTCGGCTGGCAGGTCGCCGATCCGGCGATGGTCCGCGACGCGCAGTGGCAGGCGATCCATGACACCTATGTGCGCGACGTCCGCGCGCTCGGCATCGACGCGTGGTTCGAGCGCGACAATCCGACCGCGCAGGCGCAGCTGATCCGGCGCATGCGCGAGGCGATCGACCGCGGCCTGTGGCAGGCGACGCCCGAGGTGCGCGAGACGCTGGATGCCCGGCTGCGGGCGCTGGACGCATTGGAGGCCGCCCGGGACCGGGCCGACGCATCGCCTGCGTCCGCCGCACCCGGCGCGCCGGGTTTCGGCATCGCGATCCCCTCGCCTGCCGCGCCGCCGGCCGCCGCATCGGCCGCGCCATCGCCCGCGCCACCCGGTGCTGCGACGACAGACGTCGCGCCCGCCGCGACGCCCCCGGCGATCCGCGGGCGGGTGATGCGCGAGGTGCCGACCACCCCCACCGACGCGACACCCGCCGCACCCGGCGTCGCCTGGCTCACCGTGCTCGCGCTGTGCCTGCTTGCCGGCGCCTGGCGCCAGCGCCGCGACCAACGTCTTCTTCCGATGGAATCCGCTCCGCGATGAACCTGCTCGAATCGAGTCTCTACGACCTCGCCCACCTGTTCCTGGTGCCGGTGCTGGTGCTGATCCTGCTTGCCCTGGCCTACGCGTTCCTCGTGCTTGGCGCGTTCGTGTTCGAGGCACTGCAGCGTCGACGCGGCCGGCACCGCTCGGCGCTCGCCGCCGCGTCCGCCCGGCGCGCGATGGCGAGCGACGATCTCGAGCTGTGGATCCTGCGCCGCCTGGAATGGCTGCGCATCACCTCGCGCACCGCGCCGATGCTGGGCCTGGTCGCGACGATGATCCCGATGGGGCCGGCCTTGCTCGCGCTCACCCGCAACGATGCGCAGGCGGTCGGCGAGAGCCTGGTCGTCGCGTTCTCGGCGGTGATCCTGGCGCTGGTGGCGGCGAGCATCACCTTCCTGGTGCTGACCGTGCGCCGGCGCTGGCTGCTCGAGGAACTGCGCGAGATCGAGCGCGCGCGCATGGAAGCCGGCTGATGCGCTTCCTCGACAGCGACGAGGCCGACGACCCGATCCTCTCGGTCGTCAACCTGATCGACCTGTTCCTGGTCGTCATCGGCATCCTGATGATCGTCATCGTGCGCAACCCGCTCAATCCGTTCGCGCGCGAGGACGTGGTCGTGATCGAGAATCCCGGGCAGGCGGACATGCGCATCACCATCCGCGAGGGCGAGGAACTGACGCGCTACGAATCGACCGACGAGATCGGCGAAGGCGGCGGCATCCGCGCCGGCGTGACCTACCGGCTGCCGGACGGCCGCATGATCTACGTCCCCGAGGGCGGCCCCGACGCCGACTAGCGGATCCCGCGGTGGTTGCATGCCGACGACACCGCATCGTTGAGCCGGCGCAGGTCGTCGTAGCGGCGCTGCAGGCCGAGACGGGCCAGCGTCGATTCGCGTCGCGCGCGGGCCGCCGTGCAGCGAGCCTGCCGGTCGTCGCGGGCGGCGACCGACCGGCGCGGGGCGCGGACGCTGCGTTCGCGTGCCAACTGGGACCGCGTCGCGCGTGCGGTCGGCTTCGCCTGCATCGGCTGCGCCGCGGCCGGCGGCGGGCGGAATTCGGCGATCTCCCAGCGCCGCAGCGTCGCGCCCTCGCAGGCCTGCGACTGGTAGACGATGCCGCCGGCCGTATCCCAGCACTTGTGCAGCGACTGGGCGGCGGCGGGCAGCGCGTACAGCGCCAGCAGCACGCACATCGTCCATCGCATGGGACACCGTCCTGGTCACGATCGTGGACGGATAGCGTGCCGCGTCGGCGGACCGACCGCATCGGACATCCGGCCGACTGGCGTGGGACAGGGCCGCGCGTCCGGGTGGGGACTCGCCGCGGCGTCAGTCGTCGCGCGCGGCGCGGGCCGCCTCGCGCGCGGCGCGCAGCTGGTCAAGCTTGTCCTTGAGCTTGATCTCCAGGCCGCGGGCGACGGGCTGGTAGTAGACCCGCTCGCCCATCGCGTCGGGGAAGCCGGTCTGGTCGAGCGCGATGCCGCCCTCGGCGTCGTGGTCGTACTGGTAGCCGGTGCCGTAGCCGAGTTCCTTCATCAGCTTGGTCGGCGCGTTGCGGATGTGCATCGGCACCTCCTGGGTGCCGTACTCGCGCACGTCGCGCTTGGCCTGGTTGAAGGCCATGTACGCGGCGTTCGACTTGGCGGTGCTGGCCAGGTAGATCGCCACCTGCGCCAGCGCCAGGTCGCCCTCGGGGCTGCCGAGCCGGTCGAAGGTGGTCCAGGCGTCGATCGCCATCTGCAGCGCGCGCGGATCGGCCAGGCCGATGTCCTCGACGGCCATCCGGGTCAGCCGCCGGGCCAGATAGCCGGGGTCGCAGCCGCCGTCGAGCATGCGCGCCAGCCAGTACAGCGCGGCGTCGGGATTGGAGCTGCGCACCGACTTGTGCAGCGCCGAGATCTGGTCGTAGAACTGCTCGCCGCCCTTGTCGAAGCGTCGCGTGCGGTCGGCCAGGACCTGCTCGATGGTGCCGGCGGTGACGTCCCCGCCCTCGCCCGCCAGTTCGGCGGCGATCTCCAGCAGCGTCAGCGCGCGGCGCACGTCGCCGTCGGCGGCCACCGCGACCAGCCGCAGCAGGTCGTCGGCGATGTGCAGCGTGCGGTCGCCCAGCCCGCGGTCGGGATCGGCCAGCGCATGGCGCAGCGCCTCCTGGATGTCGTCGGGCGAGACGGCCTCCATGACGTGCACGCGGCAGCGCGAGAGCAGCGCGGAGTTGAGCTCAAACGAGGGGTTTTCGGTCGTCGCGCCGACGAACACGATCGTGCCGCGCTCGATGTGCGGCAGGAACGCGTCCTGCTGCGTCTTGTTGAACCGGTGCACCTCGTCGACGAACAGCACCGTGCGCCGGCCGCCGTCGAAGCGGTGCGCCGCCTCCGCCAGGACTTGGCGGACCTCGGGCAGGCCCGACAGCACGGCCGAGATCGCCTTGAACTCGGCGTCGGCGTAGCGCGCGAGCAGCAGCGCGAGCGTGGTCTTGCCGCAACCCGGCGGCCCCCACAGCACCATCGAATGCACCTTGCCGGCCTCGACCGCGGTCCGCAGCGCGGTGCCCTCGGCGAGCAGGCGGCGCTGGCCGACCATCTCGTCGAGCGTCGCCGGGCGCATGCGCTCGGCGAGCGGACGCATGGCGCTGCGGTCGACCTGCAGCAGGTCGCCGGTCAGCGAGGCGGAGGACTTGGCGGAACGGGACACGATGCAGGTGCGCGACGCAGAGAACGGGGCCTCACGATAGCAAGCCGCCGTCGCAACCCGTGCGACGGCGGCGGGATCGATCGGCCGGTGGCGCCCGGCGGGCGTTACTCCTCGCCGACGACGTCGACGCCGGCCGGCGGCGTGTAGCGGAACGTCGAGGCGGCGAACGTCGGATTGCGCTTCCAGCCGGTGAAGCCGATCGTCGTGCGCTGGCCGAGGCTGTCGAGGATCTCCATGCGCGCCAGCCCGCCGTCGCCGCCGAAGCCCAGGCGCGCGCTCTCGAACGCGGCGCCGTCGGCCTGCTTGGGCCGCAGCTGCAGCCAGGACAGGCCGTCGCGCTCGCCCGCCGGCTCGACGGCGAAATCGCGGTCGAGCTTGGATGGGTCGATCAGCGCGGCCAGCGGGCTGTCCTGTTCCTCGCTGCCCTGCGACCGGCGCGTGACCTGTTGCAGGTCGGGGTCGTAGACCCAGACGGTCTTGCCGTCGGCGACGATCAGCTGCGGGTACGGCTTGACGTACTCCCAGCGGAACAGGCGCGGCGCCGACAGCGCCACGGTGCCGCTGGAACTTTCCTTGACGCGGCCGTTGCCGTCGGCGACCTGCTGCGTGAACTGCCCCTCCAGCCCCTTGAGGCCGCGGGTGAACGCATCGAGCTGGGCGCGCGCATCGGCCGCCTGGGCGAGGCCGGCGGCCAGCAGCACGGACGCGGCGACGAGCCAGCGGGAGTGACGGAAGATCGGACGCATCCTTGAACCTCGATTGATCGGCAGTCGTTGGCGTGGAGTGTGCGAACCGGTGCCTGAATGCGATGCCGACACAGGTGTGCCGGCATCGGCGACCGCACCGGCGGTTCAGTCGTCAGCGCGGCGGGGGCGGCGCCAGCACGCTGCGGTCGCCGTTGTGCTCGGGCGCGCTGACCACGCCGGCGGCCTCCATCGCCTCCACCAGGCGCGCGGCGCGGTTGTAGCCGATCTTCAGCCGCCGCTGCACGCCGGAGATCGACGCGCGCCGGGTCTCGGTGACGATCTTCACCGCCTCGTCGTACAGCGGGTCGCTCTCGTCGCCGCCACCGCCGCCGGCCTCCGGCAGGCCGGTCGCGCCGACCACGGTGCCGTCGCCCATCGTCTGCACTTCGTCGAGCACGCCCTCGATGTAGTCGGCCTTGCCGCTCTGCTTGAGGTGCTCGACGACCCGGTGCACCTCCTCGTCGGACACGAACGCGCCGTGCACGCGCTCGGGCATCGCCGTGCCCGGCGGCAGGTACAGCATGTCGCCGTTGCCGAGCAGCGTCTCGGCGCCCGACTGGTCGAGGATCGTGCGCGAGTCGATCTTGGAGCTGACCTGGAACGCGATGCGGGTCGGGATGTTGGCCTTGATCAGGCCGGTGATGACGTCCACCGACGGCCGCTGCGTGGCCAGGATCAGGTGGATGCCGGCCGCGCGCGCCTTCTGCGCCAGGCGCGCGATCAGCTCCTCGACCTTCTTGCCGACGATCATCATCATGTCGGCGAATTCGTCGATGAAGATGACGATGTAGGGCAGCGGCTCGAGCAGCTCGGCGACCTCCGCGCTCTCGGGGTTGGGCCGGAACAGCGGATCGGACAGCGGCTGGCCGGCGTCCTGCGCGTCGCGGACCTTCTTGTTGAAGCCCGCGAGGTTGCGCACGCCCACCGCGCTCATCAGCTTGTAGCGGCGCTCCATCTCGGCCACGCACCAGCGCAGGCCGTTGGCGGCCTCCTTCATGTCGGTGACGACCGGCGCGAGCAGGTGCGGGATGCCCTCGTAGACGCTCAGCTCGAGCATCTTCGGGTCGATCATCAGCATCCGCAGGTCCTTCGGCGAGGCCTTGAACAGCAGGCTGAGCACCATCGAGTTGACCGCGACCGACTTGCCCGAGCCCGTCGTGCCGGCGACCAGCAGGTGCGGCATGCGTGCCAGGTCGGCGACGACCGGATTTCCGCTGATGCCCTTGCCCAGCGCCAGTGTCAGCGGGCTGGCCGACTTGTCGTACTCCTTCGAATCGAGCAGTTCGGTGAGATAGATCATCTCCCGGCGCACGTTGGGGATTTCCAGGCCGATCACCGACTTGCCGGGAATCACGTCGACCACGCGCACGGCCTTGACCGACAGGCCGCGGGCGATGTCCTTGTCCAGCGAACTGATCTGGCTGACCTTCACGCCCGGCGCGGGCTCCATCTCGAAGCGCGTGATCACCGGGCCCGGCTGGGCCTCCTTGACCTCGACGTCGATGCGGAAGTCCTTGAGCTTGAACTCGATCTGCCGCGACAGCGTATCGAGCGTCGCCTCGTCGTAGCCGCTCGGCTGCGGCTTGGGCGGGTCCAGCAGCGACAGCGGCGGCACGTCCGAGCCCTCGGCATTGACGCCCTGGAACATCGGGATCTGCTGTTCGCGCTTGGCGCGCTCGCTCTTCTCGACCACCGGCGGCATGACCGGCGCTTCGATCTTCACCGGCGCGCGCTTGGCCCGCAGCTCGGTCTCGACCTTGCGCGCCTCGGTGCGCTCCTCGCGGTGCTCGCGCGCGGCCTTCCATTCGGTCGCCTGCTTGCTGCTTCGGCGCAGCAGCGGCGGCAGCCGCAGGATCCAGCCGCCGATGCGGTCCATCAGCGCGAACCACGACAGGCCCGTGGCCAGCGTCACCGACACCAGGAACAGCGCAATCAGGAACAGGTTGCCGCCGACCTGGCCGAACGCGCCCGACAACGACCGCCCGACCAGGCGCCCGAGGATGCCGCCGCCTCCGGCCGGATAGTCGGCCAGCACGTCGAACCGCAGCGCGAGCAGGCCCGCGGCCGAGACCAGGAAGCCGACGATGCCGACCAGGCGCAGCGCGGGGCCGAAGTCGGCCCGGCCCTCGCTGCCTGCGTCCATGCCGAACAGCGCGATCCAGGCCACCGCGCCGAGGATCGGCGGCAGCAGGTAGGCCATCAGGCCGCACAGCCACAGCAGGATGTCGGCCGTCCATGCGCCGACCGGTCCGCCGACGTTGTGGATCTGCGTCGCGACCACCCCGCCCTGCGTCGACCAGCTCGGATCGGTGTGCGAATACGTGACCAGGCACGCCAGCAGGTACAGCAGCAGCGGCGCGATGACGATCAGGGCGATGTCGCGCAGCAGCCGCTGGCGCCGCGGATTGGGTGCGGCCGAGGCAGCGGCCGCCTTCGCAGTGGCCTTCTCGGCGCCGCGGGCGCGCTTGACGCGATCAGAGAGCGGACGTGCCACCGTGGGTAATTACCTGAGGAATTCGATACAGGTCGTTGATATTACGCCAACCACGGCGCGCCTGCAGCGTGGCATCGCGCCCGGCGATGCGGATCTTCGACGGATTTACGGGCAGCGCGTCCCGCACCAAGCCAGCCCGTCGCCGTCGCGCGCGGCGACGGACGCTGCGTTGCGCGCGTCGGCGGCCGGCGTGCCTTGTCTTGCAGTGGACGGGACGCCAAGCTATGCGCCACACGCGCCGCAGTGCGACCAACCGCGAGTCTACATGAGCTCTTCGAACGGCCCCCGCCACATCCGTCTGCTGATCCTGGGCTCCGGCCCCGCTGGCTGGACCGCCGCCGTGTACGCGGCGCGCGCCAACCTCAAGCCGGTCGTCGTCACCGGCATGCAGATGGGCGGCCAGCTGATGACCACCACCGAGGTCGACAACTGGCCGGGCGATGCCCACGGCCTGCTCGGCCCGGACCTGATGGCGCGCATGCAGGCCCACGCCGAGCGCTTCGACACCGAGGTCGTGTTCGACCACATCCACACCGCCGACCTGTCGCAGCGACCGTTCCGGCTCAAGGGCGACAGCGGCGAGTACACCTGCGACGCGCTGATCATCGCGACCGGCGCGACCGCCAAGTACCTGGGCCTGCCGTCGGAAGAGGCGTTCAAGGGCCGCGGCGTGTCGGCCTGCGCGACCTGCGACGGGTTCTTCTACAAGGACCAGGACGTGGCCGTGGTCGGCGGCGGCAACACCGCAGTCGAGGAAGCGCTGTACCTGTCCAACATCGCCCGCAAGGTCTACCTGGTGCACCGCCGCGACACGCTGCGCGCCGAGAAGATCATGCAGGACAAGCTGTTTGCGAAGATCCAGGCCGGCAGGATCGAGCCGGTCTGGCACCACACGGTCGACGAGGTGCTGGGCAACGACGCCGGCGTGACCGGGCTGCGCGTGAAGTCGGTGCACGACGGCGCGACCCGCGACCTCGACGTGCACGGGTTCTTCGTCGCGATCGGGCACACGCCCAACACCACGCTGTTCGAAGGCCAGCTGGCGATGCACAACGGCTACCTGGAGATCCGTTCGGGCATCGACGGCAACGCGACCGCGACCAACGTGCCGGGCGTGTTCGCCGCCGGCGACGTCACCGACCAGCACTACCGCCAGGCGATCACGTCGGCGGGCTTCGGCTGCATGGCCGCGCTCGATGCCGAACGCTTCCTCGACCAGCAGGGCTGATCGCCGGAGCGGCATGCGGGCGGACGCGCGCGACGCGGCCGGCCGCCTGCCGTGACGTTCGAACAGCTGCGCCTGTTCGCGCGCCGCCAGGGCCGGCGCATGTGGGTCCGCGCGACCGTGTACTGCGCGCTCGGCGTGGTCACCGCGCTGGTCGGCGCGTTGGTCAAGGCCTGGATCCCCGAGTCGCTGGCCGGCCGGATCGGCGCCGACTCGGTCGGCAACCTGCTGAGCATCCTCGCGGCCTCGATGCTCGCGGTCACCACGTTCTCGCTGTCGACGATGGTCTCGGCCTACAGCTCGGCGTCGACCGGTGCGACCCCGCGCGCGACGCGCCTGCTGATCGCCGACAGCGCGGCGCAGAGCGCGCTGGCGACGTTCATCGGCGCCTTCCTGTTCTCGGTGGTCGGCCTGATCGCGCTGAGCACCGGCCTCTACGGCGACAGCGGTCGCGTGGTGCTGTTCGCCGCCACCGTGCTGGTGATCGTGCTGATCACGCTGACGCTGCTGCGCTGGATCGAGCAGCTGTCGAGCTTCGGACGGCTCGGGGCGACGATCAACCTGGTCGAGACGGCGACGCGGCGCGCGATCCAGGCGCATCTGCGCGATCCGCACCTGGGCGGCGCACCGGGCATGGGCGCGCCCGACGGCGGGCACCCGGTCGAGGCCGGGCGGGTCGGTTATGTCGAACACGTCGACGTGGCAAGGCTGGCGCAGATCGCGGCCGATCGGGCGTGCGTGGTGCACGTCCTCTCGCGGCCGGGCACCTTCGCCGCGCCCGGCCGCCCGATGCTGGTCGTCGAGGGGGCGCAGCCGGACGACGAGACGGTCGAGGCCCTGCGCGATGCCTTCACGATCGGCGACGAACGCAGCTTCGACCAGGATCCGCGCTATGGCCTGGTCGTGCTGACCGAGATCGGCAGCCGGGCGCTGTCGCCGGCGACCAACGACAGCGGGACCGCGATCGACGTGGTCGGCACGGCCACCCGCCTGCTCTGCGAGTGGGCGACGGCGACGACGGCCGACGATGGTCTCCGGCATGCGCGCGTGTTCGTCCCGGCGATCGCGATCGGCGATGCGTTCGAGGATGTGTTCCCGCTGCTGGCGCGCGATGGCGCCGGCCTGCTGGAGGTCGGCATCCGCCTGCAGAAGGGATTGGCCGCGATCGCCGCGACCGGCAACCCGGCGTTCGCGGCGGCAGCGCGCCGGCATGCGGCGCAGGCATTGGCCCGCGCCGTCGACGCGATGGCCTTCGAGGGCGACCGCGCGGCGCTACGGGACGCGGCCGCGAAGGCCTGGGGCGCGTGAGCACGCTGCGCATCGTACGCAGCCTCGACGCGATCGCCGCGGCGGACTGGGACGCGCTGTCCGGCGATGGCAATCCCTTCGTCGCGCACGCCTTCCTCGCGGGCCTGGAGTCGGAAGGCTGCCTGCTCGAGGACTGGGGCTGGACGCCGCACCACCTGACGTTGTGGGACCACGACACGCTCGTCGCCGCCGCGCCGACCTACTTGAAGGCCAACTCCCACGGCGAGTTCGTCTTCGACCACGCCTGGGCGCACGCCTATGCGCGCCACGGGCTGGACTATTTTCCCAAGCTGCTGTGCGCGGTGCCGTATTCACCGGTAACCGGACCGCGGCTGCTGGCGCGGACGCCTGCGGCGCGGGCGGCATTGCTCGATGCGATGCGCGTGCAGGTCGACGCGGCGCAGCTGTCGTCGGCGCACGTCAATTTCCACGCCGACGACGAGGCGGCCGCGTTCGACGACGACTGGCTGCCGCGGATCGACGTGCAGTACCACTGGCGCAATCCCGGCGACTGGGCGACGTTCGACGATTATCTCGGCGCGATGGACCACAAGCACCGCAAGAACATCCGCCAGGAGCGCGCGAAGGTCGCGCGCGCCGGCGTCGTCTTTCGCGTGCTGCACGGCGACGAAGCGAGCGACGACGACCTGGCGACGATGCACGGGTTCTACCTGCAGACGTTCGCCGAGTACGGCAACTCGCCGGCGCTGACGCTCGGCTTCCTGCGCCACCTGGCCCGCGCGATGCCGCGGCAACTGGTGCTCGTGTTCGCCGATCTGGCCGGCGTGCCGGTCGCCGGCGCGCTGTGCCTGCGCGGCGGCGACACGCTGTACGGCCGGTACTGGGGCGCGACGGTCGCCCTGCCCGGCCTGCACTTCGAGACCTGCTACTACCAGGGCATCGCCTATTGCCTGCGCGAAGGCCTGCGCCGCTTCGAGCCCGGGGCGCAGGGCGAACACAAGCTCGCGCGCGGCTTCCTGCCTGCGTTCGTGCACAGCCGCCACTGGATCGCCGACCCGCGGTTCCGCGAGGCGCTGCGCGACTGGTGCGCGCAGGAGGCCGAGGCGATCCGCGGCTACGCGGCCTCGCTCGGCGCAAGCGGCCCGTTCCGCGCGGACGCATCGCACTGAGCCTGCACCTGCCGCGGCTGGGCGACGATCCGCAGGCACCGTTCCCACCGGTGTCCTCGGCCCTGCGCCGCCCCGACGGCCTGCTGGCGTTCGGCGGAGACCTGTCGGTGGCCCGGCTGGCCAACGCCTACCGGCTGGGCATCTTCCCGTGGTTCTCGCAGGGCCAGCCGATCCTGTGGTGGTCGCCCGATCCGCGCACGGTCTTCGAGACCGCGACGTTCGCGCTGCCGCGGCGCTTCGTGCGCCAGTTGCGCCGCTGCGACTGGCAGGTGCGGGCCGACACCGCGTTCGAGGCCGTGGTCGGGGCCTGCGCGTCCGTCCCGCGCCCGGGCCAGGACGGGACCTGGATCACCGATGCCATGCAGGCGGCCTACGCCGCGCTGCATCGCGCCGGCCTGGCCCACAGCATCGAGGTCTTCGAGGGCGACCGGCTGGTCGGCGGCATCTACGGTGTCGCGATCGGCCGGATGTTCTTCGGCGAGAGCATGTTCAGCCGGGTCTCGGGCGCCTCGAAGCTCGCGCTCGGCGCGCTGGCCCGGCAACTGCATCGTTGGCAGATGCCGCTGATCGACGCCCAGGTCGGCAACCCGCACCTGGACGCGCTCGGCGCCGCGCACTGGCCCCGCCCGCGCTTCGTCGAGGCGATCGCCGGACTGGTCGAACAACCGTCGCCAATTACGGGCGTCTGGACCCAGCCGTTCGGAGTCCAGCGTGCCGCGACATTCGCCCAACGCGCGGGCCAGACTGCTGCCGGGACACCCTGAGCCCCTGCGCGTTGGTCTTCGAACCGGTCGCTGGTCACAATGGCAAATTCAACGCTGTTCTCGCAAAAGCGCCGAGTTGCTCTTTGGAAGAAGCCGCGATCTCCCGGTCTCAGTGCGTTGCGCCGGCCGGGGATTGCGATAGCGGGCCAGGGATGGTCCGCGGCGGCGAGTCATCCATGGATGGATGACCGAGCCGGGGAGCAGTCCCCGGCCGGCGCAACGCAGTATCCGAAGCCGAGTGCCTCGATCGAGCAGCAAGAGGGCTCCTCCGAACGGACATGCGGCTTTTTTGCATCGCCGCGGCGGCCGTGCCACAATACCCGACTTTGCCGGCGCGCTTCCGCGCGGCTCCCCAACGACGAGTACCCAACACGAATGGCGAAAGACGACGTCATCGAATTCGAAGGCTCGGTCTCCGAGACGCTCCCGAACACCATGTTTCGCGTCAAGCTCGAGAACGGCCACGAAATCATTGCGCACATCTCCGGACGCATGCGCAAGAACTACATCCGCATCCTGACCGGCGACCGGGTCAAGGTCGAGATGACGCCCTACGACCTCACCAAGGGTCGCATCACCTACCGCATGAAGTAAGCGACGCGCTCCCAAGCGACGCGTTCCGTCGCCGGACGACGAAAAGGCAGCCACCGGCTGCCTTTTCGCGTTGCGCGCGCCACCCGGCGAGCCGGACGACGCACTTGTCACTCCACCGTCGCGGTGAGCAGGCGCTCGGGCTCGGCGAAGGTCTGCACCGTCAGCTCGCCATCCTCGACATCGACGACCACCCGGCCGCCGCCCATCAGCTTGCCAAACAGCAGCTCGTCGGCCAGGCGCCGCTTGATCCGGTCCTGGATGACCCGCGACATCGGCCTTGCGCCCATCTGCGGATCGAAGCCGTGCTGGGCCAGCCAGTCGCGCGCGGCCGGCGTGGCGCTGAGCGTGACGTCCTTCTCGTGCAGTTGGCTCTCGAGCTCGATCATGAACTTGTCGACCACGCGCAGGATGTGGTCGAGCCCCAGCGACTGGAACTGCACGATCGCGTCGAGCCGGTTGCGGAACTCCGGCGTGAAGCTCTTGCGGATCACCTCCATCGCATCGCTGCTGTGGTCCTGGCGCATGAAGCCGATCGAGCGGCGCGAGGCCTGCGTGGCGCCGGCGTTCGTCGTCATCACCACGATCACGTTGCGGAAGTTCGCCTCGCGCCCGTTGGTGTCGGTCAGCACGCCGCGGTCCATGACCTGCAGCAGGATGTTGAAGATGTCCGGATGCGCCTTCTCGACCTCGTCGAGCAGCAGCACGCAGTGCGGCGTCTTGACGATCTTCTCGGTCAGCAGCCCGCCCTGGTCGAAGCCGACGTAGCCCGGGGGCGCGCCGATCAGCCGGCTGATCGAATGCGCTTCCATGTACTCGGACATGTCGAAGCGCACCAGCTCGATGCCCAGCTGCAACGCCAGCTGCCGCGTGACTTCGGTCTTGCCGACGCCGGTGGGGCCGGCGAACAGGAAGTTGCCGATCGGCTTGTCGGGATTGCCCAGGCCCGAGCGCGCGAGCTTGATCGCCGAGGTCAGCGTCTCGATCGCCGGATCCTGGCCGAAGATGACCATCTTCAGGTTGCGCTCGAGGTGCTCGAGCACGTCCTTGTCGGTCGCGCTGACCTGCTTGGCCGGGATGCGGGCCATCTTGGCGACGATCGTCTCGACCTCCTCGACGTCGATCAGCGCCTTGCGCACGCCCTCGGGCAGCAGCCGCTGGCGGGCGCCGGCCTCGTCGATCACGTCGATCGCCTTGTCGGGCAGCAGCCGGTCGGCGATGTGCTTGACCGACAGGTCGACCGCGGCCTGCAGCGCGTCGTCGGCGTAGGTGACGTCGTGGTGGGCCTCGTACTTGGGCTTGAGGCCGAGCAGGATCTGGTAGGTCTCGCCGACCGTCGGCTCGACGATGTCGATCTTCTGGAAGCGCCGCGCGAGCGCGCGGTCCTTCTCGAAGATGCCGCGGTATTCCTGGAACGTCGTCGAGCCGATGCAGCGCAGCTCGCCCGACGACAGCGCGGGCTTGATCAGGTTCGAGGCGTCCATCGTGCCGCCCGACGCCGAGCCCGCGCCGATGATCGTGTGGATCTCGTCGATGAACAGGATCGCGCCAGGATGCTTCTTGATTGCCGACAGCACCGCCTTCAGGCGCTTTTCGAAATCACCGCGGTACTTGGTGCCGGCCACCAGCGCGCCCAGGTCGAGCGAGTAGATCGTCGCCTCCGCCAGCACCTCCGGCACCTCGCCATCGACGATGCGCTTGGCCAGGCCCTCGGCGATCGCGGTCTTGCCCACGCCGGCCTCGCCGACGTAGAGCGGGTTGTTCTTGCGGCGGCGGCACAGCACCTGGATCGTGCGCTCGACCTCCTCTGCACGCCCCACCAGCGGATCGATGCGCCCGTCGCGCGCCGCGGCGTTGAGGTCGCTGGCGTACTCGGCCAGTGCGTCGCCCTTGGCCTCGCCCTCCCCGCCCGCGCCCGCGACGCCGTCGTCGTGCGCGCTCTCGGGCTCCTCGCCGCCGCTCTTGGCGATGCCGTGCGAGAGATAGTTGACGACGTCCAGCCGGGTCACGTCCTGCTGGTTGAGGTAGTAAACGGCGTGCGAGTCCTTCTCGCCGAAGATCGCCACCAGCACGTTGGCGCCGGTGACCTCCTTCTTGCCGGAGGACTGCACGTGGTAGACGGCGCGCTGCAGCACCCGCTGGAAGCCCAGCGTGGGCTGGGTGTCGCGCGTGTCCTCGTCGGCGAGCTTGGTCACCGACGTCAGGATGGCCTGTTCCAGGTCGCCGCGCAGCCGGGCGAAGTCGGCGCCGGTGGCCTTGAGCACCGATTCGGCCGACGGGTTCTCGAGCAGGGCGAGCAGCAGGTGTTCGACCGTCATGTACTCGTCGCGGGCCTCGCGGGCGCGCTTGTAGCACTGGCCGATCGTGAACTCGAGATCTTTGCTGAACATGGGGCGGAGCCTCCGGAATCACTGCAACCCTGGATGGGGGCCCGGACCCGGCTTTTCCATCCCTGCCCGGCGCCTGTCAGGCCGGCTCTTATTAGGCCTTCTCCATCGTGCACAGCAAGGGGTGAAGGTTCAGTCGTGCGTATTCGTTCACCTGCGCGACCTTCGATTCGGCGACCTCTCGGCTGTAGACGCCGCACACGCCGCGACCGCGGGTGTGGACGTGCAGCATCACCTGGGTGGCGCGCTCGATGTCGAGCGCGAAGAAACGGGTCAGGATCTCGACGACGAAATCCATCGGCGTGTAGTCGTCGTTGAGCAGCAGCACCGAATACAGCGGCGGCGGCGCCACCTCCGGCCTGCTGGTCTCCACGACGGTGCCGTGGTCGTGCTCGTGCTGATGTCTGCGGCTCATGGGCCAATTATAGGCGCCGGCGATGGACGCGTCGGGAGCGCCGGGGTCAGAATGCCGCGTTTCCCCCGTCCCGATACCCATGCCCGTCCGTTTCCCTTCCCGCCCGACGCCGTCGGGCGCCGCCCGCCCCGGGGCCACCGGGCCCGCGCCGCGACCGGCGTCGCACGCTGCCGCCGGGACGCCGCGATGAGCGGGCGCTTCTGGCAGCCCGACGTCACCGTGGCCAGCGTCGTGTTCGATGCCGGCCGGGTGCTGTGCGTCGAGGAACGCGTCGACGGTCGCCTGGTGCTGAACCAGCCTGCCGGCCACCTCGAGCCCGACGAGGCACTGGTCGATGCGGCGGTGCGAGAGACGCTCGAGGAATCGGGCTGGACCGTCGAGCCGACCGCGCTGATCGGCCTGTACCAGTGGAAGTCGCCGCCGCGTCCGGGCGAGGCCGACGGCCGGCACTTCATCCGGGTCGCCGTGGTCGCCCGGCCGCTGGCGCACGACCCGGACCGCGCGCTCGACGACGGCATCGTGCAGGCGCTGTGGCTCACGCCCGAGGCGCTGCGCGCCGAGGCCGCGCGCCACCGCAGCCCGCTGGTGTGGCAGGTCGTCGCCGACTGCCTGGCCGGGCAGCGTCACCCGCTGTCGCTGCTGCGCCAGCTGCGATGAGCGCGCCGGACGTCGTCGTCGGCCTGTCGGGCGGGGTCGACTCGTCGGTCGCCGCGCTGCTGTTGCGCGACGCCGGCACGTCGGTGGCCGGCCTGTTCATGCAGAACTGGGCCGACGACGACGCGCAGGACGGCGCGGGCGCTGCGACCGGCCAGCCGCAGGACGCGTCCGGCCGCCGCGGCTGCCGTGCCGAGGACGATCGCCGGGACGCGGTCGCGGTGGCCGGACGCCTCGGCCTGCCGATCCATTTCCGCGACTTCTCGCGTGAGTACTGGGACGGCGTGTTCGCGCACTTCATCGACGAGTACGCGGCCGGCCGCACGCCCAACCCGGACGTGCTGTGCAATCGCGAGATCAAGTTCCGGCATTTCCTCGACGCGGCGCATGCGCTGGGCGCGAGCCGCATCGCGACCGGCCACTACGCGCGCGTGGCGCGCGACGCGTCGGGCTGGCAGCTGCTGCGCGCGCACGACCGCGGCAAGGACCAGACCTACTTCCTGCACCAGCTCGGCCAGGCGCAGCTGGCGGCGACGCTGTTCCCGCTCGGCGACCTGCCCAAGTCGCAGGTGCGGGAGATCGCCCGCGCGCACGGCCTGGCGACGGCCGAGAAGAAGGACTCGACTGGCATCTGCTTCATCGGCGAGCGCGACTTCCGCAGCTTCCTCGCCCGCTACGTGCCCGCCCGCGAGGGCGAGATCCGGACCCCCGACGGGCGCGTGGTCGGCCGGCATCCGGGCGTGTTCTTCTTCACCCTCGGCCAGCGCGAGGGCCTGCAGTTGGGCGGCGTGCGCGGCTTCGCCGCCGCGCCCTGGTACGTGGTCGACAAGCGCGTCCACGACAACGTGCTGGTGGTCGACCAGCAGCGCGACAGCCGCTGGCTGCTGTCGGAGACGACCTGGACCGCCGAGGCGCACTGGATCGCCGGCGCGCCGCCGGCCCGTCGGTTCGCCGCCAGCGCGCAGACCCGCTATCGCCAGCCCGACGAGGCCTGCGAGGTCGAGGTGCGCGACGACGGCACGCTGGCGGTGCGCTTCGCGCGTCCGCAGCGGGCCGTCACGCCCGGGCAGTCGCTGGTGCTCTACGACGGCGACCGCTGCCTGGGCGGCGCGGTGATCGAGGCGACCGACGCGCCGGCCACCGCCGCCGGCGCACCGGGGACCGGGCCGGACGGCGCCGCAGACGCTAAACTGGCGCGATGAGCGATTCCTTCGACGATCGGGTACTCGCGCTCGCCGCGCTCGCCCAGGCCCTCCAGCAGGTCCGCACCACCGCCGAATCCGGACAGTCGCGCGGCGATGCCGCGCAGACGGTGATCGACAGCGTGTTCCGCATCGATGCCGATTCTGTGGCCGACGTCTACGGCGGCGTGCCGCGGTTGCAGCCCGGGCTGCGCCTGCTGCGCGACCTGTTCACCCGGCAGAGCCGCGACGAGGGCGTGCCGAAGCTGGCGATGTCGGTGATCCGCCTGGAGCGTCGGTTCTCGGCCGAGCCCGACGTGATCGACGCGGTGAGCGCAGGCCTGCGCCGCATCGCGCCGCAGGCCGAGGCGCTGGGCGCCGGCCATCCCGACGTGCTCAACGCGCTGGGCGCGCTGTACGCCGAGACGATCAGCCAGCTGCGGCCTCGGGTGATGGTCCAGGGCGCGCCGCACTACCTGGGCCAGGCCAGCGTGGTCGCCGAGATCCGGGCGCTGCTGCTGGCGGCGGTGCGCGCGGCGGTGCTGTGGCGCCAGCTCGGCGGCACCCAGTGGGACCTGCTGTTCTCGCGCGGACGCATGCTCGAGTCGATCGCGCGTCTGGTCCCCTGAACGGCGGCGCAGCGGGCCGCCCGATGCGCGGGTCGCATCCAGGCGTCTGCTAAAGGCCCGGCATGGCGTGCCGATACCGGGGGCGTGAGAACCTCCCTGAGAGCGCCCATGTACGCACGCATCCTGATCCGCCTCGCCGCGCCGCTGTCGCTGACCCTGCTTCTGCCGCTGGCGTTCGCGCTCGGCTGGGCGGCGCCGGTCCGGTGGGCGATCCTGCTGACCCTGACCGCCAGTTGGCTGGTGCTGGGCACTTGGCTGCTGCGCCGCGAGACCCGGCGCTCGCCCGAACAGGTCCGCGTGCTCAAGGAGCAGGACCAGTTGCTGACCGAACTGCGCCAGTTCGTCGGCGCCGAGATCGAGGGGTCGCGGGTGGAGGTCGAGCGCGCGCGCGAACTGATCCGCCAGGCGGTCAGCGCGCTGGGCAGCAGCTTCGACGCGATGAACCGCAAGTCGCGCCAGCAGGCGCAGGCGATGGGCCGGCTGCTCGACCATGCCGGAGAGCAGGACGGCATGGGCGGCGCGGACGTTGCGCGTTTCGCGCAGCACGCCAGCCAGCGCATGGAGCAGCTGGTCGAGGCGCTCGAGCAGGTCAGCGGCCAGAGCGTGACCACGGTGTCGCACATCGACGAGATGGCCGGCCACCTGGACGGCATCTTCGCGCTGCTCGAGGACGTCAAGTCGATCGCCGACCAGACCAACCTGCTCGCGCTCAACGCCGCGATCGAGGCCGCGCGCGCCGGCGAGGCCGGCCGCGGCTTCGCGGTCGTCGCCGACGAGGTCCGCAACCTGTCCGAGCGTTCGACCGCGTTCAACGAGCAGATCCGCAAGCTGGCGCACTCGTCGAAGGAGTCGATCGCCAAGGTCCGCGACACGGTCTCCAACATGGCCTCGCGCGACCTGGACCGCTCGCGCGACGCGCGCGCCGAGGCGGCGGGCATGCTGACCCAGGTGGCCGCGATCAACCGCTCGCTGGGCGATGGCATGCGCGAGATCTCCGAATGCGGTCGCGCGATCGACTCGAGCGTCGGCGACGCGGTGCGGGCGCTGCAGTTCGAGGACATCGCGACCCAGGCCCTGGGCGGCGTGCACGCGCACCTCGAGCGCCTCAACGCGATCAACCGCGAGGCGATCGACCTGCAGGAGATCCTGCATCGCAACGGCGGCGCGCTCGACGAGGAGATGATGCGTGCGCTGCAGCGGATCGGCCAGCGCCTGCGCGAGTCGCGCACGGCCTGGGAGAAGCCGCCGCACAAGCCGGTCGCGCAGGAGAGCATGGGCGCGGGAACCGTCGAGCTGTTCTGAGTTGGACCCGCTTTCCGCCAGCAACACCCTGCCCCAGGCCCCGGTCCCGACCGGGGCCTGCCCGTTGACGGCGCCCGTGACGCCGGCCGACGCCACCGTGCACCGGTTGCCGGCCGACCTGCTGCAGCGCCTCGAGGCCGCGGCGCACGACGAACTGCAGGCGCTGCTCGACGATGCGCGCGTGCCGCCGTCCCAGGCGCCACCGCCCGATCCCGTCGAGGCGAGCATCGCCTGGGACCTCGCCGCGGGCTTCTGAAGGGCACGGGTGGGTGGGTTCCGGGGAAGGCCCGTGCCCCCACCCGACGCCTGCGGCGTCGACCTCCCCCGCGTGCGGGGGAGGTGCACGATCCTGCGATCCGCGTGCTCCAGCCACGCCCAACCTCGCCCGTGTGCTGGGAGGTGCAGTCGGAATGGAACTTCCAGACATTCGGGGCCGCGCCCTCACCCGCGCGCGGGAGAGGTGCAGCAGTTCCAGCCGTTCGATGAAACGGAAGTCGCGTGGCGCCCTCCCCCGCCTTGCGGGGGAGGGTTGGGGTGGGGGCATTT
>NZ_LASZ01000025.1 GCF_001014645.1 Luteimonas sp. FCS-9 | reverse complement strand
GTCCCGGCCGGTACCTGCTTCCCGCCTGGACGATTCCGGTGTCGTGACGTCCGCTTTCCCCCGATCCCGGATATGCCGTGTCCGCGGACGGCGTTATCGTGGAGGACTCCTGCGCCACGAGCCGCTGACCGCCCCATGCATTCGATCGAAGTCGTCCTGGTGATGCTGCTGGCGGTCGTCGCCAGCGGCTACCTGACCCGCGTGCTGCAGCGCTGGCTGCCGTTGCCGCTGCCGGTGGTGCAGATCGCACTGGGCGCGACGATCGCCGGCGTGTTCGGGCGCGGCGTGACGCTCGATCCGCACCTGTTCTTCGTGCTGTTCCTGCCCCCGCTGCTGTTCCTCGACGGCTGGCGCATTCCCAAGAACGGGCTGTTCCGCGACCGCGGCGTGATCCTGCAGCTGGCGCTGGGCCTGGTGGTGTTCACCGTGCTCGGCGCCGGGCTGCTGATCCACTGGATGATCCCGGCGATGCCGCTGGCGGTGGCGTTCGCGCTGGCGGCGATCCTCTCGCCGACCGATCCGGTCGCAGTCTCGTCGATCGCCGCGCGCGCGCCGATCCCGTCGCGGGTGATGCACATCCTGGAGGGCGAATCGCTGCTCAACGACGCCTCGGGCCTGGTGTGCTTCCGCTTCGCGGTGGCCGCGGCGCTGACCGGTAGTTTCTCGCTGCTGTCGGCCTCGCTGACGTTCCTGTGGGTGGCGCTGGCGGGCGCCGCGGTGGGCGTGGCGGTCACGGTGGCGGTCAACCGGGGGCATGCGCTGGTCTCGCGCGTGTTCGGCGAGGAGGCGGGCACGCCGATCCTGATCAGCCTGCTGACGCCGTTCGGCGCCTACCTGCTGGCCGAGCAGATCGGCGCGTCGGGCATCCTCGCCGCGGTCGCGGCCGGCATCACGATGAGCTACGTCGAGCTCAGCGGTCGCGCGCTGGCGACCACGCGGGTGCAGCGCGCGGCGGTCTGGGACACGGTGCAGTTCTCGCTCAACGGCATCATCTTCGTGCTGCTCGGCGAGCAGCTGCCGTGGATCGTCGAGCGCGCGGTGACCACGGTGCGCGAGGCCGGGCACGTGGCGCCGTGGTGGCTGGCGGTCTACGTGCTGGCGATCTACGCCGTGCTGTTCGCGCTGCGCTTCGCCTGGGTCTGGGTCTCGCTGCGCATCGGCCTGTCGCGCCGCGGGTCGGGGCGGACGCGGCCCGACTGGCGGCTGGTCGCGGCGATGTCGCTGGCCGGCGTGCGCGGGGCGATCACGCTGGCCGGCGTGCTGACGCTGCCGCTGGCGCTGCGCGACGGCTCGCCGTTCCCGGCGCGGGATCTGGCGATCTTCCTGGCGGCAGCGGTGATCCTGATCTCGCTGTTGCTCGGCAGCCTGGTGTTGCCGCGGCTGCTGCAGGGGCTCACCGTACCTGCCGAGGGCGAGGGCGACCGTGAGATGGACCTCGCACAGCACGAGGGCGCGATCGCGGCGGTGGCCGCGGTCGAGCGGGCGCAGCACGCGCTGCCCGCGGCGAAGGCCGATCCCGACCTCTACGCCAGCGCCGCGGTCCGGGTCATGGCGCTGTACCAGGAGCGGCTGCGCCGCGAGCCCGGCGGCGGCATCGACGCGGCGGAACTGCGCCGGGCCGACGAGGCCGAGCGCGCGCTGCGCATCGCGGCGGTCGGTGCCGAGCGCGAGTGCATCTATCGTCTGGCCCGCCACCGGCGGATCTCCGACGAGGTCGCCCGCCGCCTGGTGCGCGACCTCGACCTGCTCGAGGCGCGCTACCGCTGACGGCTCAGGGGGAGGTCGCGCGCTCGAGCCGGTCGAGCAGCGCGAACGCCGCGGCGCGCGAGCTGCCGCACATGTCGTCGGCCGGGCGCAGCGAGGCGCAGAACCCGGGTCGCTCGGGGCGGCCGAACAGCCGGCAGCGCAGCGCGTCGTCGAGCTGCACGCAGCGCACGCCGGCCGGCTTGCCCTGCGGCATGCCGGGGATCGGCGAGGTGATCGACGGCGCGATGCAGCACGCAGCGCAGGCCGGACGGCAGTCCATTGACGCGGCGCTCAGCGGGACCGGCGCACGACCGCCAGCGCCAGCAGCACCAGCGCGGCGGCCTCGACGACGGCCAGGCCCAGTCCGGCGACCGCGTGAAGCATGCGCATGCCGCCCAGCGGCAGGCCCGCGCCGAAGATGTAGGCCTGCAGCATCGGGTAGAGGAACAGGCCGAGCAGCTGGGCGGCCAGCATCAGCCCGAAGCCCCACAGCGCCAGGCGGCCGGGGACCGGGTCGGCGGCGCGGTGGCGCAGCACCATCGCCACCGCCACGACGAGAGCGATCAGCAGCGGCAGCCGGCCCGGGAGCTGGCCGAGGAGCAGCATCAGCAGGTCGTCGGCGTTCATCGTCCGGCCCTCAGTCCGCGCTGACCAGCGCGGCGTTGCGCGCCTGCAGTGCGTCGAACACCGGGTCGGTTTCCGGCCGCACGCCGTGCCACAGCGCGAAGCTCTCGGCGGCCTGCTCGACCAGCATGCCGAGCCCGTCGATCGCCTCGCGCACGCCGTGGGCGCGGGCCCAGGCCAGGAACGGCACCGAGGCCTCGCCGTAGTTGAGGTCGACGGCCGCGGTGCGCATGCCCACCAGCGCGCGCGGCAGTGCGGGGACTGCGCCGCCGCGGCCGGCCGAGGTGGCGTTGACGATCAGGTCGAACTCGCCCGACTCGCCGACCCGCTCCAGGTAGCGCGGATGCACGCGGCCGGGCTCGCCGAGCGCGTCGGCCAGCGCGTCGGCGCGCTCGGGGGTGCGGTTGACGATCGTCAGGCCGTCGACGCCGGCGTCCAGCAGCGCCCCGGCGACACCCCTTGCCGCGCCACCGGCGCCGATCAGCAGCGTGCGCCGGCCGCGCCGGTCGAGCCCGTGGCGGTCGGTCAGGTCGCGGACCAGGCCCGCGCCGTCGGTGTTGTCGCCGTGCCAGGTCCCGCCGCGGCGCACCAGCGTGTTGACGGCACCGGCGCGCTGCGCCCGGTCCGACCGCGTGTTCGCCAGCGCGAACGCGGCCTCCTTGTGCGGCAGCGTCACGTTGGCGCCATCCCCGCCCGAACCGGCGAAGTCCGCGGGCGCGTCGGCGAAGGCGCCGGGCGCGGCATCGATCGCGGCATAGTCGACCGCGATACCGGTCTGGTCGCCGAACGCGGCGTGGATGCGCGGCGACAGTGAATGGGCGACCGGATGGCCGAAGACGGCGTAACGGGCACTGCGCGACATGGCGACTCCGGGCGACGGCGCGCCCGACCGGCGCGGCACGAGTCTAGCGGGCAGCGCGCGGACGTGGCGATCCGGCCAGCCCCCGGGGGATGCGGGCACGGCCCGGACGCGGTATACACGGAGCCGGACGCAGTGCGACGCGGCGGGCCAGGGGGAACGCGGCGGCAGCGACATGGTCGGGCGGGGACGGCAGCGAAGCCGCACGCGCCCGGCGTGCACCCGGTGGAACACCGTCATCTGAAGAGGGGAGTCTTTCGCATGTCACGTATCCGCACCATCGGCGGGGCCTCGGTCCTGCTCGGCGCCGTCGCCGTCGCGGCGGCCAGTACCGTGCTGCCGTCCACGGCACCCGCCGCCCGGCAGGCCATCGACTCGGCCCGGCAGGGCGTCGGCGCGCTGCTCGGCGCCGCCCCCGTCGCCGCGGCCGCCGCGCCGCGGGGGCCGTCTGCGGCGCCCGTCGCGCAGGACCCCGGCCGCTACATCGTCGTGCTCGACGACCCGGCGCTCGCCGGCTACGCAGGCGGCGTCGCCGGGCTCGCCGCCCCGGCCAAGCGTCGCGACACCCAGCGCCTGGACGTGCGCAGCGCCCCGGCGCGCAGCTACGTCGGCTACCTGCAGCGCCGCCAGCGCGAGGTCGAGAGCGGCATCGCGCTGGATCTCGGCCGGCCGCTGCGGGTCGAGCGCCGGATGCAGCACGCGATCAACGGCCTGGTCGTCGAACTCGCGCCCGCCGAGGCGGCGAAGGTCGCCGCGCGCAGCGACGTGCGCTTCGTCGAGCCCTATCGCGAGTACGCGCTCGACACCGACACCGGGCCCGGCCTGATCGGCGCGCCGGCACTGTGGAACGGGACGATCGGGGGCCTGGGGGCGCTGCAGGGCGAGGGCGTGGTCGTGGGCATCCTCGACTCGGGCATCAACTTCGGCGCGCCGTCGTTCTCCGCGGTCGACCCGGTCGACGGCTACGTCCACGTCAACCCGCTCGGCAGCGGCACGTACCTGGGCACCTGCGCGCCCGGCGGCATCGATGCCGGCCGCTGCAACGACAAGCTCATCGGCGGCTACGACTTCGTCTGCGAGGCGCCGGGGCTGACCTGCGGCCGCGAAGGCATCCGCGAGGAGCCCGGTTTCGGCGACACCAACAGCCACGGCAGCCATGTCGCATCCACGGCCGCCGGCAACCGCCGCAACGTGGTCTTCAGCGGCAACTCGCGCGCGATCTCCGGCGTGGCGCCGCGCGCGAACATCGTCGCCTTCGACATCTGCTACACGCGGCTGTCGGACGGCCTGGGCCTGTGTCCGAACGTCTCGGCCGTCGCGGCGGTCGAGCAGGCGATCGCCGACGGCATCGTCGACGTCATCAACTACTCGGTCGGCGGCGGCGGCCAGCCGTGGAGCGAGGCGGTCTCGCTGGCGTTCCTGTCGGCGAGCGAGGCCGGCATCTACGTCGCGGCCTCGGCCGGCAACAGCGGCCCGGCGGCCAACAGCATGGGCCACCTCGAGCCCTGGGTCGCCTCGACCGGCGCGGCCCAGCACGGCCGCGGCGTGTTCGCGGCCCCGCTGCAGGTCACCGGTCCGGCGCCGGTGCCCGAGCCGCTGTCGCTGGTGCTGCTGACCGAGGGCAGCGGCGGCACGCCGCACACCACGACGATCCCGGGCACGACGCGGCTGCGCGTCAGCGCCGGCATCGACGGCGGCGCCGACGGCTGCACCGCCTATGCCCCGGGCACGTTCCAGAACGCGATCGCGGTCGTGCGCCGCGGCACCTGCCCGTTCGCCGACAAGGCCGCCAACGCGGCAGCGGCCGGCGCGGTCGCGGTGCTGATCGCCAACAACGCCCCGGGCGGGCTGGTGCCGTCGGTGCCGGGCGCGACGGTGCCGGTGTTCTCGGTGACCCAGGCCGAGGGCGACGCGCTGCGCGACTTCGCGGCGACGCGGCCCGATGCCACCGCCGGGATCGGCTACCCGCCGCTGCCCACGCCCAACGTGCCCGATGCGCTCGGCGACTTCAGCTCGCGCGGTCCGGCCGGCACCTTCAACCTGCTCAAGCCCGACCTGGTCGCGCCCGGCGTGTCGATCCTGGCCACGGTGGCCGGCGAGACCATCACCGGGTACGAGAACGCGCTGGGCCTGATGAACGGCACCTCGATGGCCTCGCCGCACCACGCCGGTGCCGCCGCGCTGCTGCGCCAGGCGCGGCCGGACTGGTCGGTGCCCGAGATCAAGTCGGCGCTGGCGCTGACCGCCAAGACCCTGGTGTACACCGAGGACGAGGTCACGCCGGGCACGCCGTTCGACCGCGGCAGCGGCCGCATCCGCGTCGACCGCGCGGCCGAGGCCGGCCTGGTGATGCACGAGACCGGCGCGCGCTACCTGGCGGCCAATCCGGCGCAGGGCGGCGACGTCGTCAACCTCAACCAGCCGGGCTTGGCCAACCGCAACTGCCAGACCACCTGCAGCTTCGTGCGCACGTTCCGCAATCCGCACGCCACGGCCTCGACCTGGCGGGTGCGCTTCGACGGCGTCGCGGCGACGGCCGTGCCCGCGCAGCTGCGGGTGCCGGCCGGCGCCAGCGTCAGCGTGCGGATCACGGTCGATGCGCGCAGCCTGCCGGCCGACGGCAGCTGGCGCTTCGGGCAGGTCACGCTCGAGCCGGTCGGTGGCGCGCTGGGTCCGCAGCGCACGCCGCTGACGCTTCCGGTCGCGGTGGCCCGTCAGGCCAACTGAGGCAACGCCGCCTCCCCCGTCCGCGGGGGAGGCCGGCGCAGGGGATCAGCCTTCGCGCAGCCAGCGGGCGGCGTCGAGGGCGAAGTAGGTCAGCACGCCGTCGGCGCCGGCGCGCTTGAAGCCGAGCAGCGATTCGAGCACGCACTTGCGCTCGTCGAGCCAGCCGTTGGCCGCGGCCGCCTTGAGCATCGCGTACTCGCCGCTGACCTGGTAGGCGAACACCGGCACCGCGAACTCGGTCTTGGCGCGGCGCACGATGTCCAGGTACGGCATGCCGGGCTTGACCATGACCATGTCCGCGCCCTCGTCGAGATCCTGCGCGATCTCGCGCATCGCCTCGTCCGAGTTGCCCGGGTCCATCTGGTAGGTCGCCTTGTCGGCCTTGCCCAGCGCGCCGGCCGAACCGACCGCGTCGCGGAACGGGCCATAGAACGCGCTCGCGTACTTGGCCGCGTAGGCGAGGATGCGCACGTGCACGTGCGCGTCGGCCTCGAACGCGGTGCGGATCGCTTTGACGCGCCCATCCATCATGTCGCTGGGCGCGACGATGTCGGCGCCGGCATGGGCGTGCGACAGCGCCTGGCGCACCAGCGCCTCGACGGTCACGTCGTTGAGCACGTAGCCGGCCTCGTCGACGATGCCGTCCTGGCCGTGCGTGGTGTAGGGGTCGAGCGCGACGTCGGTGATCACGCCCAGCTCCGGGAAGCGCGCCTTGATCGCGCGCACCGCGCGCTGGCACAGGCCCGCATCGTCCCAGGCCGCGGCGGCGTCGAGCGACTTGGCCTCGGGCGCGGTGACCGGGAACAGCGCCAGCGCCGGCACGCGCAGCTCGCTCGCGGTCTCGGCCACGCGCAGCAGCGCGTCGATCGACAGGCGCTCGACGCCGGGCATCGACGGCACCGCCGCGCGCCCGTCGGCCTCGTGCACGAAGACCGGGTAGATCAGGTCGTCGGCGGTGAGCGTGGATTCGCGCATCAGCCGGCGCGAGAAGTCGTCGCGGCGCATCCGCCGCATGCGGGTATCGAGTCTGATCATGCGGCGATTCTACGCCCGCCCCCGGCGCGGGCCCTGCGACACCGGGTCGCAGCCGCGCGATCGGCGCGCTCAGCCGATGTCGTGGACGCCGTCGATCTCGACCGCCAGTTCGCGCCGGCAGATCGCCGCGTGCAGCACCACGCGCGGCACGTCGTCGCCGAAGCGGGCCTCGAGCGCGTCGGCCACGACCGGCAGATCCTCGGTATCGCGCACGTAGACCTTCAGCCGCGAGCCGGCGCCGAACGCCGCCGGCAGCGCCGGGCGGCGCTGGCGCGCCGATCCGATCAGCGCGTCGAAGTTGGCGAACGTCTCGTCGAGCTGGGCCAGCAGCTCGCCCTCGTGCAGCGAGGCGTGGCCGACGACGCTGGCCGTGCCCGAGAGCATCAGCGGCATCGGGCTGTCGTCGGGCGGCAGCATCGCGCGCGCGAAGCTCGGCGCCTGCGGCCCGTACTGGCGCGGATAGCGGTAGGCGCTGACCTGGCGCGGGTTCTCCACCGGCGTGCCCGGCACGCGCGCGGCCAGCCAGTAGATCTGGATCGTGCGCGCGGCGTCGCAGCGGCCGATCGCGGTCGCGGCCGGCAGATGCGAGGTGTCGAAACTGCCCAGGCCGCGGGCGCGGCCGATGCAGAACTGGCGGTAGCGCTCCGCGTCGCCGTCGCCCTGGGTGATCGCGTCGAGGTAGTTCCAGATCCGCAGCAGGTGCGGATGGTCACCGGCCTCGACGAAGCGCGTGAGCTGGCGGTAGGCGTGCTCGGCGGCCAGCAGGATGCCGCTGTGGTCGCCGTCGCCGGTGTGGCCGGCGGGCTCGTCGACCTCGATCGCGCCGAACAGCAGTTCGCCGTCGGTCGACCAGGCGATCTCGCCGTCGCGCCCGCTGCGCACCGGCGCATGCGCGTGCCAGACCTCGACCGGCGCAGCGCCGTGCGGCTGCAGCGGCACGCGCAACCAGCGCGGGTCGTCGATCCGCGGCGCGCCGTCGCCGAAGCCGAACGCAGCGAGCACGTCGGGCTGGGCCAGCAGCCGCGCCGGGTCCTGGCCGTGCACGTACTCCACGCGCAGCCGCGGCAACGGCTGCGGCGGCAGCGGCGCAGGAACGCTCACGGGTTGCCTCCGTGCAGCGTGTCGCCGCGGAAGGCGACGCGCGCCTGACGCCGCCGCGTGCGCCAGCCGCGCAGCGCCTGCGGCGCGATCGCGATCGCGTTGAGCGCGTAGATCAGGCGGAACACGTACAGCCGCCAGCGCACCGCGGCATTGTCGAAGACGTCTCCGGCCAGCATCGAGATCACCGCTTGCTCCAGTTGCAGATCGTTGCGGGGCGCCGAGAACAGCCGCTGCATGACCGGCGTGTTGAAGCGATAGATGAACCACGTGAAATGCCGCAGCCCGCGCTCGAGCCGCGCCTGCATCGCGCGCTGCAGCCCGGCCTCGCGCGCGGGCGCGCGCAGCGACGCGTCGACCAGCGCGGCGGCCCGGCGGGCGCCGTCCATCGCCAGATAGACCCCGGACGAGAAGATCGGGTCGACGAACGCGTATGCATCGCCGATGAGGATCCAGCCCGGCCCGGCCATGCGCGTGGACGCGTACGAATAGTTGCCGGTCGCGTGGACCGGGGCGATGCGCTCGGCGCCGCGCATGCGCGCGCGCACCGCCGGGTTGGCCTCGAGCGTGCGCATCAACAGGGTCTCGTTGTCGATGCGGCCGCCGTCGGCGCTGCGCTGGCGCAGGTACTCGGGCAGGCACACCGCGCCCACGCTCATCACGTCGTCGGGCAGCGGGATCAGCCAGAACCAGCCGTGCTCGAAGCGCGCGATCGTGATGTTGCCGGCGTCGGCACCGGGCTGGCGGGCGACGCCGCGGAAATGGCTGAACAGCGCGGCGGACTGGTGCGCGGGATTCCTGCGCTTGAAGCGGCGCTGCGACGCGACCATCGTGTCGCGGCCGCTGGCGTCGATCAGGTAGCGCGGGCGCAGCGCGAGCGCGCTGCCGTCGGCGGCGACCGCGTCGACCCGATCGGGCCGGCCGTCGGCGCCGAAGGCCACGTGTACCGCACGCGTGCGTTCGCGCACGTCGGCGCCGCAGGCGCGCGCGTGCTCGAACAGCAGCTGGTCGAACTGGTCGCGGCGCACGTGCACCGCGTAGTCGTGGCGCGGGTCGAGCGCGCGGGTGAAGCGGAACACGTGGCTGCCGCCGGCATCGCCCGGCAGCGGGAAGTCGGCCCCCGCCTTGTGCACGCCGATCGCGCGGACCTGGTCGAGCACGCCCAGCTCCTCGAGGATCGGCATGTTCATCGGCAGCAGCGACTCGCCGATGTGGAACCGGGGGTGGGCGTCCTTCTCCAGCACGACCACCTGGTGGCCGGCACGCGCGAGCAGGGCCGCGGCGGTGCTGCCGGCCGGCCCACCGCCGATCACGACCACGTCGACCTGCCGGGCGAGGGCGTCGGGGACGGGGGCTGCGGCAACGGTCGGGGCGGGGCTCATCCTGGAGAACGGTCGAAAGTGCAGGCGCGCATCATAGCGGAAGCCCGTGCGGCGGCCCGCAGCGCCCCGCCGCGCTTGCGCCGCTCGGCCCGATGCCGGATCGTGGCGGCCTGCCCACCGATGGAAGCCTGCATGTCCGCACAAAACGAGGCCGGGCGCGCGCTCGCGCAGCTGCTGGTCGAGAGCCTGAACCTGGAGGACGTCCAGCCGGGCGACATCGATCCCGAGGCGCCGCTGTTCAATGCCGGGCTGGGCCTGGACTCGATCGACGCGCTGGAACTGGCGCTGGCGGTGAGCAAGCGCTACGGCTTCCAGCTGCGCTCGGACAACGACGAGAACCGCCGGATCTTCGCCTCGCTGCGGGCGCTGTCGGCCCACGTCGAGCAGCACCGCACCACTTGATCGCGCTGCTGCAGCTGCTGCTGGCGCTGGGCTACGCGGTCCTCGCCCACCTGGCCAGCGCGTGGCAGCACGACGGCTGCGCGCTGGCCGCGCTGGGCCTGCTGATCGCGATGCTGCTGGTCGAGCCGCTGCTGCACCGGCGACCCTGGGCGTTCGCCGCGCTGCCGCTGGCCGCCTGGGGCGCCTGGGCGCTGTACGCCGCCGGCCACGTCGCGCTGCCGCTGCTGCTGGTGCCGGTGGTGTTCGTGCTGGCGATCGCGTGGATCTTCGCGCGGACGCTGCGGCCCGGCACCGAGCCGCTGATCACCCGGATCGTCGCCGGGATCGAGGGCGGCGCCGTGCAGGACATCGCCCCGGAGCTGCGGCGCTACACCCGGACGCTGACCGCGGCCTGGGCGGCGGTGCTGGTGGCGATGGCGGCGGCCAACCTGCTGCTGGCGCTGCTCGCCAGCCCCGGCGGCCTGCTCGAGAGCCTGGGCATCGCCTCGCCCTGGCCGATCACCCGCGAGCAGTGGTCCTGGTTCGCCAACGTGCTCAACTACGGCGTGATCGGCGGGTTCTTCGCCGTCGAGTTCATGGTCCGCAAGCGGCGCTTCCCCGGGCGCTACCACAGCTTCGCGGACTTCCTGCGCAAGCTGGCCGGGCTCGGGCCGGTGTTCTGGCGCGACCTGCTGCGCTGAATCGGCGCCGTGGACGCGCTCGGGGGCCGGATCGCCAGTATCCTAATGGTCCGATGGAATACCGACAGACCCGCGCCGAACCCGGCACGCTGGCGATCACCGCGCTGCCGATGCTCGCGTTGAACGCGCTGGAGTTCCTGTTCACCCTGCTATGGACGGCGGGCTGGATCACCGTGGCCCTGTGCCTGCAGGCGGTCACCGGCCGCAGCGGGCTCGCGCTGGACATGGCCCGCACGCGCTGGGCGCCCGGCCTGGTCGGTCCGGCGGGCGGGCTGACGGTCGAAGGCGCCGACGCGGTCGACTGGTCGCGGCCGTACCTGGTGGTGGCCAACCACGAGTCGCTGCTCGACATCTGCGTGCTGTTCATGGCGGTGCCGGTGCCGCTGCGCTTCCTGCTCAAGGAGGAGATGCGCCGGGTGCCGTTCCTCAATCTCTACGCCCGCGCGACCGGCATGCTGTTCATCAGCCGCGACGACCGCCGCGCCGGCCCGCAACTGCGGCGCCAGGTCGCGCAGGTGCTGGGCGCGGGCCACGCGCTGTGCCTGTTCCCCGAGGGCACGCGTTCGCGCGACGGCCGGCTGGGCGAGTTCAAGTCCGGCTCGTTCCAGGCCGCGATCGATGCCGGCGTCGACGTGCTGCCGGTCGCGCTGCACGGCACCGGCGCGGTGCTGCCGGTCAGCGGTTTCTTCCGCGTGCGCCGCGGGCCGATGCGCGCGGTGGTCGGCCAGCCGATCCCGGTGGCCGGCCGCAGCGGCGCCGCCGGCCGCCAGGCGCTCGCGCGCGAGGCCCGGGACGCGGTCACCGCGATGCTGGGCGGGCGCTAGTCCATGGCCGCGACCGGCTTCGCCGTCGAGGCGGACCATCCCTGCCTGCCCGGGCATTTCCCCGGCCGGCCGGTGGTGCCGGGCGTCGTCGTCCTCGACCGCGTGGTCGCCGCGATCGAGGCGCAGCACGGTCCGCTGGGCGCGCTGCGGCTGCCGCAGGTGAAGTTCGTGCAGCCGCTGCTGCCGGGCCAGGCGGCCGCGATCGCGTTCGAGCCGTTGCCGGGGCAGGCGCCGCGCTGGCGCTTCCGGGTCGAGCGCGACGGCACTCTGCTCGCCTCGGGCGAGATCGCCGCCGGCCAGCCGGCCCGGGCATGAGCAGCGAGTGGAAGCGCCGCCGCGAGGGCGGCGGGCGGTTCGCGCTGTCGCTGATCCGCGGGATCGCCAGCCACTGCGGGCGTGCCCCGGCGCGCGCGCTGCTGCATCCGATCACGCTGTACTTCCTGCTGCGCCGCGGCGCGGAACGGCGCGACTCGCGGGCCTATCTCACACGCGTGTTCGGCCGCCCGGCGACGCTGGCCGAGGTCGCGCGCCACGTCCACACCTTCGCCGCGACGATCCTCGACCGGCTGTTCCTGCTCAGCGAGTCGACGCGCCGCTTCGACGTGCGCACCGAGGGGCTCGAGGCGCTGCACGCCCACCTCGAGGCCGGCCGCGGCGTGCTGCTGTTCGGCTCGCACCTGGGCAGCTTCGAAGTGCTGCGCGTGCTCGCGCGGCAGCGCCCGCAGACCCCGATCCGGGTCGTGCTCGACCGCGCCCACGGGCGTGCGGTGACCGAGCTGCTCGAGGCGCTCAACCCCGAGGTCGCCGCGACCGTGATCGACGCCGGCGCCGACGGCCCGTCGGTCGCGCTGGCGATCCAGGAGGCGCTGGGGCAGGGCGCCATGGTGGCGTTGCTGGTCGACCGCAGCCAGGAGGGCGGCGCCACGCTCGAGGTGCCGTTCCTCGGTGCACCGGCGCAGTTCCCGGTGGCGCCGTGGCTGCTGGCGGCGGTACTGAAGGTGCCGGTGATGCTGGCCTTCGGCCTGTACCGTGGCGGCAACCGCTACGACCTGGTGTTCGAGCCCTTCAGCGACGGCATCGACCTGCCGCGGCGCGAGCGCCAGGCCGGCGTGGCCGCGCTCATCCGCCGTTACGCGGCGCGGCTGGAGCATCATGCGCGCAGCGCTCCCTACAACTGGTTCAATTTCTATGACTTCTGGAAACGCGACCCCCGCGCGCCCGTGGCCGGGTCCCTGCCTGCTGCTGGCGATGCTGCTGGCGGCCCCGGCATGGAGCGCGGCGCAGACCGCTGACGCGGCCCAGGCGCACCCGGCGCCGCTGCGGGCCGACCCGTCGCGCGACCGCGTGCCCGCCCCCGCGGCGGCGTCGCCGCGCAGCGTCGATGCCGACTGGATCCTGCAGCGGCTGACCCAGGCGGGCGCGAGCGCGACCCCGTTCGTCGAGCTGCGCACCTCGTCGATGCTCAAGCGGCCGCTGACGCTGGCCGGCGAGTACCGCCGCCCCGATGCCGACACCCTGGTGCGCGAGGTGCGCAGCCCGTACGCCGAGACCACGACGATCCGCGCAGGCGAGGCGACGATCGCGCGCGAGGGCCGCGCGCCGCGCACGTTCTCGCTGTCGCGCGTGCCCGAACTCGCCGCGCTGCAGGGCAGCTTCGGCGCGCTGCTGGCCGGCGACCGCAAGGCGCTCGAGACGCTGTACGCGCTCGAGGCCGACGGCGTGCCCGCCGACTGGACGCTGACGCTGACCCCGCGCGATCCGCGCACCGCCGGCCGCGTGGCCGGCATCGTGCTGCGCGGCCGCGACGCCGAGCTGCGCTGCATCGAGACGCGCCCGAAGCAGGGCGAGCCGCAGCCGACGCTGCTGGGCGGCGCGGCCACCGCCGCGGCCGGGATCGAGACGCCCGAGGCCGCGCAGCGGCTGTGCCACGACGTGCCGCGTTGAGCGCGCGCCCGGGCTTGCGCGACCGGCTGCTGCAGCGCCCGCGCCTGCGCCTGGCACTGGCGGTCGCCTGGCTGCTGGTGCTGCTCGCGCTGGGCTGGGTGGCCGGGGCGACGCTGGAATTCAGCGGCGACCTGCGCCGTTTCCTGCCCGATGCGCGCACGCCCGAACAGCGCCTGCTGATGGAGGAGTTGGGCGACGGGCCCGGCTCGCGCCTGCTGATGCTGGCGATCTCGGGCGAGGCGCCCGAGGCGCTGGCCGCGCGCTCGCACGCGCTGCAAGACGCGCTCGCCGGCGATGCCCGCTTCACGCTCGTCGCCAACGGCGGCGAGGCGGGGCTCGACGGGTTCCCCGAGCGTCTGCTGCCGTACCGCTACCTGCTGACGCCGACGTTCGACGCCGCGCCGCTCGACGCCGACGCGCTGCGCGACGCGTTCGATGCGCGGCTGCAGGATCTCGGCTCGCCGGCCGCCGGGCTGGTCGAGCCGCTGCTGCCCGCCGATCCGACCCTCGAGGTGCTGGCGCTGGCCGAGGCCTGGCAGCCGGCCGGTGCGCCGCAGCGGCTGCACGAGGTCTGGTTCGACCGCGCCGGCGCGCAGGCGCTGTTGCTGGTCGAGACGCGCGCGGCCGGTTTCGACCCGACCGGCCAGCTCGACGCGGTCGGCACGATCCGCGACACCTTCGCGCGGCAGGCGGCGGGCGGCGACGCCACGCTCGAGGTCGTCGGCCCGGGCGCGTTCTCGGTCGACATCGGCAGCCGGACCCAGGGCGAGGCGCAGCGCATCGGCCTGGTCGACACGACCGGCCTGGTGCTGCTGCTGCTCGTCGCCTACCGCAGCTGGAAGCTGCCGCTGCTGGGCGTGCTGCCGCTGGCCAGCGCCGGCATCGGCGGATTGACCGCGGTCGCGCTGCTGTTTCCTGGCGGCGTGCATGGCATCACGATCGCGTTCGGGTTCACGCTGATCGGCGTGGTGCAGGACTACCCGATCCACTTCTTCAGCCATCAGCGCGCCGGCCTGTCGCCGTGGCGCAACGTGCGCGGGCTGTGGCCGGCGCTGTCGACCGGCGTGGTCGCGACCTGCATCGCCTACGCGACGTTCCTGTTCTCCGGCGTCGATGGCCTGCGCCAGCTCGCGGTGTTCACGATCGCCGCGCTCGCCATCGCCGCGCTCGCCACGCGCTACCTGCTGCCCGGCCTCGTCGATCCGGCGCCGCCGGACATCGCCGGGTCGGTGCGGCTGCAGCGGCTGTGGCACCGGATCGAGGCACTGCCGCGGCCGACCTGGTCGCTGGCGGTGCTGGCGCTGGCCGCGGTCCTGGCGATCGCGTTCGCGCCCGGCGCGACCTGGCAGAACGACCTGTCGAAGCTGACGCCGGTCGATCCGGCCTCGATGCAGCGCGACGCCGAGCTGCGCGCCGAACTCGGCGCGCCCGACGTGCGCTACGTGCTCGTCGCGCAGGCGGCCGACCGCGACGCGGCGCTGGCCGCGACCGCGGCGCTGCGCCCGGCGCTCGACGCGCTGGTGGCCGGCGGTCGGCTCGACGGCTACGACATGGCCGCGCGCTACCTGCCGGGTGCCGACGTGCAGCGCGCCCGCCAGGCCGCGCTGCCCGACACCGCGGCGCTGCGCGCGATGCTCGCCGACGCGCTCGCCGGTTCGGCATTCAACGACGACGCGTTCGAGCCGTTCGTCGAGGACGTCGCACGCGCGAAGGCGGCGCCGCCGCTGACCCGCGAGGACCTCGCGGGCTCGCCGCTGGCGACCGCGGTCTCGGGCCTGCTGCTCGAGCGCGACGGCCGCACGACCGCGCTGGTCTCGCTCAGCGGCCTCGACGCGCCGTCCGACCTCGACGCGCTCGCCGCGCAGGCGCGCGCGCCCGGGGTCGACGTGCGCCTGCTCGACATGAAGGCCGCGTCCGAATCGCTGGTCGTCGAGTACCGCGGCCGCGTGCTCGCCGCGATGGCGGTCGCGCTGGTGCTGCTGGTGGGCACGGTGTGGATCGCGCTGCGCAGCCCGCGCCGCGTCTGGCGGGTGCTGCTGCCGACGCTGCTCACGCTGCTGGTCGTGGTCGCGGTGCTGCGGCTGGCCGGCGTGGAATTAACGCTGTTCCACCTGGTCGCGCTGATCCTGGCCGCGGGGCTCGGGCTCGACTACGCGCTGTTCTTCGAGCACGCCGGGCAGGACCGCGACGACCAGATCCGCACGCTGCACGCGATCGTGGTCTGCAGCCTGATGACGCTGCTGGTCTTCAGCCTGCTGGCGCTGTCGTCGATCCCGGTGCTGCGCGCGATCGGCAGCACCGTCGCGCTGGGCGTGGTGTGCAACTTCGTGCTGTCGCTGCTGGTCGCGCGCCATCGCGCGACGATCGCGGCCGCACGCGCCGAACCGGAGCCGGCCACATGACCATGATCGATCGCGACACGATCCTCTCGATGATTCCGCACCAGGGCGCGATGTGCCTGTGGGACGCGGTCGTGGCCTGGGACGCGGCCACCGTGACGTTGCGCAGCGCCAGCCACCGCGACCCGGACCACCCCCTGCGCAGCGACGGCCGGCTGCGCGCGCTGCACCTGTGCGAGTACGGCGCACAGGCGATGGCGGTGCACGGCGGCCTGCGCGCGCGCCAGCGGCGGCCCGGTCCGGCCGGGCATGCTGGTCGCGCTGCGCGGCGTGCAACTGCACGTCGCCCGCATCGACGACCTCGCCGGCGACCTGACCTGCGTCGCCGAGGTCCTCGTCGAGTCCGACGACAGCCAGCAGTACGCGTTCCGCATCCAAAGCGACGGCAGACTGCTCGCCGAAGGCCGCGCGGCGGTGATGCTCGGCTCCCCTCCGTAGGCGCGCGCTCGTGCCTGCATCCCCTTTCGGGGGCGCGCGATGTGGCTTTCACCGGACCGCTCCATCGCGGGCGAGCGCGCGCCTACGGAGACACCGCCGCGCGGCCGGTACAATCGCCGCATGAGCGAATCCGCATCCAGGCCGCCCGCGCGGCGCGCCCTCGTCACCGGCGGCAGCGGCGATATCGGCGGTGCGATCTGCCGGCGCCTCGCGGCCGACGGGTACCACGTGATCGTGCACGCCAACGGCAACCGCGCGCGGGCGCAGGCGGTCGTGGCCGGGATCGTGGAGGCCGGCGGCAGTGCCGAGGCCACGGTCTTCGACGTCGTCGACGGCGAGGCCACGCGCCGCGCGCTCGAGGCGCTGCTCGAGGCCGGCCCGATCCAGATCGTCGTCAACAACGCCGGCATCCACGACGACGCGCCGATGGCCGGCATGTCCGAGGCGCAGTGGAAGCGGGTGATCGATGTCTCGCTGCACGGTTTCTTCCACGTCACCCAGCCGCTGCTGCTGCCGATGGCGCGCAAGCGCTGGGGGCGCATCGTCAGCGTGTCGTCGGTCGCGGCCGTGCTCGGCAACCGTGGCCAGACCAACTACGCCGCGGCGAAGGCGGCGCTGCACGGTGCGTCGAAGTCGCTGGCCCGCGAGATGGCCAGCCGCGGCATCGCCGTGAACGTCGTCGCGCCCGGCGTGATCGCCGGCAGCATGGCGCAGGACGCGTTTCCCGACGAGATGATCAAGCAGATCGTGCCCGCCGCGCGCGCCGGCACGCCCGACGAGGTCGCCGCGCTGGTCGGCTTCCTGTGCTCGGACGCGGCCGGCTACGTCAACGGACAGGTGATCGGCGTCAACGGCGCGATGGGCTGACCGCGGTCGCGGCGCGCGACCCCGATGGCGGTCTCCGGCCGTTCGTACACGGGAGCGCGCCGGCCACGGCGCCCTGGGAGGATCCCATGCGATACGTCCTGCTGTTGGCCGCCCTGCTGGGCGCGGTCCTGCTGCCGGCGCAGGCGCGCGACCGGCTCCGGCTCCAGGTGCCGGTCCCGGTCGTCGCGGGCGCGGACATCGACGCCGAACTCCTCGAACGCTGCGACATCGCCGGCAACTTCACCAGCGCCCTCGTCCGCGAACTGCGCAAGGTCGCCGAGCCCGCGCAGGCACCGCTGGCCGACATGCGGGGACAGGTGCTGCGGGTCGAGATCGTCGACGCGCTGTGGAGCGGCAACTGGTTCATCGAACACACCCAGACGCTGCGCGTGCGCGGGGCGCTGTACGAGGACGGCGTACGCGTGGCGGGCTTCAACGGCGTCATGCAGGGCCGGGGCGGCAGCATGACCAGCGGCTGCTTCCAGATGAATGCGAGTTTCCGGGCGCTGACCTGGCACATCAAGCGCTGGCTGCGCGATCCGGTGGATGGCGCGCGGATCGGACAGGGCGGTTAGCGGCGCCGCGCGATGCCGGCACCATCCACGCCGGCTTCAGGTCGGCCGGTGGATGATCGGCCGGCGCCCATCCGGGCATCCACGAGTCGAGGAACCGCCATGCGCGTCGTCCGCACCCTGTCGCTCCTGCTCGCCGTGGCCGCGATCGCCGGCTGCGCCAGCTCCCACGTCCTGACCGGCACGCCGCGCGCGCCGATCGACCCGGCCCAGGTCCGCATCTACCACGGCCCGCCGCCGGGGCACTACGAGGAGATCGCGATCCTCAACACCAGCAGCGGCGCGCTGACCTACGGCGAGCAGAACAAGACCGACTCGGTGCTGCAGAAGCTCCGCAACGAGGCCGCCAGTCTCGGCGCCAACGGCGTGCTGTTCCAGGGCACCGCCGACGGCGAGCGCAGCGGCGGCGTCAGTGTCGGCGGCGGCCTGGGCCGCGGCGGCGGGCGCTCGTTCTCGGCCGCCGGCGTGGGCGTGGACATCAGCCCGCGGCAGAAGTACGCCAGCGGCATCGCGATCTGGGTCGCCGATCCGCCGCCCGCCGCACCGGCGGGCCAGGTGCCGCCGGTCCGCTGAGACGCAGACCGCGAGGTCAGGGCGCGCGCGTGCGCGCCAGGGCTTCGTCGCCGGCCGCGCGGCGGCGCGACAGCAGCGGCGAGGTCATGACCGTCGCCGTCGAGACCCTGCAACGGACTCAGGCGGCGTCGGCGTACCAGACCGGGTCGAGCGAGGCCGGTCGGTCGCCGGCGTCGGCCAGCAACGCATCCAGGCCGTGGTCGCCGATCTGCGGGTGCTCCATACGCGCGCGCGCCAGCACTTCTCCGGCGAGGTGGCGCATGCGCGCGACGTTCTCGCCGATGCGCGCGACGAACGCGTCGGCGTCGAGCGTGTCGCCCAGCGCCCGGTTCATCTCGCGGAACCAGTCGATGCCGAACTGGTCGAGCAGCCGCGCGCCCGGCGGCGCGCGCCCGGCGTTGCGTTCGCCCCACTCGCGCAGCAGCGGTTGCAGCGCCAGGTTCAGCGTGCGGGCCTCGTTGAATGCCGGACGCAACCGGCCCAGCGTCGACAGGTCGGTCAGCCGGTCGGCGTAGAACAACGGCGCGAGCACCGCCCAGTAGTAGGTGTAGTCCCAGATGACCTTGACCGGCATGACCTGCGCGTCGCCGAACAGCGGGTACTGGTCCTGGTAGAGCGTCAGCGTGTTCTCGTAGAACGAGAAGTACAGCTGCTGGTACAGCTCGGCGTGGCGGCTGACGTCGAGGCCGGCATGCGACTTGCCGATCAGGTCGCAGACGTAGGTGTTGCTGATGGCGATGAAGTCGCTGCCCGGCGAGTAGAACGGATCGAGGAACACGCCGGCCTCGCCGGTCAGCGCCCAGCGCCGGCCGGAGAACACCTGCTTCGCGCCGTAGGAGAAGTGGCGCAGGAACAGGAAGTCCTGCAATGTGTGCTCGGTACGGTCGAGGCTGGCGGCGACCTGCGGCTGGTGCGTGCGCAGCCAGTCCATCGCCTTGGCGTGTGTGTTCATCGTCTCGAGCGGATGCATCTTCGCGTCGCAGACGATGCCCAGCGAATGCGCCCCGGACGACAGCGGGATCAGCCAGAACCAGTAGCCGGGCCCGCACATGTGATTGGTCGAGCGCCAGCGGTCCGGCGGATCGCAGCGCTGCAGCCAGCGGGTGTCCTGGGACCAGGTGTTGGGATCGACGATGCCGTCCACGCGCCACCACACCGCGTTGGCATCGTGGTCGTTGGCCTGGGCGAGCCCGAGCTTGCGCTTGAGCAGGCCGGCGCGCCCGCTGGCGTCGACGACCCAGCGGCAGCGCACCTCGCGCGGCGCGCCGTCCTGTTCGATGCGCACGACGTGGTCGCCGTCGTCGTCGGCCAGGTCGATGCCGCGCACGACCGCGCCGTCGTCGAAGCGCACCCCGCGCGCGCGGGCGCGCTCGCCCAGGTGGTTCTCGAAGCGGCCGCGGTCGATCTGCCACGACGGCGTGGGCATCAGCCGGCTCACGCCCATCTCGGTGCAGCGGTCGACGTGTTCGGCGCCCTCGGAGAAGAAGAAGCGGAAGCCGAACTTGCGGATCTGCTCGGTCTCCAGGTGCTCGCGCAGGCCGAGCACGTCGGCGAAGTAGTGCGCGCCGATCTCGACGGTCGACTCGCCGACCTTGTGCGCGGCCTCGCGCACCGGGTGCGTCTTGCGCTCGACCACGGCCACCGACAGCGTCGGCTCGCGGTCGCGCAGCTGCAGCGCCAGGGTCAGGCCGGCGAGCCCGCCGCCCAGGATGAGGACGTCGACGGCGGCGCTGGCATCGGGAGCTGGAGGCGTGGGCATCGTGCGGACCGTCCTGTGTGCGTCGGGGGGATGCCTCGAAAGCCGGGCTGGGGGCAGCCTATCGCAGGCGGCGCCCGAGGGCTCAGCCGGCCTGCGGCGTGCCGGGGGACGGCGCGCGCTCGGGCTCGGGGTCGGGCATGCCGGGATCGAAGATCACCGGCGGGCACCGGCGCCTGCGCCGGTAGACGTCGGCCAGATCGCCGTGGGACAGGACCTGGCCGACCACGTGGGAGGTGATCTGGTAGAGATCGTGGAACAGCCGGAAGTGGCTCTTGCGGAACTGCTCGTCGGAATCGGCGCTGCGGTAGCGGGTCTCCACCGGCACCGACACCACGCCGCAGCCCAGCTCGCGTGCGGCCGAGATCAGGATCTGCGCCTCGAACACGAAGCCCTCGCCGGGCACGTCCTGCAGCGCCAGCACGCCCGCCGGGTACAGCCGCTGCCCGCTCTGGCTGTCGACCAGCCGGTAGCCGCAGCCCCAGGCGATGCCCCAGTCGCCGAAGTCGTTGCCCAGGCGCCGGTACCAGGGCTGGGTGCTGCGCTTCTTCAGGCGCGCGCCGTTGACGATGCAGTTGGGGTGCCGGTTGGCCGCCTCGATCAGCCGCGGGATGTCGCTGGCGCGGTGCTGGCCGTCGCCGTCCATCGTCACCACCGCCGCGAACCCGCGACGACGCGCCTCGGCGAAGCCCGCGCGCAGTGCCGCGCCCTTGCCCTGGCGCTGCGGATGGCGCAGCAGCGTGACCGGCAGCGCGGAGACGATGTCCGCGGTCGCATCGTCGGAGCCGTCGTCGACGACGATCACATGGTCGCAGTGCTCGAGCGCGCCGCCGACGACCTCGGCGATGCGCAGCGCCTCGTTGAGCGCGGGCACGACCACCGCGACGTTGCCGCGGTGCAGGGGGGGTACGGTCATCGCAGGATCTCCAGCGCCAGCGCACGGTGCGGGCCGGCGCGCAGCACGGCGCCGGTGCATCCGGTCGCCAGCGCATCGAACAGGGGCAGCATCTGCGCCATCGCATTGCCCGGCACGTGGGCTGCCAGCGGACCGGTCCCGCCGGCGGCCTCGCCGTCGCGCAGCGTCGCCGCCAGCCGCGGGCCTTCGCCGTCGCGCGTCAGCACCAGCGCGCCGCCGAGCAGGCCCTCGCTCGGCGACATCGTCGCCAGCAGGCCGACCGAGGCGGCGTCGTAGGCCACCAGCAGCACCGCCTCGGCGCCGGCGGCGGGCTGCAGCAGGGCCTCGAGCAGGCCCTGCGCGAACGTCGCGTCGAACGCGCTGATCGCGGTCGTCGCCGCGGTGCAGCCGGCGCCGATCGTCCAGTAGCCGGCGGCGGCGTTGTGCACCGAATTGTGGAATTTCGTCGGCGAGATCGCGCTCGGGTCCTGCGCGAGGGTCTCGCACATGTAGTCGGTGATCGCCAGCTCGCCGTGGGTGGATGCGAACACCGACGGCAACGTCGCCGGATCGCGCCCGGCGGCCTGGCAGGCCGCAAGCGCGACCTCCAGCGCCACCGCCACCGAGGCGGGCGCGCGGCGGCGCTCGTTGGGCGCCAGCAACTGCGGCGACGGGCGCGCGGGCGCGCCGTCGGGCAGCATGCCGGTCGCGGCGAATGCCTGCGCGGCCGCCCAGTCGGGCAGGCCCTGGCTCCAGAAGCCGACACCGGCGACGGTTGCGGTCAGTGCGCTCATGCCGCGGCCCTGCCGAACAGCAGCGCGCAATTGTTGCCGCCGAAGCCGAACGAGTTGTTCATCGCATAGTCGATCCCGCGCTCGGCGTTGTCGAAGCGGATCTGCGGGCCGCAGGCCGGGTCGCGCACCTGGCTGTCGAGGATGCCCGGCAGGATCCCGTGCTCGAGCGCGATCAGCGCGAACACCGATTCGACGATGCCGGCCGCGCCGAGCGTGTGCCCGGTCCAGCCCTTGGTGGAACTGGCGTGCAGCGTGCCCGGGAACAGCGCGTCGACCGCGCGCGCCTCGACCGCGTCGTTGGCCGGCGTCGAGGTGCCGTGCAGGTTGAGATAGCCGACCTGCGCCGCGTCGACGCCGCCGCGCGCGAGCGCGCCCTGCATCGCCAGCGTCGCGCCCAGGCCCTCGGGATGCGGCGCGGACATGTGGTGCGCATCGCTCGATTCGCCGTAGCCGCGCAACTGCAGGCCGGCCTCGCCGGGTGCGGCGCGTTCGAGCAGCGCGAAACCGCCGGCCTCGCCGAGCGAGAGTCCGTCGCGCGCGGCGTCGAACGGCCGGCAGCGCTCGCTCGACACCAGCCCGAGCGCGTTGAAGCCGAACAGCACGCTGCCGCACAGCGTGTCGACGCCGCCGACCAGCGCCGCGTCGACCAGCCCGGCATCGATCATCCGCGCCGCCTGCGCGAAGACCTTCGCGCTCGACGAGCAGGCGGTCGCGACGGTGATGCAGGGCCCGCGCAGGCCGGTCGCATGCTGCAGGAAGTCGCCCAGCGAATGCGGGGTGTGCACGATCGGGCGGGCCAGGTCGTCGGGGAAGCGGCGCGTGCCGTCGTCGCCGGTCGTGGCCCGCACGTAGCCTTCCTCGCTGGCGCCGATGCTGGAGGTGGAGGTGCCGACCAGCACCGCAACGCGGTCGGCGCCGTGGCGGGCGACCAGGGCCTCGAGCGCGGCGGGCAGGCCGTCCTGCTGCAGCGCCAGCCATGCCAGCCGGTTGTTGCGGCACTCCCAGCGCGCCAGCGCGGCCGGCAGCGCGGCCGCCTCCAGCCCGTCGACGCGACCGATCCAGGTCGGCAACGGGGCCGGGCCGAAGTCGTTGCGGCGCAGGCCGCCCCGGCGCGCGCGCAGGGCCTCGCGCTGCGCCTCCGCGCCGCGCCCCAGTGCGGTGGTCGCGGTGTAGGCGCGGATGGCGATCGCCGGCATCGGCGGCAACGACTGCGGTGGGGGCACGCGTGGGGTCCGTCTCGGGAAGCGGCCGAGTATAGCCATCGCATGTGAGGCTAGAATTCAGGGCCGACCCCAGTGCCGTTCCCCACGCGAAGTCACGTCCGATGGCCCGTCCCCGCCTGCTGCGCCGGCTTGGCCTGCTCGTCGACCGCGACGCGCTGCACGCGCTCGTGGTGGCCGGCAGCGCCTGCATGCTGAGCCTCGGCCTGGTCTACGTGGGCTACGTCGTGCACGTCTGGCGGGTGGCGCGCAACGCGCCCTGCGCGCCGGCGCGCGGAGACTGCGTGCTGCTGTTCGGCAAGCATGCGCCCGGCGGCCGGCTGGATGCCGACTTCCAGGCCCGCCTGGCACGGGCCGCGACCCTGTGGACCTCGCATGCGCCGCGCAGCGTGCTGCTGCTCGGCGGCGGCCCGCATGGCGGCCCGACCGAGGCTGCGCTCGCGCGCGAGGCGCTGCTGGCGCGCGGCGTCGCCGCCGACGCCCCGCTGCTGCTCGAAGACCGCTCGCGCGACACCCTGCAGAACCTGCGCAACGCCCGCGCGATGCTGGCGCAGGCCGCACCGGCGCCGGTGGGCCAGGTCACCCTGCTCAGCAGCCGCTACCACCTTGCCCGCTGCGCGCTGTTCGCCGGCCACCTCGGCCTGGACTGGGAACTGTGCGCCGCCGAGCCCGCGCTGTCGTGGCGCCCGGCGACGTGGTGGCGGATCGCCGGCGAGGCCGCGTACGTGTGCTGGGTCGACGTGGGCATGCGCTGGGCCCGGCTGATCGGCCACCGCCGGATGCTCGCGCGGCTGGGGTAGCGCGGCGGCGGGCCGTCGTATCCTGGCCGGGTCTTCGGCAGGGAGCGGCAGGACGATGCGGACAGCGGTGGAGGCAGGCGCGTGGAGGCGCCGTTGGGTGGCATTGGCGGTGGCACTGGCCTGCGGCGTGGCCGCCGACGCCGCAAACGCGACGCGCATCGATGCCGGTTTCCGGTACGGCGCGCTGCAGCTGCGCTTCTCCGAACCGATGCAGGTGTGGGACAACCCGCGCGGCGGCGACCTCGTCCGGCTGGAGCCGGCGCTGCCCGCGACCTGCAGCTGGAGCAGCGAGCTGTCGCTGGATTGCGATTTCGGCGATGCCGAGCCGGCCGCGGCGACCCGCTACCGCATCCATGTCGCCGCCGGCCTGACGACGCAACGCGGCGCCGCCGTCGCGCCACAGGTGCTGGAGGCGGAGACGCAACGGCCGACGCTGTCGGCATCCGCCCTCCGGTGGCGCGACGGACTGCCGACGCTGCGCATCGAGTCCGCGCTGCCGGGCACGCGCGAGGCCGTGGCCGCCGCGCTGCGCCTGGACGTCGACGGCCGGACGGTGGCCGTGCCGGTATCGTCGCTGACGCCGGTCTCCGGTTCGACCTGGAACGGTGCGGCGCGCTTCGACCTCGCGCTGGACACGGTCGGCATGCCCGACGGGCACGACCAGATCGTCGAGCTCTCGATCCGGCCCGGCCTGCGCAGCACCGCCGGACCGTTGCCCGGCACGCAGGACACGTCGCTGGTGCGGGCGCTGGCGCGCGAGTCCTTCCGCATCCGCGGCGGGCGCTGCGCCGCGCCGCAACGCACCGCGTACGCGCGCAATCGCACAGGGACGGTCGCGCTGGCATGCCTCGCCGGCGAACCGGTCGAACTGTGGTTCTCGCATCCGCTCGACCCGGCCGACGAGGCGCGCTGGGTCGCGTCGCTGCCGGCGGGCGCCGTCTTCCTCGGCTGGTCTGCCCAGTCCGGCGTCCATGCCGACGACGACCGCCCGATCGCGGGCGCACCGGGCCGGTCGGCGCGCGTCGTGTTCGATACGCCCGGCGTCGACGCCACCATCGACGTGCGTGGCGAACTGCATGCGGCGGGCACCTCGACGCCGATCGAGCCGGCGCGGATCGAGCTGCGGATCGGGCCGTCGCGACCGGCGCTGCGCGCGCCCGAACAGCGCCGCCTGGTCGCAGGCGCCGATCGGATCCCGCCAGTGCTGGCCGAAGCGGTCAACACCGCGCGCGTCGACATCGACGTGACCGGCGTCGGCCGTACGCACCACATCGGCCATGCGCTGGCCGAGGCGCCCGCGGACGCAACGGCGCAGCCGATCGCCTCCGAGGTCACGACGCGCGTGCTGGGCGAGGGCGGCTGGGTCCGCTGGCGCCCGGATGCCGGCGCGCGTCCGTCGATGCTGGAGTTCGCCGCGCCCGCCTTCGACCTGTTCGCGGTCGCCGGGCGCCACGAGGTGCTCGCATGGGCGAACGCCTGGGACGTCGATGCGCCGGTATCCGGCGCCGACGTCGAGTTGCTGTGGATGGACCGTGCCGATACGGCGCCCCGCGTGGTCGCGACCGCGAGGACCGATCGCGACGGCGTGGCGCGGTTGCGCGTGCCCGATGCCGTCGCCGGCGATGCGCTCGGGGCCGACGGCTTTCCAAAGTGGCTGCTGCGCGCGAGCCAGGGGCGTGGCGAACGCGCACGGCGCGCGGTGCTGCCGGCCTGGCAGTCCGCCGACGACGGCGCGACGCTGGGCCGGGTTGCGCCTTTGCAGGTCTGGGGCGTGTCCGACCGGCCGATGTACCGCAGCGGCGACACCGTGCGCTACCGGCTGTGGCAGCGCCAGCGCAGCGGCGGCCGGCTGCTGCGCATCGGGACGTCGCCCGTGCATGCGCTGCAACTGTTCGATCTCGACCGGCACCGGACGATCCTGCGCTGGGACGCCGTCCCCGGCGCCGATGGCGGCATCGATGGCGAACTGGCGCTGCCGGTGCACCTGACCGACGGCACCTACTGCATCGGCGCAGGCGAGGTCCACGCCCTGCGGGGCGCGTGCTTCTTCGTCGGCACCTACCGGGCGCAGGACCTGTGGGTCGAGGCCAGCGGCGAGGCGCCCCGGGTGCTGCGCGACGGCGAGCGCTTCGAGGTGGACCTGTCGGCCGGCTACTACTCCGGCGGGCCGGCCGCGGGCATCGCGCTGTCGCGGATCACCGCGACGGTGACCCCGCGGCGCCTCGCCGACGCGTATCCCGAGCACGCCGCCTACACCTTCATCGAGGCCTTCGCAGGCCACGGCCCGGTCCGGCTGGTCGACGCGGTCGACCCGGCACCGGTGACCGGCGCCGACGGGCGCGCCCGCATCGTCCAGCCGGTCGCGATGCGCACGCCCGACGCCACGCCGGTGCCGTTCGGCGACTTGCGCCTCGTCGCCGAGCTTCGCCCCGGCGACCGCGAAGCCACCGCGAGCAACGCGGCCACCGCGCGCTACAGCCGCTACGCGCGCTTCGTGGGCCTGCAGGTCGAGCCGCGCGCGCTCGACGCCGACACCCCGGTGATGCTGCACGGGCGAGTCATCGATGCCGACGGCGCGCTGGTCGAGGCGCCGGTGGAGGTCGTGGTCGAGTACCAGCCGCACGATGCCGCCGCCGACGCGGCGTCTGGGGTGGTCGCGCGCTGCCGCGTGCCGGGTCGCGATGCGGTGACCTGCGACGTGCCGCGCCAGGCGCCGGGCCGGTACCGGTTCACCGCGCGCAGCGGCGATGCCGCGCCGGCCACGCTGGTGCGCCACGTCTGGGACGGCTGGACGCCAGGCGAGGCGCGACGCGGCGCGACGCTCGAACTGCTGGGACCGGTGGAGGCCGCAGGCGATGCGGCCCGGTTCGCGCTGGGGCAGCCGCACGCACGGGTGCGCGTGCTGCTGGTCTTCGTCGCCGGCGACGACACGCTGCTCGCGCATCGGGTCGAGACGGTCGACGGCGGCGGCGCGCAGTTCGCCTTGCCCACCGGACGCGACTGGCGCGGCACGCCGGTGCTGCATGCGTTCGTCCGCAATGCCGCGCCCTCGTCGGTGACCGGCGGCATCCGCAGGGCGCCCGCCGTGACCGCCTTGCGGGTCGAGGTGCCGATGCCGGCCCGATCCGGGCCGGAGGCGCCGGTCACCGTCGCCTTCGACGTCGGCCAGGCGGCGCCCGGCGACCACCCTCGCGTGCGGCTGCACAACGCCGGCGATCGCCCGCGCGAGATCGTGCTGGCCGTCGTCGACGATGCGCTGCGCGCACTGGCGGCGCCGTTCCTCGCATTCGCCGATCCTGCGGGCCCCGCCTGGCTCGGTGCGCAGTCGTCCTACGGCGCGCCGGCCACGGTGGGATTCTCGCAATGGCGAAACCCCGGACCCTGGGAGGTCCGCCTGCCGTGGGGCCTGGCCGAGGACAGCGCCAGGATGCCGGCTGGACCCGAGGCGCCCCCGGTCATGTTCGACGACCCCAGGCCGATGGATGCGCCCGCGCCGCCTGCGCCGCCCGCGCCGGCGCCTGCCGCCGACATCGGTGCCAGCGTCGATCCTTCGCCCTCGGCGCTCGATCGGGTCGAGGTCACGGGCAGCCGGCTCGCCGAGGCCGCCGCCGACGCCGGCAGCGGCCGTCGCGATCCCGTCGACGTCGCGCGCAGCAGCGGGACGGATCGTGCCCTGCAGGCCCATGCGCGCCTGCGCACGCACTTCGCCGACGCGGCGCTGTGGCTGCCGCGCATCCGGCTGATGCCGGGTGAGACGCGCGAGGTGCCGCTGACGCTGCCCGACAACCTGACCCGCTGGCGGGCGATCGCGTGGAGCAACGATGCCGACGACGACTTCCAGGTCGCGGACGCGACGCTGGACACGGGGTTGCCGCTGGAGGTTCGCCTGCAGACGCCGGTACGCCTGTATCCCGGCGACCGCGCGCGGCTGGCGGCGACCCTGCGCCAGTCCGGCGATGCGACTGCGCAGGTCCAGGGCGTGCTGCAGGTCGACGGTCTCACGCTGCCGGTGCGCGACGCGCAGGCGGTGACGCTCGCGCCGCGTGGCCAGGCCAGCATCGCGACGACCATCGAGCCCGATGCGCCGGGCCCGTTGCAGGTGGTCGCGATGGCGGACGCCGCGGCGGGACGCGACGCCGTCGCCGCGACGGTCGAGGTCGCGCCGCCGACGATCCGCGGCCGTCGCCTGCAGGCCGGCTGGCTGGACGAGGCGCCGCTGGACCTGGCGCTGCCGACGCTGCCGGACAACGCGACCGATGCGCAGTTGCACGTCACGCTGCAGCACGGGATCGCCGGCCTGGTCGCGCGATGGACCGGCGACATGCGCGACTATCGCCACCGCTGCTGGGAGCAGATCCTCAGCCGCGCGGTCGCGGCCGCGCTGGCGCTCGAACGCGGCGACGGTGCGGCGTGGCCCGACGCCGAGGCCGTGGTGCGCGAAGCGCTCGACAACGCCGCGGTGTTCCAGAACCGTGGCGGTGATTTCCGCTTCTTCGCCGACAGCGAGGAAGCGACGTACAGTGGCGCACGCGCGCAGCTCGCGCTGACCGCGTGGTCGGTCCGGGCATTCGACACGCTGCGCGGCCTGGGATATCCGGTCGACGCCGAGATCGACCGGCGCGCCCGCGACTTCCTCGCCGGCCGTGCACGCGCGCCGCTGCCGGCCGCGCCCGATGTCGTCGCGGCCAACGAGCGCGCGTTTGCGCTCGGCGCGTTCGGCAATGCGCCGGCCCCGCTGCTCGACGACGCGTTCGCGCGCTGGGACCTGCTCGCGATGCCCGCCCGCATCGCGCTGACGGTGGGCCTGCGTCATGCGCAGCATCCGTCGGCCGACATTGCGCTCGCCCGCCTGTTGCAGGCGGCACCGGCGCAGGGCCCCGTGCGCACGCTGCGGGGCGACGGCGATGCCACGCGCTGGATGGGCTCGCCGCTGCGCGAGCAGTGCGCGCTGGTCGACCTGCTGCGCGGCGATGCCGCCCATGCGGCCGCGCGCCGCGCGTTGATCGCCGGGCTGGGCGATCTGTACGCAGGCGGCGCGCCCGCCGTCGACACGCAGAGCGGGGCGATGTGCCTGCTGGCGTTGCGCGATGTCGCGCGCCCGGAGACAGGCACGATCTCGGCGACGCTGCAGCCCGGCACCCCGGCCGAGCGCACGCTGACCGTCCCGCCCGGCGAGGTGCAGGCCGGATGGCAGGGTGCGCTGCCCGCGGACGGCCGGCTCGCGGCGATCCGCAACCGCTCGTCGGGCGACGCGCCGGCGGGGTACATCGCGGAGGTGGTCTTCGACGAGGATGCGCGCCAGGCGCGCGCCTCGGCGCTTGGTTTTTCGATCGAGCGCCAGTATGCCGTGCTGCGCGACGGCGGGTGGGCGCCGATCGCCGATGCGGACGTGCGCGAAGGCGACTGGCTGCGCGTCACGCTGACGATGCGCACCACGGCGCCGCGCTACTTCGTCGCGGTCACCGATGCGGTGCCGGGCGGCCTGCGGCCGACCGACCTGGCGCTGGGCGCGATCGCAGGGCTCGACCTGCAGCAGGTGTCGGACACGGGCAGCGCCTGGTTCGCGACGCGTCGCCTCGATCCGCGTGCGCCGCGCTTCTACGCCGAGCATCTACCGGCGGGGACGCACGCCCTGCACTACTTCGCGCGCGCGGGCAACGGCGGCGACTACCTCGCTGCGCCTGCGACCGCCGAACTGATGTACGGCGGCGCCAGCCACGCGCGGACCGAGGCGCAACGGATCGTCGTCGCGCCGTCCGGGCCGTAGGCGCCGTAGGAGCGCGCTCGCGCGCGATGAGGCCTTCCTGGTGCAGCGTCATTCGCGCGCGAGCGCGCTCCTACAAAGGGCGCGCGGTCAGCGGCGCTGCTGCGCGGGCACGAACTGCGTCTCCACCGCCTCGGCGAGCTGGTCGGGCGGCAGCAGGCCCTGGTCGAGCAGGAAGTTGTTGAAGGCGCGGCGGTCGAACGTCTCGCCCAGCGCGAGCTCGGTGCGCATGCGCAGTTCGAGGATGCGCGTGTAGCCGTAGAAGTAGCTCGTCGCCTGGCCGGGTGCGTTGACGGTGTAGCGGTCGAGTTCCTGGCGCGCCATCGCCGGCGACAGCATCACTTCCTCGGTCAGCACGCGGCCGGCGCGCTCGCGGTCGATCAGGCCGAGGTTGAGCATCGGATCGAGCATCGCGCGCGCGGCGCGCAGCAGCCGGAACTGCAGCGCGATCAGCTGGCCGTCGAGCGGCTCGTAGGGCACCAGTTCGGCCTCGGCGTACAGCGCCCAGCCCTCGACGTTGACCGAGTTGAACGCGAACATCGAGCGCGCCAGCGACACGCCGCGCTCGACCATCGCGGTGAACTGCAGCTCGTGGCCCGGCCGGCCCTCGTGCGCGGACAGCGTCCAGCGCACCGCGTCGAAGTTGAAGTCGTCGTAGGCATCGCCTTCACCGTCGCCGCCGGGATTGCCCAGCGGCAGCACGAACGTGCCCTGCTGGCCGGTGTTGCCGACCAGCGGCGCCGGGCGGAAGTGTGGCGCCGGCGACGCGGCCGATTCGGCGGCCGAACCCAGTCGCATCTGCATCTGCCGCTGCGGCACGTCGACGATGTTTTCGCGCTCGATGATCGGGTCGATCGCATCGATGACGTCGCGGTAGCTGGCTTCCAACTTGTCGTCGGGAATCGCGTCGCGCTTGAGCGCGGCGATCACGCCTCGGTAATCGGTCGCATCGATGCCTTTGTCCTTCGCAACCAGCGGCGCGAGCTGCTGCATCTGCGCGCGGATTTCCATGAAGGCCAGCTGCGCGCGCTGCATCAGCAACTGCGGATCGATGTCGGTGCCGTACTGCTTGAGGCCGAACGCGTAGAGCTCGGGCGGCAGCCGGGTGTCCTCGCGCGCCTTCGGCAGCACGGTCGCGCGGGTCCAGTCGGCGTAGGCGGTGATTTCCTTGGCGATCGCGTCGAGCGCCGGTTCGGCACCTTCGACCCGGTATTCCTCGAACAGCTTGCGGATGCCGGCGATGTAGGTGTCGGCGCTGTCGAGCGCGCGCTGCACCTCGAGCTTCGTCGGCTGCAGCAGCTCGGGATTCGCCAGCCGCTCCTCGTAGCGCTGGCGCGCGAGCGTGGTGATCGGCGTGCTGCCCTCGGCGAGTCCTGCGTAGCGCTGCAGGCGGGCGAGGGCGTGCGCGCGCCGCTCGGGCGGCGTCTGCGCCGACAGCAGGCCGTTGATGCCGCCGAAGATCAGCTGCGGCGCGTCGGTCCACGGCAGCAGGTACCGTTCGTTGAGCGTGCTGCCCTCGACGCTCTCGTCGATGCTGGTCAACAGGATCTGCAGGTCCTGGCGCACGTTGGCGTCGCGCTCGAGCTCGAGCTGGGTCTGCAGCTTCGCGCGTGCGCCCGCCATCGCCTCGCGATAGCGCCGCGGGTGGTCGGGCCCGAGGTCGGCGACGCGGTCGTCGTAGCCCGGGACGCCGAAGAAGCCGGCCGACTCGGGCTGGAACGGCGCCTGCGCGTCGATCAGGATCTGCGCGAGCGTGTTGCTGCGTTCGACCCACGCGGGCGACGCCGCCTGCGGCGCGTTCACGGTGGCCGCATCGCGCGGGTGGGCGCCGGCCGCGAACGGCGCGGCGAGCGTCAGGGCGATGGCGAGGACGAGCGGCTTCATGGCGTGATCCGGCGGCGGCGACCGGCCCACCGTAGACCCCGCGCCGCGGGCCGGCAATGGCCCGGAGGTCACTGCCCGATCGCGGGTGCGCCGATCCCGGTGTCGTCGTCGACCAGCGTCACCATGCCGGCGCCTGACTCCTCGACGAAGAACAGCGAGGCGTAGCGCCACTGGCCGCGTGCGCGCCCGGCTTCGACGAACAGCGTGCCGCTGCCGTCGGGCCCGGTCAGTGTGACCATGAGGTCCGCTTCGCCCGAGCCGCCGCCGGTGGTCGAACTGCTGACGCTGCCCATCGGCATGAAGCCCTCGGTCATCGGCTCGCCGATCAGCGCGACCATTTCCGGGTGCGCCCGGGCCCGTGCGACCGCATCCTGGTAGACGTCCGAGCCGATCAGGCTGCCGCGGATCCCGAACAGCAGCGCGGCGAACGCGGCGGCGGCCAGCGCGAGCGCCGAGACGATCGCCACCGGCAGCGCCCACTTCCAGTTCCGCTGCCACCAGCCGCGCGGCGGCGGTGCGGCGTGTGGAACGGTGGGGCCGGCGGGCAGAGGCGGGGGCGTGGCGGACATGCGGGACGCTCCGGGTGCGTCAGGGCGCGAGGCAGCGCTGGAGGAAGGCCTCGGTGGTGCGGTAGCGGTGCAGGGCGTCGCGGCCGCGCAGGCCGTGCTTGGCGCCGGGGTAGGTCATCAGCTCGAACGGCGTACCGGCCGCCTGCAGCTGGCTCATCAGTTGGGTCGCGTTGGTGAACAGCACGTTGTCGTCGGCCATGCCGTGGATCAGCAGCAGGGCATTGGGGCGGATCCTGTCGGCATGGGTGAACACGCTGGCCTCGCGATAGCCGCCGACGTTGGTCTTGGGCAGGCCCATGTAGCGCTCGGTGTAGTGCGTGTCGTAGAGCGCCCAGTCGGCGACCGGTGCGCCGGCGACGCCGCAGGCGTAGGCCTCCGGCGCCTTGCCCAGCAGCATCAGCGTCATGTAGCCGCCGTTCGACCAACCGTTCACTGCGATGCGGTCGGCGTCGACCCACGGCTGCGCCTTCAACCAGTCCACGCCGCGGACCTGGTCCTCGACCTCGACCGTGCCCTGGCGCCGATACAGGGCGCCGACGAAGTCGCGTCCGCGGCGCGGCGTGCCGCGGTTGTCGAGCGAGAACACCACGTAGCCGCGCTGCGCCAGGTACTGGTGGAAGCTCGCATCCGCGCGCCCGGGCCAGGTGTCGAGCACGGTCTGCGAGGCCGGCCCGCCGTAGACGTACACCACGACCGGATAGCGCTTGGACGCATCGAAGTCCGCCGGCCGGATCAGCGAGTAATGCAACGGCGTGTGCCCGTCGGCTGCGGTCAGCGTGCCGAACTCGGTGGGCAAGTGCGCGGCCCGATAGGGCGCGTAGGGGTGGTCGGCCGCGGCGAGGTCGTTGTCGACTAGCGTGGCGACCTGCGTGCCGTCGGCGCGGTGCAGGGCGATCTGCGGCGGGGTGGTGGTGTTCGACCAGCTGTCGACGTAGACCGATGCGTTGCGCGCGAAACTGGCGGTGTGCATGCCGGGCGCCGCCGACAGCGCGGTGTAGGCCTGCCGGCCATCGAGGCCGACACTGAAGAGCCGCGATTCGAGCGGGCGGGCGACGGCCTTGCCGTCCTCGAGTGCCATGCCCGCGCGGAAGTACACGCGCCCGGCCGCCTCGTCGACGGCCAGCAGCGCGTCGACCGGCCAGTCGCCGCGCGTGAGCTGCGTCGCTCGGCGTCCGTCCTCACTCATCACGTACAGGTGCTGGAAACCGTCGCGTTCGGACGACCACACGAAGCGGCCATCCGGCAGGAACCGCAGGTCGTCGTGCAGCGGCACCCAGGTGCGGCTGCGCTCGACGAGCAGCGTGCGCTGGCGGCCGGTGGCGAGCGTGGCCTCGATGAGCTCCAGCGTCTGCTGGTCGCGCGACTGGCGCTGGAACGTCAGCCGTCCGGCGTCGCGCCACTGCACGCGCGCGAGATAGATGTCGGGATCGGGGCCGAGGTCGATGCCGGACGCCGCGCCGCCCTGGGGCGCGACCACGTGCAGCGAGATGCGCACGTTGTCGTCGCCGGCGGCCGGATAGCGCTGCTCGACGACCTCGGTGCGGTCGGGATAGACCTCGTAGCGCTTCTGCACCGGCACCGGCGATTCGTCGATGCGCGCGTACGCGATCGCGCTGTCGTCGGGCGCCCACCAGTAGCCGGTGTGGCGGCCCATCTCCTCGTCGGCGACGAACTCGGCGATGCCGTTGCCGATCACCTCGCTGCCGTCGTGCGTGAGCCGGCGCTCGGTGCCGCTCGCCAGGTCCACGACCCACAGGTCGCGCGCACGGATGAAGCTGACGAAGCCTCCGCGCGGCGAGACCTTCGGGTCGGTGGCGAACCCGCCGCCGTCGGTGAGCTTGCGCACCGCGTCGCGGCCGGATTTCGCTAGGTCGTAGAGATACAGTTCGCCGCCGAGCGGGAACAGCAGCGTGCGCGCATCCGGCGCCCACTGGTAGTCGACGATGCCCGACTGCCCCGCGATGCGCTGGCGCTCGCGTCGGGCCTTCTCCTCGTCGCTGAGCGTCTCCTCGCCCGGCAGCACGACCTTCGAATCGACCAGCATCCGGGTCTGCCCGCTGGCGATGTCGTATTCCCACAGATCGAGCTGGTTGCGGTTCTCGTCCTTGCCGCGCAGAAACGTCACCCGCGAGCCGTCCGGCGCGACCTGCGGCTTGAGCAACGTCGGCCCGGACAACGGCGCGTCACCGGTGATCGCCTCGAGCGTGAGTCGCCCGTCGGCGGGGGATGTGGCGGGCTGGGCGGACACGGTCGTGGCGAGCATCAGGGCGGCAGCGGCAAGGACGGAGCGCATGGCGGGTCCAGTGGAGCGGGGGATGGGAGTGTATCGGGTCGCTGCGCCTCCGCCTGCCACACACTGCACCGTCCGACCGCGCGCCGAGCCGGGGCCACCTGCGGCGCAGTCAGCGGCGCCCCTGCCCGAACAGCAGCTTCTTCTCGTCCTCGCTCATCGGCTTGCCGGCATTCGGATTGACTTCCTTCGCCTTCGCATATGCGCGCTGCGTGGCCGGACGCGCGGCGATCGCGGCCTGCCAGCGGCGGACCTCGGGATAGGGCGTCATATCGATCGGGGCCTTGTCGTAGACGCCGATCCATGGGTAGGCGGCCATATCGGCGATCGAGTACGCATCACCGACGATGAAGTCGCGGCCTGCCAGGCGCGTATCGAGTACCTGCAGCAGCCGGTTGGCCTCGTTGGTGTAGCGCTCGATCGCGTAGGGGATCTTCTCGGGCGCATAGACGTTGAAGTGGCCGTACTGGCCGGTCATCGGCCCCAGGCCCGCCATCTGCCAGAACAGCCACTCCAGCGCCTCGATGCGCTTGCGTGGGTCGGCCGGCAGGAAGCGGCCGGTCTTCTCGGCCAGGTACAGCAGGATCGCGCCGGATTCGAACACCGTCTGCGGTGCGCCGCCGTCGGCCGGGGCGTGGTCGACGATCGCCGGCATCTTGTTGTTCGGCGAGAACGCCAGGAACTCGGGCTTGAACTGGTCGCCCTTGCCGATGTCGACGGGCTGGACGCGGTAGTCGAGGCCGGCTTCCTCGAGGAACAAAGTGACCTTGTGGCCGTTCGGGGTGGGCCAGTAATGCAGGTCGATCATGGGCGGGACGCTCCGCTGACAGGGTGCGTCGAGTCTAGGCGCCCTGCGCGGGTGCGGCGTGGACGCCCGGTGGACCGCTGCGTTGCGTGGGTGTCCTCAGGGCTGCTTGGAGGGCCCGTGCCCCCACCCGGCGCGCGGGCGCGCCGACCTCCCCCGCGGGCGGGGGAGGTAAGAAAGCGCGGCGCCCACGGACGATGACCACGTCCGACCTCCCCCGCGGGCGGGGGAGGTGATCCCGGAGGGCGTCGCGCAGGCCGGTTCCGTGCCGCGCCCGGATCCGGGCGCGGGTGTGGACGCGCGCGGCCTACTGCGCCGGGCAGGCGATCATGTGTTCGGCCTGCGCGCCCTTGCCGACCTCGGCCAGGCCGAGCGTCAGGCCGGCGCCGGCGCGGACAACCAGCGGGCGGTCGATGCGGGTGGTGTCGGCGCCGCGTGCGCGCAGGCAGTCCAGCGGCACGCCGATCCGCACCCATTCGCCGCGCGGCAGCGCGGCCAGCGCGTCGCCGACCGGCAGCTCGGCGGTGCAGTCCTTGCCGCAGCCGACGGCGAGCTTCACGCCGCCCTGTGCGGGCAGCGCGTCGACGCGGATCGTCGCGGTCAGCACGGCCTCGCCTTCGGCGCCGAGGTCGGTCGGCGAATGCGACAGCAGTTCGGCGGTCGCCTCGCCGGTCCAGGTGAGCAGGCGCGCGCCTTCCTGGGTCTGGTAGTCGACCGCGGCCAGTGTCAGCGTGCCGTCCGGGGTTGCCACGCGCGGATGCAGCACGTCGGCGCCGCGGCCGTCGGCACCGGTGACGACCAGGCGGATGCCCGGGCCGGGCACGCCGCGCGCGAAGAACGGCGCATTCTTGCCGTCGTCGGCGCTGACGCCGGCATCCTCGGGCAGCGGCGCAAGATCGCCGGCATCGGCGTAGGTCAGGCCGAAGCCGAATGCGAACAGCGGGTCGTAGCCGTCTATGCCGACGTTGTTGACGTACTGGTCGGCGCGGCGCGGCCAGGAGAAGCCGAGCTTGCCCTTGAAGTCGTGCTGCGGCTGGCCGTCGGCGCCGCGCAGCAGCACGTCGGCGATGCCCGCGCCCTCCGAGCCCGGCAGCCACGCGGCGACGAATGCATCGGAGGCATTGAGTTCGCGGTTCACCCACAGCGGACGGCCGCTCAGGAACACCGAGACGACCGGGATGCCCTCGGCGCGCAGGCGCTTGATCAGCTCGAGGTCTGCATCGTTGCCGGGCTTGTAGAGCAGGTTCGGCAGGTCGCCGAGGAACTCGGCGTAGGGATCCTCGCCGAACACCACGATCGCCACGTCCGGCTTCTGCCGGTACTTGCCGTCGACCGCCAGCTGCGCGCTGCCGCCTGCGGCCTCGACCTGGGTGCGGATGCCGTCCCAGATGCTGTCGGCGTTCGGATAGTCGGCGCGCTTGGTGCCGGTGCCCTGCCAGTTGAGCGTCCAGCCGCCGGACTGCTTGCCCAGATCGTCGGCGCCGTCGCCGGCCACCAACACGTGCTGCTTGGGCGAGAGCGGCAGCACGCGGCCCTGGTTCTTGAGCAGCACCAGCGACTCGCGCACGGCGCGACGCGCGACCTCGCGGTGCTCGGGCGCGCCGAGCAGCTCGAACCTGCCGCCGAGCGCGCGTTCGGAGGGGCGCGGCTTCTCGAACAGGCCCATGCGGAACTTCACCCGGAGCACGCGGCGCACCGCGTCGTCGAGCCGCGCCATTGGGATCTCGCCCGACTTCACGTGCGCGAGCGTGCTCTCGTAGAGGCCGCGCCAGCTGTCGGGCGCCATCGCCAGGTCGAGGCCGGCGTTGAACGTGGCGGCGCAGTCGGTGGTCGTGCAGCCCGGCAGCTGGCCGTGGCCGTTCCAGTCGCCGACGACCAGCCCGCCGAAGTTCATCCGGTCCTTGAGCACGTCGGTCAGCAGGGCGCGATGGCCGTGCAGGCGTTCGCCGTGGAAGCTGTTGAACGAGGCCATGACCGCCTGCGCGCCGGCGGCGATCGCCGGCGGGTAGCCTGCGCCGTGGACGTCGCGCAGCTGCGCGTTGGTGACCTGGGTGTCGCCCTGGTCCTTGCCGCCGACGGTGCCGCCGTCGCCCAGATAGTGCTTGACCGAGACCATCACGTGGTGGTCGTCGAGGAAGTCGGCCGCGCCGGGCTTGCCCTGCATGCCCTCGACCACTGCCGGCGCGAACTGCGCGACGACTTCGGGCGATTCCGAATAGCCCTCGTAGGTGCGGCCCCAGCGATCGTCCTGCGGCACGGCGACGGTCGGCGCGAACGCCCACTCCATGCCGGTGGTGCGGGTCTCGATCGCGGTCACGCGGCCGATCTCGCGCATCAGGTCGGGATTGCGCGTCGCGCCCAGGCCGATGTTGTGCGGGAACAGCGTGGCGCCGACGATGTTGCTCTGGCCGTGCACCGCGTCGATGCCGAAGATCACCGGGATCGCCTTGCCGCCGCCGGCGGTGTCCATCGACGCCTCCCAGAACGCATCGGCGAGCTTCAGCCATTCGGCCGGCGCTGCGTCGTAGCGCCCGCCCGGATCGGAGTTGCCGCCGGCCAGGATCGAGCCCAGCCGGTACTTGCGCAGGTCCTCGGGGGTGATGTCGGCGATGTCGCCCTGGATGATCTGGCCGACCTTTTCCTCGACCGTCAGCGTCGCCAGCAGCGCGTCGACCTTCGCGTCGAGTTCGGTGTCGTCGAACGGCCATGTCACCTCGGGCCACTGCGCCGGATCGACCGCGTTGCTGTCGGCGGCGGGCTGTGCCTGCGCATCGGTCGCCGCGGTGTCGAGCGCCGCGGGCTCGGCACCGCAACCGGCGAGCGCGATGGCGGCGGCCAGCGCGAACAGGCGCAGGCCGGCGGGTCGGGCGGCGCGCCGGCGCATGGCCGGTGTGGGCTGGATGGACATCGTCGGGTTCCCCTCCGCTACGTGGATGTCAGCCGTGCTGACAGCGTTGTCATGAGCGGCGCAGAATACCGCAAGCCGCCAGGGGCGTTTGCTGCAGAGCGGCAAACGCGGACCCCAAGCGTGGATCGGCGAGCACTCGATCCGTGCCCGTCTGGCAGAATCCGCTGCGAAGTCGCACCGAGCCTGGATCCCATCATGCGTGTCCGCATCGAGGACGTCGCCGCAGAGGCCGGCGTGTCCATGAAGACCGTCTCGCGGGTGCTCAACCGCGAGCCCAACGTCGCCGCGGCCACGCGCGCGCGCGTCGAGGCCGCGGTTGGCAAGCTGCGCTACACGCCGCATCCCTCGGCGCGCACGCTGGCCGGACGGCGCTCGTACCTGGTCGCGATGCTCTACGACAACCCGTCGAGCAACTACCTGATGGAGGTCGAGCTCGGCCTGCTCGATGCCTGCAAGGCGCACCACTACAACCTGATGCTCGCGCCGCTGGTCTACGACGCGCGCGACATCGTCGACACGGTCGAGGCGATGGTCGAGCAGTCGCGCCTGGACGGCGTGGTGCTCACGCCACCGATCACCGACGACCCGGCGCTGCTCGCGCGGCTCGACGAGCTCGACGTGCCGTACGCCAGCATCTCGCCGATGGAGGCGCACCGGCGCATCGGCGTGACCGTCGACGAGAGCAGCGCGGTGCGCGAGATGGTCGCGCACCTCGCCTCGCTGGGGCATCGCCGGATCGCGCACATCAAGGGCCACCCGGCGCACGGCGCCACCGGCTGGCGCCTGGCCGGCTATCGCGACGGCCTGCGCGAGGCCGGGCTCGCCTTCGACCCGGCGCTGGTCGTCGACGGCGAGTTCTCGCACGAATCGGGCTTCCGCGCCGCGACGCGGCTGCTCGCGCTGCCCGAGCCGCCGACCGCGATCTTCGCGGCCAACGACGACATGGCCGCCGGCGTGATCTGCGCGGTCTACGAGCTCGGGCTGCAGGTGCCGCGCGACGTGTCGGTCTGCGGTTTCGACGACACGCCGATCTCGCGCCACATCCATCCGGCGCTGACGACGGTGCGCCAGCCCACGCGCGAGATGGGCCAGCTGGCCGGGCTCGAACTGCTCAAGGCGCTGCGCGACCGCGACGAGGCGGGCATGGTCGAGGTCCCGTACACGCTGCAGTTGCGGCGCTCCACCGGGCCCGCGCCCGGTTGATCGCGGCGCTGCGGGCGCCCGATTCACGCACCGCACAATGACAGGACGCGACGCAGCCCGCATCATGGATGTCTATCGGTGGACAACGGTCCGGGGAGGCAGCGCGGGATGGGGAAGGCAGTGAGGGGCGGCGGTTCGCGGCAGGCGATGCGCCGGCGCCGCGCCCGGCCGGGGGGCGGCATCCATGCATGACGGCCAGGCCCTCGTCGCCGGCCTGGACCTCGGCACGCAGAGCGTCAAGCTGGTGGTCTACGACCCGGCCTCGCGGGAGGTGCTGGCGACGCAGGGGCGGGCGCTGGACCTGATCGCCGGCGCCGACGGCAGCCGCGAGCAGCACCCGGCCGATTGGCTCGACGCGATCCGCGGCTGCTTCGCCGCGCTCGACCCGGCACTGCGCGGCCGGATCGCCGCGCTCGGCGTGTCGGGCCAGCAGCACGGCTTCGTGCCGCTCGACGCGCAGGGCGCGGTGCTGGCGCCGGCCAAGCTGTGGTGCGACACCAGCACCAGCGCGCAGTGCGGGCCGATCATGGACGCGGTCGGCGGCGCGGCGGCGTGCATCGCGCAGGCCGGCAACCCGATCCTGGCCGGCTACACCGCCTCCAAGCTGCCGTGGACGAAGGCCCACCGTCCCGAGGTCTACGCACGGCTGGCCGCGATCGCGCTGCCGCACGACTACATCAATCTCTGGCTGACCGGCCAGCGCTGGATGGAGCATGGCGATGCGTCGGGGACCGGCTGGCTCGACGTGCGCACGCGCACCTGGTCGCCGGCGCTGCTGCGCGCGACCGCCCCCGACCGCGACCTCGCAGCCTGCCTGCCGCCATTGGTCGAGCCCGACGCGCTGGTCCCGGTGCTGCCGGCGATCGCGGAAGAACTCGGCCTGTCGCCGGACGTGCGGGTATCGGCCGGCGGCGGCGACAACATGATGGCCGCGATCGGCACCGGCTGCGTGGCGCCGGGCCGGCTGGCGATGAGCCTGGGCACCTCGGGCACGCTGTTCGCCTACAGCGATGTGCCGGTGGTGTCGGATACCGGTGCCTGGGCCGCGTTCTGCGACTCGACCGGCGGCTGGTTGCCGCTGATCTGCACGATGAACTGCACGGTGGCGACCGAGCAGGTGGCGCGGATGTTCGGCTTCGCCACGCGCGAGGGCGATGCGCACATCGATGCGACGCCGCCGGGCGCCGGCGGGCTGACGCTGCTGCCGTTCCTCAACGGCGAGCGCACCCCCGACCTGCCGCTGGGCCGCGGCGTGCTGGCCGGGCTGACGCCGCAGACCAT
>NZ_LASZ01000024.1 GCF_001014645.1 Luteimonas sp. FCS-9 | reverse complement strand
CGCTAGGGCGATAGCGATCGACCGGCACGCCCATCCCCAGCGCCTCGTGTGGGCGCTGCTGGTTGTAGATGGCCCGCCAGCCATCGAAAGCGCGTTGCGCCTGGGCGAGGTCGATCAGGGGCGTGTGCTGCAGCACTTCGACCTTCAGCGTGCGGTGGAAGCGTTCGTCCTTGCCTTGTGTCTGTGGATGAAACGGCCGCGAATGGCCGACGCGGATTCCTTGCCGCATCAGCCATAGATCGAGTCGGGTGTAGTGGGCGCCATCGGTGCCCCAGGGCGCGCCGTTGTCCATGGTCATCCGCAGCGGCACGCCGTAGCGCCGGAAGGCCGTGGTCAGGTGCCCGATGACGGTATCGCGCGTCTCCTCGCCGCAGGCCTGCAGGACCAAGGCGTAGCGGGAATGGTCATCGAGTACGGTCAGCGGATGACATCGGCCCCGATGCATCGGGACATAGCCCTTGAAGTCCATCTGCCACAGATCGTTGGGCGCCGGGTGCTCGAAGCGCTGCCAAGGCTGGGCTGCCTGGGAGGCGGCAGGCGAGATCAGACCGTGGCGGCGCAGGACGGCATGCACGGTGCTGACGGCTGGCATCGCATGGCCCAGCACCTCCAGCCGACGCGCCAGCTTGCGCGCGCCCCAGGCCGGATGCTGCGTCCGCAACCCCACGATCAAGGCCTCGACCTGCGGCGCGCAGTGCAGCGGCGTGGCATGGGGCCGGCGAGAGCGATCCGATAGCGGCTCACCCGACCGTGCACGCGCCCGCCATTTGTAGCCCGTCGTGGGGCTGATCCCGAATCGGCGACACAACTGCCGAAGGTTGGCGCCATCCCGCAGCGCCAACCGGGTGAACTCCTCACGCAACGTCATCGTCGACACCTCCTGCCACGGCATCGCGCGCTCCTGTCGGACCGAAATGCCGAGCTTGAATGTGTCCACCATGTCCCCGAACACCCGTCCACCATGTGTCCGGTCTATACACCCGCAGGCGGGGGAGGGCTTTTGTTGCTCTTCGGTCAGATCGCCGCGACGTGTCCAGCGTCCGCCGGGTGTCGTGGCGACCAAGCGGATATCGGGCCGCGACTCGGCGCGATACCCGGCGGGCGCACGCAGGATGGGATCGCCGGCGGGGAGAGCTCGATGTCGCGGGCACGCCGTTCGACTTCGCGCCATTGATCGCGATCAGTGCGCCGCACCGTGAATCGCGCGAAGATGAGGCTCGATCCCCATGGCCGGCGGCGCCCCGCGTCGGGATCCGCACGACCGGACGGCCCAGGCCGTCGCGCCGGCCACCGCAGTACCGCAGAGCCCCTCTTCCGATTCCGACACGGAGGCAACGACCATGCGCGACGCGACCGGACTGCCCTTGCAACTGCTCAAGGCCAATCTCGAACTCCAGCTCCAGATCGCACGACTGATCCAGGAAAGCGGCCAGCAATGGGCCGATCTCGCGAACCGCGCCGTCGGCGACGGCCTCGCCGAACGCGATGCCGAGATCCGCGAACTGCTGCGCGCCCAGGACTGGCAGGCCCTCGCCACGCTGCCCGCCGACGCCTTCTGGCGACAGCTCCAGCAGCGTGCCGGCGACAGCCAGGAGCTCGCCCGCATCGCCACCAGCGCCCAGAGCACCTTCGCCAGTGGGCTGACGCGCGCCCTGCAGGCCTGGCAGCAGGCGACGGCCGACGCGTTGGGGACCGGCGCGGCCCCACCCCAACTCGACGACGCCTGGCGCGCCGCGCTCGCCCCTTGGGAAACGCTGCTGTCCGCGTTCGCGCCGCCTTCGGGCGGAACCAAGCGGGGCGGGACGCGTGGCGGTTGAGGCCCGGGGCAGCGCCCCGTTTCCGCAAGCATCCGGCGACAACGTGCCGTGGCATGCCCTGGAGGACGATGCCGCGCTTGCGCGGCTGTCGGCCCGTCGCGAAGGTCTTGATGCGACCGATGCCGCCGAGCGGCTGCGGCGGCATGGGCCCAATGCCTTGCCGTCACCCGCGCGCGTGCCGGCCTGGCGCCGCTTCCTGCGACACTTCAACGACCCGCTGATCCTGTTCCTGCTGGCCGCCGCCGCGATCGCGCTGGCGGTTGGCCACCACGTCGATGCCGCGGTGATCGTGGCCGTGGTCACCGTCAACGCGATCGTCGGCTACGTGCAGGAAGGGCGCGCCGAACAGGCGCTTTCGGCCCTGCATTCGATGCTCGCGCCGTCGGCGCGCGTGCTGCGCGACGGCACGCGGCGCCAGGTCGACGTCGCCGAGCTGGTGCCCGGCGACGTGCTGCTGCTCGAGGCCGGCGACCGCGTGCCCGCCGACGCCCGCCTGCTGCGCGCGCGCGGCCTGCGTGTCGACGAATCGGTACTGACCGGCGAGTCGGTGCCGGCCGAGAAATCGCACGCGCCGGTGGCGGCGCAGGCCGACCTCGCCGGCCGTAGCTCGATGCTCTACTCCGGCACGCTGGTGGCGGCCGGGCAGGCGACGGCGCTGGTCGTCGAGACCGGTCCGGCGACCGAGATCGGCCGTATCGGTGCGCTGCTGGGCCAGGTCGAGACCCTGACCACGCCGCTGCTGCAGCAGATCGCCCGATTCGGCCGGCGCTTCACCACGTTCGCGATCGTCGCGGCCGTCGTGCTGTTCGCGTTCGCGGTGACGATGCGCGGCTACGGCTGGCTCGACGCGCTGATGGTCGTCGTCGCGCTCGCGGTGGGCGTGATTCCCGAAAGCCTGCCGGCGGTGATCACGATCACGCTGGCGATCGGCGTGCGCCGCATGGCCGCGCGCAACGCGATCGTCCGCCGGTTGCCCGCGGTCGAGACGCTGGGCGCGACGACCGTGATCTGCTCCGACAAGACCGGCACGCTGACCCGCAACGAGATGACCGCGCGCAGCGTGGTCGCGAGCGCCGGCCGCGTGCGGGCCGAGGGCAGCGGTTATGTGCCCGAGGGCGCGTTGCAGGTCGAGACCGGCGGCGAGGCCGCGCAGGCCGCCGCGCACGCCGTCGCGCACATCGGGCTGCTGTGCAACGACGCCCGGCTGCACGGCGACGGCGACCGCTGGCGCATCGACGGCGACCCGATGGAGGGCGCGTTGCTGGCGCTCGCCGGCAAGGCGGGGCTGGATGCGGCCGCGCTCGCCGCCGCGCACCCTCGGCTCGACGAGGTGCCGTTCGATGCCGCGCACCGCTTCATGGCCACGCTGCATCGCGACGGCGACGGTGCGCTGGTCTGCGTCAAGGGCGCGCCCGAACAGGTGCTGGCGCTGAGCACTGGGCAGAGGGGCGCCAGCGGCGACGCCGCGTCGTCGGACACCGTGCCGTTGGACACCGCGTTCTGGCAGGCGGCGATCGACGATGCCGGTGCCCACGGCCAGCGCGTGCTCGGCTTCGCGTGGCAGCGGCTGGCGCAGGTGCCGTCCGCGTTCGACATCGACGCCGTGCGCGGCCTGACGTTCGCCGGCATCGTCGGCTTCATCGACCCGCCGCGCGACGAGGCCGTGCGCGCCGTGGCCGACTGCCGCAGCGCAGGCATCGCGGTGAAGATGATCACCGGCGACCATGCCGCGACCGCAGCCGCGATCGCCGGCCAGCTGCGCCTGGCCGACGACATCCAGGTGGTCACCGGGCAGGCCCTGGAACAGGTGTCCGACGCCGACCTGCCGGACCTCGCCGAGCGCGCCAGCGTGTTCGCGCGCACCACGCCCGAGCACAAGCTGCGCATCGTGCGCGCGCTGCAGTCGCGCCGGCACACGGTCGCGATGACTGGCGACGGCGTCAACGACGCGCCGTCGCTCAAGCAGGCCGACATCGGCATCGCGATGGGCAACAAGGGCACCGAGGCGGCCAAGGAGGCCAGCGGCATGGTGCTGGCCGACGACAACTTCGCCTCGATCGCCGCGGCGGTGCACGAGGGCCGCGCGGTCTACGACAACATCCGCAAGGTCATCGCCTGGACGCTGCCGACCAACGGCGGCGAGGCGGTCGCGGTGTTGCTGGCGATCGTCGCCGGCTGGGTGCTGCCGATGACGCCGCCGCAGATCCTGTGGATCAACATGGTGCTGACGGTGACGCTGGGCCTGGCGCTGGCGTTCGAGCCGCCCGAGCGCGGCGTCATGGCCCGCCCGCCGCGCGGACGCGACGCCCCGCTGGTCTCGCCGTTCATGCTCTGGCGCATCGTCCTGGTCTCGCTGCTGTTCAGCGCCGGCGCGTTCGGCGTGTTCGGCTGGGCCCAGGCCCGCGGGCACGACGTCGAGACCGCGCGCACGATGGTCGTCAACGTGTTCTGCGTGATGGAGATCTTCTATCTCTTCAGCGTGCGCTACCTGCATGGCAGCTCGTTCTCGCTGCGCGGCCTGCGCGGCACGCCGGCCGTGCTCGGTGCGGTCGCGGTCGTGGTCGTCGCGCAGCTCGCCTTCACCTATTCGCCGTGGATGCACGCGGTGTTCGACACCCGGCCGGTCCCGCCGCTCGAGGGCTTGGCGATCGTGCTGGTGGGCGTGGCGATGATGGTCGTGCTGGAGATCGAGAAATGGCTGCTGCGCCGGCTGCGGATCTTCGCCGAACTCGAGCCGGCGGCTGCGGCCGCGACACAGTGAGGAGACACGCATGAGCGAGACGACATCGGGCCCGGCGCCCGCGACGGTGGTGTTGGCCACGGATCTGGGACCGCGCTGCGACCGCGCGGCCGCCCGCGCGCAGCGGTTGGCCGCACGGCCGGGCACGGTCGCGATCGCGGCGAGCGCGGTCGAACCGTCGCGGGCACAGGCACGCGACACGATCCGCGGCGACGCGCCGGCCTGGTACCGCCCGCCGTCGCCGGCGGCCGAGGCCGAGCGACGGCTGCGCCAGGACCTGGCGGGCGACGTCGACTGGGACGTGCGTGTGGCCGAAGCGCCCGCCGGCGAGCATCTGTCGGGTCTGCTCGATGCGCTCGCGCACGACGGGCGCGACGACGATCCGCTGGTCGTGGCAGGTCCCGTGCGCGAGGGCGTGCTCGGCCCCACCGTGCTCGGCTCCACCGTCGACCGGTTGCTGCGCCGTGCCGACCTGTCGCTGCTGCTGGTGCGCCGACGCGCGTACGCCGACTATCGCCGCGTGCTGGTGGCCAGCGATTTCAGCGAGCCGTCGCGGCGCGCGCTGTGCCGGGCGCGCGCGCTGTTTCCCGACGCGCGGGTCACGCTGCTGCACGGCTTTACGGTCCCGATGCTCGGGCTGATGGACGGCTCGCGCGACGACGCGCTCGCGCAGGCGCGCCGGCAACTGCGCGAGGAGGGCGAGGCCTTCCTGCGGACGCTGGGCTCGGCCGGGGCGGGGATCGAACTGCTGGTCGAGGCCGGGGATCCGGCGCGGCTGGCGCAGCAGCACGTGGAGACCTACGGCACCGAACTCGTCGTCGTCGGCACGCATGGCCGCGGCGCGATGTACGAGCTGGCGGTCGGCAGCGTCGCGCGACGCATCGTCACCAGTGTCGACGCCGACACCCTGGTGGTGCGCGGCTGGCGCGATCCGCAGGGCCGCGACGCGCGCTGACGCTTCGCGTTCCAAGCCCGCCTGCCGCGGCGCAGGCGGGGCAGGGCGCGCATCGCCGCGTCCGCATCCGTCCGGACGGAGGCGGACACCTGGGCGTCCCGGCGGAGGATGCCCGGCCGGCGACACTCGCGTCGATCATCCGTCGCGGTGCATCGACGTCCGCATCTCGACGAGGGACGGCGCGATCCGTTTGCCGAGACGTGGCGGACGCACGCGCCGCGAGCTGCGAGCGCTCGTCCGCGCCCCACGCAGCGTTGACAATTTTTCTCTGAACGATAACCATTCTCGATATGGCGCGCCGTCGGCGATGCCATCCGTCGCAGTCGCCACCCGCGCGATGTTCATCGCACCGGGCCAGCCCTTCCTGCCGCACGTCGCGCCTTTCCGGGGCGCGACGCGTGTCGTCTTTTGTCCATCGTCCGAGAACCCCCATGTCCCGTCGTACCGCGCGTTCCGCTTCTTCGTCCGTCATGTCCCGCCGCGCCGCACGCGCGCCGCGGCCGTCGTCCGGCCGTCGCCCGCTGGCGCTGGCGCTCGGCCTGCTGGTCGCCGCCGCGCCCGTGCTGGCGCAGGCCGAGGACACCGACAGCGGCCGCTACGCCGACGCGACCTCGCTCGACCAGGTCGACGTACACGGCACCCGCTACGCGGCCGGCATCAAGCAGGCGGTGGAACTGAAGGACATCCCGCAGACGATCTCGGTGATTTCGCGCGAGCAGATCGAGTTGCGCAATCTCTACACGCTCGAGGACGCCCTGCTGCAGACACCCGGCATCACCGTCACCGGCGTCGGGTCCGAAGGGCAGACCTACATCTCGCGCGGCTTCAACATCAGCACCTATCTCATCGACGGCGTGCCGTCGACCAGCTATCCCGGCCCGCGCCCGGACCTGACCGTGTACGAGAGCGTCGAGGTGCTGCGCGGCGCGTCGAGCCTGTTCTCGGGCGCGGCCCAGCCCGGCGGCGCGATCAACCTCGTGCGCAAGCGCCCGCAGCGCACGTTCCAGGCCAGCGGCGCGCTGCTGGCCGGCAGCTGGGACAACACCCGCGCCGAGATCGACGTCGGCGGCCCGCTGGTCGAGGGCGGCCAGCTGCGTGGCCGCTTCGCCGCCTCGGCGCACGAGTCGGACATGTTCTACGACGTCGGCCGCCGCGAGCGCTACGTCGCCTACGGCGTGACTTCGCTCGATCTGGGCGACACCGCCACCATGACCGTGGGCGCGCATTACCAGGACTACCTGGCGCCGATCCAGACCGGCCTGCCGGGCTACCTGGGTGGCGGCCTGCTGCCGGTGCGGCGCTCGACCTACCTGGGCGCGGACTGGAACGCCCTCGACAGCCAGAGCGTTGTCGGCTTCGCCGAGCTCGACTGGCGCCTGGGCGAGACCTGGCGCGCCAAGGCGACGTTCCAGCGTGCCCGCGACGAGTCCGAGAACTACTACGCCTACGTCGGCAACGGCCCGGTCACGCCCGACAACGGCTGGGTCAACCAGATCGCCTACTACGGCGACTCGACCGAGCGCTGGACCAGCGTCGACGTCAACGTCGGCGGCGCGTTCGAGCTGTTCGGGCGCGAGCACGAGGTGCTGGTCGGTGCCGACCTGCAGAAGAACGACTACACCTATGCCGAATGGCGCGACAGCGCGTTCGCGCGCATCGATGTGTTCAATCCCGACACCGCGATCCCGCGCCCGGCCTACCAGCCCAACAGCGGCGGCCTGACCAAGACCCGTCAGTGGGGCGTGTACGGCCATGCCAACCTGAGCCTGAGCGAGCGCCTGAACCTGCTGGCCGGCGCCCGCGTGAGCCATTGGACGCTCGAGGCCCGCGACGGCTTCACCCGCGACCGCCCCAGCCTCACCAACCCGCAGCCCGTGCGCCTGGGTCCCTGGACCGAGAACCGGATGCCCTCGGAAGTCACGCCGTTCGCCGGCCTGACCTACGACCTGACCGGGGAGTGGACGGTGTACGGCAGCTACGTCGAGAGCCTGCAGCCCCAGCAGAGCCGCACCGCCGACGGCCGGCTGATCGACCCCTCGCGGGGCGAGCAGTGGGAGGGCGGCGTCAAGGGCGCGCTGATGGACGGCCGCCTGCTGCTCAGCGCCGCCGCCTACCGCATCGACCAGGTCGGCCGCGCGCAGCCCGACCCGGACAACGAGGGCTTCTACGTCGCCGAGGGCGAGGTCGAGTCCAAGGGCGTCGAGCTCGAGGCCAACGGCCGCATCACCGAGAACTGGTCGATCTTCGGCGGCTACGCGTTCAACACCAACGCCTACGCCAAGGACACGACCAACGAGGATCGACCGTTCACCCGCATCTCGCCCAAGCACGGCCTGAAGCTGTTCACCCACTACGACGTCTCCCGCGGCCCGCTGACCGGCCTGCAACTGGGCGCGGGCGTGAACTGGTACTCGCCGGTCGAAGGCGGCAGCGCGTACGCCGCCGTGCCGACCGTCGTGCGCCAGGGCGGCTACGCCGTCTTCGACGCGCTCGTCGGCTATCGCGTGCGCGACAACCTGATGGTGCGCCTGAACGTCGGCAACCTGTTCGACAAGGTCTACTACACCCGCATCTCGGCCACCGGCCGCGGCAACTTCTACGGCGAACCGCGCAACGTCACCCTGTCGCTGCGCACGACGTTCTGACCGGGGCGTGTCGCGCTCCTGCGCGACCGCCCGTGCCCCCACCCGGCGCGCTGCGCGCACCGACCTCCCCCGCGGGCGGGGGAGGTGACCCTTATGCGAAGGTCGACAGTAGTTCCGAGTTGCACGCGCTGCTCCTGCTCGTCGCTCCGTTCGCACGAAGTCTTGCAGCGCCCGCCGGGTGCCGCGACGACAAAGCGGATATCGGGCCGCGACTCGGCGTGGTACCCGGCGGGGCGCTCGCGCTGCTGTGCGGCCTTCCCGACGGCACATCAGCACAGCGCATTTTTTTGCAGAGCCAGAACTGAGCCGCTGAAACCGCGTGCTGCTGAAAGAAGGGCGCGCGATATCCGACGAAGTCGCGCCGGGCCGGTGCTTCTCGTCATCCCCCCCCGCCTTTACAAGCCCGGCCCGTTCCGGCCCAGAATGCCGGCTTCCCACGCGCCGTCCCCGCCATGCCCCCGACGCCTCCCAACTCGAAAGGCCGTGTGCTGTTCGCCAGCCTGATCGGCACCACCATCGAGTTCTTCGACTTCTACATCTACGCCACTGCCGCGGTGCTGGTGTTCCCCGCGCTGTTCTTTCCCGATGCCGACCCCGCCGCCGCCACGCTCCAGTCGCTCGCCACTTTCGCGCTGGCCTTCGTCGCGCGTCCGATCGGCTCGGCCGTCTTCGGCCACTACGGCGACCGCATCGGCCGCAAGGCCACGCTAGTCGCCGCCCTGCTGACGATGGGCATCTCCACCGTCGTCATCGGCCTGCTGCCCACGCACGCCCAGATCGGCATCGCCGCGCCGATCCTGCTGGCCCTGTGCCGCTTCGGCCAGGGCCTGGGCCTGGGCGGCGAGTGGGGCGGGGCCGTGCTGCTCGCCACCGAGAACGCGCCGCCCGGCAAGCGCGCCTGGTATGGCATGTTCCCGCAGCTCGGCGCGCCGCTGGGCTTCTTCCTCTCGACCGCCACCTTCCTGCTGCTCGGCCGCCTGATGGACGAGGGCGCGTTCCTGGCCTGGGGCTGGCGCATCCCGTTCCTGGCCAGCGCCGCGCTGGTGCTCGTCGGCCTGTGGGTGCGCCTGCGCATCACCGAGACGCCCGATTTCCAGCGCGTGCTCGACCGCCATGCCCGCGTGCGCCTGCCGATGCGCGAGGTGCTGGTCCATCACGGTCGCGGCGTGCTGCTGGGCACGCTGCTCGCGCTGGCGACGTTCGTGCTGTTCTACCTGATGACCGTCTTCGCGCTGAGCTGGGGCACCGCGCGGCTGGGCTACACCCGCGAGCAGTTCCTGCTGCTGCAGCTGGTCGGCGTGCTGTGCTTCGCCGCCACGATCCCGCTGTCGGCGCTGTACGCCGACCGGGTCGGCCGGCGCCGCACGATGATCGTCGCGAGCATCGCCATCGCGCTGTTCGGCCTGGGCTTTTCGCCGCTGTTCGTCGCCGGCAGTGCCGGCGCCACGCTGGCGTTCCTGATGCTCGGGCTGGGCCTGATGGGCCTGACCTACGGTCCGGTCGGCACGCTGCTGGCCGAACTGTTCCCCGCGACCGTGCGCTACACCGGCGCCTCGCTGGCGTTCAACCTGGCCGGGATCTTCGGCGCCTCGCTCGCGCCGTACCTGGCGACCTGGCTGGGTGGCCGCTTCGGCCTGCAGGCCGTCGGCGCGTATCTCGCCGTCGCCGCGTTGCTGAGCCTGGGCGCGCTGCTCGCGTTGCCGCGCGACCGGCCGGCCGGATGACCGCCGGCACGCCGTGCGCCGGTCGCGGCCCGTAGACTGGCCTGCCGCCGCGCAGGAAACCCGCATGAACGTCTGGCTGCTGTCCAGCATCGCGCTCGCCGCGCTGGTGGGCATGGTGCTGCCGCTGCAGGCGCTGCTCAATGCGCGCCTGGGCGCGTTGACCCAGGGCGCGCTGTTCGCCTCGTTCGTCTCGTTCGCGGTCGGTACCTGCGCGCTCGCGCTGGCGCTCGCCGCCGGCCGCACGCCGTGGCCGACGCTGCGCGAGCTCGTCGCGCTGCCGCCGTGGCTGTGGCTGGGCGGCCTGATCGGCGCGGCCTTCGTGTTCAGCGGCACGCTGCTGGTGCCCCGGCTGGGCGCGGCCGGGCTGATCTGCCTGATCGTGGCCGGGCAGCTCGTCGGCTCGCTGCTGGTCGACCACTTCGGCGTGTTGTCGCCGTCGCGGCCGATCGATGCGACCCGCATCGTCGGTGCGTTGCTGGTGTGTGCCGGCGCGCTGCTGGTCGTGCGGCCGTGGCGGGCGGCGGCATGAGCGCGTCCGCGCCGATCGCATTGCCGCCGCCGATGCGCGAGGCCCTCGAGGCCGCGTACGCCACGCCGCCACGCGCGTACCACAACCTCGACCACGTGGCCGAGCTGCTGCGCCACTACGACGCCGTCGCCGCGGGCGAGGGCTGGGCGCAGCCGGTCGAGGTGTGGCTCGCGGTGCTCTACCACGACGCGATCTACGAGGCCGGCCGCGACGACAACGAGGCGCGCTCGGCGCAACTGGCCGCCGAGGCGATCGCGCGCTGGGTGCCCGACGCCGGCATCGACGTCGCGCGCGTGGGCGCGCTGATCGGGCTCACCGCGCGCCACGGCAGCCACGCGCCGGGCGATTTCCCGGACGACGCGCAGGGCGACGACACCCGGCGCTTCCTCGATTGCGACATGGCGATCCTCGGCGCCGAGCCGGCCGCGTTCGACGCCTACGACCGCGGCATCGCGTCCGAGTACCGCCACGTGCCGCGCTGGCTCTACGCACTCAACCGCCGGCGGTTCCTCAAGTCGCTGCTGGCGCGCGAGCGGCTGTACCTCGACGACGGCTTCCATGCGCGGCTCGATGCGCAGGCGCGCCACAACCTCCGCCGCGCGGTGACGACCAAGCGCTGACGCCCAGCTATCATCACAGGCGCTCGCCGCTGCCTGCGGCGGCTCGACGCCACTCCCTTTCCGAACACCGGCACCGCCCGTCGCCATGGCCAAACTGCTGCTCAACCTGCGCTACGTGCCCGAGGACGAGGCCGCCGACGTGCGCGCGTTCCTCGACGAGGCCCGCATCGACTGGTACCAGACGCGGCCCAGCCCGTTCGGCATCTCGCACGGCGGCATCTGGCTGCGCGACAACGACGACCTGCCGCGCGCCAAGGCGCTGATGGCCGACTATCAGGCCGGGCGCCAAGCCCGCGCCCGGGCGGCGCAGGCCGAGGCCGAACGCGATGGCACCGCCGAGACCTTCGCCGACATCGTGCGCGCAGACCCGCTGCGCGTGGTGCTGATCGTCGTCGCGATCGTGTGCCTGATCGGGCTGATGGCCGTGCCCGGCTACCTGCTCTCGCGCTGATCGCGCATCACGCCGTCGCCACGTCGGCGGCGGCACGCTGCGCGCCTGTCCCGTCGCCGTCCTGGCCGGCACCGCTGCCGGCGGACGGGGACGGGCGCTTCCTCCGCCGCCCGACGAGCGCGCCGCCATGCCCAGCACGCCCACGCGCGCGCCTCCCAAGCCCAGGACCAAGCCCTGGACGCGGCCCAACCCCAAGCCCCGGCCCGCGCGCACGCAGCTGAGCGAGGCGCAGAAGGATGCGGCGCGGCAGCGTGCCGACGAAGGCGGCCGCCGCTATCCCAACCTCGTCGACAACATGTGGGCCAGCCGCCACGTCGCGAAGGACGGCTCGCCGAAGGCGTGAGCGCCGTCGGGCGGGCATGACCATCGGCACGGCGCCCGGGCGGCGCGGGTTGTTAAGGTCGATGGTTGCCCGCGCCGGTCGCGGGCGTCCCCATCGCCGCCTTCCGGAGAGCCCATGCGCCGACCCCGACCGCTGCAGCCGTTGCTGCTCGCGAGCCTGATCGCCTCGTTCGCCCTGCCTGCCGCCGCGCAGCGCGACATCCGCTTCGATGCCGCGCAGGCCCCGGCCGGCGGCACGCTGGTGCTCGCGGTCCCCGAAGCGCCCGAGGGCGCGGCGCGCGGCGGCGCGTTCGCGCGGATCGACGGCGCCAGCCAGGGCGCGCTGTCGCGGGCCATCGCGGCGGCCGGCTTCAGCGGCAAGGCCGACAGCCAGCTCGACCTGCCGGGCATCGCCGGCTACGACCGCGTGCTGCTGGTCGGCACCGGCGCCGGCACGCCCGATGCGCGCCGGATCGAGGACGTCGGCGGCCACGTCGGCCGGTTCGCCGCGCGCAGCAAGGCGCCGCAGGTCGACGTGCTGTGGGAGGGCGCCGAGCCCGGCGCCGCCGCGCAGCTCGCATTCGGCGCCGCGCTGGGCCAGTACCGGTTCGACAAGTACCGCAGCGGCAGCGACGCCAACGCGGCCGCGACCGGCACGCTGGTCGTGCGCAGCCCGGCCGGCGCGGACGCCGCGCGCGCGTGGGACGGCGACTGGAAGGCCGTCGCCGAGGGCGTGGCGTTCGCGCGCGACCTGGTCACCGAGCCGGCCAATGCGCTGTATCCCGAGGCGTTCGTCGCGCGCACGCGCGCCGCGTTCGCGGGCAAGCCGAACGTCAGCATCGAGGTGCTCGACGTGCCGGCGATGGAACGCTTGGGCATGGGCAGCCTGCTGGCCGTGGGGCAGGGCAGTGCGCGGTCACCGCGGCTGCTGGTCGTGCGCTACAACGGTGGCGCCCGCGGTGAGACCCCGGTCGCGTTCGTCGGCAAGGGCATCACCTTCGACACCGGCGGCATCTCGATCAAGGGCAGCGAAAACATGTGGCGCATGAAGTACGACATGACCGGCGCGGCGAGCGCGACCGGCGCCGTGCTCGCGCTCGCCGGCCGCAATGCGAAGGTCAATGCCGTGGCCGTCGCCGCGCTGGCCGAGAACATGCCCTCAGGCACCGCCGCGCGCCCCGGCGACGTGGTGCGCAGCGCGTCCGGCAAGACCTACGAGATCATCAGCACCGACGCGGAAGGGCGCATGGTGCTGGTCGATGCGCTGTGGTACGTGCAGCGCCAGGACAACCCGCGCGTGATCGTCGACATCGCGACGCTGACCGGCGCGATCGTCACCGCGCTGGGCAACGACTACGCCGGCCTGTTCACCCGCGACGACGCGCTGGCCGCGCAGCTCACCGCCGCCGGCCAGGCCGCCGGCGAGCCGGTCTGGCGCATGCCGATGCACCCGGGCTACGGCAAGATGCTCGAATCGCCGATCGCCGACCTGCGCAACGGCGGCGGCCGTCCCGGCTCGGGCACCGCCGCGCACTTCATCGGCGAGTGGATCGACCCGGGCCGCGCCTGGGCGCACCTGGACATCGCCGGCATGGCCTGGCGCGACGGCAACGAGGTGTCGACGACGCCGGCCGGCGCGTCGGCCTTTGGTGTGCGTCTGTTCGACCGCTTCGTGCGCGAGCATTACGAGCGCTGAACTCACGCCTCAGGTTCGGCGTTCTCTGCACTGACGGCTTGGACCCAGGCGTGGGATTGTGTGCTCCCCGTAAGGCGGGGGGAGGGCTGTCCCGCAATAGCTACGCATCGTGCGATCGCGCCCCCTCCCCCGCGGCGCGGGGAGGGGCTGACCCGCAGCACTTGTGCGCCATTGCGATCGCGCTCCCTCCCCGCGACGCGGAGAGGCGCCGTCCCACAGTCGCTACGCGCCACTGCGATCGCGCTCTCTCCCCCGCGGCGCGGGGGAGGGCTGGGGTGGGGGCATGGGGCGGCCGGCGGAACGGCCCGATCCCGAGATCGGCGCACATGCCGCGCTCCGGCTTTTAGGCGGCCTGATCCTTCGCGCTCCCAACCGGTTCCCGCGGGAGACGGCGTCGGCGCAGAGGCCGGGAGCCGGGGCCCGCTACAATCGCGCCCATGATCGACAACCTCGCCGCCTACCACTTCGCCGCCATCGACGACCCCGACGCCGTCGCCGACCGGCTGCGCGCGCTGGCGGAGGCGGGCGGGCTGCGCGGCACGGTGCTCGTCGCCCCGGAGGGGATCAACCTGTTCCTGGCCGGCAGCGCCGAGGCGATCGACGCGCTGGTCGCGGCACTGCGCGCCGACCCGCGCTTCGCCGCGCTGCAGGTCAAGCGCAGCGCCAGCGCGGCGGTGCCGTTCGCGCGGCTCAAGGTCAAGGTCAAGCCGGAGATCATCAGCTTCCGCCGGCCCGAGGCGATGCCGCTGGCGGCGCCGGCGCGCGCGCCCGACGTCGCGCCCGAGGCGCTTGCGCGCTGGATCGCGCAGGGCCACGACGACGCCGGCCGCCGGCTGGTGCTGCTCGACACGCGCAATCGCGAGGAGGTCGCGCACGGCACGTTCGCCGGTGCGCTGACGCTGCCGATCGACAACTTCACCGAGCTGCCCGACGCGCTCGCGCCGCACCGCGACGGGCTGCGCGACGCGACGGTCGTGAGCTTCTGCACCGGCGGCATCCGCTGCGAGAAGGCCGCGCTGTGGATGCGCGCCGACGGCATGGATAACGTGCTGCAGCTCGACGGCGGCATCCTGGGCTACTTCGAGCGCGTCGGCGGCGTCGGCTACGACGGCCGCTGCTTCGTGTTCGACGACCGAGTCGCGCTCGACCCCGCGCTGCGACCGCTGCACGACGGCGCGGAGGCCGCATGAGCTGGCTCGGCTTCGTGCTGGTCATCGTCGGCATCTGGCTCGCGTTCAAGGTCGCGGGCGTGGTGCTGCGACTGCTGGTGACGGTGCTGATCCTGGTCGCCGCCTACTGGTGGCTGGCGCCGTACATGGGCTGGCCGCCGCTGGGCGAGGTCTGGCATGTGCTGGGGCCGGATGTCCGGCTGCCGGACGTGGCGTTGCCGGAGATCGGGGGGCTGCTTTAAGGGGGGCTGAGGAGGGTGGCCGTAAGAGGAAGGCTCTGAGAGGAAGGCTCTAAGAGGCAGGCTCTAAGAGGCAGGCTCTAAGAGGAAGGCCCGTGCCCCCACCCGACGCGCGGGGCGCGTCGACCTCCCCCGCAGGCGGGGGAGGTGGGCTTTGCGCCTTTCCCCGCAACGCGGTGGAGCGGCTCTGCGCCTTCCCCCGCAACGCGAGGTGCGGCTTTGCGCCTTCCCCCGCAACGCGGGGGAAGGTTGGGATGGGGGCGCTTCTAGCGCGGGCCCGTGGCCCCACCCGAAGAGCGGGAGCATGTCGGCCTGGCCACGCGGGCGCGTCCGCTCAGCCGAACTCGCGCGACGGCAGCACGAAGCGGCGGTCGGGGCGGCCGACGAGGTCGAGGAAGTTGTTGAACACCGCCTCGGCCTGGGCCTGCATCGGCGCGATGTGGCGCGACGTCAGCGCGCGGATCGCGTCGGCGTCGTGCGGCAGGCCGGCGGTGGCGAGTTCGTCGCGATAGGCGGGCGTGCCGAGCCAGCGCTCGATCAGCGGGGCGTCCATCTCGAGGTGGAACTGGAACCCGTAGGCGTTGTCGCCGTAGCGGAAGGCCTGTTGCTCGCAGCTGTCGGTGCGCGCCAGATGCACAGCGCTTCCGGGAATCTCGAAGTGCCGGCCGTGCCACTGAAACACCGGTGCGCCGGCGCCGAGCGGGGCGAGCACGGGGTCGCCGAGTCCGGCCTCGGTGCTGCGCAGCGGGTACCAGCCGATCTCCGGCCGTGCGATGCGCCGCACCGGCGCGCCGAGCACGTGCGCCAGCAACTGCGCGCCCAGGCAGATACCGAGCACCGGCCGGCCGAGTTCCAGCATGCGCTCGATCGCGCGCAGCTCGGTCAGCAGGTGCGCGCGCGCGTGCCGGTCCTCGACGTTCATCGGCCCGCCGAGCACGACGAGTCCGCGATAGCGGTCGACGTTGGGCTGCGCGTCGGGCTCGCGTTCGAAGTTGACGAAGCGGATGCGGTGCCCGCGGCGGCGGATCAGCGGGTCGAGCGTGCCCAACGGTTCGGCGGCGACGTGCTGGAAGACGAGGATGCGGGGCATGCGGCGATTCTAGGGGGCGCCACCGGACCGTGCCGCCCAGCGCCGTCGTTCCGGCGTTCGGGCGGCATATGTGCGCGCGCCTGCGGGTGATCGCGCGACCGTGGTAGGCGCGCTTGCTCGCGAAAGGCTTGCCCGGGAAGGCGCCATCGCGCGCGAGCGCGCTCCTACAGGTGATCGCGCGCCTGCAGACTGGCGCAGAGGCCGCTCGCCAGAAGACCGGGGCGCCAATGCGCAGCGTCAGTCGCGCCTCGGCCCCTTGCGCGGACCGCCGGGGCGGAAGCCGGGCTTGCCGTGCGGCTTGCCGGCGAACGGACGCTTGCCGGTGCGCGGCGGGGCGGCGGCCATGTCGGCGTCCTCGGCGCGGCGCATGCGGATCGACTGCCCGGCGACGCGGACCTTCTTCAGGTGCTCGAGCAGTTCGCGCGGCATGCCTTCGGGCAGATCGACCAGGCTGTAGTCGTCGCGGATGTCGATCCGGCCGATGTAGCGGCTCTCCAGGTCGGCCTCGTTGGCGATCGCGCCGACGATGTTGCCCGGCTGCACGCCGTGCACGTAGCCGACCTCGATGCGGAAGGTCTCCATGCCCACGTCCGGCTCGCGCGGGCCCTGGTCGGCGCGCGGCGGGCGCGGCTCGCGGGCTTCCCGGGGCGCCCTGGGTTCGCGCGCCGCGCGCGAGGCCTCGCGGCCGCCCGGACGCTCGACGAATTCGCGCTCGAACGGCTTCTCGGGCTTGCGCGGCGGGTCGAGCAGCAGCGGCGTGTCGCCCTGGACGACGGTCGCCAAGGCGGCGGCGATCTCGGCGGCGGGCACGTTGTGCTCGCGCTCGTAGCGCTCGACCAGGTCGCGGAACAGCGCCAGCTGCGGGCTTTCCATTGCGCCGGTGATCCTCTCCAGGAAGCGGTCGACGCGGCGTTCGTTGACGGTCTCGACCGTCGGCAGCTGCATCTGCTCGATCTTCTGCCGCGTCGCGCGCTCGATCGCGCCGAGCATGCCGCGCTCGCGCGGGGCCACGAACAGGATCGCCTCGCCGCTGCGCCCGGCGCGGCCGGTGCGCCCGATCCGGTGCACGTAGCTCTCGGTGTCGTAGGGGATGTCGTAGTTGAGCACGTGGCTGATGCGCTCCACGTCCAGCCCGCGCGCGGCGACGTCGGTCGCCACGAGCACGTCGATGCGGCCGTCCTTGAGCTGCTGGATGGTCTTCTCGCGCTGCTTCTGGTCGAGGTCGCCGTTGATCGCGGCCGCGGCCAGGCCGCGCGCCGAGAGCTTCTCGGCCAGCTCCTCGGTCGCCAGCTTCGTGCGCGCGAAGATGATCATCGCGTCGAACGGCTCGGCCTCCAGGATGCGGGTCAGCGCATCGAGCTTGTTGGTGCCGCTGACCATCCAGTAGCGCTGGCGGATGTTGGCGGCCGTGGTCGTGGTCGCCTTGATCGCGATCTCGACCGGCTCGCGCAGGTAGGTCTGCGCGATGCGCCGGATCTGGGTCGGCATCGTCGCCGAGAACAGCGCCACCTGGCGCGACTCGGGGGTCTTCTTGAGCACGGCCTCGACGTCGTCGATGAAGCCCATGCGCAGCATCTCGTCGGCCTCGTCGAGCACCAGCGCGCGCAGTTCCGACAGGTCGAGCGAGCCGCGCTCGAGGTGGTCGATCACGCGGCCCGGCGTGCCCACGATCACCTGCACGCCGCGCTTGAGCGCCGACAACTGCTGGGCGTAGCCCTGGCCGCCGTAGATCGGCAGCACGTGGAAGCCGGTCATGTGCGCGGCGTACTTCTGGAACGCCTCGGCGACCTGGATCGCCAACTCGCGGGTCGGCGCGAGCACCAGCGCCTGCGGCTTGCGGGCGGCCGGGTCGATGCGCGCCAGGATCGGCAGCGCGAACGCGGCGGTCTTGCCTGTACCGGTCTGGGCCTGGCCCAGCACGTCGCGGCCGTCGAGCAGCGGCGGGATCGTCGCGGCCTGGATCGGCGAGGGCGATTCGTAGCCTACGCCGGCCAGCGCGCGCAGCAGCGGCTCGGGCAGGGCGAGGTCGGTGAACTTGGGGGCGGCGGAGGATTCGGAAGCGATGGGCGTCTCGGCGCTCATGGTGCAGACTCTGTCAGCGCCGGCACGGTGCCGGTCGGGGAACCGCATAGTGTAACCGGCGGCCGGCCCGTGGGCCGGGTCGCCGTGGGCGGGCGCGTACAGCGCGCCGGCTGCCGTTCACGCCGCGCAGACGTTGCAGCCGGCTGTCGCCGTACCGGCGCGATCGCGACGGTGCGCGAAAGTGACCGATGGCATCTTCGGCGCTTCGCAGGCGCTGGCGCATCATGGGCGCCACGTGCCGAACTTCTCGAGGACCCGATGGCGACGATCCGCGTGCACCACCTGAACAACTCCCGCTCCCAGCGCGTGCTGTGGCTGCTCGAGGAGCTCGGCCAGCCCTACGAGGTCGTGCGCTACCAGCGCGACGCCCGCACGATGCTCGCACCCGAGGCGCTGCGCGCGGTGCATCCGCTGGGCAAGTCGCCGGTCGTCGAGCTCGACGGGCGCACGCTGGTCGAGTCGGGCGCGATCGTCGAGACGCTGGTCGAGCGCTTCGACACCGGCCACGCGCTCTCGCCCGAGCCCGGCGACGAGGACGCGCGGCTGCGCTACCGGCAGTGGCTGCACTACGCCGAGGGCTCGGCGATGCCGCCGCTGTTGCTGACCCTGGTGATGGCGCGCCTGCGCAGCGCGCCGATGCCATTCTTCGTGCGGCCGGTCGCGCGCGGCATCGCCGACCGGACGATGCAGGCCTTCGTCGGCCCGCAACTGGCGACGCATCTGGGCTACGTCGAGCGCGAACTGCAGGCGCACCCGTGGCTGCTCGGCGCACGCTTCAGTGCCGCCGACATCCAGATGAGCTTTCCGCTGGAGGCCGCAGTGGCGCGCGCCGGCGAACACGTCGGTCCGGCCATCCGCGATTTCGTCGAGCGGATCCATGCGCGCCCGGCGTACCGGCGCGCGCTCGAGGTCGGCGGCCCCTACGAGCTGGGCCGGTGAGCGCGTCCGCACCCGCATTGCCGCAGGTCGCGCTCGCGCACGGCCTGCAACTGGACAACCGCTTCGTGCGCGAGCTGCCCGGCGATGCCGAGGCCGGCAGCCGGCGGCGGCAGGTCGAGGGCGCCCTGTGGTCGCCGGTGCTGCCCACGCCGGTCGCCGCGCCGCGGCTGCTCGCGCACTCGGCCGAAATGGCGCAGGCGCTGGGTTTCGACGACGCGACGGTCGCCTCGCCGGCATTCGCGCAGGTCTTCGGCGGCAACGCGCTGGCGCCGGGGATGATGCCCTACGCCGGCAACTACGGCGGGCACCAGTTCGGCCACTGGGCCGGGCAACTGGGCGACGGCCGTGCGATCACGCTGGGCGAGGGCGTCGCCGCCGACGGTCGGCTGGGAGCTGCAACTCAAGGGCGCCGGGCCGACGCCGTACTCGCGCACCGCCGACGGCCGCGCGGTGCTGCGCTCGTCGATCCGCGAGTTCGTCTGCAGCGAGGCGATGCACCACCTGGGCATCCCGACCACGCGCGCGCTGTCGCTGGTGGCGACCGGCGACGCGGTCGTGCGCGACATGTTCTACGACGGCCATCCGGCGGCCGAGCCGGGCGCGGTGGTGTGCCGGGTCGCGCCGTCGTTCGTGCGCTTCGGGCATTTCGAGCTGCCGGCCGCACGTGGCGACCTGGCGCTGCTGCGCCGGCTGGCCGACTTCACGATCGCGCGCGACTTCCCGCACCTGTCGGGCAGTGGCGAGACGCGCGACGGCGACTGGTTCGCCGAGGTCTGCACCCGCACCGCGACGATGATCGCCGGGTGGATGCGCGTGGGCTTCGTCCACGGCGTCATGAACACCGACAACATGTCGATCCTGGGCCTGACGATCGACTACGGCCCCTACGGCTGGATCGACGACTACGATCCGGACTGGACACCGAACACGACCGATGCGCAGGGCCGGCGCTACCGCTTCGGCTGGCAGCCGCGGATCGCGCACTGGAACCTCGGCCGGCTGGCGCAGGCGCTGGCGCCGCTGTTCGGCGAAGTCGCGCCGCTGCAGGCCGGGCTCGATGCCTACGCTGCCGCGTACGGCGCCGCCGACCGCGCGAACACCGCCGCCAAGCTCGGCCTGCCGGATGCGCGCGAGGGCGACGTCGTGCTGATGCAGCGCCTGCACGGCCTGCTGCACGAAGGCGAGGTGGACATGACGCTGTTCTTCCGCGGCCTGGCCGACCTCGATCCCGGCGCGCCGTCGCTCGACGCGGTCGCCGACGCGTTCTACGACCCCGAGCGCCGCGCGGCGGTACAGCCCGGCTTCGACGCCTGGCTGCGCGACTACGCTGCCCGCCTGGCCGAGGCGCACGAACCGGTCGCGGCGCGCCGCGACCGCATGCACGCGGCGAACCCGCGCTACGTGCCGCGCAACTATCTGGCCCAGCAGGTCATCGATCGCGCCGAAGCCGGCGATGCGTCCGGCATCGCCGAACTGCTCGACGTGCTGCGCCGCCCGTACGACGACCAGCCGGGGCGCGAGGCCTTCGCTGCGCGCCGGCCCGACTGGGCGCGGACCAAGCCGGGGTGTTCGATGCTGTCCTGCAGTTCGTGACGGCTGGGCGGGCCGGCACGCCGATGCGCGCGGCCGACCCCGCCGCACGGGCGACGGTTGCGCGACGGGCCCGTCGCGCGGCCGCCGTGGCGCCGGTCGTGATCGCGATCGCGCCATGGCGCTGCGGGCCGTGGCACTCTGGCGCCGTCCCAGGCTTCCCGGAGTCCGCATGAAACCGCTCGTCGCCTCGCTTTCCCTGCTGCTGCTCGCCGCGTGCGCCGATGCCGGCACCGCGCCGGTCGCGGATGCCCCGGCCGACGCCGGCGCGGTACCGGCACCGGATGCGCCCGACGCGTCGACCGCCCCGGCCGCCGCCGACGCAACGCCGCCATCGGCGACATCGGCCGCGTCGGACCCCGCCGCGTTCTGTCCCGCGGGTGAGACCGTGGTGTTCGGCTGCCGCAGCGCGGCGGGTGTGGATGCGGTGTGCGCGTCGGCCGATGGCGGTCGCCTCGAGTACCGCGCCGGCCAGGGTACGTCCGCGCCGGCCGTGGTCTATCCGGCCGCGGGCACCGCGCCGGCCCAGGCGTTCCGCGGCGACACGCTAATGTACTCGGGCGGGGGCGGCGCGTTCCTGCGCTTCGACCACGACGGCCAGGTGCACACGCTGTACACCGGGATCGGGCGTGGTTGGGAGAAGGCGGGCGTCGTGATCGGCCCGGCCGGCGGTGCGGCGACGACCAAACGCAGCTGCGAGGGCGAACCGGTGTCGCAGATCGGGCCCGCGCTGTTCGAGCAGGCGGGGATCCCGAAGGATCCCGCGGGATTCGAGATTCCCTGAGCGTGGCGCAGGTGGCCGGCGGCGCGGTGCGCCGGCGTGGCACCGGCCCACCTCGGCATGCCGGCGCGTCGTCTCACGGCCGCCCGCCGCCGGTGGCCCGGCGGCGCGTCGATCGGTCCGGTCAGTCCAGGATCGCGCTGGCGCGCGCGTAGTACGCCTGGCGGTCGGCCAGGCCGTTGGTGCCGCCGTTGATCAGGCGCGTGACCTGGGTGAAGTCGCCGGCGTCGGCGGCGGTGTTGATGCCGCGGCTCTCCCAGTACCAGGCGGCGATGCGCGCGGCGTTTTCGGGCTGCGCGGCCAGTTCGGGATTGTTGACCAGGTCCAGGCCCAGGGCGCGCCCGGCCTCGGTGTAGTTGTGGCGGCCGGTCACCTGGATGTAGCCCCGGCCCTTGTAGCGCTCGCCGTCCCCGGGCTGGGTGTTGCCCAGGTCCGCGCGGCCTTCGTACGCGGCGCCGCTGGCGATCTCCTCCATGTAGTGGAAGCCGCCGCTCTCGTGCGCCAGCTGGGCGATGAACATCGCCTGGCGCTGCGGCGTGTCGATGTTGGCCTCGGCCATCGCGGCGTTGAGGTGCGGCGCGACCGCCTCGGCCTTCGCCGCGCTGAGCGTGGGCACGATCTGCTGCAGCTCGGCGGCGGTGACGCCGCCGGCGCCGCCGTTCACGGGCGGCGGGGTCGGGTCGGGGCCGTCGACCGGACCGGGGCCGTCGCCACCGCCGGTCCCGCCGCCGCTGCCGCCGGGCAGCTGGATCCGGTTGCCGACGAGGATCAGGTCGGGATTGCGGATCTGGGGATTGGCGTCGAGCAACGCCTGCACGGTCGTGCCGTTGGCCGAGGCGATGCCCGACAGCGAGTCGCCCGGCTGCACGGTGTAACTGCCGCCGGCGCCGCTCGCGGCCTGCGCGCTGCCGCCTGGGACGCTGATCGCGTCGCCGGGATAGATGACGTCCGGGTTCAGCACCTGCGGGTTCGCGGCCAACAGCCTGTCGAGCGGCACGCCGAGCTGCGCGGCCAGGCCCGACAGCGTGTCGCCGTGCTGGACGGTGACCGAGCGCCCGGCGGGCGAATCGAGCGTGGGGAGGGCGGCCTGCGGGCCGACGGCGGAAATGGCGTTCATCGACGTCTCCTTCGGGGGCGGATCGCGATGCGGGAGGCGCGGGCGATCGGGGTCCTGCTCTGGATACCCCGATGCGTGAGGCGGTCCAACTAGGGAAAGCCCTAAGTCGGCCGCTTCAGGTCCGTCCGATTGCCGGGAATGCGACGGCGGTCCGGTGCGCAGCGCGGGCCGCTACACTGTGCGGATGCCTCTGATGACTCTCGATGGCGTCGATTACGGCGTCGGTGGACCGCTGCTGCTGGACGGCGTGGAATTCTCGATCGAACGCGGCGAGCGCGTCGCGCTGATCGGTCGCAACGGCGCCGGCAAGTCGACGCTGCTGCGCCTGATCGACGGCGAACTGCGTCCCGACGATGGCGAGATCCGCCGTGAGCAGGGCGTGCGCGTCGCGCGGCTGGAGCAGGAAGTGCCCGCCGGCGCGGACGGCAGCGTCTACGACGTCGTCGCCGGTGGCCTGGGCGAGGCCGGCACCGCGCTGGCCGACTACCACCGCCTGCTGCACGCCGGCGATTTCGATGCGCTGGGCGAGGTCCAGGGCCGGATCGACGCGCTCGACGGCTGGCGCATCGAGCAGCGCGTGACCGAGGTGCTCGAACGCCTGCAGCTCGACGGCGATGCCGCGTTCACGCGGCTGTCGGGTGGCATGAAGCGCCGCGTGCTGCTGGCGCGCGCGGTCGTGGCCGCGCCCGACGTGCTGCTGCTCGACGAGCCGACCAACCATCTCGACATCGCCGCGATCGACTGGCTCGAGGGCTTCCTCAAGCAGTGGCCCGGCGCGATCGTCTTCGTCACCCACGACCGCCGCTTCCTGCGCGCGCTGGCCACGCGCATCGTCGAGATCGACCGCGGCCGGCTGACCAGCTGGCCCGGCGACTGGGCCAACTACGTGCGCCGCCGCGAGGAGCGGCTCAACGCCGAGGCGCAGGAGCAGCAGCGCTTCGACAAGCTGCTGGCGCAGGAGGAGGCCTGGATCCGGCAGGGCATCAAGGCCCGCCGCACCCGCGACGAAGGCCGCGTGCGCCGGCTCAAGGCGATGCGCGTCGAACGCGCGCAGCGGCGCGACCTCACCGGCAACGTGCGCATGGCCGCGTCCCAGGCGACGCCGTCGGGCAAGAAGGTGCTCGAGGCGCGCGAGGTGACATTCGGCTACGGCGGCCGCACGCTGGTGCGCGACTTCTCGACGACGATCGTGCGCGGCGACCGCATCGGCCTGATCGGCGCCAACGGCACCGGCAAGACCACGCTGCTCAAGCTGCTGCTGGGCGAGCTGCAGCCGCAGTCGGGCGAGGTGCGCACCGGCACGCAGCTGCAGATCGCGTACTTCGACCAGTACCGCGCAACCTTGCGCGAGGACTGGAACGCGCTGGAGAACGTCGCCGAAGGCCAGGAGTTCGTCGAGATCAACGGCGCGCGCAAGCACGCCATCGGCTATCTGCAGGACTTCCTGTTCACGCCCGAGCGCGCCCGCGCGCCGATCACCCGGCTCTCGGGCGGCGAGCGCAACCGCCTGCTGCTGGCCAAGCTGTTCGCGCAGCCGTCCAACCTGCTGGTGATGGACGAACCGACCAACGACCTCGACGTCGAGACGCTGGAACTGCTCGAGGACCTGCTGGCCGACTACCCCGGCACGCTGCTGCTGGTCAGCCACGACCGCGACTTCCTCGACAACGTGGTCACCTCGACGCTGGTGATGGAGGGCGAGGGCGGCGTGGGCGAGTACGTCGGCGGCTACGAGGACTGGCTGCGCCAACGGCCCGCGCCGGCATCCGTCACGCCCGCCGCGCCGGTCCGGGCGACGGCCGAGGCCACGTCGCCACCGCCATCACCGGCCACGCCCGCGCGCCGCAAGCTCGGCTACAAGGAGCAGCGCGAACTCGAGCAGCTGCCGGCCCGGATCGAACAGCTGGAGACCGACATCGCGCGGATGACCGACGAGATGAACACCCCGGCGTTCTACCAGCGCGACGCGGCCGGCATCGCCGCCCATGGCCAGGAACTGCAGCAGCTGCAGGACGCGCTCGACGCCGCGTACCTGCGCTGGACCGAACTCGACGCCTGACCGCAACCCCGACGACGGCCGCCCCGTGCTGATCACCCGACCGCTGCCCGCCGACACCGACCTGCTCGCGCTGCAGCGCGCCGCGCCCGCGCGCCATCCGCTGCTGCTGCAGTCGGTCGCCCACGGCACCGCGCAGTCGCGCTGGGACCTGCTGCTGGCCACCGACGGCACGACGCTGCGGCTGGGCGACGACGGCGCGACCCGCGACGCCGACGGCCGGGCGCTCGACGGCGCGTTCCTCGACCTCCTCGATGCCCGGTGGCGCGCCGCACGCGTCGACCGCGACGAACCGCGCTGGCCGTTCCGCGGCGGCTGGGCGCTGTACCTGGGCTACGAACTGGCCGCCCAGGTCGAGCCGGTGCTGGACCTGCCCGCGGCCCCCGGCGGCCTGCCGGTCGCGATGGCCTGGCGCTGCCCGGCCGCGGTGCTGCGCGACCATGCCACCGGCGAGGTCGTCGCCGTCGCCGAGCCCGGCCACGAGTTTCTGCTCGATGCCTTGGCCGAGGCCGCGGCGGCCGTGCCTGCCGCGTTGCCAGCGTGGCGCGGGCCGGTCGCGCTCGACGAGGACGCCCCGGCGCGCTTCGTCGATGGCGTGCGCCGCGTGCTTGACTACCTCGCCGCCGGCGACGTGTTCCAGGCCAACCTCTCGCGTGGCTGGCGCGCGACGTTCGACGGCCCGCTGGACCCCGCCGCGCTCTATGCCCGCCTTCGCGAGCACAACCCCGCACCGTTCGCCGGCCTGCTGCAGGGCGCGGGCTGGGCGGTCGCCAGCGCCTCGCCCGAACGCCTGGTCTCGGTGCGCGGCGATCTCGTCGAGACCCGGCCGATCGCCGGCACCCGCGCCCGCTTCGACGGCGACGACGAGGTCGCCCGCGTGCAGGAACTGGTCGGCCATCCGAAGGAACGTGCCGAGCACGTGATGCTGGTGGATCTCGAACGCAACGACCTGGGGCGCGTGTGCGTGGCCGGCAGCGTCGAGGTCGACGAACTGATGTGCGTGGAGAGCTACGCGCACGTGCACCACATCGTCAGCAACGTGCGCGGCCGGCTGCGGGCGGATGCGACGCCCGGTCGGACGATCGCCGCGGTGTTCCCCGGCGGCACGATCACCGGCTGCCCGAAGGTCCGCTGCATGCAGATCATCGCCGAGCTCGAAGGGCAGGGCCGCGGCGCCTACACCGGCGCGATGGGCTGGCTCAACCGCGACGGCGACCTCGATCTCAACATCCTGATCCGCAGTGCCGAGATCGAGGGCGACACCGCGCGCTTCCGCACCGGCGCCGGCATCGTCGCCGACTCCGACCCCCAGCGCGAACTCGACGAGACCCGCGCCAAGGCCCGCGGCACCCTCCGCGCACTGGGCCGCGCCGACTGAGGCGCGTTTTGCGCGACCAAGGACGCCTTGCGCGATCACCTCCCCCGCGTGCGGGGGAGGTCGGCGCGCACCGCGCGCCGGGTGGGGGCACGGGCTCGTCGCGGAAAGCAGCCCCCATCCCAACCTTCCACCCGTAAAGGGCGCAATGCCCCGCAAAAACGGGGGGAAGGGGCTAAAAGCCGTCATCGCGCGCGATCACACCTCCGCCTGCGTGCGCGCGGAATCACCTCCCCCGCCCGCGGGGGAGGTCGGCGCGCACCGCGCGCCGAGTGGGGGCACGGGCTCGTCGCGGAAAGCCCCCCATCCCAACCTTCCACCCGTAAAGGGCGCAATGCCCCGCAAAAACGGGGGAAGGGGCTAAAAGCCGTCATCGCGCGCGATCACATCCTCCGCCTGCGCGCGCGCGGAATCACCTCCCCCGCGTGCGGGGGAGGTCGGCGCGCATCGCGCGCCGGGTGGGGGCACGGGCTCGTCGCGGAAATCCGCCTCCATCCCAACCTTCCACCCATAAAGAGCGCAATGCCCCGTTTCACGGGGGAAGGGGCCAAAAGCATCAGCGCGCTGATTACCCCCCCGCATCGCGCAGGAATCCATCAAGCGCCCTCAGCCTCCCACCGACACCAACGGCACCCGCTTGACCCCGCACAGCAACCGATACGCGCTGGTCTGGCTGCGGGCGACGACCTCGGTCGCCGCGACCTGGCGGCCCCACAGCTCGACGCGGCTGCCGACGCCGGCGTCCGGGTGGTCGGTCAGGTCGACGGTGAGCATGTCCATCGACACCCGCCCGATCAGCCGGCCGGGGCGGCCGTCGATCGCGACCGGCGTGCCGGTGGCGGCGAACTGCGGGTAGCCGTCCGCGTAGCCCATCGCCACGACGCCCACGCGCGTCGGGCGCGGCGCGACGAACGTACCGCCGTAGCCCACCGGCTCGCCGGCCGGCAGGTCGCGCACCGCGATGACCTGCGATTCGAGCGTCATCACCGGCTGCAGCTGGGCGCCGGCGGCGTGGCCGTGCGCGAACGGCGAGGCGCCGTAGAGCATCAGCCCCGCGCGCGCCCAGTCGCCGCGCGCCTGCGGCCAGGCGAGCAGGGCGGGCGAGTTGCACAGGCTGGTCTCGCCCGGCAGGCCGGCGGTGACCGCGGCGAACGTGTCGATCTGTTCGCGCGTGCGCTCGTGGTCGGGCTCGTCGGCGCGAGAGAAGTGGGTCATCTTCACCAGCCCGCCGACCTGCGGCAGCGCGCGCAGCCGCTGCCACGTCGTCGCGTAGGCCTCGGCGTCGATGCCGACGCGGTGCATGCCCGAGTCGAGCTTGAGCCACACGTCCAGCGGCCGCGGCAACGTCGCGCGCGCGAGCGCCTCGACCTGCCACGGCGCGTGCACGACCATCCACAGATCGTGTTCGGCCACCAACGGCAGCTCATCGGCGGCGAGCACGCCTTCCAGCAGCAAGATCGGCGCCGCGATGCCGGCCTCGCGCAGCGCCAGCGCCTCCTCCAGGAACGCCACCGCGAACCCGTCGGCCTCGCCCTCGAGCGCCTGCGCGCAGCGCACCGCGCCGTGGCCGTAGGCGTCGGCCTTGATCACCGCCAGGGCCTTGCCGCCGCCGAGTCGGCGGGCGAGTCGATAGTTGTGGCGCAGGGCGTCGAGGTCGATCAGCGCGCGGGCGGGGCGCATTGCGGGTGTCCTTGCAGCAGGAAATTCAGCGCGCCATTGTCGCGCCTGCGACGCTGCGCGTGTCCGCCAGCGACACAGCGTCCCGCGCGTGGCCGTAGCGCGACAGGTCCAGCCCGTCGCCGCGGATCGCGGTGGGGCGTGCGGCGATCAGGTCGGCCAGGTAGCGGCCCGAACCGCAGGCCATCGTCCAGCCCAGCGTGCCGTGGCCGGTGTTGAGGAACAGGTTGCGGTAGCGCGTGGCGCCGACCACCGGCGTGCCGTCGGGCGTGGCCGGGCGCAGGCCGGTCCAGAACTCGGCCGCGGCGACGTCGCCGCCGTGCGGATAGAGATCGCCGACGACCTTTTCCAGCGTCTCGCGGCGGCGCGGATCCAGCCGCAGGTCGAAACCGGCGACCTCGGCCATGCCGCCGACGCGGATACGCGTGTCGAAGCGCGTGATCGCGACCTTGTAGCTTTCGTCGAGCACGGTCGACACCGGCGCCATCGCCGGGTCGCGGATCGGGATCGTCAGCGAGTAGCCCTTGAGCGGGTAGACCGGCACGTCCAGGCCCAGCGGGCGCAGCAGCGCCGGCGACCAGCTGCCCAGCGCCATCACGTAGCGGTCGAAGGTCTCCAGCCGCCCGTCGATGCGCACGCCGTCGATGCGGTCGCCGCTGCCCTCGATGCGCTCGACGGTCTGCCCGAAGCGGAACGTCACGCCCTCGCGCCGCGCCAGTTCGGTCAGCCGCTCGGTGAACAGCCGGCAGTCGCCGGTCTGGTCGTCGGGCAGGCGCAGCGCGCCGGTCAGGCGGTCGGCGACGCCGGCCAGCGCCGGCTCCACGCGCGCGATGCCGGCGCGGTCGAGCAGTTCGTAGGGCACGCCGGCCTCGTCGAGCACCGCGGTGTCGCGCCCGGCATGGTCGAGCTGCGCCTGGGTGCGGAACACCTGCAACGTACCCAGTTGGCGACCCTCGTAGGCGATGCCGGTCTCGGCGCGCAGCGCGTCCAGGCAGTCGCGGCTGTACTCGGCCAGCCGCACCATGCGCTCCTTGTTCACCGCGTAGCGCGCGGCGGTGCAGTTGCGCAGCATCTGCGCCAGCCAGAGGTACTGCTGCGGATCGGACGTGAGCCGGATCGCCAGCGGCGCGTGGCGCCGCATCAGCCAGCCGATCGCCTTCAACGGCACGCCCGGCGCCGCCCACGGCGACGCGTAGCCCGGCGAGATCTGCCCGGCGTTCGCGTGGCTGGTCTCGCAGGCCGGGCCATCCGCGCGGTCGACCACGGTGACCTCGAACCCTGCGCGCGCCAGATACCAGGCGCTCGTCACGCCGATCACGCCGCTTCCCAGGACCAACACCCGCATGCGCGCAGCTCCACAAGACATTTCGCCGGCGCAGGGCGCGGCCGGCACGCAATCGGCGCAGTATAGTGGCGTGCCGCCAGTCGGATTCCCTGTTCGAATGGAGAATCGTGGTGGATTGTCCTGCTCGCCGCCGCGCTCGCCCGGAGATTTCATGGCCACCCCGCGCACCACCCGCAACCGCGACCTCGACCGCATCGACGCCCGCATCCTGCGCATCCTGCAGGAGGACGCCCGCATCTCGTTCACCGAGCTCGGCGAGCGCGTCGGCCTGTCGACCACGCCGTGCACCGAGCGCGTGCGCCGGCTCGAGCGCGAGGGCGTGATCCAGGGCTACCACGCCCGGCTCGACCCCGCACGGCTCAAGGCCGGGCTGCTGGTGTTCGTGCAGATTGGCCTGGCCTACAAGTCGGCCGACATCTTCGAGGAATTCCGCCGCGCCGCCCTGCGCGTGCCCAACGTGCTCGAGTGCCACCTGATGTCGGGCGACTTCGACTACCTGATCAAGGCACGCATCCCGGAGATGGCCGCCTACCGCGAACTGCTCGGCAGCAGCCTGCTGACGCTGCCGCACGTGCGCGAGTCGCGCAGCTACATCGTGATGGAGGAGATCAAGGAGACGCTGGCGCTGGCGATTCCCGACTGAGCCCGCGGCCCCACCAGCGATCCTGTCTCCATGACCCGTCCCCGTTGCCCCCGCTGCCTGCGCCCGGTCTCGCACTGCCTGTGCGCGTGGCTGCCGGACCTGCCCAGCCGCAGCCGGGTCCTGCTGCTGCAGCACCCCGACGAGGCCGCGCATCCGCTCAACACCGCGCGCCTGGCCGCGCTCGGCCTGCGCCGCGCCACGCTATGGGTGGGCGAACGATTTCCCGAGTTGCCGGCGTGGCTGGATGCGCCCGGCGTGCGCCCGCTGCTGCTGTTCCCGGGCGAGGCGGCTGTCGATGCCGCGGCGTGGGCGGCGACGGGCGAGGGCGCGGAGACGCTGCTGGTCGTGCCCGACGGCACCTGGCGCAAGGCCCGCCGCCTGCTGCGCCTCAATCCCGCGCTCGCCGCCCTGCCGCGGCTCGCGCTCGCCCCGGCGGTCCCGTCGCGCTACCGCGTCCGTCGTGCCCGCGCGCCCGACGCGCTGGCGACCGTCGAGGCCGTCGCCGCCGCGCTCGATGCGCTGGAGCCGGGCGGTGGCTTCGAGGCGCTGCTTGCGCCGTTCGACGTGATGGTCGAAGGCCAGATCATGGCGCGAGAGGCCCGTGCCCCCACCCGACGCGCTGCGCGCGTCGACCTCCCCCGCGCGCGGGGGAGGTGAGCCAACTGATCGGCGGAGGGATCGCCCGCCACCCGACCGCCCCCGCGCGCGGGAGAGGTGACCACACGACGCCGCGAGGCTGACGCCGTCTCCGCGCGCATGCACGTCCCTGCGCTGTTCGCCTGACCCCCGGGCCCACGCAGCAATGGCATGCTTGCCGGCTGTTCTCGCCTCGATGGATTCGCCGATGTCTCTCCCACTCTCCGACCAGATCGTCCTCGTCACCGGCGGCGCCCGCGGCCTGGGGGCCGCGATCGTGCGCGCGTTCCTGGGGCAGGGCGCGCGCGTGGTGGTCAACTATTTCCGCAGTGCCGCGGCCGCGCAGGCATTGCAGGACGAATTCGGCGCCGAGCGCGCGCTCGCGCTGCGCGCCGACGTCACCGATCCGGGCCAGGTCGCCGACCTGTTCGCCCAAGCCCACGCCCGGTTCGGGGCGCCGGTAACCACCGTGGTCAACAACGCGCTCGTCGATTTCGCCTTCGACGGCGACGCCCGCCCGCAGGGCGAGACCATCGACTGGGCGCGGTTCTCCGCGCAGTTCGAGGGCAGCGTGCGCGGCGCGCTCAACACCCTGCAGGCCGCCGTGCCCGGCATGCGCGAGCGCGGCTTCGGGCGCGTGATCAACATCGGCACCAACCTGTTCCAGAACCCCGTCGTGCCGTACCACGACTACACCGCCGCGAAGGCTGCGCTGCTCTCGCTCACGCGCACGATGGCCGCTGACCTCGGCCCGCACGGCATCACCGTGAACATGCTGTCCGGCGGCCTGCTGCGCACCACCGACGCCAGCGCCGCGACGCCCGAGGCGGTGTTCGACCTGATCGCCGCCAGCACCCCGCTGCGCCGCGTGACCACGCCGGCCGAGTTCGCCGACGCGGTGCTGTTCTTCGCCTCGCCGTGGGCGCGCGCGGTGACCGGCCAGAACCTCGTCGTCGACGGCGGTCTGGTCAAGGACTGAGCGGCGGCCGCCACCGGTCGCGGCCCCTGCGACCGCCCTCGCGCACGTTGTCTCCACGGCGTCGTCCAACCGGTGCACACTGCGCCCGGGGATCCGCCAAGGCCGGTGGCAGGCACCGGCCGCGTTCGACGCAGCATGCAGGAGGCAGCATGGCGACCACGAAGACCGGCGCGGGCAGGGCGCCGCGCACGGCGGCCACGACGCCGCGGCTGTTCGACGCCCGGCCCGACACCGCCGATTTCCGCGACCGCATGTTCGAGCCCACGCTCGTGGATGTGCCGTCCGAGATGCCGCTCGAGCGCTTCCTCGCGCTGAAGGTCCCGGTGCTCGACCAGCGCAGCGACGGCGCCTGCACCGCCTACGGCCTGGCGACCGTCGCGCACACGCTGCTTCGCCGCCGCCGGCCCCAGCCGGTCACCCGGCGCGTGAGCACCCGGATGCTCTACGACATGGCCCGCCGCTACGACGAATGGGAAGGCGAGGACTACACCGGCTCGAGCTGCCGCGGCGCGATGAAGGGCTGGCACCGCCACGGCGTCTGCGCCGAGGAGTGCTGGCCGGCCGAATCGGGCCCGCTGCACGAGGTCTACACCGAGGAACGCGCCCGCGCCGCGCAGGAGCACCCGCCCGGCGCCTACTACCGTGTCAACCACAAGGACCTGGTGGCGATGCACGCCGCGTTCGCCGAGGTCGGCGTGCTCTACGCCTCGGCCGCCGTGCACGACGGCTGGCTGTCGCCACCGGCCAGCGGCGTCATCGCCTGGGCCGAACAGCCCGTCGCCGGCTGGCATGCGTTCGCGATCGTCGGCTACGACCGCGATGGCTTCTGGCTGCAGAACTCCTGGAGCACGCGCTGGGGCCGCCGCGGCCATGGCTGGGTGAGCTACGACGAATGGCTGCAGCGCGGCACCGACGTCTGGGTCGCGCGGCTCGCGGTGCCGGTGCGCCTGCAGCGCGTACAGGCCACGGCGACCAGCAACTCGTTCCTGGCCCGCCAGTCCAACAGCTACGCCCAGGCCGACCTGCGCCCGCACATCGTCAGCCTCGGCAACGACGGCCGCCTGCGCACGACCGGCCGCTTCGGCACCAGCCAGGAGGCCGTGCGCAACCTCGTGCGCGAGGACCTGCCGCGCATCACCCGCGACTGGCCGAAGAAGCGCATCGCGCTCTATGCCCACGGCGGCCTCGTGCCCGAGGAGGCCGCGATCCAGCGCGTCGCCGACCTGCGCGAGCTCATGCTGCCGCAGCAGGTCTACCCGCTGTGCTTCGTCTGGAAGACCGGCTTCTGGAACACGCTGGGCAACTTGCTGCGCGATGCCGTGCGCCCGCGCACCGAGGGCCTGATGGACCGCGCCAAGGGCCTGCTGCTCGACCGCGTCGACGACACCATCGAGCCGCTCGCCCGCGCGCTGGGCGGCAAGGCGCTCTGGGACGAGATGAAGGAGAACGCGTTGCTGGCGACCAACGCCGTCATGCGCGATGGCGAGGCCGTCACCGAGGCCGGCGGCGCCGCCCAGGTCGCCCGGCTGCTGGGCGAATGGATGCAGGCCGATCCCGACGTCGAACTGCACCTGGTCGGCCACAGCGCCGGCGCCGTGCTGCTCGCGCCGCTGGCGCAGTTGCTGACGACCGATGGGCTCGTCGCCGACGGCCCGGCCGCCGCGATGCACGGCATCGGCCAGCGCATCGCCAGCCTCACGCTGTGGGCGCCGGCGATGACCGTGGACCTGTTCGACCGGACCTTCCTGCCGGCACTGCACGAGGGCCGCATCGGCCACGGCGCGTTGTTCACGCTGACCGACCGCGCCGAGCAGGACGACCATTGCGCGCGGGTCTACAACAAGTCCCTGCTGTATCTCGTCGCCCACGCCTTCGAGGTGCGCGCGCGCAGCTGGGTGCGCAGCGAGCATCGCCACGGCACCCCGCTGCTGGGCATGGCCCGCTTCATCGAGGCCCACCCGGGCATCCGCGACCTGCTGGCCACCGACCGCCTGGACTGGATCCAGTCCCCGGCCCGCGAACCGCTCGCCGCCGTGGCCGACGGCAGCGCCGCGACCCGCCACGGCGACTTCGACGATGACCCCGAAACGCTGCAGGCCACCGTGTGCCGCATCCTCGGCCGCCGCGACGGACGCGCCCCGGTGCGCATCCACCGCACCGAATCGGGGCTTGAGGAAAGCCGCAACCGCCTGTGCGAGGCGCTGGACACACGCCGCGTCTGACCGTGCATCCCAGGACCTTGCGTCCTACGGAGGCTTCGCTTTGCCGGCCCGGCGGTCCGGCCAGCGGCCATCTACCCGCAGCCACGTCGCACTTGATGGCCTCGCCATGCCGGACAACGACCCTGGAATCGTTCCGTCGTCATCCGGCTGGTCGAGACGTTGATTGAGGCCACTTCAAAGTCCGTATCTGCGGACCATGACGCCACGCAACGCCGATGCGGGCCCTGGTCGCCACGACGTCCTGTTCTCCGGCGATGCCGGCATTCAAGGCAGCAATTGCGCGACTTGCCCCTGTTTCTTCAGTACCGCGACTGCATTCTTGCCGAAGGAAACGAAAGTCTCTCCGCCGAGCCAGGTTCCTTCGTAGGCGATGATGCCGTCGGCGAAGTCGCCGCCGTCTGCAAGCATTGCAAGACCAGCTTCGACAGCGGGCCTGTTCATTACGACATTTTTGGTATCCAGCAATGCGCGGACGGCGAGTGCGATAGTCGCATGATCGAAGTGGACGGTTCCATTGGGCAGGAAATCTGACCCTCACCTGAAATCGACCGATCCCCCTCTAGCTTCCGAAACGTCGCGAGGCGGTGAAACCGTGCCGCGGCATTCCCCAACGGATGGAGAGAAAGGATGAGCGCCAAATGGATTCGCCGTATGGCCTGCGCTGTAGTTGTTGGTGGCGTGGGAATGATGGGAGCTGTTTCTGCTGCAGAGCCGACAGGCATCGCGCCTGCGGAGCTGCTCAACTTCGAGCAGGCATTGGACGTTGATGTGATCGGCACGGCCAACGCTTTGAATATCACGCCGGAGCAGGCGCGCAGCCGCTTGAATGTAGAGTTTCACGCAGGTGATCTGGCGGAAAGGATTCGTTCCGAACACAAAGATCGCGTCGCGGGCATCTACATCGAACACGAACCGGAAAGCCGCCTGGTGGTACGCCTGACGGGTCACGAAGCGATCCGGCCGGAATTCCACCAGTTCGGCGCCGATCGTCTGGAGGTGGCCTACGAGTTGGGGGCGGAGCACACCTTCGCCGAACTGCAGCGTTGGTTCGACAGCTTCGTGCCGAAGCTGCACGCAAGCCTGACCAACTGGCAGGGGGGCTATGTCGATGAAAGGACTGGAGAGATCGTCCTGTATGTCCTTCGTAGCGAGAACGTCGCCAGCGTCAGCGACATCCGCCAATCAATCGAACGTAGTGCCGGCGTACCGGTGAGGATTGTCGAACTGGAAACCCCGAACGTGAACCAGGCAGTTTACGGGAGCGGCCACCTTTCCTATCAACTTTCGGGCACATGGTACGTCTGCACCGGCGCTTTCGTGGTGCAGCACCCTTCGACTAACCGATATGGCCTGCTCACCGCTGGGCACTGCGCGCCGTCGAACAATATCTTCGAATACACTGGCATCGACAGCGCTTTCCATACCCTGACCCATGTCGCCCGCCTCGACAACAGCACCGTGGACCTAGGTTGGATGACTGGTGGCGCAGGGACAACCTACGGCCCTTGGTTCTATGCCAATGCGTGGCGTCAGCTCACCGGTCGGCGGACCCAGGCCAACACCCCGATCGGCGCCCAGATATGCCGTTATGGGCGTAATGGCGGCTACGGCTGTGCCACGGTGCGATCGACGTCGCACAACCCGGGCTCGGCCTGCGGTCCGAACGGCACTCAGCCCTGTGCGTCTACGTACGTCGGTTTGGACTCGGCTGCCGGTCTTTGCCAGGGTGGCGATAGCGGCGGACCGTGGTTCATCTCCACGGTCGCCGCAGGCGTACACAAGAGCGGCAATCCGACTGCCGGCTTGTGCACGTACACCAGCACAGACTATGCCTATTCCCAGTTGGCGCTGCAGTTTCTCTACTGAAGCGGAAGGCAGCTGAACCGAGGCGGCCGGGCTGTTTCCGGTCGCCTCACTTTTCGATAGGCATGCGTCTCGATAAACCGGGTACAAATCCGGGAACAGTGCGGTCGACCAAAGTATCGAGTCCGACCCCAATGAATTGCGACAAGGAGCGAGCAATGATCCGCATACTGAGTATCGCAGCTGCAGCAAGCCTTGCCGCATGCACAGGAGCCTCCAACGTGAGTGGCGATGAACGCTTACCTGTTCTTCTACGTAACGCAGTACCCGTCACGGAGTCCCGTCAAGCACTGATACAGGGCACGCTGACCGTCGACGCCGCCGGATGCTTGCGCATATCCAGAAACGGCTCAAGCACGGGCCCGCTCGTGATCTGGCATCACGACAGCACGATCGGGCGCTCCGAGGATGGCCGTGTGCGCGTCACGGACGGCTTCACCGGTAACATTGCGCATGTCGGCGATGAGATCGCCCTCGCCGGGTCCGGTGGTCCGGAGGCCCCGATCCAGGTGACGCCTCCAGTTCCGGAGTCGTGCAAGGGTGGGGACTACTGGCTGGCCGGCTCGCTCATGAGCGAAACGCAGCGGCAGCAGATGTTGGAGCGGGACAGGACCCGCGTGCCGGTGCCTGCGAGGGCTGGCGACTTGCGCAGCGACTAGCCGCATTGCGCTCCGTGAGCTGAGCTGACTGGCTGCTTGCGCGCCTGCATCGGGAAAGCCGCAACCGCCTGTGCGAGGCGTTGGACGCCGCGCTGGTGCGGGGTTAGGCGAGGGCGGGCCGCCCCTCGACGATGCTTACGGGCTGCCGGTGGCGGTCCCACTCGGCGTCTCGAGCCGACACAGCGGCGGCGAGAACATCGTGTTCGCGCGCGGGGATCGGCCGACCTGGACCAGCCGCAGCGTCCGTAGGGTGGCCGCGTGCCGTACGACCGCGGCCAGCCACCGGATCTCGAACTGCGAGCCGATGCAGGCGCCCGGCCCGGCGGAGAACGGCATGAAGGCCGTGGGCCGCGGATCGTCCTGCCAACGCTGTGGCGAGAATATGCGCGCCTCGGGCCATGCATCACGATGCCGGTGCAGGGCGAACACCGGGATCACGAGGTCGTCGTCGCGCAGCGCCTCGACCGGCCCCACCTGGTGGTCTTCGAGCACGCGCCGGCCGTGCGCCGAGGCGGGCGGCCACAGGCGCAACAGTTCCAGCGCGACGTGCTCGGGCTTGCCGGCGAAGAGGCGGGCCCGCGCGTCGCCGCGCATGTCGATGCCGGCCAGCTCATCGATGTGCAGCGCGCAGGCCAGCCAAGCCAGCATCACGCCCGAGGCGCCGACGACCGACAGCACCGCGTGCAGGTAGACCTCGCCGCGCGCGGCGCCGACCAGCACCCCGTCGGTATGCAGGGCCGGCGGCAGGTCAGCATCGCACCCGTCGAGCATCGCCGCCACCCGAGATGCCAGCGCTTTGGCACGCGCCGCCTGCGCATCGTCGAGTCGCGCGTCGACGAGCTTGGCGTGGAAGACTTCCCCGATGTAGACCTGCACGGCCGCCGCCAGTTCGGGATGCCGATCGAAGCCCAGCATGCCGGCGACCGATTCGAGCGCCGCCAGCAGGCACGCGCGATGCAGGTCGCCCGACGCCGCCGCCAGGCGCTCGACCGCGATCCGTGCGGCCGTGTCCACGTCATGCCTGGCGGCGGCACCATGCAGCCAGCGATTGAGTTCGGTGACGGTGGCGGCGGGGACCGCCTGACCGCGGCCGAACTGCCAGACACTCGGCCGGCGTTGCAGGCGGCCTTCACTGTCGAGCAGCGCCCGCCGCGCGAGTGCGGCATCGCAGACCACGACGTCGCCGATCCACGCCCGATGGACGGGGCGACGCTCGCATTTGCGCAACAACGCCTCCATACGCCGCCATCCGGCATCGTCGGCCACGCGGCCGCCCAGGAGCCTGCCCACGACGGGGAGCTTGTCGAGCATGGAAGTCCTTCTCCATAAAGCAAACGCCGCGCAGCACTAAGCTGCGCGGCGCCGTGTCGACGCGCGACTCAGCCCAGGTAGATGCTCGGCCAGAGGTAGGCGTATGTCCACACGGCCGTCTGGCGGCCAGACCCGGTACGCAGCACCGAACGCACGAAACGCTTCATGATCCTTTCTCCTTGAGTCGTCATGAGATCGAGAGCAACGGAACCTGTCGTCGACGCGGCCCCGGACAAGCGAGCGAACCCCGTCCACACCCGTTGCGTTCCAACTGTCCTTGCCGCGAATCGTGCGCCTCGCTCGACATCCCCGGCTGGCCTCACCATTCGCGCAGGCAGTCTAGGCACAGTTTTTCGGTGCTGGCAATCGCCGAGCGCGCCGATCGTCGGAAAAGCGCGTGATGCCGGTCGCGATCCGCGATGGCAGCGCCATAGGGCGCGACCGGCTGCGTGGACGCGCCCGGGCGATTCGCGAGAAACAGGGCCGCGACGAGAGCCCCGCACAAAGCGGGGCCTGCATCCTGCCGGGATGGGCCGCCCGCTCAGGAAGCGCCGAGCGCCATCCGGGCGATATAGCCGGACCGGCTTTCGCCGGCCGCCCTGGCACGTTCGTCGAGTCGATGCAGCACCCGGCGAGGAATACTAATGTTCACCCGCTCGATTCGATCGTCGAGTGCGGCGGGATCGACCTTGACGAAGCCGAACGTCCAGCCCGCGTAATCGTCCTCGTTCGCCCAGCGCGCCACCGTGGAGGGGGCAGGAATCTCCATGCCCTGATCAATGGCGACCTCGATCCAGTGATGGATCGCCTCTTCAGCATTCGTCATGGCCTCGTCGATCGTGTCGCCGGCCGAAAAACAGCCCGGGAGATCGGGAACGACAACACCGAACGCCGTGCCGTCATCGCCCGGTTCGATTGCGATTGGATAGCGCATGGGGCCTCCTCAGATGCCTGCGGCCTTCTTCAGTTTCGCCACGAGTCCCCGGCCGAGGTCTTTCTTGGGGTGTGGGATCGAGAGGGGGTAATGACCCGGCTTGGTGAAGATGTGGTGCGAACCGCTGATCCGATCCAGCGTCCAGCCCGCAGCTTCCACTGCCTTGATGAGGTCTCCGCTCTTCATGGGTGTGTATCCTACACACCGCGGCGCTTCGGTCAATCAGCAGCTGCCTGCGTATTCAGCGAGCTTCCAGCGAGACCCGCAGCGCCGTCGCCAGCGCCGCATCACCGCTGGCCAGCTCGGTCCAGCGCAATTCAAGGCCTTTGCGCTTGGCCTTGGGCACGAGCTTCAGGCCGGCCGCGTCGTCGATCTGCACTCGCGCTTGAGGGGCTTGTCGAATGGGGGTCGTGTCGGACTCCAACGGGGATATCGACTCCTGACGCTACAGCGCGCAGCATCAACGGGGCAGGGAGGGGCCGATCCCGCCGTGGCTGGGAACTGTCTGTGCGCTGGCGCATTGAGACGTTTTCCTGCATTAGACTCAACCATCACCACGCCCAAGGAAGAGCGCGTGCGTCATTCATACGAGCATTGGCCAGAGCGGGAATCAACTTCATCGCCCCCCCTGGGCCGGGCACCTTTGCTGTCGACACACTCTCGACCTCGTCGAGGAGGGCGCCTACAGGGCGTTCGAGGTTCTCAACTAACGCGACGGCGTGCTGACCACCTCGACTATGGCCCGGCGCAAGATCCAGAAGCGTCCATGGTTTGCGAGCACAAGAAGCACGGCGGCTCGTCGCCCCTGGAAGGAGTGAAATTGGCACGCTTAACGGAGGCAGCGGCGGTGTCGCTGCCTAGATCGGACTGGGTTGGTCCCTGGAGGACGGCTGCCTATCGCCAACGTTCAGGCTTGGCAATCCAGCTGTACTGCTTATCGCGCGAAGGTGAGACTGAACTAGGGCACACCGCTGGCAGCAAAGAGCCAGACGAAAACGCCGTCACCTGTCGTACCTCCAGTGCGCTGCAAGCGAGCGCAAGAACGTGCTCACGGTACCGATGGAAGCGGGGCTCGGCAGGTCAGTCATGCGTTGTATGACATGAGAGATGTATTGGGAATATGCAAAATTCGCACGTGCAGAGGCGTTAGTCGATGAAGATTATTCTGTAGCATACTTAATCCGGAGTGTTTAATGGTTGCTCGACCAAATGCATTTGGGGAAGTTAGAGCCGAGCTGGATCACAATGCTCTAGATTTGGCGTTCTTTGAGTGGCGAGATTACAAGACGCTTTTTGAATCTACCGATAGGTTTATTGTTGTCGGGCGTCGAGGTGCCGGTAAAAGTGCGCTTACTTATCAACTTAAGAAGGTGTGGTCAGGTAGAAAATTTCCGCTCATTTTGGTGGCGCCAAACGAGGATGAGCTAATTGGCCTGCGACCTATCGGCCGAATGTTCGGAAACTCAGTTATGAGGATTCGTGCGGGGGTGCGTTTGGCATGGCGTTACGCACTTCTGATGGAAGTCCTCCAAGCACTGGCGGTCGACTACAAGTCGAAGTCAAGGGTTGAAGGTGAACCGCTTCTGAGAGAGCATTTATCTAGATGGAGAAGGGCAGGCGCTACAATCGTTTCCAGACTTCGTCATACCATGAAGGAATTCGCCGGAACTTCACTGGCTGAGGAAGAAAGAATTGCAGATCTTGCTGATTATCTTTCGCTCCATCACGTGACTAATTTGATTTCGTTGGTGGCTGAGAATAGCGCTCAGACCTTCATAGTGCTAACTGATCGACTTGACGAAGGCTATGAGCCGGATGATGTGGGGACTGGTCTCATTGATGGGATCCTGTATGGGACTGACGAAGTTCGAACTGCTTTGGGTGGAAGCGTTAGGGCGGTCGTATTTATTAGGGATAATATATTTAGCGCAATAGAGACCGAAGATAATGATTTTTCTAGGAATCTAGAATCTCAGGTGCTTAGGCTTCATTGGGATCCGCAGGAACTTTTCTACATGGTCTGTGCGCGGATTAGAAGCTTGTTTGGGATAACTAAGGAAAGTGACGTAAAGGTTTGGAACTCAATAACGGCAAACGAGTTGCATGGGCGAGATGGCTTCAAAAGTTGTCTCAAGCACACGCTTTACCGACCTAGAGATGTCATTGCACTGATGAATTCGGCTTTCTATCAAGCTCAGCGCCAGTCAAGATCGGTGCTTATTAGCGATGATTTTGAGGAGGCCGCAAAGGATATTTCTAAAGCGAGATTCATGGATTTGGGGAAAGAGTACGAAGCAGTGATTCCTGGCACCAAAGCGCTGACGGCATCTTTTTCTGGCCGATCACCGAAGATGCTTGCTAGTGAGGCAATGCTATTGTTGGAGCGTACTCTGGCGGA
>NZ_LASZ01000023.1 GCF_001014645.1 Luteimonas sp. FCS-9 | reverse complement strand
GAGCCCGATCAGCCGAGCGATCCACGTGCAGACGCCGACAGGACGCCGGCGTCCGCGCACGGCGAAGCTGGCGTGCCTCAGGGCTGGGCGCAATTTCCCGAAGGATCGTCCTCGATCTGAATCGAATTGCCGCCGGCGCGCCTGTAGGTGCATGGCGTCGTTGCCGGCGTGGAACGGGACCCCACGCGTGCCCGATTCGTCGCTGTGGAAGCAGTCCGACGTGGCGTCAGGCCGCTTCGAGCTCAAGCTTGCCGACCCGTCGCAGGTCGACTTCCCGGCGCGCTACCCACAGATCGTGCGCATCCTGCATCGCCAGCCAGCTCTCGGGCGTCCGCCCGATCGCCTTGGCGAGCCGTAGGGACATTTCCGGCGTGACGCGGCTCGTGCCGTTGAGGATCCTGCTGAGCGTGGACGCCGACACGTCCAGCTTTTCGGCCAGCGTCCGACCGCTGACGCCATTGGGCTCCAGATAGACCGCGACGATGAATGCGCCGGGATGGGGCGGGTTGTGCATGGCCATCAGTGGTAGTCCTCGTAATCCAGCACGTACGCATTGCCGTCCCGGAACTCGAACGTCAGTCGCCAGTTGCCGTTGACGGAAATCGCCCAACGCCCCTGCATCCGACCTTTCAGCGGATGGAGGCGAAAGCCTGGAATCTCCATGTCCTCCACGATCGAGGCGGTATCCAGCGCAGCCAGCTGCATCTGCAACCGCTTCGCATGTCCGGCCTGGATGCCAGCCGTGCTGCCTGTCTCGTAGAACCGGCGGAGTCCCTTGTGCCGGAAAGACTTGATCATGCGGCCAACGTAGCATGTTGCGCATCACGCAACAAGTGGATGTGAGCCTGCCGTAATCGACACAAGCATGCGGTTGATCTGCATCAATGCGATGCGTTCCGGGCAGTCCTACCTTGGCATCACACCCACCCCGGATGTCCAAGCATCCGCCGCGTCACCCGGAGCCGATATGAACGTCCTGCCCTATTCCGCGTTCGACGTGCTGGCCATGGTCATGGAAGGCACGCACCTGCCCCCGCCGGCCGTCGCCGTCCCGCCGCCCGTCACCGAGGCGCCCGCGCCTGTGCCTGCGCCTGCCAAGCCGATCTATCCCGACTTCCGCCACGCCGCCTGAGCGGGCGCGCCGGGCGATCCGGCGTCCGTCCGCATGGCGAGAACGCGATGCCGCCCGTGGCGTCGCTCAGGGCTGGTAGCACTCGCCCGACGGATCGGCTTCGATCTGGATCAGCTCGCTGCCGCCACCGCCCCAGACGTTGCCGCCGGTGAAGATCAGGCAGCCCTCGTCGCGGAAAAGCGCCTGCAGGCGCGTGGCGTCGTTGCCGAAGTAGAACGGGATCCAGCGCTTGCCCGACTCATAGGAATGGAACCGGTCCGGCGCGCGGTCCATGAGGTCCTGGACCTCCTGCATGCTCATGCCGATCTGCAGCTGCGCGAACTTGCTGCCCTCGGCCGGCGTGCCGACGATCTCGCCGGTGAACCTGCCGTCCTTCGAGGGCACTTCCCGCGTCTGCCCGTCATTCGCGGCGAAGGCCGCCGACGTTGCCATCGCCAGCGCCAGTGCGGCGCCGATTCCCCAATTGCGCATTGCATTCCCCTTGCGTGCTGCGTCGCCGGAATGGCGACGGCCGGGCGATGCTAGCAGGCGGCGCGGGGACGCGCCGGATCGCACATGCACGCTCCCGCGTCATCCACACACCCTCGTGGCGACGCCGGCAAGCGCTTGCGCGCAACGGTCAGCGTTCGTCTGCCTGATCGGACATCACGCCTTCGATCCAGTCGGCGTAATGCCCCACGCGGACGTTGCAGGCGGTCTGGCCGTAGCGCCCCGGCCGGGCCGTCCTCACGTCGCCGGGAACGACCTTCCAGGCCCCCAGGCCAGCCAACTGCCATCGGTCGCCGGCCTCGATGAGCAGCGGACCGCCGCTGTCGCCGTTGCCGAGCACCCCTTCGAGCGGCAACGCCGCCGGCGGCGCATCGAACACGTAGCACAGCCAACGTCCGTACGCGCTGGTGATCGTGTTGAAGGCACGACGGAGCTCGGTGCGATTGGGACCGCCAGGGTCGTGACCGGTGGCGCCCGTCCCCGTCGCGCCTTTCCCTACCATCTTGATGATCTGTCCGGACTCGTCGTCATCGCCGTAGAGCGCAACAGGCGCCACGTCCTCGACCGGCTGTTTCAACCGCAGGAGCGCGATGTCGTCGGTCGAGGCGAGGAACACCACGATCAGCATGGCCTCGCCACTGGCCATCGCCTGGTCGATCAGCGACTGGGGCAACGTCCTGTAGCCGGGATGCACGACGACCTGCTCGACCTCTCGTGGCCGTCCGTCGATCGTCACCGACTCGACGCCGGCGTGCGCGGGAATCGTGTGCGCGGCGGTGACGACCCATTGCGGGTGGATCAGCACGCCGTGCCCCTCGCCCGGCATGTCGGCGAGCGCGGGAAACTCGGAAGCCGGAACCCGGTACTGCGTGTCGTCGACGTCATCGCGAACGACGACGGCGCTGGCGGTCGACGATGCAGCGAGCAGCAGCGCGAGCCACGGGAATCGGATCATACCGGGCGTTCCGGAACGACGGTGCGCGTACCCGCGCGACCCTGTGCCGGCATGTCCGTCACTTCCGCAGTCCCGCGATGACTTCCGACACGTTGAGCCCGAGTTCGAGTTGCAGGCGCACGTACTCGCGTTCCTTGCGCGACAGGCTGCGGCCCATCTCGATGCGCACGTCCTCGGCCTGCAGGATGCGCACGATCCGCGGCATCGCCGAGCCGATGGCGTCCGGGCCGTAGCCGGCCTCGCGCAGCGCAGCGGTGAGAAGGGCTTCGAGCTCCATGGCACATCCGGATCGGTTCGGGGAGAGGCATTGTGCGCCAGTGCCGCGACATCGACCGGATTGCGTCTCCCGCTGCCGCATCCGTGCCGCGTTCCACGAGCGCCGCGACGGATCGACCGGCCGCGCCGCGCGTCAGTCTTCGTCGGCGAACCCGGCCAGCACCGCATCCGACCAGTCGATTCGCGTCCAACCCGACTATTCCGCCGGCGGCGGGAATCCGCCGCGGCAGCTGCCGCGCCTGGCGGCGAAGTCGAAGACCGCGTGCGGCTGATCGTTGATCAACAGCACGACGTGGTCCGCACCGGCCGACCAGCCGATCGCGACCTCCGACGGCAGATGCCCGTCGGCCACCTGGGCGACGTCGTAGATGTGCAGTGCGTCCTGGATGGGCTGATCGGACTGCCGCGCGTCGAGCGCATAGAAGTAGCCGCTGTCGCCATCGTCCTCGAAGACCGCCGAATACGGGCCCTCGGGCGCATCCCCCTGCACGTGGCCGGCCTCGCCGATGCGCAGGGTCCAGGTCGCGGTCACGGTGATCGCCATCGGCGCATCCTTTTCGGGGGAGGCACCGATTGTGCGGGATGCGCCCCCGTCGCGTCGTCGTGCATCGCAACGACGCCGCTGGGCTTACGCCTGCGTCCAGACCGCGAGTTCGTAGCCGTCGGGGTCGGCGAAGTGGAACCGGCGCCCGCCCGGGAAGTCGAAAGCCGGCCGGGTGATGCGGCCACCCGCCCGCACCACCGCGGCCTCGCTGGCGACGAGATCGTCGGAGGACAGCACCACGAGCGCACCGCCGGGCACCGGCGTGCCGTGGAAGAAGCCGCCCGTCAGGCGTCCATCGCGGAACTCGCAGTAGTCCGGGCCGTAGTCCTGGAACGTCCAGCCGAAGGCCGCGCCATAGAAGCGTCGCGATGCCTCGATGGAGGCCACGGCGTATTCGAGATAGTCGATGCGGTGGTGCGCGTCGGAGCGGGTCATGACGAATCCTGGTAGTCGGGGAGCGGACATTGTCGGGCGCCGCGGCCCCGGCGGCTTGCAAGAATCGGACAGCAGGCCGCAATGACGCGCAGGCTCAATGGCCGTGATCGCGCAGCAATGCGGTCGGCGTCAGACCGGTCAGGCGCCGCACGTCGTGCGACAGGTGCGTCGCATCGGCATAGCCGGCGTCCAGCGCCGCCCTCGTCAGCGTGGCGGCGCGGGGCGCCAGACACAGCAACCGCTGCAGGCGCAGCACGCGATCGAGCACCTTGGGTCCGTAGCCGAAGGCCTCCAGGCAGTGCCGGTGCAGGCTCCGCTCGCTGATACCGAGCTGGCGGGCCAGGTCGGGGACGCGCGGCGCGTCCATCCCGTGCAACTGCGCGAACAGCCAGGCCATGCGCGGGTCGGGCTGCACCGGCACCTCGCCGACGGCCGCGAGCAGCGTCTCCGCCGGATCGCCCCCGTCGGACAGGCGCCGCGCCAGCAGGCCGGCCCGCGGCCCGATGATGGTATCGGCCGCGACACGCCGATCGGCGAGCCAGTGCATCGGCGTGCCGAGCAGGCGATGGGCCACGCCCGGCGAGAGGCGGAGCCCGGTGAGCCGGGCGTCGGGCGCGAGCTGGGCCGTCATGGCCTGCTGGTCAGGCCCGGCCACGAACAACTGGGCACCATCCCAGATCAGGTCGACGCAACCGTCGGGCAACACCAGGGGCGCGGCGGCAGATGCGCTGGCCCGGTAGTGCCAGACGCGTCGGACCCGATCGCGCAGGGCAGGCGGTGGCGGCATCTCCACATAGGCTGCTGACGGGATCGGTTCGCGCGACATGCCTCGATGATGGCATCCGCCAGATGCTGTGCACCATCGCCGTGCGCGCCCGAACCGCCGATCGGGATCGCCCGTCACCCGTCCGTTGTTCACCCTGCCGCGCTCGTGGTCTACAACCCCTGCTCACCCACCTGTTCCATCAGCGTGCGCAGCGCCACGCCGGCGTCGTAGATCGCATCGCCGAGGGCGGGCACGCTGTCGGCCTCCAGTTGCCGTGGATCGACCGATGACAGCACGTCGCCCTGCGCGACGATGATGCGGATGAGGCTGTCGAAGCGGTCCACCTGATTCAGGCTGATGCCATAGGCCGGACGGTCTCGGGTCATGTCAGGTCTCCGCGCCATCGACGGTCACCGTCAGCACGCCCGCTTCGGCGGTGATCCGCAGCCGCGTGCCGATGGTGAAGCCCAGCGCTTCGAGCCAGCGGCCGCTCAAGCGCAGGTAGGCCACCTCGTCATCGCCCCGATAGCGATCACGGGTCGCGTAGTGCCGGCAGCCCACGGTGCAGCGCCGCGGCCGACGGGGCGGGGCGGTCGGGGCGTGGTCGTGCGCTCCCGGCGCATCGAACGCGGGAAGCGGCAGGGACGCGGACATCGGGACATCGGCCCGGCGCTTCGAGGCGCGGGCGGTGTGGGGCTGGCGATGCATGGAAATCCTCCGTGACGGACAGGCGCACATGCGCGCGAACGCGGTCGAGGACGGAGCCGGGCGCGCCGTTCGGCGACGGCCGCCGAGAGCGAACCCGGCTCCGAGGCCCGGTCAGTGCAGCGCGGGACGCGGGGCCGGCTGCGGCACGACGCCGTAGACCGGATGGTCCTCACGCACGCGGCCTTGCGCCTTCGCGGCACGCGGGATCAGCTGGTCCTGCACCCGGTCCAGGATCTCCCGCACGGCGTCCGCGCCCTCGGAGATCGCAAGCCCGAGCGTGGGCACGGTGGCATCGGCCAGATCGTCCTCATGGCCGGACGCGAGCACGTCGCCATGCGCCATCAGCGTCTGTACCAACCGGTCGAGGGCATCGGCCTGATCGATCGTGACGCCGAAGACGTAGCCCTCCGGCACGTCGGCTGCACCCACCGGTGGCGTCGCCGTTGCACCCTTCATCGCGTACGGCGGCGCTTCTGATGCGGCCGGCGTCTCCTCGCTGACTTCAACGGCGGGGGCGGAGGCATCCGCCTCGGCCAACCATTGCGACCGCGGCCGCCACTTCATCGCTTCCAGCACCAGTTCGGCCTGCTCCGCCAACATGGCCAGGCATGTCGCCAATTCGCCGTGGCCGACTTCAGGCGGATCGTCCAGTTCCTCTTCGCGCGTGCGCGGCTGTGCCAGACGCGACAGGAACTCCATGTGGTCGCGCAGCTTCGCCAGCCGTGTCCGGTCGTCTTCCGGCAGGAAATAGCCGGCCCGCTGGGTGTCGTTCGTTTCGTGGTTCGACATTGTGTTGCCTCCTTCAGTCCATCGAAGTGACCCGCCAGCCAGAGACGGCGACGGGAAGTCGGGAGGCTAGAAACCGCTTAGAGCCGGCGGGCGTATTTCCCCGAAGGGTGTTGTATTAGCCGCCCTCCCGACGCAGGCAACACGTCGGTTGTGGCCGAAAAGATTCGGACACAAAAAACCCACCAGTTTGTCGGAGGTGGGTACCGCTCTAAGAGGAGTTTCTAGGCTCCGTGGTCGAGTGTGCGAGGGGATTTTGCGGTTGTCAAGCGCTGGGCGGTATCGATGAGAATGCGCCGCCACACGGTGACAATCGCTGCTTATCCAGCGCCAATCGCATCGTCCCGGCGTCCGTGCTCGAAGGGCACAACCCACGGCGTGCATGCTGCACTGGAATCAGTGAAGCGACTCGCAAGCGCACGACTCAGCGAGCAACGAGGCAGTGTCGAAGCCCGCAGAATTGAGTTGAACGAACAAGCAGGATCGCGGCGTCTATCGCTGAAGCACATTGCGCAGCGCTTCCATCACCAACTCCTGCAGAAGCGGGCTTGAAACCTCCCGCATTTCGGCCGCGACGGTCGCCTGTGTCGATCGGAACTTGCCATTGTGAGGCGAACGCGTCCCCTGTGTCGCAAGGGAACGAAGCTCGTCTGCCGTGAAGTGCTTGGCATAGATCGTCGCCAGATTCCGATCCCAACGTACCTGGTAGGCAGGGAGCAGCTTCGAAATCTCGCTGCCCACCAATCGCTTGGCCTCCGCGGCGCCATGCTGCTGCGCCAGCATGGCAAACGTCGTCGTCGCACCCGCCGCCTGGTTCGCAAGGCTTTCAAGTCCCGCGCCCATCTTGAAGCGCTGAACAAGGGCGACCGCTGGATCGTTCCCAGCTGCTGGGATCGCAGTCTGCCCGTCGGGCGTGGCCGGGCTACAGCCCGCCGCCGACAACGCGATCGACACATAGATCGCAGCAACACAAACGAGGTTTTTCCAGGACATGACGGCACTCTCCATGCGCAGCCGTGGCTCGATCCGGGCTTACCGAGAAGCAACAAAGCTAGTATTGGCGGTTAGCGCTAAGCCTCGGCGCGAAGCGTCGTCGTATTGAATAAGCCCCTAAATCTCAGCTGCCTTTAGGGGCAACTATGACTCGAATTTTCAGGCCAATAGCCATTGACTCAAGATCTCTTTCGAGACCAACGGGATTTCCGACCCGTCCTTCCGGATCGTAGACGAAGCAAATAAGCGCTTGGCAATCGGGATGTGCTTTGTAGCGCACTGCGTCTACCATGAGTTCTTCACCAAGATTCTTGTCTTTGAGCGAAGGCCGAGTTTTCTTAAGCTCAACGATGATCTGTTCCTCCTTCAGGAGGAAGTCCACCCGAGATGAACCGCCAGCATAGTTGGGTGTCCATTCTTCAGGTCGTACGTCATCAAAGTGCAACTTCAGAAGTGCATGGAACAAATCTTGCGCGTCGTACTCGTCTTCTATGCTTAGAGTCTGGCGATCTGCATGGCGAGAGCGGAGTTGACGTGCGACATAGTGGAATCTCAGACATATCAGCTCAACAAGTGAGAAAGCATCTGGCCTGATGTGGCTCTGGTCGAAAGATGATTCTTGTCCAAACGAAACAGCGTCGAACTCTCGAATCTCGCTTACAATTGACAAAAGTATATCTTTGGCATTGCTGAGGCCACGAAGATATGCATTATGAAAAGCTGATTCTGGAGTATCGGCAGAGAAGGCAAAAAGGCTATAACGAACATCAGTGAAGTCGGTCTTATGACGGCTCTCTTGTCCAAATATTCGCTCAAGTGCTACTTCAGTGTCTCTACGCCACTTAGTAAACTCAGGTGAACTACTGTCTTTCCGTGCGAGAGCATCGATCGCATCGATCTTGCTCTGAATGATCTGGATTGCGCGTTTACTTTCCATACTAGCATCTGACCATTGAATTATCCGCGCCGCGAGGCAACATCGGCTTGAATAAAAATTAAGGCGACGGCTTCAGAATTTTCGGAAACGATTGCTGCGCATTAGCTTGCGCTAATTGATTCTGCTAGTTCTTCGCTCTGAAGCTAAATCTCCCGAAGCTAGCGCCGCCAGTCTGAATCAGAAATCCATCATCTAGATTAGGGACGATCTTGTCTTTTGTGTCGTATTGCATAAGTGAGACGACTGCGACCAGAATATTATTGAGGTCGTTGCAAATTGCCAGATGCTTCAACATCAGACCCTGCTCTTCTCCTTTACCCTCAATCAACGCTGAAAATGATTCCTTGTCAATCAGGACCTGGGTAACACCTGAGCAAAGCCGAATTAAATTCGCCAGGCCTTTGACTGTCTCGTCGTGAAGGCTATCCGTCGATTCGTCTAGCGTGGACTCTGTGTCATCCGTCCGCTGCCCGTATCGCTCAAGCAGCACCTTCGATATCGAACTGAGACAGTGCGAAATTTCTGGAAGAGTCGCTTTTTCGAGAGCAAGCAACGCATCCTCGGCACAATGCCGCGCGCTAATGCGCTTGATCATAATGCGATTCCGTTCTGACTGGATTTGCGAGCATTGGATGGCGCTGGTGTCCTAGTCCGTAGCGTCGAGTATGGCGCGCCATACTGCGCAGCGCCACAAGACACAACGGTGTCAGGATCAGCCATTGCCGAAATCCTGGCTGCTTCACCGGGCAAGGTCATAGCATTTTTTGACTGCTCCCTTGGTGACTTGTTGTCACACGATTGTGTCGCATGCATATGCCGCTCTCAAAAAGAAACGGGGCGGCTCCAAGGCCGCCCCGCTTCATTCCGCATGTCATGCGCTTCAGCGCGCGACGCGCTTCACTTCAACCCACGATGCTCCAGCAACGGCTCGACGCTGGGGTCCTTGCCGCGGAATTCGCGGTAGGCGGTGGCGAGGTCGCGGGTGTGGCCGATCGACAGCACCTTGTCGCGGAACACCTGGCCGTTCTCGCGGGTCATGCCGCCGTTCTCGCGGAACCACTGGAAGGCGTCGTGGTCGAGCACTTCCGAGCCAAAGTAGGCGTAGTAGCCGGCCGCGTAGCCGCCGCCCCAGATGTGGCTGAAGTAGCTGGTGCGGTAGCGCGGGGGCACGGCGGCCAGGTCCACCTTGTACTGGGCCAGGGCCTGCTTCTCGAACGCGTCGACGTCCTGCTTGGCGTCCTCGGGCGGCAGGGTGTGCCAGGCGAGGTCGAGCAGCGCGGCCGACAGGTACTCGGTGGTCGCGTAGCCCTGGTTGAAGGTGCGCGCCTTGACGATCCGGTCCACCAGGTCCTGCGGCATCGCCTCGCCGGTTTCGTGGTGCTTGGCGTAGTTGGCGAACACCTTCGGGTCGAGCGCCCAGTGCTCGTTGAACTGCGAGGGGAACTCGACGAAGTCGCGCGGCACGTTGGTGCCGGCCAGGCTCGGGTACTGGGTCTTGGAGAAGAAGCCGTGCAGGGCGTGGCCGAACTCGTGGAACAGCGTGGTCACGTCGTCGAAGCTCAGCAGCGCGGGCTGGCCGGCCGCGGGCTTGGTGAAGTTCTCGACGTTGTAGACCACCGGGATGGTGCCGGTCAGGCCGTTCTGCTCGACGAAGTTGCCCATCCACGCGCCGCCCTGCTTGCTGTCGCGCTTGAACGGGTCGAGGTAGAACAGCGCGAGCTGCTTGCCGTCGGCATCCATGATGTCGAACACGCGCACGTCGGGGTGGTAGACGGGGATGTCCTTGCGCTCCTTGGCGGTGATGCCGTAGAGCTGGTTGGCGGCGAAGAACACGCCATCGTTGAGCACGCGATCGAGCTCGAAGTAGGGGCGGATCTGCGCCTCGTCGAGGTCGAACTCGGCCTTGCGGACCTGCTCGGCGTAGAAGTCCCAGTCGGCCGCGCCGGCGGTGAAGCCGCCGTTCTGTGCGTCCACCACGCCCTGGATCTTCGCCAGCTCGGCGCGCGCGCGGGCGGTGGCCGCGGGCACGGTGTCGGTCAGCAGCTTGAGCGCGACCTCGGGGGTGGCGGCCATCTGGTCGGCGATGCTGTAGGCGGCATAGTTCGGGAAGCCGAGCAGTTGGGCCTTGCGGGCGCGCAGTTCGGCCAGGCGCTGGATCGTGGCGCGGGTGTCGTTGCCGTCGCCCTTCTCGGCGCGGCCGGTGGAGGCGGCCATGAGCCGCTCGCGCAGCGCGCGGTTCTTCAGCGAGGCGAGCACCGGCTGCTGCGTGGTGTTCTGCAGGCTCAGCAGCCACTGGCCGTCCTTGCCGGCCGCCTTGGCGGCATCGGCGGCGGCGGCGATCGCGCCGGCGTCGAGGCCGTCGAGCTCGGCGACGTCGGTGACGAACACGCCGCCGGCGTTGCCGGCCGCGAGCAGCTTGTTGCCGAACGCGGTCGACAGGGTCGATTCCTCGGCGTTGAGCTTGCGCAGCTCGGCCTTCTCGGCGTCGCCCAGCAGGGCGCCGGCGCGCTCGAAGTTGCGCTGGGTGTGCTCGACCAGGGTCTTCTGCTCGGGCGTGAGCTCGAGGCTGTCGCGCTGGTCGTAGATCGCCTTGACGCGGGCGAACAGCTTGGGATCGAGGTGGACGGCGTCGCTGTGCTCGGCGAGCTTGGGCGCCAGCGCTTCCTCGGTGGCCTGCAGGGTGTCGTTGGTGTTGGCGCCGGCGAGTGCGAAGAACGTGACCGCGGCGCGGGTGAGCAGCTCGCCGCTGCGCTCCATCGCCTCGATGGTGTTCTCGAAGGTCGGGGCCTCGGGGTTGTCGGCGATCTCGCGGATCTCGGCCAGGTGGCGCTTCATGCCCTCCTCGATCGCCGGCTGGTAGTCGGTGTCCTTGAGCTTGTCGAACGGCGGCGCCTGGAACGGCAGCGTGCTGGCCGCGAACAGGGCGTTCTCGGCCGGGGCGGCGGTGGCGGCGGTATCGGTGGCGGGCATCGTGGACTCGGCAGCGGGGCGGTCGCCGCAGGCGGTGAGCGCCAGCGCGATCGCGGAAGACAGGAGCAGGGGACGGAACATGGAGGCACTCCGAAGAAAGGACAACGCGGTGACGGCGTCGGTCGCGGCACGCGGCCCGCCAGCCGAGCAGCCTGCGCCCATCGGCGGGGGTTGGGATGTGCCGTTGGTTGGCCGGTTCAGGCACGCGGGCGGCGGGGGGACAGCTAAGGCGGTGCCGCCTTGGCCGGAGGGGAGTGACAGGGGGGCGGGTGCGGTTGCCCCCACCCGGCGCCTGCGGCGCCGACCTCCCCCGCAAGCGGGGGAGGTGGGGCACGAAGCCCTCTTCGCGCGCGGAGAGGGTTGGTGGGGGCAGCGCGGGAACCCCTCAGACGGTGCCGCGGTTCTTGCCCATCCACGGCACGTACCAGGCGCGGATCCGCGCCATGTCGGCCTCGAGGTCGTCGCCGGGCTGGATCAGCGGCCCGAAGCCGATGACCTTGTCGGGGTAGTGGAAGTACAGCGTCTGGATCGGGACGTTGGCGGCCTTGGCGATCTTCCAGAAGCCGGACTTCCAGCGCTCCACGCGCTTGCGCGTGCCCTCGGGCGCCAGGCCGTACCAGAACGGGGCGTCGCCGTGGATCGCCGCGGCGGCCTGGTCGACCACGCGCGAGGCGCGGCTGCGGTCGACCGGGATCACGCCCAGGCCGCGCAGCGCCCAGCCCAGCACCGGCACCCGGAACAGCGAGTCCTTGCCGAGCACGCGGATGTCCAGGCCCAGGGCGGCCTTGGCGGCGAAGCCCCAGACGCCGTCCCAGTTGGACGAGTGCGGGGCGCCGATCAGCACCAGGCGCGGGATGTTCGGCAGTTCGCCGACCATGCGCCAGCCACCCAGCCGGAGGATGCTGCGACCGATCCAGCGCGCGAGCCGGCTGGGTTTGACCCGCGGCGCGAGCGGCGGGACGGGGATCAGGAACGGGTACTTCGATGTGCTCATGCGTCCTCGGCGCGAAGGCCCGCTCCAGCGGGCGTCAATCCCAGTCGCGCCCGGCGCGACCGCGCTTGATGGTACTGCGTTCGCGTTTCTCGCCCAGTCGACGTTCCTTCGCGCCGCGCGAGGGCCGGGTCGCGACGCGTGGCCGCGGCACCTCGTAGCCGGCGGCGACGAACGCGGCCAGGCGCTCGCGGGCGTCCTCGCGGTTGCGCTCCTGGGTGCGGAAGCGCTGGGCGCTGATGACGAGCACGCCGGCGTCGGTGACGCGGCGGTCGCGGCGGGCCAGCAGGCGGGCGCGCACAGGCTCGGGCAGCGAGGGCGAGCCGGCGATGTCGAAGCGCAGCTCAACCGCGGTGGAGACCTTGTTGACGTTCTGCCCACCGGGACCGCTCGCGCGCACGAAGCGTTCGACGAGTTCGGACTCGGGGATGGCGGGCGGCGTGGACATCGGCGGCGATTGTAGAGGGGCGCCGTGACGGAGGGTGTCGGCGTGCGGCGACGGTGCGGCACTCTCCATGCGGGGGAACGGCGTAGGAGCGGCCTCGGCCGCGAGGGCTTTCCCGGCCTGGGCCCATCGCGCGCGAGCGCGCTCCTACAGGACTGAGGGGCCGGGGAACAGGAGGAGGGCCTTGGCGAAGGCGTCGCCGGGCGGGGCGGCGATGTCCATGCGTTCGCCGGTGTGCGGATGGGTGAAGCGCAGGCGTTCGGCGTGCAGCAGCATGCGGTGGATGCCGAGCGTGCGGAAATGGCGGTTGTGGCGGCCATCGCCGTGGCTGGTGTCGCCGATCAGGTGGTGCGAGAGGTGCTTGAGGTGGCGGCGGATCTGGCGGAAGCGCCCGGTCATCGGCTCGGCGCGCAGCAATGCGTAGCGCGAGGACGCGAAGCCCGCCGACGGCAGCGCCAGCTCGGTCGTCGCCAGCCGGGTGAAGCGCGTGACCGCGGGCTTCTTGAGCGGCTTGCCGGGGCCGCCGTCGAGCGGGTGGTCGACCTCGAGCGCGGCGTCGGGCCAGCCGCGGCACACGGCCAGGTAGTGCTTGTCGACGCTGCGCGCCATCCACTGGGTGCCCAGCGCCGAGGCGGTGTCGCGGTCGAAGGCCAGCAGCAGGCAGCCGCTGGTGGCGCGGTCGAGCCTGTGGACCAGGAACAGCGGGCGGCCGAACTGCACGCGCAGGCGGTCGGCGAGGAAGTCGTGCTCGCCGCGCGCGAGCGCGCTGTCGTGGACCATCAGGCCGGCGGGCTTGTCGACCACCGCCAGCCAGGCATCGGCGTACCGCACATCGATCGTCATCCGCTGCGCTCCCGGCGCCGGTGGGGCATCCGAGGGGTGCGGATGCGATCTGCTATTTTCGGCGATCGCCTCGACAGAAGGGAAAACCGCATGCCCCGCCTCCGCGCCTGCCTGTTCGCGCTGCTGCTGTGCGCGGGCATCGCGCCGGCCGCCGCGACGCCGCGCCTGGACGCGCCGGTGCACACCGCCGAGGGCATCAGCGAGTACCGCTTCGACAACGGCCTGCAGCTGGTGCTGTTCCCGGACCCGGGCAAGCCGGTCACCACCGTCAACGTGACCTACCGCGTGGGCTCGCGCCACGAGGGCTACGGCGAGACGGGCATGGCGCACCTGCTCGAGCACCTGCTGTTCAAGGGCACGCCGACGCACCCTGACATTCCCGGCGAGATGAAGCGGCGCGGCATCCGCTTCAACGGCACGACGTGGTTCGACCGCACCAACTACTTCGCCAGCTTCTCCAGCGATCCGGCCACGCTGGACTGGCTGCTGGGCATGGAGGCCGACCGCATGGTCGCCTCGACGATCGCGCGCGAGGACCTCGACAGCGAGATGACCGTGGTCCGCAACGAGCTGGAGGCCGGCGAGAACAACCCGGTGCGGGTGCTGGTGCAGCGGCTGATGTCGGCGGCCTACGACTGGCACAACTATGGCAACCCGACGATCGGCGCGCGCAGCGATGTCGAGGGCATGCCGATCGCGCGGCTGCAGGCGTTCTACCGCGCCTGGTACCGGCCGGACAACGCGGTGGTGGTGATCGCCGGCGATTTCGACCCGGCGCACGCGCTGGCGCGCGTGACCGCGCACTTCGGCACGCTGCCGCGGCCGGCGACCGCGCTGCCGCGCACCTACACGCGCGAGCCGGCGCAGGACGGCGAGCGCCACGTGGCGGTGCGGCGCGTGGGCCGCACGCCGTACCTGGCGGCCGGCTACCACATCCCCGCCGGACGGCACCCCGACGCCGGCGCGCTGGCGGTGCTGGCGCAGGTGCTCGGGCATGCGCCCAGCGGCCGCCTGCACCGGGCGCTGGTCGAGCCGGGCCTGGCGACCTCGGTCTCGGCGACGGGCTACAGCCTGGACGAGCCGGGCTACCTGAGCGTGGTCGTCGAGGCGCCGGCGGGCAGCGACCTCGACGCGCTGCAGGCGCGGCTGCTCGACGTGCTCGAACGCAGCGACGCCGCGCCGTTCACCGACGACGAGGTCGACGAGGCGCGGGCGCGGCTGCTGGCCGGCTTCGAGCGCGCGCTGCGCGATCCCAACGCGGTCGGCGTGGCGCTGTCGGATGCGATCGCGCAGGGCGACTGGCGGCTGCTGCTGCACGCCCGCGACCGGCTGGAGACGGTGACCGCGGCCGACGTGCAGCGCGTGGCGCAGGCCTACCTGCGCCGCGACAACCGCACGACCGGGCACTTCGTGCCGACCGACGCGCCCGGGCGCATCGAGATCCCCGAGGCGCCGGACGCGGCGACGCTGCTGGCCGGCTTCGTCGGCCGGCCCGCGCTCGCCGCCGGCGAGGCCTTCGATCCGTCGCCGGAGAACATCGACGCGCGCACGCGGACCTGGACGCTGTCCAACGGCGCGAAGCTCGCCGTGCTCGACAAGGCGACGCGCGGGCAGGCGGTGCAGCTGCGCATGACGCTGCGCCTGGGCAGCGCCGACACGCTCAGCGGGCGCATCGACGCGGCCACGCTGGCCGGCGCGATGCTGATGCGCGGTGCCGGCGATCTCGACCGGGCGGCGATCTCGCGCCGGCTCACCGCACTGCGCTCGACGCTGAGCGCCGGTGGCGGTGCGACCACGGTCAGCGTCGCGGCCTCGACCGACCGCACGCACGTCGCAGACCTGCTCGACCTGACCGCGACCGTGCTGCGGCGGCCGACGTTCCCGCAGGACGAGGTCGACCAGCTGCGCACGCAGTGGATCACCGGCATCCGCGGCAGCATGAGCGAGCCGGGCGCGGTGGCCAACCAGGCGATGGCGCGGCATTTCGACATCTTCCCGGCCGGCCACCCGTTCCACGCGCGCACGTTCGAGCAGCGCATCGCCGGGCTGGAGGCGACGACACGCGACGACGCGGCGGCGTTCCACCGCGCGTTCTACGGCATGGGGCCGGGCACGACGATCGCGATCGTCGGCGACGTCGACGCCGAGGCGGTGCGCGCGCAGCTCGAGGCGCTGTTCGGCGACTGGCGCCCGGCGACGCCGTTCGTGCGCATTCCCACGCCGTACGCGGCGCGGCCCGCGGCGCAGCTGCGCGTGGCCACGCCCGACCGGCCCAACGCGGTGTTCCTGGCGCAGCAGGCGCTGCCGCTGGGGCAGGACCATCCCGACTATCCGGCGCTGCTGCTGGGCAACCACCTGTTCGGCGGCGGCGGCATGAAGTCGCGGCTGGCCGACCGCATCCGCCAGCGCGACGGGCTGAGCTACAGCGTGAGCTCGAGCTTCGGCGCGAGCGCGTTCGACGCGGTCGGCACGTTCTCGGCGCAGGCGATCGCCGCGCCGGAGAACGTGGGGAAGGTCGTGCAGGCCTTCGACGAGGAACTGCGGCGGCTGCTCGCCGACGGCATCGACGCGACGGAACTGGCGCAGACGCGCGACGGCCTGCTGCTGTCGCGCCGCACGGCGCGCGCGAGCGATGCGCAGCTGGTCGGGGTGCTCAACGACAACCTCTACCTGGGCCGCGACATGGCGTACTCGGCGGCGTTCGAGGCCGCGCTGGGCGCGCTCGACGCCGAGGCGGTGCGCGCGGCGATGGCCCGCCATCTCGACCCCGACGCGATCACGACGGCCGTCGGCGGGGACTTCGAGGCGGCGAGCCCGGCGCCGTAGCGCCGGGTGCTATTCGGTGGCCGGCGCCGGCGCCGAGGACGCCATCGATTCGAGCTCGGCGCACATCTGCTGTTGCTGGGCCGGCGTCGCGGTGTCGTACTGCGCGCGCACCTTGTCGTGCGCAGAGGCGAACTCGCGGTCGAACATCGCCGCGTCGCCGCCCATCTTCACGAACTCCTGCTGCTGCCGGTCCTTGGCCTGCGCCAGCTGGTCGGCCGGGATGTTCGGGTCGCACAGTTCGACGGCCGCGTGCATCGCGCCGCCGAGTCCGGCGAGCTGGGTCAGCATCGTCGTCGCCGCGTCGCCGCTCAGCGGCGCCTCGACCGGTGCGGTGCCGTCGTCGAGCTGCGCGGCCGCGGCCTCGGACGGCACCGTGCGGGTGTCCTCGACCGGTTCGGTCTGCGCGGGCGCATCGTCGGCCTGCCGGTCACCGCAGGCGGCGGGCGCGAGGGCGCCGGCGATCGCCAGGCCCAGGGGAAGTCGTACGCGCAGCTGTCGCATCCGGACACCTATTCGAAAACGAAGGAGGCCGCGAGCCTAGCAGAGCCGTTGTGGCAGCCCTGCACGCCGGCGCGACGCGGCGCCGGATTCCGTCACGGCGTGTCCGGCGTCGCGCGGCGGCTGCGGTAGCACTGCAGGTGCACCCAGGCGGCCTGCAGCATCGGTGCGGCGATGCCGGCGTCGCGAGCCCGCGCGCGCATGTCGCCGACGATCTGCGCGGCTTCCACATCCTGGCCCGATTCGAGATCGCGCAGCATCGACGCGGTGGCGGGCGAGCCTTCGCGGGTCAGCAGCGACCGGGCCTGCTGCGCCGCCTGCGCGGGGATCGCGTGGCCCTGCGCGGCGGCGACCGCGAGGCATTCGTCGTGCAGCGCGGCCATGAACGCCGCGCCGTCGTCGGCGGCGACGATGCGCCCGACGCTGGCACGCATCAGGCAGGTCGCGGACGCGAGCGTCGCCAGAAAGCTGAACTTGTTCCAGGCCGCCTGCAGGAAGTCGTCGCTGCGCACGGCCTCGAAGCCGTCGGCGCGCGCGCAGGCGTCGGCCAGCGCCTGCATGCGCGCACTGCCGTTGCGCGCAGGGTCGCGCTCGCCGAACGTCAGCGACGGCGGCGAGGGCAGGTGCACGACCTCGCCGTCGGCGCCCTTGACCGCGCTGATGAAGCACAGCCCGCCGAGCACGCGCGCCGCGCCGAAGCGCGCATCGAGCACGGCGTAGTGCAGCAGGCCGTTGAGGATCGGCATGACCGCGGTGCCGTCGCCGACGGCCGGCGCGATCGCCTCGACCGCGCTGTCGAGGTCGTAGGCCTTGCAGCTGAGGATCGCCAGGTCGAACGGCCGCGTCGCGGCCAGCGCCGGCAGCGCGTCGGCGGTGACGTGCGCGACCGCGACGTCGGCATCGCCGAGCGGGCTGCGCAGGCGCAGGCCCTCGCGCGCCAGCTGCGCCGCGCGCGCCGGGCGCACGAGGAACGTGACGTCGACGCCGGCCTGCGCCAGCCGGCCGCCGAAGTAGCCGCCGGTGCCGCCGGCACCGAGGACGAGAATGCGCATGGAAGGCTCCAGGAGGAAACGGACACCGCCGCAAGCTTAGTGCCCGTGCGCATGCCCGCGCGACCGGTCAGGCCGTCGCGGCGATCGCGCGCAGCGCCTCGCAGAGCCGGTCGATCTCGTCCGGGCGCGTGAACACCGCGGGCGTGATGCGCACGCAGGCGCCCGAGGCCAGGCCGTCGCGCATCACCGTGTGCAGGCCGAAGTCGTCGAGCAGGCGGTCGGCGAGCGCGCGGTTGTCGTCGACGCCGGGACGTCCGCGCAGGCGCAGCGAGGCGATCGCGCTGCACAGCGCCGGGTCTTCGGACGCCAGCACCTCGAACGCACCGGTGTCGCGCGCGACCGCGAGCCAGCGCGCCGAGAGGTGGCGCAGGCGCGCCTGCTTGCGCGCCGCGCCGATGCCCGCGTGCACGGCGAGCGCGTCGGGCAGGGCCATCACCGCGGCGAAGTTCACGGTGCCGGTGTGCACGCGCGCGGCGGTCGCGCCGTGCGGATCGGCCTGGCCCATGTACGGATCGATGTCGTCGGCGCGGCCGCGCCGGATGTACAGGCCGCCGACGCCGACCGGCGCGCCGAGCCACTTGTGGAAGTTGACGCCGACGAAGTCCGCGCCCTCGTCGGCGATGCGCACGTCCAGCTGGCCGACGCCGTGCGCCGCGTCGAGGATCACGTCGATGCCGCGCAGGCGGGCCATCGCGCACAGCTCGGCGACCGGCAGGCGCAGGCCGTGGCGATGGCTGACCTGGGTCAGCAGCATCATGCGCAGCCGCGGGTGGCGCGCGATCGCCTGCGCGTAGGCGTCGAGGATGCCCTGCCGCGTCGCCGGTGCGGGCAGCGCGATCTCGATCACGTCGACGCCGCGGCGCTGGCGCAGCCAGCGCATCGCGTCACGCATGCTGTCGTAGTCGACGTCGGCGCACAGCACCGCGTCCCCGGGGCGCAGGCGCCGGTAGCCGCCGATCAGCGCCTGCAGCGCCTCGGTGGCGTTGCGGGTCAGCGCCAGCTCGTCGCGGCCGACGCCCAGCGTGTCCGCGGCGCTGTCGAGCGCCGCGCCATGCAGCGCCGGGAAGGCGCGACGCGCGAACGCCGGGCCCTCGCGGTTCACGCGCTGCTGGTGGCGCAGATACGCGGCCTGCACGGGCGCGGCCATCACGCCCCAGTAGCCGTTCTCCAGCGGCACCGGGTCGCGGGCGACGTCGTAGAGCGCGGCGACCCGGGCCCAGTACGCCTCGTCGCGCGCGAGCGCGTCGGCATCGACGCCCGCGGGCGCGACCGGCACGTCGGGCATCGCCGCGGCGGGCAGCGCCGCGGCCAGCGGGGCGAGCGCGGCGGCGCGCAGCAGGCCGCGGCGGGTGCGGTCGGCCATGTCAGAACCGCAGCCGGAGCTGGGCGTAGACGTTGCGCCCATCGGTGTCGTAGGGCGCGTTGCGCGAGTAGACCAGGCCGCGGCTGGCCTGGAACGTCGCCTCGTCCGGGTAGCGGTCGAACAGGTTGTCGGCGCCGATCCGCAGCGACAGCGCGTCGGTCGCCTTCCAGGTCGCGGCCAGGTCGAACATCAGCATGTCGCCGAAGGTCTGGAACACCTCGCCGGCCGTGTTGCCGCTCGAATCGGTCCAGGTGCCGTAGTAGCGTGCCCGCGCCATCCAGTCCCAGCGCTGCTGGCCGAGCGTGGCGGTGAAGCTGCCCTTGTTGCGCGGCAGGCGCTCTTCGAAGATCCGCTTCTGGTCGGGGTTGGTCGCCACGCCGGTGCTGCCGTCGGCGACCTCGGTGCGGTTGTGGTTCCAGGCCAGCGTGAGCCCCAGATCGCCGAACCGGGGCTGGCTGCGATGGTGCGCGACCAGGTCGACACCCTTGGTGACGGTGTCGAAATCGTTGGCGAACCAGTTGATCGAGGTGTAGCGCATCGGGTTGGGCACGTCGGCCGGAACCGCGCGGTTGGCCGAGATGCTGAAGCGGTCGTCGACCGCGATGCGGTAGACGTCGAGCGAGCCGGAGAACCCCGCCGGCCCCTGCCAAGCCAGACCGAGCGTCGCCGATTCCGATTCCTCCGGGCGCAGCGGCTGCGCGCCCAGCGCACGCGCGACCGGATCGTCGGGCGAGAGCCGGCCGGTGTTGAACACCAGCAGCGTGGTCGTGTCCAGACCCTGGGTCGTGGACGTGGAGAACAGCTGGCCGGGCGTCGGCGCACGGAAGCCGGTGGACCAGGCGCCGCGCAGCGCCAGGCCCGGCGCGATCTCCCAGCGCGCCGACAGCTTGCCGTCGAGCGTGTCGCCGAATTCGGAGAAGTCCTCGTAGCGCAGCGCGCCGCCGAGCGCGACGCGCGCGCCCAGCGGCACCTCGACGTCGAGATAGGCCGCCTGGCTGGTCTGGTCCCAGCTGCCAGCCTGCGCCGGGCTGAAACCGGGCGCGCCGCTGGCGTTGGGCGCCAGCCCCGCGACCGCGCCGGGTCCCACCGCCCACGAGGCCGGATCGCCCTGGCCGACCGCATAGGTCTCCTTGCGGTGTTCGGCGCCGAACGCGACGTTGACCGGCGCGTCGAGCGCGGCCGTCTGCCACGCGTAGACGAAGTCGAGGTTGAGGTTGGTCTCCTGCTGCTCGAGATTGCCGAGGTAGAAGCGGGTGGGGCTGTCGGGCCCGAGCGAACCGTTGAACGAGTTGTCGAGCGTGTAGTCGATGCTGCTCACGCCGTGCGCGGCGCTGACGTCCCAGTCCAGCGCCTCGCCCAACACGCCGCGGACGCCGGCCAGCAGGTGGATGTCCTCGGACGCATTGCCGTACTGCGGGGAGAACCCCACCGGGTAGAGGTCGCGCAGGTCGAAGCCCGGGAAGACGTCGGTGCGCCGGTAGAGTTCGCCGTTGGTGTCGGGGTTGCGCCAGTTGAAGTCGCTCACGCCGTCGGTGTTGCCGTACAGGCCGAACGCGTAGAGGCCGCCGTACTCGCCGAACGGGCGATCGAGGTTGAAGCCCAGCCGCGTGCTGGCGAGCTCGGGCTGGCCCCAGCGCTGCACCGGGTCGGGCACGTCGAGCTCGGGATGGGCCTCCTGGAACGCGATCGCATCGGGTCGCTGGCGCGAGCGCGAGGTCGGCTTGGACTCGCTGTGCGCGAGGAACACCCGGAACGCGCCGCCGTCGGCCAGTTCGAAGCCGTAGCCGAACTCGCCGCCCCATGCCGCGCCGTCGCCCTCGCTGTACTCGGAGACGTCGAGCCCGAACTGGCCGCCGACGCTGTCGTCGAGGATGATGTTGATCACGCCGGCGATCGCGTCCGAGCCGTACTGGGCCGCCGCGCCGTCGCGCAGCACCTCGATGCGCTTGATCGCCGCGGCGGGGATCTGCGACAGGTCCGGCCCCTGCGCGCCGCGGGAGCCGAGCAGTGCGGAGCGGTGGAAGCGGCGCCCGTTGACCAGCACCAGGGTGTGGTCGGGCGAGAGCGCGCGCAGCGTGGCCGGGCGCACGAACACCAGGCCGTCGGCCATCGGCATGCGCTGGACCACGAACGAGGGCACCAGCTGGGCGAGGATGTCGTTGACGTCGCTCGACTCGACGCTGCGCACGTCCTCGGCGCTGAACACGTCGATCGGCGCCATCGTGTCGAACTGGGTGCGGGCCGAGCCGCGGGTGCCGGTGACGATGACCGCGTCGAGCGCCGACGTCGTGGGCGGAGACGATGCGGCGTCAGGCGCAGGCGCGGCGGAAGCGGAGAGGGAAACGAACGCGGTCGACAGCGCGATCGCGATCGCGCGTGCAAGGTTGGCTGGTGTCATGGCTCGGCGGCTTGGGAGAGGGAGCGCGGACCGCATCCCTGCACCGCAGCGCGGCATGATCGGCGCCACGGTTGACGCGCCGATGACAGCCGCGGCTCGCGCGCGCCGTCATCGTCTCCCGGGCCACCTGCGCCAGCGCAGCGCGCGCCGGCGCAAACGTCAACTGCGCAGGCCCACGCCGCGCCTGAGCAGCGTCAGCGCCACGACGGTCAGCACGACCACGAAGCCCAGCATCAGCGCGTAGGCGATCGTCAGCGGGATGTCGGAGGTGCCGAGCAGGCCGTAGCGGAACGCGTTGACCATGTAGAAGATCGGGTTGGCGTGGGTCGCGGCCTCGGCCCAGTCGGGCAGCAGCTTGACCGAATAGAACACGCCGCCCAGGTAGGTCAGCGGGGTCAGGATGAACGTCGGCACGATCGCGACGTCGTCGAACTTCTTGGCGTAGACCGCGTTGATGAAGCCGGCCAGCGAGAAGATCGTGGCACCCAGCAGCACGGTGGTCAGCGTGACCAGCGGGTGCGGGATGCGCACGTGGGTGAACAGCATCGCGATGCCGAGCACGATCACGCCGACCGCGACGCCGCGCGCGACCGCGCCGATCACGTAGCCGCCGAGCACCACCCAGCCGGGCATCGGGCTAACCAGAAGTTCCTCGACGTGGCGGCCGAACTTGGCGCCGAAGAAGCTCGAGGAGATGTTGCCGTAGCTGTTCTGGATGACGCTCATCATCACCAGGCCGGGCACGATGAAGTCCATGTAGGACACGCCGCCCATCTCGCCGATGCGCGCGCCGATCAGGCCGCCGAAGATCAGGAAGTACAGCGTCATCGTGATCGCCGGCGGCACCAGCGTCTGGGCCCAGATGCGCAGGATGCGCACGACCTCGCGCCGGGCGATGGTGCCCAGGGCGACCAGATTGCGGGCGGTGTTGGTGGGTGTTGTGTTCATGCTCGGCGTGTGTCGAAGAAGAGAATGGGTCGGGGATGCCGCGGTGCGCGCGCCCCGCGCCTACGCATTCCCGGTCCCCGATCCCGCATCCCGCGCGGTCAGCCGCACGAACAGTTCCTCGAGGCGGTTGGACTTGGTCCGCATCGAGCGCACGCGCAGCCCGGCCGCGTCGAGCGCGGCGAACACGCGGTTGAGGTCCATCGCGCGCGGCATGTCGATGTCGAGCGTGTGCGCGTCGGGCGCGGCGATCGTCACCCCGTCGATCGCCGGCAGCGCGTCGGGCAGCGTCCCGTCGATGTCGAGCATGAACCCCTCGACGTCGAGCTGGGCGAGCAGCGCGCGGATCGGGCCCTGTTCGACGATGCGGCCATGGTCGATGATCGCCAGATTGCGGCACAGCGACTCGGCTTCCTCGAGGTAGTGCGTGGTCAGGATGATCGTGGTGCCGGCGGCGTTGATCTCGCGCAGGCTCCGCCACATGCCGCGCCGGATCTCGATGTCCACGCCCGCCGTGGGCTCGTCGAGGATCAGCAGCCGGGGGCGGGTCATCATCGCGCGGGCGATCATCAGCCGGCGCTTCATGCCGCCCGACAGGGTGCGGCTCATGACCTGGGCCTTGTCCCACAGCTGCGCGGCGCGCAGCTCGGCCTCGGCGCGCTCGGCGGCCTCGCGGCGCGGCACGCCGTAGAAGCCGGCGTAGTTGACCAGGATGTCGAAGGGCTTCTCGAACAGGTTGAAGTTGATTTCCTGAGGCACCAGGCCGAGCAGGCGCATCGCCTGGTCGCGGTGGCGCGCGATGTCCACGCCGAACACCTCGACGCTGCCCGCGCTCATGTTGACCAGCGAGGAGACGATGCCGATCAGCGTGCTCTTGCCCGCGCCGTTGGGGCCGAGCAGGGCGTGGAAGTCGCCGGGCGCGACCTCGAGCGAGATGCCCTTGAGCGCCTCGACGCCGCCGGCGTAGGTCTTGCGCAGATCGCGCACGGACAGCGCCGGCGCGTCGGCCGGCAGGGATTGGGTTCGGGTCATGGGTCCGAGAGGTCCGGTGCCGGCGGCCCAGGGGCGGCCTCGGCGAAGGCGCTAGTATAGGCGCCCGGTCGCGGCCGGCCCCGCGATGCACTGTTGCGCGGACCGCGCGCCGGTTCCCGCCTCCGATCCGGTTGACTCGTGGCCATCCAGCAGTTCCCGCTCAAGCTCACCGGCCGGCGCATGATCGCGCCGACCGTCGCCCATCTGTCGTTCGTGCGCGACGACGGCCAGCCGCTGGACTTCGTGCCCGGCCAGTTCATCCAGGTGCACTTCGCGTATGCCGACGGCACCACGACCAAGCGCTCGTACTCGCTGGCGACGATCCACGACCATGCGATGGGGCCGGGCGAGGCGGTGGAAATCGCGGTCAGCTACGTGCCGGGGGGCGCGGCGACCGCGCTGTTCGAGGGCCTGGCGCTCGGCGACCACGTGCAGGCCAGCGGTCCGTTCGGCCGGTTCTGCCTGCTGCCGCAGGACCGCAACCGCCGCTACCTGCTGATCGGCACCGGCACCGGCGTGACCCCGTACCGGGCGATGCTGCCGCTGCTGGCGCAGGCGATCGCCGAGCGCGGCGTCGAGGTCGTGCTGCTGCTGGGCGCCCGCACGCCGGCCGAGCTGCTGTATGGCGACGACTTCCGCGCGTTCGCGCAGGCGCACCCGCAGTTCCGCTTCGTGCCGTGCTTCTCGCGCGAGCTGCCGGCGCCGGGCGATCCGCACGCGCACGCCGACGTGCGCCACGGCTACGTGCAGCAGTTCATCGGCGAGTTCGCGCCGACCGCCGACGACATCGCCTACCTGTGCGGCAATCCGGACATGGTCGACGCCGCCTTCGAGGCGCTGAAGGGCTTCGGCCTGCCGGTGCCGCGGATCCGGCGCGAGAAGTATGTCAGCAGCAAATGAGGCCGTGACCGCCGGCCGGTCGCCTCGTCTTCGACGCGCAGCTGAGGTATCGGCGATACAGGTCGGGCGGCCGCGAGCGGCGGACGGCATCCGCTCCCCGTCGCGCTCCTCACCTCCATCGTAGGAGCGCGCTCGCGCGCGATGACGCGTTGCCGGGCGAACCCTATCGCGCGCGAGCGCGCTCCTACGGGTCATGCGTGTCAAGCACGCTTGACACCGGAGCGGCGCCGCCCGCATGCTGGATGTCAAGCCTCCTTGACACCCAATGCCATGCGTCCGTCCAGTTCCCGCAGTCTGCTGCTCGCCCTCGCGACCTGCCTGCTCGCATGCGCCCTCGGCACCTGGCGCTGGCTGCCGCAGGTACCCGGCTGGCTGCTGGGCCTGCAGTTCCTGGCCGCCGGCGTCCTCGCGGGCGTGGCGCTGTCGTCCGGCGCTGGCGCCGGCACGGGCTGCGGGGCGGCGCCGCGCGCGCTGCAGCGCCGCTACACCCGCGAGATGCTGGTCGCGCTGGGCGCCTATGCCGCGCTGCTGGTGGTCTCGCTGCTGTGGCTGCGCCATGTCCAGGGTCCGCTGCCGCGTGCGCTCGTCGCGCTGCTGCCGGTCCCGCCGATCGCGCTGGTGCTGCGGGCGATGGTCCGCTACGTGCGCGGCGTCGACGAGCTGCAGCAGCGCATCGAGCTCGAGGCGGTCTGCATCGCCGCGGCCGGCGTGTCGCTGGCCTACATGACCGGCGGCTTCCTGCAGGCCGCCGGCGTGGTCGCGGTGCCGGCGAGCGCGGCGATGCTGTGGGTGTTCCCGCTGGTGTGCGGCGGCTACGGCCTGGCCAAGGCCGTCGTCGCGCGCCGCTACCGATGAGCGCGCGCGGATGAAGAGCCGGGTGCGGGAACTGCGCGAGGCGCGCGGCTGGTCACAGGCGCAGCTCGGCGAACGTCTGGAGGTATCGCGACAGACGATCAACGCGGTGGAGACCGGCAAGTACGATCCGAGCCTGCCGCTGGCGTTCCGGATCGCACGCGAGTTCGGCGAGCCGATCGAATCCATTTTCCTGTTCGAGGACGTGTCATGAGGACAAACAGGCTTCCCCTGCTGGCGCTGCGCTTCCCGATGCTGGCGCTGGCCACGGGACTGGCGCTCGCCGGTTGCGGCGCGTCGCGGGGCGGCGACGGCGAAGACGCGGCGCGCCCGGCCCGGATGTTCGGCCAGATCCCGTTCCAGGCCTGCACGCTGGACGGCGGCAACGCCGCGACCCGCGTCGAGGCGCAGTGCGCGACCTACGAGGTGCCCGAGGACCCCGACGCGCCGGACGGCCGCCGCATCGCGCTGAAGATCGCGTGGCTGCCGGCCGGCAACAGCGACGGCGGCACCGGCGACCCGGTGTTCTTCCTCGCCGGCGGGCCCGGCCAGGCGGCGACCGAGCTGGCCGCGCACGTCAATCTCGCGCTGCGCGAGGTACGCAAGCAGCGCGACATCGTGCTGGTCGACCAGCGCGGCACCGGCGGGTCCAACCCGCTCGACTGCGTGGACGCCGACGGCGCACCGCTGGAACTCGACGCGCTGACCGCACCGACGGACGCCGACCTCGATGCCTACGTCGGCCGCTGCCTGGCCGGCCTGTCCGACCGTGCCGATCCGCGGTTCTACACGACCGCCAACGCGATCGCCGACCTCGACGCGGTCCGCATCGCGCTCGGCACCGAGCGGCTCAACCTGGTCGGCGGCTCGTACGGCACGCGCGTGGCGCAGCAGTACGCGATGGCGTATCCGCAGCACGTGCGCAGCCTGGTGCTCGACGGCGTGGCGCCGAACGACCTGGTCGTCGGCGGCGAGTTCGCACACACCTTCGAGGACGCGCTCGCGCTGCAGGCGCGCCAGTGCGCGCAGGACGCGGCCTGCCGCGAGCGGTTCCCGACCGACCTGCAGGCGCAGTTGCGCGGCGTGCTGTCGACGCTGCGCGCCGCACCGGTCGCGGTGAACTACCGCGACCCGACCACGGGCACGGAGCAAGCGGGCACGGTCTCGCCCGACACGGTGTCGGGCCTGGCGTTCCTGTTCTCCTACGCGCCGCAGACCGCGTCCTTGCTGCCGTTGATGCTCGACGAGGCCGCGCACGGCCGCTACGGCCCGCTGCTGTCGCTGTCGCAGCTGATGAACGCGAACGTCGGCGGGCAGATGACGCGCGGCATGCAGTGGTCGGTGCTGTGCGCCGAGGATGCCGGCCGCTACCGCGAGGACGCCGGCGCGCGCGACACGATCCTCGGCCCCGAGGTCGCGCGGATGTTCTTCGGCGCCTGCCGCACGTGGCCCGCCGGCGCGCCGCCGGCCGACCACACAGCGCCGCTGCGGTCCGACGTTCCGGCACTGCTGCTGTCGGGCGAACTCGACCCGGTGACCCCGCCGGCCTACGCCGAGCGCGTGCTCGCCGGCCTGCCCAACGCGCGCCACCTGGTGCTCGACGGCCAGGGCCACGGCACGCTGGCGCTGGGCTGCACGCCCAAGCTGGTCGCGCAGTTCATCGAATCGACCGACGCCAAGGCACTCGACGCCGCGTGCCTGGACGCGATGCGGCCGGTCCCGCCGTTCACGAGCTTCAACGGATGGGCGCCGTGACGGCCGGGCATCGGGACTCGGGAATGGGGAATCGCAACCGGCCAAGCCCCACGCGTCCCGATCCGACCCGACGACACCCCGCCGTTCCGAGCCTCGATTCCCGACTCCCCAAACCCGGATCGCTTCCATGATCACAGCCCAGCAACTGCACAAGGCGTTCAAGACGAAGACCGGCACGGTCCAGGCGGTCGACGGCGTGGACTTCGTCGCCGAGGACGGTCGCATCACCGGCCTGCTCGGTCCCAACGGCGCGGGCAAGACCACGACGCTGCGCATGCTCTACACGCTGATGAAGCCCGACCGCGGGCAGGTGCTGGTCGACGGCATCGACGCCAGCCGCGACCCGGCCGCGGTCCGCCGCGTACTGGGCGTGCTGCCCGACGCGCGGGGCGTGTACAAGCGCCTGACCGCCCGCGAGAACATCCGCTACTTCGGCGAGCTCCATGGCCTCACCCGGGCGCGGATCGACGAGCGCACGCAGGCGCTGAGCGACCAGCTGGGCATGGGCGAGATCCTCGACCGCCAGACCGACGGCTTCAGCCAGGGCCAGCGCACCAAGACCGCGATCGCGCGCGCGCTGGTGCACGACCCGCGGAATGTCATCCTCGACGAGCCGACCAACGGTCTGGACGTGATGACCACACGCGCGATGCGCGAGTTCCTGTTCAAGCTGCGCGACGAGGGCCGCTGCGTGATCTTCTCCAGCCACATCATGCAGGAGGTCGCCGCGCTGTGCGACCGCATCGTCATCGTCGCCAAGGGCCGCGTGGTCGCGGCCGGCACCGCCGACGAACTGCGAGAACGCTACGGTACGCAGAACCTCGAGGACGCCTTCGTGCGCGCGATCGGTTCGGAAGAGGGGCTGCTGGCATGACCGCGTCGCTGCAATGGGTGTGGAGCGTGATGCGCAAGGAGCTGCTCGACATCGGGCGCGACCGGCGCACGCTGTTCATGGCGCTGCTGCTCGGCCCGCTGATGTATCCGGTGCTGATGGTCGGCATGAACACGATGATGGAGAAGCGCGCCAAGACCGAGCAGGACCGCGTTCTCGAGGTGCCGGTGATCGGCGCGGCGCATGCGCCGAACCTGGTCGCGCACCTGGCGACGCAGGGCATCGTCGCGGTCGACGCTCCCGACGACCTCGATGCGGCCATCGCGCGGCAGGACGTGGACGTCGCGATCGAGATCCCGTCCTCGTTCGCCGACGACTGGCGGGCCGGTCGTCCGGCCACCGTGGAGGTGATCAGCGACAGTACCCAGCGCAATGCGCAGACGCCGGCGATGCGCGTGCGTACGGCGATCCTGGGCTACGGGCAGCAGGTCGGCGCGTTGCGCCTGCTCGCGCGCGGCATCGACCCGGCGCTGGTGCAGCCGGTCGCGGTGGGCACGCGCGACATGGCCAGCGAGGAAGCCAAGCGCGGCATCCTGCTCGCCGCGCTGCTGCCGTACCTGCTGATCCTGTCGAGCTTCATCGGCGGCTCCTACCTGATCATCGACGCGACTGCGGGCGAGCGCGAGCGCCAGTCGCTCGAACCGCTGCTGGCCACGCCGGCCGCGCGCGGCGCGATCGTCAGCGGCAAGATGCTCGCCGCCTGCACGATCGGCCTGCTGTCGCTGCTGCTCACGCTGCTGGCGTTCAAGCTCAGCGCCCAGGTCGGCACCGGGATGACGCGCATGCTCGACGTGCGCCTGGCGGCGATCGGCAAGATGCTGCTGGTGCTGCTGCCGATGCTGTTCATCGGCACGTCGCTGCTGACCTTCCTCGCCGCCGCGGCCAAGAGCATGAAGGAAGCGCAGAGCCACATCGTCTGGCTGATGCTGCTGCCGATGATCCCGACGTTCGTGCTGATCGTGAACCCGATCAAGACCGAGCTGTGGCAGTTCGCGGTGCCGTTCCTCGCGCAGAATCAGCTGCTGCTCAAGATCATCCGCGCCGAGCCGATCGCGCCGCAGGTCTGGGCGGTGTACCTGCTCGCCAGCCTGGCGCTGGTCGCGGTGTTCTGGGGCCTGGCGGTGTGGCGCTACCGGCAGGAGCGGCTCGCGATCTCGGGCTGAGCGCGCAGGCCCGCAGCCGCGCGACACGATGCAGGCCGAAGGCGGTCCGCCGGCCAGGGGCCGGTGGACCGGCCGTCGTCAGTTCGCGGTCGGCGAGAACCCGATCGTGCGGCGCGTAGTGACCGGCGCGGGCACCGGCTCGAAGCGCCAGCGCCGCACCGCCGAGAGCGCCTCGCGGTCGAAGGTGCGCGGCGGGTCGGCACGCACGATGCGCGCGCTGCTGACCGCGCCGTCGACGCCGACGGTGAACTCGACCTGCACCTCGCCGCTGATGCCCGCACGCAGCGCATCGGTGGGATAGCGCGGCGCCGGTGTGCTGAGCGGGCGCAGCTGGACGGGCGCCGGGGTCGGCGCGACCGCGACGGGGGGCGGGGCTGGCGCGGGGCTGGCGGGCGCCTGCCGCGCAGGCTCGGGACGCGGCGGCGGCGGCGCGCCGTCGGCCGGGGCGGGGGCGTCGCGCTCGGCCGTGGATTCGGCCGGCGGCGGACCCGGCAACTGCTGCGCCGCCGAGGCCTGCTGCTCGCGTTGCTGTTGCGCGCGTTCGCGCTCGATCTGCTGCTGGCGCTGCGCCTCCTGTTCGGCACCGAGCTGTCGCTGCGCGGCGTCGGTCTCGGCGGCCGCGATGCTGGTGCGCAGACGGCCGAGTGCCGGATGTTCGGCATCCGCGCGCTCGATCAACCCGAGCAACCGGCGCGCCTCGGCGAAATCGCCCCGGTCGCGGTTCTGTTCGGTCGCGATCACGGACATCGGCAGCAGATCGATCAACGCGCTGGAGGCCGCGGCGTCGCCCGCGGACTTCTCGCGCAGCGCGAGGTAGTACTCCATCGCGTTCTCGCCCGGCGGGAAGTACAGCCGGCTGTCCTGGTAGGCCTGGCCTGCCGCCTTGCGCAGATCCTCGACCGAGAGCGCGGCGATCGCGTCGTCGGCTGCCTGCTGCTGGCGTGCGGCCTGGTCGGCGGCCTCCCGGCTCACCGCCGGGGTCTCGACGGGCGTGTCCTCGATCGCCGGAGTCTGGTCCTGGCGGCCGCAGCCGGCCAGCCCGAGCGCCACGCACAGCGCCGCGGCCAACCCTGCCCGCGACGACATCGCGGACGTCGATCGTTTCGAGACCATCATCGTTCCCCAAGGATGCCTGTTCTTCAAAGTGCGTAGCACGCGGCAGACCGGTGGATTTGTCAACCGCGCGGCCCGCCGATCGGCGCCCGATTGTAGGCACGTTCGCAGCGCGTTGGCCGAACATGGGCTGCCTTCTGCGGGATTCCCGGCATTCGGCGCGTGGCCTACTTGCCGATGCAGAAGCTCGAGAAGATATGCCCGAGCAGGTCGTCGGGCAGCACGCGCCCGGTGATCTCGCCGAGCGCGTCGTGCGCGATCCTCAGCGCTTCGGCCGTCAGCTCCAGGCTCTGCGCCTGCAGCGTGTCGCGCGCGTCTACCACCGCATCGTCGGCGGCGCGCAGCGCATCGACGTGGCGCTGGCGCGCGGTGAACGCGCCCTCGCCGGCGACCGGGCCTGCGACGTGCGCCGCGAGCGCGGCGCGCAGCGCGTCGAGACCGGCCCCGGTGTGCGCCGATACGTACAGTCCGTCGCCGGGCGCATCGCCGCCCGCGAGCAGGTCGGCCTTGTTGTGCACGATGACGTGCGCCGGCACGTCGGCGATGTCGTCGGCGACGGCGTCCAGCCCGGCCTGCGGGTCGCGCGCATCGAGTACGACCACCGCGAGGTCCGCACGCCGGAGTTCGGCGCGGGCGCGGCGGATGCCCTCGCGCTCGATCGCGTCCCCGGCCTCGCGCAGGCCGGCGGTGTCGACCAGGGTCAGCTCGGCGCCGGCGACACGGACGGTCTCGTGCAGCAGGTCGCGCGTGGTGCCGGCGATGTCGGTGACGATCGCGCGCGCGCTGCCGGCCAGCGCGTTGAGCAGCGAGCTCTTGCCGGCGTTGGGCGGGCCGACGATCACCGCGTGCACGCCATCGCGCAGCCGGCGCCCCTGCTCGGCCTCGGCGAGCAGGGTGCCCAGCGACCCGGCGAGCGCATCGAGCCGCGCGGCGACGACGTCGCCGCCGAGCGCGTCGATCGGCTCGTCGGAGAAATCGATCATCGCCTCCACGTGTACGCGCAGGTGCAGCAGTTCGGCGGCCAGGGCGTCGCAACGGCTCGAGAACGCGCCGTCGAGTGCGCGACGCGCGGCGCGTGCGGCACGCACGTCGCCGGCGGCGATCAGGTCGGCGACGGCTTCGGCCTGCGCCAGATCGAGCCGGCCGTTGAGGAACGCGCGTTCGCTGAACTCCCCAGGCCTCGCGAGCCGCGCGCCGAGCGCCCGGCACCGCGCGAGCAACTGCTGCAGCACGACCGGGCTGCCGTGGCCCTGCAGTTCGACCACATCCTCGCCGGTGTAGCTGGCCGGGGCGACGAACGCGATCGCGACGCCGTCGTCGAGCGTCCCGCCGTCCTCGTCCTCGAAGTGCACATGGTGGGCGTGGCGCGGGCGCAGCGCACGGCCGCACAGCGCCTGCGCGATCTCGGACGCGCGCGGACCCGAGAGCCGCACGATGCCGACGCCGCCGGCGCCGGGCGCGGTGGCGATCGCGGCGATGGTGTCGGTGGGCGTGGTCATGTCGTGGCTCCTCAACGCACGAGCCCGCCATGCGGCGGGCTCGTGGAGATCGCGTCGGCGCGGCCCGTCAGGCCTTCGCCGGCGCCTCGCTGTAGCGGCGGATCATCCACCACTGCTGCAGCAGGCCCAGGCCGCCGTTGGTGACCCAGTACAGCACCAGGCCCGAGGGGAAGAAGATCATGATCACGCCGAACACCAGCGGCATCAGCTGCATGATCTTCTGCTGCATCGGGTCGACGCCGACCATCGGCGTGAGCTTCTGCGTGGCCCACATGATCGCGATGTTGAGCACCGGCAGGATGAAGTAGGGATCACGCGCGGTCAGGTCCTGGATCCACAGCATCCACGGCGCGTGGCGCAGTTCCACCGACTCGAGCAGCACCCAGTACAGCGCGAAGAACACCGGCATCTGCAGCAGCACCGGCAGGCAGCCGCCGATCGGGTTGATCTTCTCCTTCTTGTACAGCTCCATCATCGCCATCTGGAACTTCTGGCGGTCCTCGCCGTAGCGTTCCTTGAGCTGGGCGATGCGCGGCTGGAACTTGCGCATCTTCGCCATCGACTTGTACTGCGCGACCGACAGCGGATAGAGCGCCAGCTTCACCAGCAGCACCAGGCCGATGATCGACCAGCCCCAGTTGCCGAGCAGGCCGTGCAGCTTGGCCAGCACCCAGAACAGGCCTTCGCCGAGCATCGCGAACAGCGAGAAGCGGCTGTAGTCGACGACGCGGTCGAGGCCGCGCACGCCCTGGGCCTTGATCAGGTCGACCTGCTTGGGGCCGACCCACAGCCGCGCGCTGGTGGACGCCTGCTGGCCGGCCGCGACCGAGATCGGCGGGCCGAGCTCGCGGATCAGGTAGCGCGGCGCACCGGTGCTGCGGTCGACCTGCATCGAGATCGTGCTCGCATCGTCGGCGCGCGGGATCCAGGCGCTGAAGAAGTGGTGCTGCGCCATCGCGATCCAGACCTGGCTGTCCTTCGCGTTGAGCGGGCCATCGTCCTCGAAGTCGCCGAGCTGGCGTCGGCCATAGCCGATCTCGCCGCCGAACCACGTCGCACCGACCAGGCTGTAGGACTCGGGATTGGTCATGCCGCGCTTGAGCGCGGGCGCGGTGCGGATCAGCTGGCGGTAGGCGAAGCCCTGCCACGGCGCGCTGCCGGCGTTGACGATCTCGTCGCGGACTTCGATCGCGTAGTCGGCGCGCGAGAATACGAAGTTGCGGCGGATCGTGACGCCGTCGGTGCCGGTCCACACGAACGGCACGACCAGCGTGCCCTCGCCGTCGGCCAGCGCGACGTTCGACGCCTCGCCCTCGGGCACGAACGCGCCCTCGTGGCTGGGCGCGGCGTTGCTGCCGCTGACCCAGCCGGCCTGCGCGGCGTAGTAGTGCAGCGGGTCGGTGTCGAGCATGCGCACCGGGGGGCTGCCGGCATCGCGGGTCTGCGGGTAGCCGAGCAGGTCGGCCTCGACGACGTTGCCGCCGTCGAGCACGACGCGCAGCACATCGGTCTGCACCACGACGCGGCGCGCCGCCTGCGCGGCGGTCGCGGCCGGTGCCGCGCTCGTGCCGGGCACCGCGGGGGTCGCGGTGGCGGCCGGCGCCTCGGGCACCGCGGCGCCCGGCGCCTGGGGCATCGGCACGGTCGGCGACGCGGCGCTGGCGGCCGTCGTCTGGGCCGGCTGCGCGGCGGCCGCCTTCTCCTTGCCCCACTCCATCCACAGCAGCACGGCGACCATCAGCCAGGCGAGGATCAGGAAAGTACGGATCTGGTTCATCAGGCGGGCAGGCTCATGCGCCGGGCGGGGCCGGCGTGGGTGGAATCGGGGAGGCGGGCATTGTGCCGACCGGGGCGGCCAGCGGCAACGCGCGGGCACGTCGCAGCGCGGCGACGAACGCGGTGCGCAGAGTAGCGTTGTCGGCGGCGGCGGCCGGCGGCCGGGCGACGACCACGTAGCTGCCGGGCTTCAGCTGCCCCTGCAGCAGGCGGAACTGGTCGCGCAGTACGCGCTTGATGCGGTTGCGACCGACGGCGCGCTTGTCGACCTTGCGCGAGACCGCCAGCCCGAGGCGGGCCGGGCCCGGTTCGGGCAACAGGTGCACGGCCAGCAACGGCGACGCGGTCCGCGACGCACTGGCGAAGATGCGGTCGAAATCTGCACGCGCGCGAACGCGCACGTGCCGCGGGTAGCGGGCACCTGCGTTCATCGGATCGGCGCGGCGGACGGGACGGCGAGCGACGCGTTGCGGCTCACCGTCCCGGCAGGAAGCATCCTGGCGGCGATTAGGCCGAGAGGACCTTGCGGCCCTTGGCGCGGCGACGGGCGAGGATCTTGCGGCCGTCGGCAGTCGCCATGCGGGCACGGAAGCCGTGGTCGCGCTTGCGCTTGAGGTTGCTGGGTTGGTAGGTGCGCTTGGTAGCCATGGTGACGCCTTCTGGGGCAACGCGACGAAAAGGAACCGGAAATTCTAGCGGCGCGCTCCCGGGCCGGTCAAGTCGCCGTGGAACCGCGCCCGCCAGCGCACCGCATCGCGGCCGGTGGCCGGGCGGCGGCATGGTAGTCTGCGAGCCCTCTTTCCCGGTGCCGGAAGCCGCGCGGCTGCGCGACGGTCGCACCGTCTTTTGGTCGAATCGCGCGCACTATGGATGTCTGGCCCCGCTGCCTCCAACGCCTCGAAGCCGAGTACCCGGCCGAGGAAGTCCACACCTGGCTCAAGCCGCTGCAGGCCCGGGCCGATGCGCAGGCCACCGTGCTCTACGCCCCGAACGCGTTCGTCCGCGACGAGGTCCAGGCGCGCTACATGCCGCGGATCCGCGAGCTGCTCGCCCATTTCGCCGGCCACGACGAGGTGAGCCTGCAGGTCGGCTCGCTGCCGCGCGCCGCCGCGCCGCCCCCGCCGCAGGCCGCGCCGGCCCCGTTCGGCGGCGATGCCCGCAACAGCGCCCCGGCCGCGCCGATCGAAGCGTTCGCCGGCAACATGGACAGCCACTACACCTTCGACAACTTCGTCGAAGGCCGCAGCAACCAGATGGGCCGCGCCGCCGCCTGGCAGGCCGCGCTCAAGCCGGGCGACCGCGCACACAACCCACTGCTGCTCTACGGCGGCACCGGCCTGGGCAAGACCCACCTGATGTTCGCGGCCGGCAACGAGATGCGCCGGCAGAACCCGCGCGCGCGCGTGCTGTATCTGCGTTCGGAAGAGTTCTACAGCGCGTTCTTCCGTTCGATCCAGGAGAAGACGTCCGACCAGTTCAAGCGCCAGTTCCGCCAGATCGACGCGCTGCTGATCGACGACATCCAGTTCTTCGCCGGCAAGGACCGCACGCAGGAGGAGTTCTTCCACACCTTCAACACGCTGTTCGACAGCAAGCAGCAGATCATCATGACCTGCGACCGCTACCCGCGCGAGGTGGACGGCCTGGAGCCCCGGCTCAAGTCGCGGCTGGCGTGGGGGCTGTCGGTGGCGATCGACCCGCCGGACTTCGAGACGCGCGCGGCGATCGTGCTCGCCAAGGCCGCCGAGCGCGGCACCCAGGTGCCCGACGACGTGGCGTTCCTGCTGGCCAAGAAGATGCACTCGAACGTGCGCGACCTCGAGGGTGCGCTGAACACGCTGGCTGCGCGCGCGAACTTCATGGGCCGCGCGATCACCGTCGAGTTCGCCACCGAGACGCTGCGCGACCTGCTGCGCGCCCAGCAGCAGGCGATCAGCATCGCCAACATCCAGAAGGTCGTCGCCGACTACTACGGCCTGCAGATCAAGGACCTGCTGTCCAAGCGCCGCACGCGGTCGCTGGCGCGGCCCCGGCAGGTGGCGATGGCGCTGTCCAAGGAGCTGACCGAGCACAGCCTGCCGGAGATCGGCGAGGCCTTCGCCGGGCGCGACCACACGACGGTGCTGCACGCCTGCCGCCAGATCCGCAACCTGATCGAAAGCGACGGCAAGCTGCGCGAGGATTGGGACAAGCTGATCCGCAAGCTCAGCGAGTAAGCTGCGCAAAACCGGGGACTGCACAACACCGGGACGCGCAGTGGACAGGATGTGGACAATTTCGGACCCGCAAAGTTGCCCACAGCTTGATCCACTTTTCCACAGGGACTGTCCACCGGGTTTGATGTACCGAAATCTCTCTCAGAATCAGCAGCTTGAATGAGATATCACCCGGTTTTCGCTGCATCCAGCTCCACCTTTTTTAGATTTATAACCATCTTAAGAAAGCACGGCTCAAGGGGATAACACCGACATGCGCTTCAGTCTGCAACGCGAAACCCTGCTCAAGCCGCTGGCCCAGGTCGTCAACGTCGTCGAGCGGCGTCAGACCCTGCCCGTGCTGGCGAACCTGCTGGTCCAGGTCCAGGATGGCCAGCTGTCGTTGACCGGTACCGACCTCGAGGTCGAGATGGTCTCGCGCCGCGCCGTCGACGACGCGCAGGACGGCGAGACCACGATCCCGGCACGCAAGCTGTTCGACATCGTTCGTGCGCTGCCCGACGGCAGCAAGGTCGCGATCTCGCAGTCGGGCGACAAGGTCACGGTGCAGGCCGGCCGCAGCCGCTTCACGCTGGCGAGCCTGCCGGCCGGCGACTTCCCGTCGGTGGACGAGGTCGAGGCGACCGAGCGCATCGCGGTGCCCGAGGCCGCACTCAAGGAGCTGATCGAGCGGACCGCGTTCGCGATGGCCCAGCAGGACGTGCGCTATTACCTCAACGGCCTGCTGTTCGACCTGGGCGAGACGCGGCTGCGCTGCGTGGCCACCGATGGCCATCGCCTGGCGCTGTGCGAGACGGAGCTCGAGACGCCGGTGCAGGCCAAGCGCCAGATCATCCTGCCGCGCAAGGGCGTGACCGAGCTGCAGCGCCTGCTCGAGGGCGGCGACAAGGTGCTGGAGCTGGAACTGGGCCGCAACCACCTGCGGGTCAAGCGCGACGATGTCACGTTCACCAGCAAGCTGATCGACGGTCGCTTCCCGGACTACGAGGCGGTGATCCCGATCGGCGCCGACCGCGAGGTCGCCGTGGACCGCGAACTGCTGCGCGCCGCGCTGCAGCGCGTGGCGATCCTGTCGAACGAGAAGTACCGCGGCGTCCGCGTCGAGGTGTCGCCGGGCATGCTGCGGATCAATGCGCACAACCCCGAGCAGGAAGAGGCGCAGGAGGAGGTCGAGGCGGACACCAAGGTCGACGAACTGGCCGTGGGCTTCAACGTCAACTACCTGCTCGATGCGTTGACCGCCTTGCGCGGGGAGCAGGTGATCCTCAAGCTGCGCGACGCCAATTCGTCGGCGTTGGTGCGCGAGGCCGCCGACGAGCGCAGCCGTCACGTGGTGATGCCGCTGCGTCTCTGACGCGCGGTCTATCATGCGCGGGTCCGCCCGCCGCGACGTTTCACGTGGAACAAGCGCCCGGCATTGCCGGGCGTTTTCCGTTTTCGACCTCAGGACCCGGCGTTGCAGCTCACCCGTCTCGATCTTGGCCATGTCCGGAACCTGGATGCCGTGTCGCTGGCGCCGGGACCGCGCCTGAACCTGTTGCTCGGCGCCAATGGCGCGGGCAAGAGCAGCGTCCTCGAGGGCCTGCACCTGCTGGCCTACGGACGCAGCTTCCGCGGGCGGGTGCGGGATGGGCTGATCCAGCGCGGCGCCGAGGCGTTGGAGGTGTATGCGGAATGGCGTCCCGATCCATCACGCCCCGACCAGCGCCGGCGGGCGGGGCTTCGGCACGCCGGGCAGTCCTGGACAGGACGGCTCGACGGGCAAACGGTCGGGCAACTCGGTGAACTGTGCGCTGCGTTGATGGTGGTGACGTTCGAGCCGGGCAGCCACGCGCTGATCTCGGGCGGCAGCGAGATCCGACGCCGCTATCTCGACTGGGGACTGTTCCACGTGGAACAGGACTTTCTGGCGCAGTGGCGGCGCTACGCGCGGGCGCTGCGTCAGCGCAACGCCTTGCTGAAGGCCGGCTCCGGCGGCGCGCAGCTCGATGCCTGGGATCACGAGCTCGCGGAGGCGGGGCAACCTCTCGACCTGCGCCGGGAGGCGTACTTGGAGCGGTTGCAAGGGGCCGTCCAGCGCATCGCGGCCGTGCTGGCCCCGGGGTTGGGCGAGGCGACGCTATCGTTCCTGCCCGGATGGCGCCGGAGCGACCTGTCGCTGGCGGACGCGCTGCTGGTCGCGCGCGATCGTGACCGCGCGCTCGGGCACACGACGGTGGGCCCGCATCGGGCCGACTGGCGGATCGGGTTCGACGCGCGACCCGAGCAGGGCCTGCTGTCCCGCGGGCAGGCGAAGCAGGCGGCGCTGTGCTGCCTGCTTGCGCAGGCGGCCGATTGTGCAGACATGAGCGGCGGGCATTGGCCGGTCGTCGCGCTGGATGACCTGGCATCGGAGTTGGACCGCGAGCACCAGAGGCAGGTGCTCGAATTCCTGCACGGCGTGGAGGCGCAAGTGCTGCTGACCGGGACGGAACTGCCTCCCCATTGGCCGATGCCGCTGGTCGAGGGTGCGCGTGTGTTCCACGTGGAACAGGGTGGCGTGTTACCCGCTGACTGATTCGATTACTGGTGCGCTCCCAGTGTGCGTTTCACGTGGAACGTTTCGACGAGCTTGTTCAGGCATCGACCCGCGCCAGTGTGGTGTTCCACGTGGAACCTGGTCCAAATCAGGCTCCCATTCCGGAGCACAGGGTAGGGTGGCCCCTTGGAGATCAGGTCCTGATGGCTCGGTGCTGGCCTGTGTGCGCGCCCGCCGGGTACCGTGCCGAGTCGCGGCCCGATACCTCCTTGGTCGGTTCGGCACCCGGCGGGCACTGACGTCGTTCCGCGGCTGAGCGGAGGGCGAAGCCGCGGGATGGACGGGAGATCATTCGTTCCACGACTTATGCGACCGCCGGACCGCTCGCCCGCAAGAACGGCAGGCATAGCGCCCGCCGAGCGAGCATGACCGATAACCCCGACGACGCTGCGCGGAAATCCCAAGAACTCTTGCGCGTCGACAGCGCCATGCCGGGGCACCGCCCCGTGCACGAGAGCTCGGACGCAGAGCGCGTGTGCGCCCGGATAGCCGAGTCACCTCCCCCGGGTGCAGGGGAGGTCGGCGCGCCTGGCGCGTCGGGTGGGGCCAGGCTGTCGGCATCACAGTTGGCAACGATGTCGGCTCGTCCGATGCCGTGCGCGTGTGTCCACCGGGCACCGCGCCGAGTCGCGGCCCGATATCCGTTTGTTCGGCCCGGCATCGGCGGGCACTGGACATCGTTGCGCGGCGGACCGGAGAGCGAAAGCCGAGACATCAATGGATGGGAGCGTGGGGCGACGCATTCCGGCTCAACGTGCGGGCGACGCACGCCGAACGCTCGCGCCGTGCCGTGCCGCACCATGCCGTGAGTCAGCGCGCCTCGCTGCGGTGCGAAGGCATCCCGGCAGCCGACACGACGCCTGAAGAGGGGCCCCAGGGCAGCGTGTTCCACGTGGAACCTGTCCTCCGGGCGCGCGGAGGCGGGGTGGTATGATGGCCCTCTTGCCGGCCCGTTCGAACTGCCGCATGTCGCCTCCCGGCGCCTGCGCGTCGCGGACCGCGCGCCTGCCCTGACAGCGAATCGAATGAGCGACGAGACCATCACCGGCGGTGCGCCCGCCAACACCGATTACGACTCCAGCCGGATCACCGTGCTGCGCGGCCTTGAGGCCGTCCGCAAGCGGCCGGGCATGTACATCGGCGACGTGCACGACGGCACGGGCCTGCACCACATGGTGTTCGAGGTCGTCGACAACGCGATCGACGAGGCGCTGGCCGGCCACGCCGACGAGGTCGTCGTGACGATCCACGAGGACGGCTCGGTGTCGGTGTCGGACAACGGCCGCGGCATCCCGGTCGACATCCACAAGGAAGAGGGCGTGTCCGCGGCGCAGGTCATCATGACCCAGCTCCATGCCGGCGGTAAGTTCGACGACAACAGCTACAAGGTCTCCGGCGGCCTGCACGGCGTGGGCGTGTCGGTGGTCAACGCGCTGAGCGAGAAGCTCACGCTCGATATCTGGCGCGACGGCTACCACCACCACCAGGAATACGCGACCGGCGAGCCGGTGGCCCCGCTGGAGCGCCGCGACGCGTCGAACAAGCGCGGCACCACGCTGCGCTTCTGGCCGGCGGTGGCGACGTTCACCGACGTCACGTTCCACTACGACATCCTGGCCCGCCGCCTGCGCGAACTGTCGTTCCTCAATTCCGGCGTCAAGGTCACCCTGGTCGACCTGCGCGGGGAAGGGCGGCGCGACACCTACCAGTACGAGGGCGGCATCCGCTCGTTCGTCGAGCACCTGGCGCAGCTCAAGACGCCGCTGCACCCGAACGTGATCTCGGTGACCGGCGAGCAGAACGGCATCACCGTCGACGTCGCGCTGCAGTGGACCGACGCGTACCAGGAAACGATGTTCTGCTTCACCAACAACATCCCGCAGAAGGACGGCGGCACGCACCTGCAGGGCTTCCGCGCCGCGCTCACGCGCACGCTGACGCAGTACATCGAGCACAACGGCATCGCCAAGCAGGCCAAGGTCGCGCTGTCGGGCGACGACATGCGCGAGGGCATGATCGCGGTGCTGTCGGTGAAGGTGCCCGACCCGAGCTTCTCGTCGCAGACCAAGGAGAAGCTGGTCTCCTCCGAGGTGCGCCCGGTCGTCGAAAGCGCGTTCGGCCAGCGGCTGCAGGAATTCCTCGAAGAGAACCCGAACGAGGCCCGCGCGATCGCCGGCAAGATCGTCGACGCGGCCCGCGCGCGCGAGGCCGCGCGCAAGGCGCGCGACCTGACCCGCCGCAAGGGCGCGCTGGACATCGCCGGCCTGCCCGGCAAGCTCGCCGACTGCCAGGAGAAGGACCCGGCGCTGTCGGAACTGTTCATCGTCGAGGGCGACTCGGCCGGCGGCTCGGCCAAGCAGGGCCGCAACCGCCGCAACCAGGCGGTGCTGCCGCTGCGCGGCAAGATCCTCAACGTCGAGCGCGCGCGCTTCGACCGCATGCTGTCCTCGGCCGAGGTCGGCACGCTGATCACCGCGCTGGGCACGGGCATCGGCAAGGACGAGTACAACCCGGACAAGCTGCGCTACCACCGCATCATCATCATGACCGACGCCGACGTCGACGGCTCGCACATCCGCACGCTGCTGCTGACGTTCTTCTACCGGCAGATGCCCGAGCTGATCGAGCGCGGCCACGTCTACATCGGCTTGCCGCCGCTGTACAAGATCAAGCAGGGCAAGAACGAGCTCTACCTCAAGGACGACGCGGCGCTCGACGCCTACCTGGCCGGCAACGCGGTCGAGGGGGCGCAGCTGATTCCGGCGACCGACGAACCCGCGATCGAGGGCGTGGGCCTGGAGCGGCTGCTGCTCGACTTCGCGGCCGCCAAGGAGGCGATCGCGCGCAATGCGCACCGCTACGACCCGGCGGTGCTCGAGCTGCTGCTCGACGCCGCGCCGCTGTCCGGCGATGCCGAGGCCGCGCACGATGCGCTGCGCGCGCTCGAGGCCCGTCTCAACCAGAAGGGGCTCGGCCGCCCGCGCTACCGCTTCTCGGTGCAGCCGGCCAGCGAATCGCGCGGCGCGGTGCTCACCATCGAGCGCCAGCACATGGGCGTGGACCTGATCCAGGTCGTGCCGTTGGCCGCGCTCGAGAGCGGCGACCTGCGCGCCGTCGGCGAGGTCGCGCGCCAGCTGCATGGCCTGATCCGCGAGGGCGCCCGGATTGTCCGCGGCAATCGCGCCCAGCCGGTGAAGACCTTCGCCGATGCCCAGGCGTGGCTGCTCGAGGAGGCCAAGAAGGGCCGCCAGATCCAGCGCTTCAAGGGCCTGGGCGAGATGAACCCCGAGCAGCTGTGGGACACCACGGTCAACCCGGAAACGCGTCGCCTGCTGCAGGTGCGGATCGAGGACGCGGTGGCCGCCGACGAGATCTTCAGCACGCTGATGGGCGACGTCGTCGAGCCCCGCCGCGCCTTCATCGACGACAACGCGCTCAAGGTCGCCAACCTCGACGTCTGAGGCGCGTCGCGGGCCGGCGCCCACGCGCGCCGGGAGCCGCCCGGATTGACGAGACGTTAATCCGGGCCGCACTACAACGGTCGCCCTGACCATCCGTCTCGAGCAAGGGGAAGCCCGACCATGAAATCGCTCACCGCAGCCGTCGCCGCCGCGCTGCTGCTGACCGCCTGCGCCACCACGACCTCGCCGACCGGGCGCACCCAGTACGTCGGCGGCGTCTCGCAGGCCCAGCTCAACCAGATGGGCGAGCAGGCCTTCGCCGAGACCAAGTCCCAGACCCGCCAGTCGAGCGACGCCAAGCAGCAGGCCTACGTGCGCTGCATCGTCACCGACATCGTGCGCGAGCTGCCCGCCAACTGGCAGCAGCTCAACTGGGAATCGGTGGTGTTCGTCGACGACAACCCCAATGCGTTCGCGCTGCCCGGCGGCAAGGTCGGCGTGCATACCGGCATCCTGACCGTGGCCAAGAACCAGGACCAGTTGGCCGCGGTCGTCGCGCACGAGATCGGCCACGTCTACGCCAACCACCACGACGAGCGGATCACCCGGCAGATGGGCGCCCAGGGTGCGCTCGGCGTCGCCGGCGCGCTGCTCGGCTCGCGCTACGGCGAAGGGGCGCAGCAGACCACCAGTCAACTCGGCGGCGCCGCGCTGCAGGCGACGTTCCTGCTTCCAGGCACCCGGACCCAGGAGACCGAGGCGGACGTGGTCGGCCAGGAACTGATGGCCAAGGCCGGGTTCGACCCGCGCGCCGCGGTCGCGCTGTGGCAGAACATGATCGCCGCGAGTGGCGGCAACCAGCCGCCGCAGTGGCTGTCGACGCACCCCAACCCGCAAAACCGCATCTCCGAACTGCAGGCGCGCGCGACGGCGCTGGTGCCGACCTACGAGCAGGCGCGCGCGGCCGGTCGCCGGCCCGCCTGCGGCTGAGCGCCCCACGACGGGGAACCGTCGGCCATAATCGCCCCCTGACTCCTGCGCCCGCGGTCGCGGCGCAACCTGCCCAATCGAGGTGAACCGATGTCCAAGTCCCGTTTCTCCCACAAGGCGCTGGTCGCCGCGATGACCACCGCGCTGCTGGCGTTCGGCGCGCCGGCGATGGCGCAGGACGAGGGCGGCAGCGAGCGCAGCAGCCGCGCCGACCGCAGTTCGCGCTCGGCCGAGCGCAACGAGCGTCGCGGCGGCCGCCAGGCCCAGCAGAAGCAGGAAGCGCTGTACCCCAACGCCACGCGCAAGGAGCCGGGCGTGCAGGCCAGCCAGCGCCTGGTCAAGGATCTCAACGCGCTGTCGGAGGCCTACAACGGCCAGGACGCGGCGAAGGGCCTGCCGCTGGCCGACCAGATCATCGCCAACGAGCGCGCGAACGAGTACGACAAGTCGATGGCGGCGCTGCTCGCCGGCCAGCTGCTGCTCAACGACGACAACGCGCGCGCGATCACGTACCTGGAGCAGGCGATCGCCGGCGGCGGCCTGGACAACAACAACCACTTCCAGGCGATGCTGATCGTCGCCCAGCTGCAGGCGCAGGAGCAGGACTACGCCGCGGCGCTGGCCTCGCTGGAGCGCTACCTCGCCGAGTCGGGCTCGTCCGATCCCAAGGACCAGGCCCTCAAGGGCAACCTGTTCTATCGCCTGGAGCGCTATCCCGAGGCGATCGCGACGCTCAAGCCGCTGGTCGAGGGCGGCGGCGAGGTCGATCCGCAGTGGACCCAGGTGCTGATGGGCGCCTACGCCGAGTCGGGCAACAACGCCGAGGCGACGCGCCTGGCCGAGCAGGTCGCGCAGGCCACCCCGGACGACAAGCGTTCGCAGATCAACCTGGCGGTGTCGTACCTGCAGACCGACCAGAACGACAAGGCGATCGAGGTTTTCGAGCGCCTGCGCAGCAGCGGCCAGCTGACCGAGGACACCGAGTACCGCAACCTCTACGCGCTGTACCTCAACAGCGACGGCAAGGAGCGCGAGGCGATCGCGGTGATCAACGAGGGGCTGCAGAAAAACATCCTGCAATCCGACTACCGTACGCTGTCGGCGCTGGCGCAGGCCTACTACTTCTCCGACCAGATCGAGCCGGCGATCGAGACCTGGCGCAAGGCCGCGCCGCTGGCCGAGAACGGCGAGACCTACCTCAACCTGGCGCGTGCGCTGCACCAGGAGGGCAAGAGCGCCGAGGCCAAGGAAGCCGCCCGTCAGGCCATCGCCAAGGGCCTGAAGTCCAACGCCGACGCAGAGCGGATCATCTCCGGTCGTTAAGGAAAAGTTGTACGCGTCACGGATGGTGCACGTTACTCGGATTGGTATAAGCTTCAGGGTTCCTGCCGCCTGACAGGGCGGCAGGGTCGACCTTTCCACCGGGGTGTTTCGCCCCGGCCCCACGTGAGTTCTCCGCATGACGCAACGCTCGACGACGACCAACGACGAAGACGAAGGCCTGAACTGGGCCCGCATCGCCGGTTTCACGATGGTGGTCGCCTTCCACGCCGCCGCGGTCATGCTGCTGCTGGCGCCGGTCAACCCGCCGAACGCGGCCCCCGAGGAAGAGATGGCGACCCGCGTGGTCATCATCGAACCGCCGCCGCCGCCGCCCCCGCCGCCGCCGCCGCCGGAACCGCCGAAGCCGCAGCCCATCAAGGAGCTGTCGCCGCCGCGACCGACACCGGTGCCACCGCCGCCGGAAGCGCCGCCGGTCGTGTTCGACGACCCGTCGCCGGTTGACACCCCGGCACCGCCGCCGGCACCGCCTGCGCCGCCGGCCCAGGTCGCCGACATCGGCGCCAGCGTCGACATCTCGTCGAAGAACATGAACCCGCCGCGCTACCCGCCGGCCGCCGCCCGCGCCCAGATCGAGGGCACGGTCATCCTGGTCATCGACGTCGACGCGCAGGGCAACGTCACCAACGTGTCGGTCGAGAAGTCCAGCCGCAACCGCGATCTCGACCGCGCCGCGATCGAGGCGGCCCGCAAGTGGTCGTTCGCGCCGGCGATGCAGAACGGCCAGCCGGCCGCCGGTCGCGTCCGCGTGCCGGTCGACTTCAGCCTGAGCTGACACCGGCGGCCGACGGCCGCACCAGATCCAGGCGCCCTCGCGGGCGCCCGTTAGTCCCGCGTCACGTTCCACTTCTTCAAACCACTACATCTAGAAGGTAAGCGTTATGCTGCAGGAAACCACCACTGCCCCGACCGGAGCCGGCAACGCTGCAGCCCTGCAGCAGATGGGCTTCGCGGACATGATTCAGCACATGGACGCGGTCGGCTGGGTCGTCCTCATCGTGCTCGTCACGATGTCGGCCATGTCGATCTACTGGATCATCTACAACGCGATCAAGAACGCCCGCCTGCGCGGTAGCTCGGACCGCGTGATCAACACGTTCTGGGAAACCCCGAACGCCCAGGACGCGATCCGCCACATGGAAGAGCAGCCCAAGAGCGAGCCCTTCTCGAAGGTCGCCCTGGACGCCGCCCAGGCCGCCGCGCACCACCAGCGCCACGAAGGCTCGCGCCTGGTCGAGTCGCTGAACCGCTCGGAGTTCGTCGACCGCGCGCTGCGCCAGGCCGTCACCCGCGAATCGCTGAAGCTCGAGAACGGCCTGACCGTGCTCGCGACCGTCGGTGCGACCGCGCCGTTCGTCGGCCTGCTCGGCACCGTGTGGGGCATCTACCGCGCACTGATCCGCATCGGCGCCAGTGGCCAGGCGGACATCGGTGCGGTGGCCGGCCCGGTGGGCGAGGCGCTGATCATGACCGCGATCGGTCTGGGCGTCGCGATCCCGGCGGTGCTGGGCTACAACTTCTTCGTCCGCCTCAACCGCGGCACGAACAACAAGCTCGACACGTTCGCGCACGACCTGCACGACTTCTTCGCCACCGGTTCGCGCGTCGGCGATGCCGTCCCGCCGGCCAAGGTCTAAGAACGTACGTCAGTAGCGACAACGGAGTCCCGATATGGCTTTCAGCTCAGGTGGTGGCGGTAACGACAAGGTCAACGCCACGATCAACATCGTCCCGCTTGTCGACGTCATGCTGGTGCTGCTGATCATCTTCATGGTCACGGCACCGATGATGGCGCACAAGGTCAAGGTCGAGTTGCCGCAGGCCAATCTGGACGAGCGTCCGGATACGGCGCCCCCGGCGCCGCCGATCACGGTCGCGATCACCGACAGCGGCGAGATCTACGTCAACGACGAGCCGGTGTCGATCGAACTGCTCGAGAGCACGCTGTCGGTCGAGGCGCAGAAGACGCCGCAGCCGCCGGTGAACATCCGCGCCGACTCGACCGCGAAGTACCGGACGGTCAACCAGGTGGTCAACGTCGCGCAGGCCCAGGGCATGCGCAAGGTCGGCTTCGTGGCGACGACCGAAAGCAACTAACCGGAGCATCATCCATGGCATTTTCATCCGGTGGCGAAGGCCCGATGGCCGACATCAACATCATTCCGCTCTGCGACGTGATGTTGGTGCTGCTGATCATCTTCATGGTGACGGCGCCGCAGTTGTCCTATCCGATCGACATCGATCTGCCGCAGCGTTCCACGACGCCGCCTGACAATCCGGTGGAACCGCCGGAGCCGATCAAGCTGCGCATCGACGGTTCGGGCCAGATCTTCTGGAACGACAGCCCGACGCCGGTCTCGGCGCTGCGCAACATGATGGAATCGGAGGTCCAGCGCGATCCGACCAACCAGCCGACGCTGGAGATCGACACCAACGAGGACGCCGATTACGGCGTGCTGGCGAAGGTGCTGGCCGAGGCCAAGAACGCGCAGATGCTCAAGATCGGATTCGTCCGCAAGTAATCCGCAATACCGCCGACGCGCCTGCAGCACGCTCGGCGCTTACCCAGCTTCATTTGACGCCGCCTTCGGGCGGCGTTTTTTTGCGCCGGCTTTGGCCGGGTGGGGCGGGCTTTCTGCATTGGAAGCATGCGGTGAAGTTGGCCCAGGCCGATGTCGTGCGCGTGTGCCCGCCGGGTACCGTGCCGAGTCGCGGCCCGAACTCCGCTTGGTCGGCCCGGCACCCGGCGGGCACTGGCCATCGTTCCGTGGCGGAGCGGCGAGCGGGGCATGGAGCACACCTCCTCCGCGTGCGGGGGAGGTCGGCGCGCCTGGCGCGCCGGGTGGGGGCGAGCCTCGGGTTTGCGATGTCGACCAACCCAGGTTCCAGCATCGCGCCGGTCCAGGCGGCGCGACGTCAGGCTGGCGCGCCGACGATCGCGAGATAGCGGCGGACCGTGGCGTCGAGGCCCTCGTAAAGGGCCTCGCCGATCAGGGCGTGGCCGATCGAGACCTCGTCCACGGTGCCGAGCGCGTCGAGCAGGGCGCCGAGGTTGGCCTGGCTCAGGTCGTGGCCGGCATTGACGCCCAGGCCGGCGGCGCGGGCGCGACGGGCGGTGTCGACGAGTCCGGGCAATGCCGTGTCGGGCGTGCCGGCGGCGAAGGCCTCGGCCCAGGGGCCGGTGTAGAGCTCGATGCGGTCGGCGCCGGTGGCGAAGGCGGCCTCGATGTCGGCGCCGGCATCGGCGAACAGGCTGACGCGGCAGTCCAGCGCCCGGAGCCGGGCGACGAGCGGGCGCAGCGTGGCGCCGTCGCGGGCGAAGTCGAAGCCGTGGTCGGAGGTCAGCTGGGCATCGCCGTCGGGCACCAGCGTGACCTGGGCAGGCCGGACGCGTTCGCACAGCGCGAGCAGCCCGGGATAGTCGCCACGCGGTGGGGCGAACGGGTTGCCTTCGATGTTGAACTCGACGCCGCGGGCGTCGGTCAGCGCACCCAGCGCGACCACGTCGTCGGCGCGGATGTGGCGGGCGTCGGGACGGGGATGGACGGTGAGGCCGTGGGCGCCGGCATCGAGACAGGTTCGGGCGGCACGCAGGACGTCGGGATCGCCGCCGCCGCGCGAATTGCGCAGCACCGCGATCTTGTTGAGGTTGACGCTCAGGCGGGTATCGCATCGCGCCGCGCGCGGGGCCGATGCCGTCATGCGGTCGGCGGCGCGGGCGGCACGTCCGCAGCGGCGGCCGCGCGGCGCGCCTCGGCCTGCTCGCGCAGCCGGCGCAGTTCCATGGGATCGACCATCATCGCCTCGCTGCGGCTGCGTTCGCCCACGCGCTGGGCGAGCAGGCCGAGCACGCCGACGACGACGAGCGCCAGCGACAGCAGCAGGGCGACCACGGCGATCGGCACGGACGTGGTGGTGAACGCGACGACGAGCGCGCCGACGGCGAGCAGCAGCAACAACCAGGGCATGGCAGGGTCTCCGCTGACGTCGGGCCAGTCTACCCGCTCCGCCGGACGACGCCAGATGCCCGCCGACCGGGCCCATCGCGCCTGGAGACCCCTACAGCAGCGGCGAGCACAGCCGCGCCAGCGCCTCGGGCAGGCGCGCGGTCAGCAGCGGGCGCGGGCGGCCGCGCTGCACCCGCGGGGCGTGCGCGAACTCGCGCTCGATCAGCTGGGCCAGCGCGGCGGCGACGCCGGGGTCGTCGAACAGCACCGACAGCTCGAAGTTCAGGCGGAAACTGCGGTGGTCGAAGTTCGCGCTGCCGATGATCGCCAGGCTGTCGTCGATCAGCAGCGACTTGCTGTGCAGCATCCGCGAGCGGTACTCGTAGATCTTCACCCCGGCGACCAGCAGCTGGCCGAAATAGGACCGCGCGGCCAGCGTGACCAGCCGCGAGTCGCTGGTCCTGGGCACCAGCAGGCGCACGTCGAGCCCGGCGAGCGCGGCAGAGGTCAGCGCCATCATCGCCGCCTCGCCCGGCACGAAGTACGGCGTCGTCAGCCACACGCGATGCTTGGCGGCGTGGATCGCGCCGACGTGGAGCCGATGGATCGCTTCCCAGTTCGAGTCCGGTCCCGAGGTCAGCACCTGGGTCCGGACCGGGCCGGCGTCGGCGGACGGGGTCTGCGCCTCGACCTCGGCGAGGAAGTCCCGCCGCCCGGTCGCATAGGCCCAGTCCTCGGCGAACACCAGCTGCAGCACGCGCACCGACTTGCCGATCAACCGCATGTGCAGGTCGCGGTAGGCGTCGGGCCGCAGGCGTTCGTCCTGCTCGTCGGTGACGTTCATCCCGCCGGTGTAGCCGATCCTGCCGTCGATCACGACGAGCTTGCGGTGCGTGCGCAGGTTGGTCCACGGCCGCTGCCAGATCCGGCCCAGACGCATCGGGTGGAACCACGCCAGCTCGCCGCCGGCCTCGACCAGCGGGGCGAAGAACCCGCGCCGGGCACGGGTGCCGACGAAATCGAGCAGGATCCGCACCCGGACCCCGGCGCGGGCGCGCTCGACCAGCGCGTCGCGCAACGCGGTGCCGGTCGTGTCGGGCTCGAAGATGTAGTACTCCAGGTGGACGTGGTGGCGCGCCTGCGCGATGTCGGCCAGCAGGGCGGTGTATTTCGCCGCCCCGTCGACCAGCAGGTCGACTTCCGCCGACGACGTCGCCGGCAGCCCGGTGGTGTTCTGCCCCAGGCGCACGAGTTCGGCCGCCTCGCCTTCCTCGGCGTCGACCTGGGCGCTGTGCATCGAGGCGCGGCTGCGGCTGCGGCGCAGCCGGTTGCGGCGGATCTTCTGCGGCCCGAACACGTGGTAGATCAGAAAACCGAGGTAGGGCAGCAGCGCCAGGCCGAGCAGCCAGCTGAGCGTCGCCACCGGCTCGCGCTTCTGCAGCACGATCCAGCCGCCCAGCAGGACCAGGTAGAGCAGCCAGCCGGCGGCCAGCAGCGTGAGCAGGTGCGGTGCGGTGACGAGCGAATCCCAGGCGCGCTGCACGTTCGGTTCCAGCCATGGCGGCGCCGGTCGCGCCGCGCACAGCATAAATGCGCGCAGGGAAGCCGCGATGACGGGGTGGCGGCGCACTGTCGCACGGATTGAGACACCACCGGTGCATCGTGGCCGGATGAGCGCCGACCGCATCCGCCCGCCCGTGCCGACCGCCCGTAAGGGGCGCGGCAGCGCGTCGTGGGTCGCCGGGCGTTACGAGAAGCGGGTCGCGGTGGCCGAGGACGACGGTTGGGATGCGTTGCAGGCGTTGCAGGACGAGGCGCCGTCGCCCGACACCGTCGTCGTCGAGGAGCGCGCGCGCACCGTGCTCAGCCGCAACCGCTCGCCCGACGTCGGTTTCGACCGCTCGGTCAATCCCTACCGCGGCTGCGAGCACGGCTGCATCTACTGCTTCGCCCGGCCTTCCCACGCCTACCTCGACCTGTCGCCGGGGCTGGACTTCGAGACCCGCCTGTTCGCCAAGACCAACGCCGCCGAGCGGCTGCGCGCCGAGCTCGCGAAGCCGGGCTACGCGTGCGCCCCGCTGGCGCTGGGCATCAACACCGATGCCTACCAGCCGATCGAACGCCGCTACCGGGTCACCCGCGCGCTGATCGAGCTGCTGGCCGAGACCCGCCATCCGTTCAGCCTGATCACCAAGAACGCCGGCATCGTGCGCGACCTCGACCTGCTCGCCCCGCTGGCGGCCCAGGGCCTGGCGACGGTGCATTTCTCGGTGACCACGCTCGACAACCGCCTGTCGGCCCGCATGGAGCCGCGCGCGGCCGCGCCGCACGCGCGCCTGCGCGCGATGCGCACGCTGGCCGACGCCGGGATCCCGGTCGGGGTGATGGTCGCGCCGGTGGTGCCGGCCATCACCGACCACGAGCTTGAGGCGATCCTGGGCGCCGCGCGCGAGGCCGGCGCCGGCCCGGCGGGCTACGTGCTGCTGCGCCTGCCGCACGAACTCAAGACGCTGTGGCGCGAATGGCTGGAGCTGCACTACCCCGACCGCGCCGCCCACGTGATGAGCCTGCTGCAGCAGCTGCACGGCGGGCGCGACTACGACAGTCGCTTCGGCCACCGCATGCGTGGGCAGGGCCCGTTCGCCGACCTGCTGGCCAGCCGCTTCGCGCGGGCGCGCCGCGCACTGGGCTTCGGTCGCCTGCCGCCGCTGCGCACCGACCTGTTCGTGGCCCCGCGCGCGCCCTCGCCGCAGGGCCAGCTCTTCTGAGGCCGTATTCACGGCGTCTGCACAGCGCCTCCACGCCAGGATTTCCTACACTGCGCGGCTTCCCGCCGTTCCGCGCCCAGCCCACGCATGCCCGACGCCGTGTCCTCCCCATCGCCAGTCCGGCCCGGCCTGGCGACCGACGTCTTCGACCATCTCGCCACCGGTCTGGCGCAACTGGCGCCCGACGGCACCTGGCGACGCGCCAACCCGGCCCTGGCCCGGCTGCTCGGCACCGCGCCGGGTGCGCTGGTGGGCAGTGCCGCGCATCGCGACGCGCTGGCCCCGGTCGCCGCCCAGGTCGATGCCGCACTGACCGCGCTCGCCGGCGGCGGCGACGGCCTGCACGCGCTTCCGGTCACCCTCGACCGGGGCGAGGACGGCACGCGCTGCCTGCAGCTGTCGCTGACCGCGCTGCCGGGCGGCGACGCGCTGCTGCAGCTCCACGACGCGACCGCGCTGCGGACGATGGAACTGCTGCAGGACACGCTGGCGTTCGGCATCTCGCACGAGCTGCGGGCGCCGGTGCGCACGATCGAGCAGTTCTCCCGGCGGCTGGCCGCCCAGGGAGACGGGGCGGACACCGCGCTGGTGCGCGACCACGTGCAGCGGATCCGCGGCGCCGCGGCGCAGGCCGGCGGCCTGATCGACGCGCTGCTCGAGACCATGCGCGCCGCCCGAGCGCCGCGCAGCCCCGGCCCGGTCGACATCAGCCTGCTCGGCGACTGGATCTGCGCCGAACTGCAGGACGCCGATCCCGGGCGCGCGGCGCACATCGACGTGACCCCCGGGCTGTGGGCCTGGGGCGACGAGCACGCGCTCAAGCAGATGCTCGGCAAGCTGCTGCACAACGCGTGGAAGTTCTCGGCCCACCGCGACCAGGTGCAGATCGAACTCGACGGCGAGCGGGTCGGCGACCGGCTGCGGCTGCGGCTGCGCGACGCCGGCCGCGGGTTCGACATGCGCTATGCTGATCGACTGTTCGTGCCGTTCAGGCGCCTGCACGGCGCCGACGACGGTGCCGGCCATGGATTGGGGCTGGCGATCGCCCAGCGGCTCGCGCAGGCGCATGGCGGCCGCATCCGGGTGGAATCGGCGGAGGACGTCGGCACCACCTTCTTCATCGACCTGCCGGCGCCGCCGGCCGAGGACGCATCGCCCCCATGAGCGAACACACGATCCTGCTGATCGAGGACAACCCCGACGACGCGGAACTCACCCGCATCGCGTTCGTCGAAGCCGGCATCGACGGCCGGCTGGTCGTGGTCGGCGACGGCGCCGAGGCGCTCGACTACCTGTTCGCGCGCGGCCGCCACGCCGGCCGCGACGCGAGCCAGCTGCCGTCGATCGTGCTGCTCGACCTCAACCTGCCCAAGCTCGACGGGCGCGAGGTGCTGCAGGCGCTGCGCGCCAGCCCGGCGACCCGCGGCCTGCCGGTGGTCGTGCTCACGACCAGCACCGAGCCGTTCGACGTCGAGGCCAGCTACGCGCTGGGCGTCAACAGCTACATCCGCAAGCCGGTGGACTTCGGGAAGTTCGTCGAGGTGGTCAAGCAGATCGGCCTGTACTGGCTGGTGCTCAACCACCCGCGCGGCTGACACCGTTCTGTAGGAGCGCGCTCGCGCGCGATTGAAGCAATCCGGAGCCCCCGATCGCGCGCGAGCGCGCTCCTACGCAGCGTCCGCTGGCCCATATCGCGCTGGCCGACACCCACCGCGGTCGCAGCATCACCTTCTGCCGCCGCAGACGAGCCGCAGCGGTCGCGAGGTCAGCCGCCGCCGTACAGCGTTTCCGCGCGCTGGAACAGGATCCAGCTGGTGGCGATGAACTTGTCGCCGCCCTGCGGCACGTTGCCGCGCTGGGTATGGGTGAACGCGGTCGGCGCGATCAGCAGGTCGCCCGTGCGCGGCACGACGCGGCGCTGCTGGAACAGGAACTCGGTCTCGCCGGCGTCGAAGCCGTCGTTGAGGTAGATCGTCCACAGCAGGTGGCGGTGGAGCGTCTCGCAGCCGGTGTCGCGCGGAAACAGTTCGCAGTGCCAGTACGGGTAGCCGCCCTGGCCGGCGGCGTACCACTGCAGGTTGATCTGGCCGGGCCGCAGACAGGTCTGCAGCAGGCCGCCCAGCCGCGCGTCGTCCATGTCGGCGAAGTCCTCGGCGACCAGCCGGCGCAGCGCGCCGGACGCGTCGGGCTGCTGCAGCATCAGCGGCGCGATCAGCGCCTGCGGGTACTTGCGCAGGTACGCCAGCACGCCGCCGTAGACCGCGACGTTGAGCTGCTGGACGACGTCGGCCCAGTCGGCGCGCTCGCCGATCGACAGGTCGCGGCTGCGCTTGAGCTCGGGATGCAGGCCGCCGCCGACCTGGCCGGGCTGCAGGTCGGGGCTGGCGCGCAGCCGCGCGACGATCGCCGCGCACGCCTGCGGTGCCAGCGCACCGGGGACGACTTCGATGAAGTCGGCCCCGGTCATGACACGGCACCGTCGTGCTCAAGGTGGTAGCGGGTCGCGGCCTCGACCTCGTCCTTCGAGCCCAGGAACACCGGCACGCGCTGGTGCAGCGAATCGGGTTCGATGTCCAGGATGCGGCTGCGCCCGTTGGTCGCCGCGCCGCCGGCCTGCTCGACCAGCATCGCCATCGGGTTGGCCTCGTACATCAGCCGCAGCTTGCCCGGCTTGGACGGGTCCTTGCGGTCCCAGGGATAGATGAAGATGCCGCCGCGGGTCAGGATGCGGTGCACGTCGGCGACCATCGCCGCGACCCAGCGCATGTTGAAGTCCTTGCCGCGCGGGCCCAGCGCCCCGGCCAGCAGGTCGGCGACGTAGGCCTGCGTCGGCGCCTCCCAGTGGCGCTGGTTGGACATGTTGATCGCGAACTCGCGGGTCGTCTCGGGGATGCGCAGATCGGCCCGGGTCAGCACGAACGAGCCCTGCTCGCGGTCGAGCGTGAACGCGTGGGTGCCGTGGCCGATCGTGAGCACCAGCATCGTGCTCGGCCCGTACAGGCAGTAGCCGGCGGCGACCTGGGTGCGGCCGGCCTGCAGGAAGTGCGCGTCCTCGACCGCGCCCGCGCCCTCGGGGCAGCGCAGCACCGAGAAGATTGTGCCGACGCTGGCGTTGATGTCGATGTTGGAGCTGCCGTCGAGCGGATCGAACACCAGCAGGTAGTTGCCGCGCGGGAAGGCGTCGGGGATCGGCTCGCAGTGGGCCATCTCCTCGGACGCGCACGCGGCCAGGTGGCCGCCCCAGGCATTCGCCTCGAGCAGGATCTCGTTGCTGATCACGTCGAGCTTCTTCTGCGCCTCGCCCTGCACGTTGATGCTGCCCGCCTCGCCGCCGGCCTCGCCGAGCACGTCGCCCAGCGCGCCCTTGCCGACCGCGACCGAGATGCGCTTGCAAGCGCGCGCCACGACCTCCAGCAGCAGCCGCAGGTCCGGCGTGACGTGCCCCAGGCGCTGTTCCTCGATCAGGTGGCGGGTCAGGGAGATGGCGGGCATGGCGACTTTTTCCGTGGGAGCGAGGACGCCGGCATTGTCGCCCGGAAGCGCCGCGCTGTCCCGGCGCCGTCGCGCGCGCGGCGCCGGCCCGCTATCCTGCATGGGTTTGCCGCGCGCCCGGCGCGCCGCACCCCCTCCTCCTTCCGCGCAGGCCGTGCCGTGTCCTCCTTCTTCGCAGACGTCGAACTCGTTCCCGGTGATCCCATCCTCGGTCTGACCGAGGCCTACAACGCCGATCCGCGCGCCACCAAGGTCAATCTCGGCGTGGGCATCTACTACGACGAGGCCGGGCGCATCCCGGTGCTGGACGCGGTGCGCGAGGTCGAGCAGCGGCTGGCCGCCGAGGCCAAGCCACGCGGCTACCTGCCGATCGATGGCATGCCCGACTACACCCGCGCGACCCGCGAGCTGCTGTTCGGCGGCGATTCGCCGCTGCTGGCCGATGGCCGCGTCGCGACCACCCAGACGATCGGTGGCAGCGGCGCGCTGCGCACCGGCGCCGACCTGCTCAAGAAGCTGCTGCCGCACGCGACGATCGCGATCAGCAACCCGAGCTGGGAAAACCACCGCGCGGTGTTCGGCGCGGTCGGCTTCGAGGTCGTCGACTACACCTACTTCGACGCCGCCCGCCACGGCATCGACTTCGACGGCATGCTCGCCGACCTGCGCAAGCTCGAGGCCGGCACCGTCGTGCTGCTGCACGCCTGCTGCCACAACCCGACCGGCGCCGACCTCACCGCCGACCAGTGGCGCCAGGTCATCGAGGTGCTGGGCGAGCGTGGGCTGTTCCCGTTCGTCGACATGGCCTACCAGGGCTTCGACCAGGGCATCGCGCAGGACGCGGCGGCCGTGCGCCTGCTCGCCGCGTCGGGCATCGCCGAGTTCGTCGTCGCCAGCTCGTACTCCAAGTCGTTCTCGCTCTACGGCGAGCGCGTCGGCGCGCTGACCGTGGTCTCGGCCAATGCCGAACAGAGCCGCGCGGTGCAGTCGCAGATCAAGCGCATCGTGCGCGCGAACTACTCGAGCCCGTCGACCCACGGTGCGGCGCTGGTCGCCGGCGTGCTCGGCAGCGACGAGCTGCGCGCGCGCTGGGAGGCCGAGCTCGGCCAGATGCGCGAGCGCATCCACGCGCTGCGCGCCGGCCTGGTCGAGAAGCTCGCCGCGCACGGCGCGCCGCAGTTCGCGTTCATCCAGGACCAGGCCGGCATGTTCTCGTACTCGGGCCTGAGCCGGGCGCAGGTCGACCGCCTGCGCGAGGAGTTCGGCATCTACGCCGTCGGCACCGGGCGCATCTGCGTCGCCGCGCTGAGCACGAAGAACCTCGACTACGTGGCGCAGGCGGTTGCCACGGTCAGCCGCAGCTGATCGCGGTTGCAGCCTCCCCGCGTGCGGGGAGGCTGCAAGTGCTTCGCAGGAACGATACCGCGAGTGGGATGCCTGCACGCGCGTCCTCGCAATGCGTCAGGGACCGCGCTTTCTGGCGCGCCACCGCCCGCCCAGCTCCCGTGTCAGCAGCGTGAGCAGTACGCCGGGTGCGATGAACTGCACCGCAATCTGCACGCTGCGTCGTACTGCGAGGCGGATCGCCTCACGGACTTCGTCCCGCGCGATGTCGGGATCGAAGTCACGCCAGCCGAGCCATAGGCAGAGCACCAGCGCCGCGACCAGCGCGACGATGCGCCACCGGAGCATTGGACGGGGCGGCGTCACGCCGCCGCCTGCGCGCAATGCCCGCTCTGGCTGCGGGCATCACGAATGCGCACGTCGAGATCGGCCGCCTGCACCGGGGCGGCGAGTGCGGTGGCGACGGCCAGCACAGCGAAGGGGGCGGCGATGGCGGCGGGGGTGCGGGTCATGACGATGTCCTGATCGGGTGTGGCCACAGTCTCCGCGTGCCGTACCCCGATACCTGCTGCCAGTGGTCATCGATCCGCAGTGCCGGAAGTCACCTTCCGCGCCGCGCCCATTGCCGCGCCCGGCGACGGCTTGCAGCATGGCGCCATGGTCAAGCCCCGCCGCCCGTTCGAACCGCTCAACCTCGCCGGCCTGTTGACGCTCGGCGCGGTCGCGTTCTCGATGCGCTACTACGACCCCGCGCGCCAGGCGGCGGCCTGGGTCCTGCTCGGCCTGTTCTCCGTCGGGTTCCTCTCGCTGTCGCTGTGGCCGCCGCGGATGCGGCGCGTCGAGCACGCGGTGATCGCGATCCTGCCGGCGATGGCGCTGGCGCTGATCGCGCTCGACCCCAAGCCCGGCACCGCGCCGGTGCTGCTGGTGATCTGGATCGCGGTGGCGTTCTCGGACTGGTCGCCGCGCGTGGCGACGATGGCGTTGATCCTGGTCGACACCGTCTACTACCTGATCCTCAAGCACGTCGCGGGCTTCGGCGCGCCGCTGATGTCGGTGCTGATCTTCGCCGGCTTCCAGGCCTTCGCCGCACTGTGCATGCACTACGCGCGCAGCGCCGAACGCACGCGCGATGCGCTCTCGCGCGTCAACGCCGACCTGCTGGCCACGCGCGCGCTGCTGGCCGACAGCGCGCGCGATGCCGAGCGCCTGCGCGTGGCGCGCGAGCTGCACGACGTGGCCGGGCACAAGCTCACGGCGTTGCGCCTGAACCTGCGCGCGCTCGGCGAGGATCCCGCGTTCGCAGGCCATCCCCAGGTGCGCATCGCCGAGCAGCTGTCGGGCGAGCTGCTGGGCGACATCCGCAACGTAGTGCAGGCCCTGCGCGACGGCGAGGGACTGGACTTGGCGACCGCGCTGCATGCGCTGGCCGCGCCGATGCCGCGCCCGCGGCTGCGGCTGGAGATCGACGAGACGGTGCGCGTGACCGACCCGGCGATCGCCGAGGCGCTGCTGCGGCTGGTGCAGGAGGCGCTGACCAACGCGGCCCGGCACGCCGACGCCGACCTGCTCGACGTGCGGCTGTGGCGCGAGGGCGCGCGGCTGCGCATCGCGATCGAGGACGACGGCCGGCTGCGCGCACCCTGGCGCGAAGGCAACGGCATCGCCGGCATGCGCGAGCGCCTGGACGCGCTGCACGGTGCGTTGCGGCTGCAGCGCAGCCCGCGCGGGGCGATGCGCCTCGACGCCGAGCTGCCGGCATGACCGCAGCCCCGATCCGCGTTGCGCTGGCCGACGACCAGGCCCTGGTCCGGGCCGGGCTGCGCGCGCTGCTGCAGGGCCAGGGCGTCGACGTCGCGTTCGAGGCCGATTCGGGCGCGGCGCTGCTCGAGCGGATCGCCACGACGCCGGTCGACGTGGTGCTCAGCGACATCCGCATGCCGGGCCTGGACGGCATCGACGCCTTGGCCGCGCTGCGTGCGCGCGGCGATGCGACGCCGGTGCTGCTGCTGACGACTTTCGACGACAGCGACCTGCTGCTGCGCGCGACCGACGCCGGTGCGCAGGGCTTCCTGCTCAAGGACGCCGCGCCCGAGGACCTGCGCGAGGCGATCATGCGCGTGGCGGCCGGCGAGACCCTGCTGCAGCCGGTCAGCACCGACCCGGTGCGCGCGCGCTATCGCTTCCACGACGACCGCGCGCCGCGCGAGACCTTCAGCGACCGCGAGGTCGCGATCCTGCGCCTGCTCGCCGGTGGCTACTCCAACAAGGAAATCGCGCGCAGCCTGTTCCTCGCCGAAGGCACGGTGAAGAACTACGTCTCGGCGATCCTCGACAAGCTCGGCACCCGCGACCGCACCCGCGCGGTGCTCAAGGCGATCACGCTGCGGGTGATCTGAGGCGCCCGCACGCCCGGGTTTGATGCGGATCAACGCCGTGCCTGCGGCATCGCGCTAGCCTGAGGTCCCCTGACTGTGCTGGAGCCTGGACGATGGACAAGACGATGAAGGCGGCGGTGGTCCGCGAATTCGGCAAGCCGCTGGTCATCGAGGAGGTCGAGGTGCCGCGTCCGGCGGCCGGCGACATCCTCGTCAAGATCGAAGCCTGCGGCGTCTGCCACACCGACCTGCACGCGGTCGACGGCGACTGGCCGGTCAAGCCCAATCCGCCGTTCATCCCCGGCCACGAGGGCGTCGGCCACGTCGTCGCGGTCGGCCAGGGCGTGACCCATATCAAGGAAGGCGATCGCGTCGGCATCCCCTGGCTGTACTCGGCCTGCGGCCACTGCGAGCACTGCCTGGGGGGCTGGGAGACGCTGTGCGAGGCGCAGCAGAACAGCGGCTACTCGGTCAACGGCGGCTTCGCCGAGTACGCGCTGGCCAATGCCGGCTACGTCGGCCACCTGCCGAAGAACGTCGGCTTCGTCGAGATCGCCCCGGTGCTGTGCGCCGGCGTCACCGTCTACAAGGGCCTGAAGGTCACCGACACCAAACCCGGCGACTGGGTCGTGATCTCGGGCATCGGCGGCCTGGGCCACATGGCGGTGCAGTACGCCCGCGCGATGGGCCTGAACGTGGCCGCGGTCGATGTCGACGACGCCAAGCTCGACCTGGCCACGCGGCTGGGGGCGACGGTCACGGTCAATGCGAAGACCACCGATCCGGTCGCGTACCTGAAGCAGGAGATCGGCGGCGCGCACGGCGCGCTGGTGACCGCGGTCTCGCCCAAGGCCTTCGAGCAGGCGATTGGCATGGTCCGCCGCGGCGGCACAGTCTCGCTCAACGGCCTGCCGCCGGGCGAGTTCCCGCTCGACATCTTCGGCATGGTGCTCAACGGCGTGACCGTGCGCGGCTCGATCGTCGGCACCCGCCTCGACCTGCAGGAGTCGCTGGACTTCGCCGCGCAGGGCAAGGTGGCCGCGACGGTCTCGACCGACCGGCTGGAGAACATCAACGACGTGTTCTCGCGCATGCACGCCGGCAAGATCGAGGGCCGCGTCGTGCTCGATTTCGCGGCCTGATCCGCCGCCCGCCGCCGGCCCCGTCCGGGTCGGCGGCACGGGCGCGTCGCCGGGCGTCTGCTACCGTGCACGCCCGTCGTCATTGCCGCCTGCCGATGTCCCTGCGTTCCGTTGCCCCCCGCGCCGTCCCGTTCCTCGCCTCGCTGCCGCTGGCGATCGCCGTCTGCTGCGTCGTCGCGTCGCCGGCGATCGCGGCCGACGCGCCGCGCACGCTCGAACGGGTGCGCGTCGACGCCACCCGGCTGCGCGGCGTGTCGGACTTCGACACGCCGGCGTCGGTCGATGCGCTGCGGCTCGACGATGCCGACAGCAACCGCGCCGGTACCGTCGCCTCCGAACCGCTGGCCGGCGTGCCCGGCCTGCTCGCGCGCGACCGCCAGAACCACGCGCAGGACACCCAGCTGTCGATCCGGGGCTTCGGCGCGCGCTCGACCTTCGGCGTGCGCGGCGTGCGGCTCTACGCCGACGGCATCCCGGCCTCGATGCCCGACGGGCAGGGCCAGCTGTCGCATTTCAGCCTCGTGGGCGGCGACCGCATCGAGATCATGCGCGGGCCGTTCTCGTCGCTGTACGGCAATTCCTCGGGCGGCGTGGTCCAGCTGTGGAGCGCCGACGGCATGCCCGGCGACGACTGGCGGTTCAAGGCCAGCCACGGCCGGGACGACACGACGAGCCTGGCCGCGCAGCTGCGCGGCGGCACCGACGCGCTCGGCTACAACCTCGCGCTGTCGCGCTTCGACACCGACGGCTGGCGCGACCACAGCGCCGCGCGTCGCGACTCGGCGAACGCGAAGCTGCGCGTCGATCTGGGCGACCGGCGGCGCCTGGACCTGGTCGCGAACTGGGTCGACATCGACGCCCAGGACCCGCTGGGCCTGACCGCCGACCAGGTCCGCGCGAATCCGCGCCAGGTCGCGCCGGTCGCGCTGCAGTTCGACACCCGCAAGACGGTGCGCCAGCACCAGGCCGGCGCGGTCTACGAGCACGGCGTGGGCGATGCGCACACGCTGCGCGCGATGGCCTACGGCGGCGAGCGCGCGGTCGTGCAGTTCCTGCCGATTCCGCCGGGCGCGCAGGCCAATCCGCTGAGCGCGGGCGGCGTGATCGACCTCGACAACGCCTACGGCGGGCTCGACCTGCGCTGGAGCTGGGAGGGCCGGCTCGCCGGACGGCCGCTGGAGCTGACCGTCGGCGCGAACGCCGACCGCCAGCGCCAGCACCGCCAGGGCTTCGAGAACTTCGCCGGCGACACGCTCGGCGTGCGGGGCGCGCTGCGCCGCGACGAGCGCAACACGGTGGAGAACCGCGACCAGTTCGCGCAGGCGTACTGGGCCTTCGCGCCGCGCTGGTCGCTGCTGGCCGGCGTGCGCCACAGCGAGGTCGAGTTCGTCTCGCGCGACGCCTACGTCACCGCGGCCAACCCCGACGACAGCGGCCGCATCGCCTACCGCCAGACCTCGCCGGTCGCCGGGCTGGTGTTCGCGCCCCGCGACGACCTGCGTGCGTATCTGTCGGCCGGCCGCGGCTTCGAGACGCCGACGTTCAACGAGCTCGGCTACCGCGCCGACGGCGCCGCCGGACTGGCGTTCGATCTGGCGCCTGCGGTCAGCGACAACCTCGAACTGGGGGCCAAGTGGCGCGCGCGCTCGGGCGCCACGTGGAACGCGGCCCTGTTCCGCGCCGACACCGACGACGAGCTCGCGGTGGCGCGCAACGTCGGCGGCCGCAGCAGCTTCCGCAACATCGGGCGGGCGCGGCGCCAGGGCGCGGAACTGTCGCTGCGCCAGCCGCTGGGCGACGCGTTCGACCTGCACGTCGCGGCGACCTGGCTCGACGCGACGTTCCGCGACGACTATCGCGTCTGCACCGGCGCGGGCTGCACGGTGCCGGCGACGCCGGTCGCGGCCGGCGCGCGCATCCCGGGCGTGCCGGCGCGGCAGCTGTTCGCCCGGCTGGACTGGACGGGGGGCCCATGGAGCGCGGCGATCGAGGGCGTGGGCGTGGGCGACGTGGTCGTCGACGACCTCGCGACCGGGCGCGCGCCGGGCTACGCGCTGCTGCACCTCGAAGGCGCGCGGCGCTGGCGCTTCGATGCCGGCGAGCTGCGCACGTTCGTGCGCATCGACAACCTGCTCGACCACGCCCACATCGGCTCGGTGATCGTCAACGAAGGCAACGGCCGCTTCTACGAACCCGGCCCCGGCCGCGGCGTGCTGCTCGGCGCCCAGTGGACCTGGGAGCGGTGAACGGTCGACGCAGGCAGGGAAGCCTGGGCGTCAGACGTCCCCGCCCGCGGCCCAGCCCTCGCCGGTGCCGCGATGGTGCACCCGGTCCGCATTGCGCACCGTGCCGGCGTCGATCGCATCCTGCGTCGCCAGGCGCGCGTAGATCGGCGCGAAGTCCGGCCGCGTGGCGTCCATCAGCTGCTCGAAGCTGTCGATGACGAAGTAGATCTTCTGGAACGTGTCGATGCGGTAGCGCGTGCGCATGATCCGTTCCAGGTCGAAGCCGATGCGGTTGGGCGCGTCCGACTCGAGCGCGTACAGCGATTCCCCCTTCGACGAGACGATGCCCGCGCCGTAGATGCGCAGCCCGTCGGCCTGGCGGATCAGCCCGAACTCGACCGTGTACCAGTACAGCCGCGTGAGGTGCTGCAGCGCCTCGGGGCCGATGCCGTGCGCCTTGACCCCGCCGCGCCCGTAGGCCTGCATGTAGTCGGCGAACACCGGGTTCATCAGCAGCGGCACGTGACCGAACAGGTCGTGGAACAGGTCCGGCTCCTCGATGTAGTCGATCTGGTCGGGGCGCCGGATCCACCACGTCACCGGGAAGCGGCGGTTGGCGAGATGATCGAAGAAATCGAGCTCCGGCAGCAGGCCCTCGACGCCCAGCAGCGTCCAGCCGGTCGCGGCCTCGAGTACCGCGTTGAGCTCGGAGAACTTCGGGATCGCGTCGGGCGTCATGCCCATCGCGTCCTGCGCGGCGAGGAACTCGTCGCAGGCGCGCCCGACCAGCAATGCGCGCTGGCGCGCGTACAGCGCGGCCCAGGTCGCATGGTCGTCGGTGCTGTAGCCATCCCACGGCTGCTCGACGATGCCGGTTGCGTAGACCGGGACCTTGCCCTTGTCGGTCTGCTGGTTCTCGACGCGGCGCGGGGCGCTGGAAGGCTGGGCGGACATCGGACGCTCCTGGAAGGACAAGCGGCCTTCGACGATACCGCCGGAGCTCCGCAACGGGCTTGCGTTCGTTGCGCGTAAACCTGGTTTGTGCGCAATATCCATGCGTCTGAATACGAATCTGGGCAATCTATGGGCGCCGAGACGCTGGACCGCACCGATCTGCTGCTGCTCGCCGAGTTGCAGCGCAACGGCCGCCAGAGCAATGCCGACCTCGCCGAGCGCGTGCACCTGTCGGCCTCGGCGTGCCTGCGCCGGGTCCAGCGGCTCGAGCGCGACGGCGTCATCGCCGGCTACCGGGCCGAGGTCAGCGCCGAGCGGCTGGGCCTGGGGCTGCAGGCGTTCGTGCGCGTGCAGCTCAAGCACCACGACAGCGCCGCGGTCGCCGGTTTCGCGCGGCTGGTCGACGACTGGGACGAGGTCGTCGCCTGCCACGCGCTGACCGGCGACATGGACTACCTGCTGCAGGTCGCGGTGCGCGACCTCGAGCATTTCTCGCACTTCCTGCTCGACCGGCTGCTCAACCAGCCCGCGGTCGACGACGTCAATTCCAGCTTCGTGCTGCGCACGGTCAAGGCCTGGCGCGGGCTGCCGTTGCCTGGCTGATGGTGCCAGGCGCCACGCATCCACAGTTTGGTCCAGGCGTTCCCTCCGTAGGAGCGCGCTTGCGCGCGATGGCGCCTTACCGGGAACGCTTCATCGTGCGCAAGCGCGCTCCTACAACGGCGGATTCGGCGCACGGAAATGGTGCATTTTTAAGATACGCACCTGATGGATGCAAAAGTTTGACCCGCTACCGCTGCGCCAATAATCGTAAACTATTGATTAATCAGCGGAAGAAATGTTGGCACGCCGTTTGCTTGATCTCTGGCACACCCAACACCAAGGCGGTCGTTCCCGATGTCCATCGACAACGTCGAAAAGCTGATCAAGGACCACAAGATCGAGTTCATCGATCTGCGCTTCACCGACATGCGCGGCGTCCAGCACCACGTCACGTTCCCGCAGTCGATCGTCGAGCCGGGCCTGTTCGAGGACGGCAAGATGTTCGACGGCTCGTCGATCAGCGGCTGGCGCGGCATCCAGAACTCGGACATGGTGCTGATGCCCGACGCCTCGACCGCGTTCGTCGACCCGTTCACCGCCGATCCGACGCTGGTGATCACCTGCGACATCCTCGACCCGACGACGATGCAGTCCTACGAGCGCGACCCGCGCGGCATCGCCAAGAAGGCCGAGGCGTTCCTCAAGTCCAGCGGCATCGCCGACCAGGCCTTCTTCGGCCCCGAGCCCGAGTTCTTCATCTTCGACTCGGTGCGCTACGGCAACGAGATGGGCCACACCTTCTTCCACATCGATTCGGAAGAGGCGCACTGGAACTCGGCCAAGGAATACGAGGGCGGCAACAGCGGCTATCGCCCCGGCGTCAAGGGCGGCTACTTCCCGGTTGCCCCGCTCGACTCGCTGCACGACATCCGCGCCGAGATGTGCAAGACGCTGGCCCAGGTCGGCATCGAGGTCGAGGTGCACCACCACGAGGTCGCCAACGCCGGCCAGTGCGAGATCGGCACGCGCTTCAACTCGCTGGTCGCCAAGTCCGATGAGCTGCAGACGCTCAAGTACATCGTCAAGAACGTCGCGTTCCGCAACGGCAAGACCGCGACCTTCATGCCCAAGCCGATCGTCGGCGACAACGGCAGCGGCATGCACGTGCACCAGTCGCTGGCCAAGGGCGGCACCAACCTGTTCACCGGCGACGGCTACGGCGGCCTGAGCCAGACCGCGCTGTGGTACATCGGCGGCGTGTTCAAGCACGCGCGTGCGATCAACGCGTTCGCCAACGCCTCGACCAACTCCTACAAGCGCCTGGTGCCGGGCTTCGAGGCGCCGGTGATGCTGGCCTACTCGGCCTCCAACCGCTCGGCCTCGTGCCGCATCCCGTACGTCGCCAACCCCAAGGCGCGCCGCATCGAGATGCGTTTCCCCGATCCGATGCAGTCGGGCTACCTGACGTTCGCCGCGTTGATGATGGCCGGCCTGGACGGCATCAAGAACCAGATCGACCCGGGCGGCCCCAGCGACAAGGATCTCTACGACCTGCCGCCGGAGGAGGAGAAGAACTTCCCGACCGTGTGCCACTCGCTCGACCAAGCGCTCGACGCGCTCGACGCCGACCGCGAGTTCCTCAAGGCCGGCGGCGTGTTCACCGACGACTTCATCGATGCCTACATCGCGCTGAAGATGAAGGAGGTCACCGCATTTCGCGGCGCGACCCATCCGCTCGAGTACCAGCTGTACTACGCGATCTGACGTTGTACCGGGGGGCGGCCCGCGCCGGCCCCCGTCGTTCCACCGCCGACGGCGACGCCTCCCTCCCCCACGGTCGGCGGCGTCGCCGGCAGCGGCGCCCGGCACGCAACCGCCGGGCATGCGAGGCGCCGCAAGAGCGCACGCAGCAGGGGCGCACGCATCGTGCGCCCGGGGAGGGCCCGTCCGCACGAGAGCCCGACATGTCGCAGCACGACATCGCCATCGCCGCGCAGTCCGCCGCGCGCGTCCCGGCACGCCGGGGCCATGCCGGCCGCCGGCGTGGCGCGCCCGCCATCCGCACCGTCCCGACCTGCGACGTCGCACCGGCCGCCCGTGCGCGGACGGCCGCCGGCGCCGCCGGCCCCGCCCCAGGAGCGCACGCATGAAACTGATCACCGCCGTCATCCGGCCCTTCAAGCTCGACGAGGTCCGCGAGGCGCTCGGCGAGGCCGGGGTCACCGGCCTGACGGTCACCGAGGTCAAGGGCTTCGGCCGCCAGAAGGGCCACACCGAGCTCTACCGCGGCGCCGAGTACGTCGTCGACTTCCTGCCCAAGCTCAAGATCGAGTGCGCGGTCACCGACGAGGCCTACGAGGCCGCGCTTGAGGCGATCACCGCCGCCGCGGCGACCGGCAAGGTCGGCGACGGCAAGATCTTCGTCGTCGCGCTCGAGCAGGTGCTGCGCATCCGCACCGGCGAGATCGGCGCCGATGCGCTCTGACCCCATCCGGAGACATGCCATGAACTCGATCCAGACCCGCGGGTGGACGACCCGGATGCAGGCGGCGGGCCTGCCGCTGTCGTGCGCGCTCGCGCTGCTCGGCGTCTCGACCGGCGCGCTGGCGCAGGCGCCCGACGCGGCGGCGCCCGCGTTCGACAGCGGCAACGTCGCCTGGATGCTCACGTCCACGCTGCTGGTGCTGCTGATGGTGGTGCCGGGGCTGGCGCTGTTCTACGGCGGCATGGTCCGCGCCAAGAACGTGCTGTCGGTGCTGGTGCAGGTGCTGGTGGTGTTTTCGGTGGTGATCCTGCTGTGGGTCGCCTACGGCTACAGCGCCGCGTTCACCGGGGGCAACGCGTTCTTCGGCTCGTTCACCGACAAGGCCTTCCTGCGTGGGATCACGCCGGACAGCGATGCGGACGGCTTGCCCGAACTGCTGTTCGTGGTATTCCAGTCGACGTTCGCCGGCATCACCGCCGCGCTGGTCGTCGGCGCGTTCGCCGAGCGCATCAAGTTCTGCGCGGTGCTGCTGTTCACCGTGCTGTGGGTGACGTTCGCCTACCTGCCGATGGTGCACATGGTGTGGAGCGGCGAGGACGGCTTCCTCGCGCACAAGGGCGTGATCGACTTCGCGGGCGGTACGGTGGTGCACATCAACGCCGGCATCGCGGGCCTGGTCGGTGCGTACTTCGTCGGCAAGCGACTGGGCTACGGCCGCGAGGCGATCAAGCCGCACAGCGTGCCGTTCACCTTCATCGGCGCCTCGCTGCTGTGGGTGGGCTGGTTCGGCTTCAATGCCGGTTCGGCGCTGGCCGCCGATGCCAGCGCGGCGCTGGCGATGATCAACACGATGGTCGCCACGGCCGCGGGCGTCGTCGCCTGGAGCCTGGTGGAGGCGATCAGCAAGGGCCGCCCGTCGGCGCTGGGCGCGGCCTCGGGCGCGGTGGCCGGCCTGGTCGGCGTCACCCCGGCCGCCGGCAGCGTCGGCCCGATCGGTGCGCTGGCGATCGGACTGGCCGCCGGCGCGGTGTGCGTGTGGGGCGTCAACGGCCTCAAGCGCCTGCTGCGCGCCGACGACACCGCCGACGTGTTCGGCGTGCATGCGGTCGGCGGCATTGTCGGCGCGATCCTGACCGGCGTCTTCAGCGACGCCTCGCTCGGCGGCACCGGCCTCGACGTCTCGATCGGCGCCCAGGTGTGGGCACAGACCTTCAGCGTGCTGTTCACGATCGCCTGGTGCGCGGTCGTGACCACGCTCGCGATCCTGCTCACGCGCGCGGTCGTGGGCCTGCGCGTGAGCGAGGAGGACGAGCGTCAGGGCCTGGACATCGTCTCGCACGGCGAATCGGCCTACGAGAAGTAGCACCCAGGACATCGCTTTGGGGAAGGGGATGGACGGGCGGCGGCGGGGAAGGCCGTCGCCCGTCGCTTCGGGGGCGGTCGGCTTGCGCCGGGCCGCCGCCCTGCGGTGCAATGCAGCCATGTCCAGACGTCTGTCGATCGCGCTCGTCGCGTTGCTGCTCGCCGCCTGCGCCCACCAGGCGCCGCGCAATCCACTCGCCACCTGGGTGCCGTCGGCCAACCACGACCCACGTCGCCCGGTGCTGGTGGTGCTGCACTACACCGAGCAGGATTCGGTCGAGCGCAGTCTCGACACGCTGCGCACCGCCAACAGCGGCGGCCGGGTGAGCGCGCACTACCTGATCGGCAAGCGCGGCGAGCGCTACCAGCTGGTGTCCGATCTCGACCGCGCCTGGCACGCCGGCGCCGGACGCTGGGGCGCGATCACCGACGTCAACTCGGCCTCGATCGGCATCGAGCTCGACAACAACGGCCGTGAACCGTTCGCCGAGCCGCTGGTCGAGAGCCTGCTGGTGCTGCTCGAGGACCTGCGCACGCGCTGGCGGATCGCGCCGGAGAACGTCATCGGCCATTCCGACCTCGCGCCCGCGCGCAAGATCGATCCCGGCGTGCATTTCCCGTGGCGGCGGCTGGCCGAGCACGGCTACGGCGTGTGGCCTCAGGACGGCACCCCGCCTGCGCCGCCCGGCTTCGACGCGCTGCAGGCGCTGCGCACGCTGGGCTACGCGACCGACGATCCCGACGCGACCGCGCGCGCGTTCCGGCTGCGCTTCCGCGCCCAGGCGACCGGCGGGCTCGACGACGAGGACCGCCGCATCCTGTACGCCCTGGTCCAGGGCTGGACGATCCCGGCCACGCGCCGGGCCGCGCCGGCGCCGCGCGACTAGAATGACCGGCTTTCCAGCGACGAGGAGACAGGCGTGGGCGCAGTGATGACCCCGGTATCGGTCGGCGAGCTGGCCGACAAGATCACCATCCTCGAGATCAAGACCGAGCGGCTCGACGATGCGGACAAGCTCGCGCACGTGCGCGCCGAGCTCGAGGCGCTGCTGGCGCCCTGGCGCGGCGTCGAGGCGGGCGATCCCGGCTTCGCGCCGCTGAAGGCCGAGCTCAAGGCCGTCAATGCGACGATGTGGGACATCCAGGACGGCCTGCGCGACCGCGAGCGCCGCCAGACCTTCGACGACGAGTTCATCCGCCTCGCGCGCGCGGTCGCCACGACCAACCACGCCCGCGTGGAGCTCAAGAACGCGATCAACCGGCTGGCCGGCGCCGGCTTCATCGAAGAGAAGCAGTACGCGGCGGACGCGGACTGAAGGGCGGGGGCAGTCGCCGCGCGCGCGGCGAGCTGCCGACCGTGATCCGGGCGCGGACGCCCGGAACGCGCGTCACGCCCCGCGCAGCGTGAACTGCACCGCCTCGCCGGCCTCGCAATGCGGGGCGATCCAGACATCGAACAGGCCCGGCTCGGCAGCGAAGGCGCCGCTGCGGGTGGTGAAGGCGAGCTGGTCGCGATGCAGTTCGAACGTGACCGTGGTCTCCTCGCCCGGCGCGAGTGCGATCTTGCGGAAGGCCTTGAGCTCGCGGATCGGACGCACGCGGCTGGCGACGCGATCGTGGACGTACAGCTGCACGACTTCCTCGCCGGCGCGGTCGCCGGTGTTGCGCAAGGTGGTCGAGACGATCAGCGTGCCGTCCCAGTCGAGCGTGTCGGCCGACAGCTGCACCGGGCCGTACTCGAAGCGCGTGTACGACAGGCCGTGGCCGAATGGGTACAGCGGGCTGTGCGGCATCTCGCGCCAGCGGCTCTTGAACTCGCTCATCTCCGGCAGCTCGGGCCGGCCGGTGCGCTGGCGGTTGTAGTACAGCGGCTGCTGGCCCGAATCGCGCGGGAAGCTCACCGGCAGGCGCGCGGACGGGTTGTAGTCGCCGAACAGCACGTCGGCGATCGCAGGTCCCGTCGCGGTGCCGAGGAACCACGTCGCCAGGATCGCCTGCGCATCGCGGACCGCGCCGTGCAGCGCGAGCGCGCGGCCATGGCGCAGCAGCACCACGACCGGCGTGCCGGTCGCAGCGACGGCTTCGGCCAGCGCCTGCTGCGCGGCCGGGATCACGATCTGCGTGCGCGACTGCGCCTCGCCGCTGTAGTTCTGCGGCTCGCCGATCGCCAGCAGCACGACATCGGCGTCGCGCGCGGCGGCCACTGCGGCATCGAGGCCGCCGTCGAGCGCGTCCTCCATGCCGCTGCCGTCCACCACCGTCAGCGCGTCGCCGTCGTCGAGCGCGGCGCGCAGGCCGTCCTCGAGGTTCACGTGCAGCCGCTTGTCGCCGAACAGCGTCCAGCATCCCTCGATGTTGTCGCGGTCGCGGGCGTAGGGCCCGATCAGCGCGATCTTCTGACCGGCCTTCTTCAGCGGCAGCAGGTCGCCCTCGTTCTTGAGCAGCACGATCGAACGCTGCGCGGCCTCGCGCGCCAGTGCGCCATGCAGCGCCTGCGGATCGAGCGCGGCCTCGGCCTCGGGGTCGAGCGAGCGATAGGGATTGTCGAACAGGCCGATCGCCTGCTTGACCGCGAATACCCGGCGCACGCCCTCGTCGAGCGTCGCCATCGGCACCTCGCCGCTGGCGACCAGGTCCGGCAGGTGCGCGGCGTAGAGCCCGCTTTGCATGCTCATGTCGACGCCGGCGGTGAACGCCAGCTTCGTCGCCTCGCGGTCGTCGGCGGCGAAGCCGTGCGCGACCAGTTCGAAATCGGCGGTGTAGTCGGAGACCACGAAGCCGCCGAACTTCCACTCGCCGCGCAGCAGGTCGGTCAGCAGGCCGTCGTGCGCGGAGGCCGGCACGCCGTTGATGTCGTTGAACGCGCTCATGACCGTCAGTGCGCCGGCGTCGATGGCGGCCTTGAACGGCGGCAGGTGAACGTCGCGCAGCGTGCCCTCGGAGATCTCGACGCTGTTGTAGTCCAGTCCGCCCATCACCGCGCCGTAGCCGACGAAGTGCTTGGGGCTCGCCAATAGGGCGTCGTAGGCGGTCAGGTCGTCGCCCTGGAAGCCGCGCACGCGCGCGGCCGCGAAGGCATTGGCCAGCACCACGTCCTCGCCGGCGGCCTCGGCCACGCGGCCCCAGCGCTGGTCGCGGGCGATGTCGAGCGTCGGCGCGAACGTCCAGTGCAGGCCGCAGGCGGTCGCCTCGATCGCGGCCGCGCGTGCGGTGCGCCGGGCCAGCTCGGGCTCGAAGCTCGCGGCCTCGCCCAGCGGAATCGGGAACACCGTGCGCATGCCGTGGATGACATCGGCGCCCATCAGCAGCGGGATGCCGAGCCGGCTTTCCTCCAGCGCGATGCGCTGCGCCTCGCGGCCCTGGGCGGCGCCGACGCCATTGAAGACCGCGCCGACGTGACCGGCCCGGATACGCTCGCGCAGTTCGCCGGCGTTGAGCTCGTTCATCTCCGGATTCACGTCCGCGGCGAACGGCCGCAGCATGTCGGCGAAGATGCCGAGCTGGCCGATCTTCTCCTCCACGGTCATACGGGCGAGCAGCGCTTCCAGCCGGTCGTCAAGACGCATCGTCGATCCTGTGTAAACGATTACAGCCGGCGATTATAGGTGTCTCGACAGGTCGTGCGGGTAGGGTCGTCCCCAATGGCCGGGCATGCGCGCGCCGTGCTGGCCCCGGTGCAGTGCGCCGTGCGGCGCCGACCCCTCACTCCGGATCGCGGGCCGGCACGAACGGCGAGACGGGATCGCTGGCGGGGAAGGTCTCCTCCAGCGCCTCGTCGTGGGTGTTCTCCTCGTGCCGTTCGCGATGTCCCTGGTGCTCGCGCGCATCCTCAGGGGATGCGGGCGCAGGCGTGCGGTCGCGCTCGTGGGGCGTCTTGTCGATGTCGTGGTCTGGGCTCATGCGCGTAACGTCGCGCCGGTCGGCTCAACCGTGCGTGAAAGCCCGCCGGACCGGACGATCGCGGTGCGCAGCGCCGGCAGGCGGGCCCGGCAGGCCCGCGACGGCCCGGCCCGACGTGCGCCCAGTCCGTCCGGCGCCGGGTCGCCGGCCCGCCGCCGGCTGCGCGAGGCGATGCCCGACGCGATGTCCACGCCTGCGCCGCTGGCGCGTCCGGGGTTGACGCGGGGTCCACGAGCCCTTTGCCAGCCTGCGACGACCGCGCCCGCCCTGCCGCGCACCCGCGGGCGCACTCGCGCCCGCTGCGCATCGGAGATCCCATGGCACGTCCCATCTGGTCCGGCTCGCTGTCGTTCGGCCTGCTCAACATCCCGGTCTCGCTGATGTCGGGTGAGCGCCGAACCGACCTGAGCTTCCGCATGCTCGATTCGCGCGACAAGAAGCCGATCCGCTTCGAGCGGGTCAACGCCGACACCGGCGAGGAGGTGCCGTGGAAGGAGATCGTCAAGGCGTTCGAGTACGACAAGGGCAGCTATGTCGTCATCGAGAAGGAGGACATCGCCTCGGCCGCGCCCGAGTCGCACGAGTCGGTGGACGTCGAGGCCTTCGTCGACGCCGGCAGCATCGGCACGCGCTTCTTCGAGAAGCCCTACGTGCTGGTGCCGGGCAAGAAGGCCGAGAAGGGCTACGTGCTGCTGCGTGAGACGCTGAAGCGGACCGGCAAGATCGGTATCGCGCGCGTCGTGATCCGCACGCGCGAGTACCTGTGCGCGGTGCTGCCCGAGGACGACGCGCTGGTGCTGATGCTGCTGCGCTACCCGCAGGAACTCGTCGATCCCAACGACTACAAGCTGCCCACCGGCGATGCCGCCGACTACCGCATCGCCGACAAGGAGGTGCAGATGGCCACGCAGCTGATCGAGTCGATGGCCGCCGACTGGGATCCCGAGGGCTACCACGACGAGTTCCGCGAGCGCCTGGCCGCGATCATCCAGAAGCGCATCAAGGCCAAGGGTGCGACCACGCGCGTGACCGAGGAGCCGGAGCCGCGCGAGGATGCGGCCACCAACGTGGTCGACTTCGTGTCGCTGCTCGAGCAGAGCCTGCAGAGCAACAAGCGCACGCCGGCCAAGAAGGCCGTGGCGACGAAGGCACCGGCGCGGAGCGCGGCGAAGAAGGCGCCGGCCAAGAAGACCGCCGCCAAGGGCGCCAGGAAGACCGCGAAGAAGGCCGTGCGCAAGGCCTCGTGACGCCATGACCCTCGCCGAGTACCGCCGCAAGCGCAGCTTCGACGCGACCCGCGAACCGGAGCCGGGCAAGTCCGCGCCGCGCGGGCGGCGGGCGATCTTCGTCGTGCAGTTGCATCACGCCAGCCGCCGGCATTACGACTTCCGGCTGCAGGTGGGCGATGCGCTGCGCAGCTGGGCGGTGCCCAAGGGGCCGAGCTACGACCCGGACGTCAAGCGCATGGCGGTCCAGGTCGAGGACCATCCGCTCGACTATGCGGGCTTCGAGGGCGAGATTCCCAAGGGCCAGTACGGCGGCGGGCACGTCGCGCGGTTCGACACCGGGGCCTGGGCCGCCGACGGCGATCCGGAAGAGGCGCTGGCCAAGGGCCACCTGCGCTTCGAACTCTTCGGCCGCAAGCTCAAGGGACGCTGGCACCTGGTGCGCACGGCCCGGCCGGGCAGGCAGCCACAGTGGCTGTTGTTCAAGGACCGCGACGCGTACGCCGGCAAGCTCGACGCCGACGACCTGCTCGGCGACATCGCACCGCCCCCACCCGAGGACGCCAAGCGCGCCGGCACCGGCAAGGCGCGCAAGCGTGGCGAGCGCGAGGTCGCCGTCGCCACGCGCCGTAAGCACGACTGGGCGGCAGCCGCACGCAAGCTCGACGGCGCCCGCCGCGCGGCCGCGCCCGACGGCCCGTTCGCCCCCCAACTGGCGAAGCTCGGCGAATCCGCGCCCACCGGCGAGGCCTGGCTGCACGAGCTCAAATGGGACGGCTACCGGTTGCTGGTCACGATTGCGCGCGGCAAGGTCCGGCTGTGGTCGCGCAATGCGCTCGAATGGACCGCCAGGGTGCCGGAGATCACCGAGGCGCTGACCCGGCTCGGCCTGCGCTCGGCCGCGTTCGACGGCGAACTGATCGCCGGGCGCGGCGCGCGCGCGGATTTCAACCTGCTGCAGCAGACCTTGTCGGGCGAGCGCCAGGGCGCGCTGGCGCTGGTGCTGTTCGACCTGCTGCACGTCGACGGGGTCGACGTCAGCGAGGCACCGCTGTTCGCGCGCAAGGCGCTGCTGCAACGCATCCTCGGCGATCCGCTCCCCGCGCACCTGGCCTGGAGCTCGCACATCGAGGGCGAGGCGGCGACCGCGATCGAGCTGGCCTCGCAGGCCGGCTTCGAGGGGATCATCTCCAAGCGCGGCGACCGCGGCTATCGCCCGGGGCGCGGCGACGACTGGCGCAAGACCAAGGAGCTGGCCAGCGACGAATACGCGGTGGTCGGGTACACCCCGCCCAAGGGCAGCCGCAGCGGCTTCGGCTCGTTGCTGCTCGCCCGTCCCGACGCCGAACACGGCTGGCGCTACGCCGGGCGCGTGGGCTCGGGCTTCAGCGATGCGCTGCTCGAACAGATCGCCCAGCGCATCGGCAAGGCCGGACGCGACGATCCCACGGTCCACGTGCCGCCCAACGACACCGACCTGCGCGCCGCGCGCTGGTTCGCGCCGCGCTTCGTGGTCGAGGTGTTCTCGCGCGGCACCGGCGGCCATGGCCTGCTGCGCCAGCCCTCGCTCAAGGCGGTGCGGCCGGACAAGTCGGTCGAGGACCTGCACGACAGCGACCGCGGCGCCCCCGCAGGAGACGACGAGATGGCAACGCAGACCCGCAGCAAGACGCCTGCCCGCAAGCGCGCTGCCGCCGGCGCAGCCGCGAAGAAGGCGGCGACCCGCAAGGCGGCCGTGGATTCGCGTACGCCGCCGACGCTGTCGAGCCCGGACAAGGTGCTGTTTCCCGGCGACACGCTGACCAAGGGCGACGTCGCCGCGTACTACGCCGGGGTCATGGACTGGCTGCTACCCGAGATCGCCGGCCGGCCGCTGTCGGTGATCCGGTGCCCGGGCGGCATCGACAGCGCCTGTTTCTTCCAGAAGCACCACACCGCCGGCATGCAGCTGGTGGAAACGGTGCGGCTGAAGGAGGAGTCGGGCGGCGCGGGCGACTACCTCGTCGTCAACGACGCGGCGGCCGCGCTGGAGCTGGTGCAGTTCAACGCGCTCGAGTTCCATCCCTGGGGCGCACTCGCGCAGGCGCCCGACATCGCTGACCGCATTGTCTTCGACCTCGACCCGGGCGAGGGCATCGCCTGGCGCGACATCGTCGCCGCTGCACGCCAGATCCGCGGGCTGCTGCAGCAGGTGGGCCTCGAATCGTTCGTGCGCACCTCCGGCGGCAAGGGGCTGCACGTGGTGGTGCCGCTCGATCCGGGCTGCGACTGGTCGGTCGCCAAGCCGTTCGCTCAGGCCTTCGCGCAGAGCCTGGCGCAGCTCGAGCCGCTGACCTACGTCGCCACGGCGACCAAGAAGTTCCGCAAGGAGCGGATCTTCGTCGACTACCTGCGTAACGGCCGCGGCGCGACCGCGGTGGCGTCGTTCTCGCTGCGTGCGCGTGCCGGTGCCCCGGTGGCGATGCCGCTGCGCTGGGAGGAACTGGGCCGGGTCAAGGCCGGCAACCAGTGGACGCTGCGCAACGCGCCCGCCCGCCTCAAGCGGCTCGGCGCGCATCCCTGGGAGGGCTTCGAGACGCTGCGGCAGACGCTGCCCGAGCAGGCCCGGCGACGCTCGCGTTGAGAAGACGCTCGATGGCGCGATCCTGCGGCGCCACGGCCGAAATCGGCCTTCCGGACGCCATCGACGCTGCTGACGCCAGTAGGAGCGCGCTTGCGCGCGAAGGGACCTGCCAGGAAGGCCCTCGCGGCCGAGGCCGCTCCTACGTGGTCCCTACGCCGCACCGTCGCCGGGAGGCGCATCCGTAGGAGCGCGCTTGCGCGCGAAGGGGCCTTACGGGGAAGGCCCTCGCGGCCAAGGCCGCTC
>NZ_LASZ01000022.1 GCF_001014645.1 Luteimonas sp. FCS-9 | reverse complement strand
CCTTCGCGGCGCAGGCCGTAGACGTCGTTGATCATGCCTGCGCCGGCCTCGACCGCAGCGCGCATGACCTCGGGCTTGGAGGTGTCGATGCTGACCGGCAGCCCGGTGCGCGCGACCAGCGCCTCGACGACCGGCAGCACCCGCCGCAGTTCCTCGTCGACCGGCACCGCGTCGGCGCCGGGCCGGGTCGACTCGCCGCCGACATCGAGCACGTCGGCGCCCTCCTCCGCCAGCCGCAGGCCATGCGCGACCGCCGCCTCGGTCGTCGCATGCGCCCCGCCATCGGAGAACGAATCGGGCGTGACGTTGACGATGCCCATGACCCGCGGGCGGTCGAGCCGCAGGACGCGGCCGTTGCAGTCGAGCTGGGGAGCGGTGTCGAACATGGGGATTCGGGAATCGGGATCGGGGATTCGATTATCGGACGTCCAGCATCGTGGCGATCACCCCAAACGCAGAACGGCACCCGGTCGCCCGGATGCCGCCCTGTCGATGCCCGATGCCCGATGCCCGGACCTCAGGCCTGCTCCGCTGCGCCACCGATCGGCTGCAGCGGGCGCTTGCCGCCCATGTCGCCGTCGTCGCCACCGCCGCCGGGCGGGTTGGCCTTGCCCCAGCCCATCGGTGGCGGCGGGTCGCGGCCTTCCATGATCGCGTCGATCTGCGGCACGTCGATGGTCTCGTACTCGAGCAGCAGCTTGGACATCGCGTGCAGCTTGTCGATGTTGCCGGTCAGGATCTCGCGGGTACGGGCGTAGGCCCGGTCCAGGATCTCGCGGACCACCTCGTCGATCTTGCGCGCGGTGTCGTCGGAGACGCTCTTGTGCTGGGTGACCGAGCGGCCCAGGAACACCTCGTCGTCCTCCTCGCCGTAGGCGATCGGCCCCATGACGTCCGACAGGCCCCACTTGGTGACCATGTTGCGGGCGATCTTGGTCGCGCGCTCGATGTCGTTCGACGCGCCGGTGGTGACCTTGTCCTCGCCGAAGATCAGCTCCTCGGCCACGCGCCCGCCGTACAGCGAGCACAGCTGGGACTCGATCGCCACGCGGTTCATCGAGTACTTGTCGCCCTCGGGCAGGTACATGGTCACGCCCAACGCGCGACCGCGCGGGATGATCGTGACCTTGTAGACCGGGTCGTGCTCGGGCACCAGGCGGCCGACGATCGCATGGCCGGCCTCGTGATAGGCGGTGAGCTTCTTCTCGTCCTCGCTCATCGCCATCGAGCGGCGCTCGGCGCCCATCAGGATCTTGTCGCGCGCGCGATCGAAGTGGTCCATGCGGACCTCCTTGGCGTTCTCGCGCGCGGCGAACAGCGCCGCCTCGTTGACCAGATTGGCCAGGTCCGCGCCGGAGAAGCCCGGCGTGCCGCGGGCCACGACCAGCGGCTGCACGTCCTCGTCGAGCGGGACCTTGCGCATGTGAACCTTGAGGATCTGCTCGCGGCCCTTGACGTCGGGCAGGCCCACGACGACTTGGCGGTCGAAGCGGCCCGGGCGCAGCAGCGCCGGATCGAGCACGTCCGGGCGGTTGGTCGCGGCGACCACGATCACGCCCTCGCCGCCCTCGAAGCCGTCCATCTCGACCAGCAGCTGGTTGAGGGTCTGCTCGCGCTCGTCGTGACCGCCGCCCAGGCCGGCGCCGCGATGGCGGCCGACGGCGTCGATCTCGTCGATGAAGATGATGCACGGCGCCTGCTTCTTGGCCTGCTCGAACATGTCGCGCACGCGCGAGGCGCCGACGCCGACGAACATCTCGACGAAGTCCGAGCCGGAGATCGAGAAGAACGGCACCTTGGCCTCGCCGGCGATCGCCTTGGCGAGCAGGGTCTTGCCGGTGCCGGGCGGGCCGACCATCAGCACGCCGCGCGGGATCTTGCCGCCGAGCTTCTGGAACTTCGACGGGTCGCGCAGGAACTCGACCAGTTCGGAGACCTCTTCCTTGGCCTCGTCGCAGCCGGCGACGTCGGCGAAGGTGACCTTGGTCTGTTCCTCGCTCAGCAGCTTGGCGCGCGACTTGCCGAAGGACATCGCGCCCTTGCCGCCGCCCTGCTGCATCTGCCGCATCATGAAGAACCAGAAGCCGATGATCAGCGCGACCGGCAGCAGCTGGATCAGGATGTAGCCCAGCGAGATGCCGCTCGACGGCGGCGCCTGGTCGATCGCGACGTTGTGGTTCATCAGGTCGTCGATCATGCGGTCGTCGCGACGCGGCGCGATCACCGTGCCGGTCTGGCCGCCCTTGGTCTGGAACGTGATCGTGCGCTCGTCCTCGGCGATCTTCACCGAGCCGATCTGGTCGCGGCGGACCTGCTCCATGAACTGCGAGTACTGGACGTCCTGCCCGCCGGCGGCGCCGGTGCGGGGGCTGAAACTCTGGAAGACCACCATCAGCACGATGGCGACCACCACCCAGAGCAACAGATTCTTGACCAGATCGTTCATGTTTCGGGGTTCTCGTGGAGAGTGCGGTGGAGCATTCGATGCCTCGGGCCCATGCTACTTCATCGTCGCTAGCTTGCCTTGGGCCAGGGCGTAGACCTCGGGCGAGCGCTGCCGGGAGGCCGCGGGCTTGCGGATCGACAGTTTCGCGTACCGCCGCCGCAGATCCTTCACGTAGGCGTCGAAATCGGTGCCCTGGAACAGCTTGATCAGGAATGTGCCGCCGGTCCGCAGGTGATCGTCGGCGAACGCCATCGCCAGTTCGGCCAGATGCATCGCCCGCGGCTGGTCGACGGCGTCGATACCGCTCTTGTTGGGGGCCATGTCGGACAACACAAGGTCCACCTGCTGGCCGTCGAGCGCGGCCTCGAGCGCGGCCAGCACCGCGTCCTCGCGGAAATCGCCGTGCAGGAACTCGACCCCGGCCAGCGAGGGCATCTCCAGGATGTCGAGCGCGATCACCCGCCCGCTGTCGCCCAGGGCCTGGCGGACCCACTGCGACCAGCCACCCGGCGCCGCGCCCAGGTCGACGACGACCATGCCCGGCTTGAGCAGCCGGTCGCGCTCGACCAGTTCCTCGAGCTTGTAGGCCGCGCGCGAGCGCAGCCCTTCGGCCTGCGCCTTCTTCACGTAGGGATCGGAGAAATGTTCCTTCAGCCAGCGCTGGCTGCTTTTGCTGCGGGAGGCCATTGCCGGCTCGGGTCGGGCTGAACGGGTGGATGCGGGGGCCATGATATCCTGCGGGCCGTTTTCATTTCCGCGACCGGTTCATCCATGAGTAACGTCCTGACCGCTGCCCAGACCCGTTTTCTGCGCGGCCAGGCCCACGGCATCAAGGCCATGCTGCAGGTCGGCGGCAAGGGCGTCACCGATGCGCTGGTCGCCGAGCTCGACGCGGCACTCGAGCACCACGAGCTGATCAAGGTGAAGGTCGGCGCCGCCGACCGCGAGAGCCGCGACGCGATGATCGCCGAACTGGTCGAACGCACCGCCAGCGCGCTGGTCCAGCGCATCGGCCACGTGGCCGTGCTGTACCGGCAGAGCCGCGACCGCCGCCAGATCGTGCTGCCACGAGCCTGACCCGTCCACGCCGATGCAGCTGAGCCTCGAGACGCCCGACTTCGACTACGTCCTGCGCGGCGCTGACGGCGGTGTCGCGCTGGTCAACGACCGCCGGCTGACCCGCAGCTTCATCGTCGCGCCCCGGGCCCTGGTCGAGGACTGGCCGGCGACCTCGGTCCGCACCCTCGACGCCGACGCCCTCGCCCCGGTACTGGCGCTCGAGCCGGAAGTGATCCTGCTGGGCACCGGCGCGTCCCAGGCCTTCCCGCCCGCCGCGACGATGGCCGCCTGCCTGTCGCGCGGCATCGGCCTGGAGGCCATGACCAACGCCGCCGCGGCCCGCACCTTCAACGTGCTGGCCGGCGAAGGCCGGCGGGTGGTGGCCGCCTTCGTGCTCGGTGACGGCGGGGATTCGGGATCCGGGATTCGGGATTCGTAAAAGCGCGGGACTTCCAGCTTTCCCAATCCCCAATCCCCAGTCCCGCCGCTTCGATCCGCCGACTCAACGCGCCGGCAGATACGACAAAGGATCGACCGGCTTGCCGTTGTAGTGGGCGAGCCGACGCGGATAGCCGCCCACCGGGCGGCGCGGCGGCGAGCGCCCGGCGCGCTGCGCGGGGCGGGGATCCGCCCGCTCAGGGGCGTAGACGCGTCAGCGCGCCGGCAGATACGACAGCGGATCGACTGGTTTTCCGTTGTAGCGGATCTCGAAGTGCAACATGTCGCGGGCGGCGCCGCTGCGGCCCAGCTCGGCGATCTGCTGGCCGGCGCGGACGCGCTCACCCTCGTTGACCCGGCGCGTGCGGTTGTGACCGTAGGCCGAAAGCCACTGCTCGTCGTGCTTGACGATGATCAGTTCGCCGTAGCCGACCAGGCCCGAGCCCGAATAGACCACCACGCCGTCGGCGGCCGCGCGGACCGGCTGGCCGCCGGTGCCGGCGATGTCGATGCCCTGCTTGGTCGGCTCGTTGGCGACATAGCGCGCGATCAGCTGGCCGTCGGTGGGCCACTGCCACTGGAACGGGCTGCGTGCCGGCGGCGGCGCAGGCGGCTGCGGGGCCGACTGCGTGGGCCGGACCGGCTGGCGCCCGCCACCCGTCGAGGGCGCGGTGGCGGTCGCGCCGCGGCCGCCGGGGTACAGGCGCAGCCGCTGGCCGGGATAGATGGTGTACGGGGCCGCGATGTTGTTCCAGGTCGCCAGGTCGAGCACGCTGATGCCGTTGCCGGACGCGATCCGGTACAGCGTGTCGCCACGCTGCACGACCACGCTCTGCCCCGGCTTCGGGGTCGAGGCACGCGGCGCGCTGCCGCCCTCCCGGACCACGCGGCTGCTGCCGCAGCCGGCAAGCAGCAGGGCCGTCAACACCAGTACCACGATCCTCATCGGCGAAACTCCATCCAGACCAGTCCGACCGCGACCAGGCCGACCATCAGCCAGCCCAGCCATTCGATGTAGCGCCGCAGGATCGGCTCCACGCGCGGCCCGCCCCAGGCCATGAGTCCGGCGACGAGGAAGAACCGCGCGCCGCGCCCCACCAGCGAGCCGGCGAGGAACGGTAACAGCCCGACCCCGAGCGAACCCGACGCGATCGTGAACACCTTGTACGGAATCGGCGTGAAGGCGGCGAGGAAGACGAACACGAAACCGTGGCGCACGAACAGCGCCTGGATCTGCTCGAACGCAGGCTGCCAGCCCATGCGCACGATCCACGGCCATGCGAGGTCGAGCGCGTAGTGGCCCACCAGATAGCCCAAAAGGCCGCCGAGGACCGAGCCGAGCGTGCACAGCAGCGCGTAGCGCCACCAGGCCTGCGGCCGGGCCAGCGCCATCGGCGCGAGCATGACGTCGGGCGGGATCGGGAAGGCGACCGATTCGGCCGCGCTCATCGCGGCGAGGTAGCGCGGCGCGTGGCGATGCCGGGCCCAGGTCAGCGTGCGCTCGTAGAGCGCTTCGAACAGTCGCATCAGTCCACGTATCCCGACAGCAGCGGCACGAACGCGACCGCGGCGAGGTCCTGCTGCACGACGCGGCCGTCGGCCTGCTTGTGCAGCACCAGCAGCCGCTGCGCGCCCGGCGCGCCGACCGGTGCGACCAGCGTGCCGCTGTCGGCGAGCTGCGCGGTCAGCGCGTCGACCAGCGCCGGCCCGGCGGCGGTGACCACGATGCCGTCGAACGGGCCGTTCTCCGGCCAGCCGATGCGGCCGTCGTCGTGCTTGCTGCGCACGTTCAGGCCGAGCGACCGGAAGCGCTTGCGCGCCACGCGCAGCAGTTCGCCGATGCGCTCGACGGTGTGCACCTCGATGCCGAGTGCGGCGAGGATCGTCGCCTGGTAGCCCGAGCCGGTGCCGACCTCGAGCACCTTGCGCGGCATGCCGTTGGCGAGCAGCGCCTCGGTCATGCGCGCGACCACCCAGGGCTGGGAGATCGTCTGGCCGTGGCCGATCGGCAGCGCGGTGTCCTCGTAGGCGCGGGTGGCCAGTGCCTCGTCGACGAACAGGTGCCGCGGCACGGTACGGATCGCGTTGAGCACGCGCTCGTCGCCGATGCCGCCGCCCGGATGCGCGCCGTCGCGCAGGCGTTCGATCAGCCGGTCGCGCACGCGCTGCGAGGTCATGCCCATGCCCAGCGCCTCGGGCTGCAGTCGCAGGCGCGCCGTCATGCCTGCGTCGCCCGGAGCCCGGCCTCCAGTCCGCCGACCCAGCTGGCGACGTGCTCGAGCGCCTGGTAGCGCGTGAGGTCGACGTGGATCGGGCTGATCGAGATGTGCCGTGTGCGCACGGCGTGGAAATCGGTGCCGGGGCCGGCGTCCTGTTCCGGACCGGCCGCGCCGATCCACCAGAACGTGCGCCCGCGCGGGTCGACGATCGGCGTGCAGGCCTCGGCGCGGTGGCGGTTGCCCAGCCGCGTGACCTCGAAGCCCTCGAGCGCGTCCCAGGCCACGTCGGGCACGTTGACGTTGAGGATCGTGTCGGCCGGCAGCGGGTCGGCCTTGAGCCGGGCGACGATCTCGACCGCCGCGCGCGCCGCGGTCTCGTAGTGGCGGCCGTCGTGATTGGCGGTGACCAGCGACATCGCGACCGCCGGCAGCCCGCAGAAGCGCCCTTCCATCGCCGCGGCGACCGTGCCCGAGTAGATCACGTCGTCGCCGAGGTTGGCGGTGTTGTTGATGCCCGAGACCACGATGTCGGGCTCGCGGTCGAGCAGCCCGGTGATCGCGACGTGCACGCAGTCGGTCGGCGTGCCGTGCACGCGCCAGGTGGTGTCGTCGAGCTGCACCACGCGCAGCGGCAGGTCGAGCGTGAGCGAGTTGCTCGCCCCGGAACGGTCGCGGTCCGGCGCGACGACCAGCACCTCGTGTCCCGCATCGCGCAGCCCCTGGGCGAGGATCCGGATGCCGGGCGCGTCGACGCCGTCGTCATTGCTGACCAGTACGCGCATGAATCGTTCCAAAAGCCCCGTGCGGTTGGCGAGGCCGACATGATAGCGGATGCGTCCGACACGCCCCAGCTTGCGCGACGCGCGCATCTGCGCACCGGGCCGCGGGCGCGCTACGCTGGGCGCATGAGCCGCCGCGATCAGGACCCGCCCGACGACGACGACGCCGCACTGTTCCGCGCCGCGATCGGCCCGGTGCGCGAACTGCCGAGCGCCCCGCCGCCGCCGCAGGCGCCCCGGCCGCGCCCGGTCACGCGGATGGCCGAGCGCGACGATGCGGAGGCGCGCAGCGAATTCCGCCAGTTGCTCGACGGCCCGCTGTTGCAGGCCGGCGACGCGATGCAGTACCGCCGCGACGACGTGCCCGCGCGCGTGCTGCGCCGGCTCGGCCGCGGCGAGTACGCGGCGCAGGAGGAGCTGGACCTGCACCACGCCGACGTCGCCCAGGCGACCGCGCTGCTGCGGCTGTTCCTGCGCGACGCGGTCGACGCGGGCGTGGGCTGCGTGCGCATCGTGCACGGCAAGGGCATGAACTCCTCGCCCGACGCGCCGGTGCTCAAGAACGTGGTCGACCGCCTGCTGCGCCAGCGCGGCGACGTGCTCGCGTTCCACAGCGCGCCCGGCGCCCAGGGCGGTACCGGCGCGGTGCTGGTGCTGCTGCGCCCGCGGCGCTGACGGCGCGCCCGCCGGCACCGCGCTCCGGCGATGCTTGCGCTGTTGCGTCCACTGCCCTCCTCCGCCATCGCACCCCGGCCCCCGTAGGAGCGCGCTCGCGCGCGATGGGCGCTACAGGGAAGGCCGCATCGCGCGCGAGCGCGCGCGCTCCTACAGGGCGCAGGCGTCAGTGCTTGACGCGCGTGCGTCGCCCTTCGCCACCGTTCTTGGGCACGACCTTCGAGCGCGCCTTCTTTGGCTCGGGCTTGGCCGACGGCGGCGGTGGCAGCGGCCGCTCCAGCGCCAGGTCGGGCACCTCGTCGATGTACTTCACCGGCACGATCTTCATGCCCTGGGTGACGTTCTTCGGGATGTCGGCCAGGTCCTTGCGGTTCTCCTCGGGGATGATCACCGTCTTGATGCCACCGCGCAGCGCGGCGAGCAGCTTCTCCTTCAGCCCGCCGATCGCGGTCACGCGGCCGCGCAGCGTGATCTCGCCGGTCATCGCCACGTCCGCGCGCACCGGAATGCGCGTGAGCAGCGAGACCAGCGTGGTCGCCATCGCGATGCCGGCGCTGGGACCGTCCTTGGGCGTCGCGCCATCAGGCACGTGCACGTGGATGTCGTGCTTCTGCAGCGTATCGAGCTCCAGGCCGAGCCGCTCGGCGCGTGCGCGCACGACCGACATCGCCGCCGACGCCGATTCCTTCATCACGTCGCCCAGCTGGCCGGTCAGCGTCAGCTGGCCCTTGCCCGGCACCTGGGTGGCCTCGATCTGCAGCAGGTCGCCGCCGACCTCGGTCCAGGCCAGGCCGGTGACCAGGCCGACCTCGTTGTCCTGCTCGGCGCGACCGAAGTCGAAGCGCTGCACGCCCAGGTACTTGTCGAGGTTCTTCTCGGTGACCTTGACCGCCTTGACCGCCTTCGCGCCCTTGCCCTGCACCGGGCCGGCCAGCGCGATCTCCTTGACCACCTTGCGGCAGACCTTGGCGATCTCGCGCTCGAGGTTGCGCACGCCCGACTCGCGCGTGTAGTAACGCACGATGTCGCGGATCGCGCCCTCGGACACCGTCAGCTCGGCCGCCTTCAGACCGCTGGCCTTGAGCTGCTTGGGCAGCAGGTAGCGGGTGGCGATGTTGAGCTTCTCGTCCTCGGTATAGCCCGGGATGCGGATGACCTCCATGCGGTCGAGCAAAGGGCCGGGGATGTTGAGCGAGTTCGACGTCGCGACGAACATCACCTCCGACAGGTCGAGGTCGACCTCCAGGTAGTGGTCGTTGAAGGTGTGGTTCTGCTCGGGATCGAGCACCTCCAGCAGCGCCGACGCCGGGTCGCCGCGGAAGTCCATCGACATCTTGTCGATCTCGTCGAGCAGGAACAGCGGGTTCTTCGTGCCGACCTTGTTGAGGCTCTGCACGATGCGGCCCGGCATCGAGCCGACATAGGTGCGCCGATGGCCGCGGATCTCGGCCTCGTCGCGCACGCCGCCCAGCGCCATCCGCGTGAACTTGCGGTTGGTCGCCTTGGCGATCGACTGGCCGAGCGAGGTCTTGCCCACGCCGGGCGGCCCGACGAGGCACAGGATCGCGCCCTTCATCTGCTTGACGCGCGTCTGCACGGCCAGGTACTCGAGGATGCGCTCCTTGACCTTCTCCAGCCCGTAGTGGTCGGCATCGAGCGTGTCCTGGGCGGCCTTGAGATCCTTGCGGACCTTGCTGCGCTTCTTCCACGGCACGCCCAGCAGCCAGTCGAGGTAGTTGCGCACGACCGAGGCCTCGGCCGACATCGGCGGCATCTGCTTGAGCTTGTTGAACTCGGCGCGGGCCTTGGTCTCGACCGGCTTGGGCATGCCGGCCGAGGCGATCTTGCGGGCGAGTTCCTCGATGTCGTTGGGCGCGTCGTCGATCTCGCCCAGCTCCTTCTGGATCGCCTTCATCTGCTCGTTGAGATAGTACTCGCGCTGCGACTTCTCCATCTGCGACTTCACGCGACCGCGGATGCGCTTCTCCATCTGCTGCACGTCGATCTCGCCGTCGACGAAGCCGACCAGCAGTTCCAGGCGGTCGGCGGTGTCGGCCGATTCGAGCAGGCGCTGCTTGTCGGCCAGACGCACGCCCAGGTGCGCGGCGATCGTGTCGGCCAGGCGGCCGGGCTCGTCGATGCCGGCCAGCGTCTGCAGCAGCTCGGGCGGCAGCTTGCGGTTGGTCTTGACGTACTGTTCGAACAGGCCCATCAGCGAGCGCGCGATCGCCTCGACCTCGCGCGGCTCGCGCGACTCGACCGCATCCATCGGCACGCCGGCGCCCAGCAGCGCGCCCCCGTGCTCGCGAACGTCGCGCAGCGACACGCGCTCGGTGCCCTCGACCAGCACCTTGATGGTGCCGTCGGGCAGCTTGAGCAGTTGCAGCACCTGGGCCAGCGTGCCGACCTGGTAGAGGTCGTCGGCGCCCGGGTCGTCGGTCTCGGCGGACTTCTGCGCGACCAGCAGGATGCGCTTGTCGGCCTCCATCGCCACGTCGAGGGCGCGGATCGACTTGTCGCGCCCGACGAACAGCGGGATCACCATGTGCGGGAACACGACCACGTCCCGCAGCGGCAGGACCGGCAGGTCGTAGGTGTCGGGGGTAGCGGGTGAGCTCATCGGGGTTCCTTGGGGACATCGCGGACGGCCGGCGGTGCCGGCCGGGCGGCCCACGCGACCGCCTGCGGCCTGTCGTTTATGGGGCGCGCGCGCGCCGGATGCAAGCGGCTCGGGCCGCTCCGCATACGAAAACGCCGCGACCCGGGAGGATCGCGGCGCTGCGGGGGCGGCCCGGGCCGGGCGCGGCGGCTGAACGGCGCGGCGGCGGAACATTTCGTTCCGCCACCCCGCTCACTCGCCCGAGGACGCGACCTTCTGCTCGGTGGCCGGCGTCTCGTAGATCAGGTACGGCTCGGACTTGTGCTCGATGACCGATTCGTCGACCACGACCTTGCTGACGTTCTCCAGCGACGGCAGTTCGTACATCGTGTCGAGCAGCACCGACTCGACGATCGTGCGCAGGCCGCGCGCACCGGTCTTGCGCTTGATCGCCTTCTTGGCGATCGCCGACAGCGCGTCGGGCCGGAACTCCAGCTCCACGCCCTCCATCTCGAACAGCTTGCGGAACTGCTTGCTGATCGCGTTCTTGGGCTCGGTGAGGATCTGGATCAACGCCGGCTCGTCGAGTTCCTCGAGCGTGGCGACCACCGGCAGGCGGCCGACGAACTCGGGGATCAGGCCGAACTTGATCAGGTCCTCGGGCTCGACGTCGGCCAGCACCTTGCCGGTGTCGGCCTTGCGTTCGGAACTCTTGAGCTTGGCCCCGAAGCCGATGCCGCCGGCCTCGGTCGAGCGCTGCTGGATCACCTTGTCCAGGCCGGCGAACGCGCCGCCGACGATGAACAGGATGTTCTTGGTGTCGACCTGCAGGAATTCCTGCTGCGGATGCTTGCGCCCGCCCTGCGGCGGCACGCTGGCGACGGTGCCCTCGATCAGCTTGAGCAGCGCCTGCTGCACGCCCTCGCCCGAGACGTCGCGGGTGATCGACGGGTTCTCGCTCTTGCGCGAGATCTTGTCGATCTCGTCGATGTAGACGATGCCCTGCTGCGCCTTCTCGGCGTCGTAGTCGCACTTCTGCAGCAGCTTCTGGATGATGTTCTCGACGTCCTCGCCGACGTAGCCGGCCTCGGTGAGCGTCGTCGCATCGGCGATCGTGAACGGCACGTTGAGCAGGCGCGCGAGCGTCTCGGCCAGCAGCGTCTTGCCCGAGCCGGTCGGGCCGATCAGCAGGATGTTCGACTTGGCCAGTTCGACCTCGTCGTTCTTGCTGCGGCTCTCGATGCGCTTGTAGTGGTTGTAGACCGCCACGGCGAGCGTCTTCTTCGCGCGCTTCTGGCCGATCACGTACTGGTCGAGTACCTCGAGGATCTCGCGCGGCTTAGGCAGCGAACTGCGCGCCGACTGCGCCTTCTCCTCGAGCTCCTCGCGGATGATGTCGTTGCAGAGCTCGACGCACTCATCGCAGATGAACACGCTGGGGCCCGCAATCAGCTTGCGCACCTCGTGCTGGCTCTTTCCGCAGAAGGAGCAGTAGAGGATCTTGTTGCTGTCGCCGGAACGACCCTGACGGTCTTCGCTCATGCCTTCGCCAAATCAGTATTGCGGTTACGTTTCGAGAATAGCACAGCGTCCGGCACCGCCCTCAGGGACGGTGCCGGCGCTTGCATGCCTGATGAATCAATGACTTGGAGCGTCAGGCGGGGGTGATCGTCTCGTCGGGACGACGCTCGAGCACCTGGTCCACCAGACCGTACTCGCGCGCGGCCTGCGCGCTCTTGAAGTTGTCGCGCTCGGTGTCGCGCGCGATCGTCTCGAACGGCTGGCCGGTGTGCTGGGCCATGATCTCGTTCAGGCGCTGCTTCATCGACAGGATCTCCTTGGCATGGATGTCGATGTCCGTCGCCTGGCCCTGGAAGCCGCCGAGCGGCTGGTGGATCATCACCCGCGAATTCGGCAGCGCGTAGCGCTTGCCCGCCGCGCCCGAGGCCAGCAGCAGCGCGCCCATGCTGGCCGCCTGGCCGACGCAGATCGTGCTCACGTCCGGCTTGATGAACTGCATGGTGTCGTAGATCGCCATGCCCGCGGTGACCACGCCGCCTGGCGAGTTGATGTACAGGTTGATGTCCTTCTCGGGGTTCTCGGCCTCGAGGAACAGCAGCTGGGCCACGATCACGTTGGCCATGTGGTCGTCGATGCCGCCGACCAGGAAGATCACGCGCTCCTTCAACAGGCGCGAGTAGATGTCGTACGCGCGCTCGCCGCGGCTGGTCTGCTCGACCACCATCGGCACCAGGTTGAGGGCTTTGGTTTCGATGCTCATCAATCGTTCCCTGTCGGATGGAACGCCCGGCCCTGCGGGCCGGGCGGACGGACGTCGCTCACCCCTGCGGGGCGATGGCGTCCTGGAAGGACAGCGGCTGCTCGGTGTGCTGGGCGCGCTCGGCGATCCAGTCGATCACCTGCTCCTCCATCACGCGGTTCTGCAGCCCCGACATCAGCTGGGGGTCGTTGCGGTACATCTCAATGACCTGCTGCGGCTCCTCGTAGGTCGAGGCGATCAGACGCATGGTTTCGTTCACGCGCTTGGGATCGAGCTTGAGCTGGTGGCGCCGGGCGACCTCGCCGACCAGCAGGCCGACCAGCACGCGCTTGCGCGCCGGCGCCATGAAGCCCTCGTGGGCATCGGCGCCGACGTCCGGGTTGCCGCCCTGGCGGCGGGCCTGCTCGACGGTCTGGCGCAGCAGCGACTTCGCCTCGGCCTCGACGAGCCGCGGCGGCAGCTCGACGTTCGAGAACGCGGCGACCAGCTGCTCGCCGACCTCGCGGCGCAGGCGGTTCATCAGCGCGCCCTTGAGCTCGCGCTCGAGGTTGCTGCGGATCTCGCTGCGGAACTGGTCCATCTCGCCGCTCTTGACGCCGAAGCTGCGGATGAACGCCGCATCGACCTCCGGCAGCTGCTGCTCGGAGACCTGCTCGACCTTGACGTGCACGGTGGCCTGCTTGCCGGCCAGCTGCGGCACGCGCCAGTCGCCGGGGAAGCTCACCTCGAGCGACTTCTCCTCGCCCTTCGACAGGCCGACCAGCGCCTCCTCGATCTGCGGGAACATCGCGCCCGAGCCGAGCACCGTGACGCCGCGCTCGGCGCCTTCGGCCGGCAGGCGCTCGTCGCCGATCTGCGACCAGGTCTCGACGTCAACCGCGTCGCCGGTCTGCGCGCCGCGCGTGACCGCGCTCCAGCTGCGGCGCTGCAGGCGCAGGTTCTCGATCATGCGGTCGATGTCGTCCTCGGCCACCTCGGCGGTGTGCCGCACGACCTCGAGCTTCTCGAGCTCGATGTCGCCGAAGTCGGGCACGATCTCGAACGTGGCGGTGAACGCCAGCTCGCCCTCGCCCGCGCCTTCGGACGGCGCGATCTGCGGCTGGCCGGCCAGCCGCAGCGCGTTGTCGCGCACGGCCTGGTCGAAGCCCTCGCGCAGCAGGCCGTCCAGGACCTCGGCACGGACCTGCTCGCCGAACCGCTGCTCGACGACCTTCGCCGGCACCTTGCCGGGACGGAAGCCCTTGAGCCGCGTGGTCCGCGCGATCTCGCGCAGACGGCCACCGACCTGGGTCTCCAGGCGTTCGGATGGCACGCGGAACGTCATCCGGCGTTCCAGGGTGCCCAGCGATTCGACCGAAACTTGCATATCCACTCCTGCGCTGCGGACGACGCCGCACGACATCTGACTTGTTGGGAATTGGTTCCGACGGCGACCGGCCGCCCGCGACCCGCGCGGCTGGCGACGGAACGGCGTAGTTTGGCCGATTCGGGGGCCGGCCGCCACCTGGCGCCGCCAATGGCCCCGTAGGCGCGCGCTCGCGCGCGATGAGGCTTTCCGGGAGAGCCCCGTCGCGCGCAGGGGCGGACACATCGCGAACCGCCCGCGGCGGCGCGCCCTGCTCCCACCCTCTTTGAAAAGCCCGCAGCATCATGATCCCCACGCGCGAGCGCGCGTTCATCACCGGGAAGCCTCGAACAGCCCGCGGCCTGGGGAAGCCTCGAACAGCCCGCGGCGTCACGATCCGGGCGCGCGACGGCGCGCCAGATGCTGCCAACAGTCCGCTCTTTGAAAAGCCCGCAGCATCATGATCCCCACGCGCGAGCGCGCGTTCATCACCGGGAAGCCTCGAACAGCCCGCGGCATCACGACCCGGGCGCGCGACGGCGCGCCAGCCAGGACCGGCGCTTTGAATCCCACTTGGCGTGGTGCGAAAGGCGGGACTCGAACCCGCACGCCTTGCGGCACTGGTACCTAAAACCAGGGCGTCTACCAATTCCGCCACTTTCGCATCGTGCCCGCCCCGCGGACGGCGGCATCGTAGACGATCGCGACGCCTGCGCCCATCCCGCCGCAGCGCGCGCGAACGCCATGCGCGCTGCGCATGGCCGGACCTGCGCAGCAGGCGAACCGCAGGTTCGAATCCCGCGACCAAATGCCAAACGAAGAACGCCCGGCGATGCCGGGCGTTCTTCGTAACTGGTGGGCCGTCAAGGATTCGAACCTTGGACCTATTGATTAAGAGTCAACTGCTCTACCAACTGAGCTAACGGCCCGATGAAGCGGGCGCGCATTGTAATACCGCCTTGCGCGCCGATGCAAGACCCGGGGGGGCATCGCATCCTGAAACGGTGGGGTGGCTGAGGGGATTCGAACCCCCGACCACTGGAATCACAATCCAGTACTCTAACCAACTGAGCTACAGCCACCACAGATCCGCATCGCCGTCGCGACCCGGGTGGGTCGATCCGGCGGCCGCGCATTCTATCCCGAAACGCATCGCGAACGACATGCTTTCGAAACGGCCCGCGCGGCGGGCGCGCATTGTAGCGCGGCGCCGGGCGAAATGGCAGCGCGTCCGCATCGACGCCGCCCGCCCTGCCGTGCCGCGGATGCGCGTTGGCACCACCGTGACGGTCGCCCCTCACGCCCTCCCGACGCGAGCGCGGCAATAACTCCTGCCGGGCCAGGCGTTGGCCGCGACCCTGCCGGGGACGCGAGCCGCCGCCCGGCGCATCCGGGAGACACGCCAGACGATGACCGCAACGCCCGCCCTGCTCATCCTCGACATGATCAGCACCTTCGACTTCCCTCGCGGCGAACCGCTGCGCCGCGCCGCGATCGACATCGCGCCCCGGCTCGCCCGGCTGAAACGACGCGTGCGCGAACGGGGTGGCGCGTGCATCTACGCCAACGACAACACCGGGGCCTGGCGGTCCGAATTCTCGTCGCTGGTGACGCTGGCCCGCGCCTCCAGGGCCGCGCCGATCCTCGACCACCTCGAGCCCCAGCCCGACGACTGCCTGGTACTCAAGCCACGCCATTCCGCCTTCCACCAGACCGCGCTGCATTTCATCCTGGAAAGCCGGAACATCCGGCGCCTGCTGCTGGCCGGCGTCTCGGCCGAGGCCTGCGTGCTGGCGACCGCGCTCGATGCGCGGATGCTCGAGATCGACGTGGTGGTCGTCTCGGACTGCGTGGCCTCGAGCAGCGCCCGTCGGCGCAGCGACGGGCTCGCGGTGCTGCGGCACTGCGACTTCGCCGTCGCGCGCGCGAGCACGGCGCTGGACGCGTTCTGACACCGGAACCGTCGCGTGCCGACGATGCTGCGTGCAATATCGTCACACCTATTCATCGGTGCGAAGGCGACGCTCACGCCATCGTGGCAAACCCGCCGGCCATCGTGCGGATCGCCTTCCGGTCACCGGCCCCCTCCATGCCACGACGCAGACTTCAAACGTTGTTCGACGCCTGGGAGGAGGAACTCGCACTGCTGTTCGAGGCCAGGCCGGCGATCGAGGAGTTCTGGCACTACTGGCGCGAGCGCGAGGAGGCGATCGAAGGCCTCGTCACCCCCGACCAGGCGGCGTTCGTCGATGCCGCCTTCGACCGGCTGATGGCGCTGGCCGAGGCGCACGGCTACTGCAGGCTGCCCGCTGCCGCGACGCAGCGCGCGGCACGGCCCGCGGCCGATGTCACGATGCCCGCATACGACGCGCCGCCGGGCGAACGCGACGTCGACGCCTGACGCACGCGAGGGCATCGTCCACGCCGAAGCGGGCGCCCTGGCGCTGATCGTGCGTCCATACGCGACACGCGAGCGAGGGCGATGGCGATGGCGAGGCATCCCGCTGCCAGGACACGTCCGGATCGTCGCCGCACGTCGGCATGCGGTACCGGCGATGCGGCGCGCCGCCCACACGCTTGCAGGCATGGCGCCCGATCGTCGTCGCGATCTCACGCACCCGAGACGAGCCGGCGCCTAAACAGGTCCATCCCATTCCACGAGGAGACACCCCGATGGCGGTCAAGACGCTCGAAGAGCTGTTCGTCCACGAACTCTCGGATACCCATTCGGCCGAGCGCCAGATGGCCAAGGCACTGCCACGCCTGGCGCGTGCGGCCGACAACCCGCAACTGGCGGCGGCGTTCGAGGCGCACCTGGAAGAGACCACCGTCCAGATCGAACGGCTCGACCGCGTGGTCGAGTTGCTGGACACGCGCCTGAAGCGCATCAAGTGCGCGGCGATGGAAGGCCTGGTCGAGGAGAGCAAGGAAGTGATCGACGCGATCGACAAGGGCCCGCTGCGCGACGCGGCGCTGATTGGCGGCGCACAGAAGGTGGAACACTACGAGATCGCGGCGTACGGCACGCTGTGCGCGATCGCCAAGCAGCTCGGCTACACCGACGCGGTCAAGCTGCTGCAGGAGACGCTGGCCGAGGAAAAGGCCACCGACGAGAAGCTGACGCTGCTGGCCGAACAGGGCGGCAACCAGGCCGCCGCCGGGACCGGCTGATCAGCCATCCCCAGGCAAGGGCCGGGCATGCACTCGGCCCTTCCGAAAGAAGGCGGAATTGTGAGGAGAATTGTCTGGAGGCGGCGTCATCGACTGCCCAACCCCTTGATTGCATGGCGCGCCCGACAGGAATCGAACCTGTAACCCCCGACTTAGAAGGTCGGTGCTCTATCCGGTTGAGCTACGGGCGCCCGCGGGACACGCTGCGACCGGTCACCTTCGATGGTCGGGGTAGAGGGATTCGAACCCCCGACATCCTGCTCCCAAAGCAGGCGCGCTACCAGACTGCGCTATACCCCGCCGGAACCGAGCGGTCGAATCCATCCGGCCGGGGGCCGTCGGACGCGGGCATTGTCGGAACCGGCAGGCACGCTGTCAACGCGCCCGGCCCGGACCGCCGTGTATGCTGGCCGGCGATCCGGACATGAACGAACAGGGGCTCCAGGCCATGCGCAGCGGCAATCCCACTTTGCAGGAATCCACCTTCCTCGACCTCGCGAGCGGCAGCGTCGTCACCCGCGATGGCGAGGCGATGACGCTCAACGGCACGGTCAACAAGACCGGGCTGCTGCTCCTGCTGGCGGTACTGACCGCCGCGTTCGCCTGGTCGCAGGCCATCGGACCGGACGGCCTGCCTACGTCGAGCTTCGGCCTCTACGCCTGGGGCGGCGCGATCGGCGGCCTGATCCTGGCGATCGTGACCGTGGTCAAGAAGGCATGGGCGCCGGTGACCGCGCCGGCGTACGCACTGGTCGAAGGCTGCTTCCTGGGCGCGATCTCGGCCATGTTCGAGGCGCGTTTCCCCGGCATCGTGATGCAGGCGGTGATGCTGACCTTCGGCACGCTGTTCGCGCTGCTGGCGGTGTACCGCAGCGGCCTGATCAAGGCCACCGAGAACTTCAAGCTCGGCGTGGTCGCCGCGACCGGCGGGATCGCGCTGGTCTACCTGGCGACGATCGTGCTGGGCCTGTTCAACATCCAGGTGCCGCTGATCCACGAATCGGGCCTGTTCGGGATCGGCTTCAGCCTGTTCGTGGTCGTGATCGCCGCGCTGAACCTGGTGCTGGATTTCGACTTCATCGAGACCGGCGTCGAGCACGGCGCGCCGAAGTACATGGAGTGGTACGGCGCGTTCGGCCTGATGGTCACGCTGGTGTGGCTGTACGTCGAGTTCCTGCGGCTGCTCGCGAAGCTGCAGTCGCGCGACTGACCGCCGACGAGCGGGACATCGCGTCCCCGACGCCGGAAACGACAAGGGCGCCGAACGGCGCCCTTGTCGCATGGACCCGCGAGCGGGTCAGAGCCGCGAGGCGATTGCCTGCGCGAAGCCCATCGTGGTGCCGGTGCCGCCCAGGTCCGGCGTGACGCCGTCCTTCGCGTCGAGCGTGGCGACGATCGCGCCGCGCAGCCGCTGGGCCTGATCGGGCAGCGCCAGGTGGTCGAGCATCTGCGCGGCGGCCAGCAGCAGCGCGCAGGGATTGGCGACGCCCTTGCCGGCGATGTCGGGGGCCGAGCCGTGCACGGCCTCGAAGATCGCCGCGTCCTTGCCGATGTTCGCGCCCGGCGCCAGGCCCAGGCCGCCGACGAGGCCGGCGCACAGGTCCGAAATGATGTCGCCGAACAGGTTCGTGGTCACGATGATGTCGAACTGCTCGGGGCGCATCACCAGCTGCATGCAGGTGTTGTCGACGATCATCTCGTTGGCCTCAATGTCCGGGTACTCGGCCGCGACCTCGCGGGCGACCTTCAGGAACAGGCCCGAGGTGCTCTTGAGGATGTTGGCCTTGTGGACGATCGTGACCTTCTTGCGGCCGGTCTTGCGGGCCAGATCGAACGCGTAGCGGACGATGCGGTCCGAGCCCTTGCGGGTGATGCGGGTGATCGAGACCGCGCTCTCGCCGTCGGCCGACACTTCCTGGCCTTCGCTGATGTACGAGCCTTCGGTGTTCTCGCGGATCGTGATCAGGTCGACGCCGCTGGAGAAGCGCGAGCGCGTGTTCGGGAACGAGGTCGCCGGACGCACGTTGGCGTAGAGGTCGAACTGGCGACGCAGTTCGACGTTGATCGAGCTGAAGCCGCCGCCCACCGGGGTGGTCAGCGGGCTCTTGAGCGCGACCGCATTGCGGCGGATCGACTCGAGCGTTGCGGCCGGCAGCAGTTCGCCGTGCTTGTCGAGCGCCATCAGGCCGGCGTCGGCGTCCTCGTACTTCAGACCCAGCTGCATCGCATCGAGCACGTGCAGCGTGGCGTCCATGATCTCCGGGCCGATACCGTCGCCGCGGATAACCGTAATCGTGTGCGTCATGTCGGGGGAAGGTCCCTGCGCAGGGACGCCGCGTTGCGCGCGGCGCCGGGTGAAATGAAGGAAGAAAACCGCCGCATTATGCCCGATGCGCCCGCCCGGCCCCAAACCACGGGACAGGACGCGTGCAACGCGCGGCGCGATCAGCCGTGGTCGTGGCCGGCGGGCGCGACAGCCTCGCCCTGCTCCAGGCGATCGAGGAAATCGACGGCGCGGCGCAGGTGCGGGATGACGATGCTGCCGCCCACGACCAGGCCCACCGAGAACGTCTCGAACAGTTCCGCGCGGCTCGCGCCGGCCTCCTTGCACTGGGCGACGTGGTAGCTGATGCAGTCGTCGCAGCGCAGCACCAGCGAGGCCACCAGTCCCAGCAGTTCCTTGGTCTTCACGTCGAGCGCGCCGGCCTGGTAAGTCTGCGTGTCGAGCGCGAAGAAACGCCGCACCACCTGGTTGGGCTCGGCGAGGATGCGCTCGTTCATGCGTTTGCGGAACGCGGTGAACTCGGCGAGCCGGTCGCCCTCGCCGTCGGTCGCAGCGCCGCTCACCGGGCCGCGCCCTCGACCAGCGGCAGGAAGCCGCCCTGGCGGTGCAGCGCCATCATGTCGTCGTAGCCGCCGACGTGGGTCTGGCCGACGAAGATCTGCGGCACGCTGGTACGGCGCGCGCGCTCGACCATGCGCTGGCGCTCGCCGGCGTCGAGGTCCACGCGCACCTCGCGCCACGCCAGTCCCTGGCTCTTGAGGAAGGTCTTGGCGGCGGCGCAGTAGCCGCAGATCGCGCTCGTGTACATGACGATCTCGGGCGTCGCCGAATCGGGGGATTGGGTAGTCAAGTCGGTCTCCGGGGAAACTTGTGCGGCCATTGTCGGTCAAAGCCGGGTCACGGGGCGATGATGCCGCCGCCGCGCCACGCGTCCGGCTTAACATGGGGTTCACGCCCGCGCTGGAGCGTGCCGGCATGCTGGTCGCGCCGGCCCCGCCTTCCCGATTCCCGAGCCGATGCCCTTGATCCGAACCGCCCGCCGCCCCGCCCGTTCCCGGCTGCTGCCCACCGCCGTTGCGCTGGCGCTGGCCGGCGCCACGGTCGGCGCGCCGGCCCAGGACACGCGGCTGCCGGACATCGGTTCGTCGGCAGGCACCGTGCTCAGCCCGGCCAAGCAGTCCGAGTACGGGCAGATGCTGCTGGCGCAACTGCGGCACTACAACTACGTGCTCGAGGACCCGCTGGTCGAGAACTGGCTGCGCGCCACCGGCACGCGGCTGGCGGCGTCGAGCGACCGCCCGCAGCAGCCCTTCACGTTCTTCATGATGCGCGACCGCAGCATCAACGCCTTCGCCACGCTCGGCGGCTACATCGGCATGAACGCCGGCCTGGTGCTGGCGGCCGAGAGCGAGGACGAGGTCGCCGCGGTGCTGGCGCACGAGATTGCGCACGTGACCCAGTCGCACGTGCTGCGCGGCGTCGAGCGTGCCCAGCGCGACCAGATGCCGATGCTGCTTGCGATGCTCGGCGCGATCGCGCTGGCCTCGCAGAGCGGCAGCAACTCGTCCGACGATGCCGCGATGGCGGTGCTCGCCGGTGCACAGGGCCTCGCCCTGCAGCGGCAGATCGACTACACCCGCTCCAACGAGTCCGAGGCCGACCGGCTGGGCATCCGCACGCTGGCGCGCAGCGGCTACGACCCCGACGCGATGGCCTCGATGTTCGAGCGCATGCAGGCGGTGTCGCGCACCAACCAGGGCGGCGAGCGCGAGCGGCTGCCGGACTATCTCAAGACCCACCCGGTCACCACGACCCGCATCAGCGAGGCGCGCGACCGCGCCGGGCGCATGGCCCGCGACACGGTGCAGGTCACCACGACGACCCCGCAGGGGTCGCGCGTGGAGCGCGTGCCGGTGGACGGAGCGCCCGAGGCGCCGCTGCGCGCGCTCGACAACCCGCTGCTGCCGGCGGCGCTGCGGCTGCCGCCCGGCGCCACCGGTGGCACCGACCCGGTGCAGTTCGGCTGGGCGCGCGAGCGCCTGCGCGTGCTCAGCGCCAACACCTGGTCGGCGGCCATCCGCGAGTACGAGGCGATGCGCCGGACCGGGCCGCTGACCGATGCCCAGCGCTACGGGCTGGCGTTCGCGCGGCTGCGCGCGAACGAGGCCGATGCCGCCGCGCGCGAGCTGTCGACGCTGCTGGCCGCCTACCCGGGCGACGTCTGGCTGTCGCTGGGCGTGGCCGAGGCCGACGCCCGCGCAGGCCGGGCCGATGCCGCCGACCGGCGCTTCGAGGCGCTGGTCGAGCGCATGCCGCGCAACCCGGCCGTGGTGCTGAGCTACGCGTCGGTGCTGATCGAGCGCGACACCGCCGACGCGGGCCGACGGGCGCAGGCGCTGCTGCGGCCGCTGCTCAACGCCTCCAGCGGCGACCCGGCGTTCCAGCGCGCGTTCGCGCGCGCCAGCGAGATGGCCGGCGATCCGGTCCGGGCCGGCGAGGCCTGGGCCGAGGCGGCATTCCTGGGCGGCCGGGCGGAACAGGCGCTGATCCAGCTCAACACGCTCAAGAAGCGCGAGGACCTGGACTATTACGCCCGCGCGCGCATCGACGCACGCATCGCCTCGATCACGCCGATGGTGCTGGAACTGCACCGGCAGGGCGTGCGCGACGAGGACCTGCGCCGGCGCTGAGGCAGCGTAGCCTCCCGGCAGGCGCGACCCGACACGATCCGGTCGTCCCGCCGTCACGTCACGCACCGCACCCGGCGAAAGAAGGCCCGGCGCGCCAGCGATCCGCCGTCCGGACTCCCCCCTTTCCGGGCGCCCGAGACACGAAGGCCGGCGATGTCACCAGAGCGTCATAAAACTGTCGTGTAATGGCGCCCTCCCCCGGTCCGATGGAAGGCCCCATGCAGAAGCGCATCCTCATCGTCGACGACGAACCGGCGATCCGCGACATGGTCGCGTTCGCGCTGCGCAAAGGCGAGTTCGAACCGATGCACGCCGGCGACGCCCGCGAGGCCCAGTCGGCAATCGTCGACCGCGTCCCCGACCTGATCCTGCTCGACTGGATGCTGCCCGGCACCAGCGGCCTGGAACTGGCCCGGCGCTGGCGCAAGGACGCGCTGACCCGCGACATCCCGATCATCATGCTCACCGCCCGTGGCGAGGAGAACGACCGGGTCGGCGGACTGGAGGCCGGCGTCGACGATTACGTCGTCAAGCCGTTCTCGGCGCGCGAGCTGCTGGCGCGGATCCGTGCGGTGATGCGCCGGGCCCGCGACGACGACGAGGACGGCAGCGTCACCGTCGGCGCGCTGCGCATCGATGGCGCGGCCCACCGGGTGTTCGCCGGCAGCGAACCGGTCCAGATCGGCCCGACCGAGTACCGGCTGCTGCACTTTTTCATGACCCACCCCGAGCGCGTGTACAGCCGCTCGCAGCTGCTCGACCACGTCTGGGGCGGCAGCGTCTACGTCGAGGAGCGCACGGTCGACGTGCACATCCGCCGGCTGCGCAAGACCCTCGAGCCGAGCGGCCTGGACGGCATGGTGCAGACGGTCCGCGGTTCGGGATACCGCTTCTCGGCGGCGGTGTGAGGCCGCCCGCGCCGCTTCCCCGAGCGTCGTCCCGCGGCGATGCCGCGTCGCCGCGCGCGACCCGTGCACACCGCGCGGCCGTCGCCTGCGCAGACCTGTCATCCCACTTTGCCTAGACTTGCCCACATGCCTCCCCGTATCCACGCCGCCTGGACCCGCACGCTGCTGCAGCCCGGGGCCGTGCTGGCGGCCGCGACGATCGTCGGTGCGCTGGCCGGGCACGTCTGGACGGCGCTGGCGATCGCCGCGCTCGGCGTCGTCGCCTGGCACTACTGGAAGCTCTACGACCTGCTGCGCCGGCTGACCTCGCGCAGCCGGGTGCCGCCGCCGCAGGGCGACGGCGTCTGGCAGGAGACCGACCGGTTGCTGCATCGCGGCCAGCAGGACATGCGCACGCGCAAGCGGCGGCTGATCGCGATGCTGCGCGCCTACCGCGCGGTCGCCGCGGCCTTGCCCGACGCGGTCGTCGTGGTCGAGCGCAACAGCCAGCGCGTGCAGTGGTTCAACCGTGCGGCGACGACGCTGCTCGGGCTGCAGATGCCGCGCGACGTCGGCCGCCCGGTCGGCAGTGCCCTGCAGCCGCTGCCGCTGGCGCACTGGCTGGCGCAGGGCCGCAAGGCCGAGCCGCTGCTGGACGTGCCCTCGCCGTTCTCGTCGGGCACCCGGCTGGAACTGCGGCTGATCCCCTACTCCGACGACCTGTGGCTGCTGCTGGTGCGCGACGTCACCCGGCTGGTGCGCCTGGAGCAGATGCGCCGCGACTTCGTCGCCAACGTCTCGCACGAACTGCGCACGCCGCTGACGGTGGTCCACGGCTACCTCGACATGCTCGATCCGGAGGAGCAGCCCGAATGGGCGCCGATGCTGCAGGAGATGCAGCGCCAGTCGCAGCGCATGACCCAGTTGGTCGAGGACCTGCTCACGCTCTCCCGGCTGGAGGCCCAGGAGAGCGTCGGCGACGAGATCGTATCGATGGCCTCGATGCTGGCCTCGCTGCGGCGCGAGCTGGAGATGCTCAGCCAGGGGCGGCACACGATCGAGGTCGAGGACGCGTCGGACACCGACCTGGTGGGCTCGACGCGCGAACTGCACAGCGCGTTCTCCAACCTGGTCAGCAACGCCGTGCGCTACACGCCGCCGGGCGGGCGCATCGCGATCCGCTACGCGCCCACGCGCGAGGGCGGCGTGTCGCTGGCCGTGGACGATTCGGGCTACGGCATCCCGGCCGCGCACCTGCCGCGGATCACCGAACGCTTCTATCGGGTCTCGACCAGCCGCTCGCGCGAGTCGGGCGGCACCGGCCTGGGCCTGGCGATCGTCAAGCACGTGCTGCACCTGCACCAGGCGCGGCTCGAGATCGACAGCGAGGTCGGCCGCGGCAGCCGCTTCGCCTGCCACTTCACCGCCGAGCGCGTCCGCGCGCGTGACACGCATGCCATCGGAGCTTTCGGATGACCCGCCCCCCCGCCCCCGGCAAGCGGCCGCGCGCCCGCCGGCAGACGACGGCCACCGGCCGCGACGACGCGCCCGCGGCGCAGCTCCCGGGCGATCCGCTGCTCGATCCGTCGCTGTACCTCAACCGCGAGCTGTCGCAGCTCGACTTCAACTTCCGCGTGCTGGCGCAGGCGCTGGACGAGTCGGTGCCGCTGCTCGAGCGCGTGAAGTACCTGTGCATCTCGTGCACCAACCTCGACGAGTTCTTCGAGATCCGCGCCGCGACGGTGCGCCATGCGCAGGACTTCGGCATGCCGCTGCCGCCCGACGGCCTGGCGCCGGCGACGGTGCTCAAGCGCATCCACGAGCGCGCGGCCAGGCTCGTCGAGGCGCAATACGCGTGCTGGAACCAGGTGCTGCGGCCCGCGCTGGGCGAGTCGGGCGTGCGCATCCTCGGACGCGACACCTGGACGGCGCGGCAGAAGCGCTGGCTGCGCGCGTACTTCCGCGAGGAGGTGATGCCGGTGCTCTCGCCGCTGGGCCTGGACCCGGCGCATCCGTTCCCGAAGATCCTCAACAAGTCGCTCAACATCGTCGTCGTGCTCAAGGGCAAGGATGCGTTCGGCCGCATCGGCCACCTGGCGATCGTGCGCGCGCCGCGCTCGCTGCCGCGGATCATCCAGTTGCCCGAGCGGGTGTCGGGCGGCGAGTACGACTTCGTGTTCCTGTCGGCGGTGCTGTCGGAGTTCGTCCACGAACTGTTCCCGGGCATGGACGTGCGCGGCGCCTACCAGTTCCGGGTCACCCGCAACTCGGAGCTGATCGTCGACGAGGAGGAGGTCGAGAACCTGGCGCTGGCGCTGCGCGACGAGCTCGCCGGCCGCGGCTACCTGCGTGCGGTCCGGCTGGAGATCGCGGCCAACTGTCCCAAGCCGATCGTGCGCACGCTGCTGCAGAACTTCGACCTGCCCGAGAACGCGGTCTACCGCATCGACGGGCCGGTCAACCTCAACCGCGTCAGCCAGATCTTCGACCTGGTGCAGCGTCCGGACCTGAAGTTCCCGGCGTTCCAGCAGCGCCAGCTGCCGGGCAACGACGCGATGTTCGAGACCGTCGCCGATGGCGACGTGCTGCTGCACCACCCCTTCGACTCCTTCGCGCCGGTGCTCGAGCTGATCAAGCAGGCGGCCGAGGACCCGAACGTGCTGGCGATCAAGCAGACGCTCTACCGCACCGGCAAGGACTCGGCGATCGTCGAACACCTGGTGACCGCGGCGCGCAACGGCAAGGACGTCACGGTCGTCGTCGAGCTGCGCGCGCGCTTCGACGAGGAGGCCAACCTCGGCCTGGCCGACCGGCTGCAGGAGGCCGGCGTGCAGGTGGTCTACGGCGTCGTCGGCTACAAGACGCACGCCAAGATGCTGCTGATCGTGCGCCGCGAGGGCCGCAAGCTGCGCCGCTACGTGCACCTGGGCACCGGCAACTACCACGCCGGCACCGCGCGCGCCTACACCGACTTCGGCCTGATCACCGCCGATCCGCGGATCGGCAACGACGTGCACCTGATCTTCCAGCAGCTCTCGGGGCTGGCGCCGGCGATCGAGCTCGACCGCCTGCTGCAGTCGCCGTTCACGCTGCACGCCGGGATCGTCGCGCGGATCGAGCGCGAGACCCGGCACGCGGCGCAGGGGCGTCCGGCGCGCATCGTCGCCAAGATGAACGCCCTCAACGAGCCGCAGGTCATGCGCGCGCTGTACGCGGCGTCGCAGGCCGGCGTGAGGATCGAGCTGATCGTGCGCGGCGCCTGCGCGCTGCGGCCGGGCGTGCCCGGCGTGTCGGAGAACATCCGCGTGCGTTCGATCGTCGGCCGGTTCCTCGAGCACCACCGCGTGTACTGGTTCGCCAACGACGGCGACCCGGAACTGTTCTGCGCCAGCGCCGACTGGCTCGAGCGCAACCTGCTGCGGCGCGTGGAGACGTGCTTCCCGATCCTCGATCCGCACGTCGCCACACGCGTGCGCGTCGAATCGCTGGACAACTATCTCGCCGACAACGTCAACGCCTGGGAGCTGCGCGAGGACGGCAGCTACGTGCGGCTGGCGCCGGAGGGCGATGCGATGCCGCACTCGGCGCAGACCTGGCTGCTCGCGCGCCTGTGCGGCTGACCCGGCGGCGGCCCGGGCGACCGGGCCGAGCGACCCGGCGCGGCATCGCGCACGCCGTCACGGTTCCGGGCGCCGCGCCATGCTTTACCATGCGCACTCCCCACCGCCACGTGGCGCCGCGCGCGTCGCGCCACGCAGGACCGTGATGACCGGACAGGACACGCTCGCACTCGCCGATGCGCTGACGCCGCCGATCGAGGACGGCGACATGCTCGCCGCGATCGACCTGGGATCCAACAGCTTCCACATGATCGTCTCCCGCTACACGCTGGGCCAGCTGCGCGTGGTCGACCGCCTGCGCGAGACCGTGCGCCTGGCCGAGGGCCTGGACGCGCGCGGCGGGCTGGATGCGGCCGTGCGCCAGCGCGCGCTGCAATGCCTGTCGCGCTTCGGCGAGCGCATCCGCGACATCCCGCCGCAGCACGTGCGCGCACTGGCCACCCACACCGTGCGCCGGCTCGCCGCGCCGCAGGCATTCCTGGTGCCGGCCGAGACCGCGCTGGGCCATGCGATCGAGGTCATCGCCGGCCGCGAGGAAGCGCGCCTGATCTATCTGGGCGTCGCGCATGCGCAGCCGCCCAAGCCCGGCCACCGCCGGCTGGTCATCGACATCGGCGGCGGCTCCACCGAATGCATCATCGGCAGCGGCTTCGACGCGCTCGAGCGCGAGAGCCTGCAGGTGGGCTGCATCGCGAGCACGCGGCGCTTCTTCTCCGGCGGCAAGCTGACCCGGCGCCGATGGCGCGAGGCGCTGACCGAGGTGTCGGCCGAGTTCCAGCAGTTCGCGAGCACCTACCGCGCGCTCGGCTGGCAGGAGGTCGTCGGCGCCTCGGGCACCAACAAGGCGATCGGCGAGATCTGCGCGGCGATGAAGCTGACCAAGGGCGCGGTGACCGCCGAGGCGCTGCCGGTCGTGCGCGACCGGCTGCTGGAGGCCGGTCACGTCGACGCGATCGACCTGCCCGGGCTGTCGGAGGACCGCAAGCCGATCATCGCCGGCGGCGTGCTCGTGCTCGAGGCCGCGTTCGAGGTGCTGGGCATCGAGCGCATGCACGTCAGCAAGGCGGCGATGCGAGAGGGCGTGCTGCACGACATGCTCGGCCGCCGCGGCGAGGCCGACCCGCGCGAGACCTCGATCGAGGCGCTGGTGCGGCGCTACGGCATCGACGGCGCGCACGCGGCGCGGGTCGAGGCGACCGCGCTGCGGCTGTTCGACCAGGTCGCGCGCCCGTGGCAGCTCGACGGCGACGATCTGCGCATGCTGGCCTGGGCCGCGCGCGTGCACGAGATCGGGCTGGTCATCGCGCACAGCCAGTACCACGTGCACGGCGCCTACGTGCTGGCGCATTCGGACATCGCCGGTTTCTCCCGGCAGGAGCAGCAGTTCCTCGCCGCGCTCGTGCGCTGCCACCGCCGCAAGGTGCCCAAGTCGGCGTTCGACGCCCTGCCCGACCGGCTGCTGCGCCAGGCCCGCTACACCGCGACGTTGCTGCGGCTGGCGGTGCTGCTGCACCGCAGCCACGAGCCCGACGAGATCCCGCAGCTGCAGGCCAGCGTCTACGGCGACGCGCTGCGGCTGCAGGTGTCCAGGCACTGGCTCGACGCGCGGCCGCTGCTGCGCGTGGACCTGGAATGCGAGCCCGAGGACATCGGCGCGCCCGGCGTGAAGCTGGTGCTCGCCGCCGAGTGAGGGCCGGGGCGGCGCGCGCCGCCGCCTGTCACCGTTCCGTCGCCGCGCGGTCATGCGGCCGGCATCTCGGACGTCGATCATCGCTGCAGCCACGGCAGCGGACCGAACGATGCGCTACGCGATCGTCACCGACACCTACACGCCCGACATCAACGGCGTGGCCCTGACGCTGCAGTCCTACGCCGCCGGCCTGCGCGCCCGCGGACACACGGTCGAGGTGGTCCGGCCGGTGCTGCCCGGCGAGGCGGCAGCCGGCGACGACGGGCTGCGGGTCCGCGGCCTGCGCCTGCCACGCTACCCGTCGCTGCGCGTCGGCCTGCCGGCCCAGGCGCGCCTGCACGCGGCCTGGCGGGCCGAGCGCCCGGACGCGGTCTACGTGGCGACCGAGACCCCGCTGGGCGGCTCGGCGATCCGCGCTGCGCGCGCGCTCGGCATCCCGGTCGTGACCGCGCTGCACACCCGCTTCGACCTGTACATGGCCGACTACGGCCTGCGCGCGCTCGGGCCGCTGGCGCTGGCATGGATGCGCCGCTTCCACGGCGGCGCCGACGCGACGGTCGTGGCGACGCGCGCGCTGGCCGCCTGGCTGCAGGCGCAGCGCATCGGCCACGCGGTGGTGCTGCCGCGCGCGGTCGACTGCGTCCAGTTCGATCCCGCGCGGCGCGATGCCGCCCTGCGCACGGCCTGGGACGTCCCCGCGGACGGCCTGGCGGTGATCCACGTGGGCCGGCTCGCGGCCGAGAAGAACCTGCCGCTGGCGCTCCGCGCGTTCCGCGCGCTGCAGCGGCGGCGGCCGGATGCGCGGCTGGTGTTCGTCGGCGACGGCCCGTTGCGCCCGGCGCTGCAGCGCGCGCATCCGGACATCGTGTTCGCCGGGGCGCGGCGGGGCGACGATCTCGGCCGGCACTTCGCCAGCGCCGACCTGTTCCTGTTCCCCAGCCGCAGCGAGACCTTCGGCAACGTCGTGCTCGAGGCCATGGCCAGCGGCGTGCCGCAGGTCGCCTTCGACCTGGGCGCGGCGTCCGAGCACCTACTCGACGGCCACCACGGCGCGCGCATCGCGGACGACGCCGACGGCGGGGCGGCGTTCGTCGCCGCCGCGGTGCGGCTGGCCTGCGACGACGCCGGCCGCAGCGCGATGGCGCAGGCCGGCCGCGAGGCGATGCTGCGGCTGACGCCGGACCAAGTCGCCGCCGAACTCGATGCGCTGCTCGCGGCGCCGGCTGCGCGTTCCGCTTCCCTCGCCGTCCCGCAGGAGTCCCGCCATGCACGCAACGCCGCGTAGCCGCCTGCATCTCCACGACATGGGCTGGTGCCTGCGCGCCAACCGCGCCTGCACCCGCACCTGGATCCGCCGCGGGTTCGCGACCGTCAGCCGGCTCGGCGACGGCGCGTTCTGGTACGCGCTGATGGCGGCGCTGGTGGTGCTCGACGGGTTCGACGGCGCGCTCGCGGCCGCGCACATGGCTGCCACCGGCGGCGTGGCGCTGCTGCTGTACCGGCACCTGAAGCGCTGGACCCGCCGGCCCCGCCCGTTCGCGGCCGATGGGCGCATCCGCGCCTGGGTCGCGCCGCTCGACGAGTTCAGCTTCCCGTCCGGCCACACGCTGCATGCGGTCGCGTTCTCGGTCGTGGCGATCGCCCACTACCCGGCGCTGGCCTGGTTGCTGGCACCCTTCGCCGCGGCGGTCGCCGCGTCGCGGGTGGTGCTCGGCCTGCACTACCCCAGCGACGTGCTCGCCGCGACCGCGATCGGCGGCGTGCTGGGCACGCTCTCGCTGTGGGCGGCCGGGCTGTAGATCGGCCGGACCATTCAGGTCGGCGAATGCCGCCGGGGCATCCCCGGCACGGCCGGAACGGTCAGCCGCTCGCGCCGCCTTCGAACGGCGCCAGCACCGCGCGCGCCAGCGCCGGGCGCAGCTGGCCGGGCCAGTCGCGGTCGTTGTCGACCTGCGCACCGGCGCGCGAGGCCTCGAGCGCGTCGACGTCGACGTCCGCGATCGCCCAGACCGCGTCCTCGCCGGTCTGCGCCAGCAGGCCGTCGGCCGGGAAGCCGGCATCCATCGGCGCGACGATCGCCGCCTGCCCGGTGTTGACGTCGAGGATCGGGGTCCACGGCGCCTCGCCCGCGGTCACCGACTGGGCGACGAAGCAGCGGTTCTCCAGCGCGCGCGCCTGGCAACCGATGCGCACGCGATGGGCGCCGGCTTCGGTGTCGGTGCAACTGGGCACCAGCAGCAGCCGCGCGCCGGCGGCCCACTGCGCGCGGACCGGCAACGGGAACTCGATGTCGTAGCAGATCGCGATGCCCGCGCGCACGCCGCCCAGGTCGAACACCTGCAACGCGTCGCCCGGCGCGATGACGCCGGTCTTCTTCTCGAAGCCGGTCAGCTGCAGCTTGTCCTGGAACGCGTGACCGCCGCCGGGCGCGAATAGGTCGCTGCGGTTGCGGTAGCGGCCGCCGCCCACGTCGAGCAGGAAGCTGCCGGCGACGACGTACAGTCCGGTCTCGCGGGCCAGCATCGAGAACAGCGCCAGCCAGTCGGCGCGATAGCGCTGGATCGCCGCGAGCGAGGCCCGCACGTCCCCGCGCACCGCGGTGTCGAAGGTCGCCGCCAGTTCCAGCGCCAGGTACTCGGGCAGCACCGCGACCTGGGCGCCGGCCGCGGCGGCCTCGCCGAGCAGGCGGCGCTGGTGATCGGCGAACGCGGCGAAGTCCGGCGGCATGCCGATCCGGTAGCGGGCGGCGGCGATCCTCATGCGGCGGCGTCCAGCGGGCGGGTCCAGAAGGTCAACGGATGGACGACGTCGCCGACGCCACGCTCGTTCCAGCGCAGCAGCATCGTCATGCCCGGCTGGCGCACGTAGCCGCGTCGGCGCCAGAACCCGGCGTTGTCGCGATGCCCGGCCGGGCGCCGCGGATCGTCGTCGGCGCGGTCGACGGCCGCGAACGCGGTCAGGTCGAAGCCGCCGAGCGCGCGCGCATGCGCCTCTCGGCTGTCGAAGAACGCGTGGCCCACGCCCAGCCCGCGGTAGCGCGGCAGCAGGACCGACTCACCGAAGTAGAACACCCGCTCGACCGCGAGGTCCTGGTCGGCGAACGGCGCCCGGAACGCCGCATCGTCGTCGGCCAGCGGCAGGCCGGTCGCCGCACCGACGACCGCGTCGCCGTCGAACGCGAGCACGAACACGCTGCGCGGCGAGCGCGCATAGGCGGCCAGGTAGTCGCGCTCGTAGGCCGCGTCGCCGGCGTAGAGGTAGGGCCAGTCGGCGAAGACCGCCATGCGCAGGCGGGCGACGTCGTCGAGATACGGCGGCATCGCATCGCCCGACAGCACGCGGATCATGGGAGCGGAAGGCGTCATGGCGCGCATTCTGGCATGCGGCCGTGGCCCGGACGCGACGCAACCGCGGGGCCTGCCCGCGGTTGCGTCTTCCCGCCTGCGCAGGTCAGGGCTGTCGCGGCAGCGGCGGCGGCGCGACCGGGCCGGGCGCGGTCGCCGCGGCGGCCAGCGCGTACCAGTCCACGCGCCGGGTGGCGAGCATGATCGCGGCCAGGATCGCGAACAGCAGGCCGGCGCCGAGCACCAGCGCGTTGTCCTCGGAGACCAGCAGGCCGTAGAGCGCGGCATAGAGGACGGCGAGCAGGGCCGCGAACCCGGCGCCCCAGGCGCGGCTGCGCAGCACCGCGGCCAGGTAGATCCCGATCAGGCCGATGCAGCCGATGCTGGCGACCAGGTACGACCAGCCGAACGCGATGCGCTCCGACAGGCCCACCAGCAGCAGGAAGAAGATCGCCAGCGCCAGCCCCACCAGCGCGTACTGGATCGGATGGATGCGCAGCTGGCGCAGCATCTCGAACATGAAGAAGCCGGCGAAGGTCAGCAGCACGAACAGCAGGCCGTACTTGCTGGCGCGGTCGGCGCGCACGTACGCGTCCACCGGGTCGACCAGCGCGATGCCCAGCGCGTCGATGCCCGCATCGCCCTGCCCGAGCAGCGTGGCGGCGGTGAACCGGTCGGGACGCGCGCCGTCGCGGAACTGCAGCTGCGCGTCGCTGGCCAGCGACGAGACCGCCCATTCGGCGCGGAAGCCGGCATCGCCGACCTCGCGGGCGGTCGGCAGGAAGCGGCCGTTGAACTGCGGATGCCGCCACGTCGAATCGATCGCGACGCGGGTCTCGCCGGCCAGCGGCACGACCGCCAGCGCCTCGCTGCCCGACAGCGCGACATCGAGCGTGGTGCGCAGGCGCAGCCGGCCACCGGCCTCGACCGGCGGCAGCGGCGCGTGCAGGCCCGAGCCCAGGTCGCCGCCGGCGCCCTGCTGCAGCGGCACCGTCGCCTCGTCGAGCCGCAGGCGCGGGGTGCCGCGCAGGCCGCGCACGTCGGCGATGCCGTAGCTGAGGAACGGCCGGCCGATCCGGCGCGGCGCGATGGCGTCGCCGTCGTCGGGGACACGCACGTCGAAGCCGGCCCGCAGCTGGCCCTCGAGCACGTACATGCGCACCTCGTGCAGGCCGAGCCGGCGCGTGTAGGGCGCCATCGCACCGGTCAGGTCGGCGGTGGCGGGGAAGAACAGCCAGCGGCCCTCGCGCTCGCGCTGGACGGTGCCGATCCGCCGGCCCTGCGCATCCTTCTCCTCGACCTCGACGGTCTCCACGAACGGCACCACGACCACCGGCACCGTCAGCGTCTGCCCCCCGGCCTCGCTGCGCGCGATCCGCTCGACGGCCTCGGCGCGGTAGCGCTGGCGGTCGTGGATCACGCCGCGGATCATCAGCAGCGGCAACAGGATTGCCAGGCTCAACCCGGCCACGATCAGGATCTTCAACGCCAGTCGCATCGCACCACTCCGGTTCGGGAACATGGCGGCAGCGTGCCGCCGCGCGATGGGGCGACGATGGGGCCTGCGTGAAGCGGCTATGAAGTCCGCGGCGCACCGGCCTCGACCGGCAGTTCGACCACGGCGAGCGCGCCACCGCCGTCGCGGTTGGCGAGCGTCGCCCGCCCGCCATGCAGCGCGGCGACCTCGGCGACGAAGGCCAGGCCGATGCCGCTGCTGCGGCTGCCGCCGCCCGGCCGCGGCAGCGAGTAGAAGCGCTCGAACACCCGCGCCTGCGCGTAGTCGGGGATGCCGGGGCCGCGGTCGGCGACGGTCACCTGCACCCGGCCCTCCCCCGCCGGGCGCGCGGCGACCTCGACCTCGCCGTCGGGCGGCGAGAAGTCGCAGGCGTTGTCGACGAGGTTGGCGACCAGTTGCCGCAGCAGGTAGGCATCGCCCGGCACGACCGCATCGCGGCAGGCCGGATCGATCGCCAGACGCACCGGCACCCGGCCAGGATCGGCCGCGAACGGCGCCAGCGCCGCGTCGAGCATGCCGGCGAGCGCGACGCGTTCGGGGCGGTCGATGCGCTGGCGATGCTCCACCGCGGCCAGCGCCAGCAGCTTGTCGATCGTCTGGGTCATGCGCTCGCCCTGCCCGCGCACGCTGGCCGCGAAGCGCGCGCGGTCGGCCTCGGGCAGCGGGCCTTCGAGCAGTTCGGCCGCGCCGCGGATCGCCGACAGCGGCGCCTTCAGCTCGTGGGTCAGGCTGTGCACGTAGCGCTCGACGTACTGCCGGCCCTCGAGCCGCTCGCGCATCGTCTCCAGCGCCCGCCCCAGGTCGGCGAACTCGCCGGCCAGCGGCGGCAGCGACGCGCGCCCGCCGGCGGTGACCGCGTCGGCATAGCGGCGCAGCGCACCGAGCTGGCGGGACAGCCACCAGGCCGCGAGCAGGCCGATCGCCAGCGACGCGCCCAGCAGCACGCCGCCCCAGCGCAGGATCTTGGTCTCGCTGCGCGCGATGAACGGCGCGATCGTGCGGTTGGGCTTGGCCACCGTCAGCACGCCGACGATGCGGTTGCCGTCGCGGATCGGCGCGGCCACGTGCATCACCGAGCTCGCGTCGTCGTCGGGATCCAGGCGGCTGGAACGCGCGCCGTAGCGGCCGCGCAGCGTCAGGTAGACGTCGTTCCAGCGCGAGAAGTCGCGTCCGACGTCGCGGCCGCTCGAATCGAACACGACGATGCCCTCGGCGTCGGTCACGTAGACCCGGTAGGCGACCGCGGACTTGCGGAAGCCCCAGATCTCGGCGTCGAGCCGGCGCGCGGCCAGCGCGCGGATGCGCGCCGCGAAACGCCCGTCGTCGATCCGACCGGCCAGGAAGTCGTCGGTCGCCAGTTCGGCGAGCACGCCGGCGGTGTCGGCCAGCGTGTCCTCCATCGCCTGGCGCACGCCCGGCTTGACCTCCTGCGAGAACACGCGCATCAGCAGCAGCGCGGCGATCGCGACGATCGCGAAATAGCCCAGCAGGATCCGCAGGCCGATCCGCATGGCGCGCGCCTCAGTCCACGTCCAGCGAATAGCCCAGACCCCGGTGCGTGCGCAGCGGATCGGCGTCGGGCGCGACCGCGCGCAGCTTGGCGCGCAGCGTCTTGACGTGGGTGTCGACGGTGCGGTCGCCGCTGTCGGGCGCGTCCTCCCAGACCCGGTCCATCAGCTGGGCGCGCGAGAGCACCGCGCCGGGCCGCGCGAGCAGTGCGGCGAGCAGGCCGTACTCGTAGCGCGTGAGCTCGAGCGGCTGGCCGCGGTAGCGGATGCGCAGGCCCGCGCGGTCGTGCTCGAAGCCGCCCGCTGCGGCGATGCCGCCGCCGGACGTCGGCGGCGGGCGGCGCAGCGCGACGCGGACCCGCGCCAGCAGCTCGCGCAGCGAGAAGGGCTTGGCGACGTAGTCCTCGGCGCCGAGCTCGAAGCCCAGCACACGCTCGGCCTCGGCCGCCTGCGCGGTGAGGAAGATCACCGGCAGCGGCGCGCGCCGGCGCAGCTCCGCGCACAGCGCGAAGCCGCTGACGTCCGGCAGCCCGACGTCGAGGATCGCCAGGTCGAAGGTCTCGTCCGCGACCGCCGCCAGCGCGGTGCGGCCATCGAGGCAATGCCGGGCCTCGTGGCCCTCGGCGCGCAGCGCGTAGGCCACGGTGTCGGCGATGGCGGTCTCGTCCTCGACGAGCAGGATGCGGGACATGGCGCGGCGCGGTGGGCGGTGGCCGACAGGATACTGCCCCGGCCGCCGTGCCCGCCCGCCGGCGCCGGCCTCGTCGAGATGGTGACGGGGAGGCGGAGAATCGGGCGCTGGCCGATCCGCCCCTTCCCAGCGACGCCCGATTGGCCGACGATCCCGGGCCGTGTCCGCCTGCGCCGATCGATGAACTACCGCCACGCCTTCCACGCCGGCAACCATGCCGACGTCCTCAAGCACGTCGTGCTGCTCGCGGTGTGCGACGCGCTGGCCGCCAAGCCGGCGCCGTGCTTCGCGCTCGACACGCATGCCGGCGCCGGGCTCTACAGCCTCGTCGACGATCCGGCGCGGCGCACCGGCGAGGCCGAGGCCGGCATCGGCCGGCTGCTGGCCGCGCCGCCGGCGGTCCCGGCGATCGCGCGCTACCTCGACGCGGTCGCGGCCTGCCGCGCGGCGCATGGCGCGCACGCCTATCCCGGCTCGCCGTGGCTGCTGGCGCACGCGCTGCGCGCGCAGGACCGGATCGCGTGCTGCGAAGTCGAGCCCGGCGCGCTGGCCGCGCTGCGCGCGACGGTCGGCCGCGACCCGCGCGTGGCGGTGCACGGCCGCGACGGCTACGCGGCCTGCCGTGCGCTGCTGCCGCCGCGGCACGGCGCGCAGAAGTTCGCCCGCGGCCTGGTGCTGATCGACCCGCCGTACGAGGCGCAGCGCGCCGAGTTCGACACCGCACTGTCGGCGATGCGCGAGGCCCTGGTGCGCTGGCCGCAGGCGGTGCAGGCGCTGTGGTACCCGATCAAGCAGCGTCGCACGCTGCACGGCTTCCTGCGCAGCGCGGGGCTGTTGCAGACCCGTTCGACGCTGGTGGTCGAACTGATGGTGCGCCCCGACGACTCGCCGTTGCGGATGAACGGCAGCGGCCTGCTGCTGCTCGATCCGCCGTGGCAGCTGGCGACCGCGCTGGCGCCGGCGCTCGATGCGCTGCGCGGGGCGCTCGGCGAGACCGGCGCCCGGACCCGGCTGCACTGGCTGCGCGAGCCGGCCTGAGCACCGCGCAGGATCTGAATGCGGCGACCGTCGATCCGCCCGTTGCCTTCACGGTTCCTGAATCGCGGAGTTGGGTAAGGTCGGCCCCACCGTCCCAGCCCGACATTCGATGACCGCACGCAACCGCCTCCCTCCCTGGCACGAGGAAATCCGTCTCGCGAACGGCCGCCAGGTGCTGATCCGGCCGATCCGGCCCGCCGATGCCGATCCGCTGCGCGCCGCCTTCGCGCTGCTCGAACCCGACGAGGTCCGGCAGCGCTTTCTCTATGCGAAGAAGGAACTGTCGCCCGAAACCGCCTTGCGCCTGACCCAGCCCAACCCGAAGTCGGAGTTCGTGCTCGTCGCGGCCGAACCGATGACGCCGGGCGAGGCGCTCGTCGGCGCGGTCGCCCGGGCGGCAATCCTGCCCGGGACCCGGCACGCGGAGTTCCACATCCTGGTTAGCCACTACGTCGCCGGCATGGGGCTGGGGCGTCACCTGATGCGGCGCCTCGTGCGCTGGGCCAAGGGCAAGCGCCTGGATCGCCTGTACGGCGACGTGCTCGAAGAGAACGAGCCGATGCGGGCGCTGGCCAAGTCGCTCGGCTTCCATCAGGCCGCCGGCGAGGCCCCCGGAATGATCCGGGTGTCGCTCGACCTCAAGCGGCAGGTGCCCGAGGGCGAAGGCGCCGGCAGCGAGGCGCCGCGCGTCCCGTTGGGATGATCGCGGTCGCCTGATCCCTGCCCGCCCGTCGCCGGCCCCCGGCGACGCGGCGGCTGTCGCATCGTCCGCGCGCCTCCCGTCTCGGGGCGTGAGACACGTTCGTTTAGACTGGCATGTTCACCGCGCCGGGCCCGCCAGGGCATCCGGCGCTGCCGTCGTTTCGCCCCGTCCCACCCGTCGTCCGTCCGCTGCCCGATCCCCGATGCCCAAGTCCCCCGCTTCCCCCACCGCCCCGCCGCTTCCCGGCGGCGGCCACGCCCGCGCCTGGTGGCGCGCGCCCGCCAGCCGCAGCGCGCTGGCCTGGGCGGTGCTGCAGGCTGCGCGCGCGCATGCCGGGCCGCTGCTGCTGGTCGCGCGCGACAACCAGGGTGCCCACCAGCTCGAGCACGACCTGCGCACGCTCGGCGGCGACGACGCCGATCTGCCGGTGGTGCCGTTTCCGGACTGGGAGACGCTGCCCTTCGACCGTTTCAGCCCGCATCCGGACATCGTGTCCCAGCGGCTGGCGGCACTGCACCGGCTGCCGGGGCTGACGCGGGGCATCGTCGTGGTCCCGGTACAGACGCTGATGCAGCGCCTGGCACCGGTGAAGCACGTGGCCGGCAGCAGCTTCGACCTCGCGGTCGGCCAGAGGCTCGACCTCGACGCCGAGAAGCGGCGCCTGGAGAGTGCCGGCTATGCGCACGTGCCGCAGGTCCACGACCCGGGCGATTTCGCCGTGCGCGGCGGCCTGCTCGACGTGTTCCCGATGGGCGCCGGCCAGCCGTACCGCATCGAGCTGTTCGACGACGCGATCGAGACGATCCGCGCGTTCGACCCCGAGTCGCAGCGCTCACTGGAGAAGATCGAGGCGCTGCGCATGCTGCCCGGCCGCGAGGTGCCGCTGGACGAGGCGGCGCTGACGCGCGCGATGGACGCGCTGCGCGAGCGGTTCGACATCGACACCCGGCGCAGCGGGCTCTACCAGGACCTCAAGGCCGGCGCCGCGCCGGCCGGCATCGAGTACTACCTGCCGCTGTTCTTCGAGGCTCCGCGCCGCGCGCTGGCCGAGCGCGGCGCGCCGGCCCCGGGCACCGCGACGCTGTTCGACTATCTGCCGCCGGACACGCTGCCGGTGCTCGACGTCGGCGTGGCTGCGGCCAGCGACCAGTTCCAGGCGCAGATCGACCACCGCTACGACCAGCTGCGCCACGACATCGAGCGTCCGCTGCTGCCGCCGACCGAGCTGTGGCTGGCGCCCGACGCGCTGCGCGAGCGCCTCAACCAGGGAGCGCGCGTCGAGCTGTGCGACGCGGCGCACCCACGCCATGACCAGGCCGCCGCGCTGGGCGAGCAGCCGGCGCCCGAACTGCCGCTGGCCGCGCGCGACCAGGCCCCGGCGCAGGCGCTCAGGTCCTTCCTCGGCAGCTACCCCGGCCGCGTGCTGGTCGCCGCCGACTCGGCCGGCCGCCGCGAGGCGCTGCTCGAGGTGCTGCAGGCCGCCGACCTGCGGCCCGGCGTGCTGGCCGACTTCGGCGCGTTCGTCGCCGGCGACGCGCGCTTCGCGATCGCGGTGGCGCCGCTCGACGACGGCTTCGCGCTCGACGCGCCGCAGCTGACCGTGCTCACCGAGCGGCAGCTGTTCCCCGAGCGCGCCGCGCAGCCGCGCAGCCGCCGCCGCGCCGGGCGCGATCCCGAGACCATCATCCGCGACCTGGGCGAGCTCAGCGAGGGCGCGCCGATCGTGCACGAGGACCACGGCGTCGGGCGCTACCGCGGGCTCGTCGTGCTCGAGGCCGGCGGCCAGCCGGGCGAGTACCTCGACATCGAGTACGCCAAGGGCGACCGGCTGTACGTGCCGGTGTCGCAGCTGCACCTGGTCAACCGCTACTCGGGCGCCTCGCCCGAGACCGCGCCGCTGCACTCGCTCGGCGGCGAGGCCTGGACGAAGGCCAAGAAGAAGGCCGCCGACAAGGTCCGCGACGTTGCCGCCGAGCTGCTGGAGATCCAGGCCAAGCGGCAGGCGCGCGCCGGACTCGCGCTGGAAGTCGACCGGGCGATGTACGAGCCGTTCGCCGCGGCGTTCCCGTTCGAGGAGACCCCCGACCAGCACGCCGCGATCGAGGCGATGATCCGCGACCTGGGCAGCAGCCAGCCGATGGACCGTGTGGTCTGCGGCGACGTCGGCTTCGGCAAGACCGAGGTCGCGGTGCGCGCGGCGTTCGTCGCCGCGGCCGCCGGCAAGCAGGTCGCGGTGCTGGTGCCCACCACGCTGCTGGCCGAGCAGCACTACCGCACGATGGCCGACCGCTTCGCCGACTGGCCCTTGCGCGTGGAGGTGCTCTCGCGCTTCAAGAGCACCAAGGAGATCAAGGCCGAGCTCGAGAAGCTCGCGCGCGGCGAGATCGACGTCATCGTCGGCACCCATCGCCTGCTGCAGCCCGACGTGCGGTTCAAGGACCTGGGCCTGGTGATCGTCGACGAGGAGCAGCGCTTCGGCGTGCGCCAGAAGGAGGCGCTCAAGGCGCTGCGCGCCAACGTGCACCTGCTGACCCTCACCGCGACCCCGATCCCGCGCACGCTCAACATGGCGATGGCCGGCCTGCGCGACCTGTCGATCATCGCCACCCCGCCCGCGCACCGGCTCGCCGTGCAGACCTTCGTCGTGCCCTGGGACGACGCCCAGCTGCGCGAGGCGTTCCAGCGCGAGCTCGCCCGCGGCGGCCAGGTCTACTTCCTGCACAACGACGTCGAGAGCATCGGCCGCATGCAGCGCCAGCTGCAGGAACTGGTGCCCGACGCGCGCATCGGCATCGCCCACGGCCAGATGCCCGAGCGCGAGCTCGAGCGGGTCATGCTCGACTTCCACAAGCAGCGCTTCAACGTGCTGCTGTGCTCGACGATCATCGAGTCGGGCATCGACATCCCCAACGCCAACACGATCATCATCAACCGCGCCGACAAGTTCGGCCTGGCGCAGCTGCACCAGTTGCGCGGCCGCGTCGGCCGCTCGCACCACCGCGCCTATGCCTACCTGGTCACGCCCGACCAGCGCAGCATCACCGGCGACGCGCGCAAGCGGCTGGAGGCGATCGCGTCGATGGACGAGCTCGGCGCCGGCTTCACGCTGTCCACCCACGATCTGGAGATCCGCGGCGCCGGCGAGCTGCTCGGCGAGGGCCAGAGCGGGCAGATGGCCGAGGTCGGCTTCAGCCTGTACACCGAGCTGCTCGAGCGCGCGGTGCGCAGCATCAAGCAGGGCAAGCTGCCCGATGCCGACGAGACCGAGGCGCGCGGCGCCGACGTCGAGCTGCACGTGCCGGCGCTGATCCCCGAGGACTACCTGCCCGACGTGCACACCCGCCTGATGCTCTACAAGCGCATCAGCGGCGCGCGCGACGCCGACCGGCTGCGCGAGCTGCAGGTCGAGATGATCGACCGCTTCGGCCTGCTGCCCGATGCCGCCAAGCACCTGTTCCAGGTCGCCGACCTGAAGCTGCAGGCCACGGCGCTGGGCATCCGCAAGCTCGACCTGGGCGAGGCCGGCGGCCGCGTGCAGTTCGTCGAGAAGCCGAAGGTCGACCCGATGGCGGTGATCCGGCTGGTCCAGGGCCAGCCGGCGCACTACCGCATGGACGGGCCGGACAAGCTGCGGGTCACGCTCGACCTGCCCGACGCCGAATCGCGGATCAAGACCGCACGCGGGCTGCTGATCGCGCTGGCGCCATCGGCCGCGCGATGATGCCCCTGTGCGCGCGGCGCCGCCGGCGCCGCGGCCGCGCGACGACGCCCTTGTGCGCTGGCGCCAACGGCCCCGCGACGACGCCCCTGTAGGAGCGCGCTCGCGCGCGATGGGGATGTCCCGGGAATGCCCTCGCGCGCGAGCGCGCTCCTACGGGAGGGGCGCTAGACCCGCAAGTACCACCAGGCCTGCGCACGGCGGGCTTGGTACGGCATGACACCCCTGTGTGCGCCGACACAGGCGTAGACGCCGCACGACGACACTCCTGCGCGCTGGCGCCGATGGCCGCGCGACGACGCCCCTGTAGGAGCGCGCTCGCGCGCGATGGGGATGTTCCCGGAATGCCCTCGCGCGCGAGCGCGCTCCTACGAAGGGGCGATGCTAGACCCGCGAGTACCACCAGCCCTGCATGCGGCCGGCCTGGTACGGCATGACACCCCTGTGTGCGCCGGCACAGGCGCAGACGCCGCACGACGACACCCCTGCGCGCTGGCGCCGATGGCCGCGCGACGACGCCCTGTAGGAGCGCGCTCGCGCGCGATGGGGATGTCCCGGTAACGCCCTCGCGCGCGAGCGCGCTCCTACGGGAGGACGCTAGACCCGCGAGTACGACCAGCCCTGCATGCGGCCGGCCTGGTACGGCATCACGCCATGGAACGCGCGCGGGTCGTCGTCGAACACCAGCGGCAGGAACTGCCGGTCGCCCTCCCACAGCGGAAGCTCGAGCACGCGGTCGGCCTCGACCCATTCGAGCGTGCCCTCGGGATTGGACGTCAGCGGCGTGCCGTGCCAGGCGTCGACGACGAATACGAAGCCGAGCCAGTCCTCGCCGTCGCGGCCGAAGCCCGGCCAGCTGATCGTGCCGCGCAGGCGCAGGCTGTCGCATTCGATCCCCGCTTCCTCGCGGATCTCGCGGCGCATGCCCGCGACCACGTCCTCGTCGCGCTCGATCTTGCCGCCAAGGCCGTTGTACTTGCCCAGATGCTGGTCGCCGGGCCGCGCGTTGCGATGGATCATCAGCACCCGCCGGCGATCGGGGGACAGCACGTAGCCGAGCGTGGCGACGATCGGGGTGTAGGGCATCGGAAACGGGCCTGCGGCGGGAAGCCGGGCATTGTAGCGACGCCCGCCGCGCCGCTCGCGCCGTGCCGCGTCTCAGCCGGGCGCGGCAGGCAGCAGCAGCCGCGCCACCAGCGCCTCGTACAGCGCCGGCAGCGCCTCGAGGTCGGCGACGCGGACGTGCTCGTCGACCTGGTGGATGCTGGCGTTGACCGGCCCGATCTCGATGCACTGCGCGCCCAGCGGCGCGATGAAGCGCGCGTCCGAGGTGCCGCCGCCGGTGCTCTCCTCGGGCACGTCGCCGGCGAAGTCCGTCAGCACCGCGCGCGCGGCCGCGCGCAGCGGCCCCTCCGGCGTGTGGAACGGCTCGCCGCTGCGGTGCCAGTCGATCACGTGGTCCAGGCCGTGCCGGTCCAGCAGCGCGGCGACTGCCGCCTCCAGTCGCGGCGCGTCCCAGTGCGGGTTGTAGCGCAGGTTGAACTGCACCGTCGCGCTGCCGGGGATCACGTTCGTCGCGCCGGTGCCGGCGGCGATGTTGCTGACCTGCAGGCTGGTCGGCGGAAACGACTCGAAGCCGTCGTCCCAGTGGCGGCCGACGAGCTCGGCCAGCGCCGGCGCGAGCAGATGGATCGGGTTGCGCGCCTTGTCGGGATAGGCCACATGACCCTGCACGCCGCGCACGGTCAGCGTGGCCGACAGGCTGCCGCGCCGGCCCACGCGCAGCAGGTCGCCCAGGCGCCGGGTCGACGACGGCTCGCCGGTGATGCACCAGTCGATGCGCGTGCCGCGCTCGGCGAACGTGCGCGCGACCCGGCGCACGCCGTCGATCGCCGCGCCCTCCTCGTCGGAGGTCAGCAGCAGCGCCAGCGTGCCGGGATGGTCGGGGTGTGCGGCGACGAAGCGCTCGGCGGCGACGACGAAAGCCGCGACGCTGCCCTTCATGTCGGCCGCCCCGCGCCCGTACAGCACGCCGTCGCGGATCTGCGGCACGAACGGATCGGACCGCCATGCCTCGACCGGCCCGCTCGGCACCACGTCGGTGTGGCCCAGCAGCGCGAGCACCGGCCCGCCGTTCCCGTGCGTGGCCCAGAGATTGTCGACCGCGCCGAAGCGCATCGACTCGATCGAAAAGCCCGCGGCTTGCAGCCGCGCGGCGATCAGCGCCTGGCAGCCGGCATCGTCGGGGGTCACCGAGGGCCGCGCGATCAGGTCACGGGTGAGGTCGAGGACGTCGGACATGGAACCCTCTGGAAACCGTGGGAGCGCGCTCGCGCGCGATGGCGCGTTCCCGGTGGCGCCACATCGCGCGCGAGCGCGCGCCTAC
>NZ_LASZ01000021.1 GCF_001014645.1 Luteimonas sp. FCS-9 | reverse complement strand
CGCTCCTACGATCAGCGTTGCGTGGCGTCGCGTGGCGGTGCGGCCTGGCGGCGTCAGCGCGGCTGCAGGGTGACCGCGCCGACGACCCACATCGTCGGTCGGGTGTCGCCGGTGAAGCGCAGGCACAGGTCGGTCGCGCGGCGCGTGGCCAGCGCGCCGGTATCGATCGGAACGTCGAGGGTCACGAAGCCGTCCGCGTCGGGCGCTGCGGGCAGTGGCTGCGTCGCCAGCACCGGGCCGTCGCAGCCGCCGCCCTGGACCTGCAGTTCGCCGTGCGCGGTGGCCGCCGGCAGGAACGTGCGCTGCGGCTCGTCGTGGGCGAGCTGGAACGCGTAGGGCATGCGCCCGGCACGGACCGTCAGCCGGTCGATGTCGCCCAGGTCCGCCGCCGGCCACAGCCAGCACGGATGGAAGATCGTCACGTCGAAGATCGCGCGATCGCCTTCCAGCGGGCCGTCGTCCTCGAGCCGCAGCAGCAGGCGACCGATGTCGGGACAGACCGACAGCTCGGCGTTGCGGCGGGTCAGCAGCGAGGTCGCGTCGACGGTGTGGGTCGTGGCCGGCGCCAGCGGCGTGCCGTCGGCGGCGAATGCCGCTGCGCGCACCTGCGCGGGCAGGCGCAGGTCCAGCGGCGCGGCGTAGCGCGGCGAGCCGGCATCGGGGACGCTGCCGTCGAGGGTGTAGCGGATCGGGTAGCCCAGCGGATTGCGCAGCGTCACCCGCGCCGTCCCGTCGCGGCGGTCGCCGTCGATCGTCGCCAGCGCCTGGAACGGCGTCTGCGCATAGGCGATGTCCAGCGCCCGGTAGCGCTGCAGCTGCGCCGGCAGCCGTTCCAGGAAGCCGGCGTAGTCGCGCGCCTGCGCCGGCGACCAGCCGGTCTCGGCCAGCGCGGCCATGCGTGGGAACAGGTGGTGCTGCAGGCGCGCGAAGCTGCGCGTGTGCTCGGTCCACATGTTCGCCTGCACGCCGAGAATGTGATGGCGCTGCGCCGCCGACAGCGCGGCGGGCACCGGTTCGAAGCGGTAGACCTGCTCGAGCGTGACCATCGACGGCCGGCCCGGCGGTTCGTCGGGCGCGTCGGTCTGCAGGTAGTCCAGGTACAGGTCCGAGACCGGGCTCATCACCACGTCGTGGCCGAGCGCCGCCGCGGCGAGGCCGCCCTCGATGCCGCGCCACGACATCACCGTCGCCTCGGGCGGCAGGCCGCCCTCGAGGATCTCGTCCCAGCCGATCAGGCGCCGGCCGTGGGTCGACAGGAAGCGCTCCATGCGGCCGATGAAGTGGCTCTGCAACTGCGCTTCGTCGCGCACGCCCAGCTCGCGCATGCGCTGCTGCACCCGCGGCGAGGCCTCCCACTGGTCCTTGACCGCCTCGTCGCCACCGACGTGCACGTAGGTGCCGGGGAACAGCTCGACGACCTCGGCCAGCACGTTCTCCAGGAACGCGAACGTCGATTCCTCGACGTTGAACAGCGTGCGGTTGACGCCCCATTCGGCCAGCACCGGCACCGGCGCGTCGAGCACGCCGAGCTCGGGATAGGCCGCGACCGCGGCCTGCGCGTGCCCGGGGCCGTTGATCTCGGGCACCACATCGATGTGCAGTGCCGCGGCATAGGCCACGACCTCGCGGATCTGGTCCTGGGTGTAGAAGCCGCAGTAGGGCACCGGTGCGCCGGTCGCCGGGTCGATGCCGCCGTCGCCAGCCGGAATGCGGCAACCGCCGATCTCGGTCAGGCGCGGATAGCGCTTGATCTCGATGCGCCAGCCCTGGTCGTCGGTCAGGTGCCAGTGGAAGACGTTGAGCTTGTGCAGCGCCATCGCATCGAGCACGCGCTTGATCTCGTCGACGCTCTGGAAATGCCGCGCCGAATCGAGCATGAGCCCGCGCCAGCGCAAGCGCGGGGCATCGTCGATGCGCAGCGCGGGCAGCGTCATCGCCTCGCCCTGCGCCTGCGCGACCAGCTGCCACAGCGTCGTCGCGCCGTGGAACAGGCCGCGCGCGTTGGACGCGCGCACCGCGATGCCGTCGGCATCGATCGTCAGCGCATAGCCTTCGGGCGCCTCCGGCGAGACCGCCGGGTCGACCACGAACGCGATCGTGCCAGGCGCCGGGCCGCCGGCCGTGGGCACGCCCAGGCGCAGGCCGTTGGACCGGGCCGCGAGCGCCGCGAACCGGCGCGCCGCCTGCTGCGCCGCCTCGCCGTCGGCGTGCAGCGGCGTGGCCGCGTCGAGATCGAAACCGCCGTCGCCGGCGACGAGCCGGGCGGGAAGGGGGATCAGTGCCGGGGCTGCGACGACCTCGTGCGGCCGCTGCGGCCGCGGCGCGCAGGCCGCGAGCAGGGTCGCGGCGGCGAGCAAGAGGATCGCCGCGCGCAGGCGAAGGCGGGAGGGCGGGAGGCGATGGCGCATGCGGACCGGTCCGGACAAGATGGGCGGCGGCGCCGGACGGCGCTGCCGCGGGACGCGGGCGGCGGCGCCCGCGGACGATGCGGCGCGCGCAATGCGCCCGGCGGCCGGGCGCAGCACGCGCGTCGCCGCGCTCAGAACCTGAAGCGGAAGTTGAGGTAGTACTGTCGGCCGTTCGAGTAGAACGCGTAAGGCAGGTAGCCCGCGTCGGTCTGCGTGTAGTACTTGTGGTCGGGGTTGTTGAGGTTGAGCCCCTCGAGCGTGACGGTCAGCCAGTCGCTGGCCTTGAAGCCCAGCGATGCCGACAGCGTGCCGAAGTCGTCCTGGTAGAACGCGTCGGTGCGGCTGACGCCGGCGTAGAACGCGTCGCGGAACGTGTAGCTCACGCGGGCGTTGAAGCGCTCGTTCTCGAAGTAGCCCGACAGGTTGTAGGTGTTCTCGGACGTGCCGTTGAGCGGGCGGCCGCCTTCGGCGTAGCCGTCGGCATAGGTGTAGTTGGCCGCGACGCCGAAGTGCTCGCCGATCGGCTGCTCGTACGTCAGCTCCACGCCCTTGACCTTGCCGTTGCTGTTGATCGGCATCGAGACCAGGTAGTCGGCATACACGTCCCGGCCGGCCTCGACGCTGGCCGCCTGGTCCTTGTACTGGATCGTGGTGGTGCCGAAGTTGACGTAGTCGTCCAGGTCCATCCGGAACAGGCTGGCGGCGAGCAGCGCGCGCGGGGCGAAGTACCACTCCAGCGACAGGTCGAGGTTCGTCGAGACGATCGGCGACAGGTACGGATTGCCGCCGCTGCCGGTGTGGGTCAGGTCGTCGAGCGCCAGCGTGCCCGACAGCGCCGAGAAGTCCGGACGGGTCATCGTGCGCGAGGCCGCGAAGCGCGCGACCACATCGTCGGTGATGTCGAGCTTCAGGTTCAGGCTCGGCAGCAGCTTGCTGTAGTCGTTCTGGTCGCGCACCGGCAGGTAGGCGCCGAAGTCGGAACCGGTGATCGCGCCGGGGACGTCGTCGGGCGAGGACACCGACTGGTTGTAGTTCACGTCGGTGTCGGTCCGGACGTAGCGCAGGCCCAGGTTGCCGCTCCAGCGGTCGCCCTGGAAGTTGGCCTGCACGTACGCGGCCTGCACCTGCTCCTTCACGCCGTAGACGCCCGAGAAGTCGAAGCGGCCCACCGGGTCGCGGTTGGCGAAGCGCGCGTTGAGCTCGGCCAGCTGCGCGGGCGTGTAGTACCAGACGCCACCGGGTACGCTGCCGCCGATGCCGTGGCCGAAGTCGCCGGGAAAGCGTCCGCCCGGCGCCGGGTAGGCGTCGAAGTCCTGCCAGTCGCTGGCCCAGTTCGGGCCCTGGCCGATCTGCCGGTCGTTGCGGCGCTCGTGCTCGGCATGGCGCACGCCGAAGTCCAGCGACGACAGCACGCCGCCCAGGTACAGCTCGGCGTCGGCGGCGAACCAGTCCTCGTCGTCGCGCACGTCGATCGCCTGGCCGCCGAAGATCCAGCCGAACTGCGGCAGGTGCGTGCCGCTTGTGTTGTCGCCGCCCAGCGACCAGTCGATCGGATCGCCCAGGCCGTGCATGCGCCAGCTGGCGCCGGCGTTGCCGGCCACGCCGGTCTCGATCACGTCCTGGGTCGGGCTCCGGCCGCGGCCGCGGGTGGTGCCGGCCTGGACCTTGATGCCGAGCGCATCGCTGGCCTGCCAGTCGGCGTCGAGGGCGATGTACTTCGATTCGGAGCCCGCACCGGGGCGCGAGATCATGTCGTAGACGCCGTAGGGCGTGATCGCGTCGCCGGTCACGGGCGCGTACGTCGCCTCGGTCAGCACGCCGTTGCGCACCACATAGCCCGGCTCCGGCGCCTGGCCGTTGACGAACTGACTGCCCCACATCATGAAGTTGCGGTTGAAGTTGTCGGCCTCGAGCTTGGAATAGAACGCGTTCAGGCCGAGGGTAAGAGTGTCGGACGCCTTGACCTCGATGTCGACCACACCGCCCTTGCGCTCGCGTTCCTGCTCGAACAGCACCGCGCCGAGCAGGTTGGGGTAGAGCACGCCTGCCAGGTCCGGGTTGGACGCGGCGACCGCCGAATCGGCGTCGATGACCCCGTAGCCGCCCACGACCTCCTGGCCGTCGCGGCGCAGGTGCCGCTTCTGGTGGAAGCCCTGGACCATCACGCCGACGTTGCCGGCCTCGTTCTTCCAGTTGAACAGCGCGCTGATCTGCGGGTCGGTCTCGCCCGGCAGGTCGGCGTGCACCGCGCCCACCGAGACCTCGGCGGTGAACGGCTGGGGAAACTGCAGCGGGCTGCGGGTAATGATGTTCACCGAGCCGGCGGTGCCGCCCTCGACCAGCTTGGCCTGGGAGGTCTTGTAGACCACGACCTGGTCCACGATCTCGGCCGGCAGCAGCGAGTAGCTGACGCTGCGTCCGACGTTCGCGGTCTGGCTGAGCACGAACCAGTCGCCGGTGCCGATGGTATGGCCGTTGACCAGCGTCTGGGTCAGGCTGGGGTTGGTGCCGCGCAGGCTCACGCGGTCGGCCTCGTCGAAGCCGCCCTCGCTGGCGCTCGAGGAACTGATGTTGACGCCGGGCAGGCGCTGCAGCGCGTCGGCGACGTTCTTGGCCGGCAGCTTGCCGATGTCCTCGGCCGACACCGCCTCGACGTGGGACTGTGCCTCGCGCTTGGTGTCGAGCGACTTCTCCAGGCTGCCGCGGATGCCGGTCACCACGACCCGGTCGAGATCGGTGGCCGCCTCGGACGTGGGGGCCGCCTGTTGGGCCTGGGCCTGCGCGGCGACGCACAGCCCCAGCGTGATCGCGGCCGAAAGCACTGATTTACGGGTGTTCATGGTGGTCCCCATCGCTGATGTGAGTGGCGCCGCGGCGGATCCGTGCCGCCGCGGGCGTGCCTGTGCCGGCGTACCCCACTGCCGGACCGCGGCGGCCGCGCCTTCCCAGGGCGCGTCCGCACGCAGGTCCTTCCCCGACCGTCGTGCCCCCGGCGACGCGTCAGTCGAGCCGGTCGAGATACCAGCTGGCAGCGCCGACGACGCCCAGCTGCCCGTGCTCGACCAGGTTCACGGGAATGCGTTCGAGCGCCTCGCGCATCGGTCCCTTGTCGAGGAACCGCGCGACGAAGTCGCTGCCCATCAGGTAGTGGCGGATCTGCGGCAGGATCCCGCCCGCCAGGTAGATGCCGCCGTGCGCGCCGTAGAGCAGCGCCATGTCGCCGATCGTGCTGCCGAGCAGCCCGCAGAACGCGTCGAGCGCCGCGCGCGCCGGCGCGTCGCCGCCGGCGATCGCCGCCGCCGTGACCTCGCCCGGCGCGGCGTGCACCGGCGCGTGGCCGTGCAGCGCGCAGACCGCGCGGTAGAGGTGCAGCAGGCCCGGGCCCGAGAGCGCATGCTCGATCGGCACGTGCGTGCGGTCGCGCTGCAGCTCGCGCAGCAGCGCCATCTCCGAGGCGTTGCCGGTCGTCAGCGCGGCCTGCCCGGCCTCGGTCGCCAGCACGACCGGGCCGTGCGCCGTGGGGATGCGCACCGCGGCGCCCAGGCCCGTGCCCGGGCCGACGATCAGCATCGGGCCGGGCGCGGCGGCGTCGGGGCCGGTGAGGCGCAGCACCTCGCTGGCGTCGACCTGCGCGGCGGCGTGCGCGACGGCCTCGAAATCGTTGACCAGCCGGAAATCGCGGAAGCCCAGCCGCGCGCGGATGCGCTCGAGCGAGATCGGCCAGGGCAGGTTGGCGGTGATCACGGTGCCGTCGCCCAGCGCGTAGCCGGCGCTGGCGATCGCGCCGGCGTCGACCCGGCGCCCGGGCAGGCCGGCCAGGAAGTCCTCGACGATCTCCGCCAGCCCGGGATGGTCGGCGCAGGCGTACTTGCGGTACTCGAGCACGCGCACCGGGTGCGCGGCATCGCCGGTGGGCTCGACCAGGCCGATGCGCACGTGGGTGCCGCCGACGTCGGCGGCGATGAACGCGTCGCGCGCGGCGTGGCGGTGGGCGGTCGACTGCGGGGTGGGGGATGCGGCCACGGAAGCTCCGGAGGGGAAGGGCGCCATACGATGACAGCCACCGCCAGTTGCGGCCGAGTGTCGACACGCAATGACAACGATGTCAACGCCTAAGGGCGAAATCGTCCTGAGCGGCGCGGCATCCGTCACATCGGTGCAACAATCGCCGCTGTCGCAGCGGGTGAACGCTCGAATCGGGATTAATCAAGGGGTTTTGGGCTGTCGGCCCGCGCCGGCAGGCACCGACGATGCCGCAATGCAGCAGGCATCGTGCGCGGAATCTGGGGCATGATGCGGTCGCCGGCACGCGTCCGGTGTGGTTTGATGACAACGTTGGTACTCGATGTCCGGTCGCGGCCACCGCCGCGCCGGGTCCTGCAGCCCGTTCCGCCGGAGCGATCTCCCGATGGCCGCAATCGCGACACCGCACGTCCGCCCGACCCACGCGACCTCGATCGCGATCATGGGCCTGCTGTTCTTCATCATCGGCTTCTTCACCTGGGTCAACGGCCCACTGATCGCGTTCGTGCAACTGGCCTTCGAGCTCGACGAGGTCAACGCGTTCCTGGTGCTGATGGTGTTCTACCTGTCGTACTTCTTCCTCGCGCTGCCCGCGGCCTGGGTGCTGCGCCGCACCGGCATGAAGAAGGGGCTGGCGCTGAGCCTGTTCGTGATGGCCGGCGGCGCGATGCTGTTCGGCGAATTCTCGACCCAGCGCTGGTACGCCGGCGCGCTGTCGGGCCTGTTCGTGATGGGCAGCGGACTGGCGCTGCTGCAGACGGCGGTCAACCCGTACGTGAGCATCCTCGGGCCGATCGAGAGCGCGGCGCGGCGCATCGCGCTGATGGGCATCTGCAACAAGGTCGCCGGCATCCTGGCGCCGGTGGTGCTGGGCACGGTGGTGCTGCACGGCATGGGCGATCTGAGCGCGCAGGCCGCCGCGGCCGACGCGGCCGGCCGCGCGCAGCTGCTGGGCGAGTTCGCGGCCAAGATCCACACGCCGTACCTCGTCATGGCCGGCGTGCTGATGCTCGTCGCGCTCGGCGTGCTGTTCTCGCCGCTGCCCGAGCTGCGGCCGGCCGAGGCCAACGCGGCCGCCGAGCCGGGCGAGGGGGCGCGCGTACGCGGGCTGTTCCAGCTGCCGCACCTGTGGCTGGGCGTGCTGTGCCTGTTCCTGTACGTGGGCGTGGAGGTGCTGGCCGGCGATGCGATCGGTACCTACGGCAACGGCTTCTACCTGCCGCTGGACCGCACCAAGTTCTTCACCTCGTTCACGCTCGGCGCGATGCTGCTCGGCTACGTCGTCGGGCTGGTGGCGATCCCGCGCTTCGTCAGCCAGGAGCGCTACCTGGGCATCTCGGCGGTGCTGGGCATCGTGTTCTCGGCCGGCGCGTTCCTGAGCCACGGCTACGTCGCGGTGGGCTTCGTCGCCGCGCTGGGCTTCGCCAACGCGATGATGTGGCCGGCGATCTTCCCGCTGGCGATCAAGGGCCTGGGCCGGCTGACCGAGACCGGCTCGGCGCTGCTGATCATGGGCATCGCCGGCGGCGCGATCGTGCCGCAGCTGTTCGCGGTGCTCAAGCAGCACGTCGACTTCCAGCTGGTGTTCCTGGCGCTGACGCTGCCGTGCTACCTGTACATCCTGTACTACGGGCTGCGCGGCCACCGCGCCGGCCGCGCGCCGCGATGAGCCGCGCCGGGCGATGATGGCGGCCGTCGAAACTCCGGAGCCGGGCGTGCGCAAACCCACCATCAAGGACGTCGCCGCGCGGGCGAAGGTCTCGCTCAAGACCGTCTCGCGGGTGATCAACAACGAGCCGTCGGTGCTGCAGGCCACCCGCGCGCGCGTGCACCACGCGATCGCCGAGCTCGACTACGAGCCCGATCCGTCGGCGCGAAACCTGCGCAGCGCGACCTCGTTCGTGATCGGGCTGATCTACGACAACCCCAACCCGTACCACATCATCGGCGTGCAGAACGGCGTGCTCGCCGCGTGCCGCGAGACCGGCTTCGGCCTGCAGATCCATCCCTGCGACGCGAGCTCGCCGCTGCTGGTGGACGAGCTGGTGGAGTTCGTGCGGCGCTCGCGGCTGGCCGGCCTGGTGCTGACCGCGCCGATGTCCGAGCGCCGGGAACTGATCGACGCGCTGACCGCGCGCGGCATCCGCCTGGTGCGCATCATCGCCGCGACCGAGGATCCGCGCGACGGCCACCCCTGCGTGTTCGTCGACGACCGCGACGCCGCCTACGAGATCACCGAGCACCTGATCCAGCTCGGCCACCAGCGCATCGGCTTTCTGTGGGGCGGGCCGCAGCACCATTCCAGCGGCGAGCGCCATGCCGGCTACGAGGCCGCGCTGCGCGACTACGGCATCGCCCTCGACAAGCACCTGGTGATCCCGGGCGACTACACCTTCGACGACGGTTTCCGCGGCGCGCGCCGCCTGCTGGCGCTGCGCGACCCGCCCACCGCGATCTTCGGCTCCAACGACGAGATCGCCGCCGGCGTGCTGGCCGCGGCCAAGTCGGCGGGCATGAACGTGCCCTTCGATCTGTCGATCGCCGGCTTCGAGGACAGCCCGTTCTCGCGCCAGTCGTGGCCGCCGCTGACCACGGCCAAGCAGGCCACCGAGGACATCGCGCGGCAGGCCGCGCGGATGCTGATCGCCAGCCTGCGCGAGGACGCCGATGCCGTCGCCGCCCAGGCCACCCACAACCAGGGCTTCGTGCCGCAGCTGGTCGTGCGCGGTTCGACCGCGCCGATGCGCCCGCGGCCGACGCTGCCAACGGGACCCGAGGATGCCCCACGTGACTGAGGCGCCGCGCGACGCGGCCACCACCTGGATGTTCCGCGAGGCCGCGCAGGCTGCGGACGTCGTCGCCGCGCAGCTGGCGCGCAACGCCGACGCGGTCGATGCGCTGGTCGACGCGCTGCTCGCCCGCCCGCCGCAGTTCGTGGTGACCTGCGCGCGCGGCAGCTCCGACCACGCGGCGACCTACGCCAAGTATCTGCTGGAGACCCGGCTGGGCATCGTCACCGCATCGGCGTCGCCGTCGGTCGGCTCGGTCTATGCCACGCCGCAGCGCATGCACGGCGCGCTGTTCATCGCGATCTCGCAATCGGGCCGCAGCCCCGACCTGCTGCGCAACGCCGAGGCCGCGCGCGCGGCCGGCGCGCACGTGGTCGCGCTGGTCAACGTCGAGGACGCCCCGTTGGCGCAGATCGCCGACACGGTGCTGCCGCTGCATGCCGGGCCCGAGCGCAGCGTCGCGGCGACCAAGAGCTATCTGGCTTCGCTGTCGGCGCTGCTGCAGCTGACCGCGCACTGGCAGCGGGCCGCCGGCGGCGACACCGCGCTGGCCGCAGCGCTGCCGGCGCTGCCCGAGGCGATGCGCGCGGCCTGGGCCTGCGACTGGACGCCGCTGGTCGACGGGCTGGCGGCGGCGCACAACCTGTTCGTGCTCGGACGCGGGACCGGCCTGGGCGCGGCGCAGGAGGCGGCACTGAAGTTCAAGGAGACCTGCGGCCTGCACGCCGAGGCCTACAGCGCCGCCGAGGTCCGCCACGGGCCGATGGCGCTCGTCGGCCCGCGCTTCCCGGTGCTGCTGCTGGCCCAGCCCGACGGCACCGATGCCGGCACGCGCGCGGTCGCCGACGAGTTCCGCCTGCGCGGCGCGGACGTGTGGCTGGCTGCGCCGGGGGGCGACCTGCCGGTCGCCGCCGCGCCCGATCCGGCCTGCGCGCCGCTGCTCGCGGTGCAGAGCTTCTACCGCGCGGCGAACGCGCTCTCGCTGCGGCGCGGCTTCGATCCCGACGTGCCGCCGCACCTCAACAAGGTCACGGAGACCGTCTGATGGCCCTCGCCCTCGTCAACGGCCGCGTGCTGACCGACGCCGGCTTCCGCGATGATGTCGCGGTGCTGGTCGAGGGCGCGCGCATCGCCGCGCTGCTCGCGCACGACGACCCGCGCCTGCGCGATGCCGACCGCCACGACCTCGGCGGCCACTGCCTGCTGCCGGGCTTCGTCGACGCGCAGGTCAACGGCGGCGGCGGCGTGCTGTTCAACAATGCGCCGACGGTCGAGGCGATCGCCAGGATCGCCGCCGCGCATCGGCGCTTCGGCACGACCGCGCTGCTGCCGACGCTGATCAGCGACGACGTCGAGGTGATGCGCGCAGCGATCGCGGCCGTGGACGCGGCGATCGCCGCCGACGTGCCCGGCGTGATCGGCATCCACCTCGAGGGCCCGTACCTCGCGCCCGAGCGCCGCGGCACCCACGACGCCGGCAAGTTCCGCGTGCCCGGCGCCGACGAGATCGCGCTCGCCACGTCGCTGCGCGGCGGCGTCACGCTGTTGACGCTGGCGCCCGAGCGCGTGCCGGCCGATACCGTCCGCGCGCTGGTCGCCGCCGGCGCGATCGTCGCCGCCGGGCATACCGCGGCGACCTGGGCGCAGGCGCGCGCCGGCCTGGACGCGGGCATCCGCGGCTTCACCCACCTCTACAACGCGATGTCGCCGCTGCAGGGACGCGAGCCGGGCGCGGTGGGCGCCGCGCTCGAGGATCGCGACGCGTGGTGCGGGATCATCGTCGACGGCGCGCACGTGCATCCGGCCAGCCTGCGCGTCGCGCTGGCCGCCAAGCCGCGCGGCAAGGTGTTCCTGGTCACCGACGCGATGCCGCCGGTCGGCGCCGACCGGCCCGACTACGAGCTCTACGGCGAGACGATCACCGCGGTCGACGGCGTCGTGCGCAACGCCGCCGGCGCGCTCGCCGGCTCCGCGCTCGACATGATGGCGGCGGTGCGCAACACGGTGCGCACGCTCGGCGTGCCGCTGGACGAGGCGGCGCGGATGGCGGCGACCTATCCGGCGGCGTTCCTCGGCCTCGACGACCGGCTGGGACGCATCGCGCCCGGCCTGCGCGCGGACTTCGCGCTGGTCGACGACGCGCTGTCGATGCGCGGGACCTGGATCGGCGGCGTCGCCGATGCGGGTGGGGCCTGACGGTGTGAGCTGCCGTGTCATGGAGCTCGCCGGTGAAAGCCAGCGGATGGTCGCTCGAACCGTAGGAGCGGCCTCGGCCGCGAAGACGTTCACGGGAAAGCCCCATCGCGCGCGAGCGCGCTCCTACGGAAAAAAAGCCGGAGGACGGCCGCCTCGCCCGTAGGAGCGGCCTCGGCCGCGAAGACGTTCACGGGAAAGCCCCATCGCGCGCGAGCGCGCGCCTACGGAAGAAAGCCGGGGGATGGCCGCCTCACCCGTAGGCGCGGCCTCGGCCGCGAAGACGTTCACGTGAAAGCCCCATCGCGCGCGAGCGCGCGCCTACGGAAGAAAGCCGGAGGACGGCCGCCTCACCTGTAGGAGCGGCCTCGGCCGCGAGGGCGTTCGCAGGAAGGCCCCATCGCGCGCAAGCGCGCGCCTACGGGCGCGCAGCACGGGAGTGCGCGGCGATCGATGGGGGCCGGCGCCTCCGCTTTGGCGATCCGCGCGCAGCTTGTACCCTGCGCGCTGCCGTTCCTGGATTCCGTACGATGACCGCATCTTCCTCCGCCCTCCGGGCTGCCGGCGACGCCGAACGCGCCGCCGCGCGCCTGGCCTGGGCGCGCGCGGCGACCGGCGAGACCGCCTTGCAGCTCGAGCGCGCGTCGATGGATGCGGGCTTCCGCAGCTACTGGCGCACGCAGGGCGCAGGACCGGCGCGCATCGTCATGGATTCGCCGCCCGATCTCGAGGAGGCGCGGCCGTGGCTGCGCATCCGCGCGCTGCTGCGAGAGGCCGGCGTTCGCGTCCCCGATGTGCTGGCCGAGGACACCGACGCCGGCTTCCTGCTGCTGGAGGACCTCGGCCATCGCACCTGCCTGGACGTCGTCGACGACGCGAGCGCGGACGCGACGTTCGACGCGGCGTTCGACCAGTTGCTGCGGCTGCAGGCGATCGCCTGCCCGGACGACCTGCCGGCGTACGACGCGCCGATGCTGCAGCGCGAACTCGACCTGTTCGAGGACTGGTTCCTCGGCCGCCACCTCGGCGTCGCGCTCGATGCCGACGCGCGCGCCGGCCTGCAGGCCGTGCAGCGGACGCTGGTCGAGGCCGTGCTGGCGCAGCCGCAGGGCTTCGTGCACCGCGACTACATGCTGCGCAACCTGATGCCCGACGGCGCGGGTGTCGCGGTGATCGACTTCCAGGGCGCGGTGCGCGGGCCGCTGGCCTACGACCCGGTCAGCCTGTTCCGCGACGCGTTCCGCAGCTGGCCGCCCGCGCGCGTCGACACCTGGCTCGCGCGCTACCACGCCCGCGCGCGCGCAGCCGGCGTGCCGGTCGATCCCGACCCCGCCGTCTTCGCCCGCCATGCCGACCTGGCCGGCATGCAGCGCCACCTCAAGATCCTCGGCCTGTTCGCGCGGCTGCACCACCGCGACGGCAAGCCCCGGTACCTGGCCGATGCGCCGCGCTTCGTCGGCTATCTCGACCAGGTGCTCGCGCGCGAACCGGCGCTCGCGCCGCTGGCCGCCATCCTCGACCGCCACGTGCGGCCGCGGCTCGCGGCCGTCGCCGCCCTGGACGACGCACGATGACCCAGACCGTGATCCCGCAGCTGCGCATGACCGATGCCGCGCGCAGCCTCGCGTTCTATGCTGCCCTCGGCTTCATCGTCGACTGGGAGCACCGTTTCGAGGCCGGACTGCCGCTGTTCGCGCAGCTCACGCGCGACGGCCAGACCCTGTTCCTGACCGGGCATGCCGGCGACTGCGCGGTCGGCGGCGCGGTCTACTTCAAGGTGGCCGACGTCGATGCTTGTGCGCGGGCGTTCGCCGCGGCCGGCGTGCCGATCCTGCAGCCGCCACACGATACCGACTGGGGCACGCGCGAGATGCTGCTGGTCGATCCCGACCACAACCGGCTGCGCTTTGCGCAGCACCCCGACTGAGGTTCCCATGATCGACCTGTTCGACGCCCCGCCGCAGCCGGTGGACGGCATCCGCACCGGCATCGGCGGCTGGACCTTCGCGCCGTGGCGCGACAACTTCTATCCCAAGGGTCTGGTGCAGAAGCGCGAGCTGGAATACGCGAGCCGGCGGCTGACCGCGATCGAGGTCAACGGCACGTTCTACGGCGCGCAGAAGCCGGCAACCTACGCCGCCTGGCGCGCCGAGACGCCCGACGGCTTCGTGTTCACGCTCAAGGCGCCGCGGCACATCGTCGGCGCGCGTTCGCTGGCCGGCACCGGCCCGCGGATCGAGGCCTTCGTCGGCGGCGGCATCGCCGAGCTCGGCGACCGGCTCGGCCCGCTGCTGTGGCAGTTCGCGCCGAACCGCCGCTTCGACGCCGACGACGTCGAGGCCTTCCTCGCGCTGCTGCCGCGCGAGGTCGACGGCCTGCCGCTGCGCCATGCCGTCGAAGTCCGCCATCCCTCGTTCCAGAGCGCGGCGTGGCTGGCGCTGGCGCGTACGCACGACGTCGCCACGGTGTTCACCGACTCGGCCGATTACCCGTCGTTCGCGGACCTGACCGGCGACTTCGTCTACGCCCGGCTGATGTCCAGCCGCGAGGAGCACCCGCAGGGCTACCCCGGCCTGCAGCTCGACGCCTGGGCGCAGCGCGCCCGCCAGTGGGCGAAAGGCGGCGCGCCGTCGGACCTGCCCTACGCCGGCGACCGCGACGCCGCCCCGGTCGTGCCGCGCGAGACGTTCGTGTTCTTCATCTCCGCGGCGAAGGCCCGCAATCCCGCCGCCGCGATGGCGCTGCAACAGCGGCTCGAAGCCACCGCATAGCCCGTCGGCTCTCACCTCCCCCGCCCGCGGGGGAGGTCGGCGCGCATCGTGCGCCGGGTGGGGGCACGGCTCGCCACGACCTGCACGATGCCCTGGTTCGCCCCGGCGTCGCTCTCGCTACCGCCTGCCGCCTGTCGCAGCGCTCAATCCGCCGTTCCGCTCCGCCGCCAGCCGGGCCTCAAGCATCGCTTCGGCGGCATCGACGTACGCCGTGCAGTCGACCGGACGTATCCGCTCGAGCGTCGCCCCGTAGCGCAGACCGCTGGCGTCGGGATGCGGGGGCAGCAACAGGCCGCAGGACAGCGCGCACCTACAGGTGGCGGATTCGTCGATGCGGACATGCGTCGTACCAACGCGCGGGCTGCAGTGGACGCCACCGTCGCAGATGTCATTTTTGTGACGCGATGCAGTCTTTACATTTGACTGTTGTCAATAGATGGTTTGACGAATTTTGTCATCTGGATACTATCGGTTCAGGTTTGTGGATCGCAGGTAAACGCGACGCAAGCCCTCGCGGGTCCCCCACCCAGGTCCATTCCCCGGAGAGAGAGCCAATGACACCGAGAACCACCCAGCTGAGAAACGCCATCCGCCTTGCGTTGTTGAGCGGTGCGGCGACCATGACCTGTTCCGGCGTCGCACTGGCGCAGAGCGGCGAGGCGCAGACCGGCGCCACGGAGCTTGACCGTATCAGCGTCACCGGCACCCGAATCCAGAGCCAGTCGATCACCTCGGCCAGCCCGGTGACCGAGATCGGCGCCGAGGCGTTCACCTACTCGGGCGCGACCAAGGTGGAAGACCTGGTCAACAGCTATCCGCAGCTGTCGATGAGCTTCGACAACTTCCAGAACAACGGCTCCACCGGCTACGCAACCGTGTCGCTCCGCGGGCTGGGTCCGGAGCGGACACTGGCGCTGATCAATGGCAGGCGGCTGCCGCCAGGCGGCAGCGAAAGCCGGGACGTGAGCCTGGTGCCGACCTCGATCATCAAGCGTGTGGACATCCTGACGGGGGGTGCATCGGCGGTGTACGGCGCCGATGCGGTCGCAGGCGTCGTCAACTTTGTGCTCGACGACGAGTTCGAGGGCGTCAGCGTCGACCTGGGGTACTCCCACTTCCAGCACGACAACGAAAACCATTACATGCGCGAGCTCCATGACGCCCGGGGATTCGATTACCCGAGCGGCAGTAGCGGCTCGCTGGGCAGGTCCAGGAACATCGATGTCGCCGTCGGCGGCGCGTTCGGCAGCGGCGGTCATGCGGTCGCCTGGGCGGGGTGGCGCGAGAACGATCCGATCATGCAGGGTGCATTCGACTACTCGTCGTGTGCGCTGTCTGCCGACGGCCGGTCGTGTGCCGGGTCTTCCGCGTCGATCGAACCGAGCTTCACGATCATCCATCCTGAGGTCACGGGATCGACGTCCGCACATCTGAATGCGGATGGGAGCTGGGGCCGAGGCTTCGCCCCGGCCTACAACCACGGACCGGTCAACTACTACCAGCGGCCCGACAAGCGGTTCAACTTCGGCAGCGCGGTCAAGTACGAGGTCAACGAGCACTTCGTTCCGTACATCGAGACGTTGTTCGTCAACCGGAAAAGCGAGGTGCAGATCGCCGAGTCGGCGACCTTCAATACCGCCGTCGACCTGCGTTGCGACGACCCATTGGTGGGAAGCCTGTGTTCGGATCTGGGCCTGCCGGTATCGAGCGAACCGATGTCGATCCTCGTCAACAAGCGCAACGTTGAGGGTGGGCCCCGGCAGAATTTCAGCGAGACCACGACCTACCGGTTCGCGGTCGGCAGCCGGGGGGCGCTCAACGAAGCTTGGTCCTACGACCTGTCGTACACCTACGGGCACAACCAGCTCAGCGTGTCGACGCACAACGACTTCGTGACCACCTGGGTGGCCGACGCGCTGCTGGGCTGTCCGGATGGGTCGTTCGCAGGCTGTCTGCCGTACAACGTCTGGCAGCCGGGCGGGGTGAGCGTGGAGGCGGCGAGCGTACTCGGCGGCGTCGGCGTGCGGCATATCAACACCGACTCCCACGTGGTCAATGGATTCGTCAGCGGCGACCTGGGCGTGGGCCTGCCCTGGGCCAACGGGCAGACCATCGGTCTGGTCGCGGGCTACGAATGGCGCCGGGAGACCTACGAGCGTCGCGTGGACACCAATACCGCGCTGGGCAACTTCACCGGTGTCGGCGGTCCGACGTTGCCGATCGAAGGGGAAATCAAGGTCGCCGAACTGTTCCTGGAAGGCGCGGTGCCGCTGGTCTCCAATGTCGGCGTGCTCGACGACCTGTCGCTCGACCTGGGCTTCCGCTATTCCGACTACGACCAGTCCGGCGGCGCGAACACCTGGAAGGCCGGTTTCACCTCCAGCTTCGCGGACAATCGCTTCCATCTCCGCGGTGGATTCAACCGTGCGATCCGCGAGCCGGGCATCTTCGACCTGTACTCGGAATCCGCACTCGCGCTGTGGGGCGGCAGCGACCCCTGTGCGGGCGTCTCGCCGCGCTTCTCGGCCGCCCAGTGTGCCAATACCGGCGTGCCGGACGCGCTGTACGGCAATATCAGCGCCAACCCTGCCGACCAGTACAACCAGCTCACCGGTGGCAATCTTGCGCTGGAGCCCGAGACCGCCGAGACCTGGACGGTGGGCTTCTCGCTGACCCCCGTCCGCGGCCTGGAGGTCTCGCTCGACTACTGGAAGATCGAGATCGAGGACACGATCTCGTCGATCGGGGCGGTCACCATCCTGGAGCAGTGTGGCCTGTCTGGCGACCCGTTCCTCTGCGACAAGGTCAACCGCAACCCGGTCACGGGCACGCTGTGGCTGACCGACGACGCCTACGTGGAGAACCTGACCGACAACTTCGGCGAGCGCAGCTTCAGCGGCATCGACCTGTCGGCCGCCTACAGCTTCGATCTCGGTCCCGGGCGCCTGCTGACCTCGATCAACGGCAGCTATGCGCTCGATCGCGAGATCTCGCCACTGCCGGGCGTCAATGATGCCGCCACCTACGATTGCACCGGCGTGATCAACCCGCAGTGCCGGAACGCAGCCGCTGCACCCGACTGGCGCCACATCGCCAATGCACGCTACGTCTTCGACCGCTACACGGTCGGCCTGCGCTGGCGGCACATCGGCGGCCTGGACTACGTGCTGGCCAATGGTGCGACGGGCACGGCCGATGCGATCGTTGCGCGCACCGGTGGAATCGGGTCCTACAACTACCTCGACCTGTCCGGCTCGATTCAGGTCGGCGACTACACCACGTTCAATCTGGGCGTGAACAACATCGCCGACAAGGAGCCGCCGCTGGTCGGCAGTTCGCTGGCGCTCAACGCCAATGCGCTCGGTGGCTACGACCAGGCCGGGCGCTACGTCTTCGGCAGCGTGAACATCCGCTTCTGATCGATCGCAGGTGCGGTCGGGAGGCCGGCGGGGCGTGCGCCCCGCCGGTCTTGCCGCGCCGCTTGCCGGATCTCGACATTCACTGCCGAGGCAGCATGTCGAAGGCGATCGTCATACGCGGCGTCTCGCCATCGAAGGGCGCGGTGCCGTGCCACATGCACGACGGAAATACGACGAGCCGGCCTGGCTCGGGACGCACGACCCTGCGCGGCGGCAGATCGAGCCCGAGTGTTTCCAGTGGCTGGCCCAATCGCAGGCAGCCCGGCGACTCGCCGTCTTCACCGTGCGCGCGTTCCGGCGCAGGCGGCACTTGAACGTAGAACGCCGAACTCATCCAGCCGCGCGAATGGATGTGGTTGCGGTGTTGCCCGCCTTGTCGCAGACGGACCGACCACGAGCCCTCGAACGCAATGCTGCGACGCCTGCGCGACAGGAACGGATGCGTCGGATCCTCCGGCAACGTCGAAAGCCATTGCTCGATCGCCGTCAGCAGCCGACGCTGCAGCGCCGCGATGGCGGGCAACCGCCGGCCGAACAGGTTGCCGGGGGTCTGCGTTCCCTCGCGCAGGCTCTGATTGACGGGTGCGTGGCTCGCCTGGTGCAGTGGCTCGAGTTCCGCAGCCAGTTCGGCCAGGAATACGCCGATGTCCGTATGGCCGTCGGGCGGGTCGATGTCCAGGCAGCCGACCATCCGCTCATAGTCGAACAGCCACGCTTCCCGCGCATCGCCCAGCAGGCGCCAGGCGGTGCCCAGGTTGCTCCAGGCGTCCTGGTCGTACGGGGCCGCGGCGATCGCGCGCTGCGCCAGGTCAACGGCGCCACGCCATTGGCCGGTGCGCAGCCGGTGCCTGGCATAGGCGTTGAGGAAGGCGGGGACGCGGTCCCCGATGCCGGCATACGCGCGCTCGTAGTGCGCCTGCGCGTCGTCGTGTCGCCCGAGCAGCGCCGATGCATCGGCATGCAGCCAGTCGATCGCGGGGTCGTGGGCGAGTGGTCCGCCCAGGCGCCCGATCCAGTCGATCGCGGCCTCGCCTTGGCCGGCCTGGAGGAGGAACCGCAGGTAGGCGATCTGCATGTCCCGGTCGTCGCGTCGCGCACCGGCTGCATCTGAAAAGGCCGCGATCGGGTCGGGCACGGATGCCAGTCGTGCGCCGTACTCCCAGAGCAGATGGGCGAAGGTCGACTGGCCGGGAACATAGGTCGGGTGCGTGCGCACCAGGTCGCGCGCGTTGCGTAGTGCATCGTCTGTTCGCCCGGCGTCGAGCAGCGCGCCACTCAGCGCATCGATTAGGGACGGTCCGGTGCCGGGTTCGCGCGCTGCGTGCTGGAAGCAGGCGACCGCTTCGTCCGCGCGTCCGGAAAGCCGCAGGACCGCACCGAGCGAGCGCCATGCCGGTGCGTAGTCGGGTTGGGCATCGATCGCTGCGCGATATGCGGCCGCTGCCTCGTCATGACGCCACTGGGCCCGGCATGCATTGCCAAGGGCGTGCCAGGCGGGTGCGGAGCCAGGCTGCAGCCGCGTCGCGTGCGTCAGGGCGGCGATGGCGGCCTCGTGCCGATCCAGCGACATCTCGGCCGTTCCCAGCTGCAGCCAGGCCTGGAAGTCGCTGGGCGCGCAAGCGACGGCGCGGCGCAGATACGCGACGGCTTCTGCGCTGCGGTCGCTGCGCCGTAGATACGTGGCGACATTGCGCAGGACCGGGACGCTGGTCGGCGCCAGAGCGAGTGCCCGGGCGAACGCCGCTTCGGCCTCGGACGGCCGCTGCGATTCGGCCAGGCACATCGCCAGCACCTGATGGGCGTCGGGCGCGTCAGGGGCGTCGCGCGCCAGACGATGTGCGATGGCCAGCGCCTCGTCGAGACGTCGTGCCGACAGCGCCTGCAGCGCCTCACGGAACCGGGCGGCCTGTTCGTACGTCAGCGCCGCGAATCGTGGAGATGTCGTCATCGCATGGTCTGGTCCGGGCGCGAGGGTCAGCGGACCCGGGCGACGGGAACGGGCACGCGGGCCGGGGTACGCAGGATGTGGTTGCCCAGCGGGCCGCGACGGATCTCGACCCGGTCGCCCACCGCGACGTGTCCCCGGTCCGCATCGTTGGATCGGCGCCATGCCTGCCCGTTGTCCAGCACGAGGACGCGTTCCCGGCGGCTACCGTGTTCGATCGCCGTGATTGTGGCCTCGACCCGGTCGATCGTCGCGTCGACGAACCCGTTCCGATCCGTCGTGCGCAGGCCGAACTCGCGCAGGGGGCGCGCCGCGGCCGCCTGGCGGACGGCGGGCGTCACGGGAAACGCGGTGTCGTAGCAGGCCAGCCGAGCCGCCGCTTCGACCACCGCCGCGCAGGCGTGGCCCGGCGCCGGTTCCGATGCGCCGACCGCGCCGGCGAACAGCCAGGAGAGCCGGAGGCCTCGCAGCATCGGCGGCAATGGGCTTGGAGCGGACAAACGTGTTCTCCTTCGCCGGCGCTGCCGGCCGTGGTCGGGGGAAACGCGTTCGAACGCGCAGGCGCGTTCCAGGCCTCGTGATGCCCTAAGTGCTCAACACCCGCGGCACGACGGACCATGCCGGTCGAAGCTACCTCAAGCCAGTCGCGGTTGTCGCGTTTCCGGCCGATCTTGGTTCGAGCGTGCCGCGGCGATCGCCGCGATCCGGGCGCGGCGCAGGGCCTCGCCGATCGCCGGGCCGGCGAGGCCGTCCGCCGCGAGGTCGCGGGCGTTGATCGCGCAGGCGGCGTCGTGCGCGCGGCGCAGCTGCGCGCCTTGCGGATAGTCGGCGTCGGCGCTGCCCAGCCGACCGCGCTTGTCGGCCTCGCACACCAGCGAGAGCTGGGCGATGCGCTCGGGCCGGCGGAAACCGTCGCAGCGGGCGATGAGGTCGTAGAGCGTGGCATCGCGCAGCTCGGCGATGCGGTGCACGTTGAGGTGTTCCCGGCACGCGACGATCGCCAGCTCGCGATGCGCGGCCGGCACCTTGAGCCGGGCGCACAGCGCCTCGAGCGGGCGCATGCCCGCGTGCTCGTGGCCGATATGGCGCGGCAGCCGGTGCGCGGGCGTCAGCGCCTTGCCCAGGTCGTGGGTCAGCGCGGCGAAGCCGATCGCGTCGTCGCCGGGCGCCAGCCGCGCGGCCATGTCGACGACCAGCTCGACGTGCGCGCCGGTGTCGACCTCGGGGTGGTACTCGGCGCGCTGCGGCACGCCGTAGAGCGCGTCGACCTCGGGCAGCACGACCGCGAGCGCGCCGCAGTCGCGCAGCGTGCGCACGAACGCCGACGGCCGCGCCGACGCCAGTGCGCGGCGCAGTTCCTGCCACACGCGCTCGGGGGTGAGCGCGGCGAGTTCGCCGGCGTCGACCATCGCGCGCATCAGCGCCATCGTCTCGTCGGCGACCGTGAAGCCCAGCGGCGCGAAGCGGGCCATGAAGCGCGCGGCGCGCAGCACGCGCAGGGGGTCCTCGGCGAACGCGGGGCCGACGTGGCGCAGCACGCGCGCCTCGATGTCGCGCGCGCCGCCGTAGGGATCGACCAGCGTGCCGTCGGGCGCCTGCGCGATCGCGTTGATCGTGAAGTCGCGGCGCTCGAGGTCCTGCTCGAGCGTCACCGACGGATCGGCGTCGACGACGAAGCCGCGATGGCCGCGCCCGCTCTTGCGTTCGGTGCGCGCCAGCGCGTGTTCCTCGCCGGTGCGCGGATGCAGGAACACCGGAAAGTCGCGGCCGATCGCGCGGAAGCCCGCGGCCTCCATCGCGGCCTGGGTCTGGCCGACGACGACGAAGTCGCGGTCGCCCGCCGGCTGGCCGAGCAGCGCATCGCGCACCGCGCCGCCGACCAGGTAGATCTCCATCGCGCTCACGGCGCCGGGCAGGCGAACGGCGTGCGCCGGGCGTCGCCGCCGCCGCGCAGGCGCGTGTCGAGCTTCGCGGCGCGGCCGTACATGCGCCAGTCGTAGAGCACGCTGAAGGCGAGCACGCGCGCGACGTACTCGCGCGTCTCGCGGTAGCTGATCGTCTCGATCCAGAAATCCGGGTCCATGTCCGGACGCTGCGACAGCCAGCGCGAGGTCGGCGTGGGGCCGGCGTTGTAGGCCGCGATCGCGACGTACGGCTTGCCGTACATGTCCTTCTTCTCGCGCAGGTACGCGGTACCCAGCGCGACATTGGTCTCGGGGTCGTAGAGGCTCTCGGCGCCGCCCCAGGCGCGGCCCAGCCGGCGCGCGACCGCCGCGCCGGTCGAGGGCAGCACCTGCATCAGCCCGCGGGCGTCGGCGGGCGAGCGCGCGCGCGGATTGAACGTGCTCTCGGCGCGGATCTCGGCCGCGACCCAGGCCGGGTCGAGGCCGTGCCGCTTGGCCTCGCGTTCGATCAGCGCCTGCTGGGTCAGCGGGAAGCGCAGCGCGTAGAGCCGCGTCTCGTCGGGCTGCCGGCCGAGCCCGAACACCGCGCGGTCGTACCAGCCGTTCTCCTGCGCGACGAGCACCGCGATGCGCCGCTGCTCGTCGTCGAAGCGCGCGAGCGCGGCGGTCCATTCGCGCGTCGCCCAGCCCGGCCGCTCGATCCGGTACAGCGCCATCGCCCGCACGATGCCCGGGTCGGTCGCCACGCGGGTCCGGGCCTCGTTCGACGGCGCGAACTCCCAGGGGCACAGCGCGTAGGGCTGGTCGAGGCGGTCGGCGGCGAGGAAGCCGTGGAAGTCGGATTTCGTCGCCGCGTCGCGGTACAGCCGCTCGGCGGTCGCGGCATCGCCGGTCAGCGCCGCGAGCCGCGCCTCGAAGTAGGTCCAGCGCGACTGCGCGCGCTGCGCCGCGCCCATCGCGCGGATCGCCGCCAGCGCCGCCGGCCAGTCGCGGCGCGCCATCGCCTCGCGCGCGCGCCACTCGTGCAGGCGCTCGTCGTAGGCCGAGGCCGGCACCCGCGCCAGCAGTCGCGCCGAGTCCGGCAGATATGAGGCCACGGTCCACAGCGCGGCCTGGTAGAGCACGCGGCCGTTGTCGTCCTCGGTGAAGCCCAGCGCGGTCGCGACCGCCGGCAACTGGGCCTCGGCGCCGAGCGGGTCGTCCTTGGCCAGGCGCGCCAGGCCGTGCGAGGCGACCAGGCGGCTGCGCGCGGTCTTCGGCCAGCCGGTCGCGCGCGCGTGCGGCGCCTGCAGGTAGGCGGCGTAGTCGGTGGCCAGTGCCTGCTCGGCCGCCGAGAGCCCGCGCGCGATCGCGCGCGCCATCGTCGCATCCTGCGCGGCGACCGCGAGGTCGAAGCGTTCCCAGCGCAGCGCATCGTCCAGGCCGCCGCGCGCAGCCAGCGTCTGCAGCGGCGCGTCGCATTCGTCGGGCAGCGATGCGCCGCTGCTGCGCCAGATCGCCTGCACGTCGCGCGTCCACTGTGCGTCGGTCGGGTCGGTGCGCGCACGCGCGTCGAGCTCGATGCAGCGCAACGCGACGTTCGTGATCGACGTCGACCACGCGGCGCGCACGCCGGCCCATTCCTGGCGCTTGGCCAGCGCGCGCAGCCAGCCTTCGCGGAACACCTCGGCCACCGGTTCGCCGGCATGCCGGGCGAGGAAATCCTGGCCCTGGGGCAGCGGCAGCGTGTCGAGGCTGCGGCGCAGCGCGGCGAGCTCGAGCCACGCGGCCGCCGGATGCGCGGCCATCGCCGGCGGCACTGGCTGGCCGCGCTCGGCGGCCTGCATCGCGGCGAGGAAGCCGTCGTCGGCCTGTGCGTGTACGCCGGACGCGGCGAACGCGAGCAGGGACAGCAGCGCGCCGCGCAGCGTGCGCGGCATCGGGCGGGCGGTGCGAGAGGCGCTGGACGGCATCGGCAGGCGGACGGCGGGAGACGGCCGACGACTATAGCCAAGGGTCGCTGAAGCCGATGTGGGCCGCCGCCGCGGCCGAAGGCCTCAGCCGCCGCGCAGCCAGGCCAGCGCGCCCTGCACGTCGTCGGCCTCGAGCAGCAGCTCGGCCAGCGCATGCTGGCCGGTCGCCGCGGCGGTCGCGGCCAGCGCGGCGGCGCACAGGGTCTCGTCCCAGTCGGGCGCGGCGACCAGGCCGGCGAGCAGCGGCAGTCGCGCGAGTGCGGCGACGTAGCCGTCGATCAGCGCCTCCGGGATCTCGGCATCGCACGCCGCGCGTGCTAGTTCGACGCTCGCCGGCAGCACGAAGTGGCTGGGGCACGCGCGCTCGGGCGCCTCGGCCAGCGCGGCGACGATGTGCGGCACCGCCGCGAACGAGGCCGGGTGCACGCGCCCCGCGTCGCACAGCGCGGCCCACAGGCCCTGCCAGGGCGGACTGTGGGCGTGTTCCTCGGTCGCGCCGTCGAGCTGCGCGAGCAGCGCCGGCACGCCGCGGGCGATGCCGTGGGCGCAGGTCAGGCGCGTCCATGCCGGGTCGTCGAGCGCCAGCATCGGCGCGCCGGCGAACCCGTCGCGCGGGCTCATGCGCGGCTGCCCACGATCAGCCAGTTGTTGAACGGCGTGTCGCCGTAGAGCGGCCGCAGCGTCGTCTGCAGGCCCGCGCCCTCGAGCTGCGCGCGCAGGCCGTCGGCGGTCGGGTAGCTGCGCGCGCGCTCCTGCATCCAGCCGGCGAGGTTGGCGAGCCGGTCGGTGATGCGCGAGGTGCGGCTGCGCGTCGAGTCGTCGGCCAGGCCGCTGCGGATCACCAGCCGCGCGCCGGGCACGAGCATCGCGATCGCCTCGTCGAGCAGCGCGCGCTGGCGTTCGTGCGTCAGGTACTGCAGCACGTCGAGGATCGCCACGCTGCCGCGGTGGGCGGGCAGGCCGGCGGCGAGGTCGAGCACGTCCAGCCGCACGTCGGCCAGTCCCGCGCGCGCGGCGACCTCGCGGCCGCGGCGGATCTTGGCCGCGTCGATGTCGACGCCGGCGTAGGTCAGCGCCTGGCCGTCGGCGTGCAGCGCGTGCGCCAGCAGCCCCAGGCCGCAGCCCAGGTCGAGCACCGGCGCGGCCGTCGGCCGCAGCGCCTGCAGCACGCCTGGGTACAGCGGGTCGGTGCGCAGCTTGGTCAGCGTGTAGTAGTAGTCGTAGCGGTTGCCCAGCGGGTGCCGCGGCAGGAATGCGCGGGCGATGCCGCGGGCGTCCTCGCGCGGGAACGGGGCGGTGGAGAGCGGGGCGGCGTCGGAGGCGGTCGCGGTCATGCCCGCGACAATAAGCCGCGTACGACCGGCAGCGCCAGCCGGGCCCAGAGCGCGTGCAGCGCGGCCGAGGGATGCAGGCCGTCGTCGGCAAGCATCGCAGGCGCGTGCCCGTGTGCGCGGCTGACCGGCGCGATGTCGACGAACGCCACGCCGTGCCGCGCGCAGACGGCGGCCGCGGCGGCGTTGTACGCGTCGAGCGTGCGCGCGATCGCGGCGACGTCGCGGCCCGAGTGCGCGCCGAACGGCGTGACGCCCCAGTCTGGGATCGCGAGCACGAACACGCGTTCGGCACGGTCGCCGGCGAAGCCGAGCGCGCGGCGCAGCAGCGCCTCGAAGCGCGGGACGTAATCGTCGACGGCGCGGCCGCGGTACTGGTCGTTGACGCCGATCAGCAGGCTGACCAGGTCGAACGGCCCCTCGGGCGCCGCGGCATCGATGCCGGCGTCGAGCTCGTCGGTGGTCCAGCCCGTGGTGGCGACGATGCGCGGGGCATCGATCGCCGCGCCGGCCGCGCGCAGCGCGTCGGCCAGCACGACCGGCCAGCGCGACTCGGGCGCGATGCCCTCGCCGATCGTGTAGCTGTCGCCGAGCGCGAGATAGCGCAGCGGCACCGCCCGCTCAGCCATTGGCCGCGCGCGGCACCAGCGGCACGACCTTGCGCGCGTCGGCAATCTGGCGTTCGAGCACGCGCTCGATGCGCGCGAACACCTCGCGCAGCTGCGCCGGCTCGGGCAGCAGCGTCACGCGGAAATGGTTGCGGTAGGGCACGTTGAAGCTGTTGCCCGGCACCACCAGCACGCCCTCGGCGTCCATCAGCTCCAGCGCGAACGCGTGGTCGTCGAAGCCCTGCGCGTACTCGGCGGCGATGCCCGGGAACGCGTACAGCGCCCCGGCCGGCTCGACCAGCTGCAGGTAGCGGCTCGCCGTGCAGGCCTCGACCACCGCGCGGCGCGCCTCGTACAGCCGGCCGCCGGGCGCGCACAGCGCGCCGATCGTGTCGATGCCGGTCAGCGCCGCCTCGATCGCGAACTGGCCCGGCACGTTCGCGCACAGGCGCAGCGCGCCCAGCAGGTCCATCGCGTTGCGGAAGTCGCGGCTGCGCGTCTCGTCGCCCGACAGCACCGCCCAGCCCACGCGCCAGCCGCAGGCGCGGTGCACCTTCGACAGGCCGCCGAACGACACGCAGGGCACGTCGCCCGCGATCGGTGCGATCGGCTCGAACGCCGCGCCGTCGTAGGTGATGCCGTCGTAGATCTCGTCGCACAGCAGCAGCAGGCCGTGGCGCTGCGCGATGGCGACGATGCGCTCGAGCAGCGCGCGCGGGTACACCGCGCCGGTCGGGTTGTTCGGGTTGATCAGCACGATCGCGCGCGTGCGCGGCGAGACCAGCGCCTCGGGCGCGTCGGGATCGGGCAGGAAGCCGTGCTCGGCCTTGCACTGGTAGAACACCGGCCGGCCGTCGTTGAGGATCGTCGCGGCCGACCACAGCGGGTAGTCGGGCGAGGGCACCAGCACCTCGTCGCCGGGGTTGAGCAGCGCGCGCAGCGCGATGTCGATCAGCTCGCTGACGCCGTTGCCCACGAACACGCGCTCGGGCGAGATGCCGTGCCCGCCGCGCGCGACATGGTGCGCGGCGATCGCCTCGCGCGCGAGCGGCAGGCCCTGCTGGTGGGTGTAGGGATCGGTGTCGTGGATGCGCTCGGCGATCGCGCGCTGCAGGTGCTCGGGCGCGCGGAACCCGAATGCGCCGGGGTTGCCGATGTTGAGCTTGATCAGCGTGCGCCCCTGCGCCTCCAGCTCGCGCGCCCGCCGGGCCAGTTCGCCGCGGATCTCGTAGCGCACTTCGGACAGGCGTTCGCGGGTTTTGAGGGGGGCGGACATCGGACGGCGCTCTGCGCTGGGGGTGTCGCGCGATGCTAGCCGAAAAGCCGCGTGCCCGTGGCGCATCCCCTGTAGGAGCGCGCTCGCGCGCGATGGGGCATTCCCAGTCAGGCCATCGCGCACGAGCGCGCGCCTACACCCGTAGAATCGCAGCCATGACGACCGCGCATCTCCCTGCTTGACGCCCCCCGACGCCGCGCTGCGCGCGATCGGCTGGCCGTTCGACGGCGCGCCGTCCGGCCCCTGGGCCGAGGCGATGGCCGCCCATCCGCAGGCGCGGCCGATGCGCGTGGTCGAGCAGCACCGCTCCGGTTACCTCGTCGCCGGCGCGCCGGGCGAGGCACAGGCGGTCGAGTCGCTGCCCGATTGGCTGCGCCGCAGCGGCTACCGCAAGGGCACGATGGCGCCCGAACACCGCGCCGCGGTCGGCGACTGGGTACTGGTCGAGGACGGCCGCCGCATCGTCGCGATGCTGCCCCGGCGCAGCGCGATCAAGCGCGCGGCCGCCGGCGAGCACTACCGCCAGCAGCTGATCGCCGCCAACATCGACACTGTGCTGGTGGTCTGCGGGCTCGACGCCGACTTCAACCCGCGCCGCATCGAGCGCTACCTGTTGCTGGTGCAGGGCGGCGGCACGCCGGTCGTCGTGCTGACCAAGGCCGACCGCGACACCGCCGATCCCGAGGCCGCGCGCGCCGCGCTGGCCGAGGTCGCCGCGCTGGGCGTGGCCGTGCTCGCGGTGAATGCCCGCGAGCCCGACAGCGTCGCCGCGCTGCATCCCTGGCTCGGACCGGGCACGACCGCGGTGCTGGTCGGCAGCTCGGGGGCCGGCAAGTCGACGCTGACCAACACATTGCTCGGCCGCGAGCGCATGCGCACCGGCGCGGTCCGCGACAGCGACGACCGCGGCCGCCACACCACCACCCACCGCGCACTGATCCCGCTGCCTGCGGGCGCCTGCCTGATCGACACCCCCGGCATGCGCGAACTCAAGCCGACCGGCGAGGAGGACCTGTCGGAGGGCGGTTTCGCCGACATCGAGGCACTGGCCGCCGACTGCCGCTTCCGCGACTGCCGGCACGAACGCGAGCCCGGCTGCGCCGTGCGCGCCGCGGTCGAGGCCGGTACGCTGAGCCCGCAGCGGCTGGCCAACTACCTCAAGCTGCGCGACGAGCGCGACGCCGCCACGGCCCGCCGCGCCGACCGCCTGGCTGCCCGCCAGGACGATGCCCGCTCGGCGGGACGACGGCCCGGGCGACGCTGAGTGCAGGGCGCGCGCTCTGCGGTGCGACGCCCCCGACCGCTGCAGTGCCGCGCTCCCTCCCCCGCGTGCGGGGGAGGGTTGGGGTGGGGGCGATGGCGCGAGGGGAGCTATGGGGAAAGCCCGTGCCCCCACCCGACGCGCTGCGCGCGTCGACCTCCCCCGCAGGCGGGGGAGGTGGGTGCCATGGTAGGTGCGAAGTGAAACTGTCTTGATCCCCTGGGGGCGGGATATGCCGACCTGATGCCGACGCGCCGGCGATGCGCTCTCTCCCCCGCGTGCGGACATTGCGCCATTCACGGGTGGAGGGCTGGGAAGAGGGCGCGCGCCGCCGCGCGAACGTATGTGCACCCGGGCTTCGAGGACGGCGCGTTGCTACAGTGGTCCGTGCCGCCGTCAGGAGCCGCCGATGCCCGATGCGATCACCCGTCACGCCGCGCTGGATGCGCGCATGGTCGCGGCCGCGCGCGGGATCCGGTTGCTCGGGCTTGCGAGCTGGGCGCCTAAGACGCAGCAGCGGTTCCTCGCCGCGTTCGCGGCCGGGCGCCGGGAGATGCCGGCGGTCGCGTATCCCGCGCTCGACTTCACCGACGCGCGCCGCGAGCTGGCCGCGGTCGCGGCGGCGGCCGATGCGCAGCATCCGCTGGGCGCCTACCTGGTCGAATCGGCGCAGGCCTGGGACACCGCCGCGCGCCTGCTCGAGGCGCTGGGCACCGGCGCGGCCGGCGCGCATGCGATCGCGCTGTACGGCCGCCCGGACGCGCCGCTGCCGGGCGGGGCGCTGACCACGTGCGACGCGGCGCGGCATTTCCTCCAGATCGCCGATGCCTACGATCCCGCGCTGCTCGGCGAAGCCGACGACCCGACGATCGACGCGGCCACGCTGCAGGCGCAACTGCAGGGCGACCTGGACGCGTATTTCGGCGCGCGCGTGGTCGCCGTCGAGCTCGATGCCGGACTGATCGCCAAGGCCGCGGCCGGTGCCTACCGGCTGCGCCTGCGCGCCGACGCGCGCTATTCGCCGCACGACCGCGACCAACTGCTGCAGCACGAGGCGTTCGTGCATTCGCTCACCGCGCTCAACGGCCGTGCGCAGCCGGTGCTGCCGAGCCTGGCGATGGCCTCCCCGCGCACCACCGCCACGCAGGAGGGACTGGCGGTGTTCGCCGAGCAGATCACCGGCAGCCTCGACATCGGCCGCATGAAGCGCGTCAGCCTGCGCACCGAGGCGATCGCGCTTGCGCTGGACGGCGCCGATTTCCTGCAGGTCTTCGACCACTTCCATGCCGCCGGCCAGGCGCCGGCCGAGAGCTTCGCGTCGGCGCAGCGGGTGTTCCGCGGCGTGCCGCTGGGCGGCGGCCACGCGTTCACCAAGGACACGGTGTACCTGCGCGGACTGATCGACGTGCACACGTTCTTCCGCCAGGCGCTGGCGCAGCGCCGGCTGCCGCTGTGCCGGCAGCTGTTCGCGGGCAAGATGACGCTCGACGACGCGCACCGCTTCGCGCCGCTGTTCGACGACGGCACGCTGCTGCCGCCGCACTGGCTGCCGCCGTGGCTGGCGCGCGCCGGTGGGCTGGCCGGCATGCTGGCGTTCTCGCTGTTCGCCAACCGCATCCGGCTCGACCAGCTCTAGGCCGCCGCGGCGCTACAGCCCGAATGCCGGCGGCGCGGGCGTCGAATGCAGGCAGCGCACGCTTTCGCCCAGTGCCGCGGGGTCGGCGCCGGCGAACAGCGCGTGCAGTTGGCGGGGGTCCGGCGCGGCGGTCGGCACCAGGCCGACCCAGGCGTCGCGCCCGGCGGCCTTGGCGGCGTACAGGCAGCGGTCGGCCAGCGCGCTGGTCTGCTGCCAGTCGCCGAGCGACGGCCAGTCGGGCGAGAACGGCCACGGCGCGAAGCCGATCGAGCACGTCAGATGCAGCGGCGGGCCCTGGACCAGCACGACCGGCTCGGCGGCGACGACGTCGCGGATGCGCTCGGCCAGCCGCGACGCGGCCTCCGTGCGGTCCAGGCGCACGACCAGCAGGAACTCCTCGCCGCCCCAGCGCACCAGCAGGTCGTCGCCGCGGCACAGCCCGCGCAGCCGGTGCGCAAACTGCACCAGCACCTCGTCGCCGGCCTGGTGGCCGCGGGTGTCGTTGATGCGCTTGAACGCATCGATGTCGAGCATGAAGAAGTACAGCGCATCGTGCGTGGCCCCCAGGTCTGGCCGCGCCGGGACGCGCTGGGATTCGCGCGCGAGCCAGTCCTGTAGCTCGCGCCGGTTGGCGACGTGGGTCAGCGGGTCGAGCCGGGTCGCCGCGTCGAGCTGGGCGTTGCTCAGCTGCAGCTGCCGGTTGGCCTGCTCGAGCTGCGCCGTGCGCTCGGCGACGGTCCGGTCGAGCAGTTCGGCGCGCTCGCGCTCGTGGTGCACCGCGCGCCGCGCGCGCCAGACGAACAGCGCCAGCGCGCAGGCCGCCAGCAGCGCATAGCCGGCGTAGGCCAGCGGGTGGCGCCACGGCGGAGGCGGCATGCGCATCTCCAGCACCCGCGACGGCCCGAACGTCCCGTCGCGGCCGGCCGCCTGCACCTCCAGCCGGTAGCGGCCCGCGGGCAGGTGGTTGAGCGAGACCTCGGTGCGCGCCTGGTGCGGGTACAGCCAGCCCGCGTGCAGGCCCTCGACCCGGTAGCGCAGCTGCGCGGCGGCCGGCGCGAGGAAGTCGATCGCGGTCATGCCGATCGTGAACACGTCGTCCTCGTCGTCGAGCTCGATCCGCTCGGCATAGACGATGTCGGTCTCGCCGGCGCGGCGCGCCTCGACGTCGTTGCGCCGGCTCAGCAGCTGCAGGCCGGTCAGCACCGGCCGCGCCGGCGCGCTGCGCCGCGGCAGCTGCATCGGTGCGATCACGTCCAGCCCCAGCGTGCCGCCGAAGTACAGCAGGCCGTCGCCGTCCTGGAACGCCGAGCCGCTGTTGTATTCCTGGTTGCGCAGGCCGTCGCGGCGGCCGAGGTTCTGCACGATGCCGTTGTCGTGGTCGTAGACGCTCAGGCCCAGGTTCGTGCTCACCCACAGGCGCCCGCCCGGGTCGGGCAGGATGCGGTAGACGACGTTGTTGGTCAGTCCGTCGCGGTCGGTCAGCACCGTCGAGGCGCCGGTCGCGCGGTCGATCCGGAACAGCCCGCCGCCGAAGGTCCCCGCCCACACCGCGTGGGCGTCGGCGTGGATCGCCCACACCGCGTGATGCAGGCCGGCGCCGGTGGGCTGCAGCTGCGCGAACGCATCGCCGCGCAGCCGCCACAGCCCGCGGGTGTTGGTGCCCACCAGCAGGCTGCCGTCGACGTCGCGGTAGAGGCTGGTGACCACGCTGCCGTCGATCGCCGCCAGCCGCGGGTCGGCCACCGCGCGTCCGCGCTCGAGGCGGACCAGCCCGCTGCGGGTGCCCACCCACAGCGTGTCGCCGGCGCGCAGCAGCGCGTCGATGCGCGGGTCGCGCAGGCCCTCGACCGGTTCGAGGCCGCCGTCGCGATGCAGCCGGTGCAGCCCCGACAGCGTGCCGACCCACCAGCCGCCGGTGCCGTCGGGCTCGAGCGCGCGCACCGAGGCGGTCGCCAGTGCCGGTACCGCCCGCCACGGGCCCTGTCCGTCGCGCAGGTGCAGGCCGCCGTCGGAACCGATCAGCATCCGCGCGCCGTCGCGCCGGATCGCGCGGATGCTCGGGCTCGACCAGTCGCGCATCTCGCCCAGGCCGGCGCCGTCGTAGCGGATCACCGACGACAGCGGCCGTGCCCGGTACAGGCCCGAGGTGTAGGTGCCGATCCACCACGCGCCCGACTGGCCCTGGTGGAAGCGGGTGATCGCACTGCGCGGCGGCTGGTCGAAGCGCAGCCGTTGCGGCCGGTCGCTGCCCGGCGCGAGCTGCACGACGCCGCCGTCGGCGAAGCCCACCAGCAACCGGCCGTCGTCGAGCCGGATCATCGCCGTGGGCCGCGCCGTGCCGCCGCCCAGCGCGGCCATCGGCCAGTGGCGCACCGGCGTGCCGCGCATGTCGAGCCGGTGCAGGCCCGCGTCCGAGGCGACCCACAGCCCCTCGCGACCCGATTGCAGGGCCAGGCACCGGCGTGCGCCGGGCGGCGCGGGCAGCGCCTCGAGCCCGTCGGTGCCGATCGCCCACAGCCCGCAGTCGGCATCCAGTGCGACCGGCTGCGCCCGGCCCGCCGCCCAGACCAGCCCGACGATCTCGCCGGTCGCGCCCAGTCGCTGGACGCGCGCGACCGCCGCGTCGACATGGTCCAGCCCGCCTTCGGTGCCCAGCCACGCGCCGCCGGCAGGGTCGAGCAGGATCTCGGTGACCCGCGTGTGCGACAGGCCGTCGTCGACGCCCAGCCGTCGCCGCGTCCAGGTCGGCAGGTGCACGACCTCCAGCCCGGCGTCGTTGGTGCCCAGCCACATCCGCGTCTCGGCGGCCTCGAACGCCAGGCTGTCGATGCCGCTGCTCGCCAGGCCCGGCTCGCCGGGCACGCCCGAGGCGCGATAGGTGCGGAAGCGGTGGCCATCGAAGCGGTTGAGCCCGTCCTGCGTGCCCACCCACAGGAACCCCTGGTCGTCGCCGCTCATCGACGTGACGGTCAGCTGCGACAGGCCCTCGTCGAGGCCGTAGACCTCCAGGCTCGACGCGGCCGCGGCGTCGGCGGGCACCTGCGTGCCGGCCGGTGCCTGCGCCAGCAGCCCGAGCAGCGCCGCGAGCGCGACCAGAGCCCAGCGTCGTCGCGCGCCGGTGCGGACGCGGCGCCGGCCAGCAGTGGACGGCCGGGCATTGTGCGCGTCGTTGTGCACGTCGATGGCGACTCCGGCATCCAGTCTTCCCGATCGGCCATTGTGCCTGCGAATCGGTGATGGCCGCCCCGTGCCAGACTGTCGCCATGGACATGGCCCCCCCGACGATCCTGGTCGCCGACGACCACCCGCTGCTGCGCGCTGCGGTCCTGCACGCGCTGCGCGACGGCCTGGGCGCGCTGCGCGTGGTCGAGGCCGCGAGCGCCTCGGCCGTGGAGGCCGCGCTGCAGGCCCATCCCGACATCGAACTGGTGCTGCTCGACCTCGCGATGCCCGGCGCCCGCGGCCTGTCGACGCTGGTCTGGCTGCGCGGCGAGCGGCCCGAGCTGCCGGTGCTGGTGATCTCGTCCAACGACCACCCGCGCACCGTGCGCCGCGTGCAGCAGTTCGGCGCCGCCGGCTTCATCTCCAAGTCGGCGCCGGCCGAGTCGATCGCCCAGGCGGTCGCGGCCGTGCTCGACGGCGGCAGCTGGTTCCCGCCCCTGACCGCCGAACGCTCGGAGGCCGATGCGCACCTGGCCAGCCGCCTGGCCCAGCTCACGCCGCAGCAGGTGCGAGTGTTGCTGTGCCTGGCCGACGGCCTGCTCAACAAGCAGATCGCCCACCAGCTCGGCCTGGCCGAGAACACCGTCAAGGTGCACGTCACCGCGATCCTCAAGAAGCTCGAATGCCACAGCCGCACCCAGGCCGCGGTGCTGGTCAAGGCGCTGGAGCGCGAAGACGAGGTGTAGCCGGCGCGCGTCTGTCAGGCCATTGGGCAGGGTGTCTTTCGGCGCAGGCTTTCCGCGCGCGGCGCTATTACGTTCAGGCCCATGCCCGATCCGAGCCTGCCCGATGGACCTCGCCTGTTGCGCCGCTATATGTGTCCTGCTGATCGCGAGTGCCGCGGCAGCCGCACGGACACCGGATGCCGAACGTGCGGTGCGGGCCGCGGACGACGCGTTCTGGACCGCGTACAACGCCTGCGACATGGCGGCGATCAGCGCGCTTCTGACCGAAGACGTCGAGTTCTATCACGACAGAACCGGGCGCACGACCTCGCGCGCCGACGTCGTCGATTCCCTGCGTGAAGGCCCGTGCGCGACGCCCGACATGCGGTTGCGGCGCGAGGTCATCGACCACACTACTGCGTTTCATCCGCTGGCCGACGGCTACGCGATTCTGTCCGCGCGGCATCGTTTCCACGTGCGCATCGGCGACGCACCGGAGCAGCTGGACGGGCAAGCGGAATTCACCACGCTTTGGCAGTTGCACGAAGGTCGCTGGCGGATGCATCGCATCCTGAGTTACGCGCATGGTCCGGTGCCGTATACGCCGCCGCAGCCGATCCGGTTGTCCGCCGCGGCACTCGCTGCCTGCGCCGGTCGATACCACGCCGCTCGCATCGGCAGGATTGTGGTCGCGGTCGATGGCGATCACCTCAGGCTGACTGCGGGCGAGTTCGTCGTGATGCTCTATCCCGAATCGACCCATCGATTCTTCGCGAAGGAACGCGATCTGCGTTTCGAGTTCGAAACCGGCGGCGGGACGGCGCCGAACGCGCTTGTGGTCTACGAGAATGGCGTGGTGACCGAGCGCGCCGTTCGCGACTGACCCTGCGCCACGTTCACGTGGAGCGAGCGGTGTCGTGCGGCGCCTGCGCCACACGGCGGATGGTGTCGCGTCGCCGCCCGCCAGCGGCAGCGCTTTCGATCCGTCGGGCGTCTCCACGCACGACGTATCCGGACGGTGTCCGCAGTGCTGCATCGCCCCCGGGCGGCGGCCTCTCCCTGTCGATGTGCCGCGCGTCCTCAGCCGCCGCGCAGCAGCAGCTGGGTCATCGCCGCGCGCAGCGCCGGCGGCCGCACCGGCTTGGCCAGGAAGCCCCAGCCGGCGTCGCGGGCGCGGGCACGCAGGTCCGGGTCGGCCTCGGCGGTGACCAGGAGCACCAGCGGCGCCGCCTGCCAGCGTTCGCACAGCGTGGCGAACAGCGTCGGGCCGTCGTGCGCGCCCATGCGCACGTCCAGCAGCACCAGCTCGGGCGCCTGGCCCGGCGCGGCCGCGGCCAGCGCCGCCTCCGGGCCGTCGGCCAGCGCCACCTCGCAGTCCCAGCGCCGCAGCAGCAGGCGCGTCGCCGCGCACACGTGCGGATCGTCGTCGATGCACCACACCCGGCGTCCGCGCAGCGGCGCGTCGTCGGTGTCGACGGCGTCGGCCTCGGGCGCCGGCGCCGCGTCGCCGGGCACCGCCAGCGGCACCGCGACCGAGAACACGCTGCCCACGCCCGGCCGCGAGCGCAGCCCGATGCGGTGGCCGAGCAGCCGCGCGATACGCTCGACGATCGACAGTCCCAGCCCGACGCCGCGGTCGTCGCCGTTGCCGCCGCCGTCGTCGAGCCGGCGGAACTCCTCGAAGATCTCGCGCTGGCGGTTGGGCGGGATGCCCGGCCCGGTGTCGTGCACCTCGATGCGCAGCAACGCGCCGTCGCGGCGGCAGCCGAGCAGGATGCGGCCCTGCGCGGTGTAGCGCACCGCGTTGGACAGGAAGTTCTGCACCACGCGGCGCAACAGCACCGGGTCGCTGCGCACCCACGCACGCGTGGGCACCGCGTCGAAGCGCAGCCCGCGCGCCTGCGCCAGCACCCCGGCCTCGCGCGCCAGCGCCTCGAGCACCGGCCCCAGCGGCACGTCGCGCACGTCGGCCTGCAGCGTGCCCGACTCGAGCCGCGAGACGTCGAGCAGGCTGGTCAGGATGCCGTCCTGGGCCGACAGCGCACTCTCAATGCTGTCGACGATCCCGCGCGCCTCCTCGCCGGGCAACCGCGCGCGCAGCGCCGAGACGAACATCCGCGCCGCGTTGAGCGGTTGCAGCAGGTCGTGCACCGCGGCCGCGGCGAAGCGGCCCTTGTGCCGGTTGGCGGCCTCGGCCTCGCGGCGCGCCTGCTCCAGGTCGGCGGTGCGCTCGGCGATGCGCTGCTCGAGCGCGTCGGCCAGCGTGCGCAGCTCGCGCGCGGTGTTCTTGTAGGCGGTGATGTCGGCGTAGCTGGTCACGAAACCGCCGTCGGGCAGCGGGTTGCCGCGGATCTCCAGCACCGTGCCGTCGCTCTTCTCGCTCTCGCGCGCGTGCGGCTTGCCGCTGCGCAGGTGGTCGAGCCGGCGCTGGATCGCGTCCTCGACCGGCCCCGGCCCCAGCAGCCCGCGGCGCGCGTTGTAGCGGAACACGTCCTCGATCGGCGTGCCCACGCGCACCAGGTCGGGCGGGAAGCGGAACAGCTCGATGTAGCGCGCGTTCCACGCCACGATGTGCAGGTTCGCATCGATGATCACCACGCCCTGCGGCAGGTGCGCCAGGCGTCGGCTCAGCCCGGTATCGGCCTCCTGCGCCGCGGCGACCAGCCCGTCCTTGGCGGTGCGCAGCTCCTCGGCGTGCTGGCGCACCAGCGTCTCGAGTTCGCTGCGGCTGCGCCGGCGCAGCGCGCCCAGGCGCAACCGCTGCTGCGAGAACAGCACCACGAACACCAGTGCGATCCACGACACGCCGGCGATGCCGGCCCACTGCCAGGCCGCCGCCTCGACCGGCGAGGCGTCCTGCAGCAGGTGCAGCGTCCAGTCGGTGTCGGCCACCGGCGCGCGCAGCCACAGCCAGCGTCCCGGCATCGCGGGGTTGCCGATGCGCGCCAGCGCGTCGGGCGCGGTCTCGCCCGCGTAGGGACGCAGCCGCTGCTCGCCGTACTGCCGCGTGGCCTGCAGCTCGGCACGCGCGGTTTCGCTCAGCGGCCCCAGCAGCCGGTAGCGCCATTCGGGCCGGCTGGCGAGGAACACCACGCCGTGCCGGTCGCTGGCCATGACCACGTCGGTGTCGCGCGGCCAGCGTTCCTCCTGCGGCGAGAGCTCGAGCTTGATCGCGATCACGCCGACCGGGCGGCCGGCATCGTCGCGCAGCGCCTCCGACAGGTAGTAGCCCGGCACGCCGGTGGTCACGCCGATGCCGTAGAAGCGCCCGCTGCCCTCGCGCAGGGCCTGCTGCACGTAGGGCCGGAAGCCGTAGTGCTGGCCGACGTTGGTGCCGAAGGTGCGCCAGTTGCTGGCCGCGATCGCGATGCCGCGTGTGTCGATCAGCGTCAGCGTCGAGGCCTGCGCGGTGCGGTTGGCCTCCTCCAGCCGCTGGTTGAGCCGGCGCTGGGTCGCCGCGTCCACCGGTGCGGCCACGCTCGCGCGCAGGTCCGGGTCGAGCGCCAGCACCTGCGGCAGCGCCCGGTAGCGCTCGATGCGCTGGTCGAGCGTCTGCGCATGCAGCTGCAACTGCTGGGTCGCCTGGGCGGTCTGGTGCCGCAGCGCGTCGTCGCCGCCGAGCCGGTAGCCGAGCACCGCCATCGCCACCAGCCCTCCGATCGCGATCGCGGTCGAGAGCAGGCGGCGGGCGCGTTGGGGAGATCGCATCCGGGCGAGTCTAGCGGCGGGGGCGACGCGCCGATGCGACGCGCGCCCCGTTTCGCCCACGCCCGCCTGCAGGCGAGGGCCGGTGGCTCAGATCAGAACTGGACCTGGGCGCGGAACTCGACCGCCTCGGGCGAGGTCGTCACGCCGCCGCGGGTGGCGTTGGCGCGCACGTAGTTGGCCTGCAGCTTGAAGTGCGAGGTCAGGTACCAGTTGGCGCCGAAGGTCCAGTCGTGCTGGCGGCCGCCGCCGACCAGGCCGTCGTCGAGGTCGAGCGTGCTGTAGCGCGCCGCCAGCTCGACCGCGCCGTAGCCGTTGGCCGGCTTGGGGTTGGCGACGTTGCCGGCCGAGTACGGCCGGCTCTCGCCGGTCAGCAGCCAGCTGCCGGCCAGGTAGCCGCCATCGGCGCTGTAGTCGGGCAGGCCGCCGTCGCGGGCGATGTCGGCGCGCAGCAGTTCGCCCTGCAGCGAGACCGGCCCGCGGATCCAGATGCCCTCCAGCCCGGTGCGGCGGATGTGGTCGACCGGCGCCAGGTCGCCCGAATCCACCAGGCGCACCGGCGTCAGCCCCGCGCCGGGCCGCGCGCGCAGACGCGCGGTCGGGTCGAAGCGGTCGCCGCGGCCGTCGGTCCAGGCCTCGGGGTTCTCGCGCGAGGCCGCCAGGCCCAGGTGCAGCACGTCGCCGGCCGCCTTGCGCGGCGTCCACACCGCGCGCCCGGCCAGCGTCTGGCCGTGGTTGTCGCCCTGCAGGTCCTGGCCGGCGTAGCCGCCGAGCTGGAACAGCGCGGCCGGCTGCTCGTAGGTCCATTCCACGCCGGTGCGCCGGCCCTGGTAGATCGCCTGGATCGGCGCGGCCAGTTCCATGAACGTGCCCGCGCGCGAGCTGGTCACGCCCTCCAGGCCGACCGGCACCTTGATGTAGCCCACGCGCAGCTTGCCCAGGTCGCGGCCGAGGAACGCCTTGCTCTCGAAGCGCACGAACACGTCCAGCCAGGCCTTGGACTCGAAGTCGAAATAGACCATCGCGTCCCAGACGCCGGCTTTCTTCGCGGTCGCGCCGAACTCGCGGCGGCGCATGCCGTCGTCGTCGACCAGGCGCGGATCGCCGCTGAAGTCCACCGTGTCCCAGGCGAAGTTGCCCGTCGCCGACAGGGTGGTGCCGTCGGCGAAGGTGTAGGTGGTCGGCCAGTCGTCGAAGTCGCGGGCGAAGGCGGACGACGTGCAGGCGCTGAGCGCCAGCAGGAGCGGCAGGGTGGGGCGCATGGGAATTCCTCGTTCGACGTCGGCGCGGCGGGCGGGGGCCCGTCGCGCGGTGGGGCAGTCTAGGCACCGCGGCCCGCGGATGCACGGATTCTAGTGCCTAAGCATTAGGCGGGTCGGTGGCTTGCCGCGCATAACACCAATGCGCTATCGGCGGACGCCGCGCACGGGCGTACAACGCCGCCGAGCGCCCGCATGTCGACGGACGCGCCAATCCGGACCGCCCCCATGCACCCCATCCCCGCCACCGTCCCGGCCGCCCCGCGGCTGCCCTGGTACCGCCAGCTCTACGTCCAGGTCCTGTTCGCGATCGCGCTGGGCGCGCTGCTGGGGCACTACTCGCCCGCGTTCGCCGAGCAGCTTAAGCCGCTGGGCGACGCGTTCATCAAGCTGGTCAAGATGATCATCGCTCCGGTGATCTTCCTGACCATCGTCACCGGCATCGCCGGCATGACTCAGCTGCGCACGGTCGGCCGGGTGTTCGCCAAGTCGATGGCCTACTTCCTGTTCTTCTCGACGCTGGCGCTGGTGGTCGGCATGGTCGTGGCGCACGTCGTGCAGCCGGGCGTGGGCATGAACATCGACCCGGCCTCGCTCGACACCGCCGCGGTCGAGGGTTACGTGCAGAAGTCGCACGAGCTCACGCTGACCGGCTTTCTGCTCGACATCATTCCCGGCACGCTGGTCGGCGCGTTCGTCGACGGCAACATCCTGCAGGTGCTGTTCATCGCCGTGCTGTTCGGCATCGCGCTGGCGCTGACCGGCGAGAAGGGCCGCCCGGTGCTGGCCTTCCTCGAGGCGCTGACCACGCCGGTGTTCAAGCTGGTGCACATCCTGATGAAGGCCGCGCCGATCGGCGCGTTCGGCGCGATCGCCTTCACCATCGGCAAGTACGGCCTCGAATCGCTGGTCAACCTGGCCTGGCTGGTGGGCACGTTCTACGTCAGCTCGCTGCTGTTCGTGCTGGTGATCCTGGGCGCGGTGGCGCGGGCCTGCGGCTTCTCGGTGCTCAAGCTGATCCGCTACCTCAAGGCCGAACTGCTGCTGGTGCTGGGCACCTCGTCGTCGGAATCGGCGCTGCCCTCGCTGATGGAGAAGATGGAGAAGGCCGGCTGCCAGAAGTCGGTCGTCGGCCTGGTCGTGCCGACCGGCTATTCGTTCAACCTCGACGGCACCAACCTGTACATGACGCTGGCCGCGCTGTTCATCGCCCAGGCCACGAACACCGAGCTGACCCTGTGGCAGCAGGTCACGCTGCTGCTGGTCGCGATGCTCAGCTCCAAGGGCGCGGCCGGCGTGACCGGCGCGGGCTTCATCACGCTGGCCGCGACGCTGTCGGTGGTGCCGACCGTGCCGGTGGCCGGCATGGCGCTGATCCTGGGCATCGACCGCTTCATGAGCGAGTGCCGCTCGCTGACCAACTTCATCGGCAACGCCGTGGCCACGGTCGTCGTCGCGCGCTGGGAGAACGCGCTCGACCGCGACGCCCTCGCCGCCGCGCTCGACGGCGCGCCGCGCCCGCTCGCCGCGGCCCCCGATCCTGCCGCCGGCCCCGGCGATCGCGCGGTGCTGGCGGCCGACTGACCGCGCACCATCCGCCCGCGTCCGGTCCCGATGCGGGCGCGGGGGTAGAATCCCGAGCCTCCCCCCGCTTCCTTCCGCCAAGACCAATCTGATGTCCAACGACGATTTCCGCCAGGCCGCCCTCGACTACCACCGCCTGTCGCCGCCCGGCAAGATCACCGTCAGCGCGACCAAGCCGATGCTGACCCAGCGCGATCTCGCCCTGGCGTACTCGCCCGGCGTGGCCTATGCCTGCGAGGAGATCGTCAAGGATCCCAACGCCGCCAGCGAGCTGACCGCGCGCGGCAACCTGGTCGCGGTGATCAGCAACGGCACCGCGGTGCTGGGCCTGGGCGACATCGGCGCGCTGGCCGGCAAGCCGGTCATGGAAGGCAAGGGCGTGCTGTTCAAGAAGTTCGCCGGCGTCGACGTGTTCGACATCGAGGTCGACGAGCGCGACCCCGACAAGCTGGTGGAGATCATCGCCAGCCTCGAGCCGACCTTCGGCGGCATCAACCTCGAGGACATCAAGGCGCCGGAGTGCTTCATCGTCGAGCGCAAGCTGCGCGAGCGGCTGAAGATCCCGGTGTTCCACGACGACCAGCACGGCACCGCGATCATCGTCGGCGCCGCGATCGTCAACGCGCTGGAAGTGGCCGGCAAGCGCATCGAGGACGTCAAGCTGGCGACCACCGGCGCCGGCGCGGCGGGCATCGCCTGCCTGGACATGCTGGTCGCGCTGGGCCTCAAGCCCGAGAACATCCTCGCCTTCGACCGCGACGGCGTGATCCACACCGGCCGCGAGAACCTCGACGAGGCCAAGGCCCGCTACGCCCGCGACACGCCCGCGCGCACGCTGGCCGAGATCGTCGACGGCGCCGACGTGTTCCTCGGCCTGTCGGCCGGCGGCATCCTCAAGCCCGAGATGGTCGCCACGATGGCCCCGCGCCCGGTGATCCTGGCGCTGGCCAACCCGTACCCGGAGATCATGCCCGAGGACGCCAAGCGCGCCCGTCCCGACGCGATCATCGCCACCGGCCGGTCGGACTACCCCAACCAGGTCAACAACGCGGTGTGCTTCCCGTACATCTTCCGCGGCGCGCTCGACGTCGGCGCGACCGGCATCAACGAGGCGATGAAGCTCGCCTGCGTGCACGCGATTGCGCAGCTCGCCAAGGAAGAGGCCAGCGACCTGGGCACCGCCTACGGCGAGGAGATCCCCAGCTTCGGCCCCGAGTACATCATCCCGCGCCCGTTCGACCCCCGCCTGCTGACGATCGTCGCCCCGGCCGTGGCCCAGGCCGCGATGGCCTCGGGCGTGGCGCTGCGCCCGATCGAGGACATGGGCGCCTACCGCGAGAAGCTCGGCCAGTTCATCCACCGCACCGGCCTGGTCATGAAGCCGGTCTACGACCGCGCCCGCGGCGACCGCCAGCGCGTGGTCTACGCCGAGGGCGAGGAGGAGATCGTGCTGCGCGGCGTGCAGACGATCGTCGACGAAGGCCTGGCGTTCCCGATCCTGATCGGCCGCCCCGAGGTCATCGAAATGCGCATCCAGCGCCTGGGCCTGCGCCTGGTCGCCGGGCGCGATTTCGAGCTGACCAACATCAACGACGACCCGCGCTTCAACGAGTACTGGCAGCACTACCACGCCATGACCGCGCGCCGCGGCGTCACGCCGGACTCGGCCAAGAATCTGCTGCGCTCGCGCCCGACGCTGATCGCCGCGATCATGGTCGACCGCGGCGAGGCCGACGCGATGATCACCGGCATCGTCGGCCGCTTCCACAAGAAGCTGGGCTACGTGCGCAGCGTGTTCCCGCTCGAGCGCGGCCTGCAGAGCACCTCGGCGATGACCGGCGTGGTCAACGACCAGGGCCTGTGGTTCTTCGTCGACACCCACGTCCAGCCCGACCCGACCGCCGAGCAGATCGCCGAGAGCACGATCCAGGCCGCCTACCGGCTCAAGCTGTTCGGCATCGAGCCCCGCATCGCGCTGCTGTCGCACTCCAACTTCGGCAGCCACGACGACCCCAGCGCCCGCAAGATGCGCGAAGTCCGCGAGATCCTCGCGCGCCGTGCGCCCAAGCTCGAATGCGACGGCGAGATGATGGCCGACAGTGCCTGGGACGAAGCCCTGCGCAAGCGCATCTTCCCCGGCACGACGCTGTCGGGCCGCGCGAACCTGTTCGTGTTCCCGAACATCGACGCGGCCAACATCACCTACAACATGATCCGCGTGATGACCGGCGGCGTCGCCCTGGGCCCGATCCTGATGGGCGTCAGCAAGCCTGCGCACATCCTGACCCCCTCGGCGACCCCCCGCCGCGTGGTCAACATGACCGCCATCGCCGCCGTCGACGCCCAGATCCGCAAGGCCCAACTGCAGGCCGGCTGAAAAAGCGCCCCCATCCCAACCTTCCCCCGCGCAAGCGGGGGAAGGAGCATCACCTCCCCCGCATCGCGGGGGAGGTCGGCGCGCCTCGCGCGCCGGGTGGGGGCATGGGCCGTCCCAGATCACCTCCCCCGCATCGCGGGGGAGGTCGGCGCGCCCCGCGTGCCGGGTGGGAGCGCGGGCCGTACCAGATCACCTCCCCCGCACGCGGGGGAGGTCGGCGCGTCTCGCGCGCCGGGTGGGGGCACGGGCTTTCCCCTCACCCCACCCCGCGCGCCCGCGCGTCGAGCACCTCGCGCAACGTCGCCGGCAGCTTCTCCAGCTCGTCCTTGTAGACCAGCGCATCGCCCTCGGGCAGCACCTCGCCGGGCAGGCCGTAGACCGAGCCGGTCATGAACACCACCGGCACGTCCGGGCGCAGGCGGCGCGTGAGCGCCAGCGCCTCGGCGCCCGAAAACCCGGGCAGATTGACGTCCGACAGCACCACGCGCGGGGCGAACGCCTCCAGCGCTTCGGCCAGCCCCGTCTCCCCGTGGACCCGCCGCGTCTCGACCGCCAGCCCCGCGTCGCGCAGGGCCAGCTCGGCCAGCTCGGCATCGTCGCGCGAATCGTCGACGATCAGCACGCGCAGGCGTCCGGCCTGCGCGTCGTTCCCCTCATCTCCCCCCATGCGCGCTCACTCTTCCTCGGGCACTTCGTTGAGCACGGCCCAGAACTTGCCGAGCGTGCGCACCGCGTCGAAGAACTGGTCGACGTCGACCGGCTTGACCACGTACGCGTTCACGCCCAGGTCCCAGCTGCGCGCCAGGTCGCTTTCCTCGCGCGACGAGGACAGGATCACCACCGGCATGCGCTTGAGCGTCTCGTGGTCGCGCAGCTGCTTGAGCACTTCCAGCCCGTCCATGCGCGGCATCTTGATGTCGAGCAGCAGCACCGCCGGGTCGCCTTCGGGGCGGTCGGCGAACTTGCCGCGGCGGAACAGGTAATCGACCGCCTCGACGCCGTCCTCGACGTGCACGATCGGGTTGGCGAGATTGGCTTCGCGCAGCGCGTCGATCGCCATCTCGGCGTCGTGCGGGCTGTCCTCGGCGAGAAGGATGGTGCGGATTTCGCTCATTGCTGTTTTCCTGGTGAGGACAGAAGGCCCGGCTCCTGCGAGGAGGCGGGAAGGGTGAAGTGGAACGTGGCGCCCTGGCCGGGCGCGGCCTCGGCCCAGATGCGGCCGCCGTGGCGGCCGATCACGCGGCGCACGCTGGCCAGCCCGACGCCGGTGCCGGGGAACTCGCTGGCCGAGTGCAGGCGCTGGAACACGCCGAACAGCTTGCCCGCGTACTGCATGTCGAAGCCCGCGCCGTTGTCGCGGACCGTGAAATGGTAGCCACCGCTGTCCATCCGCCGGCACGTGACCTCGACGGTCGCCGGCTCACTGCCGCTGCTGTACTTGACCGCATTGCCCAGCAGGTTCAGCCACACCTGCCGCAGCATGTTCTCGTCGCCGACCACGATCGGCAGCGGCGCGATCGTCCATTCGATGCGATGGTCCGGGTTCTCGGCCTGGGCGTTGCTGTCGAGCATCGCCCGCGCGTCGGCGACCATCGTCTGCAGGTCCACGCTCTGCAGGCGCATCGCGCTGCGGCCCAGGCGCGAGTAGACCAGCAGATCGTCGATCAGCGTGGACATGCGCCGCGCCGAGCTGCCGATGACGTTGGGGTAGTGGCTGCTCTTCTCGTCGACGCCGTCGCCCAGGTGGCGGCCGAGCTTGTCGGCGAAGCCGGCGATGTGCCGCAGCGGCGCGCGCAGGTCGTGGGAGACCGAGTAGCTGAAGGCCTCCAGCTCGCGGTTGACGTCCGAGACCTGCTCGATCTTGCCTTCCAGCTGCTGGTTGAGCTCGCGGATCTGCCGCTCGCTCATGCTCTGCGCGGTCACGTCGGACGCGGTGATCAGTGCCACCGCGTCGTCGCGGTCGGGCAGCGGCATGCGCTGGGCGTTGAGCAGCATCGTGCGCTCCACGCCGTCGGCCGTCGGCTGGCTGAGCCGGTGGTCCCACAGCTCGCGGTTGCGGGCCAGCACGTCGTGCAGCCGGCGCAGCGTCTCGGGGTCGCGCCAGGCGCCTTCGCCGATCTCGGCGAGCTTGCGGCCGCGCGCGTCGTCCTCGACGCCGTAGAGCTCGGCGAACGCCGCGTTGTGCATCACCACCTGCTGCTGGCCGTCGACCAGCACGATCGGCTCGCGCACGCTGTCGAGCACCGCAAGCGCCCGGCTGCTCGCGCTCACCGCCTGGCGCTCGGCGGCCAGGCGGCCGATCTGCTGGCGCACCGCGATGTAGCTGGCCGCGGCGAGCAGCAACAGCTGCACCACCATCGCCGCCCAGCTGGCGAGGTCGGCGTTGCGGCTGGCGCGCGCCGCGCGGGCCTTGCGCTCCACCAGCAGCGCCTCCTCCTCGGCCACCACGTCGGTCACCAGCCGCTGGATCGGGTAGAGCACGATCATCTCGTCGATCAGCTGGTTGCTGGCCGCTTCTTCGGCGGCGATCACCTGGTCGACCCGCGTCAGGCGCTGCTCGAGCGTGTTGCGCAGCGCGCCCAGCCGGGCCTGCTGTTCGGGGTTGTCGCGGGTCAGTTCCAGCACCGCGTCGACGTTGGGCATGATCCGCTCGCGCGCCTCGCGGATGCGCTCGCGCAGCAGCGGCGAATCGATCCCGCGGGTCAGCGTGATCGCCGCCGCCTCCAGGCTGCGCGCGTCGGCCGAGACCGCCTGCACCAGCGTCTGCACCTCGCGCGTGTGCACCACCTCGGTGGTCGCGTCCTCGGCCTGGCCGATCGCCGCGCGCATGATCAGGAACGGGCCGACCACGATCAGCACGATGGCCACCCCGAGTGCGGGCAGCTGCCAACGGCTGGAACGATGGGCGGCGGACTGGGGCATCGGGAGGCTCGGGCGCGGGCGGGGGCGCAATGATGCCGCATTCTCCCCTGAACACGGGATCATCGCCGAGGGCCGGCCGGCCTGCAACGCGGCGCCCGGTACCGGCGGCGCGGGCACGTCCCGGCCCCCGGCACCGCGGAGCCCGCCCGGCGGGGCGCCCCTGTTAGAATCGGCGGCTCGACAACGACCCCTTGCACGCGGCCGCGCGCGCCGCGCTGGAGCACATGATGAACTGGCTGAACGACGTCCTGCAGAACGACCCCGATCCGACCGAGACCCGCGAGTGGATCGAGTCGCTCAAGGCAGTCATCGACGTCGGCGGCCCGGAGCGCGCGCACCACCTGCTCGAGAACATGGTCGAGCTGACCCGCCGCGCCGGCGCCCACCTGCCGTTCGCGCCGACCACCGAGTACGTCAACACCATCCCGGCCCACCTCGAGCCGAAGATGCCGGGCAACAGCGACCTGGAATGGCGCATCCGCTCGATCATCCGCTGGAACGCGATGGCGATGGTCGTGCGCGCCAACCGCAAGCCCGGCGACCTGGGCGGCCACATCGCCAGCTTCGCCTCCAGCGCCACGCTCTACGACGTGGGCTTCAACCACTTCTTCCGCGCCCCTTCCGCCGACCACCCCGGGGACCTGATCTGCACCCAGGGCCACAGCTCGCCGGGCATCTATTCGCGCTCGTTCCTCGAAGGCCGCATCAGCGAGGAGCAGATCGACCACTTCCGCATGGAAGTCGACGGCAAGGGCATCTCGTCCTACCCGCACCCCTGGCTGATGCCCGACTACTGGCAACTGCCGACCGTCTCGATGGGCCTGGGCCCGATCGCGGCCATCTACCAGGCGCGCAACTGGAAGTACCTCGAGGCCCGCGGCCTGATGCCGCGTACCGACCGCAAGGTCTGGTGCTTCCTGGGCGACGGCGAGACCGACGAGCCCGAGAGCCTGGGCGCGATCTCGGTGGCCGGCCGCGAAGGCCTGGACAACCTGGTCTTCGTCATCAACTGCAACCTGCAGCGCCTCGACGGCCCGGTCCGCGGCAACGGCAAGATCATCCAGGAGCTGGAAGGCCAGTTCCGCGGCGCCGGCTGGAACGTCGTCAAGACGATCTGGGGCAGCTACTGGGATCCGCTGCTGGCCAAGGACAAGGACGGCATGCTCAAGAAGCTGATGATGGAGACCGTCGACGGCGAGTACCAGAACTGCAAGGCCTTCGGCGGCGCGTACACGCGCGAGCACTTCTTCGGCAAGCACCCCGAAACTGCCAACCTCGTCGCCAACCTCAGCGACGACGACATCTGGCGCCTCAACCGCGGCGGCCACGACCCGCACAAGGTCTTCGCCGCCTACCAGAACGCGATGGACACCAAGGGCCAGCCCACGGTGATCCTGGCCAAGACCGTCAAGGGCTATGGCCTGGGCAGCGCCGGCGAGGCGCTCAACCCCACCCACAACACCAAGAAGCTCGACGACGAGGCCGTGCGCACGTTCCGCGACCGCTTCAAGATCCCGGTCTCCGACGCCGCGCTCAAGGACGGGCAGATTCCGTTCTACCACCCCGGCAAGGATTCGGAGGAGGTGCAGTACCTGCTCGAGCGCCGCGAGAAGCTCGGCGGCTTCGTGCCCCAGCGCCGCCGCAAGAGCACCGAAAGCCTCAAGGCCCCCGAGCTCAAGGTGTTCGAGCGCCTGATGCAGGCCACCGGCGAGCGCGAGATCAGCACCACGATGGCGTTCGTGCAGTCGCTCTCGGTCATCCTCCGCGACAAGCAGGTGGGCCCGCGCGTGGTGCCGATCGTCGCCGACGAGGCGCGCACCTTCGGCATGGAAGGCCTGTTCCGCCAGCTGGGCATCTACGCCCCGCAGGGCCAGAAGTACAAGCCGGTCGACCGCGACCAGCTGATGTACTACCGCGAGGACGCGGCCGGCCAGGTGCTGGAGGAGGGCATCACCGAGGCGGGCGCGTTCGCCAGCTGGATGGCCGCGGCCACCAGCTACAGCACCAACGACCTGCCGATGCTGCCGTTCTACATCTACTACTCGATGTTCGGCTTCCAGCGCATCGGCGACGCCGCCTGGCAGGCCGCCGACATGCGCGCCCGCGGCTTCCTGCTGGGCGCAACGGCCGGGCGCACCACGCTCAACGGCGAAGGCCTGCAGCACGAGGACGGCCACAGCCACCTGCTCTCGGGCGCGATCCCGAACTGCCGCAGCTACGACCCCACCTTCGCCGGCGAGGTCGCGGTGATCCTGCAGTACGGCATGCAGCGCATGCTCGATGAACAGCAGGACGAGTACTTCTACATCACCCTGATGAACGAGAACTACCCGCACCCGGCCCTGCCCGAAGGCGCGGCCGAAGGCGTCATCAAGGGCATGTACCTGCTCTCCAGCACCGCCGACACGTCAGCCACCTCCCCCGCCAGCGGGGGAGGTCGAAGCGGCCCCGCCGCTTCGGGTGGGGGCGCTTCGGCTGGTGGCAAAAAGAAGTCCACCAACCTCCCCCACGTCCAACTCCTCGGCTCGGGCACCATCCTGCGCGAAGTCATCGCCGCCGCCGAGCTGCTGGACAAGGACTTCGGCGTCACCGCCGACATCTGGTCCTGCCCCAGCTTCACCGAGCTGCGCCGCGACGGCTTCGACGCCGAGCGCTGGAACCGCTTCAACCCCGAAGCCAAGACCCGCCGCAAGCCCTACGTGACCGAGCAGCTCGAGGCCCGCCCGGGCCCGGTGGTCGCCGCGACGGACTACGTGCGCGCCTTCGCCGACCAGATCCGCGCCTTCGTGCCCCACACCTACACCGTGCTCGGCACCGACGGCTTCGGCCGCTCCGACACCCGCGCCAACCTGCGCCGCCACTTCGAGGTGGACCGCTACTACATCGCTCAGGCGGCGATCGACGCGCTGGCGAAGGACGGCAAGATGACCGGCAAGGATGTGGCGCGGGCGATCAAGCTGTATAAGATCGATCCGGAGAAGGCGAATCCGATTGGGGTTTAAGGTTCTCTAGCCGCCGATCCTCCTCTCGGCGGCTTTGTATGCATGCTAGACATGTCTGCCAGAAGCTTTTATGACTTGCAATGCTCTAGATTAGGTATGGTAGTAGCGCCGCGCTATCACTTGATAGCTAGAGCAAGCTCGGCTTGCTGGGCGTCGGCTGAAATCAACTCATAAGCGTGTTCGGAATGCCGACAGCTATCTCACTTTTCACAGGATGTGGCGGCTCCGATGCTGGCTTAGCGCAGGCGGGATTTTCTGTGCTGATGGCTAATGATGTGCTTCCCTACGCCAGAGATGTGTATCTAGCCAATCATGCCGATACGGATTATCGATTGGGTGACGTCGCAGAGATAAAATCTTTTCCCTCTGCCGATTTGCTAGTTGGGTGTTATCCGTGCCAAGGATTCAGTCAGGGTGGGGTGCGCGAGCCCAGTCGAAAAATTAACAGGCTCTATCTTGAGTTCGCTCGTGCACTTCGTACAGTGAAGCCAAAAGCTTTCATTGTGGAAAATGTCGCGGGGATGGTCCGTGCGAATTTTCGCCATTTACTTAAAAATCAGCTCGCCGCGTTTCGGCGCGCTGGATATAGGGTGAGTTGTGAGGTTCTCAACTCGGCCGACTTTGGCGTGGCGCAAGAGCGCCGTCGGATATTTATAGTTGGAATTCGTAAGGATCTGGATGCCGTTTACAAATTTCCTTCCCCAACCCACGGCATTGATGCGCCGCGTCCATTTTGTACGATCCGCGAAGCGATCGGCGACATGCCGCATTGGCCCGAAGGTGAATTTTACGCCCGAAGCTTTCACTGGTATTACATGTCACGTGACAGGCGGAGAGGCTGGGACGATCTCTCAAAAACGATTGTTGCTAATCCTAGACACATGCCTCTTCATCCCTTAAGCCCGGCGATGATCAAGCTTGAGCATAATGTCTGGAAGTTTGTTGATGATGCCCCGGCTAGGCGATTCTCGTATCGGGAGGCGGCAAGGCTGCAAGGCTTTTGTGATGTCGAATTCCCAGACACCAAGCCTGGCACGCTCGACATGAGATATACCGTGATTGGCAACGCTGTCCCGCCGCCGCTTTTCGCGGCAGTTGCAGGTGCACTTCCCAAAATCTGGTGACTGAGATGTCTCGTGCTAAGAAAGTAAAGGTGTCTGACGACCAGCCGCCGGTGCAGAGGTGGATTGGCGTAGATGAGCTATTGTTCGATCCAGAGAATCCTAGATTCCCTCCGGAGATTGCAGCGGGCGAAACCGATAGGCTGATCGAACGGTTTGTGCGTGACGAGCGTCTTCTTGAGTTAATAGAGTCGATTGGGAATCAGGGCTATTTTCAGGGCGAGCCGCTTCTCGTTATCGATAGCTCGGATGGGTACGTCGTGCTGGAGGGAAATAGACGACTTGCTGCATTGAAACTTCTTTCTGGAGAGATTGACGCCCCCTCTGGGCGAATATCGATCGAAGATGCTGTGCAGGCTGCCACTCATAGCCCTACAGAAGTGCCATGTCTTGTGTTCTCGGACCGTTCCGCGATTCTTCGCTATCTGGGGTTTCGACACATCACTGGCATCAAAGCTTGGAGTGCACTTCAGAAGGCTAGATATATTAAAAGGCTGCGCCTTGAGTATTATGCAGATCTTTCTTACGAGAATAGTCTTCGCGCGCTTGCAAAGGAAACAGGTAGTAAGGGGGCTTACATAGGTCAAGTTCTGGCTGCGCTCGCGTTGTATGAACGAGCCGAAGCTGAGAATTTTTTTGGTCTATCTATAAATGCAGAGGAGGTCGACTTCTCGATCCTATCAACGTCTTTGAGCTACGTGAATATCGTTGAATTCCTCGGCCTTTCAGGAAGAATGGATGCAGCTCAGAGTGGATTGAAGGTTCGCAATCTTAAGCACATGTTTTTGTGGAACTTTGTCAAGGATGAGTCCCGGAAGAGCATTGTTAAAGATTCCCGTAACTTGAAAAAGCTGGCCGCAGTTGTAGCATCACCTGCCGCCGTTAAAGATCTTCTCAAATCCGGGAATCTCGATCAGGCGTTTTCCTTGAGCAAAGGGCCGGCGACGGCGCTTTCTGAGGCGCTCTTGGCTGTTAAATCAAGGCTCGAAACAGTTTGGGGGATAATCCCCAATGTCTCCGAAGTGACTCCGCAGCATGTTGATGTAGCACTGGCGGTTGCTAAGCAGGCAAGGAGTGTGAGAACTCAGCTGCAGGCTATGCTCCAAGACATGGATGATGGAGGGTTAGATGACTAGAAGTCGTCCCGTAGCCTCAAAGCGCCTTGCGAAAAGTGCAGCCGGAAAGAGAAAAGATCGAGCTCCGAAGCGTCCGATTTTTCAGTCACTGAGCCATCCGCCAAAATCAAGTGACGCTTATTTGTGGTGCGATTATATCGAGATAAGATGTTTAGTCCATCCTGACAGAAAATTCTCAAGATCAAATTTAATTGAGTGCGTTGATGAACTTGCTGCGTTAGATATTCGACCAGATGCTAGCCTGGGAGATGATTCTGAAGCTCTCGACGAAGAAGCTGAGCTAGACGCAGAGGAACAAGATGACGACGGCGACGATGAAGTCTTGCCGGACGGGGATCGAAAGGAGGCCTGGGCGGCCGGGCTTTTTGGCCGCCTCGAGGTTCGGGCTAAGGTCTTCGGAGACGCTTACCCATTTGCGTTAGCTCCTGGAGCACAAGAAATTAGATTCAAGAATCCCGGGAGCGGAGCGCAGAGTCTTTATGTACAGCTATTACTGTCCGCGTGCTTGCGTTTGATCGAAAAATCGAGGCGACACGAGCTCACAGAAGATTTTGAAAGAATAGCCGAGAGTATTTTTAAAGGGCTGATGCCAGCGGGCTGGGAGGTTCACCAGTTTGGTGCTAAGGCATCTACGAGATATAGCGGGCATCTATTTAAACGTCTTACTAAGCTTGCAGAG
>NZ_LASZ01000020.1 GCF_001014645.1 Luteimonas sp. FCS-9 | reverse complement strand
GGAGCCCTCGTCTCCGCCAACGTATCGAGCACGTCGCCGAGCGCATCGCGCCAGTCCGGCAACGCGACGCCGAAGTCGGACACCAGCGTCGAGGTGTCGAGCCGGGAATAGCCCGGCCGCTTCGCCGGCGTCGGGTAGTCGGCGGTCGTGATGGCCTCGACCGTCGGCACGCGGTCGATCAGGCCGCGTGCGTGTGCGCCGGCGAAGATCGCCTCGGCGAAGCCGTGCCAGCTGGTCTGACCCTCGGCGGTCAGGTGCCAGGTGCCGGATCGTGGATAGTCGCCTTGGAGCATACGAGCGGTGACGTCGGCGATCAGCGCCGCCGGTGTCGGCGTGCCGACCTGGTCGCCGACCACGCGCAGCACGTCGTGCTCGGCGCCCACGCGCAGCATCGTGCGCAGGAAGTTGTGGCCGTGCGCCGCATAGACCCAGGCCGTGCGGAGGATCAGGTGCCGGCCGCCGGCAGCGCGGATCGCGTCCTCGCCCGCCAGCTTGCTCGTGCCGTAGACGCCCAGTGGCGCGGTCGCGTCGTCCGGCCGGTACGGGCGCGTGCCCTGGCCGTCGAACACGTAGTCCGTCGAGTAGTGCACCAGCGGGACGTCGTGCGCGGCGCACCAGCGCGCGATCGCACCCGGCGTCGTCGCGTTGGCGACCAACGCGGCTTCCGGCTCGCTCTCGGCCTTGTCGACGGCGGTGTACGCCGCGGCATTGACCACCCTGACAGGCTTGACGGCATCGAGCAGCGCCACGACGGCATCGGCGTCGGCGAAATCCGCCTGCAGGCACCGCCCGCCGTCGGCGAGCGTGCCGGCGCGCGTTGTTCCCTGCACCACGCCCAGCGGCGCGAGCGCGCGCAGCAGTTCGTGGCCGACCTGGCCGTTGGCGCCGAAGACCAGCGTGGTCATGCGCGCAGGTCCGGCAGCCGATCCTGGGCGATGTCGGACAGCAGCGGCGCGTGCGCATCCTTGTCCGACAGCTGCGGCGCGTCGATCGGCCATTCGATGCCGATCCGCGGATCATCCCAGCGCACGCCGGCATCGGCCTCCTTGACGTAGACGTCGGTGCACAGGTAGCTGAACAACGCGGTCTCCGACAGGACCGCGAACCCGTGGGCGAATCCCTCCGGAATCCAGAACTGGCGCTTGTTCTCCGCGCTCAGCAGCACGCCTTCCCATTGCCCGAATGTCGGCGAGCCGCGGCGGATGTCGACTGCCACGTCGAACACCTCGCCCTGGAGCACGCTGACCAGCTTGCCCTGCGGCCTGGGCCACTGGTAGTGGAGACCGCGCAGCACGCCCTTCGCGGACGACGACACGTTGCTCTGCACGAACGTCGTCGGCAGGCCGTGCTGGCCGAAGCGCTCGGCGTTCCAGGTCTCGAAGAAGAAGCCGCGGGCGTCGCCGAACACGGCTGGCTCGAGCACCACCGCGCCAGGCAGTGTCGTTTCGATGATCTTCAACGCACCACTCCTCGGGTCACCAGGGTCTGCAGGTACTGGCCGTAGCCGTTCTTCGACAGCGGCTTGGCCAGCGCCAGCAACTGCTCGGCGTCGATCCAACCCTGACCGAACGCGATCTCCTCCGGGCAGCACACCTGCAGGCCCTGACGGTCCTGGATGGTCTGGATGAAGTTGGAGGCCTCGTGCAAGGACTGGTGGGTGCCGGTGTCGAGCCAGGCGTAGCCGCGGCCGAGCTGCTCGAGGTACAGCGCGCCGTCGTCGAGGTACCGGCGGTTGAGGTCGGTGATCTCGAGTTCGCCGCGCGGCGATGGCTGGAGCTCGGCGGCGTAGTCGCTGGCGCGACCGTCGTAGAAGTACAGACCGGTGACCGCGTAGTTGGAACGCGGCGACTCGGGCTTCTCGGCGATGTCGACGACCCTACCCTCGGCATCGAACTCCGCCACGCCGTAGCGCTCGGGATCGTTGACCCAGTAGCCGAAGACGGTCGCGCCATCGCCGCGGGCGTCCGCACGCCTGAGCGTGTCGGTCAAACCGTGGCCGTGGAAGATGTTGTCGCCGAGTACCAGGCAGCTCGGCTTGCCACCGACGAACTCACGCCCGATCAGGTAGGCCTGCGCGAGGCCGTCGGGACTGGGCTGGACCGCGTAGCGGATGTCCATGCCCCACTGCGATCCGTCGCCGAGCAGCGCTTGGAATAGCGCCTGCTCGTGCGGCGTGTTGATGATCAGCACCTCGCGGATGCCCGCCAGCATCAGCACGCTGAGCGGGTAGTAGATCATCGGCTTGTCGTAGACCGGCAGCAACTGCTTGCTGACGCCCTTGGTGATCGGATACAGCCGAGTCCCCGAACCGCCGGCCAGGATGATGCCCTTGCGTTGCGTCATTGGAATTCTCTTGTCTCCTCCCCGCGCGCGGGGATCACTGATCTCCCTCGCCCGCACGCGGGGGAGGGCCGGGGTGGGGCACTTCAGGCCGCGGTGCCGATCCGCTCGAGCCGGTAGCTGCCATCAAGGATGCCGCGCACCCAGTCCTGGTTGTCCAGGTACCAGTCGACGGTCTCGGCGATGCCGCTCTCGAACGTGTGGCGCGGTCTCCAGCCCAGTTCGCCCTGCAGCTTCGAGGCATCGATCGCATAGCGGCGATCGTGGCCCGGCCGGTCGGCGACGAACGTGATCTGGCTGCTGCGCGGCTGGCCATCCACCCGGGGACGGCGCGCGTCGAGCAACCCGCAGATGGTCTCGACGACCTCGAGGTTGCGGCGTTCCGAATCGCCGCCGACGTTGTAGGTCTCGCCGACCCGGCCCTTCTCGAGCACCGTGCGAATCGCCTCGCAGTGATCGGTTACGAACAGCCAGTCGCGCACCTGCTGGCCGTCGCCGTAGACCGGCAGCGTCTCGCCAGCCAGCGCCTTGGCGATCACCAGCGGGATGAGCTTCTCGGGAAAATGGTACGGGCCGTAGTTGTTGGAGCAGTTCGTGGTCAACACCGGCAACCCGTAGGTGTGGTGGAACGCGCGCACCAGGTGGTCGGACGCGGCCTTGGAGGCCGAGTACGGCGAATTGGGGGCATAGGGCGTGGTTTCGGTGAACTTGCCGGTCTCGCCGAGCGTGCCGTAGACCTCGTCGGTGGAGACGTGCAGGAAGCGGAACGCGGCCCTTGCGTCGCCATCCAGGCTTTTCCAGTGATCGCGCACCGCCTCGAGCAGGCCAAGCGTCCCGACCACGTTGGTGTCGATGAACGCGGCCGGGCCGTCGATCGACCGGTCGACGTGGCTCTCGGCGGCGAAGTTGAGAACCGCCTCGGGCCGGTGCTCGGCCAGCAGCCGGGCGACCAGCGCCCGGTCGCCGATGTCGCCATGCACGAAGACATGGTCGGGGTTGCCCTCGAGCGAGGCCAGGGTCTGCAGGTTGCCTGCGTAGGTCAACGCATCCAGGTTGACCACGCGCACGCCCAGGCGGACCGCCTCGAGCACGAAATTGCCGCCGATGAAGCCGGCGCCGCCGGTGACGAGCCAAGTGGGCACGGAAACACGCTCCTTTGCATGAATGCGTCGAGACCGCCCGTTAGGCGGGACGACAGAATACCGGTCCCGAGCCCTATGGACCTGCGTCGACGGTCTGCGTTCACCTACACCCGGCGCCGCTCGCTCCCCGCGGCCCGCCCCGCTAGAATCGGGGAATTCGCCCCGCGCCTGCCGCCGCGGCCGGGTGACCCGCCAGACACAAGGAATGCCCGCCCGATGAAGATCCTCGTGGCCTACAAGCGCGTGGTGGACTACAACGTCCGCATCCAGGTCAAGCCCGACGGCTCCGGCGTCGTCACCGACGGCGTCAAGCTGTCGGCCAACCCGTTCGACGAGATCGCGCTCGAGGAAGCCCTCCGGCTGCGCGACAAGGGCATCGCGACAGAGGTCGTGGTCGCCACGATCGCGCCAACCGACGCCCAGGCGCACCTGCGCAACGGCCTGGCGATGGGCGCCAACCGGGCGCTGCACGTCGTCTGCGACCAGCCGATCCAGCCCCTGACCGCCGCCCGCACGCTGCTCAAGCTGGTCGAGAAGGAACAGCCCGACCTCGTCATCCTCGGTAAGCAGGCGATCGACGACGACGCCAACCAGACCGGCCAGATGCTGGCCACGCTGTGGGGACGCCCGCAGGCGACGTTCGCCAGCAAGCTCGAGGTCGCCGATGGCAAGGCCACCGTGACCCGCGAAGTCGACGCGGGGCTGGAGACGCTGGAAGTGGACCTGCCCGCCGTGGTCACGACCGACCTGCGCCTCAACGAGCCGCGCTTCATCAAGCTGCCCGACATCATGAAGGCCAAGGCCAAGCCGCTCGAGTCGATCCCGTTCGCCGACCTCGGCGTCGACGCGGCCGACACGCTCAGGACCTCGCACTACGAGGCGCCGCCCAGGCGCAGCAAGGGCGTCATGGTCAAGGACGCGGCCGAGCTCGTCGCCGCATTGAAGGCCAAGGGCCTGCTCTGATCCGTCGCTCCCGCGCAGCGGGAGCCCAGTGGCTTCCGGCCCGAACGCCGGAATGCATCGACGCGGCGCCGGCACGGACGCGACGATTTCCAGGAGAACCTCCATGACCAACGTCCTCGTCATCGCCGAACACCTCGACGGCAAGCTCAATGCCAGCGCGACCGCCAAGACCGTCGCCGCGGCCCAGGCGCTCTCGCCGGACGCCATCGACGTCGTCGTGCTCGCTGCCGACCCGGCCAGTGCCGCGACCGACGCGGCGACCATCGCCGGCGTCGCCAAGGTGCTCACGGTCGCCAACCCGGCCAATGCACAACCGCTGGCCCAGGTGCTCGGCCCGCAGATCGCCAAGCTCGCCGCCGGCTACAGCCACGTCTTCGCGCCGTCGACCACGTTCGGCAAGGACCTGATGCCGGTGGTCGCTGCCCTGCTCGGCGTCAACCAGATCTCCGATCTGATGACGGTCGAGGGCAGCCACACGTTCAAGCGCCCGATCTACGCCGGCAACGCGATCGTCACCGTCGAGGCGCCTGCGGACCAGCCCGTGGTCGCCACCGTGCGCACTGCGTCGTGGCAGGAAGCCGCACGCGGCGGCAGCGCGGCGATCGAGTCGACCACCGTCGATGCCGACCTGCCTACCCACACGCGCTTCGTGACCCTGGCCGCCGGCAGCACCGACCGTCCCGACCTGCAGAGCGCCAAGCGCGTCGTGGCCGGCGGCCGCGGCGTCGGCTCGGAAGAGAATTTCAAGGTCATCTTCGACTTCGCCGACAAGCTCGGCGCCGCCGTCGGCGCCTCCCGCGCCGCCGTCGATGCCGGCTATGTGCCCAACGAACTGCAGGTCGGCCAGACCGGCAAGATCATCGCGCCCGAACTCTACGTCGCGATCGGCATCAGCGGCGCGATCCAGCATCTGACCGGGATCAAGGACGCCGGCACCATCGTTGCCATCAACAAGGACGCCGACTCGCCGATCTTCGAGATCGCCGACATCGGATTGGCGGGGGATTTGTTCAAGGTGCTGCCCGAGTTGGAAGCAGCACTGTGACTGGCTCCCGCCTAGCTGTGTAAACCCAGCACGTTGTTCCTTGGGATCAGGATTCCGCAGATGAGCGGCTTGTAGCCCAAGCTGGCACGAGGTTGATGCCAGTGATGATGCTGCCAGTTATGAAGGGCGCTGGCCCGCTGGTGTGATTCGACCTAGGAACGTGCATAGCCCATTCACGCAGGCTGGTCTGGAGTAGGCGTTCGGCCTTCGCTGGTGACTCGGCCGACGAAAGCGTGCCAGCTTCTTGATGTCCAGAGGAAGCAATTTTGGCCGGGCCGACGTCCCCCCGAAATTGAGTAGCAGGCTGCTTTGGAGTCCAATCCCTAACGAGCAGGGGATTGGACGTGAAGAAGCGTTTCAGCGAAGAACAGATCATCGGCTTCCTGCGTGAGGCCGAGGCCGAGCTGCCGGTCAAAGAGTTATGCCGTCACACGGCTTCAGCGAGGCGTCGTACTACCTGTGGCGCAGCAAGTTCGGCGGCATGAACGTGTCGGAGGCCAAACGGCTGAAGGAACTGGAGACCGAGAACGCGCGCTTGAAGAAGCTGCTGGCCGAGCAGGTCCTTGAGAACGAAGTGATCAAGGACGTGCTGCGAAAAAAATGGTGAGCGCACCGGCCCGACGCGAGCAGGTGCGCTATATGGAAGGCAAGGGACTCAGCGAGCGGCGCGCTCTGCGCGTGGTCGGCATGAGTGCGAGCGCGCTGCGCTACGTACCCCGCCCGGATCGCAATGTCGAACTGCGGTTGCAGATCCAGGCCTTGGCGCATCGGCACAAGCGCTACGGCGTGGGCATGATCTATCTCAAGCTGCGGCAAAGCGGCCACGTCGTGAACTACAAGCGCGTGGAGCGGCTGTATCAGCAGGCAAAGCTGCAGGTGCGACGCCGCAAGCGCAAGAAGGTGCCGGTGGTTGAGCGGCAACCGCTGATCCGTCCGGCTGCGGCCAACGATGTGTGGTCGATGGATTTCATCTTCGATCGCACGGCCGACGGTCGTGTCATCAAGTGCCTGGTAATCGTGGATGACGCAAGTCACGAGGCCGTGGCAATCGAAGTCGAGCGTGCGATCTCGGGCCACGGCGTCAGCCGCGTACTGACCGCCTGTCACTCAGCCGTGGTCTGCCGAAGGTGATCCGGACCGACAACGGCAAGGAATTCTGCGGTAAGGCCATGATGGCCTGGGCGCACGAGCGTGGCGTGCGTTGCGCCTGATCCAGCCGGGTAAACCTGACCTGCCCCCAGTAGCCGTACCACCAGTTACTGGGAGAGCCCGGGGTTGAAGGGTACTTTGGGTGGATGGGGTTGGGCACGGTGGTTGGCAGCGAACTGGGCGGGCGGAATGCGCCCACAGCTGCTGTGCGGTCTTACCTCGTTGTAATCCCGACGCCACTCGGTGATGACGGCGCGGGCCTGGCAAGTGACGTGAACCAGTGCTCGTTCAGGCACTCGTCCCGGAAGTTGCCGTTGAAGCTTTCGATGTAGCCGTTCTGCATGGGCCGGCCGGGCTCGATCAGCAGGTGCTCGATGCCATGTTGCTGCGCCCATGCGATGAAAGCGCGACTGGTGAACTCCGGGCCGTTGTCGGTGCGCACGGCCTTCGGGTAGCCGCGGAATTTTGCGGCCTGATCGAGCACGCGGATGACGTAGGTGCCGCTGATGCCGTGGTCGACTGTGATGTCCACGCACTCGTGGGTGAAGTCGTCGGCGACCGTCAGGCTCTTCAGGCGACGACCGTTGGCCAGCGCGTCACTGACGAAGTCCATGCTCCACACCGCATTGGCGCGGCTGCAGCCGACAGTGCTTGGCGTTCGCTCGGTGGCCTGCGGACCTTCTTGCGGCGACGCACTGCCAAATTCGCCTCGCGATAGAGGCGATAGACCTTCTTGTGGTTCACAGCCGGGTACTCCGGACGCAGCAGGTCGTGCAGGCGGCGATAGCCAAACCTGCGGCGTACCTGCGCCAGTTCGATGATCCGCGCCGACAGAACCTGCGTTGCAGGCGCCTGTTCGGGCGGATGACGGAAAGCATCGCGGGACAGCCCCGCAAGGCGGCAGGCCCGTCGTTCGCTCACTGTGGTGGCTTCGAGTATGCGACGGACCGCCTCGCGCTTGCGTTGCGGGGCTAGCGTTTTACCCCGAAGCCCACCTTGAGCGCCTCAATGTCCAGGTGCGCCTCGGCCAACAATCGCTTGAGCCGGGCGTTCTCGGACTCGAGCTCCTTCAGCCGCCTGGCATCCTCAGCCTCCATGCCGCCGTACTTGGCGCGCCAGGCGTAGAAGCTGGCCGGGCTGAAGCCGTGCTGCCGGCCCAACTCCGATACCGCCATGCCGGCCTCGGCCTGCTTGATGAAGCCGATGATCTGTTCCGTCGTGAAGCGACTCTTGCGCATGTCCGTCCTCTCTGGGTGACGGACTCTACCTAGCTTTTAGTGGTACGGCTCAGTGGGGGCAGGTCAAACCGAACCAGAACGCTTACGTCGAATCGTTCAACGGGCGCCTGCGCGACGAGTGCCTCAACGAGCACTGGTTTCCGACACTGCTGCACGCGCGAACCGAGATCGAACGCTGCCGCAGGGAATACAACGAAGAACGACCGAAGAGATCGCTTGGCGGGCTAACGCCTGCCGCCTATGCGCAACAGCTGGCTGTGAAACCGCTACGATAAAGCCGGACTCCAAACAGTCCCGCTACTGAAAGCGGGGGGATGTCGGGGCTTCGCGCACTCGTACCGGTTCGGCGGCGGCGCGGGCTCGAGACGGCCCGCCCTGCGCAGCCAACGGTCCACCGTGCTTAGCGGGAAGGGCGCCATGGCGATATGCGGTCGGTGTGACGACTCCGTCGACGTTCTAGCACCGGCTCGACCCGCCCTGTGGGGGTGCCATGTGGGTAGCGATGATGACAGGAGAAGCGATCGGCCAAGCCGGCCACGCCTTCTCCCGTGAAGCGTTTGAGCCACTTGTAACCGGTGTCGGCCGCATGAGCAGCCTCCTCGACGTGCAGCCCCTGCGCCATGATGCGGATCGGTCAAAAGGGCTCGACCGAGAGGCATAAGACAAGCATTATGCGGTTCATCTGGGGCTCCTGGGGCCGTTTGGCTTCGTAACCCCCTACTTCCCAGAGATGTCCGCCGGGTGAACAGCCTATCGAGACCTCACATTTACCGCTTTTCGGTGAATCGCTATGGCACGGAACGTCAATGCTTGAACTGTCGAGCAGAGAGCCCCCGAGCCGACGGGACGGGCGAAGGCCCGGAGGTCGGCGTCAAGGCGATACATCATGGATGACGGCACCCTCGACCTCCCGCAAAAACCACGTTCGTCGATCGTACTCCGTCTGAAAGACCTTGATCCCCTCGAGTGGATAACAGCCGTAAGCGAGGAGATCATTCCGGCCAACAATACGATAGACGTCAACCGGACCTGCTTTTGCGATTGCCCTGCAGCGATCACGGATGTTGTCGATCCGCCCATACGCCACCATCGAGTGGCTGCTGAGGGATGGTTTTATGACGGGCCTGATCGTGGCTATGTCGAACGCCAGCAATCCCACGATTGCAGCAAAAACCAGCAGACCGCGTTCGCGCAGGATGCTATCCACATCCAATTGCGCGTCCTTCACCAATAGGAAGCAATAGCAAAGGAAGAACAACGGGATCGAAGTCCAGAAACGTACACCGGAAAAGAATACATTTGGCAAGGCATCGCGCAGCTTGCCGCTTGAGAAGAGCAGCAGCATGAAGACAGCGAATACAAAGAGCGGCACCAAGCAATAAAGACGCCTACGTTCCCGCATCACGCCACGCGCGATCAGCCCCATGACCGTCAAGAACTGCAAGCACAACAGCGCACGCAGCGCGGGCGCGATCACCGCATCGTTGGCTACATTCTCGAGAAAGGTACGATAGGAGAAACTATACACAGGTGCTTGGTGCACCACTGCTCCTGGCATCGCGTAATGGGCATGCATCGTCCATTTGAGCAGTGCCGCGACCAAGCAGCAAGCGATGCCTGCCGGCACGAGGGATACCAATACCCGCCTGTCGGCCAGCCCGGACAGCAATACCAGCGCAGGGAAGATAGCCATGGGACTTGAGGCGACGGCCAAGCCGATTGCGGCTCCCGACACAACTCGCACCCACAACTCCTGACGGGCGAGCAGCAGCAGCGTCCCGATTGCAGAGAGACCTACGGATGCAGTGAATCCCCTGGGCATCAGCGAAACCTGCAATATCACACTGCCCGCAGATAGCAGGAAGGCTGCCGACACCCACCATACGGCGCGACCTCTCACCAGCCATGCGAACAGCGCGTACGGTGCAAATACGAAGAAGGCCGCCGTCAGCTGCACCGAGAATAAGGCCGGCATCCCCAATCTGACGGGGATCGCCGCGAACCACGCCTCTAGCGGCAACAAATATCCTTGCCCCCAAAAGGACGGCTCCTGGACACGCCCCTCTGCGAGGTAAGCCGCCATCTCGGCGATCACCAGTTGGTCGCCATCGGTGTAATCCCCCACAAACCACTGGAAGACAAAGTAATAGTACACCGAAGCCGTCAACACGAACGAGAGAGCACCGTCCCAACCGCGCCTATCACCGATATCAGCTGGAATGATCCGTGACACCTTGATCACTCGACGCGAACATCGACCGACGGCACTCGCATGCCATGGTCGTGAAACCACAGCATCATCTCCTGGACCAAACTGAACTCTAGTCGGTATTCGCCAGACTTCGCATCAAATTCGACCCTAATTTCAGTCTCTTCGCCCGGAGCCAACACGAGGGATAGGTCCTTCCTTGCGACCCAGCCAACGGAGTGTTCGTCTCGCCCCCCCTCCAACAAACGCCACGACAGTCGCACATTCCGGCCATCGACCTCGAGCGTGCTGAAGTCCCGATCCGAGTCGTTCACGATACGAACGTCCGCAAGAACTCTTTTTCCATCGACCTTCACGCCAACAACCTGAAGTCTAATAGCCGCAACCTGCGCATTCGGAATTCTGCCTGAGAAACGCATCACTCGCCCGTTCGCACATACAGGCTTGGGTACCACGACCAGTCGCTCCCGCAGCTCCTCCACGTCCTCTGAAGCCACGTGGGAATATCTAGAGTAGGCTGCAAGAAAGGTCTCCGGCGATTCACATTGCCCCGTTACCCCCGCGCCCGGCGGCACGTATCCAGAGTAGCCATTCACCGCAGGCAGCGCATGATCCTGGGCATAAATCATGGCATCAAGGTCGTCCAGATGCGGAGCATCGGCCGACCTGTCCGCATATATGACGCTGCGCCCATCGGAGATCGGCATGCGGCGCGCAAAGTCGCGCTGGCGCTGGTGCCAATGTTCCACTGGTGTGCTTATGTGGTGGAAGCCCAGCAGTTCAAACAGGAGAAAAGCGTATGCGGACGCCATCGCGACCGCCTTCCGGCCGGTTCCCCTTTTCGAGAAAAGAAGGACCCAACGATCGACGCCAATTCCAACCAAAATCCCGATCGGCAGCACGAGTACGAGCACGACCCTCGTCACAGCCCGCACTGATGAGATCCCCGGAAGATGGAGAGCCAGCCTGTACAGCGACACTCCATGAAAGCTGATCGTCGTCACACCAAGAATTAGGATTATCAGCACCGCCAGTTTGCCAATCAACGCATGCTCGATGCTTCGTAGCGCCACCAAGCCTCCGATCAGCGCAAAGAGCAGAACGGCAATACCCGCGAAGAGCTGGTGCTCATGTCGCATCGGGACACCCGAAATCCACCCCCCGACCCAGTTCGAAAAGCCCGAGAAGTCCGAAATCAGCCAACTCGACACTCGAGGCAGCATTTCCAGGATCTCACCCCGGGGACGCTCGAACCCGTAGCCGCTAGAGACTGCGTGATACTTCAGCAGCAGGGCACCGACCGCCATCGCAGCTACAAAGACCGCGAAGAGCGAGCCCCACCTGCTCAATGAAGAAGCCGAAAGCCACCATTCCCTGGACTTCTTCAAAGTCGCCCCAACCTGTCCCAGCAGCCACCACCCCACAACCGCCGCAACCATCACATAGAGGGTGAAAACACCGGTATAGATCGCGCAGTAGAACTGCGCCCCCAGCCAGATCGCGCACAAGGCCAGAGAAGTCAGACGGCCGCTTTGCAGCCATTGCCAGCACGACAGGAACGCCAGCGGCACAAACGCGCGATACGCAAACTGAGCGTGCGTCTGCTGCGCCATTACGGGCAACGAAAACGCGAAGACGAATGCGCCAGCGGCCGCACCGAGCGGCCGAAGCCCCAGCTTCCTAAGGGCGTAATGGGCAGCAAGGAAGTTGAGGGCACTTCCCATCATGAGCCACGCTGTCAACGCCGCCTCGCGCTCGAGCCCGGACAACCGGAACAGGGCATAGATGCCGGCCGTACCGAAATGATTGTCACTCAACGCCAGGGTGTTTTGGTAGGGATAGAAGAACCCTGGGCTCCAAAGCGCGACGCCATCGCCCCGCATCCACTGAAAGACGTGCTCGAGGATCACCGAGTTGAAGCGAGCATCGATCAGGTCACCGGGCACCGATGAAAAGTACCCATTCGCCCTCAGCTGATGGAACAGGAGGCCCGACACCAGAAAAGCAGCCGGCCAGAGAACCCGCGCAGCAGTACCCCCGCGCATGCCCTCGCTCTCACCTACACTCATATCCCATGACCTGTTCGCTGTTACGGAATGGATCCGTGAGATCGTCCACATACTCTCCCATCAGTAGCCGGTGAGTGGGCAGCAGATTGCGGCGATAGAAGCGACTGAATCGGGCCAGCCGGTCACCTCGCGCAGTCAGCCTGACACAGCCATCGACGATCTCGATCGTGCCCGACTGAAGCTGCTCGGTTAGGCGCACATCCACCAAACGGTGTTCACTCACGTACTCCTCGGTGAACACCTGCTTGAAGGCATCCTCCCGTATTCCGCCGCCCCGCTGTTGGATCTTCTCTAGGATGTAAAAGGAAAGCGACCGGTCGATCACCGTAGGAAGAGAAATAGCGAAGATGTACCCACCAAGCATCCAAATGGCCAGCAATTGCAAGATCTCAAGCCGACTCCAGGACCTAAATACGCGCAGCGCGAAACATCCGCCGGCAACCGCAGCAGCAGCGATGAACGCGTCCAGAACACTAGCGTAGAAGACCACGTCGACCCGAAAATAGCGCATGTGCAGGTAATAAACCAGCAGCAGCACCAGGATATAGACACCGGTCAGCAACAATGCTTTTCCTATCTTGCTCATTTGAAAACCACGAATTTGTTCGCGACGAAGCTAATAACGATTTGCATAGAGGTGGCCACCAGAAACCCAACTCGGTAATCCAAGACCAGGCGATCGGTCCAGACATACAGCACAAGCGAGTGCAACAATGCAATTCCAGCATAGATCGACACAAACAACGCGCCCTGCCTCACGACGCCTCGGCTGCTGCCTCGAAAGACGAAATAACGACTCCCCAGAAACGACGCAGCGATACCAAACACAGCCGCCAAGCCGTTGGCGATGCCGGCCGATTGCATGGCAAGCACTTCTATGTTGAAGGTCAGGGCGCAGAAGTGAATCGCCGTCGCAATCACCCCGTTGATGAAGTAACGCACGATCTGATCACGCAGACCGACGTTACGCGGCACGGACATAAACGACCTCGTCAATGAAGTTCTTGTAAGCTCCTGCATCGAGCACACCTCCATTGCGGATCATGCCGGAAAGCATGAGGACGATCAGCGTCAATGCCGCAGTCTGCAGAAACACCAGCAGCAGAATGCCCGTCACCAACGAGAACCAGCCAGGCGTAGCGAATCCGACAGCCTTCAGGAGCAGAGCCAACATGCCGCCGAATACCGAGAGTCCAGCCACGAGAGTACAGGCGATCCCGACCCGTACGAGCACATCCTCGGCGAACACCATCAGCGCCCGGAATCCATGGAGGGCCAAGCCGACAAAGTTCATCTTGCTCTGGCCCGCGTAGCGTGGCCCTCGGTCCAGCGCCCGGTTGACGACGCGCAGTTTGGAATTGAGCACGCTGGCCGCAACGTGCGTCCACACTTCCTGCATCACCGCTAGGCGACGTACCGCCGGCATCTTCAAAGCCATGAAGTTTCCGAATCCGATCTTGCGGCCAGTCAACGTCGAGAACAGATGTCTGTAGACGATATAGAACAGCTTAAAACGCAACGTCTCCACTCTGCTTTTCCGCGTCGCTGCCACCACGTCCACGTCCGGCGAGTCGAGCCCTTCGAGAAGTTCCCCGATGCTCTGAGGAGTATCTTCACCATCCGAGTCCATCACGACCACACGTTGCTGGTCGCCGAAGTTGTCTGCAACGTACCCAAGCCCGATGGCGATAGCTCGCTGGTGACCGACGTTACGGCGCAGTTTCAGCACCACTCCCTTCAATCCGGCGTCAGCGATGGCGGCGGCGTCCAGAGGCTGGCGTACGGAACCATCGTCAACGGCCACGACGTAGACGCCGCCCCCTTGATGCCTTGCCAGTTCCTGGAACAATTTGGTCGATGCTTCGATGTCCTCGTACACAGGCATCACGACCACAAGCGGATAGCTACCCATACTCATTCCTGCAGTCGTCTGCGGAAGTAGGCAATTGTTTCCTTCAGGCCGTCTTCCAAGCCCACCTTGGGCTGCCAACCTTCTAACCTCTCCTTCGCCAAGCTGATATCCGGCTGTCGCTGTTTCGGATCGTCCGAAGGCAGCGGCTTGAACGCCAGTCTCGACCTCCCACCGACCTGACGGAGTACCGCTTCGGCGAGTTCCAGCATGGTGTATTCGCCAGGATTGCCGATGTTAATTGGACCGGTGAAGTCAGCGGGCGTGTCCATCAGGCGCATCATCCCTTCGATCAGGTCATCCACGTAACAGAAGCTCCGCGTCTGCTCGCCATTCCCGTAGATCGTGATGTCCTCGCCCTTCAACGCTTGGACGATGAAATTACTGACCACGCGTCCATCATTGGGATGCATTCGAGGCCCATAGGTATTGAAGATACGCATGACCTTGATCTCCAGCCTGTGCTGGCGCAAGTAATCGAAGAACAAAGTCTCCGCACAGCGCTTACCCTCGTCATAGCAGCTCCGAATACCGATAGGATTCACTCGCCCCCAGTAGCTCTCCTCCTGCGGATGAACCTCCGGATCCCCATAGACCTCGCTCGTGCTGGCCTGGAGAATGCGCGCCTTGGTACGCTTCGCCAGCCCGAGCATGTTGATCGCACCGATCACGCTCGTCTTCGTCGTCTGGACAGGATCGTGCTGGTAGTGAACCGGACTTGCGGGACAAGCAAGATTGAAGATGCGATCGATCTCGACATATAGCGGAAAGGTAACGTCATGCCGCATGAATTCGAAATGCTGATGACCAAGCAGCCCCGAGATATTGCTTCTCGTGCCGGTATACAGATTATCCACGCATAACACATCGTGGCCCGCATCGACCAGTCGATCGCAAAGATGGGACCCCAGGAATCCAGCGCCGCCTGTCACCAATACACGATCCATCACGCCCCCCCTTCCGACACGCGTATCGACTGAAAGATCGGTTCGATCTTCCTCATAATCTCCCTGCCGAATATTTCGGGTGCATACTTCTGAACGCTCTCTACCGCCCTCCCACGCAGCCGATCCATCTCCGCCCCCTTGTGCATCTTCATCAGCGCAACCGTGCGCCCCACCAGCTCCTCCTCTGTTCGGAAGTAGAATCCGTTGACGCCGTTCTCCACGGTCTCCCGCTGCCCGCCGAGAGGCATCACGATCGGCACTACACCCGCCGCCATCGCCTCACAAGTCGTCATGCCGAAGTGCTCCATCTTCTCGGGTTCGGCAAATTCATCCTCGCCCCACCCCGAGCCATGCCAGAAGATACTGGCCGCGGCGTACTCACCAAGAAGCTCAGCGCTGCCGAGGTTTCCGAGAATCCTAATTGGATAGCCCTGCGCCAGCTCGTTGACCTTCTCGAAATAGCGCAGGTGATCTCCACGCTCGGAATGCACGCTCCCCGCCAAGTGGTATTCCCATCCCTCAGGCAGTAGACCGCGATCGCAGATCCGACGGAAGGCCGAGATCATCTCAAGATGCTTCTTGTTATGGTCGCCCGCAAAGAATCGACCGACACTGAGCACAACCTTTCTCTTTTCTTCCAGATCGCTTGAACGATAGCGCCCAACATCGATCGGGGGAGGCAACACGTCTGCACGCCGGCCCCAGCGCTCCCTGATCCACCCCCCGGTGAACTCTGAATTCGCGAGCAGGAGATCGTAGCTATCGAGGAACTGTCTCGCTTTTCCCGGGGGAATGAGACGAAACAACCGCCTCGTACGATCCAGCCATCCCGCCAGCATGTCCTGCCTGGCAGATCTCAGGTTCCGCGAAATCCTGCCAAGCGCGCGGGCCGGCAGAGATAATTCGCCGAGGTGGTGGGGAAAAAAGACTAGGTAGACCGATCGTTTGGCCTGCGAGATCATCGACGAACAATACGTTGAATTGATGAAGAGATCGTAGCAGGCAGACCTCGGCGCCAGCTCCGCACACGAATCTCCCGGCCAGTCGACCCAGTTCACACGTTCCAGCCCCAATCCCATGCGCGAGCGAAAGGCATCGACATCGAGAGGAGAGACCCTGATCAGGTCCACGTCGTGCTCGCGACTGAGCACTTCAGCAATAGTGCCGACGTGCTTCTCACCTCCTCCCATCGTCCCCCAGTATCTATTGTAGATCCCGATCTTCATCAATATGCCCCATCGTGTCTTCTGGCCTAGGCCTTGCTGTCCAGCGGTAGAACAAGGCCCTCGGGATCTGCTTGAGCAAGCTGACCTGCAGCCGCAACCGCAAATTCAACTCTTGGCGGGCTAAGTGACGCCCCCTTCCGGGAGAAATCAAACCCCGAACCGCAAGACCGAAGCGCGCCAGTTCGACGAAATACGAGCGAAAGGCGACCCGAAGCGGCGCGTGTTTGAAACGCAGGAGTATGTGGTTTCTCGACACGTAGAACAAGAAGGTCGGGGACCATTCCACGCTCGATCCAGTATGGATATGCCTCACCACGCTACTTGGGACATAGCGCATGATCCCTCCAGCCCGCCGGATACGCCAACACAGATCGGTGTCCTCGTAGTACATGAAGAAGGACGAATCGAACAAACCGACTCGCTCCAGAACCGATCTGCGCATGAGCATCGAGGCGCCGCACAAGGCGTCAACGTCTTCTTCGTGCGCATACTGGCCCGCATCGGGCTCGTAGATGCCGCGATCACCCGCATTACCCGACTCGTCAAGCCGCGTGCCCGCATTGTTAATGACATCGAAAGCGGAGGACGCGAGAATCTCGCCTCCGATCGCGAACTCGTGGCTCTCGAGGGCGTTACCCGCCACTCCCTCGCCAACGACGCGACCGCCTACTTCCACCGTGAACTCCACCCCCGCCGCCGCGTCTGTCGCCGAAAGCTCCAGGCATAGCGTTGCACCCTGCTCTACCGAAGTTGGGATCGGGAGCAGGAACCTGCCTTGGCCGTTGGTCCAACGCACCTTAGCGCCACCTATCGACTCCCCTGGCCAGAAGCCATCGGCGAAGACGGGCTTACGATATCCGGCTTCGGGGAACTCGCTGGCTTCGCTCACAAGCAGACCGAGGCGGCGGGTATCCCGGGAAAGGCCGAGCTCTTGCGGGCAGAAGGCGGGACTCCTGACGAGAACTTCGACGTATCGCCGGAAGAACACGATCTTCGAGCCGACCGCCCACACTCTTTCATCCCGCATCAATGCGGAGACCAGTGCGGTCAGCCAGCCCGGCTCAACCTCGGTGTCGTTGTTGATCAAGCCGATCAGCTCGCCACGCGCGCTGCGCATGCCGAGATTATTTCCGCCCGCGAACCCGAGGTTTGAGCCGGCACGAATCACCCTGACACCGGGACAGCATTGCGCGAGATAATTCAGCGACTCATCGGAAGACGCGTTGTCGACGAGAACGATTTCGTAACGGGGGTAGTCGAGCCGCGACAGGCTGGCCATCAGTCCGGGGAGATAGCGCAGGCCGTTGTAGTTGACCACGATCAGGCTGACCAAAGGCAAGCTGGCAACGAGGGTCTCGCATCGCTTCAGCATTGTGTCCCTGCGCCGAGCCAATCCATCGAAGTCGCCGGCGGACCTTGGAGACGCCATCTCAAGACCTGTGCCTGACGTGGCAAGTGCGGGCGCGCCGCCATGTTTCCAGGATTGATCGCTTACACTTACGACACTCCAGGCCGCCTTATCTGCGCCGCGACCGAGAACTCCCTCGAGCCGAAGCAGCCAATCACGGTCCCGCTCCTCCAGCGCCACCTCCTCCGAATGTTTGGCATGCTCCAGGCGCGCGCTCCATCTTGCGTCTTTGTCCTGGAGCATCGAGTCCCGCTCTCTGCCTATTCTCTCGATCTCCTGGCGATAATCCGCCGCGACCTGCTCGACCCTTTTTGCCCAGGCATCGTCCTTGTCGCGCAACATCGCATCACGCTCTCTACCGATCCGGACGATCTCGCTCTGGTAGTCCGTCGCAATGGATTCGATCCTGCTCTCGATGTAGCCTGAGACCTCGAATACGGAGACCGGCAGTGTTGGCAGATCTACGTTCGAGGCCAACGCAATGAAGTAGACGGGCTCTCTGGGGAGAGCCGCCTCGCTGACGTCGCCCGCGCCACCTCCACCTTGAGGCACCCAGAAATGCGAGGCACCTTCCTGCCCAGTCAAGTTACGGGCCGCAGGTCCGACCAAGGACCCCATAACAGTTCGTTGCCCGTAGAGCTCAACCTTTGCGAACTTGGAGTGGAGAAGCTCGATCAACTCGTTCCGATCGAGTTCCTTGACATGAAAGGGGTTGCGATAGCCTGGCCGTTCAGAGTACTCGTACCTGTCGGGACTGGAGATCACGAGCAATCCACCAGGCCGGAGCACACGTGAAACCTCTTCGATCATCGCATCGTGCTGGTCGTGATGCTCGATCGTCTCGAAACTGACGACTACGTCCACGCTCGCATCCGGCAACGGGATCGCCGCACAGTCTCCAACTTCGAAACGAAGATTTTCTCGACAGTAAGCGAGCCGTGCGTGCTCTACAGCCTGGGGCGAGACATCTACTCCAACGACGCTGGCGGCTCGCTCAGAGAGAAGATGAGCACCATAGCCCTCGCCACAAGCTATATCCAGCACCTCACGCCCAGCGACGAGTGCCAGCGCAAGCCGGTAACGGTGATAATGCTCCATTTCGATCTCACCGGATACTCCGGGGACGAATCTCTCGCCGGTGAATTCCATAGCCTCGCTGGCTTGGTCGTTAGATGCCTGCGTCATTCCGCCTCCATGACGATCTGCTTCATCGGAACACCAACCAGACCCAGACAGACCACGCTGCTGTGAACCTGCAGGATCATCGCATCGTGCACCCAATGATGCTGGACATGATCGGCCTGGGTACCCTCCGCGATCGCCGGCGAGATGCTGTACTCCCCCGGTGGCAGCACCGGAAACCTGAAAGCAAAGCGCGCGACCAGCCGACGCCCCGCATGCGCCGCAACCGGCGCATCCTGATAGGACAGGTAGGTGTTATCGGAAAATATGATCTGGCCGAGCTTGTCCTTCACTACAAACCCCAGGATCGGCTTGGGAATGTCGCGAAAGATCGAGGCGGAGATCTCGAGGGTGACATGCTGGCCACCGACGGCCCAGCCTACCTGCCGGCCATCCGGATCAAGGAGTCTGACTCCGTCGACCTTCGCGTAGCCGGTTCCGAATCCGGCCTTCGATTCGTCGAACCTGAAAACCTCGATATCATTACGCAGCGAAGAAGCATCGATCATTGCTTGGCGCACGTCGATGTCTTCGCCCGGCACGACGCAGGCCGCGGCATCGCGGCTATCAACACGAGCTGACTGCGGGAGCTCCGACTCCTCGGTCTTTCCGTCAGATTCGAAGAGCGATGCCAGATACCCCTGGGAAACGGCCTTGGGCGGCCCACTCATCCTCAGCACGCCCTTGTCGAGCCAGAGCGCGTAGTCACAAAGATTTAAGATCGCCCCCATGTCGTGACTACAAAAGAGCAAGGTGCCTTGCCGCATGAATTCGCGCAGGAAGCGCATACATTTCTGGGTAAAGTACGCATCCCCGACGGAAAGCGCCTCGTCAATCACCAGGATATCAGCGTCGACGTGTGCGATCACGGAGAAGGCCAGCCTGACCACCATGCCGCTCGAGTACGTCTTGACCGGCTGCTCGATGAAATCACCTATGCCTGAAAACTCAACAATGGCAGCGTAACGCTCGCTCATCGTCGCCCGGTCAAGCCCGAATAGCGCGCCGCTCAGCAAGACATTTTCCCTGCCGGTGAATTCGGGATTGAACCCCGACCCCAATTCGAGAAGCGCGGCGATGCGGCCCCTAGTCTGTACACTGCCCGTCGACGGCATCAACGTGCCGCAGACCAGCTGCAGCAACGTCGACTTGCCCGATCCGTTTCGGCCGATGATACCGATCGTCTGTCCTTTTCGAACTTCGAACGACAGGTTCTTGAGCGCCCAGAACTCACGGAAGTACCGCTTCGGAACTCCGCCCAAGGCGCGATCCAATGGAGGAAGCAGGAACTGTTTCAGCCTGTCGGAGGGCGAACCGTATATTTCGTAGTACTTGCCCAACCCTTCCGCAGCAATCACGACCTCGCCAAGGGCAGCCCCGTCGACCTGTTCGTCAGAGGACATCTGCGAACCCCGTGCGCAACCGCTGGAAAGAAAAGTAGCCAAGCCAAGCGATGCCCAGCGCTGCCAAGGAGTAGAGAAGGAGCCCCAAGAGGTCCGGCCACGCCCCCCAGATCAGCACCTGGCGCGACTGCTCCATGATGAACGTCAACGGATTGAACAGGAACAGCCATTGGTACTGCTGCGGCCACGCGCTCTGAGGGTAGAAAACCGGCGACAGGAATAACAGCGCCGTGGTCACGAACATCGTCGTCTGCTTGAGATCCCGGATAAAGACACCAAGCGCTGCCAGCATCCATCCGATCCCGACCATCATGATCAGCAGCGGTGCAAACACCAATGGCAGCATCAAGGCGTGCCAGTGTAAGCCCCCCCCGGACAGAATCATTCCAAGCAGCAACACCACAGTGCCCGCAAGCCCCTGAAAGATTGCATTCCCTAGACTGATGACGGGCAGTATCTGCAGGGGAAACACCACTTTCGTCACGTAGTTAGTGTTCTCGAGGACAATGCCGGGCGCGCGGTTCACCACTTCGGCGAACATACCGTGCACGATTACCCCGACAAACATCACGAAGGCGAACTGCGTCCTGCTTTCGCCAGCATCTGCAGCCCAGCGGGCACGAAAAATCACCGAGAATACGAACGTGTAGATCAGCAACATCAACAGCGGATTGATCAGCGCCCAGACGAGCCCGATATAGGAGCCCTTGTAGCGGCTCTGGATATCGCGCTTAGCGAGGAGCCAGATGACCCCCCTGTTCTCCCAGATGGACCGAAACATCGATCCAGGAGTCGCAGAATGCTTGCCGGCATCGGTATTCGTGATTGTGCTCATGCTCACTCTAGGCGCTTGCGGGCCAAAAGATGCCCTGATCGCCAGGGTGCAGCGACGCAGCGTGCGTCAAGCTCATAGCGCTACGGCCAAGGCCTGATCGAGATCCGCCCGCAGATCCTCCACGTCCTCCACCCCCACACTCAACCGCACCAGATCATCGTGGATCCCAAGCTGCGCGCGCCGCTCGACGGGCACCGAGGCGTGCGTCATCACCGCCGGGTGGTTGACCAGGCTCTCCACGCCACCGAGCGATTCGGCCAGGGTGAACAGTTCCGTACGCTCGCAGAAACGCTGCGCGGCGGCGTAGCCGCCCTTGAGGCGGACCGAGACGATGCCGCCGAAGCCGTCCATCTGGCGCTTGGCCAGCGCGTGCTGCGGGTGCGAGGACAGGCCGGGGTAGATCACCTGCTCGACCGCGGCATGGCCCTCGAGAAACTCGGCCAGGGCCTGGGCGTTCTCGCAGTGCGCGCGCATGCGCAGGTGCAGCGTCTTGAGGCCACGCAGCGCCAGGAAGCTGTCGAACGGGCCCTGGACGGCGCCGGCGGAGTTCTGCAGGAACGCGATCCGGTCCGCCAGCTCGGCATCGTCGCCGACGACGAGGACGCCGCCGACCATGTCCGAATGGCCGTTGAGGTACTTGGTGGCCGAGTGCATGACGATGTCGGCGCCCTGCTCGAGGGGGCGCTGCACGATCGGCGAGGCGAACGTGTTGTCGACGACGACGCGCAGGCCGCGGCGGTGCGCCCGCTCGGCGATCGCCTGGATGTCGACGATCTTGAGCATCGGATTGGTCGGCGTCTCGATCCAGACGAGCTTCGTCCGGTCGGTCACCGCGGCGTCGAACGCCTCGGGATCGGTCAGGTCGACGTAGCTGAAGGACAGGCCGGCGCTGCGCGTGCGCACGCGCTCGAACAGGCGATAGGTGCCGCCGTACAGGTCGTCCATCGCGATGACGTGGTCGCCGCTGTCGAGCAATTCGAGCAGGGTCGCGGTCGCGGCCATACCCGAGGCGAATGCGAAGCCGCGGCTGCCGCCTTCCAGGCCCGCGACGCAGCGCTCGTAGGCGAAGCGGGTCGGGTTGTGCGTGCGCGAGTACTCGAAGCCCTGGTGCTCGCCCGGGCTGGACTGCGCGTACGTGGACGTCGCGTAGATCGGCGGCATCACCGCGCCGGTGCTGGGGTCGGGCGACTGGCCGGCGTGGATGGCCTTGGTGCCGAGTGTCCACTGCGCCGGATCGGCCGCATTGCGGTCGTCGGTCATGGAAGAAGGTCCTGTTCGACTGGCCGGCGATTCTAGCACCGGGCCCTACGCGCCCCGCGGCGCCCGGACACGTGCCGGACGTCGTGCGCGCCCCGTTCAGCCTGGGCCGCGGCGCGCCGCGATCACGCCCCTGCGCGCCGGGCGTCGCGGCGTCCCGGCAGCAGGGTCGCCCGGCGTGCGGGGGCTACTGCACCCGCCGCCGCAGGTAGTTCAGCAGGTCGATCCGCGTGATCAGGCCAAGGAAGCGGTCGCCGTCAGTGACGATCGCGACCTGCCCGCGGTCGAACACCGGCAGCAGCGCCTCGACCGGCGACTTGACGTCGAGGAAGTCGAGCTTGCTGACCATCGCCGTCGACACCGGATCGCGGAAGCGGGCCTCGTCGCCGTAGACGTGCAGCAGCACGTCGCTCTCGTCGAGGATGCCGACGATGCGGTCGCCCTCCATGACCGGCAGCTGCGAGATCTCGTAGAGCTTCATGCGCTGGTAGGCGGTGACCAGCAGATCGCCCGGCGCCAGCACGACGGTGTCGCGGCGCGAGTACGGGCGCAGGATCAGGTCGCGCAGGTCGCCGTGCTGCTCGCGCTCGATGAAGCCGTTGTCGAGCATCCAGTAGTCGTTGTAGAGCTTGCTCAGGTACTTGTTGCCGGTGTCGCAGACGAACACGAGCACCTTCTTTGGGCGCGTCTGCGCGCGGCAGTACTTGAGCGCGGCCGCCAGCAGCGTACCGGTCGAGGAGCCGCCGAGGATGCCTTCGGCCTGCAGCAGCTCGCGCGCGGCCAGGAAGCTCTCGCGGTCGCTGATCGCGTAGGCCTGGCCGACGCGCGAGAAATCGGAGATGCCGGGCAGGAAGTCCTCGCCGATGCCCTCGACCATCCAGCTGCCCGACTTCTCGTTGAGCGTGCCTTCGTTGATGTACTCGGCCAGGATCGAGCCGACGGGATCGGCCAGCACCAGCTCGACATCGGGGGCGTGTTGGGCGAAGCAGCGCGACAGGCCGGTCATCGTGCCCGAGCTGCCGCAGCCGAAGACGATCGCGTCCAGGCCGCCGACCTCGGCCATCTGCCGCAGGATCTCGGGGCCGGTGCCGTGCTCGTGCGCGGCGGGGTTGTCGGGGTTGCCGAACTGGTTGATGAAGTAGGCCCCTGGCGTCTCGGCGGCGATGCGTGCGGCGAGGTCCTGGTAGTACTCCGGATGGCCCTTGGCGACGTCCGAGCGCGTGAGCACGACCTCGGCGCCCATCGCCTTGAGGTTGAAGATCTTCTCGCGGCTCATCTTGTCGGGGACGACCAGGATCAGCTTGTAGCCCTTCTGCTGGGCCACCAGCGCCAGGCCGATACCGGTATTGCCGGCCGTGCCCTCGACCAGCGTGGCGCCGGGCGCGATGTCTCCGCGCTGCTCGGCCGCCTCGATCATGCTCAGGCCGATCCGGTCCTTGATCGAGCCGCCGGGATTCTGGTTCTCGAGCTTGAAGTACAGCTCGCAGACGCCGGCGTCGAGGCTGCGCGCCTTGACGATCGGGGTGTCGGCGATCAGGTCGAGTACGGAAGAGGCGATCGGCATGGGGATCCGGTCCGGTGGGAAGGTCGGGCCGGAATTATCGCCCATCGCCGGGGCGCCGGTGGTCCGGCGCCCGGCATTCGCGGGCGATGGCGGCCGACGAGGATGACCGCCACCGCCCGCGACTGACGTGAACCTCAGTGTTTCTGCATCGCGTCGTACATCGACGCCAGGCGGTCCTTCGCGGCGAGCTTCTCGCGTTTCATCTGCGACAGCGTGGCTTCGTCCACCGGCAACACGCCCAGTTCGGCGTTGAGCACCTTCTTGTCCAACTCCTTGTGCCGGTAGTAGAGCTGTCGGAACTCGACATTGCCCTTCATGATTTCCTCGAGTTCCACCTGCGAGTGCGCTTCGAACATGAAATCCTCCTGACACGAATGCGAACGCCCCGGCCGGCGACGGCAGGGGCGTTGCGGGGACGGCATCCAGGAACGGGCGTCGGACGATCCGATCAGGCATGCGACGCCGCGCGGTGGGCGGACGTCGGGGACCTCGTGGGGGATCATCTCGGTCATCGGCCTGGCTCGTTGACCGGGCGGCGGGACAAGGGAACGTGCCACCCGGCGAATCCGACCCTACTCCCGGGCCGGGACGGCGGCAAGGCCCCTCGGGACGGCGCGGACAGCCGGACGCAGTCAGCGCGGTAAACGTTTCCGGCCGCCTGCCCCGCGCAACCGCGCCACGACGCGGCCCGCGAGTGAAGACGCGTCCAACTCATTGATTCCAATTGGATTCATGGTTGTGAGGCCGGCTGCAGGATCAGGGTGCACCACCGCCCGTCCGGGCAACTGAGCCCAAGTCCCGGGCACCGCGCCGGCGAGGCCGGCGCAGTGGGACCTCAAGGCTCCAGGCTCTTGAGCAGCTCGGCCTCGCGGCGCTTGAGCTCGGCCTCGCGCTGCCGTGCAGCACGCAGCTTGGCGGCCTCGCCACTCGCCACGCCCTGCAACACGGTCTCGGCCTGCTGGCGGGCGGCCAGCTCCTCCTCGGCCGCCAGGCGGAGGCGCGCGGCCTCCTCGGCCTGGATCTGCGCCTGGATGCGCAGCCGCTCGGCCTCCTGGCGGGCGCGTACCGCGTCCTGCCGGCTGGCGTCGACCAGCAACTGGCCGCGCTCGCGCTCGAGTTCGCCCAGCTCCCGCCGCGCGACCTCGGTCTGCGCCGCGATCTCGGCCGTCTCCACCCGCCACTGCGCGATCTGCAGCGCCGAAGCGCGCTGGCTGCTCTTCGCCGCAGCCAGCGCGGCCAGCGCCTGGCGCGCCTGCAGGCGTTCGTAGGCGGCCGCGCCGGCGGTCCCGGCGTCGGCGTCGATGGCCTGCAGGCGGCGCTGGAGGCCGGACACGTCGGCGTCGTCGCTCGACTGCGCCCAGGCCGCCGGCGTGGCCAGCGCCAGGGCGAGCATCAGGATCGGCAGGCGCATGCTCATTCCTCCACCTGCAGCCGCTGCCGCAGGTTCGTGATCTCGGCCCGGCGCTGCGCCAGTTCCGATTCGGTGACGGCCTGGCGCGCGCGGGCGTGCGCGAGATCGGCGAGCGCGGACGCCGACAGCGCCAGCGTCCGCGCCTCGGCGTCGCGGCCATTGCCGGCCGCGGCCTGGGCCTGCTCGAGCGCGCGGCGCGCCTGGGCGATCTGGGTCGGTGCGTACTGGTCGGCATCGCCGTCGCCGGCGCGCGCGACCGACAGCCGGGCGGCGGCCAGTTCCTCGGTCGGCGGCGGCTGGCTGGCGCAGGCGGCGAGCAACAGGGCGCATGCGAGCACGGACGCGCGCAGCGCCGGCCGGATGTATGCGAAGCTTGTCTTCATCGAACCGTCGTGCCCGGAGAGCGTGATTGCGGGCATTGTCGTCAGCAATACCGGCACGCGCAATGCGTCCCGGACGCCCGTGGGGAATTCGTACATGGACATCGGCCATTTCCTGAAGCTGATGACGGAGCAGCACGCGTCGGACATGTTCCTGAGCACCGGCGCGCCGATCCACATCAAGGTCGAGGGCCGGCTGCAACCGCTCGAGGGCACGAACTTGGCGCCCGGCGTCGTGCGCCAGGTCGCCTACGCGCTGATGGACGAGCAGCAGGTCCGGCGCTTCGAGCGCGACCTGGAGATGAATCTGGCCTACTCGCTGCCCGAGGTCGGCCGTTTCCGCATCAACGTCTTCCGCCAGCGCGGCGAGACCAGCATGGTGGTGCGCGCGATCAGCGGCCGGATCCCGGACATCGAGCAGTTGCAGCTGCCGCAGGTGCTCAAGGACGTGATCATGGCGCCGCGCGGGCTGGTGCTGATCGTCGGCTCGACCGGGTCGGGCAAGTCGACGACGCTCGCCTCGATGATCGACCACCGCAACGCGGGCACCGCGGGCCACATCCTCACGATCGAGGACCCCATCGAGTACCTGCACCGGCACAAGAAGTCGCTGGTCAACCAGCGCGAGGTCGGGATCGACACCCAGACCTTCCACAACGCGCTCAAGAACGCGATGCGCGAAGCGCCGGACGTGATCCTGATCGGCGAGATCCTCGACGCGACGACGATGGAGGCGGCGATCGCGTTCGCCGAGACCGGGCACTTGTGCCTGGCGACGCTGCATTCCAACAACGCCGACCAGACGATCGAGCGCATCCTCAACTTCTTCCCCGAGGCCGCGCACAAGAACGTGCTGATGAACCTGTCGCTGAACCTGCGCGCCGTGGTCTCCCAGCGCCTGGTCGAGGGCGTGGACGGTCGCCGCCTGCCGGCCACCGAAGTGCTGCTCAATACGCCGACGATCCGCGACCTGCTGCGCCGCGGCCAGGTCCACGAGGTCAAGCAGGCGATGGAGGAGTCGCTCGAGGACGGCATGGAGACCTTCGACCAGTGCCTGTACCGGCTCTACAAGAGCGGGCGCATCGCGCGCGAGACCGCGCTGCGCGCCGCCGACTCGCGCGACGGCCTGGACCTGAAGTTCCGGCTGTCGGAGGGCGCGACGGAGGCCCACGACCCGTACGCGGACGTGTTCGCGCCGCAGACGCTGTAGCGCCGCGGGCCTACGCGGCGTCGGGCTGGACCTCGGGCCGGGCGGCGGCGAACGCCGGCAGCGCCAGGCATGCCGCCTCGACCGCGAGGATGCGCGGGTACGGCGCGAGGTCGATGCCGAAACGCCGGGCGTTGTAGAGCTGCGGCACCAGCGCGCAGTCGGCGAGCCCGGGCGTATTCCCGACGCAGAACGCGCCTGCCGCAGACGCGTCGCCGAGCAGCGCCTCGAATGCCGCGAGCCCGTCGGCGACCCAGCGCTCGATCCAGCGCGCGCGCCCGGCCGCCTCGATGCCCCACTCGCGCTCGAGGAACTGCAGCACGCGCAGGTTGCCGAGCGGATGGATGTCGCAGGCGACCAGTTGTGCGAGCGCGCGGGCGCGCTGCCGCGACGAGGCGTCCGCCGGCAGCAGCGGCACCTCCGGCCAAGTCTCGTCGAGGTATTCGATGATCGCCAGTGACTGGGTCAGCATCCGCCCGCCGTGCTGCAGCGCCGGCACCAGCCGCTGCGGATTGCGCGCCGCGTGCGCGGGCATGCGCTGCTCGCCGCCGTCGCGCAGCAGGTGCACCGGCCCGCTCTCGAACGCCAGGCCCTTGAGGTGCAGCGCGATGCGCACGCGGTACGCGGCGCTCGAGCGCCAGTAGCCGTACAGCGTCAGCGCGTCGCTCACGCGTCCGCGTCCGCAGGCGCGTGGCGCTCGACCACCTGCTCGATCGCACCGAAGATGCTGGCCCCCGACGCATCGAGCATCTCGATGCGCACGGTGTCGCCGAACGACAGGAACGGCGTCTTCGGCGCACCGTGCTCGAGCGTCTCCACGGTGCGCCGCTCGGCGAAGCACGACGCGCCCTTGCCGGTGTCGGCATTGGCGATGGTGCCCGAACCGACGATCGTGCCGGCGGTCAGCGGCCGCGTCCTGGCCGCGTGCGCGATCAGCTGCGCGAAGTCGAACTGCATGTCCACGCCCGCGTCGGGCGCGCCGAACCATGCGCCGTTGACGTGGGTCAGCAGCGGCAGGTGCACCTTGTTGTCGCGCCACGCCTCGCCCAGTTCGTCGGGCGTCACGAACACCGGGCTCAGCGCCGAGCGCGGCTTGGACTGCAGGAAACCGAAACCCTTGGCCAACTCGCCCGGGATCAGGTTGCGCAGACTGACGTCGTTGACCAGGCCGACGAGCTGGATGTGGCCGGCCGCCTGCGCCGGCGTCGCCGCCATCGGCACGTCGTCGGTGACGACGACGATCTCGGCCTCCAGGTCGATGCCGTGGTCTTCGCTGGTCACCTTGACCGTGTCGCGCGGGCCGTAGAACCCGGCACTGGTCGCCTGATACATCAGCGGATCGGTATAGAAGCTCTCGGGCACCTCGGCGCCGCGCGCACGTCGCACGCGCTCGACGTGCGGCAGGTAGGCGCTGCCGTCGACGAACTCGTAGGCGCGCGGCAGCGGCGCGGCGAGCCGGGCGACGTCGAGATCGAACACGCCATCCGCGTCCCCGGCGTTGAGCGATTCGTAGAGCGCATTGAGCCGGGGCGCGGCGTTCGACCAGTCGTCGAGCGCCTGCTGCAGCGTCGCCGCGACCCCGGTGGCGCGGACCGCCGTGGCCAGCTCGCGCGAGACGACGATCAGGGTGCCGTCGCGGCCGCCCTCCTTCAGTGAACCCAGCTTCATGGCAACTCCGGTTGGCGTCGGCTATTCGTTGCGATTGTAACCAAGTGCCGGCCCGCGTTCAGTCCTCGCCCTGGAACGCGCCGCTGCGATAGGTCAGCACCAGCGTATCGCGATGACCGGCGTCGTCGATCGGCTGGATCGGCGTCGATTCGTGGATGACGCGGTGGTCGTCGAGCAGCAGCGCCGACCAGGGTTGGGTCAGCGTGAAGCGCTGGCCGTTGGGGCCGTCGGCGTCGAAGACGCGAGTTTCGCCGCCCTTGATGCCCTCGCGCGCCACCAGCAGCACCGCGACGAAATCCACGCCGTCGCGATGCGCGCCCTCCGGCGTTGGCCGGCCGATGCCGTCGGTCGTGTCGATGCGGAACTGGTGCGCCTCGACGTACCACGGCAGGCCGGCACGGACCTGGCCGAACACCGCGCCCAGGCCGACGACCAGCGCCGTCCATGCCGGCGCGGCGGCGGTGCGCGCCGGGATCGGCTCGAACCATCGGTGCATGCCACCGTGCAGCGCGTTGTAGGCCTCCGACTGCCAGTGCGCGCGCCGGGCCGCGGGCACGAGCCGGTCGGCGTGCTGCACGAAGCAGGCATGCCGGCGCCGGCGGTAGCGCCCGCCGTCGCGCAGGTGGCCGTCCGGAGGCAGCGCGTCCCAATCCGGATGCAACGCCTCGAGACCGGCGATCGCGACGCCGCACAGGTCGGTCAGCGCGTCGGGCGGCAGCACCGCGAAGCCGCGGGCCTTCAGGTCGGCGGTTGCGGTCGTCGCACGGGACAGCGGCGGGAGATGGGTGTGCATCGGCGGATTCTAGGGCGTGTCGCGCGACCTGCGGGCCACGTCGCGTCGCGCGACACCGGACACGAGCGTGCGCCCACGAAAAAGCCCGCCTTTCGGCGGGCTCGTTCGTTTTGTATGGCAGCCCCGGATGGATTCGAACCACCGAATGCCTGAGTCAGAGTCAGGTGCCTTACCGCTTGGCGACGGGGCTATGGATCTATTGTACCGCCGAAACCGCTGCACATCGCAAGTCCCGGCGACCCCGGATCCACGCGCGAAGCGCGGATCCGGACCAGCGCGATCAGCGCTTGGAGAACTGCGTGGCGCGGCGTGCCTTGTGCAGGCCGACCTTCTTGCGCTCGACCTCGCGCGCATCGCGGGTCATGAACCCGGCCTTGCGCAGCTCGGTCTTCAGCGTCTCGTCGTACTCGACCAGCGCGCGCGAGATGCCCAGGCGGATCGCACCGGCCTGGCCGGTGGTGCCGCCGCCGGTCGCGGTGACGACGACGTCGAAGGTCTCGGTGTTCTGGGTCAGCTCGAGCGGCTGGCGCACGATCATGCGCGCGGTCTCGCGGCCGAAGAACTCGTCGAGCGGACGGTCGTTGACGGTGATCTTGCCGGTGCCCTTGCGCAGGAACACGCGGGCGACGGAGGACTTGCGACGGCCGGTGCCGTAATTCTGGGTGATAGCCATGACTTAGAGTTCCAGGGGCTGCGGCTGCTGGGCGGCGTGCGGATGCTCGGCACCCTTGTACACCTTGAGCTTGCGGTACATGGCACGGCCGAGCGGATTCTTCGGCAGCATGCCCTTGACGGCGATCTCGATCACGCGCTCGGGATGGCGCTCGAGCGCCTGGCCCAGCGATTCGGTCTTGAGGTTGCCGATGTAGCCCGTGAAACGGTGATAGAGCTTGTCGGTCATCTTCTTGCCGGTCACCGCGATCTTCTCGGCGTTGACCACGACGATGTAGTCGCCGGTGTCGACGTGCGGGGTGTAGACGGGCTTGTGCTTGCCGCGCAGGCGGTGGGCGATTTCCGCGCTCAGGCGGCCCAGCGTCTTGCCGGTGGCGTCGACGAGATACCAGTCGCGCTGGACGGTCTCGGACTTGGCGGTGAAAGTCTTCATGACGGGATTGGTACTCGGTCGGTGACTGGTCGGGCTGGTTGCGCCGGTGGCCGGCGGAACGTCGCCTCGCGTTGTGTACGGTGCAGCAAAGAGGCGGGATGATAGCGCGCCGGCCGGGGGCGTGCAACTTGCCCAAGTTCCGCGCTGGCGTCGCCGGCGCGCACTCCCGACAATGGCCTTCCTTCCCCCGCAGACTGGAGCACCGCGATGACCCACGTCCGGCCACGATTCGGCCCGCTCGACCGGCTGCTGGTCGAGAGCCAGCGCGCGCTCGACACCGTCTTCGGCAACCCGCCCGCGGCCCGCCCCAACCCGGCGTCGGGAACGCCGGACGTGGTGCTCGATGCGCCGGAGCGGCAGCACGCGGCCGGCCTGATGCGGATCAACCACGTCGGCGAGGTCTGCGCCCAGGGCCTGTATTTCGGCCAGGCCGCGGTCGCCCGGGAACCGGAGACCCGCCGCCACCTGCTCGAGGCGGCCCAGGAGGAGACCGACCACCTGGCCTGGTGCGCGCAGCGCCTGCGCGAGCTCGACAGCCGGCCCAGCGTGTTCAACCCGCTCTGGTACGGCGGCAGCTACGCGCTGGGCGTGCTCGCCGGCCTGCGCGGCGACGGCTGGAACCTGGGTTTCGTGGTCGAGACCGAGCGCCAGGTCGAGGCGCACCTGGACGAGCACCTGGAGACGCTGCCGCCGGCCGATGCGCGCAGCCGCGACATCCTGCGCCAGATGAAGGAGGACGAGGCCCGGCACGCCGACCACGCCGAACTGGCCGGCGCCCGCGTGCTGCCGTGGCCGATCCCCGCGATGATGTCGGCCGCCTCGTCGGTGATGAAGACGGTGGCATACCGGCTGTAGCGCGGGCGAATGCCCGTGCTACAGCCGGGGATTCGGGATTGGGGATTCGGGATTGGCGAAGCGCCCCGCAAATGGAAAACGGCCCCGCACGATGCGGAGCCGTTGTCGGCTGAAGCCTGGGGTCCGGCGGGATCACGCTTTCACGAACCGCAAATCCCCAATCCCGAGGAACCGCGTCAACAGCCGGGGATTCGGGATTGGGGATTCGGGATTGGCGAAGCGCCCCGCAAATGGAAAACGGCCCCGCACGATGCGGAGCCGTTGTCGGCTGAAGCCTGGGGTCCGGCGGGATCACGCTTTCACGAACCGCAAATCCCCAATCCCGAAGAACCGCGTCAGTCGACGAGGTTGCGCCCGTGGTACAGCTCCTCGATCTCGCGCTTGAGGCGGGCCTCGATCTTCATCCGGTCCTTGAACGAGAGGTTGCGCGCCTTCTCCTCGAACAGGTACTGGTCGAGGTCGAAATCCTTGAGATGCATCTTCGTGTGGAAGATGTTCTCCTGGTAGACGTTCACGTCGAGCGCGTCGTACCGCGACTTGATGTTCTTGGCCAGGTAATCCTGGATCGAGTTGATCTTGTGGTCGATGTAGTGCTTCTTGCCCTTCACGTCGCGGGTGAAGCCGCGCACGCGGTAGTCCATCGTCACGATGTCCGACTCGAGGCTCTCGATCAGGTAGTTGAGCGCCTTGAGCGGCGAGATCACGCCGCAGGTGGCCACGTCGATGTCGGCGCGGAAGGTCGCGATGCCGTTGTCGGGGTGCGTTTCCGGATAGGTGTGCACGGTGATGTGCGACTTGTCCAGGTGCGCGACCACCGCGTCGGAGATCACGCCCTTGGCCTGCGACTTGTCGATCACCGGCTCCTCGGAAATGAGGATCGTCACCGACGCGCCCTGCGGCTCGTAGTCCTGGCGCGCGACGTTGAGGATGTTGGCGCCGATGATCTCGGCCACGTCGGTCAGGATCTGCGTCAGCCGGTCGGCGTTGTAGACCTCGTCGATGTAGGCGATGTAGCGCTGCCGCTCGTCCTCGGACGCGGCGTAGCAGACGTCGTAGATGTTGAACGACAGGGCCTTGGTCAGGTTGTTGAAACCCTGGAGCTTCAGGCGCGGGAGCGGTTTGACCACAGCGGTCGACCCTCGGGGGTTGGGCGAAACGGCGATTATGCGGCAAACCGGGGGCCACCCGCGACCTCGTGTCGCGGCCGTTTGCCCCCGGCGGGCCGACCGCCTACTCTTCGGCATTCCTTGCTGCGACGCCTCATGCTCCCCAACTCCGTGGCCCTGATGAGTCCCCACGTCCGCACGCCGCATCCGATGTCGCCTTCGGCAGCGGCGATCGAGCGCTTCCTCGCCCATTGCCACCGCCGGCGCTACCCGCCGCGCAGCGAGGTGTTCCGGCCGGGCGATCCGGCGGGCACGCTGTACTACGTGGTCAGCGGGTCGGTCAGCATCATCACCGAGGAGGACGACGGCCGCGAACTGGTCCTGGGCTACTTCGGGCCGGGCGAGATGGTCGGCGAGATGGGGCTGTTCATCGAGTCGGACGTGCGCGAGGTCATCCTGCGCACCCGCACCCAGTGCGAGCTGGCCGAGATCAGCTACGAGCGGCTGCACCAGCTGTTCGAGACCACGCTGGCCGGCGACGCGACCTCGATCATGCACGCGATCGGCGCGCAGCTTTCGCGCCGGCTGCTCGACACCAGCCGCAAGGCCGGCCGGCTGGCGTTCCTGGACGTCACCGACCGCATCGTGCGCACGCTCCACGACCTGACCCGCGAACCCGATGCGATGAGCCACCCGCAGGGCACCCAGTTGCGGATCTCGCGGCAGGAGCTCGCGCGGCTGGTCGGCTGCTCGCGCGAGATGGCCGGCCGCGTGCTCAAGAAGCTGCAGGCCGACGGCAAGCTCACCGCGCGCGGCAAGACCGTCGTGCTGTTCGGGACCCGGTAGGCGGCCATGGGCGCCGGCCATTTCGGACCGCGGGGCGACCTGCCCGATGCCGACCTGCGCAGCGCGTCGGCGATCGACGCCGACGACGTCGCCGCGCTGCTGTCGGAAATGGGCTACCCCTGCGGGGTCGCCGAGGCGCGCGAGCGCATCGTCGCGGTGACCGCCAACGACCGCCAGGCGCTGGTCGTGGCGCGCAGCGGCGGGCGGGTCTGCGGGCTGGTCGCGCTGGACTTCATGTACTACCTGCCGCTGGGCACGACAACGTGCCGGATCACCGCGCTGGTGGTCACCGACACGGCCAAGGGCCAGGGACTGGGACGCCAGCTGCTGAAGGAGGCCGAGCGCCGTGCGCGCTTCGGCGGGGCTGCGCGCCTGGAGCTGACCAGCGGCTCGCAGCGCAGCGATGCACACGCGTTCTACCGGGCCTGCGGCTTCTCCGACGGCACCCTGCGCTTCATCAAGCGGCTCGGCGACGCCTGACGCGACGGCGGCGTCCCCGGCGGCCGGTATGCTGTCGCCGACGATGGCAACGGACCGCACATGGCGCTCGGCGACCAATTCCTGTTCTTCGTGCTGGTCGGCCTGGCCGCCCAGCTGATCGACGGCGCGCTGGGCATGGCGTTCGGCCTGGTGTCCTCCTCGGTGCTGCTGAGCATGGGCGTGCCGCCGGCGGCGGTCAGCGCCAGCGTGCACACCGCCGAGGTGTTCACGACCGGCGCCTCGGGCGTGTCGCACCTGGCGATGCGCAACGTCGACCGGCGGCTGTTCTTCCGCCTGGCGATCCCGGGCATGGTCGGCGGCGTGATCGGCGCCTATGTGCTGACCCAACTGCCAGGCGACGTGGTGCGCCCGTTCATCTACGCCTACCTGCTGGTGCTGTCGGTCCTGATCCTGCTGCGCGCCGCCGGTCGGATGCTGCCCCGGCGCGAGGTGCAGCGGATGCCGGTGCTCGGCTTCTTCGCCGGCCTGCTCGACGCCAGCGGCGGTGGCGGCTGGGGCCCGGTCGCGACCTCGACGCTGCTGGCGCGCGGCGGCGTGGCGCGCACCACGATCGGCACCGTCAACGCGGCCGAGTTCCTGGTCACGCTGTCGATCTCGGCCACGTTCTTCCTGACCATCGGCCTCCAGCACCTGGACGTCGTGCTCGGCCTGCTGGTCGGCGGCATGATCGCCGCGCCCCTGGCGGCGCTGTTCGTGCGCCACGTGCGCGAGCGCTGGGTGCTGCTCGCGGTGGGCCTGCTGGTGATGGCGATCAGCCTCTACCAGATCGGCCGGACACTGCTGGCCTGACATGGAACGCCGACAGAACGTAGACCTGTAGGAGCGCGCTCGCGCGCGAAGCCGGCTTTCCCGATTACGCCCCCTCGCCTGCGAGCGCGCGCCTACAGGTGGTGCTGCGGTCTCATGAGGGCACCGGGTCGCCGGCGCGGTCGGCGCAGCCCCAGTTGAGGATCGGCGTGCCGGCCGGCAGTTCGCGCCGGAACATCGCCACCGTCCCCGCCTTCGGGTTGACGACGACCGGCGACCTGGCCGCCCGGAGCAGCGGCAGGTCGGCGCTCGAATCGGAATAGGCGACGTCGATGTCGCCGTAGCCGCGCTCGCGCAGCATCCGCATCTTCTCCTCGGCGTGACAGTGTCGCGTGGCCACGACGGCGCCCAGCTTGGGGCCGACCGCGGTGCCGATCACCGGCACGGTCTCGTGCGCGACGAAGGCCAGGATCGCACGCGCCAGCTCCGGCGGCGCGCCGGTCGCCACGACCACGCGGTCGCCGGCCTCGCGGTGGCCGTGCAGCGCGTCGAGCGCGACGGGCAGCAGCCGCGGGCGGATCTGGCCGGCATGGCGGGCGACGTAGAGGTCGATCAGCCGGTCGAGCGACCCGCGGCTGTCGAGCCCGACGGTGCCGATCCAGACGTAGCCGGAGATACCGTAGCGGCGCGTCGGCAGGAACGCGATCATCGGCCCGAGCACCGGCGTGGCCAGCAGGGCGAGCGCGGTGCGCCAGGCGCTGCGTCGGATCAGCCAGCGGAACAGGTGCGTGCCCGAGTCGCCGTCGTAGAGGGTGTGGTCGAAATCGAAGACCACGGTGCGCGGCGCGCCCTGTGGCGGCGAGATCGCCTCCGCGTCCGCACCTGCCACCGCATCGCCGGCCGCGGCCGGTGCCAGCAGCCCGGCCAGCGTCGGCGGCGCGCCGGTCGGTGCGGACGCGGGCGCCGCGACGGGCGGCGCGGCGGCGTCGACGATCACCGGCGTCAGCGGCACGCGCGCCGCATCCGCAGCGTCCGCCCCCTCGGAGGCGGCCGCGGGCGGCGCGATGACGTCCGGAGCGGGCGGGGCCGGCGAGAACAGCCGGGCGAGCGCGGCGCCCGGATCGGGCTCGCGCATGAAGGCCTCGCCGACCAGGAACGCCTGCACGCCGGCATCGCGCATCCGCGCGACGTCGTCCCGTGTGTGGATGCCGCTCTCGGTGACCAGGCGCCGGTCGCGCGGCACCGCGCCCTGCAGCGACAACGTGGTGTCGAGCGAGACCTCGAAGCTGCGCAGGCTGCGGTTGTTGATGCCCAGCAGCGGCGAGGGCACCTGCAGCGCGCGCTCGAGCTCGTCGATGTCGTGCACCTCGACCAGCACGTCGAGGTCCATCGACATCGCCAGCCCCGCCAGTTCGACGAGCTGGCGGTCGTCGAGCGCGGCGACGATCAGCAGGATGCAGTCGGCGCCGAGCGCGCGCGATTCGTGCACCTGCCAGGGATCGACGATGAAGTCCTTGCGCAGCACCGGCAGCGTACAGGCGGCGCGCGCCTGTACCAGGTAGTCGTCGGCCCCCTGGAAGAAGTCGATATCGGTCAGCACCGACAGGCAGGCGGCACCGCCGGCGGCGTAGCTGCGGGCGATGTCGGCGGGGTGGAAATCGGCGCGGATCACGCCCTTCGACGGGCTGGCCTTCTTGACCTCGGCGATCACCGCCGCATCGCCGGCGGCGATCCTGGCCTCGATCGCCGCGGCGAACCCGCGCACCGGGCCGGCATCGGCCGCACGCGCGGCGATCTCGGCCAGCGGGCGGGCGGCGCGGCGCGCGGCCACTTCTTCGTGTTTGCGCGCGACGATGCGCTGCAGGACGTCGTTCAAGATCGTAGGGCCGCGGCGGACGATGGGGGCCGCCCACGATACCGCAGGCGGCGCCGCTCCTGCCCGCGGGGCGGCGTCTTCAGCCGGCGGTGCGGCCGCCGGTCGCCGCGACGAACGCGTCCAGCCGCGCACGCGCGCCGCCGTCGGAGATCGCCTTGGCCGCGCGCACGACCCCGTCGGCGATCGAGTCGACCACGCCGGCGACGTACAGCGCCGCGCCGGCGTTGAGGCAGACGATGTCGCGCGCCAGGCCCGGCGTGTCGTCGAGCGCGGACAGCAGCAGCGCCTTCGACTCGGCCGCGTCGGCGACGCGCAGGTTGCGGCTGGCCGCCATCGCGATGCCGAAGTCCTCGGGATGGATCTCGTACTCGCGCACCTGGCCGTCGCGCAGCTCGCCGACCAGCGTGCCGGCGCCCAGCGAGATCTCGTCCATGCCGTCGCGGCCCCAGACCACCAGCGCGCGCTCGGCGCCCAGTTCCCGCAGCACGCGGACCTGGATGCCGACCAGATCGGGGTGGAACACCCCCATCAGGATGTTCGGCGCGCCGGCCGGGTTGGTCAGCGGCCCGAGGATGTTGAAGATCGTGCGCACGCCCATCTCGCGGCGCACCGGCGCGACGACCTGCATCGCCGGGTGGTGCACCGGTGCGAACATGAAGCCGATGCCGGTACGCGCGATGCAGTCGGCGACCGCGTCGGGCTGCAGGTCGATGCGCGCGCCCAGCGCCTCGAGCACGTCGGCGCTGCCGGACTTCGACGACACGCTGCGGTTGCCGTGCTTGGCGACCTTGGCCCCGGCCGCGGCGACCACGAACATGCTCGCCGTGGAGATGTTGAACGTGTGCGCGCCGTCGCCGCCGGTGCCGACGATGTCGACCAGCTGCGCCCGGTCCGCGTCGGCGACCGGGACGGGCAGCGCGAACTCGCGCATGACCTGCGCGGCGCCGGCGATCTCGTCGACGGTCTCCTTCTTCACCCGCAGCCCCGACAGGATCGCCGCGGTCATCAGCGGCGACACCTCGCCGCGCATGATCTGGCGCATCAGCTCGACCATCTCGTCGCGGAAGATCTCGCGGTGCTCGATCGTGCGTTGCAGGGCTTCGTGGGGCGTGATGGGCATGGGGTATCCGTGGGCTGGGGAATACGTGATCGGGGAAGATCCCGCCGCCGTCGTCCGCGACGGTGGCGCGCGCCGACCGCGGTCAGCGCGTCAGGAAGGTCTTCAGCAGCGCGTGGCCGTGCTCGGTGAGGATCGACTCGGGATGGAACTGCACGCCCTCGACCGGGTGCGTGCGGTGGCGCAGGCCCATGATCTCCTCGACCGAGCCGTCGTCGTGCTCGGTCCAGGCGGTGACCTCCAGGCAGTCGGGCAGCGACGCGCGCTCGACGACCAGCGAGTGGTAGCGCGTGGCCTCGAACCGGTCGGGCAGCCCGGCGAACACGCCGCGGCCCTCGTGGCGGATCGGCGAGGTCTTGCCGTGCATGATCCGGCCGGCGCGGACCACCTGCCCGCCGTAGGCCTGGCCGAGCGCCTGGTGGCCCAGGCACACGCCCAGGATCGGCACCGTCGGGCCCAATCGCTCGATCAGCGCCAGGGACACGCCGGCCTCGTTCGGCGTGCAGGGGCCGGGCGAGATCACGATGCGCTCGGGCGCGAGGCGCTCGATCTGCTCGACGGTCAACGCGTCGTTGCGCTCCACCCGGACCTCGGCGCCGAGCGCCTGCAGGTACTGCACGAGGTTCCAGGTGAAGCTGTCGTAGTTGTCGAGCATCAACAGCACGTCTTCGCACCCTGACGGTTCGGGGAATCGGGTGACGCGACGTCGCGACGGCACCGGCGGCGCGCCGGCGGCGGCCGGCACGTCCCGCATTATCCGTCGCGCGGCCGCAGGCCGACACCCCCGGCGCGGACCGCGGCGGATCGCCGGTGCATACTCGATCGTCCCGGACCCGCGCGGCCGCCCTCCCGGACCGACGGCATGAACGCTCCAGCCGACCCGCATCGCCCGCGTCCGCTGCACGCGCTGCTCGACCTGCGGCGCGGCGAGACCGGGCCGGTGCTCGCGGCCGCGGCGTTCTTCTTCTGCATCCTGACCGCGCTGATGCTGCTGCGCCCGGCGCGCGACGCGCTGGGCATGGAGCGCGGCATCGACAGCGTGCGCTGGCTGTTCGTCGGCACCGCCGTGGTGACGCTGGCGGTCAATCCGGTCTTCGGCTGGCTGGCCGCGCGGCTGCGCCGGTTGCCGCTGGTCGGCGCGACCTACGGCTTCTTCGTGCTGAGCCTGGCCGGCTTCTGGGCGCTGCTGGCGTTCGCGCCGGGCGCGGTCGGCGCACGCAGCGGCCAGGTGTTCTACGTCTGGTTCAGCGTCTTCAACCTGTTCGTGACCATGGTGTTCTGGGCGCTGCTGGCCGAGCGCTTCACCAGCGACCAGGGCAAGCGGCTGTTCGCGCCGATCTCGGTCGGCGGCACGCTCGGCGCGATCTTCGGGCCCTGGCTGACCGCGCGGCTGGCCGAACCGCTGGGGGTGCCCAGCCTGCTGCTGGTCGCCGGCGGCTTCCTGCTGCTGGCGCTGGTCGCGGCGTGGCGGCTGATGCGGGCCGCGCCGCCCCGCGGCGATGCCACCGCCGCGACGGCGACGCGCGGCGCGCGCGAGGACACCGCGCCGATCGGCGGCAGCGCCTGGGCCGGCATCGGCGCGGTGCTGCGCTCGCGCTACCTGGGCGGCATCGCCGGCTACGTGCTGCTGATGACGGTGGTCGCGACGTTCGTGTACTTCACCCGTCTGCAGATGGTCGCCGCTGCGGCCGACGACGTGGACACGCGCGCGGCGATCCTGGGCGACATCGACATGTGGACGCAGATCGCGGTGCTGGCGCTGCAGCTAGCGCTGACCGGGCGGATCATCCGGCGTTTCGGGCTGGGCGTGGCGCTGGCGATCCTGCCGCTGGCCACCGCGATCGGCTTCGTCGGCCTGGCGCTCTACGGCTCGTTCGTCGCGCTGGTGCTGCTGGAGGCGGCCAACCGCGCCGTGCAGCGCGGCATCACGCGGCCGGCGCGCGAGGCGCTGTTCACCGTGGTCGCGCGCGAGGACAAGTACAAGGCCAAGGCCTTCGTCGACACGTTCGTCTATCGCGCTGGCGACGTGGTCGGGGCGCAGACGGAGGGATGGCTCGGCCGGCTGGGCCTGGGACTGGCCGCGCTGACCGGCGCGGTGCTGCCGCTGGCGCTGCTGTGGGCGGCGCTGGGCCTGTGGCTCGGCCGCGAACAGGCGCGACGCGCGCGAGCGCCGGCGACGGACGCGCAGCGCGGCACGGGCGATCGCGGCCCGTCCTGACCTGGATCAGGGCGGACGCCGGGCCTGGCGCGCAGCATGCGGGCCTCACCCCGGAGACCACGATGACCGCTGCCGCCCCCGACTACACCGCCCACCCCTTCGACGCCCGCGGCATCGCCCGGCGTTTCCGCCACTCGGCGATCTTCGGCGCGCTGGGCGCGCTGCAGCCGGGCGAGGCGATGCGCTTCGTCAACGACCACGACCCGCTGCCGCTGCTCGACCAGCTGCGCGAGCGCTTCGGCGAGCGGCTCGAGATCGCCTACCTGCAGCGCGACCCGGGCGCCGTCGCGATCGACTTCATCATCCGGAGCTGACACCGTGGGCTTTCCCGCGTTCTTCGACCGAGCCCCGGTGCTGCGCCTGCGCGACGACCTGTCGATGCTGCTCGGCGCGACGCCCGACGGGCTTATCGAGTAGCGCTAAGCCGACGCCGTGCGCCTGGCCGGGCATTCGTGCCCGACGGTCGCCGGCGCGTGGCTGTGCGCGCGTGCCGGGCTGCGCGCGCTGCTCGATGGTGCGCGCCGTTGCCTGATCGCAGTCGCCGGCGCGGGCGGCTACAGCCCCTTCGCAGCCTGCGCGACCGCGCGGAACAGCGCGCGCCCCTTGTTCATCGTCTCGGCCCATTCCATCTCGGGATCGGAGTCGTACACGATCCCCGCGCCGGCCTGCACGTACAGACGGCCGTCCTGGATCACCGCGGTGCGGATCGCGATCGCGGTGTCGGCGTCGCCGTGCCAGCCGATGTAGCCGACCGCGCCCGAGTACACGTTGCGCTTGACCGGCTCGAGGCTGCGGACGATCTCCAGCGCGCGCACCTTCGGCGCGCCGCTCACCGTGCCGGCCGGGAATGTCGCGCGCAGCACGTCGGCATAGCTCAGGCCGTCCTTCAGGCGGCCGGTGACCTCGCTGACGATGTGCATGACGTGGCTGTAGCGCTCGATGACGAAGCGCTCGCCGACCTCGACCGTGCCCGGCGCCGAGACGTGGCCGACGTCGTTGCGGCCCAGGTCGATCAGCATCAGGTGCTCGGCGCGCTCCTTGGGATCGGCGAGCAGTTCGGCCTCCAACGCCTGGTCCTGCGCCGGGGTCGCGCCGCGCGGGCGCGTGCCGGCAATCGGCCGCACCGTGACCGCGTCGCCCTGCAGGCGCACGAGGATCTCCGGCGACGAACCCACGACCTGGGTGCCGCCGACGTCGAGGAAGTACATGTACGGCGACGGGTTGAGTGCGCGCAGTGCGCGGTAGACGTCGACCGGCCGCGCCTGGAACGGCACCGACATGCGCTGCGACAGCACGACCTGGAACGCGTCGCCGGCGGCGATGTAGTCCTTGACCGTGGCCACCGCGTCGACGAAGCCCTCGCGCGTGAAGCCGGACACGAAGTCCGACTCGTCCAGCGCCGCCGGCTGCAGCGTCTCGGGATAGCCCGCCCCGCCCTGGCGCAGGCGGTGGCTGAGCGCGTCGAGCCGGCGGTTGGCGCGCGCCCAGGCCTGCGGCTCGCGCGGGTCGGCATGCACGATCAGGTACAGCCGGCCCTTGAGGTTGTCGAACACCGCGACCTCGGTGCTGAGCATCAGCAGGATGTCGGGCGTGCCCAGTTCGTCGCGAACGTCGGGCCGTACCGCGTCGCGCAGGCGCGGCTCGATGTACTCGATGCATTCGAAGCCGAACCAGCCGACCAGGCCGCCGGCGAAGCCCGGCAGTCCGTCGACGCGCGGCACCGAGTGCTCGGCGCGCAGGCGCTCGACCTCGGCGAACGGATCGGCGACCTGCCGCGTGTCGATCGTCTCGCCATGCTCGCTGACGGTCAGCGTGTGGCCGTGGAACGCGTACACCCGCGCCGCCGGCAGGCCGATGATCGAATGCCGGCCGAAACGCTCCCCGCCCTCGACCGACTCGAACAGGTAGGTATGCGGCCCGTCGGCCAGCTTGAGGTAGACCGACAGCGGCGTGTCGAGGTCGGACAGCACCTCGCGCACCACGGGGATGCGGGTATGGCCGTCAGCGGCGTACTGCTGGAACTGGGACTGCGAGATCACGCGGCATTTCCTCGGAGAGCGGGCGGTCGGGCACGGCGGCGGCGGGACGCCGCCATCGCCGGACGGTGCCGGGAACCCACACGTGCGAGGCAGCGAGGACGCGCATCCCGCTACTCTAGCGAGTCGCCCCGGGCGATGCGACCGTCGCCGGCGTCGCGCAGCGGGCAGTCCGCGGGCAGGTGCATGCGGATGCGGCCGGCGACGCATTCGACCGCGAAGCGGCGCGAGGCATGCGGTTCGCCGTCGAGGTTGAGCGTGAGCGGGGCGTCGGCCTCGACGACGAGCCGCGGCAGCCGGCGGCGCACGGCGACCTGGTCGAGCGCCGCGACCTTGCCCTCGACCAGCGCGGTGCGCAACGTCGCGACGACCTCGCCCTCGAGCTCGGGCACGATCGTCAGGTCGATCAGGCCGTCGTCGACCCAGGCGTCGGGGCACAGCGCCTGCCCGCCGCCGGCCTGGCGGCCGTTGCCGATGCCCAGCGCGACCAGGCCGCCGGTCCAGGCGAAGCCGGGGCCTTGCACGCGCGCCTGGATCGGCTCGATCCGGCCCAGCCGCGACAGGCCGGTCACGAAGTAGGCCAGGCCGCCGAGCATGCGCTTGAGCCCGTCGCGCGTCTCCACCGTCACCTGCGTGCCGAAGCCGCCGGAGGCCAGGTTCGCGCACCACAGCACGGTGTCGTCGTCGGCCTCCACGCGCAACACGTCGACGGGCCGCGGCGGCAGCTCGGCGACCAGCGCGAGCGCGTCGTGCGGCTCCATGGGGAGCTGCGCCGCGGTCGCGAAGTCGTTGGCGGTGCCCAGCGGCAGCAGGCCGACCGACGGCAGCGCGTCGGCCGCCTCGGGACGCGCGGCGAGCGCAGAGACCACGGCGTTGAGCGTGCCGTCGCCGCCGCCCACGACCAGGGTGTCGACACCCTCGGCCAGCGCCTCGTCGACGAACCGGGCGGCATCGCCGGCTTCCCAGGTCACGCGCACCGCCAGCGCGACGCCGCGGCCGCGGATCGCCGCGACCGCCTCGCGCACGGCCTCCTCACTGGCCGACTTGCCGTTGAGGACCAGACACCAGGACGGAGCGGACATGGGGGCGATACGTGGGGAAGGTGGCGCAGCGTAGCGGAGCGCGCCGCGCGCTCCGTTAAGCGGCCCTCACGGCCACGCGAAGGCAGGCGTCATCACGCTGTCATCGGACGCGCGGAGCATGGAAGGCCATAGCAGGGACGACGGGCGGAGGCAGGATCAGCCTCCAATCTTCCGGAAGGCCGCATCGCAGGATGCGGCCTTTCTTCTTGGCGCATTTCCATGCGTGGATTCTTCTTCGGATGGACAGCCGCCTGTCGGCCGGTAGCCGCTCTTCCCTCGGCAGGACATCCTGTCCTGACTCGGGCGCACGCCATCCATGGCGCGCTCGACGCGGCCACCGGTGGTCCGTCGTGGGCGCCTGCCGGGTACCGCGCCCAGTCGCGGCCCGATATCCGCTTGGTGGTCACGGCACCCGGCAGGCGCTGGACACGGATGCGATGGCGGGCCGGAAAGCGGGCGACATCGCACAGGGTCAATGCGACTTCCAGAGCAGAGCCGAACGCCGTGATCGAGAAACGGAAGCAGGAGCAGAACTACCCTGACTCGGGTCAAGAGCCGCTTCTTTCAGCGAGATCGACGTGACCCAAGCCCGGGATGAGGCCGGCCGCGCGGCGCTTCGCTCAGGCCGACAGGTCGCCGGCGCGGGCGATCTGCGCGCGCATCGCCTCGACGACGGCGCGGTAGTCGGGCTGGCCGAAGATCGCCGAGCCGGCGACGAAGGTGTCGGCGCCGGCGGCGGCGATCGCGCCGATGTTGTCGGGCTTCACGCCCCCGTCGATCTCCAGCCGGATCGGCTTGCCGGTGGCGTCGATGCGCTCGCGCACGCGGCGCAGCTTGTCGAGCGTCGAGGGAATGAACGCCTGGCCGCCGAAACCGGGATTGACCGACATCAGCAGCACCATGTCCAGGTCCTCGAGCACGTAGTCGAGCGCCTCGACCGGGGTCGCCGGGTTCAGCACCAGGCCGGCCTGGCAGCCCTCGGCGCGGATCAGCTGGATCGTGCGGTGGACGTGGCGGCTGGCCTCGGGATGGAAGCTGATCAGCGTCGCGCCGGCGCGGGCGAAGTCCGGCACGATGCGGTCGACCGGCTCGACCATCAGGTGCACGTCGATCGGCGCGGTTACGCCGTGCTTGCGCAGGGCCTCGCACACCAGCGGCCCGATCGTCAGGTTCGGGACGTAGTGGTTGTCCATCACGTCGAAGTGCACCCAGTCGGCACCGGCGGCGAGCACGGCATCGACCTCCTCGCCGAGCCGGGCGAAGTTGGCGGACAGGATCGAAGGCGCGATGACGGCGGGCTGCATGGACGGTTCCGGGAGCGACGGGAGGGCGCGGCGGGCGCCGCAGGCCGCCATTCTACGCGGCAGCGCACGCCGCCCCAGCGGTTCGCCGGGCACCGGCGTCCGGGCCCGGAGCCCGAGCTGAGGACGGCTCGGCCGTTGCGCACCGACGATGCGTGTGCGCCGCGCGCCTCAGCGCCGTGGCCGCTTCCGGCCGTCGCGGCCGCGACGTAGGCGATCGTAGGCGGCATTGAGCTCCGCGGCGCGCGCCTCGGCCTGCGCCCGCAGTTCCGGCGCGGCGCCGGCGACCCGGTCGGGGTGGTACTGCGAGATCAGCCGGCGGTAGGCCTGGTCGATCTGGTCCTGCGACGCGTCGGGCGCCAGCCCGAACACCGCATGGTCCTTCTGCGCCCGCGGAGCCAGCCAGCCGGCATCGAACGCATGCCCGACGATCAGCCCGATCAGCCCGCCCGCCGGGTGGCGCAGCAGCAGCCATCCGGCGATGAAGCCCAGCAGTTTTCCGTACCAGCGTTGCATGCCCGGCAGTGTAGCGGTTCGACGCCGCTGCGGCCGTCCTGGGCGCCCCCTGCACCGCGGCCGCGTTCGCACTACACTTGCCGACCGTTTTGCGACGCAACCCGGACCACCCCTGTGTCGACGACCCTGCTCGAAGCGAACCTGCCCGGCCTCCACCTGCGCCATCGCGGCAAGGTCCGCGATGTGTTCGAGCTCGGCGAGGAGCGGCTGCTGATCGTCGCCACCGACCGCCTGAGCGCGTTCGACGTCGTGCTGCCCGACCCGATCCCCGGCAAGGGCGAGATGCTGTGCCAGATCAGCAATTTCTGGTTCGAGCAGACCGCGGCGCTGATGCCCAACCACCTGACCGGCATCGACGTGGCCAGCGTCCTGCCTGCGGGGGTCGATCCCGCGCTCTATGCGCAGCGCGCGGTGGTGACCAAGAAGCTCAAGCCGGTGCCGGTCGAGGCCATCGCCCGCGGCTACCTGATCGGCAGCGGCTGGAAGGACTACCAGCGCACCGGCCGCGTCAGCGGCATCGCCCTGCCCGGCGACCTGCGCCAGGCCGAGCGCCTGCCGCAGCCGATCTTCACCCCGTCGACGAAGGCCGCGGTCGGCGACCACGACGAGAACATCGACTTCGACACGATGGTGCGCAGCATCGGCGCCGATCTCGCCGAACAGGTCCGCGACGCGACCCTGCGCCTGTACGCGCACGCCGCCGCGCATGCCGCCGAGCGCGGCATCATCCTGGCCGACACCAAGTTCGAGTTCGGCACCGATGCCGACGGCCGCCTGTACGTGATGGACGAGATGCTCACGCCCGATTCGTCGCGTTACTGGCCCGCCGACGAGTACCGGGTCGGCATCAGCCCGCCCAGCTACGACAAGCAGATCGTGCGCGACTACCTCGAGACGCTGGACTGGGACAAGACCGCGCCGGGCCCGCGGCTGCCGCCCGAGGTCGTCGAGCGCACCCGCGCGCGCTATGCCGAGGCCCTGCAGCGCCTGGCCGGGATCGCGATCGACTGAGGCCGCGCGTCCGGCCGCCCGGTTCAGTCCAGGCAGGCGTCGACGAGCCGGTCGAAGCCGGTGACGTCGCGGCGCATCGGATCGGCGACCGGCAGACCGAGTGTCCGGGCCAGCGACTCGCAGGCCTCGCCGGCGGCCGATGCGGGGAGCACGCCGGTATTCAGGCTCACCCCCGCGCAGCGGATCGCGGGGTTCGTGCGCCGGCCCAGCAGCAGGGTCGCCTCGACGACGGCCTCGATGGACGGCATCGGGTAGTCCTCGTAGCCGAGCATGTGCGTGCGGCCGTGCGCGTGGCAGACCACGAAGACGTCGGGCTGGCTGCCGTGCAGCAGGCCGAGGGTCACCCCGGCATAGGCGGGATGGAACAGCGAGCCCTGGCCCTCGATCACGTCCCAGTGGCCGTCGGCGGCGTCCGGGCTCAGCAGCTCGGCGGCACCGGCCGCGAAGTCGGCGACCACCGCGTCCATCGGGATGCCCTGCCCGGCGATCAGGATGCCGGTCTGGCCAGTGGCGCGCAGGTGCGCGTCGAGGCCGCGCTCACGGAACGCGGCCGCGAGCGCCAGCGCGGCGTATTTCTTGCCGAGCGCGCAGTCCGTGCCGACCGTGAGCAGGCGCCGGCCGCTGCGCTTGCGTCCGGTCGCGACCGGCAGGCCGCGCGGCGGCACGCGGATGTCGTGCAGTCGCCGGCCGAATCGTTCAGCCGCCTCGCGCAGCGCCGGGATGTCCGACAGCCGGGTGTGCATGCCGCTGACCAGGTCCAGCCCCGCCGCCAGCGCCGCGACCAGGCTCGGCAGCCAGGCCTCGGGAATGCGCCCGGCCGGCGTCGCCACGCCGATCACCAGGGCCCGCGCACCGGCCGCCACGGCCTGCGCCGGGTCGCACTGCGGCAGTCCGGTGCCGACGGTGCAGCCGGGCAGCCGCCATTCGCCGATGCAGGCCTCGGGTGCCCAGTCGCGCAGCCCGAACGCGGTCTTGGCGTAGCCGGGCACGGTGACGTCGCCCAGGAACAGCAGGTAGGGGCGCGGCAACGCGCCGGCGTCGTCGTGGGACGTTCGGGTCATCGGGGAGGCGGTCTGCGTTGAGGGGCGCGGCGCGGGACCGCGCGGGGATCAGAAGCGATAGTCGAACGACACGCCGATCGTGCGCGGTTGCAGCGGCACGCCGCGCAGCTGCGCGACCTCGCCGGTCAGCGCGCTCGGCCATTCGCTGATCGACAGGTAGCTCTGCTCGTCGGTGGCGTTGCGCACGTACAGCCGCCAGGTCCAGGTCATGTTGCTGAGCTCGGCATGCAGGTCGACCGACTCGTATGCCTCGATCGGATAGCCGTTGAGCCCGGTACGGTCGCCGGTGTAGCGATACCCCCCGCCCACCTTGCCGCGCCAGCCGGCGGTCACGTCGAAGTCGTAGTCGAGGGTCGTCGACCAGCTTCGCCGCGGCGTCAGCGGCATCCGGCCGCCCGGCGTCAATCCACTCTCCGCCGGCACCTGGTCGCCGATCGCCGAATCGGTGTACGCCGCGTTGACGCCCCAGGTCAGCCCTTGCGCCGCCTGCAGCAGGAAGCTCAGTTCGGCGCCTTCGCTGCGCGCGTCGCCGGCGTTGTCGAGGTAGTTGAGTCCGGTGTCGGTGACCGCGCCGACCTGCAGGCCGGACCAGTCGATGCGGAACAGCGCGACGTCGAGCATCGCCCGCCGCTGCCAGAACTGGGTCTTGAAGCCGAGTTCGTAGTTGCGCGAGGTATCCGACGCCACCATCGACGGAACGCCGGGCAGCGCCAGATTCGGCCCGCCGGCGCGGTAGCCGGTGGCCACGCGCGCGTAGAGCATCGCGTCGGGATCGAGATGCCAGCGCGAGGCGAGCTTCCAGGTCCGCACCGTCTCGTTCGAATCGCCGACCTCGTCGGCCTCGCCGACCAAGGCACCGGTCGTGAGCTGGTTGTACCACTGCGTGTTGCGGGCCACGCGTGCGCCGCCGGACACGTCGAAGCGCGGCGACAGCTTCCAGGTCACGTCGGCGAACGCCGCCGTCTCCTCGTAGGTATTGGGCAGTGCGATGACGGCGGCCGGATTGAACGGCAGCGCGTCGCCGTCGCCGTCCCAGCCGAGCACCGACTGCGCGTTGTCGTTGTCCTCGTCGGTGTAGAACGCGCCGACCAGCCAGTCCAGCCGGTCGCCGGTCTTCGAGGTCAGGCGGATCTCCTGGGTGAACTTGCGGTTCTCCAGGTCCAGATCGAACGCCGCCGTGCCGGCGCTGGCGCCGAACAGCGGCCAGGCAACGCCGTAGGACGGCGAGGCATCCTGGGTGACCGCCAGCCGGGTGGACACGAACGAGCTGGCCGACACCACATCGGCCCACCCCAGATCCCAGTCCAGCGTGGCCGAGTAGAAATCGATCGCGTTGCGATAGGGCTGCAGCAACGCGGCACTGCCGTCCAGCAGGCCGCGCTCGGGCCGCAAGGTTGCCGGGTCGAGGCCGACCTCGGCCACCGAATCGGCATCGACCTTCTGCCACAGGCCCTGCAGCCGCAGTTGCACGGCCTCCGAGAGGTTGAACGTGAAGGCCAGGCGCGCGGCCAGCTGCTCGACGTCGTTGGTGTCGTCCAGGCCAAGGCCGGCCTCGTCGACATACCCCGGCGTCGCCTGCCGCGCGAAGCTCACCCGCATGCCGGCGCGACCTTCGCTCAACGGCACGTTCGCGGCCATCCGCACGCCCGTGCCGAGGTCGCCAGCCGAGGCCACGTGGTTGACGTCCATCCCGGCACGGAACTCGAAATGGTCGGGATCGGCCGCGCGCGTGACGTACTTGAGCAGGCCGCCCATCGCCGACGCGCCGTACAGCGTGCCCTGCGGACCGCGCAGGATCTCCACGCTCTCCACGTCGTAGGGCAGCAGGTCGAGTGCGTAGCTGCCGGTGCGCTGCTTGTTGCCGCTGGCGTTGATCGGGCTGTCGTCGATGTAGGTACCGATGATCGCGCCGCTGCCCAGCGGCGCCATGCCGCGCAGCGCGATCGAGGTGATGCCCGGCGCGCCGCCGCTGTCGACCTGGAAGCCGGGCACGTAGGCCGCATAGTCGGTCAGGCTGCCCGCGTTGATCGATTCGAGCCGGCTCTCGCCGATCACGCTGATGCCCATCGGCACGTCCATAATGCTCTCGCTGCGCTTTTGCGCAGTCGCGATCACGCGTTCGAGTTCGACGGTCTCCGCCGCGGGCGGCGTGTCCGTCGGCTGCTGCGCGGACGCGATGCCGGGGCAGGTCGTCGCGCAGGCCAGCGCACAGGCCGCCGCCAGCGTACAACGGGTCGGGGTGCGGATCATCGTCGTCTCCGTCAGGAAGCAGCCGGAAGCCGGACCGGCTTCCACGTCGCCGCGAGCAGGCGGCGGAAGTTGCCGCCGAGCACCTGCTTGATGTGCGCGTCGGTGTAGCGGCGACGGATCATCGCCTCGGTCAGGTCGTAGACCTTGCGCGGATGGTCGAAGCCGTCGGTATCGATGCGGTCGCGGAAGCCGTAGCTCGCCTTGTAGGCGCCGCGCAGCATCGCGTTCTGGTCGGCCGGCAGGGCGTCGTAGCCGCGCAGGTCGGCGTCCGAGCCGATGCCGACATGCTCGATCGCGGTCAACCGGGCGACGTGGTCGATGTGGTCGACCATGTGCTCGATCGTCGTCGGCTCGCGGTCGCGCACGAACATGCGCACGCCGGTGATGCCCATCACCCCGCCCTTGGCCGCCAGGCGGCGGATCGCCTCGTCGGACTTGAGCCGGGGATGATCGAACAGGCCCCTGCAGTTGGCGTGGGTGATCGCGATCGGTCGCGGCGACAGCGCGATCGCGTCGAGCGTCGTCCGTTCGCCGCAGTGCGAGACATCGATCAGCATGCCGACGTCGTTCATCGCCGCGATGATCGCCGCGCCGAAATCGCTGACCCCGCCGTCGACGCGCTCGGTGCTGCCCGCGCCCAGCAGGTTCTGCGCGTTGTAGGTCAGCTGCGCGCAGCGCAGGCCCAACTTGTAGAACTGCGCGACGTCGTCGGCGGTGCGGAAGTGCTCGGCGTTCTGCACGCCCATGATCACCGCGGCCTTGCCGTCGGCCTTGGCGCGATCGAGATCCTCGACCTCGCCGACCAGCGTCATCGCATGACTGCCGCGTCCGACGAACCCCTGCCACGCGGCGAGGTAGGCCAGCGTCTGCGCGTAGGCGTCCGGCCCGCCGATGCCGATCGCGTGGTGGAAGCCGGTGATGCCGCTCGCGCGCAGGTCGGCCGCATCGGCGGCGCTGAGCGGGCCGGCCGGGTACTCGGGCCGGAAGTCGATCTTCAGCGGCGCCAGCATGTCGATGACCAGCGCCTCGGTCACCAGGTCGATGGCGCGGGTCGAATACCGCGCATCGGGCGCGGCGGCGATCGCATGGCGCCCGAGGTTGAGCATCGGAATGCCGAACGTCGCGGCTGCGCCGCCGGCCAGCGCGCCCAGCAGCGCCCGGCGGCGGCTCGGGTGGATGGGAGACGGTGCGTTCATGGCAATCCCCTTCGATCCCTATTGGAAAATATTGTCCTGATTGGATAAAAGTCAACCCAATCGGGACGAATTCTGGGCTGCCTCTCGCGTGCCGATGGCGCCGGCCCGGGCGCGGCGATCCCGGTCCGACCGCCCCAGCATCGCGAGCAACCCGGCGGCGGCCGTGCAGACCGCCGCCATGACCGCGAAGAACGGACGCGGGCCGAGCGCGCTCCACAGCGTGCCCACGGCCCCCGCTGCCAGGTTTCCGCCGAACGCAGCCAGGAACCACAGCGCGATCACCGTCGCGCCGAGCCCGGCCGGGGCCAGCCGCGCGAACAGGCCCAGGCCGACCGGCAGGATCCACAGCTCGCCGAACGTGAACAGCGCCACGAACAGCACCGCCCAGCCGAGCGCCGCCGGCGCCCCGGGCGCGCCGCCGACCGTGGCCAGCAGGCCGAAGGACGCCGCGACCAGCAGCGCACCGGTCGCCATCTTCGACAGCGCCGGCGGCTCGCGCCCGACGCGCGCCCGCCGGGTCCACCAGCGCACCAGCCAGGGCGTGGCGACGAAGACCAGCAGCGGGTTGAGCGAGAAGAACCACGTCATCGGCACCGTGAAGCCGGTGCCGATGACGCGATCCACGCCGCCGTCGAGCCACAGCGCGACGGAATTGCCGATCTGCTCGTAGGCCGCGCGGAACACCACGACCGCCGCGGCGATCGCGGCCAACTGTCGCAGTATCGGGCGATGCACGGGCGCCCACAGCGAAACGCTCGCCACCGCACGCGGTGCGCGCGCCGGTTCGGGCGGCAGGTGACGCCGGCCGAGCACGTAGACAAGCAGGCCGGCGAGCATGCCCAGGCCCGCCGCGCCAAAGCCCACGTGCCAGCCGTAGAGCTCGCCCAGCGTGCCGCAGACCAGCGGCGCCAGGAACGCCCCGAGGTTGACGCCCACGTAGTAGACGTTGAACGCCGAGCCGCGCCGCGGGTCGTCGCGCCGGTAGAGGTCGCCGACCTGGCCCGGCAGCGTCGGCAGGAACAGGCCGTTGCCCAGCGCGATCGCGGCCAGCGCCGGGAACAGCCAGGCTTCGAACGCCATCAGGAAGTGCCCCAGCGCCATGATCGTGCCGCCGATCAGCACCGCACGCCGCTTGCCTAGCCAGCGGTCGGCCAGCATCCCGCCCAGCACCGGTGTCAGGTAGGCCAGGCCGGTATAGGCGCCGTAGACCAGCGAGGCCTGCTCCTGCGCGAACAGCAGCTGCCGCGTCATGTAGTAGACCAGCAGCGCGCGCATGCCGAAGTAGGAGAATTTCTCCCACATCTCGGTCAGGAACAGGATGGTCAGTCCCGGAGGCTGGCCGAACCACTCGCCGGTCGCCGCCTTCGGGGCGGCGGACACCCCCGGGCCGGGCCGCCGGTCCCCGGACACGCCTAGTACCCGCTGCCCGGACTGGCGAGCCCGTGCACCAGCACCCCCCACGTAATGACCGCCGCGGCCAGCACCAGCACCCAGCTCCACAGCCGCACCGGGCGCGGCCAGTGCGCCGGCTGGCGCCAGGCGACCCAGGCCAGCGCCGGCACCGCGGCCAGCGCCAGCCAGGCCATCACGCGCATGCAGGCCAGCGCGACCAGTGATGGATCGAGCAGGCCGTCGGGCGTGCTGTCGAGAACACCCAGGTAGACGACCCAGCCGACGGCGGCCATCGGCGGCAGCAACGCCGCGACGGTCTGCAGCCGGCGCAAGGACCCAGTGGCGGGTGCGGCGACGCGATAGCGTCGCCGGATCGGCACGGCCGCACCGCGCACGGCCGCCGTGCCCAGCAGGACCAGCAGCGCGAGGCCCGAGGCCGGGCCGAGCCAGCGCGCCGAGCGCCACGCGGGCACCGGCTCGAAGCCCATGATCGCCGACAGCGGCTCGGCGCTGAAATACACCGGCCGGTCGTCCTCGACGATCGCCGCCAGCCGCTGGCGGCCGCCGACCTCCTGCCACATCCACGGCGCGGTCTCGCGCCAGCGCAGCGGCGTGCCGGCCGCATCGCGCAGCAGGTCGAGCGCGATCGTGCCGTCGTCGTGGCGGGTCACCCGGAACGGCGACAGCAGGTCGCCCAGCCGCAGGAACGACGAGTCGGAGCGGCGCGTGCTGCGCCAGTCGACCGCGGCGAGCGCCGCGGCGTGCGCCGCCGCGGTCGCCGCGTCCACCGTGGGCACGACGTCCGCGACCGGCCGCGGCGGAAGGAACGTCTCGACGAAGCGTTCGAACACCTGGCCGCGCAGCTGCGCGCCGGCACGATCGCGTCCCGCGCTGTTGGTCGACAGGTACACGCCGATGCCCTGCTCGGGCAGCAGGTACAGCCACGAGTAGAAGAACAGCGACGTGCCGCCGTGCGAGACCACCGGGTAGCCGCCGCTGTGGCTGGTGATCCAGCCCAGCCCCATCGGCGCGAGCGGCTCGGGCCTGCCCGGCTGCGGCGCGAACATCGTGGCCACGGTGTCGGCGGCGAGGATCCGCTGGCCGTCGAGCGTGCCGCCCTGCAGGAACGCGCGCATGAAGCGCGACATGTCGCCGCCGGAGACGTACAGGCCGCCGACGCCCGGCGACGTGACCTTCTCGGCCGGATACGCCTCGCCCGAACCGAGCAGATAGCCGCGGGCCGCGTCGCCCGCCAGCGCCGGCGGCAACTGCTGGTGGAAGCTGGCGTGGCGCATGCCCAGCGGCGCCAGGATGTGCCGCTGCGCGTAATCCTCGAACGACGATCCCGAGACGCGCTCGACGATGCGCGCCGCCAGGCCGGTCGCGTAGTTCGAGTACGCCGGCCTCGTGCCCGGCTCGGCGATCCGCGCCGGCACCCAGTCGAGCAGGAACGCGCGGTCGCTGCTGGGATGGTCGGGGCCGAGCACGATCAGGTGCCGCAGGCGCTCCTCGAGCCCGGTCGTGTGGGTCATCACGTGGCGCAGCGTGATCGGCGTGCCGCCGCGCGACACCGCGACGTCGAGATAGCCGTCGATGTCCGCGTCCAGGTCCAGCCGGCCCTGCTCGACCAGCTGCATCACCGCGGTCCAGACGAACAGCTTGGAGATCGAGCCGGGGCGGAACAGCGTCGCCGCCGGGTCCACCGGGGTGCCCGCGGCCACGTCGGCCAGCCCGTAGCCGCGCTCGACGACCACGCGGTCGCGCTCGACCACGGTCACGACCGCGCCCGCGAGGTCGCCCTGCTCGAGCAGGTACGGGACGATGCCGTCGAGCCAGGCCGCGACGCGGGCCGGATCGAGGCGGCCGGCGGTCGCGTCGACGGGCGCAGGCACCGCGCCGGCGGGCAGCCCGGCAGGCGCGTCGACATCGGGTGCCTGCGCCGCCGCGGCCGCGGCGCCCATCGCCACCGCGCCGGCCAGCAGCCACCTCCGCAGCCGGTGCGGCCACGCACCGCCCGAGGCCCCGTGTGCGTGCGCCGTCATCAGGCCCGCGCCGTCGCCGGCGCTCCCCAGACGGCGGCGTCGCAATGGATGAGCCCATCGTCGTAGCGCACCGGCGGCTGGCGGTCGCGCACCAGCACCAGCGGGCCGTCGAGGTCGACGACGTCGCAGGCCTGGCCGACCACGTACGCCGGCGCCATCGCCCAGCTCGTGCCGACCATGTTGCCCACCATCGTGCGCAGGCCCATCGCCCGCGCGCGCGCGACCATCGCCAGCCCCTCGGTCAGCCCGCCGCACTTGTCGAGCTTGATGTTGACCACGTCGAAGCGCCCGGCCAGCGCCTCCATCTCGTCCAGGCCCTGCACGCTCTCGTCGGCGGCGAACGGCAGCGGCCGCGGGAAGCCGTCGAGGTCGGCCTCGCGGCCGCGCGGCAATGGCTGCTCGAGCAGCGACACGCGTTGATCGAGCAGGACCGGGACCAGCGCATCGAGCCCGTCGACGGTGTAGCCCTGGTTGGCATCCACGCCGAGCCAGACCTCGGGCCGCACCGCGCGCACCGCGCGCACGCGCGCGATGTCGGCGTCGAGCTCGCCGGTGAGCTTGAGCTTGAGCGCGCGCGCCGGCGCATAGCGTCCGGTCGCGGTGGCCTGCAATGTCGCCGGATCGTCGGCGCCCAGCGTCCAGGTCGTGGTCAGCGCGCGGACCCGGGGCAGGCCGGCGAGTCGCCAGACCGGCACGGCGGCCCGGCGCGCATCGAGATCCCACAGCGCGCAGTCGAGCGCGTTGCGCGCGCCGCCCGGCGGCAGCAGGCGCTGCAGCGCGTCGCGGTCCAGGCCGTCCTCCACCGTCTCGCGCAGCGCCTCGAGCGTGCGCCGCATGCCCTCGGGCCGGTCGTCGAGGTAGTAGACCCCGCTGCCCTCCCCCAGGCCGGTGTCGCCGTCGTGCTCCAGCCGCACGACGAGCACCGGAGATTCGGTGAACACGTGGCCGCTGATCCGGAACGGCGCCGCCAGCGGCAGCGCCTCGGTCTCGAGGTGCATCTTCATTGCCAACTCTCCGTGGCGATGCATGCGCACCGCCGGTCCGCTCAGAAATCGGTGACGAAGGCGACCAGGCCGCTGATCAGCGCCGCGTAGGTGGTCGCCAGCATCGCCAGGACCAGCAGCACCGCCCACAGCCGCGCCAGCCGGCCGCGGCCCCCGCGCCAGGTCTCGCGCAGATTCCAGAGCGCTGTCGCCAGGCCCGCGACGATCGCCCCGACCGACAGCACGCTCAACAGCAGCACCCAGACGTCCAGCCCGTCGCCGAGGCGGAAGTAGTCGGCCATGAACCAGGCGATCAGGCCGACCCAGCCCGCCCAGCTCGCCAGCACCAGCCAGCTCGCCGCGCGGCTGGCGCGGTACGCGCGCAGCGTGCGCGTCGGCCATGGCAATGCGATGCGGTAGCGCCGCCGCACCAGCGCGGCGACCGGCCAGGCCAGCGCGCTGAGCGCCAGCACCGCGAACGACAGCCCCAACAACGGCATCAGCCAGGCGCCGGATCGATAGCCCTCGACGCGCTGGAACAGCATGAACGGCGAGAACGCGTCCACCGAGAATGCAGTCACCGCCCCGTCCTCGGCGACGGCCGCCAGCCGTTGCTTGCCGTCGGCGGTGCGCCACACGTATGGCGCCATCGGCTCGAACCGGGTCGGCTGGCCGTTGGTGCCGGCCAGCAGCGGGAACGCGATCGAGCCGTCGCCGTTGTCCACGATGCGGATCTGCTGCAGCTGCATCAGCCGCATGAAGCCCGATTCGCTGCGCCGCGAGTTGAGGTAGCGCCCGGCCGCGAGCTGGCGCGCCTGCGTCTTCGCGATCTCCAGGTCGACCTGCGCCGGCGCGGGCCGGGCCGGGAAGTAGCGGTCCGCGAAGCCGTCGAGCAGTTCGCTGCGGATCGTGTTGGTGACGCCGTCGATGCCCGAGCTGTTGACCGAGACGTAGACGCCGACGCCCTGGTCGCGGAACAGGTAGAGGTAGGTGTGGAAGAAGATCGTGTCGCCTCCGTGGCCGATGACCCGCTGCCCGTTGACGTCGATCTCGTAGAAGCCCAGCGCCATCGTCCGCAGCGGCGGCGCGAACCGGGTCTGCGGGGTGTACATCAGCGCGGCGGTCTGCGCCTTGAGCAGCGGCGAGTCGCGGCCGGCGGCGGTCTCCAGGTGCGCGATCATGAAGCGCCCCATGTCGGTGCCGGTCGCCGCCAGGCTGCCGGCCGGCGCCGACGGCACGACCTCGTAGACCCCCGGCGCGTCGGAGCCCAGCAGGTAGCCGCGCGCCATCCCCGTCGCCAGTTCGGGCGGCAGCGGCTGACGGAAACTCGAGCGGGTCATCCGCAGCGGCTGCAGGATGTGCCGCTCGATGTAGTCGTCGAAGGTCTCGCCGCTGACGCGCGCGACGATGTAGCCCGCCAGGCTGGTCGCGTAGTTGGAATAGGCCGGCACGGTGCCCGGCTCGAAGATCTGCCCGGGTACCCAGGCCTTGAGGTAGGCGCCGAGCTCGGTGTTGCCGGCGCGCGCCTGTTCCTCGGTGGTCATCAGATTCTTGAGTCGCTCCTCCAGCCCCGAGGTGTGGGTCATCAGGTGGCGCAGCGTGATCGGCGTGCCGCGCGTGGGCACTCGGAAATCGAGGTAGGCGTTGACGTCGGTGTCGAGGTCCAGCCGGCCGGCCTCGACCTGCTGCATCACCGCCGTCCAGGTCAGCAGCTTGGACACCGAGCCGGGCCGGAACAGCGTCGTGTCCGGATCGACCGGCTTGCGCTCGGCGACGTCGGCGTACCCGTAGCCGCGCCGGGCGATGATCTCGCCGTCCTTGACCACGACCACGACGCCGCCAGCGACGTTGCCGCGGGCCAGCGCGTACGGCATGAAGCCGTCGAGCCAGGCGGTCACGTCCTCGCCGGTCAGCGCATGCGCGCCATCGGCCGATGGCGGGACGGCCGCCTGGCGCGGCGGAGCGGCCGGTGCGGGCTGGGCCCACGGCGAGGACGACAGCAGCAGGCAGCCGAGCAGCGACAGCACACGGAACGGACCACGCATCGGGGCACCTCGGCGGGACGGGCGATGGACCAGCGCCTGCACTGTCGCCGCCCCGTGACGGACAAGTCAAGCCTGATTGGAGAATTTTTTCCCCATGGGCGTTGTTCTGCGAGCCAGCGAGGTCTCCGCATGCCCACCCGGCGCATCGCAAGGCCCACAGCGATGCCTCTGGTGGGACGCCGGAGGCGCGAGCCGCCGCCCGCGGCTTCGTCCGCGTGCCGGCGCAGCGCCGTCCTGATCAGGACAACGTCATGCGGCAGGTACTATCGTGGCGTCTTCCGAAACGGACGCCACGAGACCGCGACACGATGAGTCCCCCGCCCCCGACCCTCGGCACCGTGGTGCGCGCGCTGCGCAAGCGCAACGGCTGGACGCTCAAGGAAATGAGCGAGCGCACCCGGATCCCGCTGTCGACGCTGTCGAAGGTCGAGCACGACCGGCTGACGCTGACCTACGACAAGCTGCAGGCGATCAGCCAGCGCCTCAACATCCGGATGTCCGAGCTGTTCGCAGAACCTGCCGGCACCGCGCCCGACAAGCCGGTCACCGCGCGCCGCAGCGTCGGCCGGATCGACCAGGCGCTGCGCGTGACGACCCCCAACTACGACTACTACTTCCTGTGCACCGAGCTGCGGCGCAAGCGGATGATTCCGCTGCTGACCCGGATCCGCGCCAGGACGCAGGCCGAGTTCGGCGAGCTCGTCCGTCACCCGGGCGAGGAGTACGTCCACGTGCTCGAGGGCCGCATCGAGGTGCACACCGAGTTCTACGATCCGGTGACGCTCGACGTCGGCGAGGGCATCTACATCGACAGCGACATGGGCCACGCCTACCTGACCGCGCCGGGCTGCGACGAGGCGCTGGTGCTGGGCGTGTGCGCGAGCGCCGACGAGGACCTGATGGAGTCGCTGGTGGCGATCCACCAGGACGAGCGCGCGCCCGCCTGACCGGCGCGCCGCCGGTCTGCGAAGATGGCGGCCACCGCACCGACGCGCCCCGGGAACACGATAGACAGCACTCGCGACGACGGGCCCGCGCGCCCGATCGAACGCTGGTTCGCCAGCTACTCGGCCGACCACCGCAATCACGCCAACCAGCAGATCCACGTGGTCGCCGTGCCGGCGATCCTGTGGAGCGTGGTCGCGCTGCTGTGGTGCCTGCCGCCCGGGCCGTTCCTCCGCCCGGGCGCCTGGGCGGCGCTGGCGATGTTCGGCGCGTGGCTGTTCTACCAGCGCGCGTCGCGGCCGCTGGGCCTGGGCATGCTCGCGACGTTCGTGGCGATGGCCGCGGCGACCGCCTGGCTGCACCGCGCGCTCGGCACGCCGGGGCTGCTGGCGCTGGGCGCGGCGGTGTTCGTGGTGGCGTGGATCGCGCAGTTCGTCGGCCACAGCCGGCTGTTCGAGGGCCGCAAGCCGAGCTTCCTGACCGACCTGCGCTACCTGCTGGTCGGCCCGGCGTGGGTGCTGGCCAAGCTCTACCGGCGGCTGGGCTGGCGCTACTGAGCGCCGCCGCGTCCGCGGCCGTTCAGTCCGGAAACATCGACGCCTCGGGCAGGAACGGCCGCGGCGCGTAGCCGAACGCGGCCCGCGCCGGCGCCGGATCGAACACCAGGTCCTCGCGCATGCGCGCGACCGCGCCGGCCGGCAGTCCCTGCAGTTGGCCCGCTCGATGCGCCAGCCGCAGCGCCACGCCGAACAGCGGCGCGGGCAGCGTCAACAACCGCGGCGGCGGCGCCAGCACCGCGAGCGTGCGCGCGACCATGTCGCGGTAGCGCAGCGTCTCGCCGCCGGGCAACGCGAAGGCGCGCCCTGCGGCGGCCGGCGCGTCGATCGCCGCCAGCGCCGCGGCCGCCAGGTCGTCGGCATGCACCGGCTGGCGCAGGCCACCGGCGTCGGCGGGCAGCACGAAGACGCCGCGACGGCGCGCGAGCGCGACCACGCGGCCGAGGTTGCGCTCGCTGCCGTGGCCGTAGATCAGCGTCGGCCGCAGCAGCGTCGCCGCTGCGCCCCGGGCGTCCGCGGCGGCGAACAGCCGGTCGCCGGCCTCGCGCAGCCGCGCGGCCAGCGCGCGCTCGTCGGGATCGTCCGCGGCCTGCTTGGTGGCGTCGCTGGTCGATCCGAACGCGACCACCCGCGCGCCGGCGGGCCCCGCGTCCGCGTACCACAGCGAGAAATGGTCGAGCGGCCCGCAGCTGAGCACCGCGTCGACACGGTCCGGCAACGCCGGCAGCGCATCGAAGCCCCCCAGGTGCCAGTGCAGGCCGGGCTGCGAGGGACGCGCGACGCGCGAGAGCGCGTCCACGGTCCAGCCGGCCGCGAGCAGCCGGCCCACCAGCGCGCGGCCGATCGCGCCGCTGCCGCCGAACACCAGCGCGCGCCGGCTCATGCCGGTCCGCCGACGGAAGGCGGCCGGCAGCCGAAGGACGCGAACGGCGCGGAGCATGCTGACATCGACACAGCATAGCCGGCAAAATCCACGAACCGTTCGCGCGCATCGGTTAGACTGGCCGGCCCTTGCGCGACCCGCCGGCCGTCTGGCCGCCCCGCCTCCACAAGGAGTCCGATGCTCGAACTGCTGTTGGCCCTGCCCTTCGTGCTGGCGCTCGTCGTCGCCCTGTCGGCGAACGCGTCGCGCCGCACCTCCGCCTGGCTCTCCGGCCTCGTGCCGCTGCTGGGCCTGGCGGTATTGGCGGCAGCGGCCGGCGACGTGTTCGACGGCACCATCCTGCGCACCGGGTACGAATGGATTCCCGAAGCCGGGCTCGACTTCAGCCTGCGCATGGACGGACTGGCCTGGACGTTCGCGCTGATGGTGCTGGGCATCGGCGGGCTGGTCGTGCTCTACGGCGCGTACTACCTGTCGGCCAAGGACAGCCCGCGGCGGTTCTTCACCTACCTGCTGCTGTTCATGGGCGCGATGCTGGGCATGGTCCTGGCCGGCAACCTGTTGCTGCTCGCGGTGTTCTGGGAGCTGACGTCGATCAGCTCGTTCCTGCTGATCGGCTTCTGGTCGCACCGGCAGGACGCCCGCCAGGGCGCGCGCATGGCGCTGACGATCACCGGCCTGGGCGGCCTGGCGCTGCTGGGCGGCGTGCTGCTGATCGGCCGCATCGTCGGCAGCTACGACCTCGACGCGGTGCTCGCGGCCGGCGAGTTGATCCGCGGGAGTCATCTGTATCCGTGGGCGCTGGGCCTGATCCTGCTGGGCGTCTTCACCAAGAGCGCGCAGTTCCCGTTCCATTTCTGGCTGCCGCAGGCGATGGCCGCGCCCACGCCGGTGTCGGCGTACCTGCACTCGGCGACGATGGTCAAGGCGGGCGTGTTCCTGCTCGCGCGGCTGCACCCGGCGCTGGCGGGCACCGACCTGTTCTTCTACGTGGTCAGCGGCATCGGCGCGACGACGCTGCT
>NZ_LASZ01000019.1 GCF_001014645.1 Luteimonas sp. FCS-9 | reverse complement strand
GACACCGCCGCCACCGAAGCGACGGCACCGGACGCCCGTACTCCTACCGCCGCTTGTCGGACTTGGGCAAGCACCAGGCGAGCGACGCTGCTACGACGTCCCCCAACCCCACCAGCCCCTAGAATCGGGTGTCCCCCACCCCGCTGTGCCTCGACGATGACCAACCCGCTGCTCGACTTCTCCGGCCTGCCCCGTTTCGACGCCATCGCACCCGCGCACGTCCAGCCCGCGATCGATGCGCTCGTCGCCGAGGCCGAAGCCGCGCTGGCGGTCGCCGGCCGCACGCAGCCCGTGGGCTGGGAGCAGGTCGTCGTCCCGCTCGACGATGCGACCGAACGTCTCGCGCGCGCCTGGAACCAGGTCTCGCACCTCAACGCCGTCGTCAACACGCCCGAGCTGCGCGCCGCCTACAACGCGGCCCTGCCGAAGGTCACCGCGTTCTTCAACGCGCTCGCCCAGGACGAGGCGCTGTACGTCCAGCACCGCCGCCTGTCCGACGCCGCCGACGCGCTCGGCCTCGATCCGCTGCGCCGGCGCGTCGTCGCGCACGCGCTGCGCGACTTCCGTCTCGGCGGCGCCGCGCTCGATCCGGCGGACAAGGCGCGGCTGTCCGACGTGCGCCAGGAACTGGCCGCGCTGTCGGCGCGGTTCTCCGAGCACGTCCTCGATGCGACCGACGCGTTCTCGCTGCACGTCGACGATGCCGCCCGGCTCGCCGGTCTGCCCGACGAGGTCGTCGCGACCGCGCGCGCGACCGCCGAGAAGGCCGGCCAACCGGGCTGGACGCTCACGCTGCAGATGCCCTGCTACCTGCCCGTGCAGACCTACGCCGAGGATCGCGACCTGCGCGAGGCGCTGTACCGCGCCTACGGCCAGCGCGCGTCCGAGGCCGGCCCCGCCGAGCGCGACAACGGCCCGCTGATCGCCCGCATCCTCGCGCTGCGCGCCGAACAGGCTGCGCTGCTGGGCTTCGACGACTACGCCGGACTGTCGCTCGCGACCAAGATGGCGGCCTCGCCGGACGACGTACTCGGTTTCCTGCGCGACCTCGCCGCGCGCGCCCGGCCCCACGCCCAGCGCGACCGCGACGAACTCGAGGCCTTCGCGCGCGACACGCTGGGCCTGGACGCGCTGCAGCCCTGGGACGTCGCGTTCGCGGCCGACCGCCTGCGCCAGGCGCGCTACGCCTACTCGGCGCAGACGGTCAAGCAGTACTTCACGCAGGACCGCGTGCTGGCCGGGCTGTTCGACCTCGTCCACGCCCTCTACGGCCTGCGCGTCGAACCCGACACCGCACCGGTCTGGCACGCGGACGTGCGCTTCTACCGCCTGGTCGACGGCGACGGCGCGCTGGTGGGCCAGTTCTACCTCGACCTGTACGCCCGCGAGGGCAAGCGCGGCGGCGCCTGGATGGACGACTGCCGCAACCGCCGCGCCACGGGCGACCGCACGCAGACCCCGCTGGTCTACCTGGTGTGCAACTTCGGCCGCGGCGCCGACGGGCGCCCGGCGACGTTCACCCACGGCGAGGTCACCACGCTGTTCCACGAGATGGGCCACGGCCTGCACCAGCTGCTGACCGCGGTCGGCGAACTGCCGATCGCCGGCATCAACGGCGTCGAGTGGGACGCGGTCGAGCTGCCGAGCCAGTTCATGGAGAACTTCTGCTGGGAATGGCCGCGCCTCGAGGCGATGACCGCGCACGTGGAGACCGGTGCGCCGCTGCCGCGCGACCTGTTCGACCGCATGCTGGCCGCGCGCAATTTCCACAGCGGCCTGCAGACGCTGCGCCAGATCGAGTTCGCGCTGTTCGACATGCAGCTGCACGCCGGCTTCGACCCTGTCCAGGACGACGCGCTGGCGCTGCTCGAGCACGTGCGCGACGAGGTCGCGGTGCTGCGCACGCCGGCCTGGCACCGCTTCCCGCACCAGTTCGCGCACATCTTCGCCGGCGGCTACGCGGCCGGGTACTACAGCTACAAGTGGGCCGAGGTACTCAGCGCCGACGCCTACGCCGCGTTCGAGGACGCCCCCGACCGGCTGGCGCAGACCGGCGCGCGGTTCCGCGACGAGATCCTCGCGCGTGGCGGCAGCCGCGACGCGGCCGAGAACTTCCGTGCGTTCCGCGGCCGCGATCCCGACATCGCCGCACTGCTGCGGCACAGCGGCATGGCCGAACGGGCTCCGATCGCCGAACGCACGCCATAACGACCGAACGGATTCTGCAGGCGCGCGCTCGCGCGCCAGCCATCTTCCTCGTCACGCCCGGGGCACGCACGCAAGGGGCCACGCCGGCACGTGCGCACCGACGCCCCGCCGGCGGCGTGACGGACGTCACCGCGCCCGTCACGCCACCGGTGCCAGCATGGGCGCCTCCCCCTTGGAACTCGTGTCCCATGCGCCTGCTCGTGCTGCTGTGCTCGATCGCCATGCCCATCGTCGGATGGCTGTCGCAGACCGGCGCGTTCGGGCCCGACCAGGCCACGATCTCCGGGCGCTATCCCACGCTGCTGGTCGCGGCCGGCTACGCGTTCTCGGTCTGGGGGCTGATCTTCGCGCTCGACATCGCCTACGCGGTCTGGCAGGCGACCGGCGCGCGCCGCGGCGATCCGCTGCTCGCGCGCATCGCCCCGGTCGCCGCGCTGGGCTTCGCGCTGACCACGATCTGGATGCCGCTGTTCTCGGCCGGTCGCTTCGTCGCGTGCGTGGCGGTGATCGTCGGCGCGCTGGCATGCCTGGCCTGGTGCGCGGTGCGGCTGTCGGACGGCACCGCCGCGCGCGGGCGGCGCCTCGCCTGGCTGGCACTGTCGCTGCACGCCGGCTGGCTGTCGCTGGCCGCCTTCCTCAACATCGCGCAGACGATCATCGCCTACCAGTGGCTGTCGACCTCGCGCATGCTCGGCTGGAGCCTGGCGCTGTGGGCGATCGCGGCGGCGCTGCTGCTTGCGCTCAACGCGCGGATGCGCGGCAACCCCGCCTTTGCGGCGGTCGCGCTGTGGGGCCTGTTCGCGGTGTGGATCAAGCAGACCGGCTGGCCGCTGGCCGGCGCGACGACCTCGGCCTGGGTGGCGCTGGGCGTCGCGACGCTGCTGGTGATCCAGACCGCCGTGCTGCGGCTGCGCCAGCGCCACGCCTGACACTGGCCCCGTCGTTCACGTGCGGCGCGGTATCGGCCGGGCATCGTAGCGTTCCCGCCGCCTGCAGGAGATCGCCATGCCCGTCCGTCGTCTGCTGTCCGTCGCGTTCGTCGCGGCGATCGCCGCGCCCGCGGCCGCGCAGGTGAGCACCAGCGCGCTCGAACCGGTCGCCGAACCGCCCGCGGTGTCCTCGCAGTCGGGCCGTCAGACCGGCGTGGTGACCTACGACCGGGACGACGGGCAGCAGGTCGTGATCCGCTCCTACGAGCCGCGCTCGGCGGCGTCGGCGCAGTACCGGATCGACTTCGCCGCGCTCGATGCGGACAGCGACGGCTTCGTCGACCGCGCCGAGGCCAAGGCCCATCCCACGCTCGCCGCCGAGTTCAACGCGATCGACAGCAACCGCGACGGCCGCCTGAGCCGCGAGGAACTCGCCGGCTGGCTGCGCTAGCCTATGCGGCCGGCCGCGGTGGCCGGCACAGGAGGCGAGCGTGACCGATCCCACCGGGCCCCACGGGGCCGTCCCCGCGTCGCGGACGCCGCTGCTGATCGGCGCGGTGTTCGTGCTGCTGGGCGGCATCTTCATCGGCGCGCTGGGCACGACGGTCCTGCTGCGCACGAGCATCGGCTCGGCCGGCGACCTCAAGGCGCGCGAGACGATCCGTCTCCAGGGCCTGCTGGTCGCGCCGGACGGCCGGCTGGCCCCCGAGGACACCGCCGAGCGCACGACCGCGGCGTTCGCGCACAGCTTCGTGGTCTCGGCTGCCGCCCTCGACGCGGTCGCCTCGCTCGACGACCGCCAGCGCATGCTCGACATCGCGCGCTGGCTGGTGGACACCGACGCGCTGGCCGGACGCGACGACGCGGTCTCGCGCTGGGCCGGGTCCGCCGCGCGTTGCGTGGTCGCGACCCCCGAACAGCCGCGCACCGCGGCCAACTGCGTGCGCGACGCGATGCCCGACGACGTGCCGGTGCCCGAGCGGGACGACTGACGCGGATGCGGGCCGCCACGCCGGCGGCTGGGCAACGTCCCGCGATGGCGACGCGACGCGTGGCACCGGCTGCGGGTGCGCGGACGCCCGGCGTCCGCCGGGCGTCCAGGTCGCGCTCCGGGACGATCAGTCGCGCGACTGGCTGATCACGCGACCATCCTGCGGGTCGAGCTTGAGATCGACGCGCTGGCCTTCCTTCGTGTCGGCTTCGGCCTCCCACAGGCCGTCGTCGAACTTCACGTCCTCGATCTTCGTGAAACCGGCCGCGGTCAGCTTGGCGCGGATGTCGGCCTCGCCGAGCGTCGTCGCGCCGGCGTTGTCGGGATACAGGCGGCCGGTCGCGGGGTCGAGGCGGATGTCGATCTTGCGGCCGTTCGGGTCCTTCGCGTCGGCCTTCCACAACCCGTCCTTGAACTCGAGGTCGGTGACGTCGGTGTAGCCGCCGTCGGCCAGCGCCGCACGGACCTGGGCACTCGTCATCGCGTCCTGCGCGAGGGCGGTGCCGGCGGCCAGCGACAGGGCGAGCGCGAAACCGCGGGTCAGGGTCGTCTTCATCGGGAAGCTCCTGCGATTGGGTGCGCCGAGTCTTCTGGCGATCACGCGAAGTACGGGTGAATGGGGGCCGGGCGGTCTCAGCCGGGATTCATCGGGGCGCGCCGGATCGGGTGCGCAAGTCAGACCGGCAAGCGCTCGAGGGTGTCGCGCAACTGCCGCAGCACGTCGGCGAGCCCGTCGATCGGCACCGAGCCCAGGCCCAGACGCAGCGCATGCGGCGCCTGCCGGCCGGTCGCGTAGGCCTCGGCCTTGGACACCGCGATGCCGCGCGCGGCCAGCGCCTCGGCCGCGCGGTCCATGCGCAGGTCCTCGGGCAGGCGCAGCCACAGGAACGGCGACGCGGGATGCGCTCGCACGTCGAGGCCGGCGAACACGTCGGCGGCGATCGCCTGGCGCCGACGCGCATCCTCGCGCAATGCGATCTCCTGCTGCGCGACCGTGCCCTCGGCGATCCAGCGCGTCGCCATCGCGGTCACCAGGCTCGGCAGGCTCCAGTGGCTGGCCCGGATCACGGCCTTGACCCGCACCGCGCAGGACGCAGGCACGACGACATAGCCAAAGCGCAGGCCGCTGGCCAGGCTCTTGGACAGGCTGGCGATGTGGAAGGTGCGTTCGGGCGCCAACTTCGCCAGCGCGACCGGCGCCGGGTCCGCCAGCCACGCATAGGCCGCGTCCTCGATCAGCACGCAGTCGTGGCGCCGCGCGATCGCCACCAGCCGCTGCCGCTGCTGGGCGTCGAGCACCCAGCCCAGCGGATTGTGCAGCGTCGGCATCGCGTAGATCGCGCGGATCGGGCGGCTGCGGCACAGCCGCTCCAGGGCGTCGAGATCGGGACCATCGGCGCAGGCAGGCACCGGCGCCAGATCGAGCGACTGCAACTCGGCCAGCATGCGAAAGCCCGGGTAGCTCAAGGCGTCGACCGCGACCGCGTCGTGCGGCCGCAGCATCGCCCGTACCACCACATCCAGGCCATGCTGCGCGCCGTTGACCAGCAGGATCCGCTCCGCATCGGCGTCGATCCCGCGCGAGGTGGTCAGCAGGTCGGCCACGATCCGGCGCTCGTGGCGCCGCCCACCGGGCGGTTGCTGGTGCATCAGCGCCGCCAGGTCGCCGGAGGTGGCCAACTCGCGCAGCATGCCGCGCAGCAGCGCCGCCTGGCCGGGCCAGGTCGGATGGTTGAACGACAGATCGACCGCGCTCGCGCTGCGCCGCGCTTCGTCGCCACTGTCCCACTCGCGCTGCGGCGGACGATCGCGCACGAACGTGCCGCGCCCGGTCTCGCCGACGACCAGGCCCATCGACCGCAGCTGTGCATAGGCCTTGCTCGCCGAGGCGACCGCGATCCCATGCCGGGCGGCCAGTTCGCGATGGGTCGGCAGCGCCGTGCCCGGCGCCAGCCGGCCGCTGTGGATCTGCGCGGCGAGGCGCTCGACGATGACCGCAACCGGGGAAGTGGCCATGCACGCGTCCCTAGGACAATTTCTTGATTGCTCCAATCTACGCGATCACGCTCCCGGGCGAAACGCGGTTGCCGCCCCGGCCCCGGGGCTCTGGGCCCGCGTGTGCACAGGAGCCTCGCGATGCCGGACCCGCACATCATCCTCCGCCACCGCTGGGCGATCGTGATCGCCGCGGGCGCCTTGCTGGGCGCCGCGCTCGGCGTCCGCCATGTGCAGGGGCTGTTCCTGTCGCCTGTGGTGCTGTCGCTGGGCTGGAGTCGCGAGACCTTCGGCCTGGCCCTGGCGTTGCAGAACCTCGCCTGGGGATTGGCGCAGCCACTGACCGGCATGATCGCCGACCGCTTCGGCTCGGCGCGGGTGCTGGCGCTGGGCATGCTCGCCTACGGACTGGGCCTGGCGCTGATGGCCCGCGCCGCCGAGCCGGCCGCGTTCGCGCTGAGCAACGGGCTGCTGATCGGCATCGCGCTGTCGGGCACGGCGTTCGGAACGGTCTACGGCGCACTCAGCCGCCTCTTCGATGGGTCGCAGCGGACCTGGGCTCTGGCGATCGCCGGCGCACTCGGCGGCCTGGGCCAGTTCTGCATGGTGCCGGTCGCCCAGGGCCTGATCGACGCCTTCGATTGGCGAGGCGCGGCGACCGTGTTGTGCGTGTTGATGGTCGCCCTGGCCCCGCTGGGCTACCTGCTGCGCGATGCACCGGCGCGGGCGGTGTCGGCGACCGCGGTCCAGGCGCCTGCGCCGATGCGCGCGACGATCCGCCAGGCGCTGGGCCATCGCGGGTTCTGGCTGCTCAACCTCGGCTTCATGGCCTGCGGCTTCCAGTTGGCCTTCATCGCCACCCACATGCCCGCTTACCTGGTCGAGCAGGGCCTGGGCGTGCGCCAGGCCGGCGCGACGTTGGCGATCATCGCGCTGGCGAATGTCTTCGGCAGCTATGCCTGCACTCGGGCGGCCGGGCGCTGGCCGGCGCGGCAGGTGCTCTGCGCGCTGTATGCATTGCGCGCGCTGGCGACGCTGGTCTTCGTGGTCATGCCGGTGACGCCCTGGAGCGCCTATGCGTTCTCGGCCGTGATCGGTTTCCTGTGGCTGGGCACGGTACCGCTGACCAGCTTGGTCGTGTCGAGGATCTTCGGCGTGCGCTATCTCGCCACGCTGTTCGGGCTGGTGTTTCTCGGCCACCAGATCGGCAGCTTCCTGGGCGTCTGGATGGGTGCCGCGGTCTACGACGCCTACCGCAGCTACGACCTGCTGTGGCTGGGATCGATCGCGATCGGGCTGGCGGCGGCCTGGCTGCACTGGCCCATCGACGATCGCCCGCTCGCCGCCGACGCGGCGCCTGCCCGATGAACCGTCGTCGCCTGCGCGACCTCGGCCTGGCCGCCGTGGTCGCCACCGCCCTGGCCGTCGCGCTCGCCCGCGCATTCGAGGCCTGGCTCTCGGCGCCGATCCTGCTCGCGCTGCTCGACGGCCCGTTCCTGTGCCGGTGACGCCGCCGGCACGCCCTCCACACCTCACGCCCAAGGAGCGCCGATGTTCAACGCCCCACTGCGCCTGCCGATCCTCGACCACCTGCAACGCATGCTCGACGGCCGACCTGTCGACCCCGCCACCATCCACTTGCGCTACCCCACCGCGATCTCGCAGCTGCTGGGTTTTCGGCTCGTCGCGGTGAGCGAGGCGATGGCCGCCATCGAACTGGAAGCAGACCCCGACCACCACGGCAACCAACAAGGCACCGTGCACGGCGGCCTGTTGTGCGAACTGGCCGACGCGACCATCGGCACCGCGCATTCGACGCTGATGCAGCCAGGCGAAAGCTTCACCAGCATCGACCTCGATGCGACGTTCCTGCGTCCGGTGTGGCGTGCGCGGTTGCGCGCCCATGCCTGGGCCGAACATCGCGGCCGCACGATCAGCCACTACCGCTGCGACATCCAGCGCGACGACGGCAAGGTCGTCGCACGCATCGCCAGCAAGGTGATGACGCTGCGCGGTGAGCACGCCCAGGGCCGCTGAGGCGAGCGGTCCGCACGGCCTTGCCGCGGTCGTCAGGCGGCCGTCAGCAGACGCAGGTCGTCGACGAAGCCGGCGTAGGCCTGCGCCTGCGCGGCGGGATCGCCCTGGCGCAGCACCCAGGACGGGTGCACGGTGGCGAATGCGCGGACGCCGTCGTCGCGCGTGCGCCACAGGCCGCGCTCCTCGGTCAGCCGCACGCCGGGCCCGAACACCGCGCGCGCGGCGGTCGCGCCCAGGCAGACGATGCGCTCGGGCCGCAGCTGCGCGATCTCGGCGCGCAGCCAGCCGTTGCAGGCCTCGACGTGGGCGACGTCGGGCCGGCGGTGCAGGCGCCGCTTGCCGCGCGGCTCGAAACGGAAATGCTTGACCGCGTTGGTCAGGTACAGCGCGCGCCGGTCGATGCCGAGTTCGTCGAGCGCGCGCGAGAACAGCCGGCCCGCCGGCCCGACGAACGGCCGGCCCGACAGGTCCTCCTCGTCGCCGGGCTGCTCGCCGACGATCATCGTGCGGGCGTCGCCCGGTCCTTCGCCGAACACCGTCTGCGTCGCCGGCTGCCACAGCGGGCAGCGCCGGCAGTCGCGCGCGGCCTCGCGCAGCGCGTCCAGGCCGTCGGGCGCGGGGACCGCCGGGCCGGGCGCGGCGGGGATGCGCCGGCGCGGCGCCTCGGGCGCGCGCTCGGCCATCTCGCGCACGCGCAGGCCCGCATCGCGCACCAGCGTCGGCAACAGCGCGGTCTCGGGCAGGTGCTTCCAGTACTTCTGCGGCATCTCGGTGCGCATCATCGTGGTGTTGAGCCGCGCCGGATTGAAGATGTGCGCGTAGTAGGTGCGCCACAGGTCCTCGCGCGCGTCCTCGGCCGGGGCGTCGGCGCGCGTGCCGCCCGGCGCGAACGCCAGCGCCGCGCCGTCCCACAGCGCGCTGCGGTACGGGGTCACGATCGCCCAGCGCATGCCGGCGAAGCGACGCGCGAAGAACGGCGCGACCCGGTCGACGATCCAGTGGTCGGGCTCGAACCAGGCGACGTACTCCTCCCCGGCGCCGGGCACGGCGCGGAAGCGCACGAAGGCCTTCATCTTGTGCGTATCGCGGCGCACCGCCTGGGCCATCGTGCGCGCCCGGTGCACGTCCGGATCGGCGGCGCGCAGCAGCAGCGCGCGCTCGCCCTGTGCGATGCGCCAGAGCATGCGGTAGAGCAGGCCGTGGCGGTCGTCGGCGCGGTGGCACAGCACGGCGTCGGCCAGGGACAGGAACCCGGCCGGCACCCGCGGCGCGGCCCGGGTCGCGGACAGAGCGCGCACGTCCGCGCCGCCGAGCAGCGAACCCTGCGCACCACCGCTCCAGTCGATGCGTTCGGGCGGAACGTTTGCGCACAACGCGGCGCGCGCGGCCGCGCGCCACGCACCGGGGTCCCAGGGGGGCTCGATGCGGGCGGCGATCAACGGGCCGTGAGCAGGGCGATTCACGATGGGTGCGTCGTTCCTTCCGGCCCGACCGCAGTCGCGCTGGCGGACGCCCGCAAGGGCATGAACTCTCTCCCGTCGGAGCGCGCTTGCGCGCGAATCCGCCTTACCGGGAACGCCGCATCGCGCGCAAGCGCGCTCCTACAGCAGGAAGCGATCCGTGTGCTGGCCCTCATACCGCCGCCATCAGAACAGGCTGGCCTGGCGCGGCTGCGGGGCGAGTTCGCCGCGCAGCCGCGCCGGGTCGTCGAGCCGCTGGCGCGGGTGGTGGCCGGGCACGACGACGAACGGCATGACCTTCTTCAGCGGCACGCGCAGCCGCGCCAGGTCGTCCAGGCGCAGCGCGCCGTGCGGGCGCGCGGCGATGATGCGCTCGACGTTGCGCGCGCCCAGCCCCGGCACGCGCAGCAACAGTTCGCGCGGCGCGCGGTTGACGTCGACCGGGAAGCGCGCGGGGTTGCGCAACGCCCAGGCGAGCTTGGGGTCGACGTCGAGGTCGAGCATGCCGGCCTCGGTACCGTCCTCGGCCGGCGCGCCCTCGGCGCCGGGCCCGGGTGCGATCTCCTCGACGTCGAACCCGTAGAAGCGCAGCAGCCAGTCGGCCTGGTAGAGCCGGTGCTCGCGCAGCAGCGGCGGCGCCTGCAGCGGCAGCGTCTTGGAGGCATCGGGGATCGGGCTGAAGGCCGAGTAGTAGACGCGGCGCATGCGGTAGGTGCCGTACATGCGGCTGCTCGACTCGAGAATGCGGCGGTCGCTGGCGCCGTCGGCGCCGACGATCATCTGCGTGCTCTGGCCGGCCGGCGCGAACCGCGGCGCCTTGGCCCGTCGCACGCCGACCGCCTGGCGCTTGGCACGACGCGCGTCCTTGTCCTCGTCGATGCGCCACTTGAGCTCGCCCATCGCGCCATGGATACCGGCATGGGACTTCTCCGGCGCCAGCGCCGACATGCCGGCCTCGGTCGGCAGCTCGATGTTGATGCTCAGCCGGTCGGCGTAGCGGCCGGCCGCGGCGAGCAGCTCGGGCGCGGCGTCGGGAATGGTCTTGAGGTGGATGTAGCCGCCGAAGCGGTGGTCCTGCCGCAGGCTGCGCGCGACCTCGACCAGTTGCTCCATCGTGTAGTCGCCGTTGCGGATGATGCCGCTCGACAGGAACAGCCCCTCGATGTAGTTGCGCTTGTAGAAGTCCAGCGTCAGGTCCACGACCTCCTGGGTCGTGAAGCGCGCGCGGCGCACGTTGCTCGACACGCGGTTGACGCAGTACGCGCAGTCGAACACGCAGAAGTTGGTCAGCAGGATCTTGAGCAGCGACACGCAGCGGCCGTCGGGGGTGTACGAATGGCAGATGCCCATGCCCTCGGTGCTGCCGATGCCACCGGTCTTCGACGAGTCGCGCCGGTTCGCGCCGCTCGACGCGCAGGAGGCGTCGTACTTGGCGGCGTCGGCGAGGATCGCGAGCTTGTCGGTCAGGTTCACGCGCCTACCTTGCCCGGGAAGCGTCTCAACCCGTGAGATTGCCGGCCACCCGCCCGTAGGAGCGCGCTTGCGCGCGAAGGGCCTGCCCGGGAAAGCCGGTTCGCGCGCGAGCGCGCTCCTACGGTGCGTGGCGACGTGTCGAGTGTCGCGACGTATCGTGCGTGGCGACGTCTCGGGCGTTGCGACGTATTCACATTGCGTGGCCGCAGGCACCGATAGCGTTCGATCCGGGTCGTCGACCGGCGGCCCGCGACACGTGTTTTTCGCAGGGCGGCCAACATCGACACCCGGTTCCGACTCCCCTGGCGCGTCAGCGCCCTGTCTGCCGCGCCCGCGTGGGCGTTGCTGGCCGGCTGCGCCGGCCCGCAGTCCGCGCTCGACCCCGTCGGCCCCGCCGCGGCGCAGATCGCGCACGGCTGGTGGCTGATGGCCGTCGGCTTCACGCTGGTCTGGGCGGCGGTGCTTGCGTTGCTGTGGCGCGCGCTGCGCCGCCGCGACGCCGGGCAGGCGCTGCGCCGCCCAGAGCGGCTGGTCGTGTGGGGCGGCCTGGTGCTGCCGACGGCGGTGCTGACCGCGCTGCTGGTCTACGGCAGCCTGACCAGCGCGCGGGTGACCGGGGTCGGCGTCGAGCCGGACATGGTCGTCGAGGTCACCGCGCGACAGTGGCAGTGGCACTTCCGCTACCGCGACGCCGACGATGCGGTGCTGGGCGAGAGCGTCGATGCGCTGGCGATGCCGCTGGGCCGGATGGTCGAGTTCCGGATCACCAGCGATGACGTGATCCACGGCTTCTGGATCCCCAGGCTCGGTGGCAAGATCGACGCGATCCCCGGCCGCGTCAACGTGCTGCGGCTGCGCGCCGACGCCGCGGTGCCGATGCGCGGCCAGTGCGCGGAGTTCTGCGGCCTGGAACACGCGCGCATGCTGTTCCCGGTGCGGGTGATGGACGCCGGCGCCCTGCCCGGCTGGCTCGCCGAACAGCCGGCGCCGCGGGCGGCCGAGCCGCCGTCGGCACAGGCCCCCGCCGGCCGCGCACCGCCGCGCCACCGCGCCTCGGAGAACGTGCTGTGAGCGGCGGCCTGGGGCCCGATCCGGTGCTGCCGTCGCCGGGCGACCGCCTGCGCCACGCCGAGCGGCTGGCGCTGCTCGAGCGCGTGTGGTCGAACGGACGCGGCCTGGTCGGGCAGCTGACCGCGGTCAACCACTCGACGATCGCCATGCGCTTCATCGTCACCGGCTTCGCGTTCCTGCTGATCGGCGGGATGCTGTCGATGTTCATCCGGCTGCAGCTCGCCTGGCCGGGGCTGCAGGTGCTCGACCCCGAGCGCTACGCGCAGTTCGTGACCATGCACGGCACGACGATGATGTTCCTGTTCGCGGTGCCGATCATGGAAGGCTTCGCGATGTATTTGATCCCGAAGATGCTCGGGTCGCGCGACCTGCCGTTCCCGCGGCTGTCGGCGTTCGGCTGGTGGTGCTATCTGTTCGGCGGGCTGTTCCTGTATTCGAGCTTCCTGTTCGGCTCGGTCCCCGACGGCGGCTGGTTCATGTACACGCCGCTGACCGACGCGACCTATTCGCCGGGCAAGGGCGCGGACTTCTGGCTGATCGGCGTGACGTTCGCCGAGATCGCGGCGGTGACTGCGGCGGTGGAGCTGATCGTGGCGATCCTGATCACGCGCGCGCCGGGCATGGACCTCACGCGCATGCCGGTGTTCGCCTGGGCGGTGCTGGTGACCGCCTTCATGATCGCGTTCGGCTTCCCGCCGCTGATCCTGGCCAGCCTGCTGCTGGAAATCCAGCGCGCGTTCGATTTCGCGTTCTTCGAGGTCGCGCGCGGCGGCGACCCGCTGCTGTGGCAGCACCTGTTCTGGCTGTTCGGCCATCCGGAGGTCTACATCATCTTCCTGCCGGCCGCCGGCGTGGTGTCGATGGTGGTGCCCACGTTCGCCCGCCGCCCGATCGTGGGCTACACCTGGATCGTGCTGGCGCTGGTGGCGACGGGCTTTCTGAGCTTCGGGCTGTGGGTGCACCACATGTTCGCGGTCGGCATCCCACTGCTGGCGCTGGCATTCTTCAGCGCGGCGAGCATGATGGTCGCCATCCCGACCGGCATCCAGGTGTTTGCGTGGATCGCGACGCTGTGGTCGGGCAAGCCGTGGCTGCGCGTGCCGATGCTGCACATCGTCGGCTTCTTCGTCGTGTTCGTCTGCGGCGGCCTGACCGGGGTGATGCTGGCGTTCGTGCCGTTCGACTGGCAGGCGCACGACACCCACTTCGTCGTCGCGCACCTGCACTACGTGCTGATCGGCGGACTGATGTTCCCGATGTTCGCCGGGCTCTACTACTGGCTGCCGCTGGCAAGCGGGCGCATGCCGTCCGAGTCGCTGAGCCGCAGCGGCTTCTGGCTGGTGTTCATCGGCATGAACCTGACGTTCCTGCCGATGCACCTGACCGGGCTGGTCGGCCTGCCGCGGCGCGTGGACAGCTACGCGATGGAACTGGGCGTGCACTGGCTCAACCTGGTCTCGACCGCGGCCGGCTTCGTGCTCGCGGTCGGCGTGATTGCGATCCTGATCGACGTCGCGCTGTGCTTCGTACTGGGCCGCCGCGCGCAGGCCAATCCCTGGCAGGCCGGCACGCTGGAATGGGCACTGCCGCGGCCGGTACCGAACTACAACGTCGCCTCGGTACCGCAGGTCGATGGCCGCTACCCGCTGTGGCAGCGTCCGGAGATCGCCGACGAGGTCGCCCGCACCGACGGCCTGCTGGGCGAGGCGCACGACGGGCGCCGCGAGATCCTGGGCACCGGCATCCAGTCCGCGCGTCCCGAGCAGGTGATCCGGGTCTCGACCTCGACCTGGCTGCCGCTGCTGGCGGCGCTGTCGATCGGCGTGCTGCTGACCGGCTTCATCACCTCGCAGTACTGGCTGTCGGTGCTGATGCTGCTGCCGCTGGTCGGCCTGTTCCTGGCCTGGGCCTGGACCACCGGCGACCGTCACGCCCCCGCGTCGATCGAGGTCGCGCCCGGCCTGACGCTGCCGACCCAGGCCGCGGCGCGCAACGCGCCGGGCTGGTGGGCGCTGGTGGCGACGCTGCTGATCGACGGTTCGCTGTTCGCCTCGCTGGTGTTCGCGTACTTCTACCTGTGGCTCAACGCGCCGGCGTGGCCGGCCGGCGGCGCGCAGGTGGCGGCCTGGGCGCCCACGTTGGCGGCGCTCGCGGCGCTGGCGGTGCCGCTGCTGTCGGCGTGGGCCGCGCCGCGTGCGCTGCGCGCCGGGCGGCGCACCGCCGCGATCGCGTGGCACGCGGCCGCGCTCGTCGCAGGCGCGGCGTTTCTCGCGCTGCACCTGCCCGCGATCTGGCAATCGGCCGGCGCGCCGCAGGTCCACGCCTACGCGTCGGTGGTGTGGACGCTGGCCGGCTTCCACGCCGTGCACGTGGCGGTGGCGATGCTGATCGGTGGCTTCGTCGCGCTGCGCATCCACCGCGGTCACGTCGATGCGGTGCGCAGCCTGGAATCGCGCGTCGCCGCCGGCTTCTGGCGCTACGCGGTCGGCCAGGGCGTCGTCGCCTGGGCCGTGCTGCACCTGTTCCCGAGGTGGCTGTGAACCGCCCCGACGGCCGCCTGGGCCTGACCCGCATGGCGGCACCGCTGGCGGTGTGGGCGCTGCATTTCGTCGCCGTCTACAGCCTGCAGGGGCTGGCCTGCGCGCGCGGGCTGGGACGTGCGCCGGTCGCCGGACTCGAGGCGGTGACCTGGGCGCTGTGGGCGCTGACGCTGCTCGCGCTGCTGGGCATCGCATGGTCCGGCCGCGCGGCGTGGCGCGCGCGGCATGCGGCCGCAGCGGCGCGGCCGGCCGGCGACCGTCGGCATTTCCTGCCCCTGCTGACCGCGCTCGTCGCGCTGGTCGCCGCGATCGGGGTCGTGTTCACCGCGCTGCCGGTCGCGCTGCTGCCCACCTGCGCCTGACGCGCCCACCGAGGACCCGATGCGCAAGGATCTCAGACAACCCGTCCCCCGGACCCAGAGCCACACCGTCGAGAGCGTGGTGGCGATCGCCAAGCACCCGATCCACCCGATGCTGGTGACGTTCCCGATCGCGTTCCTGTCGATGGTCGTCGTCGCCGACGGCCTGTACCTGTGGCTGCGCGCGCCGTTCTGGGCGGAGCTGGCGTTCTGGCTCAACGTCGGCGGCCTGGGCTTCGGGGTGCTGGCCGGCATCGTCGGCACGATGGACATGATGTCGATCCGCGTGGTGCGGCGGCACGTCTCGGCCTGGAACCATTTCATCGTCGCGGTGATGGTGCTGGCGATGGCCGCGCTCGGGGTGTGGTTGCGCCTGCCCGACCACGCGGCCGCGGTGTGGCCGTGGGGCCTGCTGTCGTCGTCGGTGATGGCGCTGCTGGTGGCCGTCGCCGGCTGGCTCGGCGGCACGCTGAGCTTCCGTCACGGCGTCGGCGTCTACGGCGACGAGGAGACGGAGACGCCGAAAGGCCGCGACGTCGAGGACACGCCGCCGGCGGAGTGACGACGGCGCGCGGCGCGCATGCCCCCGCACGACCGAACGATCCGGCCCGGCCCGGCGCACGTCCCGCGACGGCCAGCGCACGATGAATGGGGCAACATGCGCGCGGAGGCCTTCTGGAGCGTCCGCGGCGCCGGAGGCTGCGATATTCTCGCCGCTCTCGGGAGATCGCGGTACGGACGCATGGGGACGCTGGTTCGTTGGGGGGCGGCCGTCCTGCTGTGGGCGTGCGTCGCCGCCGCGCATGCGCAGACCTGGACGCTGCAGCGCCTCGACGACGCCACGGCGGGCGCCGAGGCGCCGCCGGCGGACGCGGCCGGCCCACTGCGGCCCAGCCGTCCGGACATGCTGTTCGAGCGCGCACGCGGCGGCGCCTGGTGGAAGCTGACCAGCCGCGCGAACGTGCCGGCCGACGACGCCCCCAAGCTGCTGCTGTACACGCCGTTCCTCAACCAGGTCGAGGCCTGGCTGCCGGGCGCGGACGCGCCGTCGCGGCACGGGGTCTACGGCGCGCACGCCGACGACCGCTACTCGCCACGCGCGCTGGTGATCGACCTGCCCGACGGCCTGCGCGCGGGCCAGACGGTCTGGCTGCGGGTGAACGCCAACGGCTCGATCCCCATGCAGGTCGACATCGCGCCGCTGGCGCAGGTGCAGCGCGACGACCTGCGCTACGCCTACCGCCGCGCCTTCAGCCTCGGCGCGACGACGGTCCTGCTGTTGCTCGCCGCGGCCTTCTGGCTGCGCCTGCGCGAGCGTGCGCACCTGTACTTCGCCGCCAACCTGAGCTGCGTGCTGATCTATCTGCTGGTGCTCGGCGGCGAGGCCCGCGACATCCCGCTGCTGGAGGCCGTGTTCGGCCACTCGCTGCAACCCCAGCGGGTGCTCGCCGCGCTCGGCGGCCTGTTCGCGATCCTGTTCCAGGCGCGCTACCTCGACGTACAGCGCCACCTGCCCAGGACCGCGATCCTGCTGCGCGTGTGCGCGGCGACGATGCTCGCGATCGCCTGCGGTCACGCGCTGTTCGACAGCCGGTTCCTGTCGATGGCGGGCAACCTGGGGCTGATGGTGTCGTCGGTGATCCTGCTGCTGGTCGCCTGGGTCCAGGCCTGGCGCGGCCAGCGCGAGGCGCGGATCCTGTCGATCGCCTGGTTGCCGCTGCTGGGCTTCTGCATCCTGCGCACGCTCGAGCTGATGGGCGCCTGGAGTGCACCGGCGTGGGTCGGCAGCGGCATGGACCTGGGCCTGGCGACCTCGGGGCTGCTGCTGACGCTGGGCCTGGCCGACGCGATGCTCGAACTGCGCCGCGACCGCGATCGCGCCAGCCGGCTGGCGATGGTCGACGGGCTGACCGGCCTGTCGAGCCGCAGCGCGATCGAGCAGCGCCTGACGCACGAGATCGCACTGGCGGGCAAGCGCGGGACCGCGCTGTCGGTCGCGTTCATCGACCTGGACCGGTTCAAGGCGATCAACGACCGGCACGGCCACGCGCTGGGCGACGAATGCCTGCGCATCGTCGCCGCCCGCGCCCGCAACCGGCTGCGCGAGCGCGACGCGCTCGGCCGCTACGGCGGCGACGAGCTGCTGGCGGTCCTGCCCGGCGCCGACCTCGCGCAGGCGGGCGCGACGGCGCAGGAGATCCGCATTGCCGTCCACGACCATCCGCTCTCGACCGGCGAGCTGACCTTGCCGCTGTCGCTGAGCATCGGGGTGGCCGAGTTCGTCGCCGGCGAATCGATGGCGGCGCTGCTCGCGCGCGCCGATGCCGCGCTCTACGTCAGCAAGGCCAACGGCCGCGACTGCGTCAGCATCGCGCCGCCCCCCGTCTCACTTCCCACCGCCCACATGGAAGCCAGCGCATGACCCAGACCACCCCCACCCCGGCCACGCCGCCCGCTGCCGCGCAGGAGGACCTGCTGCCCGGCGACATCCTGCTGATGCTCAGCAGCGGCCAGCTCTCGACGCTGATCGCCTGGTGCGGCGACAGCATCTACAGCCACGCGGCGATCGTCGCCGACCAGGGCGATCTGATCGAGGCCGCCGCCTCGGGCGTGCGTCGCTACCCGCTGGCGCAGCGGCTGGTCGACACCACCGAGATCGTGTTGATCGACGCCTACCGCCCGCTTGCGCACGACGGCAACGCGCTCGACGACGCCGACCGGGCCAGCGTGCTGGCCAAGGCCGAGTCAATGCTCGGCATTCCCTACCCGATCGACGCGCTGGCCTTCCTCGGCGTGGTCGTCGCGGTGCGCGGCAAGTGGCCGCAGAACTGGCTGGCGCGGATCGTCGTGCGCGAGGCGCTCGACCACCTGATCCACGACGACCCGAGCCACATGATCTGCAGCGAAGTCGTCTACCGCGCGCTCGCGCAGTGCGACGTACAGCCGACCGGGCGGCTCGCGCCGCGCATCGTCATGACCGGGCCGACCCACCTGCCGTTCCCGAAGATCGACGCCAAGGCGCTGCTCGAGGAGGTCTGGGGCCTGCTGCATCCGCAGCGCCGGGAAGCGCTGGCGGGCATCCGCGCGCACCTGGAGACCGATCCGCAGGCCGCAACGCCGCCGTTGCAGGGCGCGCCGGCCGACGCCGCGCTGCGCGAACGCGCCAACACCGTGCGCGACCGCCTCGGCCTGTCGATCCTGCCGATCACCGCGAGCGTCGACGACGCGGGCGCGCTGCTGGAGGAGGCGTCGCCGGAGACGCCGGTACGCGCGATTCCCAATCCCAACCCGAAGCTGGTGATGCCGCTGGACCTGGCGAGTTCGCCGTCGCACACGCAGATCGGGCGCCTGCTGCAGGCCGACACCATCAAGTGACGGACGCCGGCGCGCCCCGCACCGGGGCGCACTGCCGGACGACGCGGCGAGTCCGCCGTCGCCCACGTGGATCTCGCGGCCGCCGTAGCCGGACGCTCGCGCGCGGCCTGGAGTTCCGGGCGACGCCTCGTCGCGCGCGAGCGCGCTCCTACGGACAGATGACTTGCGCGGGGCGTTTCCATCGGCGTCGCTGGCCTCTCGTAGGAGCGCGCTAGCGCGCGAGCGGCTTTCCCGGTGACGCCCCATCGCGCGCGAGCGCGCTCCTACGGACAGGTGGCTGGCGCGAGGGCGTTTGCATCGGCGTCGCTGGCCTCTCGTAGGAGCGCGCTTGCGCGCGAACGGCTTTCCCGGTGACGCCCCATCGCGCGCGAGCGCGCTCCTACGGACAGATGGCTGGCGCGAGGGCGTTTGCATCGGCGGCGGTCGCCTCTCGTAGGAGCGCGCTTGCGCGCGAGCGGCTTTCCCGGTGACGCCCCATCGCGCGCAAGCGCGCTCCTGCAGACAGATGGCTGGCGCGAGGGCGTTTCCATCGGCGGCGGTCGCCTCTCGTAGGAGCGCGCTTGCGCGCGAAGGGCGTTCCCGGCGACGCCCCATCGCGCGCGAGCGCGCTCCTGCAGAGCGGTGCGCGGAGGCCTCTACATGGGCGGCGGCGGCAGGTCGCCGAGCGTGAGCGGCTTGGCGCCGGTCAGCGCCGCGATCAGCAGCAGCAACAGCAGCGGCACCCAGCCGATCGCGCGGTAGAACGTCGGGCCGTGGTGATCGCGGTCCTGGCCCAGTTCGTACAGCAGCAGGCCGAAGTACAGGTGCAGCAGCACCGCGGCGGCGACGACGACCAGCTTGAGCACCAGCCACGCGCCGGTGGGGCCGAACGCGATCAGCACGCCGCCGGCGACGATCGTCACCAGCGCAGCGGGCGTCATGATGCGGAAGAACAGCGTGTTGGTGACCGGATTCCAGAAGCCGGGATCGGCATCGATCTCGCGCCGCTGACGCGCGACGAACAGCCGCGGCAGGAAGAACAGACCGGAGAACCAGACCGTCATCGCGAGGATGTGCAGCACCTTGAGCCAGAAGTACACCGGCGACTCCGGGACGGGGATCGCGACAGCCTAGGGCGCCGGTGGTCAAGCCGGCGTCGGGACCCGCCGCGTCCGGCGCGCGTGCAGACGCCGCCTTCCCTCCCATGGCGGCGCGCCATTGCCGCGGCCGCCCGACGCGCCACCATCGGCCCGGTTGCCCCCGGCCATCGGCGCGACCCGGGTCGCAGGCGAGGATCCCCGAACGCCCGGATTCGCCCCGGCTGCACGTCGGCCGCTGCTAGGCTTGCCGGCCATGTCGCGCGCCGCCTTCCGCATCCTCCTCGTTCTCCCCGGCAGCGCGGCGATGCCCGCGTTCGCCGCGCTGCCCGAGGGGCCGCCGCCCACGCTCGCGACCGCGTGGACGCTGTCGCCGTGGGCGCTCGCACCGTTGCTGGCGCTCGTCGCGCTGTACGCGGGCGGACTGGCACGGCTGTGGCGGGGCGCCGGCGTCGGCCGCGGCGTATCGCGCGGCGAGGCCGGCGCGTTCGCGTCCGGCGTGCTGGCGCTGGGCCTGGCGATGGTGTGGCCGCTGGACGCGTTCGGCGCCTACGCGCTGTCGGCGCACGTGGCCCAGCACATGACGCTGCTGGCACTGGCGCCGCCGCTGCTGCTGGCCGGCCGGCCGTTCGCGGTCGCGGCGTCCGCGCTGCCGCGCCGCTGGTCCCGGCGCCTGCACCGCGGGCTGCATCGGCCGCTGTCGGCGCTGGCCGACGCGCTCGCACCTGCAGCGCTGGTGCACGTCGCGACGATGTGGCTGTGGCACCTGCCGGGCGCGACCTCGGCCGCGCTGGCCGACGCGACGCTGCACCGCGCGATGCACGCCAGCTTCCTGCTCGCCGGGATGTGGTTCTGGGCCGCCGTGTGGCGACGCCTGCGCGCGCCCGATGCCGGTGCGGTCGGCGGGCTCGTCGCGCTGGCGGCGGCGATGATGCAGATGGGCTTCCTCGGCGCGCTGCTGACGTTCGCGCCGCGGCTGCTGTATCCGGTCTACACCGATCGTGCGCTGCTGGTCGGACTTGATCCGCTGCGCGACCAGCAGTTGGCAGGCCTGCTGATGTGGGTCCCCAGTTGCGTGCCGTACATCGTCGTCGGGCTGTGGCTGGTGGTCGCGCTGCTGCGCCGGATGCGACGGCGCGCGTAGCAGCGCCGCGATGGCACCCGGGCCAGGAACGCCGCCGAACGCCGCGTCTTGCGTGCGTGCGTGACATGCAAGCGACGCTCCACATGCCATCGACCCACGCTCGGGCACGATCGTCGCTCCCCGACCCCACGCCGGAGGCGAGATGACGCTGGACTGGAACCACCTGGCGGCCGTGGCCTGGCCGCTGCTGGCCGCGCTGCTGCTGGGCCTGCTCGTGCACTGGGCGCTGCGCGCGCTGGGCCGCACCGCGCGCCGCCATGCACAGGAACACCTGCGCGCGCGCATCGCGCAGGTCGTCGCGATCCCGGCCGCGGTCGCGCTGCCATTGCTGTTCCTGGCGATCGCGTTGAACTACACGCCACTCGATGCCGACCTCGTGCGCTCGCTGCGCCACTGGATCGCCATCGGCGGCATGCTGTGCCTGACCTGGCTGCTCGCGCGCGTGGTCGGCGCGGTCGAGGAGCGGATCCTGCGCGAGCACCCGGTCGACGTCGAGGACAACCTCGCCGCGCGCCGCATCCAGACCCAGACCCGCGTGATCAGCCGCGTGGTGCAGGGCACGGTGATCCTGGTCGGCGTGGCGCTGGCGCTGATGACGTTCCCGCAGGTGCGCCAGGTCGGCGCCGCGCTGCTGGCCTCGGCGGGCATCATCGGCCTGGTCGCGGGCATCGCGGCCCAGCCGGTGTTCGGCAACCTGATCGCCGGCCTGCAGATCGCGCTCGCCCAGCCGATCCGGCTCGACGACGTGGTCATCGTCGAGGGCGAGTGGGGCCGCATCGAGGAGATCACCTCGACCTATGTCGTGGTGCGCATCTGGGACGAGCGCCGGCTGATCGTGCCGCTGCAGTGGTTCATCTCCAACCCGTTCCAGAACTGGACACGCACCAACGCGCAGTTGCTGGGCACCGCGTTCCTGTGGCTCGACCACCGCGCACCGATCGCCGCGATCCGCGGGGAGCTGCAGCGGCTGTGCGAGGCCGATCCGCGTTGGGACCGCCGCGTCTGCGTGACCCAGGTCACCGAGACCGACAAGCACACCATCGAGGTCCGCCTGCTGGTGAGCGCGCGCAACTCGGGCGAACTGTTCGACCTGCGCTGCGCGGTGCGCGAGGGCATGCTCGCGTTCCTCGATGCGCATCATCCCGAAGCGCTGCCGCGGCTGCGCAACGAGGTCGACGAGGCCGGTGCGCGCCGTGCGCGCACCGCATCGCCGCAGGCCCCGCCGCCGGTCCACGCCGACACCAGCTCCCCCGGTGCCGAGACGGTGACCGCGGCCGACCGCGAAGGCGAGGCCGCGCGCGACGCGGCCGCCACACCGCTGCCCCCGTCTCCCCCCGACACAGGAGCCACACGATGAAGACCCGTCACCTCGGCCTCGGCGGCCCCAGCGTGTCCGCGATCGGACTGGGCTGCATGGGCATGAGCGCGTTCTACGGCGGCCGCGAGAGCGACGCCGAGGGCATCCGCACGATCCACCACGCGCTCGACCAGGGCATCACGCTGCTCGACACCGCCGACATGTACGGGCCGCACACCAACGAATCGCTGGTCGGCCGCGCACTGCAGGGTCGCCGCGACGATGCGTTCGTGGCGACGAAATTCGGCATCCGGCTCGACCCGGACGATCCGCAAGCCCGCGGCGTCGACGGCCGGCCCGAATACGTGATCGCGGCCTGCGAGGCCAGCCTGTCGCGGCTGGGCATCGATGCGATCGACCTGTACTACCAGCACCGCGTCGACCCGGCGGTGCCGATCGAGGACACCGTCGGCGCGATGGCGCGCCTGGTCGAGCAGGGCAAGGTCCGGCACCTGGGGCTGTCGGAGGCCTCGGCCGACACGTTGCGCCGCGCCTGCGCGGTGCATCCGATCACGGCCCTGCAGAGCGAATACTCGCTGTGGTCTCGCGACCCCGAGACCGCCGGCACGCTGGCCGCCTGCCGCGAGCTCGGGGTCGGCTTCGTCGCGTACTCGCCGCTGGGCCGCGGCTTTCTGACCGGGACGATCCGCACCGTCGAGGACTTCGACGCCGACGACTACCGCCGCCACTCGCCGCGCTTCCAGGGCGAGAATTTCGACCGCAACCTCGCGCTGGTCGAGCAGGTGCAGGCGATCGCGCAGGACTACGGCGTCACGCCCGGCCAGCTCGCCCTGGCCTGGGTGCTCGCGCAGGGCGAGGACATCGTGCCGATTCCCGGCACCAAGCGCATCGGCTTCCTCGACGAGAACATCGCCGCGCTCGACATCCAGTTGACCGACGATGACCTGGCGCGGATCGACGCGATCTTTCCGCCCGATGCCGCGGCCGGCACGCGCTATCCGCTGGCCGGCATGGCCGCGCTCGGGCGCTGAGGCGCCGCCGCGGGCGCGATTGCCGGCGCGACACGGAATCGCCGCGCGAATTTGACGCCTTTCGAACGCACCCGCGCGCACCGTCGGCGAATGGTATCGCCCACCGGCGCGCGCGACGCGACGCCGCCGACGTTCCGGGCGATGCCGCACGGCCGGCCGCCCCGGTGGGCGGCGCATCCGCGACGCGGGTGTCCACACGGCCGTCGAACGGGCACCGCAGGGTGCACCGTCGCGATCGCCGCCCGTCGGCGAGGAGACCGCGATGCACGACCGCAAAGACGACAACACCGGCACCTCGGAAATGAAGGCCTTCGGCGAAGAGCTGCTGGCCACCGGAGCGCGCTACATCGACGCCGGCAGGCGCTGGCTGAGCGAGAGGAGAGACCAGATGACGTCCCGAGACGGCGACGACGATCGCCATGAACCCGAGCGCCACGGGGGCCGCCGCGCCTATCGCGACGCCCCCCATCGCCGCGATGCGCACGGCTGGAGCCGCGACGACGACCAGGGCGGCGGCTACGGCGACCCGGCGATCGCCCAGCAGCGCGAATGGCGCCGGCAGCAGGGTCCGCGCGGCCACGACGACCGCAGCCGCACCGCGGAGGGCTACGGCGCGGGCGCGCCGTACGCGCAGTTCGCGCGCAGCCAGGACCCGCACGAGGCGCATGGCGGTGCCGGCCGCGCCTACGGGGCGGGCGGCCGTGCCGACCTGCGCGACAGCGACGACCGGCTGTCGGACTGGGGCCATCGCGCACCGCGCTGGTACAACGATGTCGACCATCTGGGCGGCGCCCCCGACTTCGCGCATTTCGGCGCGTACGACCGCGAGGGCCGCGTGGGCCGGGCGACGCCGGGCGGCGAGCCCGGGCGGGCGTCGGGCCGCGGCTTCCGCGGCGTCGGCCCCAAGGGCTACGCGCGCTCCGATGCCCGGATCACCGAGGACGTCTGCGAGCAGCTCACCCACAGCGACGAGATCGACGCGCGCGAGGTGTCGGTACGCGTCCACGACGGTGTCGTGACGCTCGAGGGCCACGTCGACCAGCGCTGGGTCAAGCACCGCATCGAGGACATCGCCGAGGCCTGCTCGGGCGTTAAGGACGTCGAGAACCGGATCCGCGTGCGCGGCGCGGGCCGCTGGCAGGCGGGCGGCGACGACGACGGGACGTCGGAGGCGACGGGCCGCGGACCCTCCGGCGCGACGTCGTCCGGCGGCACGCCGTCGACGGGTACCTCGACCGGCGCGCCCCCGGCCGCCGGGCCCGGCGCAGCCGGGCCGCTGTCGACCTCCGCGCGCGGGCACGAGACCGGCGGCGCCGCCGGCGACTTGGCGTCGGGCGCCCACCGCGACGCGGGCACCTCGTCGTCGCAGGGCGGTCCCGGCGGTGCCGGCTCCGGACGGGCACCGGAACCGCGCTGAGGCATCGCGCGCCGGACGGCGGCCACGCCCCGTCCGGCGCCCCCCGTCCTGGCCGCATTCACATCGGCGCGGGCCGCGATCACGGATAGTCCGGCATCCTCCGTGCCGGTCCCGCCATGCTGACCCCCGTCTTCGCGATCGCCACGATGCTGCTCGCGGTCGCCACGCTGATGCCCACGATCCGCAGCGGGGCGTGGTGGATCCGGGGATTCGACTTTCCGCGGCTGCAGTTGCTGCTGCTCTCGATCGCGGTGCTGCTGGCGCAACTGGTCCTGCACCCCATCGACGATCCGTGGACGACGGCAATCGTCGCCGTCAACGCCGGCTGCGTGCTCTGGCAGGCCTGGTGGATCCTTCCGTACACCCGGTTGCGCCGACCCGAGGTCGCCGATGCGCCCGACGGGGCGCAGCCGCGGTTGCGCCTGATGGCCAGCAACGTGCTGATGCACAACCGCGACACCGCGCCGCTGCTTGCGCTGGTGCGCGAGCACCGGCCCGACGTGCTGATCGCGGTGGAGACCGACCGCCACTGGGGGCGCGCGCTCGACGGCCTCGACGACCTGCTGCCGCACGCGCTGCGCTGCCCGCTCGACAACCTCTACGGCATGCACCTGTACTCGCGCCTGCCGCTGCACGATGCCCAGGTCCGCTATCTGGTCGAGGACGACATCCCGTCGATGCACGCCACGCTCGCGCTCGACGGCGGCCGCCGGGTCGTGCTGCACGCGCTGCATCCCCGCCCGCCGAGCCCGACCGAAGCCGACGGCTCGGAACCGCGCGACGCCGAGCTCGTGCTCGTGGGCCGGGCGGCGCGCGAGGCCGCGCATCCGGTGATCGTCGCCGGCGACCTCAACGACGTCGCCTGGTCGCGGACCACGCGCCTGTTCCGCAGGATCAGCGGGCTGCTCGACCCGCGCATCGGCCGCGGCATGTACAACACCTTCCACGCACGCCTGCCCGGCCTGCGCTGGCCGCTCGACCACCTGTTCCACAGTCGCGACTTCACGCTCGTGTGCATGCGCCGGCTGCCGGCGATCGGCTCGGACCATTTCCCGATCCTGGTCGAGCTCGCGCTTGCGCCCGGCCGCAACCAGGACGACGCCGGCCTGTCCCCCGACGCTCGGGCACGCGACGATGCGCGGGCCGCGGTGGACGAGGTCGATGCGGACGTGGACGCCGCACCACGCTGAGCGCGCGCCGCGCAGGCGTTGGGGCCGAGCCCGGAAGCTCAGCGGTCCAGGCGTGCGCGCAGGTCGCGCAGGTCCTGCCGCGCGATGTCGCGCAACGTGGCCTCGCGCCAGGCTTCGGCCTCGTCGGCGCCGGCCAGCGCGTAGCGCCGCTCGTACTCGGGCTGCATCTGCTCGCGCCGCAGCGCGCGGATGCGCCGGTACTCGGACTTGAGCGAGGACGTGCGCCGGATCGGCCAGGTCTCGCCGATCGGCTGGGCCCATGGCTGCGCGTCGGCGGCCACGGCCGAGACGGGATCTCCGGGGCCCGCGGCCTCGCTGGCCCAGGCGGGCGCGCACAGGCCCATCGCGACGAGCGCCGCCGGTGCGGCCCAGTGCAGGTATCGGGGTCTTGCCATCGCGTCCATCGCACCCTCCCACGCGCTGACGGATGGCCGGACACTAGCACCCCGGAGGGCAGGGCGATGTGCAGAACGCGTGCGGCAGGCCGACGCTTCCGCGCGCGGGCCCTTCAGGCGCCGGGCCGCAGCTCCAGACCGAGCGCGTGGCCGATCGCACGCATCCCATCGTCGTCGTCGCGCGCGGCGATCGCGCCGGCGAACGTGTCGTCGCCCGTCTCCCAGGTCCACAGCGTGTAGCCGGCGACCCGCAACTGGTCGTGGGCCAGGCCCAGCAGCGCGGAGGGCGGGACGTCGGCCAGCGCGCGAGCGTCGGTCGGGTCCTCGAGGTCCCAGTCGATGTCCACGCGGAAGCGCGCGGCCAGTTCGACGAGCGCCTCGACGAGCGCGACACGGTCGTCCTCGGCGATCCGGAAGCTCGCGCGCCAGTCGGTCGCCGCCAGCAGCGCATCGCGCACCGCGTCGAGGTCGTCGTGCGAGGCGACCGTCTCCTGCCAGTCGCGGAACTGCTGCCCCGCCGCCTCCTCGTCGCCGGGATTGACCAGCAGCAGCCATTGCCAGACGACCGCCTCGATCTCGGCCTCCGGATCGTCCTCCGCCTCGGCCCGGCCGTCACCGAGGAAGGCGAAGTTGTCGTCGGGGTCGAATTCGGTGTCGGGCAGCGACATGGCGGATGGATCGGCGAGGGGGGCGTGCAGTGTGCCGCCGGCGCGGCCGCATTGCAGCCTCGTGCCGGCGATCGGTCAGCGACCCCCGGTCTTGCCGGCCGCGCCCTTCTTCGCCGGCGCCTTCTTCGCGGCGGCCTTGCCGGCGGCCGGCGTGTTCGCCGCCGCCTTGCCCGCCGAAGACTTCTTCGCCGGCGCGGCCACGGTCTTGGCGGCCGTCTTGCCAGTGCCCTTGGCGCCGGTGCCCTTGGCGCCCGTGCTCTTGCCGCCGCGCGCATCCGCATGCGACGGCGGCAGGCGCGAGGTCTTGCGGCCACCTTGCAGGTCGACGATGCGGTTCTCGCCCATGCCCTCCTCGCGCTTGGTCACGCGCGCGGCGGCGAACGCGATCGCCTTGCCGATCAGCGTCGCGGGCCCGTCCCAGTACTCGGCGGTGTGGGCGGCGACCTCGATCAGCGCAAGGTTCGGATCGTCGATGCCGCCGGGGAAATAGGCCTTGAGCGCATCGTTCCAGAACGCCTCGATCTTCGCCCGGTCCTCGCTGACGCGCGCCTGTCCGGACACCGAAACGTAGGTGTTGCGGCGCTGCGAGGCGTAGGCGAGGTTGACGCTGGGGTTGCCTGCGATCTCGTCGATCTTGGGGCTGTCGGCGGCGACGAAGAACCAGACCCGCTCGCCGTCGAACTGCGCCTTCTGCGTCGACAGCGGCCGGCTGACCAGCGCCCCGTCCCGGGTGACGGTCGTGAACATCGTGATGTCGATGTCCTCGATCAGCGTCGCGATCGTCTTCGCGTCCTGTTCGGCCTTGCTGGGCGATGCCATCGCGCACTCCGCATGTGGGGGATCGACGGCCAGTGTCGAAGGCCGTCCGCCCCGTCGACGTGAAGGCGACGGCGCCCGCCTGCGCTCAGCAGGCCGACGGCGCCGGCCGCAGGCGCTCGTCGCGACGCGCCCACGCGTAGACCAGCAGGCCACCCGCGGCCGTCGCCGCGCCCACCAGCCCGGTCGAGGTCCAGCCCAGGCCTGCGCTGATCGCCAGCCCGCCCAGCCACGGCCCCAGCGCGTTGGCGGTGTTGAACGCGGCGTGGTTGGAGGCCGCCGCGAGCGTCTGCGCCTCGCCGGCGACGTCCATCAGGCGGGTCTGCAGCACCGGCGCCAGCGCGCCCATCGTGCCGAGCGCGACGACCGCCGGCAGGATCGACCAGGCCGCCTGCGCGGCCAGCGGGAACAGCAGCAACACCAGCATCGACCAGGCCAGGATCGCGGCTGCCGCGCGGAACTGCAGCCGGTCGAACAGCCAGCCGCCGGCGACGTTGCCCAGGATCGCGCCGACGCCGAACGCCGCCAGCGCCACCGGGATCCAGGCCTCGCCCACGCCGGTGACCTCGACCAGCGTCGGCGCCAGGTAGCTGAAGACGCAGAACATGCCGGCGAAGCCGATCGCGCCGATCGCCAGCGCCAGCCACACCTGCGACCGGTTGAACGCGCGCATCTCGCGCATCGGCGACTGCCGCGGCTCGGCCGGGTCGGGCGCGAGGAAGCGCGCGAGCAGCGCCACGGTCACAAGCGCGATCGCCGCGACCAGCGCGAACGTCCAGCGCCAGCTCGACAGCTGGCCGAGCCAGGTCGCCAGCGGGTTGCCGACCAGGATCGCGATCGACAGGCCCAGCAGCACCCGGCTGACGGCCGCGCCGCGCTGGTCGGGCCGGCTGATCGACGCGGCCACGAGCACCGCGACACCGAAGTAGGCGCCGTGCGGCAACCCGGCGACGAAGCGCGCGACCAGCATCGTCGCGTAGTTGGGCGCCAGCGCGCTGGCGAGGTTGCCCAGCGCGTAGAAGGCCATCAGCGCCAGCAGCAGCGTGCGCCGCGGCAGCCGCGCGCCGAGGATCGCCAGCAGCGGCGCGCCGACGACGACGCCGACCGCGTAGCTGCTGATCAGGTGCCCGACCTCCGGTTCGCTGGCGTCGAAGGCGCGGACCAGCTCGGGCATCAGGCCCATCATCGCGAATTCGCTGGTGCCGATCGCGAACCCGCCCAGTGCGAGCGCGAACAGGATCGGCGAGGCGGTACGGCGCGGCAGCGGCGCGTGCGGGGCGGCGGCCATCGCGGCTCTCCGGGAGGACGGCCGCGAATTATTGTGCATCGCAGCATCGGCGTCACCGCCTGCCGGCGCGCCACAGCGTTGCGGTCCGTGCGCGTTCAGCCCGTGGCGCGCGACGACGCGCCCTGTACGAACGCACGCCGATAGTGACGGACCGTCCGACCCGGAGCCCCGTCATGACGATCGCCGCCTTCGGCCTCAACTGCAGCCTCAAGTCCGGCGACGCGCCCTCGTCGACGCAGAAGATGCTCGATGCGGTGCTCGCCGCGCTCGCTCGGCACGACGTGCGCACCGACAGCGCACGCGTGGCCGACTTCGACGTGCGGCCCGGCGTGACCGCCGACGAGGGCGACGGCGACCAGTGGCCGGAACTGCGCCGTCGCATCATGGACGCGCAGATCCTGGTCCTCGCCACGCCGATCTGGCTGGGCCATCCCTCGAGCCTGGCCCAACGCGTGCTCGAGCGGCTGGACGCGATCCTGGGCGAGGTCGACGACGACGGCGTCTACCCCACGTTCGGCAAGGTCGCCTTCGCCGCGGTCGTCGGCAACGAGGACGGCGCCCATTTCGTCCATTCCCAGCTCTACCAGGGCCTGGCCGACGTCGGGTTCACGCTGCCCGCCGCCGCCTCGCCGTACTGGGTCGGCGAGGCGATGGGCAGCACCGACTTCAAGGATCTCGACCGGATCCCGGACAACGTCGCCGACGGCATCCGCACGATCGCCGGCAATGCCGCGCACCTGGCCCGGCTGCTGGCCGAGCGGCCCTATCCCAAGCCCAAGGGCTGACCTGCGCGCCCGGCCGTCACGCGTCCGGCGCGTCGTCGGCCGCGGGATCGGGGTGACGCGGCCCGGTAGGATCGGGATCGGGCACCCGCTGCCCACCGCCGCCGCGCCTGGGCATGCGGTCGTCGCCGGTCGGCGACCACGCGTTGCGGTCGCCGCTGCCGTGCGGATAACTGCGCGGCCGGGTCGGAATCGGGGCATCGTCCTGGGGCGTGCGGCGTGGCATCGGTTCGTCCCTCGGGTCGGGAAAACCGCAGCCTGCACCCGGCGATGCCGTGCGGTCGTGAGCGCGGCCGCGCACCGGCCCGACGCCCGTGCAGCCGATGCGCGGCCGCTCACGTCGCCGCCCGATGCGGGCTGCTAGACAGCCGGCATGGCCCGCCCACCGTCGTCCTCCCCGCCACAGCATCCCCCGATCCGCATCGGCTGCGCCGGCTGGTCGATCGGCAGCCGCGACGCGGCGCTGTTCGGCGACGGCGACAGCATGCTCGCGCGCTATGCGACGCGGTTCGACCTGGCGGAGATCAATTCCTCGTTCTACCGGCCGCACCGGCGATCCACCTACGAACGCTGGGCGGCCAGCGTACCGGCGGATTTCCGCTTCAGTGCGAAGCTGCCGCGCACGATCACCCACGAGCACCGGCTGCGCGGTTGCGGCCCGCTGCTCGACGCCTTCCTCGAGGCCGCGACCGGACTGGGGGACCGGCTCGGCTGTCTGCTGGTGCAACTGCCCCCCAGCCTGGCCTTCGACGCGCGCAGCGCCGCGACGTTCCTGGCGATGCTGCGGCGGCGCTGGGATGGCGGCATCGCCTGCGAGGTCCGGCACGCCAGCTGGCTGGCGCCGCGGGCCGAAGCGCTGCTGCGGCGGCACCGGGTGGCGCGCGTGGCGGCCGATCCCGCGCGCCACGGCGACGACGCCAGGCCAGGCGGCGATCCGGATCTCGCCTACTGGCGCTGGCACGGCTCGCCGCGGATCTACGCCAGCGCCTACGACGACGCCGCGCTCGACGCGCTGGCCGCAGCCGTCGTCGACCGCCCCGCCGCCCGCCACTGGATCGTGTTCGACAACACCGCCGCCGGCCATGCCACCGGCGATGCGGCGGCGCTGCAGCGGCGCCTGCGGCCCGGGTCCGGCAAGGCGCCGACGCCGACGCCGCATCGGCGTTAGCGCACGCCCGGACGCCGACTGCGGCCGCGTGTCGCGGTCGTCATCCCCCCGCGACCGGTGCCTGTGGCAGCATGCCGCCCGTCCCGAGCCGCGCGCACCGCCCGTTGAACCCGCCTGCCGCCAGCCACGCGCCCACCGATTTCCTGCCCGCCCATGGCGAGATGGCGGCGCGCATCGCCGCGTTCGACTGGGCGACGACGCCGCTGGGCCCGATCGAGGCCTGGCCGCAGTCGCTGCGCACGACGCTGGCGCTGATGCTCGACTCCCGGTTCGCGATGTGTCTGTCGTGGGGGCCGGAACTGACGTTCTTCTACAACGACGCCTACGCCCCGATGCTCGGCGCCAAGGAGGGCGAGGCGCTCGGCCGCCCGATGGCCCGCATCTGGTCGGACGTCTGGGACGACATCCTGCCGCTGATCGACAGCGCGATGTCCGGCACCTCGACCTGGCACGAGGACATGCCGCTGACGATGCTGCGCCACGGCTATCCGGAGGAGACGTACTGGACGTTCTCCTACACGCCGGTCCGCGACGAGCAGGGCGGTATCCCGGGCTTTCTGAACATCACCACCGAGACCACGCACAAGGTCGTCAACCAGCGACGGCTGGCGGCCGAGGCCGAGCGGCTGGGCCGGCTGTTCGACCAGGCGCCGAGCTTCATGGCGATGCTGCGCGGGCCCGAGCACCGCTTCGAGCTCGCCAACCCCGGCTACCAGCGGCTGGTCGGCGAGCGCGCGCTGATCGGCCGGACCATCGCCGACGCCCTGCCCGACGCGGTCGATCAGGGCTTCAAGTCGCTGCTCGACGACGTCTACGCGACCGGCCGCACGTTCTCGGCCGACGGGGCGCGCTACGTGGTGCAGGCCACGCCGGGCGGCCCGTCGGTGGAGCGCTACCTGGACTTCGTCTACCAGCCGGTCACCGACGAGCGCGGCGTGATCGGGATCTTCGTGCAGGGCGTGGACGTGACCGCGCGCACGCTGGCCGACGAGGCGCTGCGCGCACGCGAGGCCGAACTGCGCACGCTCAACAGCGACCTGGAACGCCAGGTCGTCGCCCGCGCGCGCGAACGTTCGCTGACCTGGCAGGTGACGCCCGACCTGCTGGCGGTCGTCGACGCCGACGGCTGCATGGAGACCACCAACCCGGCCTGGGAGCACGTCCTGGGCTGGCGCACCGAGGTGCTGGCGGGCCGGCCGTGGTGGGAGTTCGTCGACCCCGATGACCACGACGTCACCCGCAGCGTGCTCGACACGCTGCGCGCCGGCAAGCCGGTGCTGCGCTTCGAGAACCGCTGGCGGACACGGGCCGGCGGCGTGCGCACGCTGTCGTGGGTGGCCACGCCCGAGGGCGGACGCTTCTACTGCAGCGCGCGCGACGTCACCGACATCAAGGCCGCCGCCGACGCGCTGACGCGCTCGCAGGCGCAGCTGCGCACGCTGTTCGAGACCAGCTACCAGCTCCAGGCGCTGTGCACGCCCGACGGCACGCTGACCGACGCCAACCGCACCGTGCTCGACGCGCTCGGCGCCGACTTCGACGACGTCGTCGGCCGGCCGCTGTGGGAAACCCCGTGGTTCAGCGCGACGCCGGGCATGCCCGAGCGGGTGCGCGGCATGTTCGACGAGGCGACCGCCGGCGGCACGGTGCGTGCCGAGATCGAGGTCGAGCTGGCCTCGGGCCGGCGCGTGCACGACCTGTCGATCCGGCCCATCCGCGACGCCGGCGGGCGGATCATCGCGGTCGTCCCCGAGGCGATCGACACGACCGAGCGCCGGCATGCCGCGGAGGCGCTGCGCCAGTCGCAGAAGCTCGAGGCGATGGGCCAGCTGACCGGCGGCGTCGCGCACGACTTCAACAACCTGCTCACGCCGATCTTCGCCGCCCTCGAGCTCGCCCGCGATCCCGATGCGCGGCCCGAGCGCCGTGCGCGCATGGTCGCCGTCGCCCAGCGCTCGGCCGAGCGCGCCGCGACCCTGGTGCAGCGCCTGCTCGCGTTCGCGCGGCGGCAGCCGCTGCAGCCGGTCGACGTCGACGTCGGTCCGCTGATCGCCGGCATGGCCGAGCTGATCGGCAGCTCCAGCAGCCCGCGCGTGCGGCTGGCGCTGGACATCGCCGACGACCTGGCGACGGCGATCGCCGACCCGAACCAGCTGGAGATGGCGCTGCTCAACCTCGGCGTCAACGCCTGCGACGCGATGCCCGAGGGCGGCGTGCTGACGCTGGCCGCACGCAACGCACGGGTCGGGGTCGACGCGCACGACGCGGAGCTGGCGCCCGGCGACTACGTCGTGGTGTCGGTCGCCGACACCGGTCACGGGATGGACGAGGCCACGCGCGAGCGCGCGATCGAGCCGTTCTTCTCGACCAAGGGCATCGGCCGCGGCACCGGCCTGGGCCTGTCGATGGCGCATGGCCTGGCGTCCCAGCTCGGCGGCCGGCTGGCGATCGCCAGCGCCCCGGACCGGGGCACGACGATGGAACTCTGGCTGCCGGTGGGGACCCGCCGCGCGGCCGCGAACGCGGACAGCAACGAGGACGAACACGTGGAAACGACAAACGAACACCGCGGCACCGCGCTGGTGGTCGACGACGAGGACGCCGTGCGCATGTGCACGGCCGACGCGCTCGACGACATGGGCTACCGCGTCGTGGAGGCCGGCTCGGCCGAGGAGGCGCTGGCCGCGCTCGAGGGCGGCCTGGCCCCGGACGTGCTGGTCACCGACCACCTGATGCCCGGCATGACCGGCGCCGAGCTGGCTCGCACCGTGCGCGACCGGCTGCCGGGGACGGCGGTCGTGATCGTCTCGGGCTACACCAGCATGGCCGAGTTCGATCCGGGCCTGACGATCCTCGGCAAGCCGTTCCGGCAGCACGAGCTGGTCGCCAGCGTCGAGGCCGCGACCATGGCCTCGCAGTCCGCGGCCGCCTGAGCGCCGGCGCCGGTCCTGCCGGCGCGCGGGCACCACGCCCCATCGACGCGGCCGGCGCCACGCTTGCGTGCATGTCGTCCACGCTGACCAGCGCCGCCGGGCATCGTTACCGGATCCGCGTGCACGCGCCCGCCGGCGCGCGGCCGCGGGGCGGCTTTCCGGTCGTGTGGCTGCTCGATGCGCCGACCACGTGGGCGCCGATGCAGCAGGCCCTGCACGATGGCGGCGACGAGATCGTGGTCGTGGGCATCGACTGGGACCACGACGGCGGCGTCGACCGCGGCGCCCGCTTCCGCGATTTCACCAGCCCGCCGCGCACGCCGCCCGACGATCCCGACGCGGCCGGTGCCGGCGGCGCCGCCGCGTTCCGCGCGTTCCTGCTCGACACGCTGCGCCCGGCGGTGCTGCCGCAGGTGGCCGCCGACCGCCAGCGGCAGACGTTGCTCGGCCATTCGCTCAGCGGCCTGTTCGTGCTCGACACGTTGCTGCAGGCGCCGGAGGCCTTCGACCGGCACGTCGCACTGAGCCCGTCGCTGTGGTGGGACGATGCGGCGCTGCCGGCGCTGCTGGACGGCGGCGACGACGTCCGGGTCGCCGGGGCGCGGGTGCTGCTGCGCGTCGGCCAGGGCGAGCAGGCGGCCGGACCCGAGAAGCCGCCGGAGATCGACGGCGCGGCGGCCGCCGCGGTGCTCGGCGAGCGGCACATGGTCGCCCACGCGCAGGCGTTCGCCCAGGCGCTGGCCGCGCGCGGCGCGCAGGTCGACCACGACGTGATTCCCGACGTCGGCCATCACGCACTGCCGGCCGCGGCGATGGCCGACGCCCTGCGCTTCGCGGCCGCCCGGTGAGCATGCCTGCGCTGCGGCCTTACGCGAACCGCCACGGCGACAGCGGCGTCACCGCCTATGCGATCGACGACGACGCGATCGCCGTCGAGTTCGGACACGGCCCGGTCTATGTCTACACGCGCCGGGACGTCGGTGCGCGGCACTTCGCGGCGCTGTGTGCCGCAGCGCAGGCCGGCCGCGGGCTGTCGACCTGGATCAGCCGGCACGTGCAGTCGCACTATGCCGCGCACTTCGACGACCGCGCCGGCTGGCGCGCATGGCGGGCGGCCGCGTCTCAGGCGGCGCCGGCGCCGTCGAAGCGGTAGAGGTCCATCGCCAGGAAGCCCATGTCGATGCCGGCCTCGATGCGGTGCGCGCCGAGCTGCGCGCCGCCGGCCGCGCCCATCGCCACGAACAGCGGCAGCAGGTGCTCGTCGGCCGGGTGCGCCCGCGCGGCGAACGGGGCCTGCCGGCGGTAGTCGAGCAGCGCCGGCAGGTCGTCCGCGCGCAGCCGCGCCTCGATCCAGTCGGTGAACGGCCGCACGTACGGGGCTTGGAGACCATCGTCGCCGCCGCGCCAGTCCTGGAGGTTGTGGGTGATGCTGCCCGAGCCGACGACCAGCACGCCCTGCGCGCGCAGCGATGCCAGCGCGCGCCCGAGCGCGAAGGCATGCGCCGGACCCAGGGCGGGCTGGATCGACAGCGGCACGACCGGGAGGTCGGCCTCGGGACGGAGCAGCCGCAGCGGCACCCAGACCCCGTGGTCGAGCCCGCGCTGCGGATCGACGTCCGCGCGCAGCCCCTCGGCGGTCAGGCGCATGGCGATCTCCTGCGCGAGCGCCGGTGCGCCCGGCGCCGGATAGCGCAGCGCGTAGAGCGCCTCCGGAAAGCCGCCGAAGTCGTGGACCGTCTCCGGCCGCGCGGCGCCGCCGACCCGCGGCCGCGCCGCCAGCCAGTGCGCCGACGCGACGACGATCGCGCGCGGCCGCGGCAGGTCGCGCGCCAGTTCGGCCAGCCGCGTTCCGACGCGGCCGGGCGCGAGCGCGGTCATCGGCGAACCGTGGGACACGTACAGCGCGGGCAGCGGGGCCATGGGCGCACCTGGAAGCGGGGACGTCCTCACGATGGGCGCGGCCCCGGGCGCACGGAAGCGGCGGCGCCACGACGCATCGTCGCAGCCGTGCAACGCTGCGCGTCAGCCCGACTGGTCGGCGACGATCCGCTCCAGCAGCGCCAGCAGGTCGGCCAGGTGTCCGGAGCCTGCAGGGGTGCGCTCGTCGGAGGTCATGACGACCGTGAGGTCCAGCGCCGGCACGATGAACAGCATCTGCCCGCCGTGGCCCCAGGCGTAGCGCACCTCGTGTCCGCCGACGCGCCGGGCGAACCAGCCGTAGCCATAGCCGTCGCCGGTGTACACCGAGCGCGTGCGCGGCCGCCAGGACTGCGCGATCCACGCGCCCGGCACCAGCTGCGCGCCCGTGGCGCTGCGCCCGTCGTTGCGGTAGAGCTCGCCGAAGGCCAGCAGCGCGCGCGGCGTCATCACCATCTGGTTGCCGCCGAAGTGGATGCCCTGCGGATCGCGGTCCCAGGACGCGATCGCGAAGCCGGGCTGCGGTTCCAGCCACTCGCGGGCGAGCTGCAGCGTCGGCTTGCCCGACACCTTCACCAGGATCGCCGACAGCAGGTGCGTCGACCCGGTCGAATACAGCATGCCGCCGCCCGGCGCATCGACGAACGGCTGCGCCAGCGCGGCGCGCACCCAGTCGCGCTGCGCGACCCAGGCGCCGTACTGGCGGCCGGACGTCGGCCGCAGCCCGGCCTGCATCGACAGCAGGTGGCCGATGGTCACCTGCGCCATCCGCGGGTCGGGCGCGTCGGGCAGGCGGTCGGCGAGCAGCGGCGCGACCGGCTGGTCGACGCCTTCGAGCAGACCGCGCTTGATCGCGATGCCCACCAGCGCCGAGACCACCGACTTGGACGCCGACTTGATGTTGGCCGGCCGCGCCGGCGAGGCGCCGTGGTAGCCGCGCTCGGCGAGCACCGTGCCGCCCTGCGCGACGATGACCGTGCGCAGCGGCGCCAGCGCGGCGGCCTCGTCGAGCGTCGCGTCCAGGCGCGTGCCCTGCGCCGCCGCAAGCAGCGGCGCGGCCAGCAACAGGCAGGCCAGCAGCATCGGGGGCAGGCGGCGGGACGACATGGCCCGGGCAGTATCCCCTGCGAGGACGCAGCGCGCCACGCGGCGGTGCGCCGCGGTTCACCCAGGTTCGACCATCGCAGCGCTACGGTGCGCGTCCATCCCATGCAGGAGACCGCCCATGCGATTCGACGACAAGGTCGCGATCGTCACCGGCGCCGGCTCGGGCATCGGCGCGGCAACCGCGCGCGCGTTCTCCGAGGCGGGCGCCCACGTCGTGCTGGCCGACCTCGCCCAGGACGAGCTCGGTGCGATCGCCGCCACGCTGCCGCAGGACCGCACGCTGGTCCATCGCCTCGACGTGTCGCGCCCCGACGAGGTCGAGGCGATGGTCGAGGCGGCGGTGGCGCATTTCGGCGGCATCGACGTGCTGTTCAACAACGCCGGCATCCTGGTCGAAGGCAGCGCGGACGCGACCGCGCTGGAGGACTGGAACCGGATCGTCGCGGTGAACCTGACCGGCGTGTTCCTGGGCGCGAAGGCCGCGCTGCCGCATCTCAAGCAACGCACGGGCTGCATCGTCAACACCGCGTCGGTCTCGGGTCTGGCCGGCGACCGCGGCATGGCCGCCTACAACGCGGTCAAGGGCGGTGTCGCCAACCTGACCCGGGCACTGGCGATCGACCACGGCCGCGACGGCGTGCGCGTCAACGCGGTGTGCCCGAGCTTCACCCGCACCGGCATGACCGCCGACAAGCAGCGCGACGAGGCGACCGTGCAGGCGTTCCTCGACCGCATCCCGCTCGGCCGGCTCGGCGAGCCGGTCGACATCGCGCGCGCGGTGCTGTTCCTGGCCAGCGACGACGCCGGCTTCGTCACCGGCGTGAACCTGCCGGTGGACGGCGGCGTGTCGGCATCGAACGGGCAGCCGCTGTTCGAGACCGATTGAGCACGCGGCCGCCGCGCCACGGGTCCGCGCCGACCGGTCGCCCTCGACGCGCCGCCGCGCCGCAGCTGGTTCAGCCCGCCGGCGCCGCCGGGACCGCCTGCCCGTCGACGCGCCGCGCGAAGCAGGCCCGGCCGGGTCCGTGCGGCCATTCGGCGCGCAGCCAGGGCTCGACCTGGCGCAACGGGTCGCGGTTGTCGACGGCGAAGTGCGCGCACAGTTCAACGCGGTCGGGCGCGAGCACGCGATAGCCATAAGGCGCGCCGGTATCCGGATCGGCGCGGCGCAAGTCGGGCGCGTCGATCGCCGCGGGCGTGGCCGGCAGCGCGCCGTCGCGCGCCAGCTGTCGCATCGCCGCCTGCTCGATCCGCAGCAGGTCGTGCACGCGCGTCGCGTCGAGCCGCGCCTGCCGTTGCGCGGACGGCGAGCCGATCAGCAGCAGCGCGGTCGCCACGGCGGCCACGCTCGCCACGCCGCCGGCGACGATCAGCGCCCGGCCCAGCGTCGCCGCGCTCATGGCACCGCCTCGTCGCGGCGCAGGTCGAGCAGGTAGAACGCGAACGCCGCGCCGGCGATCGCGCCGACGACGGCGACCTTCAGCACGAACCGCGCCGTCAGCTCGCCGCCCAGTGCGTTGTAGACCAGCGCGATCGCATCGCCGATCAGCACGGCGGCGGCCAGGAACAGCGTCATGTAGGTCAGCCAGCGCCGCACCGGCGACAGCCGCTTGGGCGGCTCTCGCGCGACCTCGCGCGAGAGCCGGTGCGCGAGCCAGGCGAACGCCGGGAACGCGATCAGCAGCGCGGCCGACGCGCTGCGCATCGACGCGCCCATCCGCTGCACCCGGTACTCGGGATCGGTGGGATCGGGAAACGCGTACGCGATCAGGTCGAACGCCAGGCTGCCCAGGTGCCAGGCCCAGACGTAGAGCGTGGCGAACAGCAGCAGGTACCAGAACGCGTCGCGCGCCGACAGCGACGGCTGCGGCCGCGGCACCGGCACGACGAACGGCACCGTCGCCCAGGCGCGCAGTGCGCCGTCGATCTGCGCCTACGGCCAGCCGGCGGCGGCCAGCGCCTCCGCGGTCTGTGCGCGGGTCGCGCCGCGCGCCAGCGCCTCGCGTACGAATCCGTCTAGAGCCTGGTGCGATGCCATCGCGTTCCCGTCAGTCGTTGCCGCCGGCAATCTAGCAGGCCCGGATGCGACGGCCCGTTCATGTCCGCAGGCGCGGCGCCGCTCTCAATCGGCGCGACCGGCCATGGGACAATGCGCGCATGGGCGAACCCGAACTCCAGCCGCCGGCCCGGCCCGCGGCCGACGCGCCGCCGCGCGCACTCACCGAGGCGCTGAAGGCCGACATCCGCGCCGCGTACGCGAAGCTCCAGGCCAACACGCCCGGCTTCAGCACGCGTCGCTCGCAGAGCGCGATGATCGGGCTGGTCTCGCGCGCGCTCGCGACCTCGGGCGGCATCGGCGTGGCCGAGGCGCCGACCGGTGTCGGCAAGTCGCTCGCCTACCTGACCGCCGGGGTGCCGATCGCGCTGGCGACGAAGAAGAAGCTGGTCGTGAGTACCGGCACGGTCGCGCTGCAGTCGCAGCTGGTCGAGCGCGACATCCCGGCGTTCCTCGCCGCCACCGGGCTGGAAGCGAAGGTCGCGCTGGCCAAGGGTCGCACCCGCTACCTGTGCACCCGCAACGCCGCCGAGCTGCACGCCGAGCACAGCCAGGGCGCGCTGCTGCCCGACGCGCCCGGCCCCGACGAGGGCGGCGACTTCGAGCGCCAGCTCTTCGATCGCCCGCTGGCGCCGCACGAGGTCGACGCCGCGCGCCGGCTGCCCGAGGCCCAGGCCGACCGGCTGTGGGACGGCGACCTGGACGCGGCGCCCGAGCCGGTCTCGCCGGCGCTGCGCGCGCGCATCACCACGCCGGCCTCGGGGTGCGCCGGGCGTCGCTGCAGTTTCGCCCAGCAGTGCCCGGTGCTGAAGGCGCGCAACACGGTGCGCGAGGCACAGATCGTGGTCACCAACCACGCGCTGCTGCTGTCGTCGCTGGCGATGGGCGACATCGAGAACGGCCAGCCGCTGCTGGCGCCGCCGGGCGAGATGCTGCTGGTGCTCGACGAGGGCCATCACGTGGCCAACGTCGCGATCGACCAGGGCGCCGCGCGCCTGCCGCTGAGCGACATGGCCAGGCGCACCGGCCGCATGCAGATCCTGATCGCGGGCAGTTATCGCCTGGTCGACAAGGAGAAGATCGGCACGCTGCTGCCCAACGAGGCGATCGAACTGGCGCTGCGCGTGTCGAAGGCGCTCAAGGCGTTCCAGCTCGACGTCGACCGCGTCTGGCAGCCGGAGCCGGGCGAGCGCGACCCGATGTGGCGCGCGCCGCTGGGCCGGCTGCCGGACGACTGGGCGCCGGCGATCGAGAGCCTGGCCGAGGACACGCGCGCCCTGCTCAACTGGGTGCACGCCGCGCAGCAGGCGGTCGCGCGCGCCAAGCAGGACGATCCGGCGCGCGAGAAGCTGCAGCGCAGCCTGGGCATGGCGCTGGAGATGGTCGAGCAGCAGCACGACCTGTGGGCCGGCTGGCGCCGCGAGGACCGCGACGGCGCGCCGCCGATGGCGCGCTGGGTCACCGCGACGCGCGAGGGCGACCTCGCCCTGCACTGCTCGCCGGTCTCGGCCGCGCACGTGCTGCGCACGCTGCTGTGGAAGGAGGTCGACTCGGTCGTCATGACCTCGGCCACGCTGACCGGCGGCGGCGATTTCCAGTCGTTCGCGATCGACACCGGACTGCCCGAGCACGCCGAGATGGCGTCGCTGCCCTCGCCGTTCGACCTGCCGCGCCAGGCGCAACTGGTGGTGCCGCCGTTCCCGGTGCCGCCCGACGACCGCGAGGGCCATCCGAAGGCCGTCGCCGAGTGGCTGGCGCGCGAGCTGGACTGGAAGAAGGGCAGCATGGTGCTGTTCACCTCGCGCTGGAAGATGGAGAAGGTCGCCGAGTTGATGCCGGCCTCGCGCCGCGCCGCGATCCAGCTCCAGAGCGCTGGCAACAAGTCGCAGGTCGTCGCCGCGCACCTGGAGCGCGTCGCCGCCGGCAAGGGCTCGGTGCTGTTCGGGCTCAACTCCTTCGGCGAGGGCCTCGACCTGCCGGGCGAGGCCTGCACGACGGTCGTCATCACCCAGGTTCCGTTCGCGGTGCCCACCGACCCGCAGACCGCGACGCTGGGCGAATGGCTCGAGGCCCGCGGGCTGAACCCGTTCAACCTGATCGCGGTGCCGCACGCGCTGCGCACGCTGACGCAGTTCGCCGGCCGCCTGATCCGCACCTCGACCGACACCGGCCGCGTCGTGATCCTCGATTCGCGGCTGCTGACCCGCCGCTACGGCAAACGCATCCTCGATGCGTTGCCGCCGTTCGAGCGCGTGATCGGCTGAGCGTCAGCCGGCGCGCCAGGCGTCGAGCCGGTCGATCCGCTGCTGCAGCCCCGCCTCGCCCAGGAAGTGGCCGAGGCGGCCGCTTCGCACCTTGTCGAGATCGGCAACGAGCGACGCGCGCGCGGCCGCGAAGCGTGCGGGCAGCGTGGCGCGATCGGCGGCCGGCAGTTGCGCGGCGACCAGCGCCGCGCTGTCGGACGCGCCCTGCACCACGCAGGCCAGCACCGCCTCGACCGTCGCCTGGCCGGGCACGGCCAACAGGCGCGCGGCGAGTGCGGGCGGCAGCGCGCCGTTCACCTGGTCGAGCGCGCGCGGACCGACGGGCGCGCCGCGGTCGAGCAGCATTGCCAGCGCCGCGTGCGCGCCGTGGACCAGCGCCAGATCGATGGCGCCGGCACTGCCGCGCAGCGGCACGTCCAGCGCCGCGCCGGCATCGGCGACCTGCGCGAGCAGCGCCGGATCGTCGGCCTCGATCGCCGTGCACAGCGCCAGCCATGCGAGTGCCGGCTGCGCGGCGAGCCCGCGGCCGGCCAGCGCGCCGCGCCAGTCGAGCAGCGCGCGCCGATGGAAGTCGGCCACGCGCGCGGCCAGGGCGTCGTCGAGGCCGTGCTCGGCGCATCGGGTGTCGGGGTAGTCGAGCAGTTCGGTGCCGGTGTCGGCATCGGGCGCCTGCGGGTCGCGCTCGAGGACGAGCGCGCGGAAGGCGGCGTGCAGGTGCTCGCCGACGGTCGCCAGGCCGTCCTCGTGGCGGGCGTGAGTCCAGGCCGGCGGCAGGCCCTGCTTCCAGGCGAGCACGTGGCCGTGGTCGGGGGCGGCGGGGTCGGTGACGATGTAGAGGCGATCGCAGTACTCGAAGCCGCCGAACGGCAGGACATCGAGCAGGCCGTCCCAGTCGCGACCGTCCTCGTCGGCATCGTCCTGCGCGAGCTCGCGCTCGTGCTCGATCCAGCCGTCGAGGTCGCGGTAGCCGTCGCTGCCGCGGAAGAACAGTTCGGTCCACGAGATCGCTTCTTCGTGGCCGTCCATGGGGAGCACGAGGTCGTAATCGAGGCGGCCGCCGGCGGTCAGGCGCCACAGGGCGGCCAGGGGGGCGGGGACGCCGCCGCGGCAGCAGGCGTCGACGGCGCGCAGCGTGTCGTCGTCGATGGGCGGCTGGGCATCGAAGATCACGCGGCCGGCGAACAGCACGATGCCGTGGTCGCGCAGCAGGGCGCGTTCGTCTTGGGTGAAGCCGTCGTCCTGGGCGGATTCACCCGGGGTCGGAAGGTCGACATCCATGTGCGTGGGTCCGATACGAATAGGCCCGGGGATGCTAGCCGCGTGTCGTGAGGGCTGCCAATCCATTACATCGGCGCCTGCCGGGTACCGTGCCCAGTCGCGGCCCGATATCCGCTTGGTGGTCACGGCACCCGACAGGCGCTGGACACGGATGCGAGGGCGGATCGGAGAGCGGCATGGCGATGGCGATAACGGTTCAAGTTGCGCACGAGGGAACGAGACCAGGGTGTGGTGCGGTCGTGGCTGCTGCGACGATTGCGTGGGCGCCTGCCGGGTACCGCGCCCAGTCGCGGCCCGATACCCGCTTGGTGGTCACGGCACCCGACAGGCGCTGGACACGGATGCGATGGCGGATCGGAGAGCGGCATGGCGATGGCGGTGTCTGCCGACTGCAAAGCGTGACGACCAAATCGCGCACGGGGAACGACGCCGGAGTGTGGCGCGGTCGTGGCTGCTGCGACGATTGCGCGGGCGCCTGCCGGGTACCGCGCCCAGTCGCGGCCCGATATCCGCTTGGTGGTCACGGCACCCGACAGGCACTGGACAGGGATGCGAGGGCGGATCGGAGAGCGGTGCCGCGATCACCTCCCCCGCATGCGGGGGAGGTCGGCGCCACCGGCGCCGGGTGGGGGCAGCGCCAGACGCAGCGACCGGCATCGCGATCGACGCGGGCAGACACGGTGGCGGGCGCGACGGCAGCCGGGAACGAACGAAAGAAGTCGCCGTGCTCGCGGCGGCTTCAGGCATCGACACGCAAGGGAAGTCTGCACCGGCCCAGCGGTTCCTGCGCGGGCGTGTGGTGCCCGGCCCGCGGCGATACGGGCCGATGGAATGCGGCCATGCCGGAAACGCGACAGGCGGCCGGAGCCGCCTGTCGCGCTGCCTGTGGTCAGGCGATGCCGGTGCCGGTCAGCGCCCCTTGCGGGCGTTGTCGCTGGCCTTGCCGACGGCGCTCTGCGCCTTGCCCGCGGTCTTCTGCGCCTTGCCGGCGACTTCCTTGCCGGTGTTGCCGGTGACCTTGCCGGCCACCTCCTTCGCGGTGCCCTTGACTTGGTTCTTCATGCCTTCGCTGCGGTTCTTGTCCACGACTGCCTCCTCCCGCCTGCGGAATTGCAGGCTGCGTGGGGGTATGCGCCCGACGCCGCCATGCGGAGGTGAAGAAATCCGCGAATCACAGAATCGGCATCCCGCCGGTGACCGCGTAGCGGCCGCCGGTCATGTAGCTGGCCTCGTCGGAGGCCAGCAGCACGTAGATCGGCGCGCACTCGGCCGGCTGGCCGGGACGCTTGAGCGGGGCCTGGCTGCCGAACTCGGCGACCGCGTCGGGCGGCAGCGTCGAGGGGATCAGCGGGGTCCAGATCGGCCCCGGCGCGACCGAGTTGACGCGGATGCCCTTGTCGGCGAGCAGCTGCGCAAGGCCCGCGGTGAAGTTGGCGATCGCGCCCTTGGTCGTCGCGTACGGCAGCAGTGTCGGGTTGGGCTTGTCGGAGTTGATCGAGCTGGTGTTGATGATCGACGCGCCCGGCTTCATGTGTGGCACGGCGGCCTTGCACAGGTGGAACATCGCGGTCACGTTGACCTGGAAGGTGTAGTCCCACTTGTCGTCGGGGATCTCGTCGAGCGACTCGTAGGTCATCTGGTAAGCGGCGTTGTTGACCAGCACGTCGATGCGGCCGAAGGCCTCGACGGCCTTGCGCACGATCGCGCGGCAATGCGCGGGGTCGGCGATGTCGCCGGGCATCAGTTCGCAGCGGCGGCCGGCATCCTCGACCAGACGCCGGGTCTGCTGCGCATCCTCGTCCTCGTTGAGGTAGCTCACCAGCACGTCCGCGCCCTCGCGCGCGTAGGCCAGCGCGACGGCGCGGCCGATGCCGCTGTCGCCACCGGTGATGATCGCCACCTTGTCCTGCAGCCGGCCGCTGCCGCGATAGCTGTCCTCGCCGTGGTCGGCGGCCGGGTCGAGCTTGCGCTCCACGCCGGGCACGTCCTGCTGTTGCGCGGGCTGGTTCATCGTCGCGTCTCCGTGTCGTCTGGGGGAAGGCGACACGCTAGGCACGCTGGCGTGCCGTGCCCGTGAGCGGAAACGCGGTGGCGCGAAAACGCTGCATGAACGCATCGCTACCGCATTCAGATTGCTTACGGCTTCTCCACACGATCCTAAGATCCCGGTTGCTCTAATCCGCGCCCGTTCCCGGATGTGATGGGAGCGCGAAGGGCGAGGTGGCGTGGCTGCCGGCAGTGTCCGGCGGGGCGTCATCGCGTCCTCCGCAAGCCGGCGACACGGACCTCGACGATCACCGATCACAGAGGGCTCCGCAGCACGATGACGTCCGCCGCACATTCCCACCCCCGCCGCCTGGCGCTGGCCACGCTCGCCACCGCCATCCTCGCCACGCCCGCATTCGCGCAGACCGCGGCCCCCGACGCCGAGCCGCCGGCCGGCGAGGTCGAGAATCTCGATGCGGTGCAGGTCCGCGGCGTGCGCGCCAGCGTCGCCGGCGCACTCGACGCCAAGCGCGGCTCGCCGCAGATCACCGATTCGATCGTCGCCGAGGACATCGGCAAGCTGCCCGACAACAGCGTCGCGGCGGCGATGCAGCGCATCACCGGCGTGCAGGTCCAACGCGGCGGCGCGGAAGTGGGCACGGTGCTCGTGCGCGGCCTGCCGAACGTGGTCACCACGCTCAACGGCCGCAACATCTTCACCACCACCGGGCGCGGCGTCGCGCTGGCCGACATCCCGGCCGACCAACTGCAGCAGGTCGACGTCTACAAGACCAGCGGCGCGGAGCAGATCGAGGGCGGCATCGCCGGCGCGGTCGACATCCGCCTGCGCCGGCCGTTCGACCTCGACGAGGACGGCACGATCGCCGGCAGCGTGTCGACGCTGTACGCCGACCAGGCCCGCGAGACCGCGACCAACGGCAGCCTGACCGGCAGCCGCCAGTGGGAGACCGGGGCCGGCCGCATGGGCGTGCTCGGCGCGGTGTCGTACCAGGAGACGCCGTACCTGGAGTCCAACACCTTCCACGGCACCTACGACCGCGTCGACGACCCGCTCGACCCGTCGCGGCAGCTGCTGGTGCCGTTCAACGCAGGCAACCTGCAGGCGCAGGGCTTCCGCCGGCGCAAGGCCGCCAACGTCGCGTTCCAGTGGGCGCCCAGCGAGAACGTCGAACTGTGGGCCGACGGCTTCTACGTCGGCTACCGCAACACCCCGCGGGTCAACTACTGGATGCCGTTCCCCGGGTCGCTGACGCCGGAGAACACCGAATCGCTGGCCACCCAGCCCGGCAACGACATCCTGCAGCGCATTGCGTTGCGCGACAGCGACGTGCTGTCGAGCACGCAGGCGCACGAGAACAGTTCCGACACCTGGCAGGCCGCGATCGGCGGCAGCTGGAAGGGCGAGCGGCTGAAGCTGTCGAGCGAACTGGCCTACACCTACAGCGAGTCGGACAACCGGTCGATGGTGCTCGACATCATGACCACCGTGCCGCGGCTCAGCGTCGACAGCAGCAGCGGCGTGCCGTTCACCTCGGCCACGAACGCCGATGGCACGCCCTACGACGTCACCGACCCCGACGCCTGGCGGCTGAGCCAGTACTACGACAGCTGGAGCCGGCAGGAAGGCGACGAGTGGTCGTGGCGCGGCGACGCCAACTTCGCGTTCGACGGCGGCATCGTCAGCTCGATCGACGCCGGCGTGCGCCTGGCGCGACGCCAGGCTTCCAACATCGGCGGCGACCCGGGCGCGCGCGACAACCTCAGCGGCGCGCCGATCCGGATGTCCGACATCCCCGGCCTGTCGCAGGTCACACCCGGCGGCATCATCGACGGCGACCGCGACGTCGGCGTCGACCGCTGGCTCGGTGCCAACCGCGACTTCCTGCTCGGCAACACCGCGCTGATCCGCCAGGCGATGGGCCACGGCCCCGACCGGCCGGGCGCCAATCCCGCGGTGTACTTCGACAACCGCGAGGACAACCACGCCGCCTACCTGCAGGCCAACTACGGCTTCACGCTCGGCGCGATCCCGGTTGACGGCCGCATCGGCGTGCGCCACGTGCGGCTGGAGAGCGAGCTCAACGGCACCTCGCTGGTCGACGGCGTCGAGACCCCGGTGCAGACCGCCAGCGCGCGCAACGAATGGCTGCCGAGCTTCAGCGCGAACGTCTCGCTGCGCGAGGACCTGATGCTGCGCCTGTCGCACAGCCAGTCGATCACGCTGCCCCACTTCGCCGATCTCAACCCGCAGCTGGCGCTGTTCGAGTCCACCGACACGCTGCCCGCGCGCGGCAGCGGCGGCAACCCGGACCTGGCCCCGGTGGAGTCGAAGAACCTCGACGCCTCGCTGGAGTGGTACTTCCAGGACAACGCGCTGCTGTCGCTGGCCGCGTTCCACCGCGACGTCGACGGCTACGTGCAGATCTACGCCGAGGACGAGACGATCGACGGCACCACGTACCAGATCACCCGGCCGCGCAATACCGGCAGCGGCACGCTGCGCGGCGTGGAGGTCGGCTACACCCAGTTCTACGACTTCCTGCCGGGCGCCTGGTCGGGCCTGGGCACGCAGTTGAACGCGACGTGGATCGATGCGGAGGCCGAGTCCCCCGACGGCGTGATGCAGCCGCTGGCGAACGTGTCGAAGCGGGCCTGGAACGCGGTACTGATGTACGAGTACGACGCGTTCTCCGCGCGCCTGGCCTACAACTGGCGCGACGACTACGCGGTGAGCTTCAGCGCGTCGGGCGACCAGCCGTCCGAGGTCTTCCACGGTCCGGAGGAATGGCTGGACCTCGCACTGAACTACGCGATGGACGAGAACGTCACCGTGTTCCTCGAGGCCACCAACCTGCTGGGCAGCAAGACCCACAACTACTTCGGCACCCCGGAGTTCCTGCGCGACCGCGCCTCGCCCGAACGCAGCTACATGCTCGGCATCCGCTTCCGGCTCTAGCGCGTCCACGGGGCCGCCCGCGCGGCGGCCCCGCAGCGGTCCGGTCTTGCCGTACGCGACGGTAGCCACCGTCGGACGGGTCGCCGCAACCCGCGGCGATCCCTCTTAGAATGGCCCGGCCCCACCCTCCTGGCCGCCATGAACGAGTCAACCGACCTCGCCGGGGACGACGATCCCTCGACGAGACTGTCCACGTCCTGGCGCGAATGCCTGGCCGCCACGCCACCCGCCGCGACCGCACTCGTCGCCGACCTGGTCCGCCATGCAGGCGCGTTCGCCGACCGCTTCTACGCGGTCCTGCTCGAGGATCCGCGCGCGGCGCATTTCCTCTCGCGCGACCAGGTGCGCACGCGCCTGCACGCCAGCCTGCAGCGCTGGCTCGGCGACCTGCTGCGCGCCGGGCCGGCGACCATCGACGCGCTGATCGCCGCCAACCGCCAGGTCGGCGTCGTCCACGCGCGCATCGGCATGCCGGTAGACCTGGTCAGCCGCGGCACCCGCCTGCTGCGCGACGGCATGGTCGCGCGCATCGCCGAGGCCGGCGCGGCGCCGGAGACGGCATTCGCGGCGATCCGCGCCGTCAACGCCTCGATCGACCTCGCGCTCGAATCGATGACGCTCGCGTACGCCGACGCGCACGACCGCTCGGCGCGCACCGACGCGGCCTATCGCCTGTTCTCGCTCGCGCAGAACGTGGGGACCGAGCGCGAGCGGCAGCGCGCGCTGCTGCTGGACTGGGAGAACGCGCTGCTCTACGCCTTGGCCGGCGCACGCGGCGCGCTGCGTCCGCGGCGGCTGTCGGAGTCGGAATTCGGGCTCTGGTTCCTGCACAAGGGCATCCCGATCGTCGGCGACAACAGCGAGACCCGCCACATCCTGGCGCTGATCGCGCAGATCGACGCGATGCTCGCGCCGGCCGGCGCGAGCGAGGCACGGCTCGAGCCGGCCGCGTTCGAAGCAATCCGCGCCCGGCTGGCCTCGATCCGCGACCTGCTGGGCCAGCTGTTCGGCCGGGTCGGCGCGCTGGAGGCCGGCTCCGACGCGTTGACCAACCTGCTCAACCGCCGCTTCCTGCCCACGGTGCTGCGCCATGAGATCGAACTCGCTGCCAGCCACGGGCATGCGTTCTCCGTGGTGCTGCTCGACATCGACCATTTCAAGCAGATCAACGACCGTCACGGCCATGGCGCCGGCGACCGCGCACTGCAGCACGTGGCGGCGCTGCTGACCCAGTCGGTCCGCTCGAGCGACTATGTCTTCCGTCTCGGCGGTGAGGAATTCCTCGTCACGCTGGTCGCGGCGGACGGCCACCGCGCCCGGGACATCGCCGAGACGTTGCGCCGGCGCATCGCCGACAGCCCGGTCGAGCTCGACGGCGGCCACCGGCTCTCACTGACCGCGAGCCTCGGCGTGGCGGCGCACGACGGCCACCCGGACTACGAGCGCCTGCTGGGCCGTGCCGACAAGGCGATGTACGCCGCCAAGCGCAACGGCCGCAACCGCGTCGAGCTCGCCGCCGCCGACGCGCCGGCGACCTGACGGGCGGGTCCGCGCGCAGCTTCGTCATTCCCGGCGCATCCGGCGTCCCCCGTGCCCGCGACGCGACGCCGCCCGCACCGCGATGCGACACTGCCCGCATCGCCCCGACAGCGAGACCGCCATGCCGCGCGTTGCCTCCCCCCTCCGTCCCGCCGCCTGCCTGCTCGCTGCACTGCTGGCCGCCTGCGCGTCCGGCGGGCGCGTGGACCTCCCCGCACCGCCCGCGCAGCCCGCCACGCGTGCCGCGCCGGTCACGCCCGACGTCGGCTGGCCGCGCACCTTCGCCGCGGTGCAGGCGGCCTGGCTGTTCGAGGACCAGAAGACCTTCGCCGACGCGGTCCCGCGCCGCGAGCCCGCGGCGATCGAGGCTGCGTTCGTCGACGGGCACGACCGCGCCGACTTCGACCTGCGCGCGTTCGTCGACGCGAACTTCGTGCTGCCCGCGCCAGCGGCCGAGACCCGGATCGCGCGGCACCCGACGTTGCGTGCGCACATCGACGCCCTGTGGCCGCTGCTGACCCGCGCCCGTCCCGCGCCGCTGCCGCACGACAGCCTGCTGTCGCTGCCCCACGCCTACGTCGTGCCGGGCGGGCGCTTCCGCGAGATCTACTACTGGGATTCGTACTTCACCATGCGCGGTCTGGTCGAAAGCGGCGAGACGGCGACGTCGCGCCGGATGCTCGACAACTTCGCGCAGCTGATCGACGACTGGGGCCACGTGCCCAACGGCAACCGCAGCTACTACCTCAGCCGCTCGCAGCCGCCGTTCTTCTCGCACATGGTCGCGCTCGAGGCACGCGACGACCCCGCGCTGGCGGTGCGCTACCTGCCGCAGCTGCGGCGCGAGCATGCGTACTGGATGGATGGCGCCGACGGGCTCGCGCCGGGCGAGGCGACGCGCCGCGTCGTGCGCCTGGCCGACGGCAGCCTGCTCAACCGCTACTGGGACGACCGCGACGTGCCCCGGCCCGAATCGTTCGAGCAGGACCGCCAGACCGCCGCTGCCTCGTCGCGGCCGGCGGCCGAAGTCTGGCGCGACCTGCGCGCCGGTGCCGAAAGCGGCTGGGACTACTCGAGCCGCTGGCTCGACGATCCGATGCGACTGGACACGATCCGCACCACGACGATCGTGCCGGTCGACCTCAACAGCCTGCTGCACCACCTGGAGACGACGATCGCCGCGGCCTGCAAGCAGGCGGGCGACGCCGACTGCGCACGTACGCACCGCGAGATGGCCGACGCCCGGGCCGATGCGATCGCGCGCCACCTCTGGCACGAGGCGGGCTACTACGCCGACCACGACCTGCGCACGGGGCGCGTCCGCGAGCCGCTGACCGCCGCGGCGCTGTTTCCGCTGCACGCGGGCATCGCCTCGCCCGAGCGCGCGCGGCGCACGGCCGATGCGGTCCGTCGGACGCTGCTGCGACCCGGCGGGCTGGTCACGACCCCGGTCGACAGCGGCCAGCAGTGGGACGCGCCCAACGTCTGGGCACCGCTGCAGTGGATCGCGGTCGACGGATTGCGCCGCTATGGCGAGCACACGCTCGCGCGCGACATCGCGGCCCGATTCGTCGGCAACGTCCAGACGGTGTTCGAACGCGAGCGCAAGCTGGTCGAGAAGTACGACGCCGACGGCGCGCTGCAGGGCGGCGGCGGTGGCGAGTACCCGCTGCAGGATGGCTTCGGCTGGTCGAACGGCGTGACGCTGGCGCTGCTGGCGCTGTATCCCGATCTCGAGCGCATGCCGGCCGACGCCGCCGAGTAAGCGGACGGCGCGCTCAGCCGGCGCGATCGCGCGCTGCGTGCCCGAACGGGCACCCGGTATGCAGCGCGACGCCGTTCTTGCGCGCGCGGAACGCCTGCGAGGCGGCATAGGCCGAGCGGCGCAAGCGCATCAGTTCGCCCAGCGGGCGATGCGCCTGCAACCCGTGCCAGGGGCTGAATCCCATGCCCGCGTCGATCGCGGCGCTGCGTTCGGGCGACCAGGCCGGCTGCGGCGGTGCGATCACCCGCGCGACGGTGCGGAACGGGCTGCGCGCCTCGTCCCAGCGTGCGGTGGCGTCGTCGACCGGCATCTCCTCGAGCGAAGTGCACAGCTGCGCGCGCAGTTCCCACTCCGCGCCCTGCCCGGCGAAGAACGCGACCACCGCCTCGCGCAGCGCGTCGTCGTCGGACAGGTCGAGCCGCGCGTCGGTCAGCGCGCGCAGCGACGCCGAGACCGGCACGAGCTGCAGCTTGGCGATGTGCGCCCCGTGCCGCAGCGGCAACTGGGCGAAGAACGTCTCGCCGAGGATGTGGTGCGGCGGCTCGCCGCCCATCGCCTTGAGCTTGGCGCTCTGCCCGCCCATCGCTTCGAGCCCGCGTTCGGTGCCGCGCAGGATCGCCGAGATCAGTTGCTTGGTGCGGTCCATGCGGTCGGTGGTCTTGGCCAGCAGCTTGAGGCTGCGCAGGAACGCGCGGCCGTCGGGCGCATTGAACTGCGGACCGTTGACCATGATGAAGTCCTGCGCGCCCGGGCCGTCGCCACCGTCCAGGCGCGCGCCCGGCACGTCGCAGATTCGCAGCGCGACGCCCCGCGGCGTCGACACGCGATCGGCGAGGAGGTCGCCGGGCGTCGTCGACAGCCGCATCACCGCGTCGTAACGCCCGGGCTGTGCGAACAGGCCCTGCGCGAGCTCGGGCGCCAGCCCGGCCGGCACCTCGACGACCGCGGACAACAGCCCGTGGCTCTTGGCGTGCACCGCGCGCAGCCCCTGGCCCTCGTCCTCCCAGGTCTTGCGCGAGATGGACAGCAGGACCTCGTCGAGTTCGGCCGACAGCGCGGCTTCGTCCGGGCCGGGCTGGGCGAGTACGGGATCGTAGCGTTGGAAATCCGAGGGGCTGGGAACGGACATCGTGGCTCCTGGCGAGGTCGGGCACGCCCATGCCGGGCGTGCGGCGGGGCGCTGCGCGACTAGCGGGCGAGGAAATCCAGCAGCGCGCGGTTGAACTGGCCGGCATGGCTGACATTGAGGCCGTGCGGCGCATCCTCGATCAGCGACACCGTGCTGCCGGGGATCGCGGCATGCGTACGCGCGCCCGAGCCCTCGAACGGCACGGTCGCGTCGCCGTCGCCGTGCAGCACCAGTACCGGCACCGTGATCGCCTCGAGGTCGCTGCGGAAATCGGTCGTCGCGAAGGCGTGCATGCAGCCCAGCGCCGCGGTCTGGTCGGACTGCCGCGCGAGCGCGATCGCTTCCTGGCGCTGCGCTTCGTCGACCTTGAGGGCACCGTCGACGCTGAAGAACTGGGTCGTGAAGTCGTCGAAGAACGCCTCGCGGTCGCGCTCGAGTCCGGCCCGCATCGCGTCGGCCTTGTCCTGGGGCAGCGGGCCTTCGGGGTTGTCGTCGGTCTTGAGCAGGTAGGGCGGCACCGCAGCGGCGAACACCACGCTGCGCAGCCGCGCCTCGCCGTGCCGGGCGACGTAGCGGGCCACCTCGCCGCCACCCATCGAGAACCCGACCAGCGTCACGTCGCGCAGGTCGAGATCCTCGAGCACGCTCGCCAAGTCGTCGGCAAGCGTGTCGTATTCGTAGCCGTCGGCAGGCTTGTCGGAGCGGCCGAAGCCGCGACGGTCGTAAGCGACCACGCGATGGCCGGCCGCCCGCAGCGGCCCCACCTGGGCCTGCCACGATTCGGCCGACAGCGGCCAGCCGTGGATCAGCACGACCGGGCGGCCGCTGCCACCCGAATCCTCCACATGGAGGCGGACCCGGGGCGAAGACGATGCGCTGGACATGGGGGGCACTCGCGAACGGACAGGCGACCATGCTGCGCAAACCCGGCCCATGCCCACGTGAAGCATCGGCGTTCGCGGCGCGGCACGGCGTTCCCGTCCCCCTGAATGGCCCGTGCGCGCGTTCGCGCGGGGGTCACGGCGCCTTGATCGCCGCGCTCCTAGCCTGCGGTCGTCATCCTCCCGCGGAGTCCCGTCCCATGAGCACGATTTCTCCCGTGACCGGCGAGGTGTCCGACAGCAAGGTCGCCGCGATCTTCGACAGCGAGCGAACCGCCCGTCGCGTCGCACAGCAGCTGCAGAGCGAACGGGGCTTCAAGGCATCGCAGGTCAAGGTCGTCACCCGTCACGATCGCCAGCCCGGGCGCAAGCTCGAGCCTGAAAACCGCGGCATCCTGCGCACGCTGATCGTCGCGCACTACAAGCTCGGACTGATCGGCCTGGCGATCGGTGCGGTGGTGTTCGGCGTGCTGTACGCGGCGGGCATCACCGCGGTGACCAACTCGCCCTGGTTCGCCGCCGGCCTGATCGTCGGCTACGGCGGCGTGTTCGGTCTGATGTTCGGCGGTCTGGTCACGCTGCGCCCCGATCACGATCCCTACCTGTTCAAGGTTCGCGAGGCGCTGGCCGAGGGCAAGGCGGCCGTCGTCGTCCACGCCTTCGATGCCGCCGAGCGCGATCGGGCCGGCGAGGCGCTGGCGGCCGCGAGCGGCGAGACGATCCGCACGCTGTAATCCCGACCGAGCGGCGGCCCTGCCCGCCCTTCAGGCTTCGACCGGTGCCCGCGGCGCGCCGGCGAGGTCGTGCCTGAGCCGCGCCGCGACGTCCGGATGCTCGACGTAAAACGTCGCGTTGCCGGCCAGTTCCCGCCAGATCTTCGCATCGGTGATCAGCCGGGCCGCGTGCTGGGTGATCTCCGTGACGCGCTGCGGATCGGGCGCACACCGCGGCATCGACAGTTCGAGCAGGTGCAGCAGCATCCTCGACCGGTCGACGCAGGCGTCGGCCTCGCGCAGCGCGAGCCGGCTGAGCGTCTCGATCTGCGCGCGCTCCAGCGTCGCGACCCGCACGTCGGCGAGCACCGCGCCGGGCGTGCCCTGCACGAGGTCGAGGATCCGGCGCAGCGGCCCCTGGGTCGACGCGCCGAGCGCGAGGTCGTCGATGCGCATCCCGCGTCGCGCCGGGTGGCGGGCTTCGTCCATGTCGCACTCCGTCGGATGGGCGCCGGCATGCCGGCAGGGCGGCCCGGCCACGCGAGGCCGGACGCGGACAGACACCGAAACTACGTTTAACGTAGTATCGAAGTCAAGCGACGTTCCGGAAGCTTCCCGACGCCGAAGTCCGGGATGCGATGCGAGCGTGGCCGTCCGAGAGAACCTGCCTGTCTTCAGCCGTCGGCTGCGCGAGGCGCGGGAGGCCCATGGCGTCTCGCAGCGCAACCTCGGCATCGAAGCCGGGCTCGACGACTTCGTCGCCAGTACCCGCGTCAACCGCTACGAGACCGGCGTGCACCAGCCCGACCTGCAGACGTTGCAGCGCCTGGCCGCGGTGCTCGACCTGCCGGTCGCGTATTTCTATGCCGAGGACGAGGCGCTCGCGCGCATGATCGCCGCGCACCATCGCCGCAGCCGCCTGCCGTCGCGCTGAGCCCACCGTCGTTTCCGGCTCGCCGAACGCGCCACGCACGCGTCGTGCTCGACCCGCGACTCGTTGCACGCATTGCACGCCGCGCCCGGCACGGTTCACGTGTCCCGGATGCCCCGCTGCGCACAATCGCCGCATCCCTTCTTGTCTTCGTGCGCCTGCGCGCACGGTGCCCGTTTTCGAGGATGCGATCGATGGACAGCTTCACGCTGGAATACGACATGAGCCTGCGCCTGTGGGTCCTGCGCCAGGACGGGTCCGGCCGCCTGGTCGCCTCGTTCCTCAGCCGCCAGAGCGCCACCGAAGGCTCGACGCTGCGCGACCTCATCGGACCGAGCGCCCGGTTGCGCATCCGCAACGCCGACGGCAGCTACCAGGACGGCCTGGCCGACCGGCTCGCTCCCGCGATGCCCGCGACCGGCTCGCCTGCCGCGCCCACGATGCTCGCCGCCGGCTGACGTTCGCTGCGGTCCGGCGGCGCGCGTCGATGCGCCAGCCTGCGGCTCCCGCGCGAGCCGGTCCACGACACCTTCGCATTCGATTCCGACCACCCCGCCGGCGGACGGCGCGCGGTGCATCGCGCACGTCCGCGCGTACGTGGGCATTCGGCACCGGGCACCGTGCAACGACACCGCGAGCGCCATGACGCCCCGGCCTCGCGCCGCTCGATCCGCGGGCTTCCGCAAACGCATACGGGCGCCCCGAAGGCGCCCGTATGCGTCCTGGCCGGGGCCATTCGGCCCCGGCCCTTGCGCGTCGGTCAGAACGCGTATTCGGCGGTCAGGCCCAGCAGCGCGGTCGAGCGCTTGGGCCCTTCGAACTTCACGCCCGACACCGGGTCGCGCAGGTCGCCGGACTTGGCGCGGAAGTAGTCGTAGTGCAGGCCGATGCTGAAGTTCTCGGTCGCATTCCAGCCGGTGCCCACGCCGGCGTACCAGCTGTTGCGGCCATCGCGTCCGCCGCTTTCCAGGCCCAGGTCCTGGCCGACGTTGTTGTAGTAGTCGGCATTGTTGTCCGAGGCGCGGAAGTAGCCGCCGCGTGCGCCCACATACCACTGCGGCGTGATGTTCAGGCGCGCGTTACCGCCGGCGACCCAGCCGCGCAGCGCGTTGGTGTCCTCGCGCTGGTTGATGTCGTCGCTGTTGAACGCGTTCTTGACGACCAGGTTGCCGAGGTCGGTGTAGCCGCCTTCCAGGCCCAGGCCGAAGTTCTGCGCGACCTTCCAGCGGTAGCCGCCGACCAGGCCGTAACCGGTCTTGCGACCGTCGCGGCTCTCGAAGACGTTGAAGTCGCCGGTGCCGAAGCGGCCGGCGGTGCCGCCGTCGGTGCGGCCGACGCTGCCCGCGATGAAGGCATTGCCCTCGCCGACCTGCAGGTCGGGGCGGTAGGTGTCGCCGCCCATGCTCTGGGCGAACGCGGACGGGGCGCACAGCGCGGCGGCAATCGCGGCGGGGATCAGGAGCTTCTTCATCGGGGCCATCCTTCTTGTTCTTGGATGCGCGACGCGCGCATCTGCGGGAGATTGCGCAAGGCCCGGGGGAGCCTCGCGGGGCGCAGTAAAGACCGGGCCGCCTGAAGGGCACGCAAACCTTCACCCCCGCTCGACGCATTCGCGCCGATCGCGTTCAAGGCAGGTTTACCGGGATGAGGAACTTGCGAGCGAAGGCATGACCCGCCTGCGATTGCAACTGCGCGGCGGCGCGCGATGCGCCTCGGTTACGATGCCTGCCCACCTCTCGCCCGCCTGCTCCCGTGTTCCAGACCCCCGGCCCCCTGCTGACCCGAGAGACCGCGGAGGCGATGCGGGCCGCGCAGCGCATGGGAGCGGCCGAGTGGGCCGGGTCGCTGGACCTGGGCCGCAGCACCGGCGTCGCGACGCTCGCCGCGTCGCACTGGACATGGCAGGGCATCCGCTATCCCTGGCCCGCGCGACTGAAGGACCGCACGCTCTACGTCCGCGATGGCGACGACTGGGCCCCGGTCTCGCGCTACGACGGCGCGTTGATCAAGCTCGTCCCCACGCCCTGGGGCGCGCCCACGTTCGAGATCGACGGCATCAAGATGCTGCCCACCGCCAGGGAGTCGCCGTTCGAGGACGCGCGGCGCAAGGTGGCGCTGGTGTCGCCGCGCGGCGCGCGCGTGCTCGACACCTGCGGCGGCCTGGGCTACTTCGCCGCCTGCTGCCTGGAAGCGGGCGCCGCACACGTCCGCTCGTTCGAGAAGAACGCGGACGTGCTGTGGCTGCGCACGCTCAATCCGTGGTCGCCCGATCCCGACGCCCCCGATGCGCAGGGGCGGCTGGCATTGGCGCATGCCGACGTCGCCGAGGCCATCGCAGGCGTCGCTGACGCTTCGATGGACGTCGCGCTGCACGATCCGCCGCGCTTCGGTATCGCCGGCGAGCTCTACTCGCGGCATTTCTACGAGCAGCTGGCGCGCGTGCCGCGGCGCGGCGGGCGGCTGTTCCACTACACCGGCAGCCCGAACCGCCTGACCTCCGGACGCGACGTGCCGCGCGAGGTCGCGCGCCGACTCGAAGCGGCCGGCTTCCAGGCGCGGCCGGCGCTCGACGGCGTGCTCGCGACGCGGCGCTGACACCGCGCGCCCGCGGCGATCGGCGACAATGGGCGCGAGGCGCGCCTCGACCCGCGCGCACGGAGCCCCCCTTGCGCGCCATCCGCGACACCCTCGCCCACTTCCGCGACGTCGTGCCGTTCCGCATCGTGCCGGCCGCGATCGCCACCGCGGTCCTGCTGACGTTGCTGTTGCTGCCTCGTCCCGAGGGTCTCACGCCCGAGGGCTGGCGCCTGGTCGCGATCTTCCTGACGACCATCGTGGCGATCATCCTCAAGGTGATGCCGATCGGGGTCATGGCGATGATGGCGATCGTCATCGTCGCGCTGTCGCAGGTGACCGCCGATTCGTCGGCCGGCGCGATGCGCGATGCACTGGGCAGCCTGTCGAGCCCGCTGATCTGGTTGATCGTCGTTGCGATCCTGATCTCGCGCGGCGTCAAGAAGACCGGGCTGGGCAACCGCATCGGCCTGTTGTTCATCCGCCTGCTCGGGCGGCGCTCGATCGGCATCGGTTACGGCCTGGCGGCCTGCGACCTGCTGCTGGCGCCGTTCACGCCGAGCAACACCGCGCGCGGCGGCGGCGTGGTGCACCCGATCATGCGCTCGATCGCCAGCGCGTTCGGCTCCGATCCGGCCAAGGGCACGCAGGGCAAGGTCGGCACCTACCTGGCGCTGGTGAACATGCACGCCAATCCGATCACCTCGGGCATGTTCGTCACCGCCACCGCGCCCAATCCGCTGGTCGTCGACTACGTGGCGCGCGCGACCGGCGGGGATTTCCAGCTGTCGTGGACGACCTGGGCGCTGTGCATGCTGCTGCCGGGTCTGGTGTGCATCCTGGCGATGCCGCTGGTCGTGCATCTGTTGTCGCCGCCCGAGCTGCGCGCGACACCGGACGCGCCGCGCTTCGCCCACGACGAACTGGTCGCGATGGGGCCGCTGGCGCCCAAGGAGAAGGTGATGCTGGGCACCTTCGCGATGCTCCTGCTGCTGTGGGCCAACGTGCCGGCGATGCTGCTGGGCGATGCGTTCCTGCTCGACCCCACCGTGGTCGCGTTCCTGGGCCTGTTCGCGCTGATCATCACCGGCACCATCGACTGGGACGACGTGCTGTCGGAGAAGAGCGCGTGGGACACGCTGATCTGGTTCGGCGCGCTGGTGATGATGGCCGAGCAGCTCAACAAGCTCGGCGTGATCGGCTGGTTCTCCGGTGGCATGCGCGACGCGATCGCCGGCAGCGGCATGGGCTGGCAGGCGGCCGCGGCGGTACTGGTGCTGCTGTTCGTGTTCTCGCACTACCTGTTCGCCAGCACCACCGCGCACATCAGCGCGATGATGCTCGCCTTTCTCACCGTCGGCGTGCAGCTGGTCCCGGCGGACTACGTGGTGCCGTTCGTGCTGATGATGGTCGCCGGCTCGACCGCGATGATGACGCTGACCCACTACGCCACCGGCACCTCGCCGGTGATCTTCGGAAGCGGCTACGTGACCCTCGGCACCTGGTGGCGCGTGGGCCTGGCGATGTGCGTGATGCAGCTGGCGGTCTACGCGACGGTCGGCCTGCTGTGGTGGAAGGTGCTGGGCTTGTGGTGAGCGGAGGCGGCCATCGCTGGCCGCCTCACTCCCGCCACCATGCGGTCGTGGCCTGCGGCGCAGCCAGATCCACGCGCTCGCCCATGCGCGGGGTCGCGAGCGCGACGCCGCGCTCGGCCGCGAGCGCGCCGACACGCTCGAACGGCTCGTCCCAGACGTGCATCGCCAGATCGAAGGTGCCGTTGTGCACCGGCAGCAGCACGCGCGCCCCCAGGTCGAGGTGCGCCTGTACGGTCTGCTCGGGCTGCATGTGCACGAACGCCCAACGGCGGTCGTAGGCGCCGGTCTCGACCATCGCCACGTCGAACGACCCGAAGCGCCGGCCGATCTCCGCGAACCCGTCGAAGTAGCCGGTGTCGCCGCTGAAGAACAGCCGCAGGCCCGGGTCGCCGTCGACCGTCGCACGGTCCTCGATCACCCACGACGCCCACAGCGTGCGGTCGCTGTCGAACAGCCCCCGCCCGGAGAAATGCTGGGCCGGCGTGGCGGTGAAGCGCAGGCCGCCGATCGTCGTGCCCTGCCACCAGTCGAACTGGCGCACCTTCGCCGCCGGCACGCCCCATGCGACCAGCCGGTCGCCGACGCCCAGCGGCGTCAAGAACACGCCCGCGCGCTCGGCCAGCGCGCGCACCGTCTCGCGGTCGAGGTGGTCGTAGTGGTCGTGCGAGAGCAGCACGCCGCGCAGCGGCGGCAGCGCCTCGAGCGCGATCGGCGGCGCATGGAACCGCTTCGGCCCGGCCCATCCCACCGGAGAGGCGCGCTCGGCGAAGACCGGATCGGTGATCCAGAACCCGCCCCGCAGCTTGAGCAGCACGGTCGAGTGACCCAGCCGCCACGCGCTGCGGTCGGGGGCGGCCTCGAGCTCGGTCCGGGTCAGCGGCAGCACCGCCGGCGCGCTGGCCGGCACCGTGCCGGCCGGCTTGCGGAACAGCATCTCCCAGAACAGCTTGGCGGTCTTGCCCACACCCATGGGCGGCCGCGGCAGCGGATTGCGGAAACGCCCCTCAGCGGTCTGGGGAGAGGTCGCGTAGTCGGCGACCGGATGGCTGGTACGGAAGAACGACAGCAGGCAGGCGCTCACGATGCAGGCTCCGAGGAGGGACAGGGCGGTGACGACGCGGCGGCGGTGTGGCCGCATGGACGAGGGCAGGGCGCCGCGCATCGCAGGGTTCCGGATGAACTACACCGTGCAGTTTATTTATCCGGGGTCGAAAGTAAACCCATCGGTGTAGAATCCGGGGAATGGACCCCGACCTGCCCCCCGCCCGGCTTACCGACCGCAAGCGCCTGGCGATCCTGGACGCGGCGGTGGCCGAGTTCCGGGCCGCGGGCTACGAGGCCACGAGCATGGACCGCATCGCCGCCCGCGCCGGCGTCTCCAAGCGCACCGTCTACAACCACTTCCCCGGCAAGGACGTGCTGTTCCTGCGCATCCTCGAGTCGATGCTCGAGCGCGGCGTCTGCGGCCCCGACCTCGCCTACCGCGCCGACCGCCCGCTGCGCCCGCAGTTGCTGGAACTGGTGGGCCAGAAGCTGCGGCTGCTGCACGATCCCGAGTTCGTGGACCTGGCGCGCGTCGCCATCGCCGCGGGCATCCATTCCCCCGCTCTGGCGCGCGACCTGCTCGCGCGCCTGGGCGATCGCGAGGCGGGCATGACGGTCTGGATCCGCGCTGCGGCGGCCGACGGCCGGCTCAGGACCGATGACCCGGCGTTCGCGTCGATGCAGCTGCAGGGGCTGGTCAAGAGCTTCGCGCTGTGGCCGCAGCTGTCGATGGGCCAGCCGCCGCTATCGGCCGAACGGCAGACGCGCGTCGCCGAGTCCGCCGTGGACATGTTCCTGGCCTACTACGGCTGAGCCGCGCCCCGCTGCCCGCCCGCGCGCCGGATCAGGCCGTGGATGTAGGCCATCTTCGCCTGCACCGGCGGCGCGATCGAGAACGGATACAGGTCGGGCTGGCCCATCGCGCGGTTGAGGCTGTTGACCGCGTAGGTCAGCGGCAGCCAGGCGTCGATCAGGCGTTGCAGGTCGGCCACGTGGTGGGGGTCGAACGTGATCTCGGCTTCCATCGTCTCGTCGTCGACGATGTCGGGCGCGATGCGGATGCCGAACGCGGCGGCCATCTCCAGCGTGTCGACGATGTGCAGGTAGTGCGCCCAGGTCTCGGCCCAGTCCTCCCAGGCGTGCATCGTGGCGTATGGGCTGACATGGCCGTCCTGCCAGTCCGGGGGCGCGCCGTCGGCGTAGTAGCGCTGCAGCGCCTGGCCGTAGTCCTGCCGGTCGTCGCCGAACAGCGCGCGGCAACGGGCGAGTTCCGCCTCGCCGCCGTCGCGCACCAGCCGATCCCAGTAATAGTGACCGATCTCGTGGCGGAAATGGCCCAGCAGCGTGCGGTAGAGCTCGCCCATCGAGACCCGCGCCGCCTCGCGGCGGGCGTCGTCGGCCTCCGACAGCGCGATGGTGATGTGGCCGCTGTCGTGGCCGGTCATCACCCGGGGCCCGCCCGGCGGATCGGCCAGGAAGTCGAACGACAGCGGCTCGGGATCGCCGCTGTCGACGGTGGGCGTGGGCAGGCGTAGCCGCAGCAGGCTGTAGAACAGCCGGCGCTTGGCGACCTCGATCCGCCGCCAGGCCTGCAACCGGTCGTCGTCGGAAAGGTCGGGGATCGTGCGGTTGTGGCGGCAGGCACGGCAGTAGGGATCGGAATCGTCGGCCGGCAGCAGCCAGTTGCAGGCCGAATGCGCGGCATTGCCGCAGAACCGGTAGCGCGTGCCCGGATGCGCCTGCAGCGTCCAGGTCTCCCCGTCGGGCGCGAGCGCGCCGAGCGTCACCCGCTCGGGCACGAAGCCCAGTCGCGCGCCGCAGCGCACGCACTCGGTGTTCTCGAAGTACAGCACCTGCCCGCAACGGTCGCACTTGAACAACTGCATGGGAGAAGTCCGGCTGCGCTCAGGTCGCCGCGCGGGGGCCGATCCGGACATGGATCGCGGCCGTGCGGGGCCTCTTCGAGGGTGCGCCAGCCTAGGGGCGCCGATGTGCAGCGCCCGTGCAGGCAGTGCCGTCGCACCATAACGGGACCTTGCCGCCGCTTGGCTAGGATGCGCGCTCCGCCCCAAGCTGCGCCCTCCATGCATCGACGCTCGTTCCTGCACGGCGGACTGGCCGCCCTCTGCACCGCCGCCCTGCCGACCTCCGTCCTCGCCGCGCTGCGCCTGGGCGCGCCGGCCCCGTTCGACTTCGCAGCGCTCAAGGGCCGCGCCCGCGCGCTGGCCGCACAGCCGCACGCGCCGCGCCCGGCCACGCCGCCCGATGCGGTCGCCGCGCTCGACTGGGACGCCTACCAGGCCCTGCGCTTCCGTCAGGATCACGCGCTGTGGCACGAGGACGACACGCGTCATCTCGCGCAGTTCTTCCACCTGGGCCTGTTCTTCAAGCGGCCGGTCCGCATGCATGCGCTGGCCGACGGCCAGGCGCGCGAGATCGCCTACGATCCGGCGATGTTCGACTACGGCGCCTCGGGCCTGGACGGCGCCGCGCTGCCCGCCGACCTGGGCTTCGCCGGCTTCCGCCTCAACCGGCGCAGCGATCCCAAGCGCGACTTCGCCGCGTTCCTCGGCGCGAGCTACTTCCGCGCCGTCGGTGCCAGCGGCCAGTACGGCCTGTCGGCGCGCGGCCTGGCGGTCGATACCGGCCTGCCGCGCCCGGAGGAATTCCCCGACTTCACCGACTTCTGGCTCGAGCGTCCCGCGCCCGACAGCGACACCGTCGTCGTCTACGCGCTGCTCGACTCGCCGTCGGTCGCCGGCGCCTACCGCTTCGCCATCACCCCCGGCGAGCCGCTGGTGATGGACGTCGACTGCGCGCTCTACCCGCGCACCGCGATCGAACGCCTGGGCATCGCGCCGGCGACCAGCATGTACCAGACGGGCGAGAACGACCGTCGCATGGCCTGGGACTGGCGGCCCGAGATCCACGACAGCGACGGCCTGGCACTGCACACCGGCGGCGGCGAGTGGCTCTGGCGCCCGCTGGAGAACCCGCGTGCGCTGCGCTTCAACGCCTTTGCCGACGACAACCCGCGCGGCTTCGGCCTGCTGCAGCGTGACCGCGACTTCGACCACTACCAGGACGATGGCGTCTTCTACGAACGCCGCCCCTCGCTGTGGGTGGAACCGCGCGACGGCTGGGGGCGCGGCGAGGTGCAGCTGGTCGAGATCCCGACCGTCGACGAGACCTTCGACAACGTCGTCGCCTTCTGGCACCCCGCGCAGCCGGTCGAGCCCGGCCGCGAGCTGCTGTTCGGCTACCGCCTGTTCTGGGGCGAGGCGATGCCTGCGCGCCCCCCGCTGGCCACGTGCGTCGCCACGCGCACCGGCCTGGGCGGGCGCATCGGCTTCGCGCGCGAACAGTGGTCGCAGCGCTTCGCGGTCGACTTCGCCGGCGGCGTGCTGGCCGCGCTGGCCGCCCGCAACGCCACGGTCGAACCGGTCCTGCAGGCCACCGCAGGCCGCCTGGAGACCGTCTCGGCCCGCCCGCTGCACGCGGTCGAGGGCTACCGCGTGATGTTCGACGTCGTGCCGCCCGGCCCCGGCACCGGCCAGCTCGACATCCGCCTGTTCCTGCGCGACCCGGCCACCGGCGACGCGCTCAGCGAGACCTGGCTCTACCAGTGGAACCCGCCACCGCCGGAAGCGCGGCAGGTGTACTAGCCGGGGCACGCCGTCTCCTGGGCAGCCTGGCGCCTGGATGTCCGCTTGCGCGGGCATGGCGGGCGCGCCGCCGCCCGTGCATGTCGCTCCACACCTCCCCGCGATCGCATGTGCCGGTCCGCGCCTCGCCGTCGCGGCCTTTTGCTACCCTCGGCAGGCGAAGGGATGCACCGGGAGACAAAGGATGTCCAGAATGTGGGCGGTCGTGGGCGATGGCACCAGCAGCGGCGGCGCGATCGTCGCCGGCTCTCCGTTCACCGATATCGAGGGCAAGCCCGTCGCCCGAGTCGGCGATGCGGTCGTCTGCGGCCGGCACGGCGCGACCAGCATCGCCACGGGCGATCCGACGACGCGCATCGACGGCGCCGCCGTGGCGCGCGACGGCGACCGCTGCGCCTGCGGCTGCGTACTCGTGGCCGGCTCGCAGCGACGCGTCCTGATCGAGGACGGAACGTCGAGCGGCGCATCGTCGGGCGGAACGGGCGGCCTGCTGGCCGCGGCCGCTGCGCTCGCCGCGGTGGGCGCTGCGCGCTACGACGAGCAACTGCAGTTCGCCAACGCGAACGGCGCGCTGCTGGCCGACGTCGACTACCGGCTGGAACTCGAGGACGGCCGCATCGTGGAAGGCACCACCGACGATGCCGGACGCACGCGGCGGATCGCGACCGATACGCCTGTGGCCATCGTGAAGGCCGAGCTTCGCGGCAGGGCCTCGGCTGGCTGCTGCGCCGCGCGAACCGACGGCGCCGACGACGAGGCGATGCTGCGTTTCGATCTCGAAGGTGTCGCGACGACCGATGCGCAGGTGGGCAGCTCGACGCGCCCGGTCAGCACGCCGGAAGGCGAATCGCGGCCGATGACGGCGGGCGAGATCGCCATGTCGCGACTGGTGTTCGGCGACGCCGTCGATTACGACAAGGTCCGCATCCACAACGGCGAGTACCTGTGGTTCGGGCTGCAGCCCGACGATACGGCCATGACGCCGAACGGGGAGATGTACTTCAATCCGGAGTACTTTCAGGAAGATTTCTCTTCGTCCGGCCTCCGGGACCAGCGTTGGTTCATGCACGAAATGGTGCATGTGTGGCAGCACCAACTCAACTACCCGGTCAAGGCGCGCGGCGCCTTCAGGATCGGGCTCTCGTACGACTACACGTTGATGCCCGGCAAGAAAATCGGCGACTTCAACATGGAAGCCCAGGGCAACATCATCGCGGACTACTACCTCGTGAAATTCAGGAACGCACGCCACGCGATGTACGAGAGCAAATATCGCAACGATCCCGATGCGCTGGTCTTGCTGGAGGATGCGCTGTCGCTCTTCATCGAAGATCCGACCGACCGGAGAAGCCTGCCATGAGCCCTGTACGAACCACGCCCGGCCTTGCCGCCATCATGCTCGCGGTTCTCACGGTCGCCCCTGCGTGCGATGCGAACCAACGCATGCTGACGATGGCGATCCAAAACAAGGAAGGAGTTCCTTGCTTCAGCATTCCGGCGGAGACACGGCCATCGGGCACGGACCTCAAGGTCGACGCCATCATCGTGTCGGAGATCGATGCGGCAGGCGCGGAAGTGCGGGAGATATGGACGGCCGTCGCGCCCGATGGCATCGATCCTTTAGCCGTGTCCGACTGCATCCAATACGGCGTGGATCGACCGAGCCTGAAGACCCGCGGCAGCGTGGGTGCTCTGCGCCTGGGCGTGCGATACGACGCTTTCATCAATGCATCGGTAGAAACACGGCGGGGCTGGAGCAACCGAAGTTACGCCGGCAAATTCTGCCTGGCCCAAAGCGTATCGGGCCTCGAGGTGCGGCAGGTGCGCAATGGTCCTGCCTCCGATCAGAGTCGATGGCAGGCGTGCAACATTTCGACGCATGACACACCGTAGCGCCGATGCACATTCGCGACGCGACATCCGAACTTGTCAGTGTGTGAAGGCAATCCTGCCCGTCGTACTCTTGGCCTTGCTGGCGCCGGCACCGCACGCCGGTGCCGTTCTTCGCCTACTCGAACCTGTCGTGTCCGATCACGAAGGCGCACCCTGCTTCGGCGCCGGAACAGCGGGCGGACACCGTCCGCCCGCTACCGTACTTACTGGCAGGGATAAATCGTGAAGCCCTGTGCCCGGCCAGCATCGCCCCAGGTCTGGACCGTGCCGTCGCACTCGATCCGTCCCCCGCCGATCGCATTGCCGGCCGCGTCGTAGCGCGTCCACTCGGCCCATTCCTGCCCCAGGATCGGCCAGCGCGCGGCGACGCTGCCCACCGTCACGATCCCCAGCACCAACGCCACCATCCCTGCGATCACGCGTCCACGCCTGTTCATCGTGCCTGCCTCCAGTCCGTCGGAAGGATCCCCCGTGGACCAGCCTAATCGCCCGCGCCCTGCGCGAATGGGGCCGTGGTCACAGCCGGGCGGCATCGCTCCGGGCGATCCGCCCGTTCAGAGCGATTCGACCGGCCCAGCGCAGGCGCGCGGCGATCCGGGCCGTATGGGCGGTCAACCGCCGTCCTCAGCAACCGCTCGGCGCCGCAGCCGCGCCGAGCGGCTGAGCGGCGTGGGCAGCAGGTAGTCGCCCTGCATCAACGGCAGCGCCAGCCGGGTGAAGTGCACGTCCAGGTCGATCCCGGCGCGTCGCCAGGCTTCCCAGACCAGCAGCGTGCAGTAGGTGCCGGCCGGGTCGGCCATGCGGAACGGCGTGCCGCGCCTGGCCAGCGCATGCCCGACGGCGGCGTCGCGGCGGCCGGCGGGTGCGTCGACGCGGTAGAACGCGTGCCCGCGGCTGCGGGCCGGATCGAGAAAGAAGGCCAGGTCGTCGACGACCACGCCGTCGGCGCGGCCGCGTACTTCCGATGGTGTCGCGTGCACGACCTGCCAGGCGCCGGCATGGCCGACCAGCATGCCGACGTGGCTGAACTCGCCGCCGTCGACCGCCAGCACCATCGCGCTGACCGATTCGGTCCCGCGCCGGAACACCAGATCCCCGGCCTGCGCATCGGCGGGCGGTGCCGGGCCGCCTGCGAGGCACACCGACGCCAGGCAGAATGCCAGCAGCGCCAGCGCCCAGCGGATCATTGCCTGCGGCTCAGCGCAGGCGGATCTTCCACTTGCCGTCGTCGCGGACCATGCGATGCGTCTCGGTCAGGTCCTTGCCGTTGGCGAACACCACGCGCACCTGCACGCGGGCGGTCTCGCCGCCCTCGTCGACGGTGGACTCGAGCACCTCCACCTCGTCCAGGCCATCGTTGGCATCGATCCGCGACTGCATCTCGCCGACGATCATCTGCACCTTGCCCTTGGCCTGCACCATGCCATTGGCCGGCACGTCGGCGAACGACACCTGCGCGGTGGCCTTCTCGACATCGCCCTTCGCCGCGGCCTCGTAGAACGCCTCGACCGCCGCCTCGGGCTTGCCCGACGAACAGGCGGCCAGCGCCAGCGTCGCGAACATCAGGAAGAAAACCGCGGACAGACGGAAACGACGCATCGACGCTCTCCTAGCGTGCAGGGAGCCCGCATTCTACGCCGCGCGTCCCAGGCGACGCCGCGCCGCGGCCGGCCGCATGCGATTGGGCACGATCGGCAAACAGCGCGTGCCCGGCCTTGTCGCCGGCCCCACGGCGCTGCGGTCACAGTGGCCGGCCTTCCCCCGCCCGATGCCGGCCCAGGAGGTCTCCGTGCTGCAGACGCTGCTCGACTACGCACCGCTCATCGCCGCGGGCATGAGCGGGCTGACGGCGCTGATCTGGATCGTCTACCTCAACGTGTTCCTGTCGAGCTACCGGCGGCAGCATCGCCCGTCGATCCTGATCACGTCCGGCGCAGGACGCGGCATGAGCGCGCACTGCTTCGTGACCAACCTGGGCCTGGAGCCGGTCTACCTGCTCGACATCGTCCTCGACCTCACCGGACCGGACGGCCGCGTCGTCCGCGCGGTCATTCCCGAGCGCAACGAGCGCTGGCAGGACCGGCATCAGGTCGAGGCCGACGACGCGCGGGGCGCCACCAACGTCGGCCCGTTGCGCAGCGGCGAGGAGAAGGACCTCGGCCGCTTCAGCACGATGATCGAACGCGCCTGCACCGAAAATCCGGACATCCGGCCCGACATGCCGCTGCAGTGCGTGGAGATCACCGTCGTGACGATCACCGCCAGCCACGCCGAGCTGTGCGGCGCGTCGCGGCGCTATCGGGTCGAGGACGGACCAGACGGCATCGCGCAGTTGCGCCCGACCACGATCAAGGCACGGCAGCTGCAGGGCTTGCTCGCGCGGCGGCGTCTCACGCGAGAGCTTTCGCAGCAGCTCGGTCGCGATGGCTGAGCGAGGCGTCGCCGCGCATTCGGGCGACGGCGCGAGTGCGGCCCGTCGACGCCGTCAGGCCGCCGTCCGCTCGCGCGACAACAGCCCACGGCGCCGATACCAGATCTCAAGCGCGAGCGTCGCCAGCGGCGGCAATGCCGCCAGGATCGCCAGTGCGCAGGCCCACCAGGGCCAGCGCAGCCGCCACGCGGCGACGAGCGCGACCGCCAGATAGGCCAGGAACGCGGCGCCGTGCAGGCGTCCGAACCACCACACGCCCACTTCCGTGGTGCCGGTGCCGTACTTGAGGACCATGCCGACCAGCAGGCCGGCCCACGTGAACGCTTCGACCAATGCCACGACCGAGAAGGCGCGGCCGGCGGGCGACAGCGCTGGAGAGGAGATCACCTTCGTCATCCGGCGACGGTCGCAGGCCTCGCGCTGCGACGCAAGCTGGAACACCGCCCGGCCGCCATGGGCGCGGCGCCACGGGGGTCACGCCCAAATCACCCCCGCGCTTCCACGCTGTCCCACCGGCCGGCGCCTCGCGGCGCGACGGGCCCACCACTTCTCACGACGGAGACAGCCATGGATTCGATCAACCGCAACCAGCCCGAGGACAATCGCCGGGACCTGTCCGCCACCGACGCAACCGCGCGCATCCGCGACATGTCCGACGATGCCGGCTCCTGCTTCTTCTGCACCACGCCGCTGCCGGGCAGCGATACCGGCGGCACGCGCCCGATGTCGATCAAGCAGGCGGACGACACCGGCGCGCTGTGGTTCCTCAGCGCCGCCGACAGCCACAAGAACGCCGAGATCGAGGCCGATCCGAACGTGCGCCTGTTCCTGCAGGCATCCAAGCATGCCGGCTTCCTGGTGCTCGACGGCCACGCCACGATCAGTCGCGACCGCGACCGCATCGAGGCGCTGTGGAGCCCGGTCATGAAGACCTGGTTCACCGAGGGCAAGGACGACCCGCGGATCACCGTCATCCGCGTGCAGCCGGTCGCCGGCTACTACTGGGACAACAAGCACGGCGATTTCGTCGCGGCCACGAAGATGGCGATCGGCGCCGCGATCGGCAAGACGCTCGACGATTCCATCGAAGGGACCGTCGCGCCCTGAGCGGCGGCGCAGACGGCGCCGATCGCGCCGTTTGCGGCCCGTTGCGATGCAGACGCGCCCGAAAGGCGCGCTTGGCGCCTCAGGCAACGCACCGGCTCACGGCCCGCACTGCCACTGCCCCTCGAACGTGCGGCTCGCGCCATCGGCACGCAGGTAGGTCAGCGTCGCCGGACGCGGGGGCGACTCGCCGCCCCCGACCGCCGTCCCGGTCTCCACGATGCGGATCGTCTTGCCCTGCCCGGAGAACGTCGGGTTGCTGGTCATGCCGTCGAAACCGCCGGGCGCACGCACCGGCTCCACGTAGCTGCCCACCTTCACGACGCCCTGCGAAGGATCGCCCGACCCCACGCTGCCCTTCGCGAACAGCAACGGCGGCGCGCCGTTCTGCGAGAAGCTGCACGCCAGTTCGCCCTCGAGCGCCGCGTCGCCGACCTCCTGCTCGCTCAACCCACCGAGTTCGATCTGAGAGCCGTCGCCGCCGACCGTGCCGCCTTCTCCGGCGGGCGCAGAGGCCGTATCCGCCGCAGGCGCTGGCGTCTCCGGCGCTGATGGCGGCGCCGGCCGCGCGGCAGGCGCCGGCGCATCGGGCGGCTGCGCGCCGGCCGGCACGTCGTCGCCGGACGAACACGCGGCGAGCAGGCTGCCGGACACCAGCCCCAGGGCGACCGCGCGGGCGAAACGGCGGACATGCGGACGAGCGAAGCGCATTGCGGACATCGAAACCTCCTGCGGGACGGCCATGTCGCAACATGGCCCGGATTCCCGATCCTGGCGACCGCCTCCTTGGATTTCCGTGAAGCGGATGTCGTCTCCCCCGTGTCGCTCGCACGACATCGTCCCGCCTAAGCTCGGGCGCCCTGGAGACCGCATGCCCGCACGCGCCCCGCCACTGACGACGCCCGACGGCCGCTACCTGGTCGTGCGCGGGCGGCTGTGGCGCACCGCCGATCCGGGCCTGGACCCGGACGCACACCAGCGCCTGGTCTCCGAACTCATGGCGGCACGCCGCGCCGTCCAGCACGCGCAGCGCGCGGACGACGCCGCTGCGCTCGCCGACGCGCGCCGCCGGGTCGACCTCGCCAAGCATGCGCTCGGCGAACGCGGGCCGGTCTGGTGGACGGACGGCGCGAAGGACTACACCCGGCATCTCGCCCGGAATTCGCCGTATGCCGCGTGGTACGCCGCGCAGCAGGCCTCCGTGCCCGCGCAGGACCGCTGATCCGGCGCTGTCGAACCTGCAGGCCTCGCGCACACGATCGACCTCACGCACCCGCGCTCTCCGATCCGCCGACGGATCGCCTGGATCCGACCCGCCGACGGATCGCCCGGAAGCGCCTGCCGGGTGCCGCGACGACCAAGCGGATATCGGGCCGCGACTCGGCGTGGTACCCGGCAGGCACTGCGCGGATTCGCCTGCACCCCGACCACGACCCACGCAGCCAACACCGCGCCGGCCCCCGACGCGCGTCCGCCCCGCAACGACCGCGATCGATCACGGGCCGCTCCGGCGAACTACGTTAAACGTAGTTTCGCCGACGCGCGGCGGTCCGGAAGCTCTCTTGCACGATCGCCCTGGATCCGTGCGCGCTTGTCCGAGGAACACCCCCCATCCGTCTACGGCCGCCGGCTGCGAGAAGCGCGGGAGACCCGCGACATCTCGCAGCGCAACCTGGGCATCGAGGTGGGCTTGGACGAGTTCGTGGCCAGTACCCGGATCAACCGTTACGAACGCGGCGTGCACCAGCCCGCACTGCGGATCCAGCAGCGCCTGGCCGAGGCGCTCGACATGCCGCTCGCCTACTTCTATGCCGAGGACGACGCGCTCGCGCGATTGATCGCGGCGTTCGGCCGCCGCGCCAGGCGCAGGTCGACATCGCGTGCGCGCAAAGGGGGGCGCCGGGGCTCGACGCCCGACTGAACCGGATCGACGCTGCAGACGCGCGCTCGACCCGATGTCGGCATGTCAGCCGCACCGTGCATCCGGACAACATGGCGCGCCTCCGCTCGCGCCGGGTGTCGCGCGCCGGCGACGACGAACGCTCACAGGTCGAGCAGTTGCCCGAACCGGTCGATGACCGCGTGCGCCCCGCAGCCGTGCAGGTCGAAGTCGCGCCGGTAGCCGTAGGCCACCAGCACCAGCGGCGCGCCCGCCGCGATCGCCGCGCCCGCGTCGGCCGACGAATCGCCGACCATCAGGCACTGCTCGATGTCGACGCCGAAATGACCGGCCAGGTGCAGCAGCGGCAGCGGATGCGGCTTGCGCTCGGGTAGCGCGCCCGCGCCGAGCACCGCGTCGAAGTATTGCGCCAGGTCCAGCGCCTCGAGCAGCGGCCCGACGAACGGCGCCGGCTTGTTCGTGCACACTGCCATCCGCACGCCGGCCGCGCGCAGCGCCTGCAACGTCTCCGGTACGTCGGGATAGGGGCGCGGATCGAGCAGCAGGCAATCGCGGTAGTGCTGCATGAAGCGCGGCATCACCGTCTCGACCTCTCGCTCGTCGCCGGCGTGCCGCAATGCCGCGGTGATGAGTTGGCGCGCGCCGTCGCCGATCCAACTGCGCACGGTGGCCTCGTCGACCTCGGCATGGCCGAGGTCGGCCAGCAGACGATTCACCGATGCGGCGATGTCCGACGCGCTGTCGACCAGGGTGCCGTCGAGATCGAACAGCGCAACCGGCCAGGGAAAGCCGGTCGTCTTCGCGGATGCATCGTTCACGTCGGAGCCTCGTCGTCTACAAGAGCGCCCTAGTGTGGGCCATCATCCCGCGCGCGGGCGGCCTGCAACGCAGCGTTCGCCCCGATACGCGTGCATGCGCCGCATCGCGCGCCTATGCTCGCCCGGCGGCGTTGCCGCCTGCTCCGGAGCCCTGCGATGCCGATCACCACGACCGCCACCACCCGTTCCAACGACGCGACGCGCCTGCTGCGCACGCTGTGCAACCACTGGCGGCACAAGTTCGAGATCCGCCGCGATCACGATGCGCACGCCTTCATCCCGTTCGCCGGCGAGGACGCGGGTGCCGACTTCGCCGTCGAGGGCGACGCGCTGCGGATCGTGCTCACCCAACCCGATGCCGAGGCCACGGCACGCTACCAGCAGATCATCGAGAACCACCTGCAGCGCTTCGCGCGCGACGAGACGCTGGCCTTCGACTGGCAGGCCGCCTGAGCCGCCTCAGGGCCAGGCATCGCCGAACAGCCCGGCCTGCAGCGGCAGTTCCTCCGGCTCACGGAAGCCGCCCAGCCCGACGCCGACCAGCCGGTAGCGGGTCGAGGCCGGCAGTTCGACGCGTTCGCGCAGCGCCAGCGCGATCCGCGTGAGCTCGGCCTGCGAGGCCGGCGGTGCCTCGGGCGTGAAGCTGCGCGTGAGGATGCGGAACTGCGCGGTCTTGAGCTTGAGCACGACCGTCCGTCCCACGCGCGCGGTCTTGCGCGTGGCCGTCCACGTTTTCTCGGCGAGACGCTCGATCATCGGCGCCAGGTCCTCCAGCGGCAGGTCGGTCTCGAAGGTGTCCTCCGAGGAGATCGACTGCACCGGCTGGTCCGGTTCCACCGGCCGGTCGTCGATGCCGCGCGCCCGCTGGTGGAGCCGCGCGCCGAAGGTGCCGAAGCGCTGCTCGAGCGCGTCGCGCGACAGCCCGCGCAGTTCGCCCACGGTCGTGACCCCGAGCTCGGCGAGCTTCTTCTCCATCACCTTGCCGACGCCGGGGATCAGGCCGACCTTCAGCGGGGTCAGGAACGCCTCGACCTGCGCCGGCTTGACCACGAACAGACCGTCGGGCTTGCGCCAGTCCGAGGCGATCTTGGCCAGGAACTTGTTCGGCGCCACGCCCGCCGACGCGGTCAGCTGCGTCGCCTCGCGGATCTGCGCGCGGATCGCCTGCGCGGTCGCGGTCGCGCTGGGCGAAGGAATCTTGGGCGCGGTGACGTCGAGATAGGCTTCGTCGAGCGACAGCGGCTGCACCAGGTCGGTGTGCTGCAGAAAGATCTCGCGCACCTGACGCGACACCGCCTTGTAGCGCGCGAAATCCGGCGGCACGAACACCGCGTCCGGGCACAGCCGCTCGGCGGTCACCGCCGGCATCGCCGAGCGCACGCCGTAGGGCCGGGCCTCGTAGGAGGCCGCGCAGACCACCGAACGCGCGCCGCGCCAAGCCACGACGACCGGCCGCCCGCGCAGCGACGGATCGTCGCGCTGCTCCACCGACGCGTAGAACGCGTCCATGTCGATGTGGAGGATCTTGCGCACCGCGCCATTATCGCCGCCAAGGTCGTGACCGGCGCGATGCCGCCCGCCGGCGTTCAGACCGGCGGCGGTGGCTCGGAGGCGATCGGCAGCCGCACGATCGCCACCGTCGCGTCGTCGGGATCGGCGGTGATCGAAAACCCCAGCTGGCGGCACATCGCCAGCATCGTGGTGTTCTCCCGGAGCACCTGGCCCTCGACCATCCGCAACCCCTGCCAGCGGGCGTACTCGATCATGATCCGCATCAGCCGCCAGCCCAGACCGGCGCCCTTGAGATCGGAGCGCACCATGATCCCGTACTCGCCGGTGTCGTAGTTGGCGTCGGCCAGCAGGCGCACCGCGCCGAGCATCTCGCCACTGGCCGGGTCGATGGCCGCCAGCGCGATCGAGCGCGCGTAGTCGAGCTGGGTCAGCCGGGCGATGAATTCATGGCTGAAGTGGCGCACCGCGCTGAAGAAGCGCAGTCGCAGGTCATCGGTGCTCACCTGCTCGAAGAAGCGCAGGAACATCGCCTCGTCCTCCGGCCGCACCGGGCGCACGAACACGTCGGTGCCGTTGCCCAGCGCGATCGTGCGCTCCCACTCCTTCGGATACGGGAACACCGCGAAGCGCGGGTGCCCGCGACCGGGATGCAGCCGCTGCACCGGACCGACCGCGACCCGCGCATCGACCGCGATCACGCCGTCGCGATCGGCCAGCAGCGGATTGACGTCGACCTCCTGGAGTTCGGGGATGTCGGCGGCCATCTGCGCCAGTTTCACCAGCAGCAGCGCGACCGCCCGCTCGTCGGCCGCCGGCACGTCGCGGTAGGCCTTGAGGATGCGCGCCACGCGCGTGCGCCCGATCAGCTCGTGCGCCAGGCGCAGGTCCAGCGGCGGCAGCGCCAGGGCCTTGTCGTCGATGATCTCGACCGCGGTCCCGCCGCGGCCGAACACCACGACCGGACCGAAGGTCGGATCGTCGGCGATGCCGGCGATCAGCTCGCGCGCCTTGGGCCGCACGATCATCGGATGCACGGTCACACCGTCGATCCGCGCCTGTGGGCGCGCGGCGCGGGCGCAACGCAACAGGTCGTCCGCGGCCTCGCGCACCGCGTCCACGCTCGCCAGATTCAGCCGGACCCCGTCGATGTCGGATTTGTGCGGGATGTCGCGCGACCAGATCTTCACCGCCACCGCGCCGCCGCGCTCGAGCAGCGCCGCTGCGGCCTCGGCCGCCGCCGCGGCATCGGGCACGGGGACCGCCTCGGCGAGCGGGATGTCGTAGGCGGCGAACAGCCGGGCGATCGCCGGCGGATCGAGCCAGCGCTGGCCGTCGGCGATCGCGGCCTCGACGACCGCGCGCGCGCCGGCGGCGTCGACATTGAAGTCGTCGGGCAGGCTGGGCGGCGTCTCCATCAGCGCGCGCTGCGCCTGCTGGTGACGGACCAGGTACATGAAGCCGCGCACCGCGCCGGCCTCGCTGGTGAACGCGTGCACGCCGGCGTCAGCCAGGATCCGCCGCGCCTCCGGATGCTCGCCGACCAGTACGCCGAACACCGGCTTGCGGGCGGCCTCGCGCGGATGCGCGCGCAGCGTCTCGACGATGGCGCGCGCGACCTCCGGCGGCGACGACAGCACGGTGGGGACGTTCATCACCAGGATCGCGTCGTTGTCGCGGTCCTGCAGCAATGCAGCGAGCGTCGCCGCATAGCGCGGGCCGTCGGCGTCGCCGAGCATGTCGACGGCATTGCGGCGCGACCAGCCGCGCGGCAGCACCGCATCGAGCGTCTCGAGCGTGGCGTCCGACAGCGCCGCGCGCTCGCCGCCCAGATCGACCAGGCGGTCGAGCGCGAGCATGCCCACGCCGATCCCGTTGGTCATCACCGCCAGGCGGTTGCCCGGCGGCATCCGCAGCCGCGACAGCGTCGCCGCGGCCGCGAACAGTTCGTCGAGCGCGTGGACGCGCAGCAGCCCGGCGCGCCGGAACGCCGCGTCGTAGACCGCATCCGGGCTGGCCAGCGCGGCAGTGTGCGTCTGCGGCGCATCGGCGCTGCGCGCATGCCGGCCGGGCTTGACCACCACGACCGGCTTGGCGCGCGCGGCCGCACGCGCCGCCGACAGGAACTTGCGGGCGTCGTGCACGCGCTCGACGTAGAGCAGGATCGCGCGGGTATGGCGGTCGGTGGCGAAGTAGTCCAGCAGGTCGGCGAAATCGACGTCGAGCGCGTCGCCGAGCGAGGCGACGGCCGAGAAGCCGATCCCGCGCGAACGGCCCCATTCGATCATGCCCGCGGCCACGGCGCCGGACTGCGAGATCAGGGCCAGTTCGCCCGGTGCCGGCGCATGCGCGGCGAAGCTCGCGAACAGCCGGGCATGCGGCGCGATGACCCCCAGGCAGTTCGGTCCGACGATGCGCAGGCCGCGGGTGCGCGCGACGTCGGCCAGCGCGGCGTTGTACGAACCCGGCCCCTCGCCCATGTCACGCGTGAGCACGATCGCGGCCTTGGCGCCGCGGTCTGCGGCGGCGCGCGCGACGTCGGCCACATCGGCCGGCGGGGCGGCGATGACCACCAGTTCCGGCGCGAACGGAAGCGCCTCGAGCGTGGTGACCGCGTCCACGCCGTCGATCTGCGCATGGCGCGGATTGACCAGGCCGATCCGGCCCGCGAAGCCGCCCTCGCGCAGTTGCTGCAGGACCAGTCGCCCGAGCGAGCGCGGACGCGGGCTGGCGCCGACGACGGCGACCGAGGCCGGCCGGAACACGGATTCCAATGCGTAGATGCTCATCGGCGCGCGTCTGGCCTCTCGCTGGACGAGGGCCAGACGATACACGAGGGGCGGACCGGGCCGCGCGGGGCGAATGGCCGCAGGCAGGGCGTCAGTGGGCCAGGCGGTCGGCGACCCGGGCCAGATCCTCGGCGAACTGTCGCTCGGCCTGCGCGCGTTCAGGTGACCGCATGCGCAGCAGCGCGGCCGGATGCCAGGTCGCGAGCGCGGGCCGCGCGTTGGGCAGGGTCTGCCAGACACCGCGCTGGGCCGTGACGCGGAAGGCGTTGCCGAACAGCGTCTGCGCGGCCATTGCGCCCAGCGCGACGACGACCTCGGGCGCGATGCGCGCGAGCTCCGCGGCGAGCCAGGGCCGGCAGGCGGCCTGCTCGGCGGCGTTGGCGCGTTGGTGCAACCGGCGCTTGCCGCGCGGCACGAACTTGAAGTGCTTCACCGCATTGGTGAAGTACACGGAGGCGGCATCGATGCCGACCTGCGCGAGCGTCTCGCGCAGCAGCTGTCCAGCAGGACCGACGAACGGCGCCCCAGCGAGATCCTCGCGGTCGCCTGGCTGCTCGCCGATCAGCACCAGCCGCGCGGCGGCGCGCCCGCGGCCGAACACGGTCTGGGTCGCTGGACGCCACAGGGGGCAGGCGCGGCACCCGGCGGCTTCGGCGCGGAGTCGCGACAGCGCACCGGTCGGGATCGCATCCACGGGCTTGGCCATCCACGACGAGGCGACCGGGCCTGGCGGTTCGACAGACATGGCCCCCACCCTCGCAATGGACGCGTCGGCGGACGGTGAGGAGCCGGCGAAGGGTTCGGCGCGCGTCGCTTCTACGCGGTCGTGTAGTCCACTAAGCTGGTCGGATGCGCGAACGCCTCGATTTCCAGCTGCGGATCCGTCTCGATGCCATCATGCTCGGGCCGGGCAAGGCGGACCTGCTCGACGGGATCCGCGAGACGGGCTCGATCTCGGCCGCGGGACGACGCATGGCGATGAGCTACCGGCGGGCGTGGCAGCTGGTCGAGGAGATGAACCTCTACTTCGGTGCGCCGGTGGCGGCGACGCTGACCGGCGGCAAGGGCGGCGGCGGGGCGGCGCTGACGCCTTTGGGGGATCAGGTCCTGGCGCTCTACCGCAGCATGGAGGCGAGCTGCCGGGACGCGATCGCAGACGATCTGGCACAACTGCGCCGTCTGCGCCGCTGAAGCGATGTCACAAGCGCCTGGCGGACGCCGTTAGAGGCGTTCTGACATCCCTACCGCGATTAGCGGCGAGGGAGTTCGACTTCGGACGGGCAGCCGCCTGCCGGCCGGAAGCCGCTCTTCCCTCGGTCAGGAC
>NZ_LASZ01000018.1 GCF_001014645.1 Luteimonas sp. FCS-9 | reverse complement strand
GCGGCTCGAGCATCTGCGTCGCACCGCCGTGGGCGCCGACGTCGTGCGCACTAGCCGCAAGCTCGACCGGGCCGACGCCGAGTCGCTGATGCGGCAGCTTGCGGCCGACCCCGACGTCGAGTACATCGAGGTCGACAAGCTCAACCGCGCGTTCTGGACGCCGAACGATCCGCGCTTCAGCCAGCAATACGGGTTCGGCACCGGGGCCGGCGGCATCCGCGCCACGACCGCCTGGGACGTCACGAAGGGCGCGGGCGCGGTCGTCGCGGTACTCGACACCGGCATCGCGTCGCACAGCGACCTCAATGCCAACATCCTGCCCGGCTACGACTTCATCAGCGACACGACGGTGGCCGGCGACGGCAACGGCCGCGATGCCGATCCCAGCGACCCCGGCGACTTCTACAGCATCTATCCGTCGAGCTGGCACGGGACCCACGTCGCCGGCACCGTCGCGGCGGTGACCGACAACGGCGTCGGCGTCGCCGGCACCGCGCCGCTGGCCAAGGTGGTGCCGGTCCGCGTGCTCGGTCGCGGCGGCGGCTACGATTCGGACATCGCCGACGCGGTGATCTGGGCTTCGGGCGGCACCGTCTCGGGGGTGCCGGCCAATGCGAACCCGGCCGAGGTCATCAACCTGAGCCTGGGCGGGCGCGGCAGCTGCGGCAACGCGATGCAGAGCGCGATCAACGGCGCGGTCGGTCGCGGCACGACGCTGGTCATCGCGGCGGGCAACAGCAATGCCAACGTCTCAGGCTTCTCCCCGGCGAACTGCGCCAACGTGATTGCGGTGGCGTCCAACACCAGCACCGGCGCACGGTCGAGCTTCTCCAACTACGGCGCGGGCATCACGATCTCGGCGCCCGGCTCGGGCATCGTCTCCACGCTCAACAGCGGCCAGACCACGCCCGGCAGCGAGAGCTACGCGTCCTACGACGGCACCTCGATGGCGGCGCCGCACGTGGCCGGCGTCGTCGCGCTGGTGCAGTCGGTCTCCAATCCGGCCAAGACGCCGGCGCAGATCAAGGCGCTGCTGACCAGCACGGCGCGTCCGTTCCCGTCGACGCCCTCGCAGCCGATCGGCGCGGGCATCGTCGACGCGAAGGCGGCGGTCGACGCGGCCACCGGCGGCGGCACTGGACCGGGGCCGGGCCCCGGTCCGGGCGACGGCAGCCTCGTCGTCGGCACGCCGGTCTCCGGGCTGTCGGGCGGAGCGGGCAGCAGCCAGTACTGGACGGTCAACGTGCCGGCGGGGGCGTCGAACCTGGTCATCGCGCTGTCGGGGGGCAGCGGCGACGCCGACCTGTACGTGCGCCGCGGCGCGCAGCCGACGACCTCGACCTGGGACTGCCGTCCCTACCGGTCGGGCAACAACGAAAGCTGCGCGTTCGCCGCGCCGCAGGCGGGCACGTACCACGTGCTCGTCCGCGGCTACACGTCGTTCTCGGGGGCCACGCTGCGCGCTGATCACGACTAGCGCAACGGGGAGCAGGGCTCGGGGCAGAGGGCAGGCGGTGGGCGTGGTGATCGTCACGCGCGTCGCCGGCGGAGCACGCCGTTCGCGGTGTGCTCCGTTTTTTCGGTGCAATCCAACAAGGGGTAGAGAAGGATGAAGACTCTGATCGCAAGCTTCACCGCCGGCGTGCTGTCGCTCGGCGTCGCGACCGCGGCGCCGCGCGATGCGCGACCTGCGGCATTCGCGCACCGGTTGCCGGCCGAGCACACCGTCGAGCTCAAGCGCATGCCCGGCGTCGACGTCGCCCGGCTGCGCGCCGAGGATACGCGGCAGGCGCGCGCGCTGGGCCAGCGCCCGGTGCGGTTCGCCGCGCCGCCCGCGGTCGACCTGACACCGGCCGACGCCGGCGACTGGGACGAGATCGCCGGCGGCAATCTCGTCTGGCGACTGCGTGTGGAATCCAAGGACGCCCTGTCGCTGAACTTCGGATTCTCCGAGTACCACATGCCCGAGGGCGGGCGTCTGCTGGTCTATCCGGCCGGGCTGGACCGCAACGCCGATCCCGAGGCGATCCGCGCCTTCGACGCCAGCGACAACAAGCCGCACGGCGCGTTGTGGACGCCGATCGTGCCGGGCGACAGCGCGGTGATCGAGGTCGTCGTGCCGAAGGCCAGGCTGCCTGAGCTCAAGCTGCGCCTGACCAGCGTCAACCACGACTACGTCGGCTTCGGCCGGCTCGCGCGCGAGGGCGCCCTGGCGCAGACCAAGGGCGTGTCGGGCAGTTGCAACGTCGACGTGGTGTGTCCCGACGGCGACGACTTCCGCGCCGAGATCCCGTCGGTCGGCGCCTATTCGCGCTTCGGCACGTTCTACTGCAGCGGCGCGCTGCTCAACAACACCGCCGGCGACCAGAAGATGTACTTCCTGACCGCCCACCACTGCGGCATGGGGACCGCGGACGCGGCGGCCAGCATCGTCGTGTACTGGAACTACGAGAACTCGACCTGCCGCACGCCGGGCAGCGCGGACAGCGGCGCCAACGGCGACGGCAGCCTGGCGCAGAACCAGACCGGCGCGGCCGTGCGCGCGACCCACGCCGGCTCGGACTTCACGCTGCTCGAGCTCGACACCCCGGCCGATCCGGCGTTCGAACTGAGCTGGTCGGGCTGGGACCGCCGCGACCTCGCGCCGAGCGGGGCCACCGGCATCCACCACCCGCGGGTGGCCGAGAAGCGCATCACCCATTCCGACAACCCGCTGCGCGTCGAGGGCTACCTGGGCAACAGCGGCAGCAGCCACCTGTGGGTGCAGTGGAACCCGCGCGGCACGACCGAGGGCGGTTCGTCGGGCTCGCCGCTGTTCAGCCCCGAAGGCCGCGTGATCGGCCAGTTGCACGGCGGCTACGCCTCGTGCACGACCACAGGTGCCGACCACGTCGACTGGTACGGCCGGCTGTTCACCTCGTGGACCGGCGGCGGCACCGCGGCGACCTCGCTGGCCGGCTGGCTCGACGCGGCCGGCACCGGCGCGCAGTTCGTCGACACCATCGGTGCCGACGGCGGGCTGGAACCGGGTGCGCCGACCGCGGGCTTCGAGTACGCGATCGATCCCGACACGCGCACGGTGGCCTTCACCGACACCTCCACCGAGGGCGAGGACGCGATCGCGAGCCATGCCTGGACGTTCGGCGACGGCGCCAGTTCCACCCAGGCGAGCCCGGTGCACACCTATGCCGAGGCCGGGAGCTACACGGTGACGCTGACCGTGACGGACACCGAGGGTCGCAGCCACAGCCGCAGCGAGACGCTGGAGGTCGGCGACACCGGTCCGGACGCGATCGCGATCGTCAACGCGACGGCTGTGCCCGGGCTGGCCGGCGCGGCGGGCAGCGAGCAGCTCTACAGCCTGGTCGTGCCCGAGGGCGTCACCGGCCCGCTGGTGATCACCACCTCGGGCGGCACCGGCAATGTCTCGCTGTACGTGAGCCGCGATGCCGAGCCCGGTCCCGATGCGTTCGACTTCCGGTCCCAGCGGCCGGGCAACAACGAGTCGATCCGCATCGTCGATCCCGAGGCCGGCACGTACTACATCAAGCTGGTCGGCACCGCGGCGTTCGCCAACGTCACGCTGCAGGCGCGCCATGCCGCTCCCAGCGACGGCGGCGGCGACGGCTCGCTGCGCAGCGGCGTGCCGGTGACCGGCATCTCGGGCGAGGCGGGCAGCGCGCAGTACTGGACGGTGCAGGTGCCGGCCGGTGCCGCCAGCCGGACGGTCGCGATGACCGGCGGCAGCGGCGACGGCGACCTGTACGTGCGCCGTGGCGAGCAGCCGACCACCAGCGCCTACGACTGCCGTCCCTACCGCTTCGGCAACGAGGAGACCTGCACCTTCGTCAACCCGCAGGCGGGCACGTGGCACGTGATGGTGCACGCGTACTCGGCGATCTCGGGCGTCACGCTGACGGCGACGTACTGACGGCCGACGGCCCGGTCGGCGGGCGGCGGCGCGGGCCGGGACGTGCCGCATGCATCCTGGCCGATCGGAGCACACGCGTTCGGCCTCCGGGTCAGGGACGGCCCCGGCCCGGATTGTCCCGGAACCGTCTTGTGGCCTTCATCCCGGCATCGCCGGGATGAAGGCATGCTTGACGGGAACGGCCGCCGTCCGCGGCCTCCACGGGTACGGGGCCATGCGTCCGATCTCCATTGGCTATGCGGTCCTGGCCGTCATGGTGCTGTGCACGCCGGTTGCGGCGTTGATGGCTTCGCGCGCCCCCGACGCGCCCGCGCCGCAGAACGAGCCCGCCATGCAGCAACGTTTCATCGTCAAGTACCGCGCCGGCACCGCGCCCGCGCGCGACCCGCACGCCGTGCAGGCGCACCTGGACCAGATCGCCGGCGAACTGGGCGGAAAGGCCGCGGCGCCGGCGTCACCGAAACTGTCGTGGCTGCGGCGCTTGGCGGTCGGCGCGGACGTGTTCTCGGTCGATCCCACGCTCGATGCCGCCGGCACCCGGCGCTTGGTCGAGGCGCTGCAGGCCGACCCGGACGTCGACTACGCCGAACCCGACGGCGTCATGACCATCCAGCGCTGAGCGCGCTCAGGCCAGCGGCTCGAAGCGGTTGGCCTCGACGTTCTTGCGGACCTTCAGCGGGTCCCAGATCCGGCCGTTCATCGCCACGTAGACGCCGGGCGGACTGGACTGCACCGCGCCGACGGCGGTGCCGATGTTGAATTCGGCGTCCGAACCGCGGAAGCGCGCCGGGCTCAGCGCGCCGGTCAGCACGATCGTCTTGTCGGCGATCGAGGCGAGCACCTTCGCGGTCTCGACCATCGAATCGGTGCCGTGGGTCAGCAGCACGTGGCGCGCGGGCTGCGCGGCGATCGTCGCGCGGATCAGTTCGCGGTCGTCGTCGGTGATGTGCAGCGAGTCCTTGCGGATGATCGGGATCACCCGGAACCGGAACGCCACGCCCAGTTCCTCGAGCATGCGCCCGATCTGCGGCTCGCCGACCTGGTAGTCCGACTTGTCGTCGAAGTAGATCTTGTCGATCGTGCCACCGGTGGTGACGATCAGCAGCTCGTCCATTGCCATGGGGTCTGTGTGGAGTGACGTGAATGATAGCGGGGCGCGATCGGCGATTCGCGATCCGTGATCGAAGAAGCGCCGGCCGGCGGCCTTGCTTCCTCCGATCACCGATCAGCAATCACGAATCAGCGCGTCTGCGCGCGAAACGCGCGCGCATGCCGGGCAGGCTGGCCGAGAACACGACCGTCAGCGACAGCGCGATCCCGGCCCAGGCGTAGAGGCCCTGCTCGGGATGCGTCCAGGCATACATCACGCCGTGCGAGAACCAGAACAGCGCCGCGATCCCTGACCACAGCGCCGCGCTGCGCGCGCCGCGCAGCACGCCGGCGAGCAGCAGCAGCGGCGGCAGCACGAACACCAGCAGCGCCGCGCCGAAATGCGCGCCGCCCCAGTGCCAGGCCAAGTACAGCAGCGCGATCGCCGCGAGCGCGCCGGCAAGGACGATCCGCGACGCGCCGGTTCTCATGCCGCGAGCTTGCCGGCCAGCAACGCGATCCGCCGGCCCAGTGCGCGGGCGAGCACGGCCTCGTCGTCGGTCGGTTGCGGGTCGTCCTGCTGGCCGGCGACGTGGCTGGCGCCGTACGGCGTGCCACCGCTGCGCGTGCTGGTGAGCGCGGGCTCGGTGTAGGGAATGCCGGCGATCACGCAGCCGTGGTGCAGCAGCGGGACGAGCATCGTCAGCAGCGTCGCCTCCTGGCCACCGTGCTGGGTGGCGGTCGAGGTGAATACCCCGGCCGGCTTGCCGACCAGCGTGCCGCTGGCCCACTCGGCGCCGAGTCCGTCGAGGAAGTGCTTGAGCGGCGCGGCCATGTTGCCGAAGCGCGTCGGGCTGCCGAGCAGCAGGCCGGCGCATTCGGCCAGGTCCGCGCGCTCGACGTACGGCGCGCCGTCCTCGGGCACCGGCGGCGCGGCGGCCTGGGTGACCGCGGCCACCGGCGGCACCGTACGCAGACGCGCCTGCATGCCGTCGACCTCGCCGATGCCGCGCGCGACCTGGCGGGCGAGGCGGGCGACCGAGCCGTTGCGGCTGTAGTAGAGGACGAGGATGTCGGGCATGCAGTCGCCTTGATGGTGGGTGGGGAATCCGCGATCGCATCTGCATTCTCGCGCAGTGGACGCGGGTGGGCCACCGTACGAGTTCGCCGGTCCACGCGCCAGCGGGTTGTAGGAGCGCGCTCGCGCGCGAGGGCGCTTTGCCGGAAATGCCCATCGCGCGCGAGCGCGCGCCTACAGCGTGGCTGCTGCGGCTCCGGCGGGAATAACGGCCGGCCTACATCGCGCTGCGGGCCGCTTTGCTACGCTGCGCCGATGGAACCGCTCGACACCCTGAGCCGCTGGAGCGAGCGCATCACCGACCGCGCGCGGGCGCTGTCGTTCGCGCGCTTCCTGTGGCGGCGCTTCCTCGACGACCGCCTGTTCGAGGCGGCCGGTGCGCTGGCCTTCACCACGGTGTTCGCGCTGGTGCCGCTGTCGATGGTGGTGTTCGGCGTGCTGACGGTGTTCCCCGCGTTCGGCCAGTGGCGCGACCAGCTCAGCGACTACATCTTCTCGAACTTCGTGCCCAGCAGCGCGCGCGCGGTCGAGGCGGTGCTGCTGCAGCTCTCGGCCAATACCGGCCAGCTGACGACGATCGGCGTCGTGGCGCTGGTGATCTCGGTGCTGGTCACGCTGCTCAGCATCGAGGGCACGTTCAACCGGATCTGGCGGGTGAAGTCGGCGCGGCCGACGGTCGGCCGCTTCCTGGTCTACTGGACCGTGCTCACGCTCGGCGCGCTGATCGCGACCGCGAGTCTGGCGGTATCGGCGCGGTTCTTCGCGCTGGAGATCTTCAGCACCGACTCGGGCCGCTGGCTGCGCGGCGCGATGCTGTGGGCGGCGCCGATGCTGATCGAGCTGACCGCGTTCGCGACGATCTTCCGCGTCGTCCCGCATCGCACCGTGCAGTGGCGGCACGCGTTCGCCGGCGCGGCGCTGTCGGTACTGCTGTCGGAACTGGTGAAGTGGGGCATCGGCCTGTACCTGGGCAGCTTCAGCGCCTACGAGAAGATCTACGGCCAGATCGCGTTCCTGCCGATCTTCCTGCTGTGGGTGTACTTGGGCTGGGTCGCGATCCTGCTCGGCGCCTCGTTCGCCTCGTCGATCTCGGCGTTCCGCTACCAGCCGGCGCATCTGCGGCTGCCGCGCGGCTACGAGCTCTATGGCCTGCTGCGCATGCTCGGTCGCTTCGCCGAGGCCCGTCCGGCCGGGCGCGGCCTGCACAGCGACGAGATCCAGACGCTCGAGCCCATGCTGACCGATGCGCTGGTCCAGCAGATGCTCGCGCAACTGGAGGACATCCAGCTGCTGCGGCGCGCCGAGACCGGCGAATGGCTGCTGGCCCGCGACCTCGACGGCCTGAGCCTGGCCGAGCTCTACGAAGCCTGCCATCTGCGCATTCCGATCGAGGAAGCGCACCTGCCGTGTCGCGACGACCGGCTGGGGGTCGCCGCATCGGCGGCCCTCGACGACCTGCGCATCCCGCTGCGCGACCTGCTCAAGCGCCGGGTCGCCGGCGTCTACGCCTCACCGGAGACCCCCGCATGATCCGCCGACTCGTTCCCTGTCTCGCCCTCGCCGCCGTCCTCGCCGCCTGCCAGCGCGACGACGAGGTTGCCGTCCCGGTCGACGACCGCGCCGCGGCGACGCCTGCCGGCGATGCGGCGCCGGCCGCACCGGACGCGTCGTCGCGCGAGCGGCCCGCGCTGCGGGTCGAGACGCTCGACGGCGGCACGTTCGACCTGGCCGATCATCGCGGGACGTGGGTCGTCGTCAACTTCTGGGCGACCTGGTGCGCGCCGTGCCTGAAGGAGATGCCCGAGCTGTCGGCGCTCGATGCGATGCGCGAGCACGTGCAGGTCGTGGGACTGGCGTACGAGGACACCACCGCCGACGAACTGCGTGCGTTCCTCGAGACGCGCCCGGTCGTCTACCCGATCGCGATCGTCGACACCTTCGAACCGCCGGCCGACTTCGAGACGCCCAAGGGCCTGCCGATGACCTATCTGATCGGTCCGGACGGACGCGTCGTCGAGAAGATCCTCGGGCCGGTCACCGCGGCGCGGCTGGAGGAACTGATCGCGCAGGCCGGCGGACCCGCGGCCGGCTGAAGGCCGCGCGATGCGTCCGGCGCGTGCGCCGGGCGCGCCGGCATCATTCCGGCGTGGCGGCCGCCCGCTGCGTGGTGCTGCCGCCCGACGGCGCATGCGTCGGCGCGTGGCCGCGCTGGGCGTGCAGCAGTTCGATGTTCGGGTCGACGTCGAGCCAGCGCTGCGGCGGCAGGCCGATCGCGCGGTCGAGGATCGTCGGCATCAGGCCGGACGGCAGGCCGCTCTCGCTGTTCCACAGCACCACGATGCCCAGGTCGCGCTCGGGCATCATCGCCATCAGCCCGCGGTAGCCCTGCACGGCGCCGCCGTGGAAGACCACGCGCTCGCCCGAGTAGTCGAACACGCGCCAGCCCAGCCCGTAGCCGGCCGCCTCGAGCCGGTCGCGGCGCCACGAGGAATTGCGCATCTCCGGCGGCGTGCCGACGATCGGCGCCTGCAGCGTCGCCAGCAATGGCGCCGGCAGCACGTCGGGCCGGTGCCCGGTCTGGCCGACCATCCACTGCGCCATGTCGGCGATGCTGGCGTTGACCCCGGCGGCCGGCGCGAGCCGGTAGTAGGTCGGCTTGGGCATCAGCGAGGTCCAGCCGCCGCCGGCTCGCACATGCGGCTTGGCCCAGCGCGCGCTGGCCTGGATGCCTTCGAGGCCGTAGCTGGCGTCGTTCATGCCCAGCGGCTTGAAGATCCGCCGCGACACCGCCTCGCTGAAGAACTGCCCGGACGTGGCGAACACCACGTCGCCGATCAGGCTGAAGGCGACGTTCTGGTAGGCGTAGCAGTTGCCCGGCTGGCAGGTCATCGGCGCGGCCGAGAGCCGCTGCACCAGGTCGTGGTAGTCGGCGTTGCGCTCGATGTCGCGGTCGTAGGTGTTGCGGCCCAGGCCGACGCGGTGGCTCAGCACGTCGGCGACGGTGAGCTGCTGGGCGGCCGAGGGATCGGAGAAGCGCAGCGACGGCATGTAGTCGACGACGTGGCTGTCCCAGCGCAGCGCGCCCTCGGACACCAGCATGCCGGTGATGGTGCCGGCGAACGACTTCGACAGCGACGCGAGCCGGAACACGGTGTGCGCGTCGACCGGCTCGGCCGACTTGACGTCGGTGATGCCGTAGCCGCGCGCGCTCAGCACCTGGCCGTTGTGGACGATCGCCATCGCCAGGCCCGGCACGCGCTGGTTGGCGACCAGGTCCTGGGCCATCGCCTCGAACAGCGCGACGTCGAAGCCGCTGGCCAGCGGCTTGGGCTGGCGCACCGGCATCAGCGGCTGCGGCTTGACCGCGTCCTCGCGGCTGCGCGCCATCGGGCGCTCGCTCAGCGGCACCACCGCGGCCACCTCGGCGATGTCGTCGGCGGCTTCGCTCTCGGCGGGCGGGCTCTGCGCCGCCGAGCCGAGCGCGGCGGGCAGCAGCAGGCCGATCAGGCCGATCCTGGCCAGGGGGCGGCGAGCTGGATGTCGGCTTTTCATCGGGCCTTCCCCCTGCGTATGCTCCGGCGACCCGGAGATGATATAGCGCGCCAATTCCGATTTGCATGAACAAGGGGAAGTTCGATGGGTAGCCTGCTGATCCTGCTCGTTTTTGTCGGTGTGGTCGTTGCACTCGCACTCTGGGGCGTGGGGATCTACAACGGGCTGGTCACCGCCCGGAACGCCTACCGGAACGCCTTCGCGCAGATCGACGTGCAGCTGCAGCGCCGCTTCGACCTGATCCCCAACCTCGTCGAGACCGTCAAGGGCTACCTGCAGCACGAGCGCCAGACCCTGGAGGCGGTCGTGGCCGCGCGCGGCGCAGCGCAGGCCGGACTGGCGGCGGCCAAGGCCGCACCGGGCGACCCGGCCGCGATGGGCCGACTGGCGCAGTCCCAGGGCGCGCTCGACGGCGCGCTGGGACGGCTGCTGGCGGTGTCGGAGGCCTATCCCGATCTCAAGGCCAGCCAGAACATGCTGCAACTGACCGAGGAACTGGCCAGCACCGAGAACAAGGTCGCCTTCGCGCGCCAGGCCTACAACGACGCGGTCATGGCCTACAACAACCGGCGCGAGGTCTTCCCGTCGAGCCTGGTCGCCAACAACTTCCGCTTCCGGCCGGCGGCACTGCTCGACATCCCGGCCGACCGCGCGCAGGTCCGCGAGGCCCCCAGGGTGAGCTTCTGAGGCGGCGGGATTCGTGAGAGGGGATCCGCAGCGGCAGGGCAGCGCCCCGCCCGTTGCGCGGCGGCGGTCGCCGGCCGTGTGGTGCCCCGATCACGACCCACCCATCACGTGAACCAGCGCGCCCGATGAATTTCTTCGAACGCCAGGCCCGGGCCCGCCGCACGTCGACGTGGCTGGTCGTGCTGCTCTCGCTCGCGGTGGCGGGGATCGTCGCGATGGTCGACGCCGTGGTCTGGGCGGTGGTCGGGCCGCATCCGCAGGCGCTGGCCTGGGCGACCGCGGCGACGGTGGGCGTCATCGCGCTCGGCTCGCTGTATCGCATCGCGACGCTGCGCGGGGGCGGCGACCGGGTCGCGCGGCAGCTCGGCGGCACGGCGGTCGCCGAGGACACCCACGACCTGCAGCTGCGCAGGTTGCGCAACGTCGTCGAGGAGATGGCGATCGCCTCGGGCGTCCCGGTGCCGAAGATCTACGTGCTCGAGCTCGAGAGCGGGATCAACGCGTTCGCGGCCGGCTACTCGGTCTCCGACGCGGTGGTGGCGGTGACGCGCGGCGCGCTCGACCGGCTCAACCGCGACGAGCTGCAAGGCGTGATCGCGCACGAGTTCAGTCACATCCTCAACGGCGACATGCGGCTCAACGTGCGCCTGATGGGCGTGGTGTTCGGGATTCTGATGATCGGCGTCATCGGCCGCAGGATCCTGGAGTTCGGCCGCGGCACGCGCGATCGAAGCGCGCTCCTCGTCCTGGGCATCGCGCTGGTGGCGATCGTCGTCGGCAGCGCGGGCACGTTCTTCGCGCGTATGATCAAGGCCGGCGTGAGCCGCAGCCGCGAGACGCTGGCCGATGCGTCGGCGGTGCAGTTCACGCGCCAGTCCGCCGGCATCGCCGGCGCGCTGAAGAAGATCGGCGGCGTGGCGGGTGGATCGCGGCTCGAGCGCCGCGACGATGCCGAGGAGGTCAGCCACATGCTGTTCGGCGACGGCCTGGGCCTGAGCGGGCTCTTCGCCACGCACCCGCCGTTGCTGCGACGCATCCAGGCGCTCGAGCCGGGGTTCGACGCCGACGCCCTGGCGCGGCTGCAGGCGCGATGGCGGACATCGCCGCCGGACGGGTTGCAGGAGGACATCGCGCTGGGAGTGGTGCCGGCGGCGCCGCCACTGCCGCAGCCGGGCGGCTCGATGCCCCTGGTCCCGCAGACGGTCGCGGCCCAGGTCGCGCAGCCGCAGGACGACGACTACGCCCGTGCGCGCGCGCTGGCCTCCGGCATCGACGACGGCCTCCACGCGCTTGCGGTGCATCGCGACACGGCCATGCCGCTGCTGCTGGGCCTGCTGCTCGATGCGGATGCGGCGGTACGCGGCCGGCAGCAGGCGGAGATCGCGGCCAGGCTCGGCGCGGACGTCGCGACCGAGGCCGCGCGCCTGCGGCGGACGCACCTGCAGGCGCTGCACCCGATGCTGCGCCTGCCGCTGGCGGCGATGGCCTTCCCGGTGCTGCGGCGGCGTGCCCGCCGGGACCTGGCGGTCTTCCTGGAGACGGTCCGGGCGGTCGCGCATGCGGACGGGCGGATCTCGCTGTTCGCGTACTGCCTGGGGCGGCTGCTCGACGTGCAGTTGCGCGAGGCGCTCGATCCGGGGCGCCACATGCGCTTCGGCCGCCGCAAGCCGACGGAGGTGAAGCACGCCTTCGCGACCCTGTTCGCGGTCGTGGCGCATGCGGGCAATCCCGGCGATCCGGCGGGCGCCCGTCGCGCGTACCTGGCCGGCATGCAGCGCGTGCTGCCTGACGTCCACATCGCCTATGCGCCGCCCGGCGGCGGGGTGCTCGCGCTCGATGCGGTCTGGGCCCCGCTCGACGCGCTCGATCCGCTGGCCAAGCAGGCGACCGTCGAGGCGATCGCCGCGGCGGTCGGTCACGACGGCCGGGTCAGCGTCGCCGAGTCCGAACTGCTGCGCACGATCTGCGGCGTGCTGCACTGCCCGTTGCCGCCGGACCTGGCGCAGGTCACAGCCCGCAGGGCCGGCGCGGCCTGATTCAGCCCCGGCCGATCAGGTCCGCGGCGCGCTCGGCGATCATGATCACCGGCGCATTGGTGTTGCCGCCGGGGAGCGTGGGCATCACCGAGGCGTCGACGACGCGCAGGCCCTCGACGCCGCGCACGCGCAACTGCGGATCCACGACCGCCAGCGCGTCGGCGCCCATGCGGCAGGTGCCGGCCGGGTGGTAGACCGATTCGGCCTTGGCGCGCACGAATGCGGCGAGCGCCTCGTCCGGCAGGTCGTCGCGATGGGGATGGATCGGCGCGCCGCGCACGCCGTCGAACGCGGGCTGGGCGAGGATCGTGCGCGAGATGCGCGCGCACTCGACCATCATCCGCAGGTCGAAGCCCGACGCATCGCCCAGGTAACCGGGCTCGATCCGCGGCTTGTCGCCGATGCGGTTGCCGGCCAGCGTCACCCGGCCGCGGCTGCGTGGGCGCAGGAAGCACGCGTGCAGGGTGTAGCCGTCGCCCGGCAGCCGGTTGCGGCCGTGATCGTCGAGCATCGCCGGCACGAAGTGGAACTGGATGTCGGCACGATCGTCGGGCGCGAGCGGCGAGCGGAAGAAACCGCCCGCCTCGGCGAGATTGCTGGTGCCCGCGCCGCGCCGGCCGCGGACGAAGTAGTCCCAGGCGATCGCCGTGTCGCTGACGCGGTCGTAGCTCAGGCGCTGCGTGGCCTGGACCACGGTGCAGATGTCGAGATGGTCCTGCAGGTTGCGACCCACCTCCGGCGCATCGTGCACCACCGGCAGCCCTTGCCGGCGCAGGTCCATCGCCGGCCCGATGCCCGAGAGCATCAGCAACTGCGGGGAGTTCACCGCGCCGCCGCACAGCAGCACCTCGCGCGTCGCCGGCTGGTGGAACGCGCCGCGCGCGGTGGCGTAGACCACGCCCGATGCGCGGCCGTTCTCGAACGTCACGCGGTTGACCAGCGCGCCGGTGCGGATGGTCAGGTTCGGGCGCGCGCGGGTCGCGCGATCGAGGTAGGCGGTCGCCGCCGAGCAGCGCGCGCCATCGCGCTGGGTTACCTGGTACAGGCCCGCGCCCGCCTGGTGGGGGCCGTTGAAATCGGCATTGGCGGGCAGGCCGGCCTGCTGCGCGGCCTCGACGAACATCCGCGAGAGCGGATTGACATGGCGCAGGTCGGAGACCGTCAGCGGCCCGTCGCCGCCGTGCAGCGCATCGGCGCCGCGCACGTTGCCTTCGCTGCGGCGGAACCACGGCAGCACGTCGCGCCAGGCCCAGCCTTCTGCGCCCGACGCCGCCCAGTCGTCGTAGTCGGCCGGCACGCCGCGGGTGTAGCACATGGCGTTGATCGAACTCGAGCCGCCGATCACACGTCCGCGGGGCCACCACAGGCGACGCCCGTCCAGTTGCGGCTCGGGTGCGGTGTCGTAGTCCCAGTTCACGTCCTTGCGGTGGACCAGCCTGGCCAAGCCGGCGGGCATGTGGATGAACGGGTGGCTGTCGTTCGGGCCGGCCTCGAGCAGCAGCACCCGCACCTGCGGGTCGGCGCTGAGGCGGTGCGCGAGCACGCAGCCGGCCGAGCCGGCGCCGACGACGATGTAATCGTAGACGGGCGGGGAGGGTGGGGGCATCGACGGGTCGCAGGCGGGACGGGGCGACAAGGATAGGGCGCCCGGACCGCTGGCGGCGGCCCGGGCCATCGGCTAACGTGCGCGTCGACCAGCCGCCTCCCGCACGTGTCCCCCATGACCGACCGTTCCGCCGACGTGCCCCGTGCGCGCGGCCAGTTCCGGACCGCGCTGCGCGAATCCCCGCCGCTGTGGTGGGCGCTGCTGTACTTCTTCTGCCTGTTGTGCGGCTATTACGTGCTGCGCCCGGTGCGCGACGCGATGGGCGCCTCGAGCGACGCGGCCACGGTGTTTCCCGCCTTCATGCTCGACTGGGCCGCCGCCCGCGACATCGCACTGGGCGAGTTCACGCTGCAGGTGCTGTTCACCGGCACGTTCTTCGTGATGCTGGTGCTGCAGCCGCTGTATGGCGCCCTGGTGTCGCGGTTCCCGCGGCGGGTGTTCCTGCCGGTGGTCTACCTGTTCTTCATCGCCTGCCTGGGCGCGTTCCGCTGGGCGTTCGACAGCGGGCTGCCGGGACGCGGCGCGCTGTTCTTCATCTGGATCGCGGTGTTCAACCTGTTCGCGGTGAGCGTGTTCTGGAGCTTCATGGCGGACGTGTTCGACAACGCGCATGCCAAGCGCTACTACGGCTACATCGGCGCCGGCGGCACGGTCGGCGCCTTTCTGGGCCCGATCGTGACGACGACGCTGGTCGGGCGCATCGGGGTGGAGAACCTGCCGCTGGTCAGCGCGGGGTTCCTCGCCGTCTGCCTGCTGTGCATCCTCAAGCTGCGCGAATGGGCGCGCCGCAACGAAACGCGCCGCGCCACGCACGACGAGCGCGCGATCGGGGGCTCGGTGTGGGCCGGCCTGAAGCTGATCGTCCGCGACCCCCTGCTGCGCGGGCTGGCATTGCTGATGTTCTTCGGCGTCGGCGTCGGCACGTTGCTCTACAACGAGCAGGCGGCGATCGTGCGGCTGTCGTATCCGTCGGCCGAAGCCGCCACGCGCTACTACTCGATGATCGACTGGGCGGTGAACGGACTGACGATCGCGGTCCAGTTGCTGCTCACGCGCTGGCTGCTGCGGCGCTACGGCGTGGCGCCGCTGCTGCTGTTGCCGGCCTGCGCGATCCTCATCGGCTTCTCGCTGCTCGCGGCCTCGCCGTATCCGCTGCTGGTCGCGTTGGTGCAGGTCGCGACCCGGGCTAGCGAGTTCTCGCTGTCGAAGCCCGCGCGCGAGACGCTCTACACCCGCGTGAGCCGCGAATCGCGCTACAAGGCCAAGGCGGTCATCGACACCGCGGTCTACCGCGGCAGCGACGTCACCTTCGTCTGGGTGCACAAGGCGCTGGCCACGCTGGGCTCGCAGGTGGTGTTCCTGGCCGGCGTGGGCATTGCCGCGGGCATGCTGGCCGGCGCCTGGCGCGTGGTCCGCGCCGAGCGCCGGCTCCCCGATCGCGGGCGCGACCCGGCCGTCTAGCTGCGCGCGATGGCGCTCAGCCCGATGCGAACCCACGCACCGCCAGGGCGGTGAACATCAGCGCGCCGAGCAGGAACAGTGCGCTGAGTACATGCACCAGTGGATGGTGCACACGGAGCCAGACGAACTGCAGCGTCAGCCGCAGCCACCAGAAGGCCGCCATGCCGGCGAGCGCGGCATGCCCCAGCGGCGTGGCGGAGAGCGCGCTCGGCATCGCCAGGCATAGCCACGCGACGCCGGCAAACACCAGCACGAGTTGCGCATTGGCGATCTGCAAGATCGCGCGGTTGGCGACCGTCGTCGTCTGCAGCGTGCGCGGCCAGCCGAACAGGCGCCAGAACGCGAGGTGGAAGAGCGCAAACGCCAGGCTGTGCACGCCGCAGGCGATCAGCAACGCGGCGTCGAAAGCGGAAAGGTTGCTCGACGGCATGCTCGGCTCCAGATACGAAAACGGGCACGGCCTGCAGGAGGACCGTGCCCGTTCGGGTTTGCAGTTCGTCGCCTCAGGCCGCTTCGCGCGACCCGTCCTCTCGGCGTCGTGCGACCAGGTCGCGATAGCCGGCCGAGCGCAACTCCTCGGCCTCGAAGTCGTCCACCGTGATCGTGTCGAGCGTCAGCGTGCGCAGTTCCTCGAGCAGCGTCCGTTCCTCGGCGCTGATGTGGCCCTCGCGCACCGCCTCGTCGAGCTGGGCGTCGTAGTCGAGCGCCTCGATGCCCTTGCTCTTGAGTGCCTTCAGGAACTTGCGCTCCACCGGCTCGGCCGCGACCGCCTTGGCCAGGTAGCTGGCGATCCGGCCGCCGGGGTTGCGCTCGGTCGGCTGCAGGAACACACCCTCGGCCAGGCGCTCGCGCGCGTCGTTGAGGCTCATCAGCAGCGCGGCCACGCGGTGGCCCAGCCGGTCGCCGGGCGCCTCGGCGCGGCGGCCGAGGGGGAAGATCAGCGCCCACATCAGCCAGCCGACCGGACGGATCGGGAAGTTGCGCAGCGCGGCCGACAGCGAAGTCTCGATCTTGTGCACGCTGTCGTGGAAGGCCCAGGCCAGCAGCGGCTTGTCGGCCTCGGGCGCGCCCTCGTCGTGGTAGCGCTTGAGCATGGCGCTGGCCATGTAGACGTGGCTGAGCACGTCGCCGAGCCGGCCCGACAGCGATTCCTTGAACTTCAGCTTGCCGCCGAGCATCAGCATCGACACGTCGGCCATCAGCGCGAGATTGGCCGAATAGCGGTCGAGCTTGCGGAAGTAGCGCCGGGTGTAGTCGTCGCCGGGCGCCGCGCCGATGCGCGCGCCGGTCAGCCCGAACCAGAACGAGCGCACCGCGTTGGAGATCGCGAAGCCGATGTGCCCGAACAGGCTGCGGTCGAAGGCCTCTAGGCCCGCGGCGGCGTCGGGGTCCTGCGCGGCCTTCATTTCCTGCATGACCCACGGATGGCACAGGATCGCGCCCTGGCCGAAGATCAGCAGGCTGCGCGTCATGATGTTCGCGCCCTCGACGGTGATCGCGATCGGCGCGGCCTGCCAATTGCGGCCGGCGAAGTTGCGCGGGCCCAGGATGATGCCCTTGCCCCCGATCACGTCCATGACGTCGCTGATGACCTCCCGGCTCATCGTCGTGCAGTGGTACTTGGCGATCGCCGACGGCACCGACGGCACGTCGCCGCGGTCCACCGCGGCCGCGGTCGCCTGCGACAGCGCGCTGATCGCGTAGGCCTTGGCACCGATGCGCGCGAGCGCTTCCTCGACGCCCTCGAAGCGGCCGACCGACAGCCCGAACTGCTTGCGGATGCGCGCGTAGGCGCCGGTGATCACGGCGCCGGCCTTGGCGCCGCCGCTGGCCGTCGACGGCAGCGTGATCGAACGGCCCACCGCCAGGCACTCGTTGAGCATGTTCCAGCCCTTGCCGGCCATCTCCGCGCCCCCGATCAGCTGGCTCAGCGGGATGAAGACGTCCTTGCCGCGGATCGGGCCATTCTGGAACGGCGAATTGAGCGGGAAATGGCGACGGCCGATCTCGACCCCTTCCGTCTCGCGCGGCAGCAGCGCCAGCGTGATGCCGATGTCCTGGGTATCGCCCAGCAGGCCGTCCGGGTCGTACATGCGGAACGCCAGGCCGATGAGCGTGGCGACAGGCGCCAGCGTGATGTAGCGCTTGTCGAACGTCAGCCGCACGCCGAGCACGTTGGCGCCGTTCCACTCGCCCTTGCAGACGATGCCGTAGTCGGGGATCGAGGTCGCGTCCGAGCCCGCGAACGGCCCGGTCAGGCCGAAGCACGGCACCTCCTGGCCGACCGCCAGGCGCGGCAGGTAGTAGTCCTTCTGCGCCTGGGTACCGTAGTGGTTGAGCAGTTCGCCGGGTCCGAGCGAGTTCGGCACGCCGACCGTGGAGCTGACCACGCTCGACACCGACGACAGCTTCTGGATGACCTTGTGGTGCGCGAGGGCCGAGAAGCCCAGGCCGCCGTAGGCCTTGGGGATGATCATGCCGAAGAAGCGGTTCTCCTTGATGTAGGCCCAGAGTTCCGGCGGCAGGTCGGCATGGACGTGGGTGAGCTCCCAGTCGTCGACCATGCCGCACAGCGTCTCGACCGGGCCGTCGAGGAAGGCCTGCTCCTCGGCGGTAAGCTGCGGCTTGGGGTAGTTCAGCAGGATGTTCCAGTCCGGATCGCCCGTGAACAGTTCGCCCTCGAAGCCGACCGAGCCGGTCTCCAGCGCGATGCGCTCGGTCTTCGACAGCGGCGGGAGCACCTTGCGGAAGAACGTCAGCAGCGGCGCGGTGACCAGCGCCTTGCGCACCGGCGGGATCAGCAGCGGGACCGCGATCGCGGCGACGACAAGCGCCGCGACGAGCGTGGCCGTGGCGTTCGCGCCCAGCAGCCAGCACGCCAGCAGTAGCGTGATCGTGATCGCGGCCCAGTAGGCGAGCCGCAGGCGGTGGTAGGCGGCGAATGCGCCGGCGAGGAGGAAGGCGAGGAAGGGGATCGCAACGCTCATCATGGACTCCGGCAGTCGGCGTGGCAGGCGGGAAGGCGACGGGCGTCGCGCGGTGGCGGATGCTGACCGTACGGTCGAGTATGGTGACCGCCCCGGGGGAAGTCAATGCTGCGCCGCGGCGCGTGGGCGGGGTGTCGATACTGTTGCCGACGCAGGCGTATGGATAGACTGTCGCGATGAGCAGACCCGCTTCACCGTCCGCCGCCGGCACCGCCAGGGTCGGCGCCGCACCGACCGAACGCCAGGGCCGACTGAGCGCCGACGACTGGGCCCAGGCCGCCCTCGACCTGATCGCGGAATCGGGCGTGCAGGCCGTCGCGGTGGAGCCGCTGGCCCGCCGTCTCGGCGTCACCAAGGGCAGCTTCTACTGGCACTTCCCCTCGCGCGACGCGCTGTTGCAGGCCGCCCTCGAGCGCTGGGAGAACGTGGAGCAGGAGGCACTGTTCGGTGCGCTGGAGACGATGCCCGACCCGCGCGAGCGCCTGCGCGCGCTGTTCCACATGGTCGCGCGCGAGTACAAGTCGCACGTCATCTACAGCGCCCTGCTCAAGGCGCAGGACCACGCCACCGTGCAGCCGGTCATCGAGCGCGTGTCCAAGCGCCGGCTCGACTACCTGACCGCCTCGTTCCGCCAGGCTGGGCTCGGCCGCGAAGACGCCCAGCACCGCGCGCGCCTGACCTACGCCGCTTATGTCGGTTTCCTGCAGTTGAACCTGCAGTTGCACCAGACCCGGATGCAGCAGGAGGAGTTCGACGCCTACGTCGAGCATCTGGCGCAGACGCTGGTGCCGAGGTAGGAAATAGTCTGCTGATGGCGGAAGTCTTCGTTCAGACCGTCGGATGCTTTGATGTGCCTCGATCGCGCTCAACTGCCCGATAGGCCCGCGCGCCCTCGTCTTGCGTAATTGCTGACCAAGTAGTGATGCTGGCAGTGACCGATCGTCGATGGCGTTCTTCGAAAAGGACGAGCACGGAAAAAACTACGGCCCCGTAAGGGGCCGTAGTTTTGACGCATTCGCCAGAATCAGAAGTTCTGGCGGTACTCCATGTAGTAGTAACGGCCGGGGGTTTCGTACTGCGGGTCGTAGGAGTTGTACGCCGCGCGCGTCGAGACCGGCGGGTCCTTCTCGAACAGATTGTTCACGCCGAGCGCAACCTGACCATTCCAAGGCAGCTTGTAACGGCCCTGCACGTCATGATAGGTGACCGAACCCAGGCGGTGACGCGGCGAGGCACCGCTTTCGATAACACGGTTCGGATCGCTGCACAGGGCCGCCACGGAGGGGAACTTGCAGCTCTCGTACATGCCCGAGTAGTAGCGGGTGCTCCAACTCATGCCGAAGTCACCCAGCGTCCAGTTGGCGTTTAAGTTGGATCGCACGCGCCAGATCGGCGAGCGGTCACTGTACAGGCCGACTTCGGAGTCCCCCCAGTCGGATTCGGGCGTGGACTTGCTGCGGTACGAGGACATGTAGGAGCTATCCCACACGAAGTTGAACGCACCGAAGCTCGTCTCCGGAAGACCGTAGCGAACCGTAAAGTCGTAGCCCTCAACTTCCACTTCGCCAAGGTTCTGCAGGCCGCGAGCAAAGTAGGTGATTTCACCCAATGCGTTGCGGGTGATCTGACTGTTGTTCACGATCGAGCACCAACCCGCGTCGTTCTCCACGAAGCACTGGTCCAGCATGTACGTGATGGTCGGGCGGGAAATCGCATCGGCGATGTTGATCTTCCACCAATCCAACGAGACGTCGAAGCTGCGGACGTAAGCAGGGCTGTAGACAAACCCCAGCGTCTTGCTGATTGCCGTTTCCGGCTGCAGGTCGACATTGGACACCCAGTCCAGCGGGTATGCAGTCTGCGACCCATAACCGTCGCGCTGGGTGTACATGGGGACGCCGGCCGCGGCGCAGCGCTGGGCAACGCCTGCATTGTTGTAATACGGGCTATCGATCGAGCAGGGATCGCCATAGGTGTCGTACGAAGCCCCGGCACCGCCGAACAAGTTGCTGATGGAAGGTGCGCGGAAGCCTTGGGCCCAGTTGCCGCGCACCATCAGGTCAGCAAACGGCTTCCACTTGAAGCCTGCCTTGCTGTTGAGCGTATCGCCGAAGTTGCTGTAATCGGAATAGCGCGTCGCCAGGTTGAGCTCCAGCAGGTCCATGCCCGGGAGATCTTTGAAGAGCGGGATCAGCAGCTCCAAGTAGGCATCGTTGAGATCGTAGCCGCCGGAAGTCGGCTGGCGGGCATTGCCCGAGCTGAGGCCTGCCGAAACAAACGCGTCGGGATTGTCATAACCAGACTCCTTACGACGCTCGATGCCCGCTGCGAACCCCATCATGCCGGCAGGCAGCTCGACCACATCGCCAGAGATGTTCGCAGTCACGCTGCGGCTCTTGTTGTGGTACTTGTCCTTCGCAGTGAACAGGATGTAGTCGATCTGTGCCTGAGACAGTTCACCCGGGCTTGAGAAGGGATTGAACGGCACGCAGCCATCGATCACTGCACCAGGTGCGCCGCACTTCACGACGCCATCGGTATCGAGGAACGACGCCCCGGTGGCGAGGCGGAGGTTGCCCATGTTGATGTCGCCAACCTGGGTGTCGATCTGGTCAGTGCTGTTGTAGTTGAAGCCCACGTCCCAGGTGAAGAACCTCTTGCCGACTTCGAACGAGCCCTCAAGTCCGCCGTACCAGTGGAAGGTCTTGACGTCCTGCTCATAGAAGCGGTCCTGCTCGACCAGGCGACGACTCCAGTTGAGCTCGCGCGCATTCGCGGTGCCCTTCGTGGGGTTGTAATAGCTGCTCGCCAACAAGCCCTGGTCGCCGCTCAGGTAGTTGCCTTCGCCCAGCGGGAATCCGGCCAGCTGCTGGGCCGACACGCGCTGATTGAAGAGCGCGTCCGTGCGAATGGCAATGGTGTCAGACAGGTCGTAACGGCTCTGCAGAAAGACAGAACGCCGCTCCTGCGGTGTGCGCAGGTAGTTGTCCAGTGCGAAGTTATAGCGGTCGGCATTTGTGAATCGATGATAGTTACCGAGGTCGCGGCCGTCGGCCCCCTCGTTGATGACCCACTGGTCGATGCCGGCAACGGGCGTACGACCGGTTTGTCCATCGATGGCCGCTTCGCGCGACCACGCATCGATATCATCGGTCGGGGTGCCGTTGACCGTGAGGTCCCAAAGCCGCCCGAACTTGCTCGTGGCGCTGTACTGGGACGAGCCGAGTCCGAACACGGGATCGCGCGAGATCGCGCGGCTGCCGGCCATCACGGCGCTTTCCTTGGTGTAAGAAGCACCGAACACGGTGTTTCCGCGGTCGTTGCCAACACCGATGGTGATGTCGTGGGATTCGCGTTCGCCGTCACCCTGGCTGAACTGGCCGTAGTAGGTGTGAGCCTCGACGCCCTCGAAATTGTCGCGCGTGATGATATTGACCACGCCTGCGATTGCATCGGAGCCGTAGATGGACGAAGCGCCGTCCTTCAGCACCTCCACGCGCTCGATCATTGCAGCGGGGATGGTGTTGAGATCCACAGTGCCGTCGAGTGCGGATACCCAGCGGCGGCCATTGACCAGCACCAACGTGCGTGCGGAACCCAGGTTGCGAAGGTCGACACCGGCCGAGCCGTCACCGCCGTTATTGAACTGTGTATTGATCGCTGCGCCGTTGACCGCGATCTGCTGCAGCACGTCGGCGATGCTGGTACGGCCAGTCTGCTCGATCGCTTCACGCGACAAGACGAGCACAGGCTGCTGGGTCTCGATATCGACCGAGCGGATACGCGATCCCGTCACCTGGATGCGATCGAGCGTAGTGGCATCGCCTTCCTGTGCGACGGCCGAGCCTGCACTGGCCATGGCACCTGTTCCTGCGATGAGCGCAAGAGTTACCGCGTCACGGAGCTTATTGGTCTTCAAAGACATCTCTCTCTCTCCAAGGTGAGTCTTGGGGTTGTCCCCAAGAAAGGAACCTGCCGCAGGCGTCAATCGAAACGCCAAATTCGGCAAGATCGCAGCCGATACTAGCGAGGGCGAGAGGAAAATTAAAGGTCCGTTAACGGCGCGCCTACGCGACGTGAAGTCCTTCCGGGAGGCGATACCAAAGCCTTTCAAGCTGAATAGGGGTTCAGGCTCGGCCTGTGCGCCGCGCTTGGATCAAGACAAAAAAGGGCGCCAATGGCGCCCTTCTTACAGATCCTGCTGGTACCGGATGTACGGTACTGCGCCGTCGTCGTCGGGCAGGTCGGCCATCCGCGAGAACGGGTTCTTGCCGCGGGTGACGACGTTCTCGGCACCGACGGTGAGCTGGCCGCTCCAGGGGGTGCGCCAGCTGACGCCCACACCCAGGCCTTCCCACTTCGGCAGCCCTGGGGTGTCGACGACCTGGCCGACGATGTTCGCGCTGAAGCGGCCGATCCCGCCGCCGACGCTCAGGCTGCTGCTGGTCCACTGGTCGCTGAGGTCGGCCGGCGCGGTCGCCGACGGGATCAGCGTGGCCTTGGCGAGCGTGCCGGCCAACGACACGTAGGCGTCGTCGCCGATGCTCTTCTTGGCGAATACGGTGAGGTCGTGGACGTCGACCCGGCCGGCCGAGCCGCCGCGGGCCGGCGTGAGCCAGCCGGGCAGCGTGTCGCGGCCTTCGCCGAGCGTCACGCCCACGCCACCGCCGGGGCGGCTGAAGGCCGCGGTCGCGGTCGCGCGGCGGTTGCCGGGCGCGGGGTCGTCGAGGGAGGCGAGCTGGCAGTTGCGGGCCAGGCTGCTGACCGCACCATTGAAGCTGCTGCCGGGGCTGCACAGCAACGCGAGCGAGCTACCGGGCTCGAGCCCGAAGGCCGCATCGAAGCGGTTCTCGCCCAGGCGCCAGCGGCCGCCGGCCTGGCTGGGAGCGGCCGGTTCGAGTACGAGGAACGCCTCGACCTTGCCGGACGTGTCGAGCACCGGCAGCACGGTCTGGTTGCGCCTTTCCTGCGCATGCGCGCCCGTCGCCGTGCACAGGGCGAGGGCGGAGGCGAGCAGCAGTGGCGTCAAGGACAGTCGCATGGCCGATGAGACCCGGTCGCCGCCGGGAAGTTCCCCAGATTCACCCTTCCCACTCTAGAGGGTTTATGTTTATTTAACAATCCCGCTGGTGGTGCATCCCGGGTCTATTGCAACCGATCCGAGCCCTCGCCGCTGATCGCCGGCGCGGCCAGCAGCGCCTCGATCTCGTCGGGCGTGAACCGGTAGCATTGCCCGCAGAACTCGCACGTCACCGCCGCCTCGCCATCGGCCGCGGCGGCCCTCGCTTCCTCTTCCCCCAGCGAGACCAGCATCGCCTCCACGCGTTCGCGCGAGCACGAACAGGCGAAGGCGAGCGGGCGCTCGCCGATCAACTGCGGGTCGTCGTCGGGAAACAGACGGCCGAGCAGCGTCTCGACGGGCCATCCAATCAGCTCGCCGGTGGAAAGCGTGTCAAACAGCACGCTCGCGCGGTTCCAGCCGTCCTCGTCGCCGACATCGCCGGGCAGCTTCTGCAGCATCAGACCTGCCGCGTGTTCGCCTTCGACCGCGAGCAGCACGCGCGTGGGCAACTGCTCGGATTGGCGGAAATAGTCCTCGAACGCGCCCGACAGCGACTCCGACTCCAGGCCCACGAGTCCCTGGTAGCGCATCGGGTCACGGCCCTGGGAGGGGTTCTCGATCGTCAAGGCCAGCAGGGCGTCGTCGCCGAGCGTGCGCAGGTCGCGGGAAATGGCGTCCGCGCCCGTGTCGGCGATGCGCGCGATGCCGCGGATCGTGCCGGCCGCGGTGCACTCGGCGAACAGGGCGCGCAGCGGCCCGGAAGCGCGCAGCTGGACCGACAGTCGGCCGTCCACCTTGGCATGGCCGGTGAACAGCGCCGACGCGGCGCAGGCCTCGCCCAGCAGCACCTCGACCGAGGCGGGGTAGCGGGCGTTGGACAGCACCCGTCGCCAGGTCTCGGTCAGGTGGACCCGCACGCCGCGCACGCCGGCGCGCTGGAGCAGGAAACGGGACAGGCGGTCGCTGTCGGGAGCGGAGGTTTCGGTCATGGATGCGTTCGGAGGCGGGCGGCGATTGGCGGCATCGGGCATGCCCGATACAGTGGCCGCCATGATGCAATCGGTTCGAGAAGATGGGGGCGACGGCGACGCCGCGCAAGCGCGCGTGGTCGGACGTCGCGCCGCGGCGCCGCGGCGCCGTCGGTGGTTGCGCCGGCTGCTGTGGCTGCCTGTCGTGGCGGTCGCCTTCACGGTGCTGCAGGTGCTGGTGCTGCGCGTCGTCGATCCCCCGTTCTCGACGTTCATGGCGATCCGCCAGGTCGAGGCCTGGCGCGGCGGCGAGGCCGACTTCGCGCTGTACCACCAGTGGCGGGATCTGGACCGGATCGCGCCTTCGCTCGCGGTCTCGGTGATCGCGGCCGAGGACCAGAACTTCGCGCGGCACCGTGGCTTCGACCTCGAGGCGATCGAGCAGGCCCGTGCGCACAACGCACGCGGCCGCTCGACGCGAGGCGCCAGCACGATCAGCCAGCAGACCGCGAAGAACCTGTTCCTGTGGAGCGGGCGCAGTTGGATCCGCAAGGGCCTGGAAGCCTGGTACACGCTGCTGATCGAATGGCTGTGGCCGAAGACGCGGATCCTCGAGGTCTATCTCAACGTCGCCGAGTTCGGCGACGGCGTCTACGGCGCGCAGGCGGCCGCGCGCCGGCACTTCGGCACGGATGCGGCGCAGCTCTCGGGCGCGCAGAGCGCGCGGCTCGCCGCCGTGCTGCCGAGCCCCCGGCGCTACAGCGCCTCGCATCCCGGCCCCTACGTGCAGCGTCGGGCGCAGTGGATCGAGCGCAATGCGCGCCAGCTCGGCGGCGAGGCGTACCTGGACGCACTCAAGTGAGCGGCGTTCTGCCGGCCGAGCGGTTGACGATCGTCATCGCCGCGTTCGACGAGGCGCGATCGCTGCCGCTGCTGCACCCCCGGATCGCCATGGTGATGGACGCGATGGCCGGCGACGGGATCGCGGCCGGCGTGCTGTACGTCGACGACGGCAGCGCGGACGGCACCTGGGAGGTGCTGCAGGGCCTGGCGGCCGGGGACCGGCGCGTGTCGCTGCTGCGGCTGTCGCGCAATTTCGGCAAGGAGATCGCGCTGACAGCGGGCCTGGACCTGGTGACCGAGGGGGCGGCGATGATCCTCGATGCCGACGGGCAGGATCCGCCCGAGCTGATTCCGCGCTTCGTCGCGCTGTGGCGACAGGGCTACGACGACGTGCACGGCACCCGCGTCAGTCGCGAGGGCGAACGCTGGACCAAGAAGCTCACCGCGCACCTGTTCTACCGGGTCATGCAGCGCCTGGCCAAGACGCCGGTGCCGGCCGACACCGGCGACTACCGGCTGCTCTCGCCGCGGGCCCTCGCGGCGCTGCGCCAGTTGCGCGAGCGCCACCGCTTCATGAAGGGACTCTTCGGCTGGATCGGGTTCAACCGGGTTTCGCTGCCCTACGAGCGCAACGCGCGGCTGGCGGGGCGCACGAAGTTCGGCTTCTGGCGTCTGTGGAACTTCGCGCTCGAAGGGGTGACCAGCTTCTCGACGGCCCCATTGCGGTTGGCCACCTACGTCGGCGTGTTCACCGCGCTCGGGGCCTTCGCGTTCGCCCTGTGGGTCATCGCCAAGGCGATGCTGTTCGGCGACCGCGTGGCCGGATGGCCGACGATGATGGCGGTGATCCTGTTCCTGGGCGGAGTGCAGTTGGTCGCGCTGGGCGTGATCGGCGAATACCTGGGCCGGCTGTACGAGGAGTCCAAGCAGCGGCCGCTGTACTTCGTCCGAGACTGGCACCCCGCCGGCCAGGGCGCGCCGGTGGGCGCGCCCGCGGCGGACGCGTCCCGCATCGCCGGCGCCTGAACCCTCACTTCGCGTATTCGCCGCCGCAGCCGCTGTCCTCGCCGCCGCCCAGTTCCAGGGTCGCCAGCAGCGCGGCCGGCGGCGCGATCGAGCCCAGCGCCAGCGCGACGGCGCCGCGCAGGCCCAGCCGCGCCATGTCGGGACGGAAGCTCGGGTCGGCGAACGTGCCGCCGATGACCAGCGGCGAGCGCAGCGCGAGGATGCTGCGGTCCTTGGGCCGCGGACGCAGCTCCATGTCCAGCGCCTCCTCGCCCAGGTCGATGCGGCCGCTGCCGACGATGATCGTGTCGCTGGTGTCGAATGCGAGCGCACGGCTTTCCATGACGCCCTTCTGCACGCCGAAATCGGCGAACGCGCAGCGCACCGGGATCTGCTTGTCCTTGCCGATCAGGTACTTGAGGGTCTCGTAGATGTCGATGCCGGCCAGCTCGACGAGCATGTTGCTGACGCGCCCCGCCCCCATGCCGACGGCGATGTCGCCGTTGGCGCTGCCGAGCATCGCGGCGACCGAGTTGCCGGTGCCGGCCAGGTTGAAGTCGCCGCCGATCTTGCCGACGGCCTGGTTGGCGAGCGCGGTGTCGGGGAACAGGCCGCCCAGGTCGACGCGGCGGATGCTGGCCTGCAGGCGGGTATCGATCGTGTCGTTGCGCGCGTCCATCCGGATCGTGGAGCGGATGTTGCCGCCGGCGACGCCGAAGTTCAGCGGGTCGAGGCGCAGCAGCCCGGCCTCGAGCTTGAGGTGGGCGTCCATGTCGTCGATCGGCAGCTTCGGCGCGTTGATGCGATGCGCGCGCAGGCGCACGTCCGCATCCATCGCCCGCAGCTTGCCCAGTTCGTAGGGCGTGTCGGGAATCACCTTGCCCTTCGCGGCCAGCGCCTGCTCGCGCTGCACGAGTTCGGGATCCAGCGGCTCGCCGTCTTCCGCGTCCGGGGTGCCGCCGACGAAGCCGGCCAGATCGTCGAAGTCCAGGCGCTTGGAGACCAGGTCGGCCTTCAGGAACGGCCGGTCGCCGCCGACGGTGATCGCGGCCGAGCCGCCCAGATCGCTCTGGCCGACCTTGCCGGTGAAGCCGTCGTAATGCCAGGTCTGGCCGTCCCGGGTCAGGCGCCCGTCGAGCGCGTAGGGCGGAGTGTCGGGCATCGCGACGCCGACCAGCGGATAGAGGTGTTCGAGGTTCTGGCCCGACAGCGCGAACTGCAGGTCGAAGTCGCGCAGCTCCAGCGGCGCGGTGATGCTGCCGCGCACATGCGCGCGCGTCGTGCCCGCGGCGGCGCGCATGTCGAGGTGGTAGGGCTTGTCCTCGTCCTGCAGCGCCAGCGGGGACTCGGCCACGCCCTCGAGCGTGAACCGGTTGCCGCTCCACTGGCCGTCGCCCTCGATGCCGATCGCGGGCGCCGCATCGGCGCCCGCACGCGATTCGCGACTGGCCAGGCGTACGTCGATGCGGGTCCGGCCCGGCGCGTCGACGAAGCGAAGACGCCCGTCGTCGACCCACAGGCGCCGGATCTGCATCGGTTCGCCATCGCCGCCACCCAGGCCGAAATCCCAGTTGCCGCTGCCGCCTTCGGGGTTGGTTTCCAGCAGGAGCACCGGCTGGGCGAGGCGGATCTCCGGCAGGCGGACCTTGCCGCGTAGCAGCGGAAACACCTCGACCTGGATCTCGAGCCGGTCGGCCGCGGCCATGGTGCGTTCTTCGGCCCAGTCGGCGTTGGCGAACCGCAGCGCGTCGGCGCGAACCGTGGTGACCCGGCCCAGGTCGACGTCGAGATCGCCGCCGATCTGCAATGTGCGGCCGGTCTGCGCCTTGACGATGCGCTCGACCGGGCCCTTGAACCAGTTCCAGTCCCACAGCAGGATCAGCAGCAGCAACAGCACCGCCAGGACCGCCAGCACGATGCGCACCGGGTGGCCGGCGAACGCGCCGCGCAGGCGGTCTGCAGGCGGGCGCCGCGTCGGCGACGTGGCAGTGGGCGTGGAATCGGTCATCGCGGTGGGTCCTTTTTACGCGGCACCATCCCGCCGGATCGATCAAGCCCGGGTGAATCCGTTGTCGTGCGTTCAGTCCGTGACGCGCGCGGCGCGGCGCCGCTTCAGGGCGACGGCACGACCTGCGCCAGTACCGCGACGTAGTGGCACACGCTGCCGGCGATGCAGAACAGGTGCCAGATCGCATGCGCGTACGGAATCGAGTCGCGCATGTAGAAGAACGTGCCGAGCGTGTAGAAGACGCCGCCGGCAACGATCCAGCTCAGGGTCCAGGTGTCGAGCGCGGCGGCGACCGGCCCGATCGCGATCACCACCAGCCAGCCCATCGCCACGTAGATCGCGGTCGACAGCCCACGGAAGCGGCCGGTGTAGAACAGCTTGAAGACCACGCCGGCCAGCGCCAGCGTCCAGATCGTGCCGAACAGCCACCAGCCGAGCGTGCCGCGCAGCCCGATCAGCGTGAACGGCGTGTAGGTGCCGGCGATCAGCAGATAGATCGCGCAGTGGTCGAACACCTTCAGCCGGCCCTTGAGGACCGGGTGGTGGACGGCGTGGTACAGCGTGGAGGCCAGGTAGAGCAGCAGCAGCGTGACGCCGAAGACGATCGAGGCGCCGAGCTGCCAGCCGTTGCCGAACAGCGCGGCCAGCGTGATCAGCACCGCGCCGGCGGCCAGCGCGGCGGTGGCGCCCAGGCCATGGGTCAGCGCGCTCGCGAATTCCTCGCGCTTCTCGCGCAGCGAAAGGGCAGGGGTGGTCATGACGTGCGTCCGACGGGGGAGGGACCGGCCGGATTATGACCCCGCGCCGCGGTCCTGTCAGACCGCGACGCGGCGGCGCCCGTCAGGCGGCCGGCATCGCGTGCGCGTGCTCGCGCGTGGCCAGGAACTCGACGCCGGGCGCGCGTTCCTCGGCCAGCTGCAGGTTCACCCGGGTCGGCGCGAGGTAGACCAGCTGGTCGGCGGCGTCGATGGCGAGGTTGCCTGCATGCTTGTCGCGGAAGTCCTCGAGCTTCTTCGCGTCCGCGCAGCGGATCCACCGCGCGGTCGAGACCTGGACCGGCTCGAAGATCGCGTCGACGCCGTATTCGTCCTTGAGCCGGTAGGCCACCACGTCGAACTGCAGCACGCCGACGGCGCCCAGGATCAGGTCGTTGCTCATCATCGGCTTGAAGAACTGCGTCGCGCCCTCCTCGCTGAGCTGCGCCAGGCCCTTCTGCAGCTGCTTGAGCTTGAGCGGATCGCGCAGGCGCGCGCGGCGGAACAGCTCGGGCGCGAAGTTGGGGATGCCGGTGAAGGCGATCGGCTCGCCTTCGGTGAAGGTGTCGCCGATCGAGATCGTGCCGTGGTTGTGGATGCCGATCACGTCGCCCGGGTAGGCCTCGGCGGCGATCTCGCGGTCGCTGGCCATGAAGGTCAGCGCGTTGGCGAGCTTGAGCTCCTTGCCGCTGCGCGGGTGGAAGGCCTTCATGCCGGCGGCGAAGCGTCCCGAGCACACGCGCATGAACGCCACGCGGTCGCGGTGCTGCGGGTCCATGTTCGCCTGGATCTTGAACACGAAGCCGGTCAGCTTGTCCTCCTGCGGCGCCACGACGCGGGTCGTCGTCGCGCGCGGCTGCGGCGGCGGCGCGTGTTCGACGAAGAAGTCGAGCAGCGGCTGCACGCCGAAGTTGTTGACGCCCGAGCCGAAGAACACCGGCGTCTGCCGGCCCGCGCGGTAGGCCTGGAGATCGAACGGATGGCTGGCGCCCTGCACCAGCTCCAGCTCGTCGCGCAGGTCGGCGAGCATCTTCTCGCCGATCCGCCCGGCGAGGCCGGGCGCGTCGAGCGAGGGGAAGATCGTCGAGTCCTGACGGGTGAAGTTGCGCCCCTGCTCGTAGATGTGCACTTCACCGGTGAGCAGGTGCACGACGCCCTTCAGGCGCTGGCCCATGCCGATCGGCCATGTCACCGGTGCGCACTGGATGCCGAGCACGCGCTCGACCTCGTCGAGCAGTTCGACCGGGTCCTTGCCCTCTCGGTCGAGCTTGTTGATGAAGGTCATGATCGGCGTGTCGCGCATGCGGCACACCTCCATCAGCTTGATCGTGCGTTCCTCGACGCCCTTGGCGACGTCGATGACCATCAGCGCCGAGTCGACCGCGGTGAGCACCCGGTAGGTGTCCTCGCCGAAGTCGGCATGGCCGGGCGTGTCGAGCAGGTTGACGATGCGGCCCTCGTAGGGGAACTGCATCACCGAACTGGTGACCGAGATGCCGCGCTCCTTCTCCAGCGCCATCCAGTCGGAGGTCGCATGGCGGGCGGCCTTGCGGCCCTTGACCGAACCGGCCATCTGGATCGCGCCGCCGAACAGCAGCAGTTTCTCGGTGAGGGTGGTCTTGCCGGCGTCCGGGTGCGAGATGATCGCGAAGGTACGGCGGCGGGCGGCTTCGGTGGCGACGTCGGGCATGCGGGCGGCGCACGCGCGCGCGTGCGGTCTCGAGGTGTCGGGAAGCCGGCGATTATACGCGGCGGGCCGGGTCAGTCCGGCCCGGGCTCGGCGAAGCGCAGCACACCGCCGGGGCCGAACATGCGGAACGGCAGCGATTCCAGGCGCAGGCCGCGGTTGGCCTGGACCGCGAAGTGCAGGTGCGGGCCGGTGCTGGCGCCGGTGTCGCCCGAGAAGCCGAGGATGTCGCCGCGGCGCACGCGCTCGCCCGGCGCGACGATCACGCCGCCGCGCTGCAGGTGCGCGTACAGCGCCATCGTGCCGTCGTCGTGCAGCACCCGGACGAAATTCGCGCGGGCCGGGTCGTCGGTCGCCGCGGCCGTGCGCGCATTGCCCCAGACGTCGGCCTCGACCTGCATGACGACGCCGTCGCGCGCCGCCAGCACCGGCGTGCCCTCGTCCACCGCGAAGTCCACGGCATACCGGTGTTCGTCGTGGCGGTGGCTGAAGCCGCCCCCGAAGCCCTGGGCGATCCGAACCGGAGCGCCGCGCAGCGGATAGGCGTACTCGACGTCGCGCGGACGCGCGCCGGGGTGTCCGGGCACGGCGCGCAGCGCCAGCGCGGCCGCGCCGCCGGTGGCATCGGGCAGCCAGGCGACGACGGTGCGGCCATGGGCGGGCACGGTCGCGCGCGCCGGGAGCGGCGGATCGCTGCCCACCGTCGGGCCGTCGGCGGTCAGCAACACCTCGACCGGGCCGGCCAGCGTGTTCTCGGCGACGATGCCGACGCGCCCTGCGGCGGGCTGCCGGCGCAGGCGGACGACCGGCGTCGTCGCCGAGCCGTGGGCGGTCGCTGGCGCGGGCGCCGGCCATGCGCCGGTCGACGGCGTCTGGCCCGCGGCTGCGGGCGGCAGCGCGAGCAGCAGGCCGGCGATCGTGGCCAGGGTGGCCCGGCAGGCCGCGTTGCGGTGGACAGCGCGGCCCGCCGGGGACGGGAGCGGGCGGAGGCGCTGCGATCGGCGGGGCATGCCCTGGATTATGCGGGCGGTCGCGCGGCGGCGCGTCGCTCGCCCCGTGGTCTCGACGCCCGATCGGCCTTGTTGCGGATATCCATCGCTGCATCCGGATGAAGCGATTGACATCGTGCGCAGGCGCTGGCAACCTGCGCGACATCCATCGAGACCGGCGGAGGGACAGGCCCTTTGATGCCGGGGCAACCTGATGGGATCCGCGCACCGTGCGGACCCCCGTCGCGGTGCCAAGTCCTGCGGGGACCTGCGCGTCCACCGGAAGATGGTCATGCGTCGCTTCGGCATCGGGGCGGCGCATCCGCCGAATCGGCGGCTTCCGGCATCCCCCGCAAGACGCGATGGTCCGTTCCCACCTGGACATCGCCATGAGTCTTGTCGACACCGCTCCCCGTCATTCCGACGCCGGCCACGACCCGGCCTTCGTTTCCGCACCGGCACCGACATCCGTCGTGATCGGCGACCGCGCGTCGCGCGGTCGCATCGACGTCGCGCTGCCGATGCGCCACGCGGGCCTGCGGCATGTCGGCCTGCGCTACGAGCTGCGCGGGACCCCCGGCGCGCCGGTGGTGTTCGTCGCCGGCGGGATCTCCGCGCACCGCCACGTCGCTTCGAGCGCGTCGTATCCCGAGCCGGGCTGGGCCGAGGCGCTCGTCGGCGACGGCCGCGCGCTCGACCCGGCGCGCTCGCAGCTGCTGGCCTTCGACTTCGTCGGCGCCGACGGCGCGCTCGACGCGCCGATCGACACCGCCGACCAGGCCGACGCGGTCGCCGCGCTGCTCGACGCGCTCGACATCCCGGTGCTGCACGCCTTCGTCGGCTACTCCTACGGCGCACTGGTCGGGCTACAGTTCGCGGTGCGGCACGGCGGTCGCGTCCGGCGGCTGGTCGCGGTCAGCGGCGCGCATCGCGCGCATCCCTACGCCGCGGCCTGGCGCGCACTGCAACGGCAGACCGTCGCGCTGGGGCAGTTGCAGTGCGCCGATGCGCAGGGCCTGTCGCTGGCGCGGCAGTTCGCGATGCTCAGCTATCGCACGCCCGAGGAGTTCGCCGAACGCTTCGATGCCGCGCCCGAGGTCGTCAACGGCCGCGTACGCGTGGCGGCCGAGGACTATCTCGACGCCGCCGGCGCGCGCTACGTCGCCCGCACGCCGGTCGCCGCGTGGCTGCGGCTGTCGGAATCGATCGACCTGCACCGCATCGCGCCGGCGCAGGTCCGGGTGCCGACCACGGTCGTCGCGGTCGAGGGCGACCGGATCGTGCCGCTGGCCGACGCGGTGACGCTGCTCGAGGGCCTCGGCCCGAACGGCCGGCTGCGCGTGCTGCGCTCGCCCTACGGCCACGACGCCTTCCTCAAGGAAACCGACCGCATCGACGCCATCCTGGCCGTCGCGCTGCGCGACACCGACCACGGAGATCCCGCATGAGCATCCAGAGCCCGTCCTTCGACCCGGCCGCGTGCCGTCCGGGCACGCGCGCGGTGCGCGCCGGCATCGACCGCGACCCGGCCTACGGCGCGGTGACGCCGCCGATCGTGCTGTCGAGCAACTTCAGCTTCGAGGGCTTCGAGCGCAAGCGCGAGTACGACTACACGCGCAGCGGCAATCCCACCCGCGATCTGCTCGGCGAGGCGCTGGCCGGGCTCGAGGGCGGTGCCGGTGCGGTGGTCACGCCGACCGGCATGGCCGCGATCACGCTGGTGCTCAACGCCCTGCTGCAGCCCGGCGACCGGCTGGTCGTGCCGCACGACGCCTACGGCGGCAGTTGGCGGCTGTTCGACGCGCTGGCGCGCAAGGGCCATTTCGAATTGGTCACCGCCGACCTCACCGACCCGCGCTCGCTGGCCGACGCGCTCGCGCGCGGGCCGAAGCTGGTGCTGATCGAGACCCCGTCCAACCCGCTGCTGCGCATCACCGATCTGCGCTTCGTCATCGAGGCCGCGCAGCGCGCCGGTGCGCTGACGGTGGTCGACAACACCTTCCTGTCGCCCGCGCTGCAGCGGCCGATCGCGTTCGGCGCCGACGTGGTGCTGCACTCGACGACCAAGTACATCAACGGCCACAGCGACGTCGTCGGCGGCGCGGTCGTCGCGCGCGATGCCGAGGTGCACGCGCAACTGGCGTGGTGGGCGAACGCGCTGGGCATCACCGGCTCGCCGTTCGACAGCTTCCTGACCCTGCGCGGACTGCGGACGCTCGACGCGCGCCTGCGCGTCCACCAGGAGAACACCGCGGGCATCGTCGATCTGCTGGACGCGCATCCGGCCGTGGCGCGGGTGCACTACCCGGGCCTGGCCTCACACCCCGGCCACGCGGTCGCCGCGCGGCAGCAGTCGGGCTTCGGCGCGATGCTGTCGTTCGAGCTCGCCGGCCGCGACCCGCGCGCGGCGGTGCGCGCGTTCGTCGAGGGCCTGCAGTACTTCACGCTGGCCGAGTCGCTGGGCGGCGTGGAAAGCCTGGTCGCGCATCCGGCGACGATGACGCATGCCGCGATGCGCGCCGAGGCGCGCGCGGCGGCCGGCATTTCCGACGGGCTGCTGCGGTTGTCGGTCGGGATCGAGGCGCTCGACGACCTGGTCGCCGACCTGCGCGCGGCGCTCGAGCGCGCGGCGGACGTGGCGGGTGAGACGCCCGCGATCCGCGCCGGAGCCGACGCATGAGCGCGGTCGTGGCCCTGCGCCGTGCGCGTCGGCCGCAGCCGCAGCCCACCCGGCTCGCGTTGCTGGGCACCGGCACCGTCGGCAGCGCCTTCGTCGGGCGCTACCAGCGCCTGGCCGCACAGGGCGTGGCGTTGCCGGCGGTGTCGTGGATCTGCAACTCGCGCACGCAGATCGCCTGCGACGGCGACCCGGCCGCAGTGCTCGACCAGGTACGCGCGGCGGCGATCCGGCGCGCCGGCTTCCCGCCGTGGGCCGAGGGCGAGAGCCCGCGGCCGGGCGACATCGTGGTCGACGCGACCGCCAGCGAGACCGTCGCCGACTGGCACCCCGAATGGCTCGCGCGCGGGATCCACGTGGTCACCGCCAACAAACTGGGCACCGGCGGCGAGCTCGGCCGCGCGCAGGCGATCGCCGAGGCGGGGGGCGCCGAGGGCGGCGGACGCTACGGCGACAGCGCGACGGTCGGCGCGGGCCTGCCGTTGCTGCGCAGCCTGCGCGCGCTGGTCGCCGGCGGCGACCGCATCCATGCGGTCGAGGGCGTGCTGTCGGGCTCGCTGGCCTGGCTGTTCTCGCATTACGACGGCAGTCGCCCGTTCTCGGCCCTGGTGCGCGAGGCCCGGGCCGCGGGCTTCACCGAACCCGATCCGCGCGTCGACCTGTCGGGCGAGGACGTGCGTCGCAAGCTGCTGATCCTGGCCCGCGCGGCGGGCCTGCCGCTGTCCGCGCACCAGGTCGCGGTCGAATCCCTGGTTCCGGCCGCCCTGGCCGGCTGCGGCGCCGAGGAAGTCGATACGGGGCTCGGCGGACTCGATGCGGCGCTTGCGGCGCGCTGGGCCGCGGCATCGGCCGAGGGTCTGCGGCTGCGCTTCGTGGGCCGCTTCGACGCGCTCGGCGGGGCCAGCGTCGGCCTGCGCGCGCTGCCGGCGCATCATCCGCTGTGCGCCGGAGGCGATACCGACAACCGCGTCGCGATCCACAGCGACCGCTATCTCGAGCAGCCGCTGGTCGTCCAGGGGCCGGGTGCGGGGGCCGAGGTCACCGCGGCCGCGCTGCTCGACGACGTGCTGGGCTGCGTGCAGCGCTGAGCTGCGGGGCTGGGGCGAACCCTAGATGGGGTCCGCCCCGATGGCGCGGAGCCGGACCGCGCGCTGGAATGGCGTCATTCAGTTTCCATTCCAACAACAGGGGTCTCCGCCATGTCCGATCCGTCCTTGAGCCTGTCCGTCTCGCTGAACATCAGTGGCCAGCTGCCGTCGGTGCAGAGCTCGGCCAGCACCCAGCGCACCGGCGACGGGCGCGTGCAGTTCGAGAACGACAACTACCGCATCACCGCCGGCGACAACGACGAGGTGATCGTGTTCAACAAGAACACCGGCGAGAACTACCGGATCTGGGGCGATCCCCACGTCGAGATCGACGGCAAGCACGCGTTCGACTTCTGGGGCCAGACCACGTTCCAGCTCGACGACGGCACCAAGGTCACGATCGAGACGACGCCGTGGGACAAGGGCGGCAACGGCGCGACGGTGGCCTCGGTGGTGACCATCACCGACGGCGACTACGGCGTGCAGATCTCCGGTGTCGACAGCAACACCCACGGCGACCTGTCGTTCCAGGAGTTCGCCGGCGGCGGCCGCGTGCTGGACGCGGCGGTGCGCGACGGCAACGTGCTGCTGGAGAACGAGAACGGCAGCGGCTTCATCGCCGTCGACCAGAACGGCAACATCCAGAACGTCGACCAGGCCTTCATCAACGCGACCGACGAGCTGAAGAACGGCGGCCCGGATTTCCTGGCGCACTTCGCCGAGATCTTCTCGTTCTTCACCGGCCTGATGTCGATCAGCTTCGACGGCGGCCTGTCGCTGGGCAGCGACAACCCGAACCGGGCCCCCGAGCCGGTGGCCCAGCCGATGCCCTGGCAGTTCAGCCTGACGCTGTCGATCCGCGCCTGATCGGCGTATGTCCCGGGACGGCGTGCCGCGACCGCGGCGCGCCGTTTCTTCGCCGGTATCGGCGTACGGCGCTGATGGCCGTCACCGAGACGGCCTCATCCTCGATAGGCGAAGGGGTCGAGCAGCGGCACGCCCAAGGGGCGGAAATCCTTGAGATTCCGCGTGACGACGGTGAGCCCGTGGACGAGGGCGGTCGCGCCGATCAATCCGTCCTCGAGATGATGATCGGAACGGCCGTGCATCAGCCGTGCCCATTGTCGGAAGACCGCGGCATCGGCAGGCAGCACGGCATACGAGCCGGCCAGTTCGTCGAGCCAGGCCTGGATGTCCGATGCCTTGCCCGGATCGAGGTCGCGGTTGATCTCGATGCCGGCCTGGATTTCTCCGATCGTCACTGCCGACAGGTAAAGCCCGCTCTCGGGTGCCTGCTCGATCCAGGCCCGCACGCCGCGGTGCGGCCTGTTCTTGCGCAACTCCGAAACGACGTTCGTGTCCAGCAGGAACATGCCGGTCAGTCGAGTGCCTCGGGGTCGTGCCGCCGCAGACGGCCGCGCCGGGGCAGGATCACGCCGTCCGGCCCATCGGGCGCCTGCAGCAGCGCCTTCAGGCTCCGCGGCCGCTGCTGCAACCGTTGCCACTGTTCCATCGGAACGACGACTGCCGTCGGCCTGCCGTGGCTGACGATCTGCGGGCCATCCTCCACAGTGACGCGCAGAAGTTCGCTGAAGCGCGCCTTCGCTTCCTGGACCTGCCAGGTCTTCATGACATGCTCCGTATCCAGTCTGGTCTGAATTCCGTTCCGGAACCGGGCCCGGGTCAACTCAGCACTCGATGACGTTCACCGCCAGGCCGCCGCGCGAGGTCTCCTTGTACTTGTCGCGCATGTCGCGACCGGTCTCGCGCATCGTGCGGATGACCTTGTCGAGGCTGACCTTGTGCTTGCCGTCGCCGCGGAAGGCCATGCGCGAGGCGTTGATCGCCTTGACCGCGCCCATCGCGTTGCGCTCGATGCACGGGATCTGCACCAGTCCGCCGATCGGGTCGCAGGTCAGGCCCAGGTTGTGCTCCATGCCGATCTCGGCGGCGTTCTCGATCTGGCTGGGCGTGCCGCCGAGCGCGGCGGTCAGGCCGGCCGCGGCCATCGAGCAGGCGACGCCGACCTCGCCCTGGCAGCCGACCTCGGCGCCGGAGATCGAGGCGTTCTCCTTGTACAGGATGCCCACGGCCGCCGCGGTCAGCAGGAAGTCGAACACCCCCTGCTCGTTCGCGTTGGGGATGAAGCGGTCGTAGTAGTGCAGCACCGCGGGCAGGATGCCCGCCGCGCCGTTGGTCGGCGCGGTGACCACGCGGCCGCCGGCGGCGTTCTCCTCGTTGACCGCCAGCGCGTAGAGGTTGACCCAGTCGAGCACGGTCAGCGGGTCGCGCATCGCCGCCTCGGGCTTGGCGGCCAGTTCGGCGTGCAGCGCCGGCGCGCGGCGCGCCACGTGCAGGCCGCCGGGCAGCGTGCCGCCCTCGCGGATGCCGCGCGCCACGCACGACTGCATCGCCGCCCACAGCTCGCGCAGCCCGCCGAGGATCTCGGCCTCGCTGCGCCAGACCTTCTCGTTCTCCAGCATCAGCCGGGCGATGCCCAGCCCGCTGTCCTGCGCCTGGCGGATCAGTTCGTCGCCGCTGGCGAACGGGTAGGGGACCTGGGTGGTGTCGGCGACGATGCGGTCCTCGGCCGCCTCGTCCTGGTTGACGACGAAACCGCCGCCGACCGAGTAGTAGTCGCGCGTGGCGATGACCGCGTCATCGGCCGCGTAGGCGGTGAAGCGCATGCCGTTGGTGTGGAACGGCAGCTTCTGGCGCTTGTTCATGACCAGGTCGCGCTTCTCGTCGAAGCCGATCTCGTGCGTGCCGCCCAGGCGCAGGCGGCGCTCGCCGCGGATGCGCGCCAGCGCGTCGGGGATGATGTCCGGGTCGATGCGGTTGGGCATGTGGCCTTCCAGGCCCATCATCAGCGCCTTGTCGGTGCCGTGGCCGCGACCGGTCAGCGCCAGCGACCCGAACACCTCCGCGCGCACGCGCACGACCTCGTGCAGGCGGCCGGGCTCGGCGAGCCAGCGCGCGACGAAGCGCGCACCGGCGCGCATCGGCCCGACCGTGTGCGAGGAACTCGGCCCGATGCCGATCTTGTAGAGGTCGAAGGTGCTGACGGCCATCGCGCTATTCTACGGGCCGCTCCCCGTCCCACGCCTGACGCGACGCCGCATGACAGCCTCCGTCCTGATCCTGTACCAGCGCGACGACTGCCACCTGTGCGACCTCGCCCTCGACGTGCTGGCGCAGGCGCGGGCGCCCGCGTTCGACAGCGTGTTCATCGACGGCGACGACACCCTCGAAGCGCGTTACGGCATCCGCGTGCCGGTGCTGCGCGACGCCGCGCTCGGGGTCGAGCTGGACTGGCCGTTCGACGCCGCGGCGGTCGGCCGGCTGCTGGGCGCGCGAGCGCAGGACTGACCTGCGGAGCGGACCCCGCGCCGCGGCCTGCGCCGACGTCGCCGGGCGGGTCCGGCGACGCGCGCCCGATGCGTCAGTCCGCCGGCCTGAGGTACACCCGCGTGGCGACCGCGATCTCGTCGGGGATCGTGCCGGTGTCGGCCCACTCGCCGCCGCCGACGCCGAAGTCCAGCCGGCGCACGGTCGCGTTGCCCGACAGCAGCGGCCGCGCGCCCGGGGTCCAGGTGAAGGTCAGCGTGACCGGCTTGCGCACGCCGCGCAGTTCCAGTTCGCCGTCGGCGGCGTAACGGCCCTCGCCGAGGTCGCGGAACCGGGTCGCGGTGTACGTGGCCTGGGCGAAGCGGGCGGCGTCGAAGAACGACGGGCCGCGCATCTCCCCGTCGTAGTCGTCGTTGCGGGTGGTCGCGGTCGCGATCGGGATCGTCACCGCGAGCCGCGCGCCCGACAGGTCGGCCGGATCGAACGCGAACGTGGTGCGGAAGCCGGGGAATGTGCCGCTGAAGACCTCGCCCTGATATTTGCCGGCGAAGGCCAGCGACGAGCCGGCGGCCTGGACGTAGTCGGCGGCGGAGGCGGACAGCGGCAGCGCGGCGGCGAGCGCGGCGGCGATCAGGAAACGCGGGGCGTGCGGCATGGGGTCAGTCCTGGAGGGGCGTCGGGGAGGCGGAACGCGGCCGGCGGCGCGGCAGCATCCGCGTCAGCGTGGCGTCGCGCAGGAACACGTGGTGGTAGAGCGCGGCGGCGACGTGCAGCAGGGCCAGACCGACCAGCGCCCAGAACAGCACCTCGTGCGCCTGGCCGGCGGCGTTTCGCAGCTCCTGGCTGCGCGCGACCAGCGCGGGCAGGTTGAACAGGCCGAACCACTGCAGCGGATAGCCGGCGGCCGAGTTGAACGTCCAGCCGCTGAGCGGGATCGCCAGCAGCAGCGCGTACAGCAGCCAGTGCGTGAGCGCGGCGATGCGGTCCTGCCAGCGCGGGGTGCCGGGCACCGGCGGCGGCGCACCCGCGAACAGCCGCCAGCCCAGGCGCAGGATCGCCAGCGCCAGGATCGTCAGCCCCAGCGACTTGTGCAGCGCGTAGACCTGCACCTTGGCCGGACTGGCGCGCATGTCGCCCATCAGCAGGCCGATCAGGCCGGTGGCCAGGATCAGCAGCACGACGGCCCAGTGCAGCAACTGGCTGACCGGACCCCAGCGGTCGACGTTCCTCAGGGTCATCGCGGGCCGCCTGTGTCGCGCGCGTCGGCCTCGGCGCCGGCGCCCTGCGCCTCCGCCTCCAGGTCGGTGTCCGCGTCGTCGCGCCCGGCGCCACGGTCGCGCACCGCCTCGAGCTCGATCCGCAGGCCGACGGCATCGCCGATCATCGACGGCCAGGCGTCGATGCCGAAGTCCGCGCGCGAGAGCTGCGTGGTCGCCGAGAAGCCGACCATGCGCCGGAACGGCGGCATCGGATGGCGGCGGGCGGCGTTGAACGTCGCGTCGAGCGCGATCTCGCGGGCGACCCCGCGCAGCGTCAGCGTGCCGTGGACGATCGCGCGGTGCGCGTCGATCGGCTCGATACGGGTGGAGACGAACGTCGCCATCGGGTGGCGCTCGGCATCGAGCAGGTTGCGCGCGCGGGTCGCGCTGTTCCACCTGTCGTCGCCGAAGCCGACGCGCTCGACCGGGATCGAGACCTCGACCCGCGCGCTCGACCAGTCCGCGGGATCGAAGACCAGCGTTCCGGTGCTGCCCGACACCGTGCCGATCGCCTTCGACAGCCCGGCGTGATCGATCTCCAGCATCACCCGCGTGTGGACCGGGTCGAGCGCGTAGTGCACAGGCCGCGCGGCCGCCGGCGCGCAGGCCAGCGCCAGCAGCAGGCAGGGGACGAGCAGGCGGCGCGGCAGTCGCATCGTCGTGGTGGTCCGGTCGCCGCGGGGCGGCATGCGGGGATTCTAGGCACGAAACGCGCCGGCGCGCAGCCGCGGGCCGGCTTGCATCCGGGACGATGCGTTGCGAGCATCGACCGCCGCGGGCACGCCGCGCGGAAAGGGATGTCGGGCCTATGTGGAAACGTGTCGCCGCTCTGGCGCTGATCTGGATGCTCGCCTGCAGCGGTCTGGCCGCCACGCCGGAAATGCCGCGCCTGCGCGTGCTCGGCGTCGCCGACGGCCTGCCCACGTCCGACGTCACCGGCATCGCACAGGACAGCGACGGGTTCGTGTGGATCGCCACGGCCGACGGCCTGGCCCGCTACGACGGCGACGGCTTCATCGTCTGGCAGCACGATCCCGAGGCTGCCGACGCGTTCCCGGGCAACCATCTGCAGGCGCTGCACGTCGATCACGAGGACCGGGTGTGGGTGGCGGCGCAGGAGGGCGGGGTCGCGGTCATGGAACGCGACCGCGCCGGCTTCCGGCCCTACCGCATCGACGCCTATCCCGACGCGCGGCTGGGCGATGTGTGGGACTTCGCCAGCCGGCCGGGCGAGATCTGGATGGGCCTGGGCACGGACGGCGTCTACGGCCTGCGCGCCGACGGCAGCCTCGTGCACCTGCGCCACGATCCCGACGACCCGCGCACGCTGCCCAGCGACAACGTCGTGAGCCTGTCGTTCGATGCCGACGGCACGCTGTGGATCGCGACGATGGCCGGCCTGGCCCGCTACGACGGCCGGCGCGTGTGGCGCGAGCCGCTGCCCGGCGGCGACATTCCGCTGACGGTGACCGACGTGCAGGCGATGGGCGACGAGGTCTGGGCCTCGAGCGCGCGCGGGCTGTTCGTGCGGACGCGCGACGGCCAGTGGCACTGGCGCCCGTGGTCGGGCATGTTCGCCCGGCCCAACAACGTGCTGTCGATGCTCGCCGACCCGCGCGGCGGCTACTGGCTGGGCACCCGCCGCGGCCTGTGGCGGCTGTCGGAGGACGGCATCCCGACGCCGGTGCCGGTCGGGCGCGACGCGTCGCGACCGTTCCCGGCACGCGCGATGTTCCTGCAGTCCGATGGTGCGCTGTGGGCCTCCGCACCCGGCGAGGGGGTCGGCTTCCTGCGCTCGGACTGGCGCCACGTGGCCGAACTGGTGCGCGGCGAGCGCGGGCTGCAGGGCCACGGCTACGCGACGATCGCGCCGGCCAACGACGGCGGACTGTGGCTGGGCTCGGAGACCGGCGTCGTCGAGCACGTCGACCAGGCGCTGCAGGTCTCCCGGCTCGACGGCGCGGCGCGGGCGCGCCTGGCCAACCAGCGCATCCTCGGCATGGCCGAGACCCGCAGCGGCGTGCTGTGGATCGGCCATGTTGGCGGCCTGTTCCGCCACGGGCGCGACGGCACGCTGAGCGAGTGGGTCGGCGAGCCGGGCACCTCGGTGGCGCACGGGGTGGGCTACAACATCGTCCGCGCCGCGCCCGACGGCACGCTGTGGACCGGCAGCATGGGCGGGTTCGGCGTCGAGCACCGCGACGGCGAGACCGGGCGCCTGCTGTGGCAGGCTGGCGACGACCCGCTGGTCCACGAGGGCGTCTACGGCTTCGACGTGGCGCCCGACAACACCGCATGGGCGGCGTCGGTGCCGGGACTGGGCTACTTCGATGCGCAGGCGCGCCGGTTCGTGATCGTCAGCGGCGAGCAGCCCTACTACGCGGTCGCCGCGCAGGGCGAGGACACCGTCTGGGCGGCCGGCCGCGACGGGCTCGAGCGGTGGCGCCGCCAGGACGGCGCATGGGCGCGGCAGGAGCGGATCGGCCCGCGCGAGGGGTTGCCGGCAGTGATGCCGATGGGGCTGGCGGTGGACGTGCGCGGCCGGGTCTGGGTCTCGACCCGGCGCGGCCTCTACCGCTGGGACCCGCAGGACCGGCGGATGCGCCGCTACGGCAGCGAACACGGCCTGTCGTCGCAGGAGATGCTGTTCCGCTCGATCGCGGTCAGCCGGGGCGGGCTGCTCGCGGCCGGCACGGCGGTCGATTCGGTGGCGATTATCAACACCGCGTCCGAGGAAACCGGGCGCGCCGAGGAGCCGAAGCTGCGCGTGCTCGGGCTGGAGGTCCGCCGCGACGGCCTGTGGCACCGGCTCGACGACGCGCGACCGGAGCTGTTCCCCGACGATCGCGAGTTCCGCGTCTCGGCCCGGCTGCTGGCCTACGACGACCCGGGATCGAATCGCTACTGGACCTGGCTCGACGGCCTGGACACCGGCTGGGTCGACCAGGGCGCGAGCGGCGACCGCGTGTTCTCCGGCCTGCGCGCCGGCAGCTACGTGCTGCGCATCCGCGCCAGCGACGCCTACGGCAACGCGGCGCCGATGCACGAGCTGCGGTTCCGCGTGCTGCCGCCGTGGTGGCGGACCTGGTGGGCGCTGACGGCGCTGGCCGGCGTCGTGGTGCTGCTGTCGGTGTGGGGCGCGCTGGCCTACCGCCGTCGCGTGCGCCGCCGCGCGGAACTGCAGCTGGCCGAGCGCCAGCGCGAGCTCGCCGAGCAGGCGTCGCTGGCCAAGAGCCGCTTCCTGGCCACGCTCGGCCACGAGGTGCGCACACCGATGACCGGCGTGCTGGGCATGAGCGAATTGCTGCTCGACACGCCGCTCGACGACCGGCAGCGCGGCTACACCGAATCGATCCGGCGCGCAGGCGACCACCTGATGCGGCTGGTCAACGACGCGCTCGACCTGGCGCGGATCGAGGCCGGCAAGCTCGAGCTCGACCCGCAGCCGTTCGACCTGCATGCGCTGATCCAGGACATCGTGTCGCTGTGCGCGCCGATGGCCCGGCACAAGGCGCTGGGCTTCGACGTCGCGTTCGGCGACGGCGTGCCGGCGTGGGTGCACGGCGACGCGGTGCGGGTGCGGCAGATCCTGCTGAACCTGATCGGCAACGCGATCAAGTTCACCGACAGCGGCCAGGTCGGGCTGCGCATCGCGGGCGCGCCCGACGGGCTCACGTTCCAGATCAGCGACACCGGGCCCGGCCTCAGCGCCGAGCAGCGCCGGCGGCTGTTCCGGCGCTTCGAGCAGGCCGAGGGCGCCCGGACCGCGGCGCGCTACGGCGGCAGCGGGCTGGGCCTGGCGATCAGCCAGGAACTGTCGCTGGCGATGGGCGGCCGGATCGAGGTCGACAGCACGCCGGGCGAAGGCACCCGCTTCACGGTCGCGCTGCCGCTGGCCGAGGTCGTCACCCCGCCCCGGCGCACGCGCTTCGACGGGCACGAGCGCATCACCGCGGCCGTCGGGCTGGTGGTCCTGCTGGTCGAGGACGACCAGACCGTCGCCGACGTGATCCGCGGCCTGCTCGAGTCGCAGGGCCATCAGGTGGCGCATGCGATGCACGGCCTGGCCGCGCTGACCGAGGTCGGCACGCGCGAGTTCGACATCGCGCTGCTGGACCTGGACCTGCCGGGCATCGACGGCCTGACGCTGGCCGGCATGCTGCGCGGACAAGGCTTCGACCGGCCGCTGGTCGCGGTGACCGCGCGTGCCGACGCCGAGGCCGAGCCGGCGGCGCGCGCGGCCGGCTTCGACGGGTTCCTCCGCAAGCCGCTGACCGGCGAGATGCTGGCCGACGCGCTGGCCCACAGCTGGCGTCCCGTCCACCAGGGCGGCGGGCTTGGCGACGGGCCGGACTGAGCGGAAGGGGCGCGGCGGCTTGGCACCGCGTGCACGGCGGCCGAACCAGACTGCCGGCATGGCCGCCTCGCACCCGTCTCCCGCCGCCCGCACCGCGCAGCGGCGGCCCGACGACCTGATCCAGCTGCGCCCCGAAGGCCTGTACTGCCCGGCGGGCGACTTCCACATCGATCCGTGGCGGCCGGTGCCGCGTGCGGTGATCACCCACGGCCACGGCGACCATGCGCGCACCGGCATGGGCGCCTACCACACCACGCGCGCCGGGCTGCCGATCCTCGAATGGCGCCTGGGCGAGCAGATCTACGCCGCGCACGAGTACGGCGAGCCGTTCGGGATGGGCGCGGCGACCGTTTCGCTGCATCCGGCCGGCCACGTGCTCGGCTCGGCCCAGGTGCGCGTGGAGGTCGACGGCGAGGTCTGGGTGGCGTCGGGCGACTACAAGCGCCAGCACGACCCGACCTGCGCGCCGTTCGAGGTCGTGCGCTGCGACACCTTCATCACCGAGGCCACGTTCGGCCTGCCGGTCTACCGCTGGCCCGACACCGCGGAGGTCGCGCGCGAGATCGAACAGTGGCGCGCGCAGTGCGAGGCGCGCGGCGAGGCGGCGGTGCTGTTCTGCTACGCGCTGGGCAAGGCGCAGCGCGTGCTGGCCGAGCTGGCGGCGCATACCGACCGGCCGGCGCTGCTGCACGGCGCGGTCGCAGCCGGCGTGGAGGTCTACCGGCGCGCCGGCATCGCGATGCTCGACACGCGGCCGGTCGCCGAGACCGACCGCGGCGCGGACTTCGCCGGCCAGCTGGTCATCGCGCCGCCGTCTGCGGCCGGCAGCGCGTGGATGCGCCGGTTCCGCCGCGCGCAGCAGGGCTTCGCGTCGGGCTGGATGCGCATCCGCGGCAACCGCCGCCGACGCAACTACGACCGTGGCTTCATCGTCTCCGACCACGCCGACTGGCCCGACCTGATGCGGACCGTCCGCGAGACCGGCGCCACGCGCGTGATCGCGACCCACGGCAACACCGATGCGATCATCCGCGCACTGCGCGAGGACGGCATCGCGGCCGAGGCGTTCCGCACCGATTTCGGGGGCGAGGAATGACCGGCCGGCACCCGGGGACGCGCGCATGAGGCGCTTCGCCCGCCTGTACCGGGAACTCGACCGCAGCACCGCCACGCTCGACAAGCGCGCGGCGCTGGTGGCCTATTTCCGCGACGCGCCGCCGCACGACGCGGCCTGGGCGTTGTTCCTGCTGGCCGGCGGCAAGGTCGCCGGCGCGGGCCGCCGCATCGCCAACACCCGCGAGCTGCGCGAGTGGATCGCTGAGGCCGCGCAGCTGCCCGACTGGCTGGTCGACGACAGCTACGACCAGGTCGGCGACCTGGCCGAGACGCTCGCGCTGCTGCTCGACGACCCGGCCGTGCCGGCCGAGGACGCGTCGCTGGCGGAGTGGATCGAACGGCGGCTGATCCCGGTCGCCAATCGCGATCCCGCGGTCCGCCGGGCGCTGGTGGTCGAGGCCTGGGCCTCGCTGTGCTTCGACGAGCGCCTGGTGTTCAACAAGCTGCTGACCGGCGCGCTGCGCGTGGGCGTGTCCCAGCGGCTGGTGCAGCAGGCGTTGGCGGAGATGAGCGGCCTGGACATCGCGCGCATCGCCCAGCGCATGCTCGGCAGCTGGACGCCGAGCGCGGCCTTCCTGCGCGACCTGCTCTCGCCCGACGAACTGCCCGGCGACCGTCGCCAGCCGTATCCGTTCTTCCTGGCCTCGCCGCTGGAGCAGGCGCTGCGGCCTGCGGCAGCGGGCGAGGACGCCGCCGGGCCCGCCGACGCGGGCGCGGATGGTGAGGACGGCATGGACGCTTCGGCGCCCGCGCTCGCCAACGATCCCGATGCGGTCGCCCGCGCGCTCGGCCCGATCGACGACTGGCTGCTGGAATGGAAGTGGGACGGCATCCGCCTGCAGCTGATCCGGCGCGGCGCGGACATCGCGCTGTGGTCGCGTGGCGAAGAACGCCTCGACGGCCGCTTCCCGGAGATCGAGGCCGCGGCGTTGACGCTGCCGCGCGACTGCGTGTTCGACGGCGAGTTGCTGGCCTGGCGGCCGGGCGATCCCGCGCCGATGCCTTTCACCGCGCTGCAGACCCGCATCCAGCGTCGCAAGCCGGGCCCCAAGACGCTCGCCGACACCCCGGTGCGCGTGCAGGTCTACGACCTGCTCGAGCTCGACGGCGAGGACTGGCGCGACCGGCCGCAGGCCGAGCGGCGCGCGATGCTCGAGACGCTGGTCGCCGAGCACGAGGACCCGCGCATCGTGCTCTCCCCGCGCGTGGACGCCGCCGACTGGGCGCAGGCGGCCGCACTGCGCGCCGATGCCCGCGCGCGCGGCGTCGAGGGCCTGATGCTCAAGCGCGCCGATGCCCGCTACCAGGTCGGCCGGCGGCGCGGCGACTGGTGGAAATGGAAGATCGACCCGCTGACCATCGACGCGGTGCTGATCTACGCCCAGGCCGGCCACGGCCGGCGCAGCACGCTCTACACCGACTATACGTTCGCGCTGTGGGACGGCGATGCACTGGTGCCGGTCGCCAAGGCCTACTCCGGACTCGACGACCGCGAGATCCTCGCGCTCGACAAGTGGATCCGCGCGCACACCCTCGAGCGCTTCGGCCCGGTGCGCTCGGTCACCGCGCACCACGTGTTCGAACTGGGCTTCGAGGCGGTCAACCGTTCGAGCCGGCACAAGTCCGGCATCGCCGTGCGCTTCCCGAGGATCCTGCGCTGGCGCCGCGACAAGGCGATCGCCGACGCCGACCGGCTCGAGACGCTGCAGGCGCTCGCGCGGTGAGGGCAGAGAGCCCCGTAGGAGCGCGCTCGCGCGCGATCGGGTGTTGCGCGTGAATGCCCATCGCGCGCAAGCGCGCTCCTACAGAGCGGGGGGCATGACCCGCCACGGGGCCCGGTCATGATCGCGATGGCGCCCGGCGATGACGCACCACGCGATCCGGCCATGACGCGCCTGCGCGGTCCCGACGCGCCGCTGCGCGCGTGGTTCGCTGCGCAGGGTTGGCGCCCCGCGCCGTTCCAGCGCGAGGTCTGGCGCCGGTATCTCGCCGGCGAGTCCGGCCTGCTGCAGACGCCGACCGGCAGCGGCAAGACGCTGGCCGCGTTCGGGGGCCCGCTGCTCGAAGCGCTCGCCGAGCGTAGAAGCGCGCTCGCGCGCGATCGGGCCGTGGCGACCAGCCCCCGTCGCGCGCAGGCGCGCGTCCACGATGGGCAGGTGCACGCGGATGTCGATCATGCGCAGGCGCACGCCCCCGACGGGTCGAAGACGCCGCGTCGTACTTCGGGGCGGACCCTGCAACTGCTGTGGATCACCCCGCTGCGCGCGCTCGCCGTCGACACCGTGCGCGCGTTGCGTGCGCCGATCGAGGCGCTCGGGCTGGACTGGACCGTTGCGATGCGCACCGGCGACGCCAGCGCGCGCGACCGGCGCCTGGCACGCAGCGGCCAGGTCGAGGTGCTGGTGACCACGCCTGAATCGCTGTCGCTGCTGCTGTCCTACGCCGACACCGCGCCGCTGCTGGCGTCGGTGCGCTGCGTGGTCGTCGACGAATGGCACGAGCTGCTCGGCAACAAGCGCGGCGTGCTGCTGCAGCTGGCGCTGGCGCGACTGCGCCGGCTCAATCCGGCGCTGCGCATCTGGGGCGTGTCGGCGACGCTCGGCAACCTCGACCAGGCACGCGACGCGTTGCTGCCGCACTGCCCGCAGGCGCAGGTGGTCGCGGGCGTCGCGCCCAAGCGCTTCACGCTCGACACGCTGCTGCCCGGCGAGGACGAGCGCTTCCCGTGGGCCGGCCACCTGGGGATGGCGCAGCTGCCGCGCGTGCTCGAACGCCTGATGGCCGAGCGCACCAGCCTGCTGTTCGCCAACACCCGCTCGCAGGCCGAACTGTGGCACCGCGCGCTGTCGGCGGTGTGGCCCGAGGCGCCCGAGACGCTGGCGCTGCATCATGGCTCGCTCGACCCCAAGCTGCGCGCGGCCGCCGAGCAGGGGCTGCGCGAGGGCAGCGTGCGCTGCGTCGTCGCGACGTCCAGTCTCGACCTCGGCGTCGACTTCCCCGCCGTCGACCAGGTCCTGCAGATCGGCAGCCCGAAAGGCGTGTCGCGGCTGCTGCAGCGCGCCGGACGTGCGCGCCACCGCCCGGGCGAGGCCGGCCACGTGGTCTGCGTGCCGGCGCACGCGCTGGAGCTGGTGGAGTACGCCGCGGCCCGCGCCGCGGTCGCCGCCGGCATGATCGAATCCCGGCCGCCGCCGGTGCTCAGTCTCGACGTGCTGGCCCAGCACTGCGTGACGCTGGCGCTGGGCGGCGGGTTCGACGCCGACGCGCTGTTCGACGAGGTCCGCGGCACGCACGCCTTCCGCACGCTGGACCCGCTGGCCTGGCGCGCGGTGCTCGACTTCATCGTCCAGGGCGGCGCGGCGCTGGCGCACTATCCGGACTTCCGGCGCGTGGTGCGCGGCGATGACGGCGTGTACCGCGTCGAGGACCGGCGCATCGCGCTGCGCCACCGGCTGTCGATCGGGACGATCGCCAGCGACGAGGCGGTGCGCGTGAAGCTGCTGCGTGGCGGCGGCCTGGGCTCGGTCGAGGAAAGCTTCGTCGGGCGGCTGCGGCCGCGCGACCGGTTCCAGTTCGCCGGCCGCACGCTGGAGCTGGTGCGGCTCGAGGACATGACCGCCTACGTGCGCGTCGCCAAGGCCGGCAGCGGCACGGTGCCCAAGTGGCAGGGCGGGCGCATGTCGCTGTCGGGCACGCTGGCGCACGAGGTCGAGCGCCTGTTCGCCGGCCCGCGCGATGCGCCCGGGCTGCGCGCGATCGGGCGGCTGCTCGACCTGCAGCAACGGTTGTCGGCGCTGCCCGCGCCCGGCCGCCTGCTGGTGGAATGGATCCGCGCGCGCGGCGCCCGGCACCTGTTCGTGTTTCCGTTCGCCGGGCGGCAGGTGCACGAGGGCTTGGCCGCCTTGCTGGCGCTGCGCTGGGGCCGCCTGCGCGCCAACAGCTTCTCGTTCGCCGCCAACGACTACGGGCTGGTGCTGTCGCCGGCGCAGGACGTCGAGCTCGATGCGCTCGATGTCGAGGCGATGCTCTCGCCCGATTCGCTGATCGACGACCTGCGCGAGAGCCTGAACCTGGCCGAGCTCGCGCGCCGCCAGTTCCGCGACATCGCGCGCGTCGCCGGCCTGCTGCCGCCGTCGCTGCCGGGGCGGGCGCCGCGCTCGATGCGCCAGCTGCAGGCCTCCAGCGGCCTGCTGTTCGACGTGCTGCGCCGGCACGACCCGGACCACATGCTGCTGGCGCTGGCCGAGCGCGAGGTGTTCGCCGCGCAGCTGGACGTGGTGCAGCTGCGCACCACGCTCGAGGACTGCAGCGCCCGCTCGCTCGACCTGCATCCGCTGCGGACGTTCACCCCGCTGTCGTTCCCGCTGTGGGCCGAATCGATGCGCGGCCAGCTCAGTACCGAGGACTGGCGCACGCGCGTGCAACGTGCCGCCGCGCAGCTGGAGCGGCGCAACCGTGGCTGACGGCGCACTGGAGATCGCGGTCGCCGGCGAGTCGCTGCGGCTGCACCCCGGGCGCGCGCTGTCGTGGCCGCGGCTGCGCACGCTGGTGGTCGCCGACGTGCACCTGGGCAAGGCACATCATTTCCGCCAGGCCGGCATCGCGTTGCCGCGCGGCGGCACCGAGCACGATCTCGCGCGGCTCGATGCGCTGGTCGAGGCCAGTGGTGCGACGCGGCTGCTGGTGCTGGGCGACCTGCTGCACGCCGGTGCGCGCGACGCGCCGTGGCGCGCGGCCTGGCAGGCATGGCGGGCGCGTCACGTCGCGATTTCGGTCGAGCTGGTCGGCGGCAACCACGACCGTGCGCTGCGTGCCGCGCCCGAACTGGCCCGTACGCTGGGTCTGCGCCTGCACGGCGCGCTGCTGCACGAGCCGCCGTTCGTGTTCGTGCACGACGTCGACGATGCCGTCGCCGCCGATGCCGCGGGCTACCGGCTCGGCGGCCACCTGCATCCGGTCGTGCGCCTGCCGGGCCTGCCGCGTCTGCCGGCGTTCGTGTTCGCGCGCGATGCCGGGCTGCTGCCGGCGTTCACCGCCTTCGCCGGCGGCCTGCCGGTCGCGCCGTCGCCGGGCGTGCGCCTGTGCGCCTGCGCACCCGGGGCGGTCGTGGCCTTGCCGGCGCCGGCTTGACGAAGTCGGTGCGTGGGCTGGCATGATGACGGGCCCACCGGACCGGACGTCCGGCGGGAGCGGCCAGCGCGGGGAGCGCCGGCCGACCGGACACAGGAGTGCTTCGCCGACATGCCCGAATTCGTGGCCACCGCGCTCGGATACCCCACGCTGGTCTACAGCGTGCTGCTGGGCGTGTGCGCGATCTACTGGCTGCTCGCCGCGCTGGGGCTGGTGGACATCGGCGGCATCGACCTCGATGTCGATCTGGACCTGCCCGACGGCGCGGACGCGCACGGGCTGGCCGGCGTGCTCGGGCGGCTGGGGCTGGACCGGCTGCCGCTGATGCTGGTGCTCACGCTGGTGGTGTTCTTCGGCTGGTTCTGCACCTACTTCGTCCATCTGTTCCTGCTTCCGCCGTCGTGGGGCTGGCTGCGCTGGACGCTGGGCACGCTGGTCGCGGTGCTGGCGCTGGTGCCTGCCGCGCTGCTGACCACCGTCGCGCTGCGGCCGTTGCGGCGCTGGCTGCTGACGCTGCAGCCCGCCGAGCCACCGTCGCTGCTGGGGCGGGTCGCGGTGGTGCGCACGCCGACGGTGTCGGCGACCGCCGGCATGGCCGACGTCGACGACGGGGGCGCCGGACTCGTGCTGCAGGTGCGCGCCGACGGCGCGCACGTCCTCAACCGCGGCGAGCGCGTGGTGCTCGTCGAGTTCGACGCCGCCGGGCATTGCTACCGGGTCGTGCCCGAAGCCGATTACCGTCACATCTGAACCGTACGGTCCGCGGGACGCGGGCCCCAAGCGAAGGAGAAACCCCCGATGAGTGTCGCCACGCTCGCCCCGTTCCTGATCGGCCTCGGCATCGTCGTGGTCGTGCTGCTCGGCGCGGCCGGCCTGTTCAAGGCCTTCTACAAGAAGGTCGACCAGGGCACCGCGCTGATCGTCAACGACATGAGCGCGCAGCCCAAGGTGCGCTTCACCGGCGCGCTGATCATCCCGGTGCTCTATCGCGCCGAACTGATGAAGATCAGCCTGATCACGCTGCAGATCGACCGTCGCGGCAAGGAAGGGCTGATCTGCCGCGACAACATGCGGGCCGACATCGCGGTGGCGTTCTACCTGCGCGTCAACGAGACCCAGGCCGACGTGCTGCGCGTGGCCAAGGCGCTCGGCGCCGACCGGGCCTCGGACAAGCACGCGGTCGACGAGCTGTTCAACGCCAAGTTCTCCGAGGCGCTCAAGACCGTCGGCAAGAAGTTCGACTTCACCGACCTGTTCGAGAAGCGCCAGGAGTTCCGCGACGAGATCATCGCGGTCATCGGCAACGACCTCAACGGCTACGTGCTCGAGGACGTGGCGATCGACTACCTCGAGCAGACGCCCAAGAGCGTGCTCGATCCGCACAACATCCTCGACGCCGAGGGCATCCGCAAGATCACCGAGCTGACCGCTTCGCAGAACGTGGTCACCAACGAGCTCGAGCAGAACGAACGGCTGGCGATCACCAAGAAGAACGTCGAGACGCGCGAGGCGACGCTGTCGCTCGAGCGCCAGCAGGCCGAGGCCGAGGCGCGCCAGCAGCGCGAGATCGAGACGATCCGCGCGCGCGAGGAGGCCGAGACCGCGAAGGTGCAGGAGGAGCAGCGCCAGATCGCCGAGAACGCGCGCATCGAGGCCCAGCAACTGATCGACATCCGCGAGGAGAACCGCTTGCGCGAGGTCGAGGTGGCGACGCAGAACCGCCAGCGCGCGGTCGCGATCGAGGCCGAGCGCGTCGAGCGCGCGCGCCAGCTCGAGCAGGTCACGACCGACCGCGAGGTGCAGCTGCAGGGCGTGGAGCGCGACAAGGTCGTCGAGCAGGGCCGGATGGACGTGGCCAACATCACCCGCGAGCGCATCGCGATCGACAAGACCGTCGCGCAGGAGGAGGAGCGGATCAAGGAAGTGCGCGAGGTCTCCGAGGCCGACCGCCTCAAGCAGGTCACGATCCTCGATGCCGAGGCCAAGGCACAGGAAGCGCTGGTGCGTCAGGTCAAGGAGGCCGAGGCGCGCGAGACCGCCGCCCGCCACAAGGCGGTCGAGGTCACCACGCTCGCGCAGGCCGACTTCGAGGCCGCCGGCAAGCAGGCCGAGGCCAAGAAGCTGCTGGCCGAGGGCGTGCGCGCCGAACGCGCCGCGCCGGGCCTGGCCGAGGCGCAGGTGCAGGAGGCCGGTGCGGTCGCGATCGAGAAGGTCGGCGTCGCCGAGGCGCGCGTCATCGAGGCCAAGGCCGATGCCAACCTCCGGCAGGGCACCGCCGAGGCCAAGGTGCTGGCCGAGACGCTGTCGGCGCAGGCCCAGGGCGAGTCGCAGATGGGACGCGCGAAGGCCGAGGCAGTCGAGTCGATCGGCAGCGCCGAGGCGACCGTGGTGCAGAAGAAGCTGTCGGCCGAGGCCGAGGGCCTGACGCAGAAGTTCCAGGCGATCGACGCGCTCAGCGACACCGCGCGCGGCCACGAGGAGTTCCGCATGGCGCTCGACACCGGCCTTCGGCAGGCGCTGGCGTCGATCGAGGCGGGCAAGGACATCTCGCGCGAGAACGCCGAGGTCATCGCCAGCGCGCTGCGCAACGCCGACATCGACCTGGTCGGCGGCGACGGCGGCATGTTCGAGAACCTGGTCAAGGCGGTGTCGCTGGGCCGGTCGATCGAGGGCCTGGCCGGCAAGAGTCCGATCGTCCAGGACCTGATGCAGCGTTACCTGGGCGTCGCCGCCAACGGCGCCGACACCGACCGCCGCGCGCTCGTCGAGGACGGCGCGGCCTGAGCGGCGCGCGCGCGCCTCGCAGCGCGTCGACGCGACCCCGAGGCGGTCGCCGGTCCGGCCGGCGACGCGCCGCGATCTACCGGGCACGCCCCAGCGCGTGCCCGCTCCAGCGCAGGATGAGCCGCCGATGTCAGAACCCACGCCCGACGCCGCGCAGCAGACGCCCACGACGGCCAGCCACGTCGACGAGGCGGTCGCCCAGGGCGGCGCCTACGAGGTGCTGCGGCGGCGGCTGGCCGAGCAGGGCGCGCGCCTGCGCGCGCTGGCCGAGGCGCTCAACGCGCGCCGGCTGCAGGAGTTCGGCGACAGCCGCATGGAGGTCGTCGGACGCTTCCGCATCCGCACCGAGAACAACTGCGTCGGCCGCGACATCGTCCAGGTGCTCGGCGACCACCTGCTGTTCGGCTACAACGTCTACATCGGCCTGCGTACCCAGACCCGCGTCGAGGACGTCTTCGCGCTCTACCGCCTGACCGAGGAGGCCGACGGCTACGACGTGGTGCCGGTCGATCCTGCCGGCAGCTTCCTCGGCGACGCCGGCTTCGTCCGCGACTTCGGCGAGCTCTACGCCTACTACAAGCACGCCCGGCTGCTGCAGCTGATCGTGCGCGAGGGCCGGCTGCTGGCCGCGTTCCAGATCGGCGAGCGCAGCACCGACGTGCGCGTGTTCCGGTGGCAGATCGCCAACACCGGCGAACTGACTTACCTGGATTCGCGCGGCGAGCGCGACATCGCGCTGCCGCCGCCGTTCGACTTCGAGTGGACCCGCGCGACGCGCGAACTGGCGGTCGATGGGCGCCACCCGCACCTCAACATCCTCGACACGATCTTCGTCGAGACCACCGGGGGCGACCTGACCGTCAAGGTCGAGAACAACACCCAGACCGGGCAGGGGATCTACGCCGAGGCGGTCGAGGACCGCACGCAGTCGATCGACGATGCGACGTTCGACTTCGCGAAGGTCGGCTCGCTGATCCTGCTCAAGGTGCTGCCCTACCGCGAGCAGGCCTGGCGGGGGCTGATCTACAACACGCTGACCGGCACGATCGTGCGCAACGACGCCATCGTCCAGGCCTGCGTGCAACTGCCCGAGGACCACGGGATCATCTTCCCCGGCGGCTACTACCTGCAGAGCGGCGAGCACAAGGCCTTCGACGCGCAGATGGACGGCATGCAGTTCAAGCGCGCGATCCGCTCGCCCAACGGCGAGGACGTCATGTACGTCTTCTACGACCGCGAGGCCGGGCGCTCGGCGCTGTTCGTCTACAACACGATCCAGCGCGCGCTGCAGAACCCGGTGTTCGGCCACGGCTACGCGATCCTGGCGGACGGGCGCATGGTCTTGTTCCACGCCGAGGGCGAGGCGCCGACCCGGATCCATCCGATGCAGGTCTGGCAGACGCCGTTCACCAGCGACGAGTTCGCCGCGCGCGCGCCGACCGGCAACAGCTTCATGGGCCGCATCGGCAACCCCGAGCTGGTGCGGGGCATCTCCAACCTGTTCGATCTCGCCCGCGAGATCGACGGCCGCGAGGTCTCGGTCCAGCGCTACCAGCTGCTGGTGCACAACGCCCGGCGCATGTTCGACGCCCACCACTGGCTCGAGCACGAGGCGAGCGAAGGCGCCGGGCCGCTGCTGCACGAGATCGCCGCGACCGGCGAATCGGTGCTCGACGAGTACGAGAAGGTCGAGGGCATCCGGCAGCAGTCCGACCACGCGATGCGCGAGGCCGAGGCCGAGCACCGCGCGTTGCTCGGACGGCTGCAGACCGACGACTGGGACCGGGTCGAGGACTTCGTCGAGGCGCTCGGCGCGATCGGGCGGCTGCGTGGCCACCTGCTGACGATCCGCGACCTGCGCTACATCGACACCGCCGCGATCGACCGCATGGGCGAGGCGCTGCAGGCGGCCCAGGACCGCGTCGGCGCCGCGACCGGCGCGTTCCTCGCCGGCGAGACCGCGCTGCAGCCGCTGGCCGAGCGCCTGCAGGCGCTTGACGGCGAGGCGCAGGCTGCGCAGACCGCGCGGGCGCTCGCCGAACGCATCGATGCGATGCAGGCGCTGGCCGCCGACCTGGACATGCTCTCGGAGCTGATGGCCACGCTGAAGGTCGACGACGCGACCGAGCGCACGCGCGTGGTCGAGGCGATCTCCGGGCTCTACGCCCGGCTCAACCAGTCGCGCGCGCGCGCCGACCAGCGGCGGCGCAGCCTGGGCTCGGCGGAGGCCGTCGCCCAGTTCGGCGCGCAGTTCGCGCTGTTCGGCCAGTCGATCGCCGGCGCGCTGGCGCTGGCGACCGATCCCGAACGCGCCGACGAGCAGCTGTCGCGACTGACCGTGCAGTTGGAGGAACTGGAGAGCCAGTTCGGCGAGCACGAGCAGTTCCTGGCCGACATCCTCGCCAAGCGCGAGGAACTGGTGGAGACGTTCGAGGCGCACCGGCAGGCGCTGCTCGACGATCGCCAGCGCAAGGCCCAGGCGGTGTTCGACGCCGCGACGCGCATCCTCGACGGGCTGCCGCGGCGCACCGAGCGTTTCGCGAGCCCCGACGAGCTCAATGCGTTCTTCGCCGGCGATGCGCTGATCCTCAAGCTGCGCGAACTCGCCGACCGGTTGCGCGGCTACCGCGACAGCGTCAAGGCCGACGACGTCGAAGCGCGCCTGAAGGGGGTGCGCGACGAGGCGGTGCGCAGCCTGCGCGACCGCAGCGACCTGTTCGAGGGCGGCGGCCAGGTGATCCGGCTCGGGCCGCGGCACCGCTTCAGCGTCAACGTCCAGCCGCTGGACCTGACGATCCTGCCGCGCGGCGACGGCCTGGCCGTGCACCTGACCGGCACCGACTTCTACGAGGCGATCCACGACGCCGAGCTCGATGCGCTGCGCGCGTACTGGCAGGTGACGCTGGATTCGGAATCGCCGTCGATCGCGCGCAGCGAGTATCTCGCCGGGTTGGTGCTCGATGCCGCGATCGCCGGACGCGAGGACCTGCGCCTGGCCGGGCTCGCCGCGCAGGCCGGCGACCCCGACGCGCTCGAGCGCACGGTGCGGGCCTTCGCCGCGCCGTGCTACCGCGAGGGCTACGAGAAGGGCATCCATGACCACGATGCGGCGCTGATCCTGCGTGCGCTGCTGCCGCTCTATGTCGCCGCCGGCCCGCTGGTGCACCCGCCGGCCGCGCGTGCGCTGGCGATGCTGTTCTGGACGCGCGAGGGCGGCGACGGCGATGCCGCGCAGTGGCCGGTGCGCACCACCGGCGCGCTGGCGATCGAGCGCCTGTTCGGCTCCACCAACGGCCTGGACGCGCTGCGCGCGGAGATCGCCGAGGCGCTGTCGGGTTTCCTCTCGCGCCACGCGTTGCCGCTCGATCCCGCATCGGCCGTGGACGCGGCGGCGTACCTCGTCGACGAACTGCGCGACGGCGATCCGACGTTCGGCATCAGCCACTACGCCCGCCGGCTCGTCGACGCCCTGCGGCAGGCGCTCGACGGGGCCGACCTGGGCGCGGGCTTCGACGCATCGCTGCAGCGCCTGGCCGAGCGGCCGTCCGCGCAGTGGGCGCTCGCGGCGCAGTGGCTGCACGGCCTGTGCGGCGATCCGGTGCACGCGCCGCTGGCCGGCTACGTGCCCGAGGCGATCGTGCTGCTGCTGGCCGGCCGCACGCTGCGCCACCGGGTGCGCGAGGTCACGCTGATCGCCGAGGTCGAGGGGCTGCTCGGCGAGCACCCGCGCATCGACGGCGGCCGCCTGCGCGTGTCGGTGGACGATTTCCTGTCGCGCCTGCGGACGCACCGCGAGATATTCGTGCCGGCGTTCCACCGCTACCAGGCCGTGCGCCAGCGCATCGCCGCGCGCGAACGCGACGCGCTGCGGCTGTCGGAGTTCAAGGCGCGGCCACTGACCTCGTTCGTGCGCAACCGGCTGATCGACGAGGTCTACCTGCCGCTGATCGGCGACAACCTCGCCAAGCAGATGGGCACCGTCGGCGAGGACAAGCGCAGCGACCTGATGGGCTTGCTGATGATGATCTCGCCGCCCGGCTACGGAAAGACCACGCTGATGGAGTACGTGGCCAGCCGGCTGGGCCTGGTCTTCATGAAGATCAACGGCCCGGCGCTCGGCCACGAGGTGCGCTCGCTCGACCCGGACCAGGCGCCGGACGCGACCTCGCGCCAGGAGCTGCACAAGCTCAACCTCGCGCTGGAGATGGGCAGCAACACGATGCTGTACGTCGACGACATCCAGCACACGCACCCCGAGTTCCTGCAGAAGTTCATCTCGCTGTGCGACGGCACGCGTCGCATCGAGGGCGTGTGGCAGGGCCGCACGAAGACCTACGACATGCGCGGCAGGAAGTTCTGCGTGGTCATGGCCGGCAATCCGTACACCGAGTCGGGCGAGGTGTTCAAGATCCCCGACATGCTCGCCAACCGCGCCGACATCTACAACCTGGGCGACGTCCTCGGCGGCATGGAGGACGCGTTCAGGCTCAGCTACATCGAAAACAGCCTGACCTCCAACCCGGTGCTCGCGCCGCTGGCCACGCGCGAGATGGCCGACCTGTACCTGCTCGCCGATCGCGCCGCGGGCAAGGAAGTCTCGACCAACGATCTGTCGCACGCCTACAGCGGGGCGGAGGTCAACGAGATCGTCGCCACGCTGCAGCGGCTGATGCAGGTGCGCGACGTGGTCTACCGGGTCAACCAGCAGTACATCGCCAGCGCAGCCCAGGCCGACCGCTACCGCACCGAGCCGGCGTTCCGGCTGCAGGGCAGCTACCGCAACATGAACAAGCTGGCCGAGAAGATCTCGCCGGTGATGAACGCCGCCGAGCTGCAGCAGCTGATCGCCGACCACTACCTGGGCGAGGCGCAACTGCTGACCACCGGCGCCGAGGAGAACCTGCTGAAGCTGGCCGAGCTGCGCGGCACCCTGACCGACGCCCAGGCCGCGCGCTGGGCGCAGATCAAGCGCGACTTCCTGCGCGACAAGGCGATGGGCGGCGAGGATGCCGACACCGGCGCGCGCGTGGTCGCGCAGCTGGCCGACATCGCCCAGGGCCTGCAGGCGATGGGCGGCGGCGAGCCGCCGCCGGCGCCGCCGCAGGCACCGTGGCAGGACATCCTGGGTGCGCTGCAGCGCATCGCCGGCCGCGAAGCGGACGCGCGAAGCGATCCGGCCGAAGCCTGGCCGGCGGCGATGCGTGCGGCGGTCGAACCGCTGATCGAGCGGGTCGGCGAGTCGCTGGCCGGCCAGGCCGGGCTCAATGCCGCGCTCGCGCAACTGGTCGAACTGCTGCGGCTGCGCGCGGCGGCGAACGACGCCGCGCCCGCCGCGGCCCGCGCGCGGCGCGAGCGCACGCCCGCCGAGCGCCGGCTCGACGAGGCGCTCGACCAACTGGGCCTGCTCGACGGGCGCCGGGACGCGCCGCAGGAATGAGCCCGCACGCGCCGCACGACGTGCCGGACCCGGGCGCGGGCCGTGTCGGGGCCGCGATGGCGCACGGCGCGGCTGCGCTCGCGGCGCTCGACGCGATCGACGTCGCGGCGGCGCTGGACGCCGGTGCCGCCGCCATGCTCGTCGAGCGCCTGCGCGCGGTGCATCTGGCGATGCGGGCGGACGATCCCCGCGCCCTGCGCCGCAAGGCCGGCCTGCTCGGACGCCTGTTCGGGCGCGATCTCGCGCTGCAGGCCGAGGCCGACGCGCTCGCCGCGCGCCTGGGCGTGCTGTTGCGCGATGCCGATCGCGCCGCCGATGCGCTGGCCGCGCACGTCGACGGCCAACGCGCCTGCCTCGACCGGCTCGAGGCCGCGCTGGACGCCTTGCGTCGGGCGGCCGCGGACCACCGCCCGCCAGTCGACGACGACGACGCCGTGCGGTTGGCGCGCGAGCGGCGCCTGCAGCACCTGCTGGACGTGGACGCGGCGCATGCGCTGGGCGCGCGCCAGCTCGCGCTGCTGCACGCGCAGGGCCTGGCCCTGCTGGCCCGCTACCGCAACATCCGCGACGTGCTGGTGCCGGCCTGGCGCCAGCGCGCGCTCGGCGCGGGCACCGTCGACGGCGTCGCGCAGGCCGCGGCCGCGTCGGCGATCGAGGCCGACATCGCCGCCGAACTGGCCGGCATGGCCGCTACACTCGACCCACGGCGGCCCGACCGGTCCGCCGACCAGGAGACCGCCGCATGAGCCAGGACACCCCCGACCACGCCCTCGTGCCCGCCGCCGGCGCGCTCGACGACGCCGCGCTGCAGGCCCTGGGCCTGACCGCGGACGACCGCAGCGAGATCGCCGCCGCGGGCAAGGCGCTCGAGGACATCTCGCCCGGCAACCTGCACGTGTTCGGCCGGGAGGCCGCCGGCAAGACCGCCGCGTTCTCCAGCCAGTTGCTGGACCAGGTGCGCAACGGCGACCTCGACGCGTCCGGCGACAAGCTCGGCGAGGTCGTGCGCATCGCGCGCGCGCTCGACCTGGGCAGCGTGGCCGGCCGTTCGAAGCTGCCGGTGATCGGCCCGCTGATCGACCGGCTGCGCGGCTCGCGCGACGAACTGGTGCAGAAGTTCAGCACCACCAACCAGCAGATCGAGCGGCTGATGCAGGACATCGGCCGCCAGCAGGACGGCCAGCACCGGCGCGTCTCCGAGTTCGACCGCATGTTCGACATCGTCGTCGAGGAGCGCCGCGCGCTGGGCGTGCACGTCGCGGCGGGCCGCCAGCGGCTGGCCGAGCTGGCCGAGGACCTGCGTGCGCTCGACGGCCTCGACGATCCGCAGTCGCGCACGCGGCGCGCGGAGATCGACAACGCCGTCCGCCTGCTCGACAAGCGCGTCGGCGACCTGGCGGTGATGCAGCACGCCGCCGAGCAGTCGCTGCCGATGATCCGGCTGATCCAGGCCAACGCGATCCAGCTGATCGAGAAGTTCAACACGGTGCGCAACGTCACGATCCCGTCGTGGAAGCGGCAGTTCGCGATCCAGCTGTCGCTGGGCGAGCAGAAGAACGCGGTCGCGCTGTCGAACGCGATCGACGACGCCACCAACGAGCTGATGCGCCGCAACGCCGACCTGCTGCGCGAGACCTCGGTCGAGACCGCGCGCGCGAACCAGCGCGCGGTGATCGACATCGCGACGCTGCGCCATGTCCACGACCAGCTGATCCACACCGTCGAGGAAGTCCGGCAGGTGCATCGCGAGGGCATCGAGCAGCGCCGGCAGGCCGAGGGCGAGCTGGCGCGACTGCGCGAGGACGTCCAGAAGCAGCTGGCCAGGCCCGCGCTGGAGAGCTGAGGCACGTTCCGTGTCGGCGTGCGTTTGCGCGGCAGGATTTCCTGGTGACGCTATCGCGCGCGAGCGCGCTCCTACAGGGAGTTCGCGCCGGCTGACGGCTTCGCCGTAGGAGCGCGCTCGCGCGCGAGGGCTTTCCCGGGATCGCCGGTTCTCACGCGAGCGCGTCGCAGGCGGGACCTCGGGGGCCCGCCTGCAGCCGCCGTCAGCGCGCGCTGTAGGTGTGCACCTCGTCGACGAGCACGGCGACGTGGTCCGGGTTCATGTCCGGCGACATGCCGTGGCCGAGGTTGAAGACGTGGCCGTCGCGCGAGCCGTGGTTGCCGGCGGCGTAGCTGTCGAGCGCGCGCCGGACCTCACGGCGGATCGCGTCGGGCGTGCCGTACAGCGTCGCCGGATCGAGGTTGCCCTGCAGCGCGACGCGGCCGCCGGTGCGGCGCGCGGCATCGCCGAGCTCGATCAGCCAGTCCACGCCGACGCCGTCGGCGCCGGTCTGCGCGAGATCCTCGAGATAGGCCGCGGTGCCCTTGCCGAACAGGATCAGCGGCGCGCGGTCGGTGCCGTCGCCGCGCTCGAGTGCCTGCGCGATGCGCGCCAGGTACGGCAGCGAGAACTCGCGGTACATCGCCGGCGACAGCACGCCGCCCCAGGTGTCGAACACCTGCAGCGCCTGCGCGCCCGCGGCGCGCTGCGCGGCCAGGTACGCGATCACCGCGTCGGTATTCACCGACAGCAGCGCGTGCAGCGCCTGCGGGTCGTTGAGCGCCATCGCCTTGATGCGTGCGAAGTCCTTGCTGCCGCCGCCCTCGACCATGTAGCAGGCCAGCGTCCACGGGCTGCCGGAGAAGCCGATCAGCGGCACCGCGCCGTCGAGCTCGCGGCGGATCAGCCGCACCGCGTCCATCACGTAGCGCAGCTCGGTCTCCATGTCCGGCACGCCGAGCCGGGCGATCGCCGCGGCGTCGCGCACCGGGTGACGAAACTTCGGGCCCTCGCCCTCGACGAAGTACAACTCCAGGCCCATCGCGTCGGGGATGGTCAGGATGTCGGAGAACAGGATCGCCGCATCGAGCGGGAAGCGCCGCAGCGGCTGCAGCGTGACCTCGCAGGCGATCTCCGGCTGCTTGGCCATGCCCAGGAAGCTGCCGGCCTGGCGGCGGGTCTCGCGGTACTCGGGCAGGTAGCGCCCGGCCTGACGCATCAGCCAGACCGGCGTGCGGTCCACGGGTTCGCGGCGCAGCGCGCGCAGGAAGCGGTCGTTCTTCAGGGGTGCGGACAAGGCGATCTTCCTTCTCGGTGCGTCGGCGTTCGCCGCGCGGGCATCAGGGGGACGGCGGCATCTGCGCCGCCTGCGTCCGGACCAGCTGGAAACCACGCCGGAGCTGCGCGTCGCGCGCCCGTTCGAGCGCGCCGATCGCGCTGGGTTCGTCGGCGTACTGCTGGCTGCGCAGCTGGCTGCGACCGCCGATCTGGCCCGACTCGCGCACGAGCGTCCAGCCGCCGAGCAGGTCGGGCTGCAGCATCAGCTGGACGAAACGCGCGGCCTCGTGGCCCTGGGCCGGTTGTTGCAGCAGCAGTCGCATGGGGCGGCATTGTACGGGCAGGTGCGTGTGGCGGGTGGGCGCGCGGCGTCGACGGCGCATCGGCATCGCGTCGCCTAGCATCGGGCGTGTCTTCCTTCGGACGGGCCCGTGCGATGCGCAATCTCGACCTGAGTTCGTGGAACGCCGCGCTCTCGACGCTGTTCGGCCTGGTGCTGGTGTCGCTGGTGGTCGTGGGCATCCGCCTACTGGTCATGCAGACGATCCAGCGCCGGCGCGAGCGCGAGAACCGGCAGATCAACGAGCGGCTCAAGACGCTGATCGCCGCCTACAAGACGCTCGGCGGTTCGTTCACCGGCGAGTTGTCGGTCGATCCGACCCACCTGCGGCAGCTGCGCCTGCGCGCGCGCGACGCGGCTGCCGGCGCGTCCGGCGACGAGGCCGCGCAGGGCGAGGGGACGGGCTCGGAGCGGTCGCGGCGCATCCGCGACGCGGTCGAGGCGGCGCTGTCGGACGTGATCCTGCTGGGCACCGAGGACCAGGTGCGGCTGGCCGCCCGTGCGGCCAGCGACATGGTCGCCGGCCGCGCCGTACACACCGCCGCGCTGGTGGTGTCGCTGCGCGCCTTCATCCGCCAGGCGCTCGACCTCGACCCGGTGCCCGACGGGCTCGCGATCCCCGGCCAGGGCCCGCTGCGCACCGAGGGCGGCGGCCGGCGCGCGGGCGGCGAGGGCGGCCGGGGCGGTGGCGGTGGAGGCGGCGCGGGGGGCGGCGGCATGGGCGCCGGCATGGGCATGGGTGCGGGCGCGGGATTCGGTGCCGGCCTGGGCGCCTCGGGCCACGACGCCGAGCCGCGCTAGCGTCCGGCGCTGCGGAGGCGCGTGCGTCAGCCCGCGCGCAGCACGCCGATCACCGCGCTCTCGGGCACGTCGGCCAGGACCTCCGCGCGTCCCGGGCCGCGCCAGACCACGAAGCGCAGGCCGCCGGCCTGGGCCTTCTTGTCGAGCCGCATGTGCGCCAGCAGGCGCTCGGGATCGAGGCCCTCCGGCAGTGCGACCGGCAGTTCGAGCCGCGTCAGCAGCGCGACCAGGCGCGCCGTGTCGTCGGCCCGCGACAGGCCCAGCGCCTCGGACAGGCGCGCGGCGAGCACCATGCCGACGGCGACCGCCTCGCCGTGGTTGAGCCCGTCGTAGCCCTGCTCGGTCTCGATCGCGTGGCCGAACGTGTGGCCGAGGTTGAGCAGCGCGCGTTCGCCGTGCTCGAACGGGTCGCGCGCGACGATCGCCGTCTTGTGCGCGCAACTGCGCGCGACCGCCTCGGCCAGCGCGGCCTCGTCCATGGCGAGCAGCGCCGCGGCGTGCGCGTCGAGCCAGTCGAGGAACGGTGCGTCGGCGATCGCGCCGTACTTCACCACCTCGGCCAGGCCGGCGCGCAGCTCGCGCGCGGGCAGCGTGCGCAGCGCCGCGGTGTCGGCGATCACCGCGCAGGGCGGATGGAACGCGCCGACCAGGTTCTTGCCCTGCGGCAGGTCGACCGCGGTCTTGCCGCCGACCGACGAATCGACCATCGCCAGCAATGTCGTCGGCAGCTGCACGCAGTCGATGCCGCGCATCCAGCACGCGGCGGCGAAGCCGGCCAGGTCGCCGATGACGCCGCCGCCCAGCGCGAACAGCGTCGCGTCGCGGCGCAGCCGCGCCTGCGCCAGCGCGTCGACGACCTGGGCGAAGTGGGCCAGGGTCTTCGCCGACTCGCCGGCCGGCCGCACGTGCCGGTGCACGCGCAGGCCGGGCCGCGCGGCCTGCAGCGCGTCGGCGACCCGGTCGGCGTAGAGCGGGGCGACGTGGCGGTCGCTGATCAGCATCGCCTCGCCGCCGCGCACGTGCCGCGCGAGCAGCGCGCCGTCGTCGAGCAGCGCCGGACCGATGTGGATGGCATAGGGACGGTCGCCGGACACGGCGACCTCGCGATGGGTAGGGGACATGGACGGACTTCTCATCGTGCGCCGCGAGCGGCGCAGGGGTGGGGGAGGACGGGGCGCGCGTTCACGCGGGGGCCGCGACGTGCGGCGCGCCCGGCGGTCGCCAGTGGGTCTCGACCAGGTGGCCGAGCGCGGCGGCGGCCTCGGGGCAGCCATAGGCGCCGGTGTCGAAGCGCAGGTGCGCGACCTCGGCGTACAGCGGCGCCCGCGCCTGCGCCAGGCGATGCAGCACGCCGGCCCGGTCGTCGCCGGCGATCAGCGGCCGCGCCCGGTCGCGGGCGAGCCGGGCGAGCTGGGTCTCGACGTCGGCGTGCATGTGGACGACGAACCCGCGCGCGCGCATGCGCCGGCGGTTGTCGGCATCGAGCACCGCGCCGCCGCCGGTCGCGACGATCCGGCGCTCGCCCTCGAGGACCGCCGCCAGCGCCGCCTGCTCGCGCGCGCGGAAGCCCGCCTCGCCCTCGCAGTCGAAGATCGTGGCGATCGTCGCACCGGTCCGGACCTCGATCTCGTGGTCGACGTCGACGAACGCCAGTCCGAACCGGGCCGCCAGGCGGCGGCCGATCGAGGACTTGCCGGCGCCCATCGGACCGACGAGCACGAGGTTGGGGGCGGAATGCATGGCCGAATCCTAGCAGCGGCGCGCACGGCGCCGGCGCGCGCTGTGCGCCGGCTCACCGTAGGGCGATCGGTCGGCGCTGCGCGTCCAGCGAGATCACCACGTCGGCCAGCGCCGGCAACGTTCGCAACGCCTGCCGGCTGACGCGCTCGTAGTGCTGCACGAAGCGCCCGACCTGCGCGCGGGTCATGCCGCCGCCGGGCGCGCCTGCCCGCAGGGCCTGCTCCTGCTGCCAGCGCCAGGCCGGCACCACGTCGAAGCCCGGCGGCTGCAGGAACAGCAGCCGGTCCACGCGTCGCCACAGCGCGGGGTAGTCGCGTTCGAGCGCGGCGTTGCACCAGCGGCGCCAGGTGCCGTCCGGGTCCTCGTCGCGTTCGAGCGCGTTGATCGGCGTGGTCAGCGCGGCCGCCGGCTCGGGTCTCGCGCCCAGGCACCAGCCCTCGAAGATCGTCAGCGCGACCGGACCGGCGACCGGTCCGTCGGCGGCCGGCCGCCGGGTGTCGGTGCGCTTGTCGAAGCGGGGCAGCCGCGCCGTGCCGCCGGCGCGCAGCGTGTCGAGCAGCGCGCAGCCCAGCGCGACCTCGTGCGTCCCCGGCGGGCCGCGCGTGGCCAGCAGCGGGTGCACGGTGCGCGCCAGCGTCCGGCGCGCATCGCGGTCGAGGTAGAGGTCGTCGAGCGAGAGCGTCGCGACCGGCAGGCCGCGCGCGGCGGCGGCATCGGCGAGCTGCGCGGCCAGCGTCGACTTGCCGGTGCCCTGCAGCCCGCTGATGCCGAGCACGCGTGCGGCGTGGCCCAGGGCATCGTCGAGCACGCCGGCGACGAGCGCCGCGGGCCACTGCGCGGGTGGGGAATCGGCCATCGCGCCACGATACCCCGAGCCCGTGCCCGTCCGCGGCGACCGCGCCGGCCGGGGTTCGACATCGCGGCGCGGCGGCGCGATGATCGGGGCATGACCACGCCCTGCGCCGCATTGCTGACCGAAGCTCTGTCCACGTTCGCCGCGTTGTTCGAGGAGGCCGGCGCGGCCGGCGAGCCCGACCGCACCGCGATGACCGTGGCCACCGCCGCCCTCGACGGGCGCCCGTCGGCACGCATCGTGCTGCTCAAGGCCTGGGACGAGCGCGGCTTCGTGTTCTACACCCATCTCGACGGCCGCAAGGGCCGCGAACTGCAGGACAACCCGCAGGCGGCGCTGCTGTTCCACTGGCCGCGCGTGCGCCATGGCGTGCAGGTGCGGATCGAGGGGCCGGTGGTGATCGTCGAGGACGACGAGGCCGACGCCTACTTCGCCTCGCGGCCGCGCGGCAGCCAGCTCGGCGCGTGGGCGTCGCGGCAGTCGGAGGAACTCGACGGGCGCGCCACGTTCGAACAGCGGCTCGACGAGGTCGCGCGCGAGTTCGACGGCCGCGACGTGCCGCGCCCGCCGCGCTGGTCGGGGCTGCGCGTGCGTCCCGACCGCATGGAGTTCTGGTACGGCGCCGACTACCGGCTGCACGAGCGCTGGCTCTATGTGTGCGATGCCACCGGGGCGTGCCGCAAGCGGATGCTGTACCCGTAGACCTCGCATCCGAGGGCGTCCCGCGACGGTCCGGAGACGGAACGCTGCTTTGCGCGGCCGTCATCCCGCCGCGCCGGCACGCGACCTAGCATGGCGGTCCCCCACCCTTCGAGATTCCCCATGCAGCGCATCGCCATCCTCGGCGCGACCGGCCGGGCCGGGTCGCGCATCGCACGCGAGCTGCTCGCGCGCGGGCACCGCGTCACCGGCATCGCCCGCAACACCGCCGACGTCCCGCCGCAGGCGGGCCTGACCCTGCAGTCCGCCGACGCCTCGCGCAGCGAGTCGCTCGCGCCGCTGCTGGCCGGCCACGACGCGGTGGTCAGCGCCACCCGCTTCGACGGCGGCCCGACCGCGCAGGTCGTCGTGGACGCGGTCCGCGCGGCCCGCGTGCCCCGGCTGCTGGTCGTCGGCGGCGCCGGCAGCCTGGAGGTCGCGCCGGGCGTGGCGCTGATCGACACCCCCGATTTCCCCGAGGCCTACCGCGCCGAGGCCGGCGCCGGGCGCACGTTCCTGCAGGCACTGCGCGAGGTCGAGGACCTGGACTGGACCTTCGTTTCGCCCGCCGCGGTGTTCGAGCCCGGCGAGCGCACCGGCGTGTTCCGTGTCGGCAGCGACAGCCTGCCGGTCGATGCGCAGGGCCGCAGTGCGATCTCGATGGAGGACTACGCCATCGCCTTCGCCGACGAGATCGAGCGCCCCGCGCACCCGCGCGGGCGCATCAGCGTCGGCTACTGAGGCATCACCCGGCGTCGCGGCACGACTGCGGCGCCCGGGCGCCGCGCGGCTGGCGTCAGCGCGGGATTTCGCGGCTGAAGCGCAGTGTGGTGCGGGCACCGTCCGCACCCGCGACGCCGATCTCCAGCCGCAGTGTGTCGGGGCCGGTCGCATGCGCGGTCGCGACGTGGTCGACGTGGCCGTCGACGGTCACCGGCGCGAAGTCCAGCGTCTGGCGCACGCCGCGCAAGTCGCGGGCGTGGCCGGAGACGGTCACCGCCGGTGCGGTGTCGCCGGCGCGGACGCTGACCAGCACCAGCACCCGGTCGTCGGCGCGGTCGATGCCGTACTGGCGCGCCGCGGCTTCGCCGATGCGCGCGGTCGGCACGACGCTGGCCTCGACCTCGGCGGTGCCGAGCAGCGCGCGTTCGGGCATCGCGACGGCGCCGTCGTCACCGCCGGCGGGCGGCGCGGCCGGGCCGGCGCCGCAGGCGGCGAGCGCCAGCGCCATCGCGGCCGCGAGCGGCAGGCGGCGCTCAGTCATTGGCGGCCGACAGTTCGGCGCCGCGGCGCGCGGCGCTGGCGATCGCCTCGGCGACCAGCGCGCGCAGGCCGCCGGCTTCGAAGGTCTCGATCGCCGCCTGCGTGGTGCCGCCGGGCGAGGTCACGCGCCGGCGCAGCGCCTCCGGGGCCTCGTCGCCCTCGACGAGCATGCGCGCCGCACCGAGCACGGTCTGCAGCACCAGCGTGCGCGCGTCGGCGGCCGGCAGGCCCTGGGCGACGGCCGCCGCCTCCATCGCCTCGGCGAGCAGGAAGATGTAGGCCGGGCCGCTGCCCGAGACCGCGGTGACCGCGTCCATGCGCGCCTCCTCGTCGATCCAGACCGTCGGGCCGGCGCTGCGCAGCAGCGCATCGGCGCGCGCACGTCCGGCCGCATCGACGCGTGCGTTCGCGAACAGCCCGGTCACGCCGGCGCCGAGCAGCGCGGGGGTGTTGGGCATCGTGCGCACGACCGCGACGTCGCCGCCGAGCCAGCGTTCGATCTGCGCGGCGGTGATGCCGGCCGCGATCGACAGCACCAGCGGCCGTGCCTGCGCCGCGCGTGGCGCCAGGGCCTCGCAGACACCGCGCAGCACCTGGGGCTTGGTCGCCAGCACCCAGGTCCCGGCGCCGTCGACGGCCGCGTCGGCGGTCTCGAACGTCGCCACCCCGAAGTCGCGCGCGAGCGCGTCCCGAGCCGGGGCGTTGGGATCGGCGACGCGGACCGTGTGCGGGTCGGCGCCGCGCGACAGCAGGCCACCGATCAGGCTGCGCGCCATGTTGCCGCCGCCGATGAAGGCGGTCGCGGCATCGGAAGGAGAAGCGTGGGGCATGGGCGGTCCGGATCGGTGGAAAGGGGGCGGTGCCGACGGCCGCGCCGGCGCGGCATGGGGCGCCGGCGTCGGGCGCGCGACGGCGGGTCTATACTGCCGCCGGACACCGGGAGGCGCCAGCCGCCGCCGGCCTGCGGCGCCGCCGGACCACCACGAGGGACTTCATGGACATCGCCGAACTGCTGGCGTTCTCGGTCAAGAACAAGGCCTCCGACCTGCACCTGTCGGCTGGCCTGCCGCCGATGATCCGCGTCGACGGCGACGTGCGGCGCATCAACATTCCCGCGCTCGACCACAAGCAGGTCCACGCGCTGATCTACGACATCATGTCGGACAAGCAGCGGCGCGACTACGAGGAGTTCCTCGAGGTCGACTTCTCGTTCGAGATTCCCGGGCTGGCGCGCTTCCGCGTCAACGCGTTCAACCAGAACCGCGGCGCCGGCGCGGTGTTCCGCACGATCCCGTCCGAGGTGCTGACGCTCGAGGACCTGAACTGCCCGCCGATCTTCCGCCAACTGATCGACCAGCCGCAGGGACTGATCCTGGTGACCGGGCCGACCGGCTCGGGCAAGTCGACCACGCTGGCGGCGATGCTCGACCACATCAACAAGAACGAATACGCGCACATCCTCTCGGTCGAGGATCCGATCGAGTTCGTGCATACCTCGCACAAGTGCCTGGTCAACCAGCGCGAGGTCCACCGCGACACCCACGGCTTCAACGAGGCGCTGCGCTCGGCGCTGCGCGAGGACCCGGACTACATCCTCGTCGGCGAGCTGCGCGACCTGGAGACGATCCGCCTGGCGCTGACCGCCGCCGAGACCGGCCACCTGGTGTTCGGCACGCTGCACACCAGTTCGGCCGCCAAGACCATCGACCGCATCATCGACGTGTTCCCGGCCGGGGAGAAGGCGATGGTGCGCTCGATGCTGTCCGAAAGCTTGCGCGCGGTGATCTCCCAGGCGCTGCTCAAGAAGGTCGGCGGCGGCCGCACCGCGGCGTGGGAAATCATGGTCGGCACGCCGGCGATCCGGAACCTGATCCGCGAGGACAAGGTCGCGCAGATGTACTCGGCGATCCAGACCGGCCAGCAGTCGGGCATGATGACCCTCGACCAGCACCTCCAGGACCTCGTCAAGCGCGGCGTCGTCGCCCGCGCGCAGGCGAAGGAATACGCGAAGGACAAGCGACTTTTCGAATGATCGAAAAGTCGCCGGGATTCGGAATTCGGGATTAGGGATTCGGTACAGGGCCAGGGTTCGCGATCGGAACGGATGCGCCATGGCGAATCCCGCCTCCCCAATCCCGAATCCCGGCTCCGAAGGAGCATTCGTGAGCAGCCTCGACTTCACCTCGTTCCTCAAGCTGATGGCCCACCAGCGGGCGTCGGACCTGTTCATCACCGCCGGGCTGCCGCCGTCGATCAAGGTGCACGGCAAGATCTCGCCGGTCACGCAGACGCCGCTCACGCCGCAGCAGGCGCGCGACATGGTGCTCAACGTGATGACGCCGCCGCAGCGCGAGGAGTTCGAGCGCACGCACGAGTGCAACTTCGCGATCGGCGTCTCGGGCGTGGGCCGGTTCCGCATCTCGTGCTTCTACCAGCGCAACCAGGTCGGCATGGTGCTGCGCCGGATCGAGACCCACATCCCGACGATCGAGGAACTGAACCTGCCGCCGGTGGTCAAGACGCTGGCGATGACCAAGCGCGGCATCGTGATCATGGTCGGCGCCACCGGCGCCGGCAAGTCGACGTCGCTGGCCGCGATGATCGGCTACCGCAACCAGAACTCGACCGGGCACATCATCACGATCGAGGACCCGATCGAGTTCGTGCACCGGCACGCCGGCTGCATCATCACCCAGCGCGAGGTCGGCATCGACACCGACAGCTGGGAGGCCGCGCTGAAGAACACGCTGCGCCAGGCGCCGGACGTGATCATGATCGGCGAGGTGCGCACGCGCGAGGGCATGAACCACGCGATCGCGTTCGCCGAGACCGGACACCTGGTGCTGTGCACGCTGCACGCCAACAACGCCAACCAGGCGATGGACCGGATCATCAACTTCTTCCCCGAGGACCGGCGCGGCCAGCTGCTGATGGACCTGTCGCTCAACCTCAAGGGCGTCATCGCCCAGCAGCTGATCCCCACGCCCGACGGCAAGGGCCGGCGCGCTGCGATGGAGATCCTGCTCGGCACGCCGCTGGTGCAGGACTACATCCGCGACGGCGAGATCCACAAGCTCAAGGAGATCATGAAGGACTCGACCAACCTGGGCATGAAGACCTTCGACCAGTCGCTGTTCGAGCTCTACCAGGCCGGCGAGATCTCCTACGAGGACGCGCTGCGCTACGCCGATTCGGCCAACGAGGTGCGGCTGCGCATCAAGCTCGCCCAGGGCGGCGACGCGCGCACGCTGGCGCAGGGGCTGGACGGGGTGGAGGTCGCCGAGGCGCGCTGACGCCGCTGCCGGCGACGCGGCGCTTGATCGGCACCCGCGCCGCCGTCGAGAATCCGCGGCGCGGCGGCCATCCGCGCGCCCTCCGATCCGTGTCCCTTCACAAGGAAGCCCCATGCATCACTTCGTTCCCCGCTGCGTCCTGGCCGTCTCGCTGCTGGCCGCGGCCGTCTCCGCCGCGCACGCGCAGAGCGCGCTCGACCGCCTCAAGGGCCTGGGCGGCGGCCGGGCGCAGACCGCGCTGGACGTCGGCAGCGACGTCGTCAAGGGCCTGACGCTCAACGACGCCGACATCGCCACGCTCGGCGCCGAGGCCGCGGCCGCCTACGACGCCGAGAACCTCGTCGCGCCCGACAGCGACCCCTACGCGCAGCGGCTGGCCAAGCTGGTCGCCGGCTGGGAGAACGACGCCGGGCTGGACCTCAACTTCAAGGTCTACCGCACGCCGGAGATCAACGCCTTCGCGCTGCCCGACGGCTCGGTCCGGGTGTTCAGCGGGCTGATGGACAAGATGGACGACGACGAACTGCGCTTCGTCATCGGCCACGAGATCGGCCACGTCAAGCATGGCCACAGCAAGGCGCGCTTCCGCACCGCCTATCTCGCCCAGGCTGCGCGCAAGGGCGTGGCCAGCACCAACAACGCGGCAGGCCGGCTGGCCTCGTCGGAGCTCGGCGGCGTGGTCGAGGAGGTGGTCAAGGCGCAGCATTCGCAGTCCAACGAACTCGAGTCCGACGGCTACGGCCTGGGGCTGCTGCAGCGCGGGGGCTTCAACGCGCAGGCGGCCGTGACCGCGCTGCAGAAGCTCGACGACGGCGGCCCGAAGGCCGACATGCTGTCCAGCCATCCCGATCCGGCCCGGCGCGCACAGCGCATCCAGGCGCAGATCCGCTGATCGCCCGGCGTGTCCCCGCGCGTGCGGGGGCGCGCCGCGAAACGCTGCGTTGTCGCGATGCGTCGCGCGCTGCGCGTATCGTGGCCCCGCCTTGTCGCCAGTTTGACCCCCGCCGGGGGACAATGGCGCATTCATCCAGAGGAGTTCCGCTGATGGCCTACACCCTTCCCGAACTTGGCTACGCCTACGACGCGCTCGAGCCGCACATCGACGCCAAGACGATGGAGATCCATCACACCAAGCACCACCAGACCTACATCAACAACGCCAACGCGGCGCTGGAAGGCACCGAGTGGGCCGACCGCCCGGTCGAGGAGCTGGTGGCCAACCTCGACAAGCTGCCCGAGGACAAGCGCGGCCCGCTGCGCAACAACGCCGGCGGCCACGCCAATCACTCGCTGTTCTGGACGGTGATGTCGCCCGACGGCGGCGGCGCGCCGGTCGGCGATGTCGCCAAGCACATCGACAGCGACCTCGGCGGCTTCGACGCGTTCAAGGAGGCCTTCACGAAGGCCGCGATCAGCCGCTTCGGCAGCGGCTGGGCCTGGCTGTCGGTCGACAAGGCCGGCACGCTGAAGGTCGAGAGCAGCGCCAACCAGGACAACCCGCTGATGCAGGGCGTGGGCTCGGGCAACACCCCGATCCTCGGCCTGGACGTCTGGGAGCACGCGTACTACCTCAAGTACCAGAACCGTCGCCCCGACTACATCGCCGCGTTCTACAACGTCGTCGACTGGAACGAGGTCGAGCGCCGCTACCAGGCGGCGGTCAAGGGCTGAGCCCGCACCGCCCCGTGTCGCAAACGTTCCGGCCGCGCAAGCGGCCGGAATGCGTTCGGGCCGATGCATCTTCCCGTCGGACGGGACGTTCCCCGTCGTAGGCGCGCGCGAGCGCGCTCCTACAGGGGGGCACGGGCTGGGACCGCGGTCCGCGCGGCGTCGTCAGCACGCGGCCTGCCGTGCCCGCGCGATGTCGTCCATCACCGGGCAATCCGGCCGGTGCGCGCCGGGCAGGTAGCCCAGGCTCATCAAGAATTCGCCGGTGATCTCGCCGCCGGTGAAGCGGAACGTGCGCTTGAACAGCTTCACCCACGAGGCCTTGTCGCGCGGGCGGCCATCCTCGTGCGCATGCGCGTCCAGCCACGCCGCGAAGCCGCCATGGGTGTCGCGCATGCGCTGCACGACCCGGGCGTTGTGGATCGCCGCGTCGATCTTGAGCCGGTTGCGGATGATTGCCGCGTCGGCCATCAGCCGGGCGCGGTCGGCATCGCCGTAGCCGGCGACGGCGTCGACGTCGAAGCCGTCGTAGGCGGCGCGGAAGCCCGCACGCTTGCGCAGCACCGTCTCCCAGCTCAGGCCGGCCTGGTTGATCTCCAGCAGCAGGCGCTCGAACAGCACCGCCTCCTCGCGTTGCGGGAAGCCGTACTCGGTGGCGTGGTAGGGCCCGTGCAGCGGATGGCCGGGCGCGGAGTCGCAGTAGCCGCTCATGCGCGAAGGATAGGCAGGCCGGCGGCCCGGCGCCAGGCGGAACGGGGCCGCTTGCGCCCTTCACACGGGCCGCGCGACCATGCGCCATCGCCCAGCAGGAACCGTCGATGGAAATCGCTCACCGCCGCGTCGCCACGGTCCACTTCACGCTGTCGGATCCGTCCGGCGCGCAGATCGCCACCACCCGGGGGCACGACCCGCTGGTCTACATGCACGGCAGCGGGTCGATCATCCGCGGCCTGGAGGAGGCGCTGGAAGGCCGCAGCGCAGGCGACGCGTTCACGGTGGACATCCCGCCCGAGGCGGGCTTCGGTCCGCGACACGACGGCCTGGTGCAGCGGTTGCCGCGCAGCGTGTTCACCGGCAGCGTCGTGCCGGCGGTCGGCGAGAAGCTGCGCGCGCAGACCGAGAAAGGGCCGCTGGACGTCACCGTGACCGCGCTCGATGCCGACAGCATCACCGTGGACGGCAACAATCCGCTGGCCGGGCGCACGCTGCGCGCCGAGGTCGAGGTCGTCGGCGTGCGCGTGGCGACGCCGCAGGAGATCCAGTTCGGCCTGTGACGGCGTGCGGCCGGCTCAGCCCGGCCGTGCCCCGCCACGTCGGCGCAGGCGCCCGGCCAGTGCCTGCGCGTCGAACGGCGCGTGCACCTTGGCGTCGTTGTCGAAGTAGCAGTAGACGTCGCGCCCGCCTGGCGCGCGCGGCGCCCGAGACGCGCTGCGCGCGGCATCGCGCGGCTCGCCGCCGGCGGCCCAGCGGGCGATCCTGCGCGCCCAACGGTCCAGCGCGGCCTTGCCGTAGCCGCTGGTGTACAGCTCGGTGTCGCCGTGCAGCCGGATGTAGACGAAGTCGGCGGTGACGTCCTCGGTGACCGGGTGGCGCCCCGCGCTGTCGGACACCACCAGACCGACGCCGTGCGCGCGCAGCATCGCGACGAATTCCGGGGTCTGGAAGCTGGCGTGGCGGACTTCGAGCGCGTGCCGGATCGGCCGCTCGCGCAGCCGCGGCAGTGCGCTGCGGCCCTTCATCAGCGCCGGCTCGCGCCGCCGCGCCAGCGCCAAGGCCGCCCCGGTGTCGCGTGGCAGCAGCCGAAGGAACGCGCCGATGCGCGCCGGGTCGAACGCGAGCTGGGGCGGCAGCTGCCACAGCAGCGGGCCCAGGCGGTCGTCGAGCGCCAGCACGCCGGAGGCGAGGAAGTTCGCCAGCGGCGTCTCCACGTCGCGCAGCCGCTTCATGTGTGTGATCAGGCGCGGTCCCTTCACCGCGAACACGAATCCCGGCGGGGTCGCGTCGCGCCAGGCCCGCCAGCTCCTGGGCGATTGCAGCGAATAGAACGAGCCGTTGATCTCGATCGTGCCGAAGCGCCGCGCCGCGAATGCCAGCTCGTCGCGCTGGACCAGGCCTTCGGGATAGAAGACCCTTCGCCAGGGCGCGTAGCGCCAGCCGGAGATACCGATGCGGATCGTCATGGCGGCAGTCTCGCCGCCGCCGCGGTCGGCGGCCGTGAAACGGCGGCGCGCGACGACCGGGCCGGCCTGCAGCGCCTGCACGCGTCGCCTGCGGTGCGGGCGGCTAGAATGCCGCCATGTCGTTCTTCGCCAATCACATGCTGGTCGCGCTGCCGGCGCTGCAGGATCCCGACTTCGCGCGTTCGGTCGCGCTGATCTGCCAGCACGACGCCGATGGCGCGATGGGCGTGGTCGTCAACCGGGCGTCGGAATACACGCTGGGCGAGGTGTTCGAACAGATGGGCATCGTGCTGGTCGACCAGCGTCTGCGCGACCGCCGCGTGCTCGCCGGCGGCCCGGTGCATCCCGAGCGCGGCTTCGTGCTGCACGATGGCACCGCGCGCTGGGACTCGAGCCTGGCGATCGCCGGCGACCTGAGCGTGACCACCTCGCGCGACGTGCTCGAGGCGATGGCGGTCGGCGAGGGGCCGGACAACGCGATCGTCGCGCTGGGCTGCGCCGGCTGGGGGGCCGGGCAGCTCGAGCAGGAACTGACCCAGCACAGCTGGCTGACCGTGCCCGCCGACGCGCCGCTGCTGTTCGACACGCCGCTGGACGCGCGCTGGCAGGCGGCCGCGGGCCGCATCGGCGTCGACATGACGCTGGTCGTCAGCCACGGCGGCCGGGCGTGAGCGACGCCGTGCCCGGCCCGTCGGCCACGGCGATCCGCCGCGACGGCACGGTGCTCGGTTTCGACGTCGGCACACGGCGCATCGGCGTCGCCGTGGGCAGCGCGTTCGGCCACGGTGCGCGGGCGCTCGCGGTCGTCGACGTGCACGGCGGGCAGATCGACTGGCCGGCGATCGCGCGGCTGCACAAGGAGTGGCGCCCCGACGGCATGATCGTAGGCGACCCGCTGACGCTCGACGGCGGCGACCAGCCCGCCCGGGTGCGCGCGCATGCGTTCGCGCGCGAACTCGTCGCCCGCTTCCGGCTGCCGGTGGTACTGGTCGACGAACGCGCCAGTTCGATCGAGGCCGCGCGCCGTTTCGCGGCCGATCGCGCCGAAGGCCGGCGCCGCCGCCGCGACGCGGCCGCCCTCGACGCGGTGGCCGCCGCGGTCATCGTCGAGCGCTGGCTCGCCGCGCCGGACGACGCCACGCCGGTCTGAGGCCGCCGGGTCTTCGCCCGTGCAGGTTTCCGCGCGGCACCCCCGTAGGAGCGCGCTCGCGCGCGAAGAGGCGCCCCCGGGAAAGCGTTCGCGCGCGGGCGCGCTCCTACAGGAAACGCGCGCTGCATGGCGCCGAAGGTGAGGGCGAGTCCAGCTCCGGGCGCTACCCGCGCGAGGGCCGGGTGCGGGACAATCGGGACTCCGCCGCTGCCCGCCATCGCGATGACCCCGACCGCCTCTTCCGTGCAGTTCGACGCCGACGGCCGCCTGCGCCACCTGCTGACCCTCGACGGCCTGCCGCGCGCGACGCTCGAGGCGCTGCTCGACCGCGCCCAGGCGATCCTCGACGGCGACGAGACCAACGCACGACTGGCCGGCGTCGCAGTCTGCACGCTGTTCTTCGAACCCTCGACGCGGACCCGGCTGAGCTTCCAGCGCGCGACGCAGCGGCTCGGCGCCGACGTGCTCGGCTTCGACGCGTCGACCTCGTCGACCACCAAGGGCGAGACCGCGCTCGACACCTTCCGCAACATCGAAGCGATGGGCGTGCGCGGCTTCGTCGTGCGCCACAGCGCCGACGGCGCGGTCGCTGCGCTGGCGCAGGCGGCCGCGCCGGGCACCGCCCTGCTCAACGCCGGCGACGGGCGCAGCGCGCACCCGACCCAGGGCCTGCTCGACATGCTGACGTTGCGCCAGGCGAAGGGCACGGACTTTTCGCGCCTGCGCGTGGCGATCGTCGGCGACGTGAAGCATTCGCGCGTCGCGCGCAGCGACCTGCAGGCGCTGCGCACGCTCGGTGCCGGCGAGATCCGGGTCTGCGGGCCGGCCGCGCTGCTGCCCGACACCGACACGCTGGCCGGTTGCGCGGTCTCGCACGACCTCGACGCCGCGATCGAGGGCGTCGACGCGGTGATGATGCTGCGGCTGCAGCGCGAGCGCATGGAGGAGGGACTCGTGGGCTCGCTCGACGACTACCACCGCGACTACGGGCTCGACGCCCGGCGGCTGCGGCGGGCCGCGCCCGACGCCATCGTGCTGCATCCCGGCCCGATGAACCGCGGCGTGGAGATCGCCGACGACGTCGCCGACGGCCCGCAGTCGCTGGTGCTGCGCCAGGTCCGCAACGGCGTCGCGGCGCGCATGGCGGCGCTGGAACGGCTGCTGGCCTGAGCCGGGCCGGGCGCCGGCGGTCCCGGTGCCCCGAATCCGGTATCGTGCCCCGCTTTCGCCCGATGCCGGCCCCGATGCAGCCTTCCCGCATGCCCAATCCCGACACCGCACGGCCGGCCGCCGCGTCCGCGCACGCGCTCAAGCCGCGCCAACTGGTGATGATGGGCCTGGGCAGCGCGATCGGCGCCGGCCTGTTCCTGGGCTCGGGCGTCGGCATCCAGGCCGCCGGTCCGGCCGTACTGCTGTCCTACCTGATCGCCGGCGCGCTGGTGATCGTGGTCATGCATGCGCTCGGCGAGATGGCCGCGGCCAAGCCGGCCAGCGGTGCGTTCTCCGTCTACGCCGAGGATGCGATGGGCGCGACCGCCGGCGCGACGGTCGGCTGGCTGTGGTGGCTGCAGGTGGTGATCGTCATCGCCGCCGAGGCGGTCGGCGCGGCCGGCCTGCTGGCGACGCTGTGGCCCGGCGCCTCGGTGCCCGGGCTGGCGCTGGCGTTCATGGCCGCGTTCACCGCGATCAACCTGCTGGGCGTGCGCCATTTCGGCGAGTTCGAGTTCTGGTTCGCGATCCTCAAGGTCGTCGCGATCCTGGCCTTCATCGCGGTCGGCGTCGCGTTGCTGATGGGCTGGCTGCCCGGCGTCGCGTCGCCGGGACTGGCACGTGTGTACGCCGACGGCGGCTTCGCCCCGAACGGGCTGATGGGCGTCGGCGCGGCGCTGCTGGTGGTGGTGTTCGCGTTCGGCGGCACCGAGATCGTCGCCGTCGCCGCCGCCGAGACCGACGATCCGGCGCGCAGCCTGGCGCGCGCGATCCGCACCGTCGCCTGGCGCATCCTGGTGTTCTACCTGGGCTCGATCGCGGTGATCGTCGCGGTGGTGCCCTGGGACAGCCCGGCGCTGGCCTCGCCGTTCGCGGCCGTGCTGGAGGTGGCGCGCATCCCCGGCGCGGCGGCTGCGATCACGCTGGTCGCGGTGATCGCGCTGCTGTCGGCGCTCAACGCCAACCTCTACGGTGCGTCGCGGATGATCTGGTCGCTGGCCCGGCGCGGCGAGGCGCCGGCGGTGCTCGGCCGCAGCGACCGTCGGCTGGTGCCGGTCGCCGCGGTGCTGGCCAGCGTCGCGTTCGGCTTCGCTGCGGCGGGGCTCGAGCTGCTGTACCCGCAGCGGGTGCTGCCGGTGCTGCTCAACATCGTCGGCGCGACCTGCCTGCTGGTCTGGACGATCGCGTTGGTCTCGCAGCTGATCCTGCGCCGGCGCGCCGACCGCGCCGGCACGGCGCTGCCCTACCGCATGCGCGCCTTCCCGCTGCCGACGCTGGGCGCGCTGGCGATCCTGGGGCTGATCTTCGCGCTGCTGGTCGCGTCCCCCGACACCCGCGCGCAGTTCCTGTCGATGGTGCTGCTGGCCGCGGTCGTCGCCGCGCTCGGCGCGGTGGCGCGTCGCCTGCGCGGCGGCGTCCGTCGCGTCCCGTAGCGCCCGCGTCCCTCAGCGCCGCTGCGCGAACAGCCAGTCCCACAGCGCCCGCGTGCGGTAGGCCGCATCCCAGCTGTTGTGGTTGGCGTCCGGGAACTCGGTGTAGCGCACGTCCGCGCCGACGCGCTGCAGCGCCGCGTGCATGCGTTGCGACTGCACGGGCGGCACCACGTCGTCGCGGGCGCCGTGGAACAGCCAGCTCGGGACCTCGCGCAGCTGCTGCGCCGCCGCATCGAAGGGGTCCTCGGCATCGCGCGTGGATTCGACCTGCAGGCTGTCGAGGTCCGGACGCGTACCGGGCGGGGTGATGCCGCCGCAGACGGGCACCAGCGCGGCGAACCGGCCCGGTTCGCGCAGCGCCAGCGACCAGGTGCCGTAGCCGCCACGGGACATGCCGGTCAGCGACGTGCGGCGCGGATCGCCGTCGAACTCGGCGCTCGCGGCATCGAGCGCGGCCAGCGCCATCGTCGCGACGTCGCCTTCCCACGACGCGCCCTCGGGCGACTGCGGGAACACGACCAGCGCCGGGAAGTCCGCCGCGTGCGCGCGCACGTACGGCCCCAGGCCGGCCTGGGTCTGTTTGTCGCCGTCGCTGCCGCGCTCGCCCGAGCCGTGCAGGAACAGCACCACCGGCAGCGGCCGCGGCAGCGATGCCGACGGCACGAACACCTGGTAGACGACGCGGCGCCCATCGAGCTCGACCTCGCGGCGCACGAAGCCGCCGGGGGCGTCGCCGGGCGGCAGGGAGCGGCAGCCGGCGAGCCAGGCCGCGCCGCCGGCACCGGCGAGCGCGAGGCCGCGCAGCAGGCGGCGGCGGGCGGCGGAGTCGGGAGGCAGGGGCATGGACATCTCCAGGGCAGGGCGCGCTCAGCGAGCGGTCGAGAGGACGAGGGCGAAGGCGAGCAGGTGCAGCGCGACCATCGCCCGGAAGGCGACACGGTAGCCGGGCTTGGCACTCTTGTGCCGCAGCAGGCGCTGCCCGAGCCATGCGGCCGGCCAGCCGCCGAGCAGTTCGAACAGGTGCAGCCGGGCCTCGGGCGTGCGCCGTCGGCCGGCCTGCGCGGCGCGCTTGTCGATCGCGTACGCCGCGAACGTGACCAGGTTGAGGACCGCGAGCGCCGGCGCCAGTGCGACGGGCAGCCGGCCGGTGGCAAGTCCCCAGGCCAGGGCGGCGGCCCACGCTGCGATCAGCGACGACATCGCCAGCAGGCCCCCGCGACCCGGGGCGCGGGCGGGAATCGGCGCATGGCGCGCCTGCCGGGTGCGCGCGGCCGCTAGCGAGACGCGCACGACCTGGCGGGCGCGCCAGCGGCCATCGGCCTGGCGCGAACGCGTGTAGCGCACGACCTCGCCGACCTCCGGCCGTCGACCGCCCTGGTCGTAGTCGCGGATGTGGAAGAACGCGCGCGGACCGTCCGCGGGATCGAGCGGCTCGACGAAGCCGTAGCCGCGCGCGTCGTCCCAGTTGGCGATCCGTCCCGGTTGCGTGACTTCGGACACGGCCGGCGTCCCTCAGCGCAGCATGATCGCAGTGGCCAGGCCGAGGAAACTGAAGAAGCCCATGATGTCGGTCACCGCGGTGACCACGACCGTGCCGGCGACCGCCGGATCGACGCGCATGCGCTTGAGCAGCAGCGGCAGCAGCACGCCGGCCGTCGCCGCCGAGCAGAAGTTGATGACCAACGCGGTGAAGATCACCATCGACAGCACCCAGTCGTGGAACCAGACCAGCGCCACGAGCGCGACCAGCGTGCCGATCAGCACGCCGTTGATCAACGCCACGCGCAGTTCCTTCCACATCAGGATGCGCGCGTTGCTGGCGCCGACCTGGCCCAGCGCCAGGCCACGCACCATCAGCGTGAGCACCTGGACCGCGGCGTTGCCGCCGATGCCGGCGACGATCGGCATCAGCACCGCGAGCGCGACGACCTGCTCGATCGTCGCCTCGAAGCGGCCGATGACGAACGCGGCCATGAACGCGGTCAGCAGGTTGATGCCCAGCCACACGACGCGGCCGCGCACCGCGCGCCGGATCGGCGAGAACAGGTCCTCGTCCTCGTCCAGGCCGGCCGCGCCCAGCGCCTGGTGCTCGGCCTGCTCGCGAATGATGTCGACGACGTCGTCGACGGTGATGCGGCCCAGCAGCACGTTGCCGTCGTCGACCACCGGCGCGGACACCCAGTCGTTGTCGGAGAACTGGCGCGCGACCTGGTCGGCCGATTCGTCGACGTGGATCGAGTCGAGCTCGTCGTCGATCAGCCGGTTGATCGGCGTGCCGGGGTCGCGGGTCACCAGGTCCTGCAGCGCGACCCAGCCGATCAGCTGGTGGCGGCGGTTGACGACGTACAGGTGGTCGGTGTGATCGGGCAGTTCGCCGCGCAGGCGCAGGAACCGCAGCACCACGTCGACGGTGGTGTCGGCGCGCACCGTCACCACGTCGGGGTTCATCAGGCGGCCGGCGGTGTCCTCCGGATACGAGAGCACCTGCTCCAGCCGCTCGCGGTTCTCGCGGTCCATCGAACGCAGCAGCGTGTCGATGACCGCGTCGGGCAGGTCCTCGACGAGATCGGCGAGGTCGTCGATGTCGAGGTCCTCGACCGCGGCGACCAGCTCGTCGGGATCCATGTCCGCGATCAGGCTCTCGCGGACCTCGTCGCCGACGTGCACCAGCACCTCGCCGTCGTCGTCGGCATCGACCAGGCCCCAGACCACGATGCGCTTGTCGTGCGGCAGCGACTCGAGCAGGTTGCCGATCTCGGCCGGTGCCAGCGTGTTGACCATGCGCCGCACCGGCCCCAGCCGCCCGCTGTCGAGGGCGTCGGAGAGCAGGCGCAGCTGGCGCGCGGTCTTGTCGTGGCGGACGGCTTCGGCCATGGACGGCTCCGTTGCGCGTCGCGACGGACGGCGGCGCGACAGGTCAGATGTGCATCCGGCCATTATCCGCGCTGCGCTGCGGAATAGGAACGGTCGAGCGGCGGGAAGACGCCGGCGACCTCACGCCACAGTCATGCCGGCCCGGGACGGATCGTTCGCCGGTCGTCGCGCCGCGACGGAACCTGCGGGGCGCGGCGGCCGGGCGGTGATCAGGGCAAATGCGACCAGCGACGCCGGCGTTGCCCGCTCGCAGCTCGCAGGTCGCGCGCC
>NZ_LASZ01000017.1 GCF_001014645.1 Luteimonas sp. FCS-9 | reverse complement strand
GTCAGCGACGGCTCGGTCTCGAGCGTGACGTCCTCTTCGTCCGGCGGGCTCGTCGTCGTGCCGCCGCCCGGCGGCGTGCCGGTCGCGGTCGCGGTGTTGAGCACTTCACCGGCATCGACTTCGGCCTGCGTGATCGTGTGCGTGCCGGTGCAGGTCGTGCTCGCACCCGGCGCCAGCGTCGTCACCGGGCACACCGCCGGGGCGTCGAGCTGCGCGTCGTCGATCGCGATGTCGGCGATCGTGACGTTGCCGGTGTTCGTGACCAGGAACGAGTAGGCAATCGTGCTGCCCGCGACGTTGCCGCTCGGCGTACCGGCGGTCTTGACGACCGTCAGCGACGGCTCGGTCTCGAGCGTGACGTCCTCTTCGTCCGGCGGGCTCGTCGTCGTGCCGCTACCCGGCGGCGTGCCGGTCGCGGTCGCGGTGTTGAGCACTTCGCCGGCATCGACTTCGGCCTGCGTGATCGTGTGCGTGCCGGTGCAGGTCGTGCTCGCACCCGGCGCCAGCGTCGTCACCGGGCACACCGCCGCAGCGTCGAGCTGCGTGTCGTCGATCGCGATGTCGGCGATCGTGACGTTGCCGGTGTTCGTGACCAGGAACGTATAGGCAATCGTGCTGCCGGCCGTGTTGCCGCTCGGCGTGCCCGCGGTCTTGACGACCGTCAGCGACGGGTCGGGCGTCTCGGTCGGGATCTCGATCGACGGCCGGCAGGCGGCCTCGGTGGAGCCGGCCGGGCAGACCTGCGGCGTATCGGGCGTGATGATCGTCGCGGTGTTGGCGATGGTACCCGCGTCGGCATCGGCCTGCGTCACCGTGTAGGTGCCCACCAGCGAGCAGCTCGCGCCCGGCGCCAGCGGCGCACAGGTGATCGTGGCCGGCACGATGCGGTCGTCGGCGACGGTCACCGTCGGCAGCGAGACGTTGCCGCTGTTGGTCGCCACGACCGTGTAGGTCAGCACGTCGTCGACGGCGACCGGGCCCGCCGGCGCTGCGCCGTTGACCGCGGTCAGCGCCTTGGACGAGGTCAGCGCCGGCGCGACCTCGATCGGCGTGGTCTCATCGCAGTCGTTGCCGGTCGCCGTGCAATCGATGCCGTTGACCGTGACCGTGTTGGCGATCTGGTCGACCGTCGCCGGGAGGTCGGTGGCGACCTGGACCACGAACGAGAACGCGGTGCTCTGGCCTGGCAGCACGTTGCGCGCCTCGGCGTTGCGGCAGGTGCCGCCGGTGCAGGCGAAGTCGTCCGCGACCGCGCCATGCGCGGTGTTGGCCGGCACGGTCTCGACGACGTCGCCGGCGAACACGGTCGCCGCCTGCGTACCGCCGACGTGCCGGATCTCGATCGCGTACCCCAGCACGTCGCCCGGCGCCGCGGGTTCGCCTACCGGAACCGCCGCACCGTTGCGGGTGATCGAGGCCAGCGTCTTGGCGACCTGCAACTGCGCCGGCGCGATGGTCGGGCAGCTGCACGAGGCCAGGTCGCGGCCCGCGCCGCTGGCCGAGGTGCCGACGATCTCCATCGTGCCCTGCGCGAGATCCATCGCGTAGTAGGTGCCGCCGCTGTTGTTGACCACGTACAGGCGGCCGTCGGCACCGAACGCCGCGCCCGCGTAGTTCACGCCGGTCGGTGCGCCGGTGAAGTTCTGCTGCCGGGTCGCGGTGCCCGCGTCGACGTCGACGCGGTACAGGTCGTTGCCGGCCACCAGCCAGCCCACGCCCTGGCTGTCGAACGCAATGTCGCCCGAACCCAGGTCGCTCGGCGCGACGTCGTAGGTCAGTGTCGTCGGCGCGCCGACCGCATAGCCGTAGTCGCCGCTGCGGTCGAGCCGGTACATCTGCGCGGTCGCACCGGTGCCGGTCCGCGTGGCGGCCGTCATCAGGTAGCCCACGCCGGCCGCGGTCATGCCGGCGCGCGGCAGGTTCGCGTTGATCGTCGCGCCGGTGCGGTACCAGCCGGGGCTGGTCGGATGCGTCGGATCGTAGGCCCAGACGGCGTTGGCGCCGGCCTCGTGGAACAGCAGGCGGGTGCGGCCGGTCGGGTCGACCATCAGTGCGTTGAGGTTGCCGCTGACCGGGAAATCCAGGCCGGCGACGCGGCTGTCGGTGCCCGACGTCGGCGAGTACTGGTAGATGCCCACGCCGTTGACGAGGTTGAAGAAGCCGCCATCGACCGGGCAGAAGCCGATGTCCTCGGCGGAAGGCACGACCGGGCCGATCACGTTGGCCTCGGCTTCGCCCTCGATGTCCTGCGGCAGCGGCACGGTCTGCGCGTTGTGGCGCATCGACACCACGTTGCGAATGAACTCGCCCGCGGGCGTGGCGGTGTCGACGCGCACGCGGAAGGTCACCGACGCCGACTCGGTCGGCGCGAGCATGCCGCCGGTCGCAGCATCGGCCCCGGTCCCGATCCGGAATACCACGCGGTTGTTCGCGGCGTCGTACTCGGCGATGTCGTCGCCCGGCGCGTCGGACATGCCGCCGATGGCCGCGTCGCCGGCATTGCTGACCACGGTCAGCGAGCCCGGCACGTAGCGGGTGTTGGCGGGGATCGGATCGGTCACCACGACGCTGGTCGCGCCGTCCTGGCCGTTGTTGGTGAACGCGACGACGTACTCGATCTCCTCGCCCTGCCGGACTTCGCTGGTCGGCCCGAGCACTTCGCCGGTCGCGGCGCGGCGCGCCTGCTTCGACAGCGAGGTGACGACGTCGGGGAAGAAGATGTCGGTGACGAAGACCAGCGCGTGCGGGAAGTAGGCGTCCTGGCTGCTGGTGAACTGCAGCGTCGCACCGGTCGCGCCATTGGTCAGGCGCGGACGGCCGGCGTTGGCGGCGGTGTTGGAGATGTCGACGAGCTTCAGGTCGACCGCGAACTGGTTGACGTAGTCGGGGTTCTTCGCGGTGAAGCGCTCGCCGAGCCGGCTGATGCCGCTGTTCCAGAAGTTGTTGGCCGGGCTCTGCGCGTCGCTGAGCGCGCCGGGGTTGAGCACACCCGCGCCGCTGAGGCTGAACTGGTCGCCGCTGATGCCGCCGTCGCCTTCCCACACGAGCGCGCCCATGTAGGCGGTGAATTCGCCCATGGCCGGGGTCAGCAGGTTGCTGACGGTGACCGACTGCGGATTGGTGCCGTTGACGTAGCCGGCGTTGCCGTCGAACACCATCAGCCGCCGGTACGGCTTGCCTTCGTGCTCGTAGAGCACGATCAGCGCCCAGCCACCGTAGTTGCCGAGGCTGCCGCCGTTGCTGTTGCCGGTCACGTCGGAAGTCAGACCGCCGGCAGCGTAGGTCCCGGCGCCCGCGGCCGCGACCAGCGCGGTGACGTCGCGATAGGCGGTGTAGGGGCGGCTGCCCGGGTCGCCCTGGCTGGGAAAGGTATTGAGGTCGCTGGCGGCGATCGCCTGGTAGCTGCCGCCGGGCGTGCGGAACTGCAGCGTGCCGCGCGCCGGATTGTTCTCGCCCGAGCGCCCGCCCCAGTACAGGCCGGCCGAGCGCACGCGTGCGCCGCCGGGCAGGGCCAGCGTCGCGGTCGACGAGTTCTGCGGCACGCCGGACGGCAGCTGCGCCCCGTCGACGTTGACGAACACCATCGGCATCGTCGAGCCGTTGTTGAGGCCGCTGTTGGACTGGTTGCAGTTCGCGCACGTCAGCAGCGCGTTGCCGATCATCTCGACATCGCCGCGCACGTTGAAGCTGTGCCGCTCGTTGAGCTGCGCCTGCGCCGCGCCGTGCGCGAGCAGCAGGAGGCAGATGGCCGTCAGCCACCGCGCCCGCCCCGCGAGTGCGCGGAGCGTCCGCGCCACGATCCGGTTCTCCGTTCGCCCATCTTGCTGGCTCATGCCCTGCCCCTTCGCTTGTTCCGTTCGGTCCGCGACCGCGCTCCGCGGCCTCGCCGTTGCCAGGCGCGCGCTCGCGCGCCGACACGCACGGACGGAAGGCACAGGCCTTCCGCCGCTGCATCGGCGGCAGATCGCACGGTTCGTCAGCAGCGCCGCAGTCGGCGCACCCCTGGACAACGGGCGGCATTAGACGGCAAGACGCGCGCGGATACACGCACGCTTGCTCACCATTTATTTCACGGAAAACTCACATGCCTGAAGCGGCGGTCCGGATACGGGCGACCGGTCGGAGGCGCGGCCGCACGGCGTATGCATGGACCTGCGTGCAGGTGCGCCGTGTCCCTGCAGCACCGCAAGGACGGGCACGTTGAGCAGAAAAGACCCGCAGCACGGGCAGTCGCGCGCGGTCGGCGGGGCTCAGCGGGGCCGCTTGACCGGCCGCACCCAGCCCTCGACCAGGCTCTGGCGCGCGCGCGCGACGGCGAGCTTGCCGTCGGGCACGTCGGCCGTGATCACCGAGCCGGCGGCCGTCGTCGCATCGTCGCCGATCCGCACCGGCGCCACCAGCGCGGCGTTGGAGCCGATGAACGCACGGTCGCCGATCACAGTCCTCGACTTGTTGGCGCCGTCGTAGTTGCAGGTGATCGTGCCTGCGCCGATGTTGCTGCCGGCGCCGACCTCGGCATCGCCCAGATAGGTCAGGTGGTTGGCCTTGCTGCCGACGCCGATCGTCGCGTTCTTGGTCTCGACGAAGTTGCCGATGTGCACGCCGTCGGCGAGCACCGTGCCGGGGCGCAGCCGCGCGAACGGCCCGATCGTCACCGCGCCCTCGGCGCGCACGCCCTCCAGGTCGCAATGCGCGCGGACCTCCGTGCCTTCGCCCAGGCCCACGTCGCGGAGCCGGCAGAACGGCCCGACGCGCACGCCCTCGCCCAGCGCGACGCGGCCTTCGAAGACCACGTCGACGTCGATCTCGACATCGGGCGCGACGATCACCTCGCCGCGGATGTCCACGCGCGACGGGTCCGCGAAGCGGGCGCCCTGCAGGCACAGGGCCTTCACCGCGCGCAGCTGCCACGCGCGCTCGAGCTGCGCGAGCTGCCAGGGATCGTTGGCGCCCTCGGCCTCGAGCGGATCGTCGACCATGACGATCTGCGCGGCGCTGTATTCGTCGGCGGCCATCGCGAAGACGTCGGTCAGGTAGTACTCGCCCTGCGCGTTGTCCGACGACAGCCGCGCGAGCCAGGACTTGAGCGCGGTCGCCTCGCCCGCGAGGATGCCGGTATTGACCAGAGCGATCCGGCGCTGCACCTCGTCGGCGTCCTTGTGTTCGACGACCGCGCCGACGTGCCCCTCGGGATCGCGCACGATGCGGCCGTAGCCGGTCGGATCGTCGAGTTCGGCGGCCAGCACCGCCAGCCGGCCCTCGATCGCCACCAGCCGGCGCAGGGTCTGCGCGCGCAGCAGCGGCACGTCGCCGTAGAGCACCAGCACCTGGGCCCCGTCGGGCACCGCCGCCATCGCCTCGCGCACCGCATGCCCGGTGCCGAGCTGCTCGCGCTGCTCGGCCCACTGGAGGTCGGGCTGGTCCGCGAACGCCGCGCGCACCTGCTCGCCGCGATGGCCGTAGACCACGTGCAGGCCGGCGGGCGCGAGCTCGCGCGCCGCGGCGATCACGTGCCAGAGCATCGGCCGGCCCGCGATCTTCTGCAGCACCTTGGGCAGCGAGGACTTCATGCGCTTGCCCTCGCCGGCGGCGAGGATCACGACGTGCAGCGGAGCGGTCATGGCGTTCGAAACTTGGCGGGCGTTTGATGATAATCGACGCCCGTGCTCCCAGGACCTGCGATGTTCCGTCCCCCACCGCCCGCCTGCGCGGGTGCGCCGACGCGTTGGGCAGGACCACCCCGGGCCGGCGCCGTCCGCATCCGGACCCTCAACGGCATCGAGCTGTGGCGGCGCGGGCGGGAGTGACCCCGACATGGGACTGAAACGACAGGGCGGCAGCTACCTGCTGATCGGCGGGCTGCAGTGGCTGCTGGATTGGGCGGTGATGGTGGCGCTGAGCCACGCCGGGCTGCCGGTGCGCAACGCCAACGTCGTCGGCCGGATCTGCGGGGCGCTGCTGGGCTTCTGGTTGAACGGGCGCTTCACCTTCGGCGACGACGCACGCGGCCCGGGCCGCGTGCAACTGCAGCGCTTCGTCGTGATGTGGGTCGTGATGACGGTGCTCAGCACCTGGGCGATCGGCCACATCGACGACTACCTCGGCCGCCACTGGGCGTGGCTGGCCAAGCCACTGGTCGAGGTCGCGCTGGGCGCGCTCGGCTTCGTGATCTCCCGGCAGTGGGTGTATCGACGCTAGCTGCACGCCGGCCGCCAACCCGGGACGCGCCGGAGGGCCGCACCCGGGGGCACGGCTCTCCCACGTCCACTGCGCCGCGACGGCCCCGACGGCGCCGGGAATCGAACGCGCTCCGGCGAGCGCACGCGGCATTCACTGCCGGGCGCTGTGCAACTGCTCGATCAGGCGCTGCGCGGTGGCCGCCGAGGACGCGGGATTCTGGCCGGTGATCAGCAGGCCGTCGCCGACCACGTACGGCGCCCAGTCCGGACCCTTCGTGTAGACGCCGCCATCGGCCTTGAGCGCGTCCTCCACCAGAAAGGGCACCACGTCGGTCAGGCCCACGCCGTCCTCCTCGGTATTGCTGAAACCGGTGACCTGCCGGCCCTCGACGAGCGGACGGCCTTGCGGCGTCCGGGCATGGCGCAAGGCGCCGGGGGCGTGGCAGACCAGCGCCACAGGCTTGCCGGCGGCCAGGAAAGCCTCGATCAGCGCGACCGAGTCGCGGTCCTCGGCCAGGTCCCACAACGGGCCGTGCCCACCGGGATAGAACACCGCGTCGAAATCGGCCTGGGACACGCTGTCCAGGCGCACGGTCGCGGCCAGTTGCGCGTTCGCGTCGGCATCGGCCTCGAAACGGCGGGTGTCGTCGGTCCGAAAGTCGGGCTCGTTGCTCTTCGGATCCAGCGGCGGCTGGCCGCCCTTGGGCGATGCCAGCACGATCTGCGCGCCTGCATCCCGGAAGGCGAAGTACGGCGCGGCCAGTTCTTCGAGCCAGAAGCCGGTCTTGCGGCCCGTGTCGCCGAGTTGGTCGTGCGAGGTCAGAACGATCAGGATCTTCATGCTTGCTCCAGTGGGATTTGATTAGACCGGTCGTCTAATCTCGATGGACAAAAAAGGCGCTTCGTGTCGAAGCGTCGGTGTTGCGCTCGAAACTCAGGGGGTCAGCTGCAGCATCCGTCGCGTGCTCGCGATGGCGACGTCGAACGGCCGGGGGTTGCGGACGATCTTCACCATGACACTGGCCCCCAGCCACAGCTGGTACAGCGCCTGAGCGGTCGAGGCCGGCGTTCCGTCGACGGACAGCGACCCGTCCGCAATCCCCGCCTCGATGGCACCGGCCAGCCGATCGACGATGCCAGCCGTGCCGCGCTGCAGCGCTTGGCGCATGGCGTCGGACAGGTCCGCCACCTCGGCGCCCAGCTTGACCGCCAGGCATCTGCCCTGGCAGTCCTGGGACGACTGGGTATCCCGCCAGTTCCGCCAGTACTGCATCAGCCGCTGGGCCGCGTCCTGGCCGGGGGTGTGCAGGATCGCGTCGAGTTCGCCCAGATAGGTCGCGAAGTAGCTGTCGAGCAGTGCCTCGCCGAACGCCTCCTTGGACGCGAAGTAGTGATAGAAGGACCCCTTCGGCACGCCCGAGGCCACCAGGACTTCGTTGATGCCGACCGCGGAGAAGCCCTTCCCGGCCATGATGCGCTGGCCGTGGGCGAGGATGCTCTCGCGCACGGGGCTGTGCGCATGGGGGCTGGAAGTGGCCATGGCGCCACTTTAGCACAATTAGACCAGTCGTCTACAACGCTGGTTCAGCGCCAAGCTCGCCCTTCGCCGGCGGCGGGCGTCCCGGCGCTCGGATTCTCCCGGCACACCCCGCGCCGGATACGACAACGCCGGCACGAGGCCGGCGTCTTCGTACAGATGGCCGCCGAAGGCGGCTCAGTGCTTGAGCGTCTTGCGCAGGCGCTCGAGCGCCTGCAGCTGGACGACCGCCTCGGCCAGCTTCTGCTGGGCCTCGGCGACGTCCATCGCCTCGCCGCGGCCGGCGAGCACGCGCTCGGCCTCGTCCTTGGCCGCCTTGACCGCGGCCTCGTCGATGTCGTCGGCGCGGATCGCGGTGTCGGCCAGGATCGTCACGACCTGCGGCTGCACCTCGAGGATGCCGCCGCCGATCGCGAAGTCGAGCACCTCGCCGTTGGGCTGGGTGACGACGACCTTGCCCGGCTTGAGGCGGGTGATCAACGGCGCGTGGCGCGGCGCGATGCCGAGTTCGCCCAGTTCGCCGGTGGCGACGACCAGGGTCGCCTCGCCGTGGAAGATCTCGGCCTCTGCACTGACGATGTCGCAACGGATGGTGGACATGGTTTCCTCGCTATGCTCGGAAACGGGATCGGGAATCGGTGATTGGGAATTCGGAAAGCGCTCTCCGAAATACACCCGAACGTCCGATACCCGCTTCTTCGAATCCCGAATCCCGAATCCCTAATTCCGAGAAGATCGGGGCCTCAGGCCGCGATCTTCTTCGCCTTCTCGACCGCCTCGTCGATGCTGCCGACCATGTAGAACGCCTGCTCGGGCAGGTGGTCGTACTCGCCGTCGACGATGCCCTTGAAGCCGCGGATGGTCTCCTTGAGCGGGACGTACTTGCCCGGCGAGCCGGTGAACACCTCGGCGACGTGGAACGGCTGCGAGAAGAAGCGCTCGATCTTGCGCGCGCGCGAGACGGCCTGCTTGTCCTCTTCCGACAGTTCGTCCATGCCCAGGATCGCGATGATGTCCTTGAGCTCCTTGTACTTCTGCAGCGTCGACTGCACGCGCTGCGCGGTCTCGTAGTGCTCGTTGCCGATGACGTTGGGGTCCATCTGGCGGCTGGTCGAGTCCAGCGGATCGACCGCGGGATAGATGCCCAGCGACGCGATGTTGCGGCTCAGCGTCACGGTCGAGTCGAGATGCGCGAACGTCGTCGCCGGCGACGGGTCGGTCAGGTCGTCCGCGGGCACGTAGACGGCCTGGATCGAGGTGATCGAGCCGGACTTGGTCGAGGTGATGCGCTCCTGCAGCACGCCCATCTCCTCGGCGAGCGTGGGCTGGTAGCCCACCGCCGACGGCATGCGGCCCAGCAGCGCCGACACTTCGGTACCGGCCAGCGTGTAGCGGTAGATGTTGTCCACGAACAGCAGCACGTCCTTGCCCTTGCCGCTCTCGTCCTTCTCGTCGCGGAAGTACTCGGCCATCGTCAGGCCGGTCAGCGCGACGCGCAGGCGGTTGCCCGGCGGCTCGTTCATCTGGCCGTAGACCATCGCCACCTTGTCGAGGACGTTGGAGTCCTTCATCTCGTGGTAGAAGTCGTTGCCCTCGCGGGTGCGCTCGCCCACGCCGGCGAACACCGACAGGCCTTCGTGCGCCTTGGCGATGTTGTTGATCAGTTCCATCATGTTGACGGTCTTGCCCACGCCGGCGCCGCCGAACAGGCCGACCTTGCCGCCCTTGGCGAACGGGCACATCAGGTCGATGACCTTGATGCCGGTCTCGAGCAGTTCGGTGGTCGAGGCCTGGTCCTCGTACGACGGCGCCGCACGGTGGATCTCCCAGTGGTCGGACGCCTGCACGTCGCCGGCCTCGTCGATCGGGCGACCCAGCACGTCCATGATGCGGCCCAGCGTGCCGGTGCCGACCGGCACCGCGATGCCGCGGCCGGTGTTGGTGGCGACCAGGTTGCGCTTCAGGCCGTCGGTGGAGCCGAGCGCGATCGCGCGCACGATGCCGTCGCCGAGCTGCTGCTGCACTTCCAGCGTGATCTGGGTCCCGTCGACCTTCAGTGCGTCGTAGACCTTCGGTACCTCATTGCGCGCGAACTCGACGTCGACGACCGCGCCGATGATCTGAACGATCTTGCCCTGACTCATTTTGATGCTCCGGTTAACTTTGTTCTGTCCGGGCGATCTTCATCGCCCCTGGGATTCCGGGATTGGGGATTCGGAATTGGTAGAAGCGCGATTCGCTGCTCTTGCCAATCCCGGATCCCGAATCCCCGGCCGTCGTCAGACGGCGGCCGCGCCGCCGACGATCTCGGAGATCTCCTGCGTGATCGCGGCCTGGCGGGCCTTGTTGTAGACCAGGTTCAGCGTGTCGATCAGCTTGGTCGCGTTGTCGCTGGCGGCCTTCATGGCCACCATGCGCGCCGCGTGCTCGGACGCCACGTTCTCCATCACCGCCTGGTAGACCAGCGACTCGATGTAGCGGGTGAGCACGTGACCGAGCACCGATTCGGCATCCGGCTCGTACAGGTAGTCCCAGTCGTGCTTGACGACCCTTGTCTCCGATGCCGGCAGCGGCAACAGCTGGTCGAAGCTCGCCTTCTGGGTCATCGTGTTGACGAAGTTGTTGTAGGCCAGGAACACCCGGTCGAGGCGGCCGTCGGTGTAGCCGTCGAGCATCACCTTGATGATGCCGACCAGCTGCTCCACTTCCGGCGTGTCGCCGATGTGGGTCACGCTGGCGAGCATGTCGACCTTGAGGCGGCGGAAAAACACCGTCGCCTTCTGGCCGATCGTGACCACATCGACCTGCACGCCCTTGTCCTGCCACTGGCGGATCTCGCCAAGCAGCTTGCGGAACAGGTTGTTGTTAAGGCCGCCGGCCAGGCCGCGGTCCGACGAGACCACGATGTAGCCGACCCGTTTGACCTCGCGCTCGACCAGGTAGGGATGCTGGAACTCGGAGCTGGCCTGCGCCAGGTGCCCGATCAGCTGCCGCATGGCATTGGCGTACGGGCGCGAGGACCTCATGCGGTCCTGCGCCTTGCGGATCTTCGATGCGGAGACCATTTCCAGCGCGCGCGTCACCTTGCGGGTGTTCTGCACGCTCTTGATCTTGGTCTTGATTTCCCGTCCACCAGCCATTTAGCTCGCTCCGCTCGCGGGGATTCGGGATCGGGGATACGGGATTCGCAAAGCGATCCCATCCCGTCGCGAAACCCTGGTTTTCCTAATCCCGAATTCCGACGTCCGCGGGCTCAGAAAGAGCCCGTGGCCTTGAACTCGCCGATACCCTTCTTGAACGCCGCCTCGATCTCGTCGTTCCAGCCGCCCGAGGCGTTGATCTTCTCGATCAGCACGCCGTCGGTGTTGTCGAAGTGGGCGTGCAGGCCCTCCTCGAACGCCAGGATCTTGGCGACCGGCACGTCGTCGAGGTAGCCCTCGTTGACGGCGTAGATCGACAGCGCCTGGTGGGCGATCGACATCGGCTTGTACTGCTTCTGCTTCATCAGCTCGGTGACGCGCTGGCCGCGCTCGAGCTGCTTGCGGGTCGCCTCGTCGAGGTCGGACGCGAACTGCGCGAACGCCGCCAGCTCGCGGTACTGCGCCAGCGAGATACGGATGCCGCCCGAGAGCTTCTTGATGATCTTGGTCTGCGCCGAACCGCCGACGCGCGAGACCGAGATACCGGCGTTCACCGCCGGGCGGATGCCCGCGTTGAACAGGTCGGTCTCCAGGAAGATCTGGCCGTCGGTGATCGAGATCACGTTGGTCGGCACGAACGCGGACACGTCGCCGGCCTGGGTCTCGATGATCGGCAGCGCCGTCAGCGAACCGGTCTGGCCCTTGACCTCGCCGTTGGTGAACTTCTCGACGTAGTCCTCGGACACGCGCGCGGCGCGCTCGAGCAGACGCGAGTGCAGGTAGAACACGTCGCCCGGGTACGCCTCGCGGCCCGGCGGACGCTTGAGCAGCAGCGAGATCTGGCGGTACGCCACGGCCTGCTTGGACAGATCGTCATAGACGATCAGCGCGTCCTGGCCGCGGTCCATGAAGTACTCGCCCATCGTGCAGCCCGAGTAGGCGCTGATGTACTGCATGGCGGCCGACTCGGACGCCGTGGCGGCGACGACGATCGTGTGCGCCAGCGCACCGTTCTCTTCCAGGCGGCGCACGATGTTGGCGACGGTCGAGGCCTTCTGGCCGATCGCCACGTACACGCACTTGATGCCGGTGTTCTTCTGGTTGATCACCGCGTCAATGGCCATCGCGGTCTTGCCGGTCTGGCGGTCGCCGATGACCAGCTCGCGCTGGCCGCGGCCGATCGGGATCATCGCGTCGACCGACTTGTAGCCGGTCTGCACGGGCTGGTCGACCGACTTGCGCCAGATCACGCCCGGCGCCACGCGCTCGACCGGCGCGCTGAGCTTGGCGTCGATCGGGCCCTTGCCGTCGATCGGCTCGCCGAGCGCGTTGACCACGCGGCCCAGCAGCTCGGGACCGACCGGCACTTCGAGGATGCGGCCGGTGGTCTTGGCCACGTCGCCCTCGCGCAGGTGCTCGTAGTCGCCCAGCACCACCGCACCGACCGAATCGCGCTCGAGGTTGAGCGCCAGCGCGAAGGTGTCGTTGGGCAGTTCGATCATTTCGCCCTGCATCACGTCGGCCAGGCCGTGCAGGCGCACGATGCCGTCGGACACGCTGGTGACCGTGCCTTCGTTGCGCGACTCGGCGGACAGCTTGACCTTCTCGATGCGGGACTTGATCAGCTCGCTGATCTCGGAGGGATTGAGGTGCGTGGTAGCCATGTCGGGGTTCCTGGTCGCATGCCGCGACGTGCGGCAGTCGGATTTCTGTATGTTCGTGACGGATGAGTCGTGAGGGGTGATCGGAAGAGCGGCTCAGCGTCTGCTGCTGCGAATCACGAACGCCCCGTCACGAATCACGGCTTCAATGCGCCAGCGCGGACTGCAGGCGCGCCAGCTTGCCCTTGAGCGAGCCGTCGATCACCACGTCGCCCGCCGCGATCACCGCGCCGCCGATCAGCGTGTCGTCGACCGCGGTCTCCACCTGGACCTCGCGGCCGAAGCGGCGCTTGAGGGCGGCGCGGATCTGCTCGACCTCGGCGTCGGGCAACGCGGCGGCCGAGGTGATCCGGGCCAGCACCACGTGCTCGGCGTCGGCGCGCAGCTGCTCGTAGAGTCCGGCGATCTCGGGCAACTGCGGCAGCCGGCCGTTCTCGGCCAACAGCGCGAGGAACGAGGCGAACGCCTCGTCCGCGCCTTCGGGCGCGAGCAGCGCGACGGCGTCGGCATGCGCCAGCGCAGGATGCCCCAGCAGCGCGGCGGCCTGCGGATCGGCCGCGATGCGCGCCGAGAACGCCAGCGCGTCGGACCACGGCGCGAACCTGCCGGCATCGCGCGCGATCGCGAACGCGGCGCGGGCATAGGGACGGGCGATCGTCAGCGTCATCGTGTCGCCCTCAGATCTCGGCGGCGAGTTCGTCGAGCAGCGCCTTGTGGGCGTCGGCGTCGATCTCGCGCTTGAGCAGGCGCTCGGCGCCGGTCACGGCCAGCGTCGAGACCTGGCGGCGAAGGTCCTCGCGGGCCCGCGTGGCCGAGGCCTGGAGTTCGGCGTCGAACAGCGCCTTCTGGCGCAGGCCCTCGGCCACCGCCTCGGACTTGGCCGCATCGACGATCTGGTTCGCACGCTGGTGCGCCTGCTCGATGATCTCGTTGGCCTTCGCACGTGCGGCCTTGAGCTCCTCGTTGGCGGTTTCCTGCGCCTGCGCGAGCGCGCGCTGGCTGTTGTCGGCGGCGGCCAGGCCCTCGGCGATCTTCTTCTGGCGCTCTTCGATGGCGTTGAGCAGCGGCGGCCAGATCTTGGTCGCGATGATCCAGATCAGCGCGGCGAAGGCCAGTGCCTGGGCTAGCAGGGTGAGATTGAGGCTCATGGTCTTGGGACTGCCTGTCTTGAAGAATCGGGCATGCACGCATGCCCGCTGTCATCGCCGATGCGGCCGGGGACCGGCCGCAACGGACAGCGCCTGCTCGTCCGGATCAGCCGGCGATCTGCGCGGCGACCGGGCCGACGAACGGCGAGGCGAACGCGAACAGCAGGCCGACGGCGACCGAGATGATGAACGCGGCGTCGATCAGGCCGGCGGTGATGAACATGCGGACCTGCAGCACCGGGATCAGCTCGGGCTGGCGCGCGGCCGACTCGAGGAACTTGCCGGCCATGATGGCCAGGCCCAGACCTGCGCCCAGCGCGGCCAGGCCGATCATGATGCCGATGGCCAGAACGGTCGAAGCCTGGATCTGGGCGAACGAGGTCAGTGCGATTTCCATTGTTTTCTCCGGAACGGATTGCTTGTTAAGGGTGGAACTGGGATTGAGACGGAAGGGTGGAACGGAACCGGGTGCCGCGCGCCGATCAGTGGCTGTCCTCGGCGAGGCTGAGGTAGACGATCGACAGCATCATGAAGATGAAGGCCTGCAACGGGATCACCAGCAGGTGGAACAGCATCCAGCCCAGGCCCAGCACGCCGCCGCCGAGCATGCCCAGCAGGCCGGCGCCGCCCAGCACCCAGATCAGCAGGAACACGATCTCGCCGCCGAACATGTTGCCGAACAGTCGCATCGCCAGCGAGATCGGCTTGCTCAGCCACTCGACGATGTTGAGGATCAGGTTGAACGGCACCATCCACTTGCCGAACGGCGCGGTCAGGAATTCCTTGGTCAGCCCGCCCAGGCCCTTGGACCGCAGCGCGAAGAAGACCGTCAGGAAGAACACGCTGATCGACAGGCCCAGCGTCGCGTTGACGTCGGCGGTCGGCACCGGCTTCCAGTAATGCACGCCGGCCAGTTCCAGCGGCTTGGCGATGAAGTCTGCCGGAATCATCTTCAGCAGGTTCATCAGCAGGATCCAGAAGAACAGCGTGATCGCGATCGGCGTCACCAGCTTGCTGGTGCCGTGATACGTGTCGCGCGCCTGCTTGTCGACGAACTCCAGGCAGATCTCGACGAACGCCTGCCACTTGCCCGGCACGCCGGACGTGGCCTTGCGCGTCGCCATCCAGAACATCAGCACCATCAGCCCGCCCATCACCAGCGCGGTGATCAGCGTGTCCAGGTGCAACGTCCAGAAACCGCCCTCGCCGGTCGAGACCGTGAGGTTCTGCAGGTGATGCTGGATGTAGCTGGTTGGGGTCAGTTCCGAATCAGCCGCCATAGGATCGAAGACCTGCCTGTGTTTTTGAATTCAGTGCCGAAGTTTCAGGAGCCGGCCGGAGGCCTGGCCATCGCAAGCAACTGCGCGAAGAGCGCGACGACGACCCCGACGAGCATCGGGACCGGCGGCAAGTCCGCCATCCCCGTGCCCAGCAGCAATACGGCCACCACCACGACCCACTTCAGCGCCATCCCCGCCAGCAGCCGCGCCAGCGCGCCCGCCGAAGGATTGACCCCGCCCCCCAGCGCGATCACGCTCGACAGCCAGCCGCCGATCGCGATCGCGGCGCCGCCGAGCACGGCCGCCAGCGCCCAGGCGCCATCCCTTGCAAGGAAGGCCAGGGCCGTCACCGCGACCGCCACCGCCTGCCAGACGAGTGCGCGCTGTGCCAGCCGCCGACCGACAGCGACGGATGTCAACACATCAGGATCCTGGGCATCTGAGGGACACGGAACGCGCCGAAACGGCCCCGTCGAGCCGCAAAAGTATAGCAGCGCAGTCATTTGACCCACAACCGGCGAAGGTCCCGCCGCCGCGATGTCATCCCGCCTGGCCACGCCCCGCGCCCATTCATTATTTTCCCGCATCGCACCGGGAACTTGCGCCCATCGGCGGGGTCCGATCTAGCGTGCCCGATCTGCCGTACTTTCCTCGTCGGTCGTGTCCGCAGGTCGCCACCCGAGCCCTGGCCCGCCGCCAGGGCTCTTTTTTGTTCGGGGCATGCGGCCAACGCACCCGCAGCGCGCTCGCGCGCGACAGGACATGCGGGGAAGGCGCCTCGCGCGCAAGCGCGCTCCTACGCGGCGTCAGCGCCGCCGGGGCCAAGCGGATATCGGGCCGCGACCGGCACGGGTCCTGCGGCGCCCTCGCAATACCGAGCAAGCAGCACGCCACCTTGGCCGTCACCCGTCGCGGCACAGAGGCACCGGACATTCGTTATCCGCATCGTCACTTCACGCCGGCAAGACCTTCACTTCCGGACCATCGCCTCCTCACCCACGACTCTGGCACGCCGATGTCCTCCACCCCGCTCCGTTCCCTCGCCCTCGCCGCCCTGCCCGCCGCGGTCGTCCTGGCCACGCTCGCGATGCCCGCACATGCCCAGAGCCGCGACGATCGCTTCGTCCTGCGCCTGAGCGCGTTCAATCCCGAAGCCGAGCTGGGCTTCTCGGGCAACGGCCGCGTCACCGACGGCACGGACGAGGCCACGTTCGGCTTCAACGAGAGCTTCGACACCGGCCGCGAATGGCGTCCGCGCGGCGCGTTCGGGTTCCGGATCAGCGACCGCCAGGCCATCGTCGGCAACTATTACGACTACCGCCGCGACGAGACCTGGACCTACGGCGGCACCGTGCTCGACACCGGCGAGATCATCGGCGGCGGCGAGCAGATCGAGGTCCCCGGTGCCCGCATCGATGGCCGCCTGTCGTTCAACCTCGCCAGCCTCAACTACGAGTACAGCGTGGTGAAGAACGAGAGCTTCCAGTGGGGCCTGGGCCTGGGCGTTACCTACGCCGAGCTCGAGGCCTTCGCCAACGGCACCTCCGAGGGCACCGACCTGGTCGACCCTCAGTTCGAGACCGTCCGCTGGAAGCGGGACGGCTTCTCCCCCGGCCTGCACACCCGCCTGACCTGGACGCCGGCCGAGCGCTGGACCGTCGGCCTGGAAGCCCAGTACCTCGATACCCGCTGGGGCGACTTCCTCGACGAGCGCGGCCACTTCGAGCGCGGCGGCCTGATCGTCGAGTACATGGTCAGCGACCGTTTCGGCATCCATGCCGGCTACGACTGGTTCCGCCTGAAGCTCTCCGACGACTACCGCGGCACCGCCCGCGCGCCCGAAGGCATCGATGCCGGCCCCTACCCGTACGGCGGCAAGGTGACCGGCGACCTGAAGGTCCACGGCCCGATGGCGGGCGTCACCTTCCGCTTCTGACCGAACGCGCGGTCCCACGAACGCCCCGGCCCGTCCGGGGCGTTCGCGTTTGCGGCGCGTCAGTTGCGGATCTGCACGTCGTCGATCCGGACGTTGACGTCGTAGCGCGTCTGCGCCCGCTCGATCCAGATCGCGTCCAGCGTCACCGTCTGCGCCGTGATCGCCCCGTTCGCGCCGCCGGCCCACGCCTCCCACTGCGCCGCGTCGGCGAACGACCACTCGACGAACGTCCACGCGTCGGCCGGCACCGAACGCGCGACCGAGCGCTCGGTCCCGTCGCTGTCGTCGATCCCCACGCGCACGCGCATGCCCGAACCGCCGGCGTGGACCCAGAAGCCGATGCGCCCGTTCGCCCGCGCCAGCGGCGCATTGCTACCCGGGCTGCCCGCGCCCGAAAGCAGCCGCACAGACCAGGCCGCCGACGAACCCGGGTCGTCGCGCAGCAGTACCCGCAACGCGCAGTCCCCGTTGCGCCGGACCGTGCAGTCGCGGCTCGCGGTCGATGCGGCCGAGATGCCGGTGGTGCTGCCCGAGTACGCCGGCGCGGTGTTGAACCGCCCCACCCCGGTCTCGAACCCGTCGAGCACCCGCGCCGTCCCGGCGCCGGCCCCCGGGTTGAGCAGCGCGTGGTAGCGCCCCCAGTCCCAGTGGATGCCGGGATCGGTGTGCGTCTGCCCGCTGAAGTGCTGGTGGCCCTTGATCCGCACGCTGTCGGGCAGCACCTGGATGCCGCTGCTCGCCGCGCCTGCATAGGCGCTCGCGCAGTCGATCGCCGCGTACGCGGCGCACAGGTGCCGCACCAGCGCGGCCGAGGCGTCGTACATCGCGCTGGTGTACCAGCTCGGGTTGTCGACGTAGCCCTCGTGCTCGATGCCGATCGTGGTGGCGTTGTGGCTGCGCACGTGCCAGGCCGTATGCGCGTGGCGCACCATCTGCGTGACCTGACCGTCGGCGCTGCGGATCACGTAGTGCGCCGACACCCCCGCCGCGGCGTTCTTGAACCACGAGATCGTGCCGGCGTACGAGCCCTGCGCGGTGTGCAGCGCGACCGCGCCGACCGCTGCAGTGCGCGAGGCGGCGTAGTTGCCCGTGTGCGCCGGCTCCCACAGCGCCGGCGCGTAGTCCGTGCTCTGCAGCCCCGCGTCGGGCCCGGCCGCATCACTGCGACGCACCAGGCGCTCGTCGACCGGATCGACCGCATAGGCCTCGGTCTCGATCCGGTCGGCGCTCACGTCCAGGCGCACGAACGGCGCCCGCAGGCGCACCAGGTCCTCGGCCGGGAACGCGCGCTCCCACGCGATCGCGCGCGCCGGCACGCGGATGCCGTCCTCGTCGATGCCGCGGTCGAGCGCCAGCAGCACGTCGAACGCGAACGCCGTGCGCGCATGGTCGTCGACCGCGCTGCGCCCGGGCGCCGCGCCGAAGCCGGCGTAGCGCGCCAGCGCGCCGACCAGCGCGCCGACGTCGTCCGGGTCCGAACCGCGCAGCTCCCGCGCCAGCAGCAGTGCCGCCGCGCGGACGTTGGTGGCCGGATCGTCGCGCACGCGCCCGGCCGGCGTGCCGAGCAGCGCCGCCGCCTCGCCGACCTGATCGGCGAACCCCTCGCCCGCGTACAGCCCCATCACGCCCCAGGCTGGCGGCATGCGGTGGTGCCCCGCCCCGGCATCGTGCGCCGGACGCAGCGAGCGCCAGCGGCTCTGCGCGTAGGCGACCGCCTCCAGCGTGCCGCGCGGGATTGCCGGGTACGCCGCGTACGCCTGCGCGAACGCCCCCGGGAACCGCGCCCGCTCACGCTGCAGCACCGCAGTGTCCCGCGCCTGCGCGGCCTCGACCGTGCCGGGCGGCGGCGCCGCCTGTGCCGGGCCCGACTGCCCGCCCATCCATCCGGCGACGCACAGCGCCGCCCATGCCAACGTCCTCATGTCGATTCACCCCTGCGCCGCGGCGCATGCGCCGGATCCCCCGTGGGGCGACGCTCCGCGCACGAGTTCGCCCACGCCCGGCCGCGGCGCGCAACCGCCACGACGCATGGATGCCCGGAAATGCGAACGCCGGCACACGGCGACCGTGCGCCGTGGCGACGATCGCCGGGGACCGGCGTCGGACGCGGCGGGGCCCGAGCCCCGCGCGGCTACTTCTTCTTCGGCAGGTAGAGGTCGGTGATCGTGCCGTCGTAGACCTCGGCGGCCATCGCCACCGACTCGCTGAGCGTGGGATGCGGATGGATCGTATGGCCGATGTCGGCGACCTCGGCGCCCATCTCGATCGCCAACGCGGCCTCGGCGATCAGGTCCCCGGCGTGCACGCCGACGATGCCGGCGCCGACGATCCGGTGCGTGGCCTCGTCGAACACCAGCTTGGTGAACCCTTCCGTGCGGCCCAGGCCGATCGCGCGGCCGCTGGCGGCCCACGGGAACTTGCCGACGCCGACCTTCAGGCCCTTGGCCTTGGCCTCGGTCTCGGTGATGCCGACCCACGCGATCTCCGGGTCGGTATAGGCCACCGACGGGATCACGCGCGCGACCCACTCCTTCTTCTCGCCCGCCGCGACCTCGGCCGCGGGCTTGCCCTCGTGCGTGGCCTTGTGCGCGAGCATCGGCTGGCCGACCAGGTCGCCGATCGCGAAGATGTGCGGCACGTTCGTGCGCATCTGCGCATCGACCTGGATGAAGCCACGCTCGCCCACCCGCACGCCGGCCTTGTCGGCGCCGATCTTCGCGCCGTTGGGCGTACGGCCCACGGCAACCAGCACACGGTCGTAGCGCTTGGTGTCGGGCACGCTCTCGCCCTCGAACGCGACGACGATGCCGCTCGATTCGGGCTTGGCCTCCACGACCTTCGTCTTGAGGTGCACCGACACGCCCTGCTTCTTCAGACGGTCGGCCAGCGGCTTGACCAGGTCCTTGTCGGCGCCGGGCATCAGCTGGTCGGCGAGCTCGACGACGGTGACCTGCGCGCCCAGCGCGCGGTACACCGTGGCCATCTCCAGGCCGATGATGCCGCCGCCCACGACCAGCAGCTGCGCCGGCACCTCGGCCAGCTCCAGCGCGTCGGTCGAGTCCATCACGCGCGGGTCGTCCCACGGGAAGCCGGGAAGCTTCAGCGCCTGGGAACCGGCGGCGATGATGCACTGCTCGAAGCGCACCAGCGTGGCCTTGCCGTCGTGGGCGACCACCTCGATCTCGTTGGGCGACACGAACGTGCCGGTGCCGGCGACCACGCGCACCTTGCGCTGCTTGGCCATGCCGGCCAGGCCCTTGGTCAGCTGGCCGACGACCTTCTCCTTGTAGGCGCGCAGCTTGTCGAGCGCGATCGTCGGCTTGCCGAAGTCGACCCCGTAGTCGCTGGCGTGCTGCGCCTGCTCGATCACGTCGGCGGCGTGCAGCAACGCCTTGGACGGGATGCAGCCGACGTTGAGGCAGACGCCGCCGAGGGTGTCGTAGCGCTCGATCAGCACGGTATCGAGGTCGAGATCGGCCGCGCGGAACGCGGCCGTGTAGCCGCCGGGGCCGGAGCCGAGGACGACGATGCGGCACTCGACGTCGGCCTTGCGGCCCGACGACGGCGCCGCCTGGACCGCGTCGGGCTCGGCCGGCGCGCGGTGCGAACGCGCGACCGGGGGATTCGCGGCCGGCGCTTCACTCTTGCTCCCTCCCCCGTTCGCGGGGGAGGGTTGGGGTGGGGGCGCCTTGTCGCCGGCTTCCGCAGCCGGACGGGGTGCATCGGCGTCGCCTTCGGCCTCGATCACCGCGACCACGCCGCCTTCCGACAGCGTGTCGCCGACCTTGACCTTCAGCTCCTTGATCACGCCGGCATGCGAGGACGGCACCTCCATCGTCGCCTTGTCCGATTCCAGCGTGACCAGGCCCTGGTCCTTGGCGACCGTGTCGCCGACCGCGACCAGCACCTCGATCACCGGCACGTCGTCGTAGCCGCCGATGTCGGGGACTTTCACTTCGAGGGTCTTGGCCATCACGCGTTCTCCGGGGGTTGCGTCTGTTCTGGCACCGCCACGCGCGAGGCCGGGCGCCGGGCCCAGCTCAGCGAATACAGGTCGTGGCGGCGGTCGTTGAGGTTCTGCACGGTGCCGTCGTTGCGCGCGACCGTCAGATCGTTGAGGCGCAGGTCGGCGAAGGCGACCTGCTCGACGTTGGGCGTGGTGTCGGCGGCGACGCCGTCGCGCGCGAACGGGAAGTCGCAGGGCGTGAGGATGCAGCTCTGCGCGTACTGGATGTCGAAGTTGTTGACGCCCGGCAGGTTGCCGACGTTGCCCGACAGCACCACGTAGCACTGGTTCTCCACCGCGCGCGCCTGCGAGCAGTAGCGCACGCGCAGGTAGCCTTCGCGGGTGTCGGTGCAGAACGGCACGAACAGGATCATCGCGCCCTGGTCGACCAGGTGCCGGCCGAGCTCGGGGAACTCGCTGTCGTAGCAGATCATGACCCCGATCGGACCGCAGTCGGTCATGATCGCCTGTGCGCTGTCGCCGCCGCCGATGCCCCACCACGTGCGTTCGTTGGGCGTGGGATGGAGCTTGTCGCGGGTGTGCAGCGAGCCGTCGCGCAGCGCGACGTAGCAGATGTTGCGCACCTTGCCGTCGGCATCGTCGCTGGTGCGCGTGGGATGCGAACCGCCGATGATGTTGATGTTGTGGCGCACCGCCAGCTCGCACAGCAGCTGCGCGAAGCGCTCGGTGTAGCCGGTGAGCGCCAGCAGCGAGTCGACCGGCGACAGCGGCTTGTTCTCCACCGACAGCAGTTGCAGCGTGAACAGTTCGGGGAAGACGACGAAGTCGGCGCGATAGTCGGCGGCGATGTCGACGAAGTACTCCACCTGCGTGGCGAACTCCTCGAACGAGGCGACGCGGCGCTGCTGGTACTGCACGGTCGCCACGCGCACCGAGTCGGGCAGCGGGCGCGCGGTGCCGCGCGGGTCGGCGCCCGGGTCGATCTTGGGGTTACGCCAGACCAGGTGCGCGGCGTAGCCGGCCGACTCGGCGTCCTGCGGCAGGTAGCCGGGCAGCACCCCGATCAGCTCGAAGCCGTTGCGCAGCTGGAAGCTCAGCGCGCGGTCGCGGATGCGCCCGGCGCATACGTCGGCCACATAGGCGCGCACGTCGCCGCCGTAGGCGCGGGCGCGGCGCGAGAAGCCCGGCAGGCGCCCGCCGAACACGATGCCCTTGAGCCGCAGTTCCTGGCACAGGCGCTTGCGCAGCTCGTAGAGCCGGCGGCCGATGCGCAGCCCGCGATGGTCGGGATCGACGCAGACCTCCATGCCGTAGAGCCAGTCGCCGGTCGACAGGTGCCGCGAGGCGTAGCCGCCGCCGGAGATCTCCAGCCAGCGGTGCGGCGCCATCGCAGTGCGTTCGTCGATGCGGAACGTCCCGCAGTAGCCGACCGCGACGTCGTCGTAGAACGCCACGAACACGCCCTGCGGGAACTGCGCGATCTGGCCGTTGAGCATCTCGGCCGTGTAGCCGTTGTCCCGGCCATAGACGCGCTCGCTCAGCGCGACGATCGCCGGGATGTCGGCGATGCCGGCATGGCGCAGCGTCAATCGCGCCCGCTCGCGCGTGGACGTCTCGCTCATGCCGGTACCGGCGCGGTTACAGCAGCACCCGGCGCATGTCGCCGAGCAGCTGCGCCAGCGTCGCGGTGAAGCGCGCGGCCGCGGCGCCGTCGATGACGCGGTGGTCGTAGGACAGCGACAGCGGCAGGGTCAGGCGCGGCTGGAACTGCTTGCCGTCCCAGACCGGCTTGATCGCCGACTTCGACACACCCAGGATCGCCACCTCCGGCGCGTTGACGATCGGCGTGAAGCTGGTACCGCCGATGCCGCCCAGCGAGCTGATCGAGAAGCACCCGCCCTGCATGTCGGCCGGGCCGAGCTTGCCCTCGCGCGCCTTCTTGGCGAGCGCCGACATCTCCTGCGAGATCTCCAGCACGCCCTTCTTGTCCGCATCGCGGATCACCGGCACGACCAGGCCGTTCGGTGTGTCGGCGGCGAAGCCGATGTGGAAGTACTTCTTGAGCGTGAGGACTTCGCCGGCCGCGTCGAGCGAGCTGTTGAAGCGCGGGTACTGCTTGAGCACCGCGACCGAGGCCTTGATCAGGAACGCGAGCATGGTCAGCTTGATGCCGGCCTTCTCGTTCTCCTTGTTGAGCTGCACGCGCAGCGCCTCGAGGTCGGTGATGTCGGCATCGTCGTGCTGCGTGACGTGCGGGATCATCGCCCAGTTGCGGGCGAGGTTGGCCGCCGAGATCTTCTGGATCCGGCCCAGTTCCTGGGTCTCGATCTCGCCGAACTTCGCGAAGTCGACCTTCGGCCACGGCAGCAGGTTCAGCCCACCGCCTGCCGGCGCACCGGCCGCCGCCTTGCCGCCCTGCGCCGCGCCGCTCTGCAGCAGGCCCTTGACGAAGGACTGCACGTCCTCGCGGGTGATCCGCCCCGCGCGCGCGGTCCCGCGCACCTGCGAAAGGTCCACGCCGAGCTCGCGCGCGAACAGGCGCACCGCGGGGCTGGCGTAGGGCACCTTGCCCGGCAGAATCGCCTCGGCGTCGAAGCGCACCGGCGGGTTGCCGCTGCCGGCGGGGCGGTGTTCCATCGAGGCCTGCGCGATCGGGTCGGGCGCGGTCTGGGAGGCGACTGGCTCGACGGCCGGGTCGTCCTTCGACTGCGCCGGCGGCGCGCCGCCGCCCCCACCCGACGCGCTGCGCGCGTCGACCTCCCCCGCTCGCGGGGGAGGGGAATCAGCCGCGTCGCCTTCGGCCTCGATGACCGCGACCACGCCACCTTCCGACAGCGTGTCGCCGACCTTGACCTTCAGTTCCTTGATCACGCCGGCGAACGCCGCCGGCACTTCCATCGTCGCCTTGTCCGATTCCAGCGTGACCAGCCCCTGGTCCTTGGCGACCGTGTCGCCGACCGCGACCAGCACCTCGATCACCGGCACGTCGTCGTAGCCGCCGATGTCGGGCACGCGCGATTCCTGCAGCCCACCGCCGCCGGCGGCCGCCTTGGGCGCCTCGTCGCGCGCGGTCCCGCTCGCGGCGGCGGATGGGGCCGACGCTGTGCCGCCTTTGTCCTGCGCCTCGCCCCCACCCGACGCGCTGCGCGCGTCGACCTCCCCCGCCTGCGGGGGAGGTGAGTCCGCTGCGCCGGCCTGCGCCGCGTCGCCCTCGGCCTCGATGATCGCGACCACGCCGCCTTCCGACAGCGTGTCGCCGACCTTGACCTTCAGTTCCTTGACCACGCCGGCGACCGTCGAAGGCACTTCCATCGTGGCCTTGTCCGATTCCAGCGTGACCAGGCCCTGATCGACCGACACCGTATCGCCGACGGCGACCAGCACCTCGATCACCGGGACATCGTCATACCCGCCAATGTCGGGAACGCGCGCTTCTTTCAGGTCGGCCATGCGGCCCTCCGGGCATCTCGTGACCCGCTATTGTGGCGCCCCGCCCGTCCCGCGCCAACTGCCGCGACGCCGCATGCGATGGGCGCGCGCGGTTTGGCCTCGCGCGGGACGTCGCGTGCGCGTCTCGATCCATACGACGCCTGCCGGCATCCGGAACGTTGTGTCGCATCGGCGGCGTTCGCCTGCGGTACAGGTGCGAGCGGACGCATTCCGGCACATCGCGTCCGCGTCGCAGGCGGGCCCACGATGAACGGGCTGCGCAGGTTCCCGAAGGCGCCGTGAAGTGTTGGGAACGCTTCAGACAGCGCAAATCGCCGATTCAGGTTGGGCGCGCCAGCATGGCCGCGCCTTCCCGAAGAGGAGGGTCGCGATCCCGGACCCCGTGGTCCCGTCGCGAGAATCCCGCCGGCACCGCCCCGCGTCGCCGGCACCAAGGAAAACAAGAACAGGAGAACCCCCATGAAGTCGAACGCGTCCGTCCTCAACAAGCGCACCCTGGCCCTGGCTGCGCTGGCCTCGCTCGCGGTCTCGTCGGCGGCCTTCGCCCAGGACGCGGACACCGCGGCCGGCAAGCGCTTCTCGGTCGTCGGTGGCGCCACGCTGCTGCAGCCGACCAACCACGGCGACAACAACGGCATCGAGGTCGACGGCGGCCCGGCGCCGACCGCGTCGGTGTCGTACAACTTCACCGACAACATCAGCGCCGAACTGTGGGGCGCGCTCGATTCGTTCGATCACCGCGTCAAGCAGGACGGCGGCAAGATCGGCACCGTCGAGCAGCAGCCGATCGCGCTGAGTGGCCAGTACCACTTCGGCGACGTCGACAACACCTTCCGTCCGTTCGTCGGCCTGGGTTACCACCAGTCCAACATCAGCAACGAGGACCTGGGCGGTGGCGGCGACCACGTCAGCCTGACCACGCCCAAGGGCGCGATCGGCACCGTGGGCGTGGACATGAACATCAATTCCACCTGGTTCGCCCGTGCCGATGCGCGCTACCTGCGTAGCCGCGCGGACGTCAAGCAGGCCGGCGAGACCGTGCAGAGCGACCTCAAGCTCGACCCGTGGACCGTCGGCTTCGGCATCGGCGCACGCTTCTGATCCTCTCTCTCCCAGAGACGTGCCCAGCGGCCCCGCCTTGTGCGGGGCCGTTTTTTTGATCCCCTCGCAGAGACGGAAGCAGGAACTCCACTTCGAATGGGCAGCAGCCTGCCGGCCGGAAGCCGCTCTCCCCTCGGTCAGGACCGCTTTGCGGTCCGGCCACGCGAAGCACGCGTGGCGTTCGCATGGATGCGCGGCGATGCCGCGCAGGCCATCCAGGCTCACCCTGTCCTGACTCGGGCGCGCGCCATCCATGGCGCGCTGAACGCGGCCACCGACCGTCAGTCCGCTGCTGCGGACGTAGCCAACCCGGCTTCGGATCGCCGCAAATACGCTGGAAGAAGTCGCGCGCCCTCTACCTCGTGGTCTAACCCGCTTTTGGGTCCGCTGTCGCATCCGTGTCCAGCGCCTGCCGGGGGCCGTGACCACCAAGCGGATATCGGGCCGCGACTGGGCGCGGTACCCGGCAGGCGCCCACGCTGGATCGTCAGGCGACGTCGCTACGCCCGGCACCGGCCGGCGCGACGCGGCCTCCGACGCCGAACACCGCGATGAAACGCTCGGGAGGTTGCGTGCAGCGCCGCGCCGGCGTGCGCGAGACGGTCGAACGCCGCAATCCTCAGAGCCAGCGGCCCAGGCGCCGCTGCAGCAATACCGCGTAGGCCGCGTGGTAGCCGAGCACCAGCCCGGCGACCGCGAATAGCCCGGCCGGCTCGCCGAGCGGCCCCCACGCCGCCAGCGTCTCCAAGTCGCCCCGCCAGCGCTCCCACGCCTGCCAGATGCCGGCGAACACCCGCGCCACGACGACCAGCGTCAGCGCCAGCACCAGCCAGCGGTTGGGCGTGTACCAGATCGCCCCGGGACGATGCTCGACCCGGGTCAGCGCCCAGCCCAGGCCGCCGGTCGCCAGGCCGGCGAGCAGCCCGAGCGCCGCGTACGCGAACGCATGCGCCACGAAGAGGTTGGTGATCCCCATCGCGCCGAGGAACACCACCGCCGAGGCCGGCAGCAGCCAGGCGTTGAGCCGGGTCAGCCAGCGCGGCGGGCGGCGGCGCGAGGTGCCGACGCGGTAGCGGTTCCACAGCGCCAGCGGCCACAGCAGCAGCATCGCTGCGAACAGCGCCAGGGCGAAGACGATCAACAGCACGATGGGCATGGCCGCAAGTGTGCGGCATCGCGCGTGCGCGCGCCGTTCGCGGGCCGGCCCGGCACGTGGCCCGGCTGTGCGCCTAGGGCGGTGGCGTCGTGTCGGGCTGGCGCACCGGCGGATCGGCGACCACGCGTTCGCGCCGGAACATGTACAGCCCGCTGGCGACGATGATCGCCGCCCCCAGCCACGTCGGCGCGTCGGGCAGCACGCCCCAGACCGTCAGGTCGAGCACGATCACCCAGACCAGCGCGGTGTATTCCAGCGGCGCGACCTGGCTGGCCTCGCCGAGGCGGAAGGCGTGGGTCATCGCCACCTGGCCGAGCGCGCCCGCGCTGCCGATCAGCGCCAGCACGCCCAGGTGTTCGGGCTGCAGCGGCCGCCAGTCGCGCCAGGCCAGCGCGCCGGCGAAGATCGCCATCAGCACCAGGAACCAGAACACCAGCGATTCGGGGCTGTCGCGCTGCGCCAGCATCCGCACGGTGATCGAGGCCACTGCGTAGCACAGTGCGCCGAGCACCACCGCCAGCCCGGCCAGCGTGGCGACGCCCTCGCCTGTCGGGCGCAGCACCACCAGCACGCCGACGATGCCCAGCCCGATCGCGGTCCAGCGCCGCGGGCCGACGCGCTCGCCCAGCAACGGCACCGCCAGCGCGGTCACCAGCAGCGGCGAGACGAACACGATCGCGTACGCGGTCGACAGCGGCATGCGCGCCAGCCCGTAGACGAAGCCCGCGATCATGCCCACGCCGAGTACCCCGCGCAGCAGGTGCAGCGGCCAGTGCACCCGCCACAGCGTGCCGGCGCGGCCGCGCAGCACGATCCACGCCGCGATCAGCGGCAGCGTGGTCAGGCTGCGGAAGGTGGCGACCTGGAAGGCCGAGTAGTCCTCGGCGATCCACTTCATGCCCGCGTCCATGCCCGCGAACGCGAGCACCGCCAGCAGCATCCACAGCACGGCGGCGCGGGCGTCGGTGGGCGGAGCGGAGCGGGACATGGCGGGCGGCCGTGGGACGGGCCGCGCATCCTCGCACGGAAGCGCGCGCCGGGCATCCGGCGCGCACGCAGGTTCACTGCCGCAGCGAATCGATGTCGATGACGAAGCGGTAGCGCACGTCGCCCTTGAGCATGCGCGCGTAGGCGGTCTCGATGTCGGCGATGCCGATCCGCTCGATGTCGGAGACGATGCCGTGCTCGGCGCAGAAGTCGAGCATCTCCTGGGTCTGCCGGATGCCGCCGATCAGCGAGCCGGTCAGCCGCCGGCGCTGCATGATCAGCGCACCCGCGGCGACCGGTGCGGGCACCTCGGGGATGCCGAGCAGGATCATCGTGCCGTCCACGCGCAGCAGCGACAGGTAGGCGTTGTAGTCGTGCTCGGCCGAGACGCTGTCGACGATGAAGTCGAACGACCTAGCCAACGCCTTGAACGTGGCCTTGTCGCGCGTGGCGGCGAACGCGTGCGCGCCCAGCGCCATTGCGTCGGCGCGCTTGGACTCCGAACTGCTGAGCACGGTCACCCGCGCACCCATCGCCACCGCGAACTTCACCGCCATGTGGCCCAGCCCGCCCAGGCCGACGACCGCGACCTCGTGGCCGGCCTCGACGCCGAAGTGGCGCAGCGGCGAGTAGGTGGTGATGCCGGCGCACAGCAGCGGGGCGGCGGCATCGAGCGGCAGCGCGTCGGGGATGCGCAGCACATAGGCCGCGTCGACCGTGATCCGGGTCGAATAGCCGCCGTAGGTCGGCCCGCTGCCGTCGCGTGCCATCGCGTTGTAGGTGCCGGTCATGCCGTCCTCGCAGAACTGCTCCTCGCCGGCGCGGCACTGCGGGCAGCTGCGGCACGAGTCGACGAAGCAGCCGACACCGACCGCGTCGCCGACCGCGAACGCGGTCACCCCGCTGCCGACCTGCGCGACGCGACCGACGATCTCGTGGCCGGGCACCATCGGGAAGATCGATCCGCCCCACTCGTCGCGGACCTGGTGCAGGTCGGAATGGCAGACGCCGCAGTAGAGGATGTCGATCAGTACCTCGGACGGGCCGGGCGGGCGACGCTGGATCGTGGTCGGCGCGAGCGGCGCGGCGGCGTCCGCAGCGGCGTAGGCGGGGGTGTCGAGCATGGGGGCTCCGGGCACATCGGGGGGGAGCCGGCCATTGTGAGGCCCGCCCCGACGGCTGCGCGCGCGGACGGCGCGATGCAACGTTCCACGCCGGCTGCGTTACCCTGCGGGCCGTTTCCCATGCTGCCAGGTGTGCCATGCCCTCCTTCGACGTCGTCTCCGAAGTCGACACCCACGAACTGACCAACGCCGTCGACCAGGCCAACCGCGAGCTGACCACGCGCTTCGACTTCAAGGGCGTGGACGCGTCGTTCGAGCGCGAGGACGCGGTGATCACCCAGTCGGCCCCGAGCGAGTTCCAGCTCCAGCAGATGACCGAGATCCTGCGCCAGCGCCTGGCGGCGCGGAAGATCGACGTGCGCTGCCTGGAGTTCGGCGACATCGACACCAACCTCGCCGGCGCCCGGCAGAAGGTCACCGTCAAGCAGGGCATCGAGCGCGATCTGGCCAAGAAGATCCAGGCCGCGCTCAAGACCGCCAAGCTCAAGGTCGACAGCCAGATCAACGGCGACAAGCTGCGCGTGACCGGCAAGAAGCGCGACGACCTGCAGGCGGCGATCGCGCTGCTGCGCGGCACCGAGTTCGAGCTGCCGCTGCAGTTCGACAACTTCCGCGACTGAGCGCCGCGCCCGGCGCTAGAAGTAGCGCAGCCAGGCCCAGTCGCGACGCCGGGCCTTGAGCGCGGCGAACCAGCGCACCGCCGGGTGCAGCGCGATCGCCAGCGCCGCGGCGACCGGCAGCAGCCAGGCCGGATCGCCGAATCCGAAGAACGCCCCCTGGTTGGGCCCCCACGCGGCGAGCGCGCCCAGGTACAGCAGCTTCAGCACGTACAGGTGCAGCAGGTAGAAGAACATCGGCGCCGCGCCGTAGGTCGCCAGCGGCGCCAGCCGCCGGGCCAGCGCCGGACGCTCGAGCAGGCGCAGCAGCAACAGGCCCACGCCCAGCGTCAGGCACAGGAACAGCAGCGACGGCGGGTACTTGGTCACGTTGACCAGGCCCATCGCGGTGCGCAGCGCGTCCTCGCCGACGCGCCAGGGCGCGTCGCCGTAGCCGTTGACCAGCCGCAGCACGGCGAACGACGCCAGCGCGCCCACGCCCCAGCCCATCAGCAGGCGCCGGCGACGCCCGGCATCGGCGTCCGGGGCGAACCACGGACCGGCCGCGTACCCGAGTGCGATCACGCCGATCCACGGCAGCACCGGGTACGAGGTGCGCAGCCGCAGGCCGTCGAACGGCTCGAGCCAGGCGCGCTGGTGCAGCACCGCCCACACGCCGGACCAGGCGCCGTCGGCGCGCACGCCGTCGAGCAGGTTGTGCCCGGCGACGAGCGCCAGGCCGAGCGCGACGAGCGCCGGGCGCGGCAGCCACAGCAGCGCCGAGAGCGCCAGCATCGACAGCCCGATCGCCCAGATCACCTGCAGGTAGATCGTCTGCGGCGGGAACTCGAACGTCCAGGCGAAATTGACCAGCGTCGCTTCCAGCACGACCAGAAACAGCCCACGCTTGAACAGGAACGCCGCGGTCGCCGCGCGCGGGTCCGGCTGGCGCTGGCCGTAGAGCCAGGCCGACAGCCCGGTCAGGAACACGAACACCGGCGCGCACAGGTGCGCGAGCAGACGGAAGCCGAACAGCAGCGGCGACACGCGGTCGACGTCGACCGGATCGGCGAGCTGCATGTGCAGGAAGAACGTCTCGCGCACGTGGTCGAGCAGCATCAGCAGCATCACCAGGCCGCGCAGCAGATCGATCTGGACCAGGCGCGGGCGCGGCGGCATGGCGGGGACGTACATGGGCGATCGCAGGCACCGAACAGGTGATTTTATAACATATCGATCGGAACACGCCCGCCTGGTCTAGACTGCGCGCCCGTCCGCGCCGCCCCTCCCGTGACCGCCCTGCCCACCGACGATCCGCTGACCGCCACCCGCCGCTGGATCGAGCGCGCGGTGATCGGCCTGAATCTGTGCCCGTTCGCCAAGGCCGTCTACGTCAAGGACCAGGTGCGGCTGGTGCTGTGCGAGGCGACCACGCCCGAGGCCCTGCTCGAACGTCTGGGCGAGGAACTGGTCCACCTGCGCGACACGCCGGCGCAGGCCACCGACACCACGCTGCTGGTGCACCCGCACGTGCTGCACGACTTCCTCGATTACAACGACTTTCTCGACGCCGCCGACGCGCTGGTCGAATCGCTCGACCTCGACGGCGTGCTGCAGGTCGCCAGCTTCCATCCCGACTACCGCTTCGCCGGCACCGCCGACGACGACGTCGCCAACTGCACCAACCGTTCGCCCCATCCCACGCTGCATCTGCTGCGCGAGGACAGCGTGAGCCGTGCGGTGGCGATCTATCCCGATCCCGACGCGATCGTCGAGCGCAACATCGCGACCCTCGAGCAGTTGGGCCCCGAGGGCTGGGCGCGCCTCCTGCAGCCGCCATCCGACACGTAGACGCGCGCTTGCGCGCGGCGATCGGGCGTCGGCGGGACATCCCCTTCGCGCGTCCACGAAAAGGGGATGCAAGCACAAGCGCCGCGCCTACACCCGGCGTGGCCTAGTCGCGGTCGTCGATCGTCATCCCCTGCCCGCGCCCGATCACCCGGCCGATGCCGCTCGCATCAATCTCGCCGGCCGCGGACGCGAGCGCCTCGACATCGCAACCGGGCATCAGGCCGATGCGGAAGTGCAGTTCGCCGCCGGGCGTGCGCGAGGAATGGATCGAGGCGAGGTTGACGCCGTGGCGTTCGAACACGTGCAGCAATGCGCGCAGCGAACCGGGCCGGTCCAGCGGCAGGTGGACGCTGACGTAGCGCTCGCCGGCGAGGTCGGCCAGCAGGTAGCCCACGCGCTCGAAGGTGTAGTTGCCCTGTGCCAGCACGTCGTGCCCGATGTCTTCGCGGCCGGCCTGCAGCAATCCGCGGAACTCGGCCCGTGCGGCCTCGTCGCCGCGCGCGACCAGCGCGTGCAGCCGCGCGGTATGCGCCGCGAGCCCGGCGAGCACGCCGGCCACGTGCGGGTTGTCGAACTGGATGTCCTCGTAGATCGCCGGGTTCATCGACAGGATCCGCGCGATCATCGCGGTATCGAGCTCGAACGAGGCCGAGCGGAACGGCATCAGCGACGACAGCGGCCCGAGCGCGTCGGCGTGGTCCCGCAGCACGCCGGCCTGGGCCAGATGCCCGGCGTGCACCAGCGCCTGTACCAACGCCATGATCCGGTCGTGGCGCTCGGCCTCGACGTGCACGACCTGGCCCTCGAGCGCGGCGAGCAGGCGCGCCAGCCACGGCCGCCAGCGCGCCAGCCGCGCCTCGCAGACCACGAGCACCCGGCCCCGGAGCGTGGGCGACTTGGGCGGCGCGGTCATCGGGTGCAGGCCGACGACCTCGGCCTGCGAGCGCAGCATCGCCGCCACCGGGGCCTGCTTGAGCGAGGTGACGTCCAGCCACAGCCGGCCGCGCTCGCGCCCCGCCGAACGCGCGGTCCAGTCCTCGACCACCGCCGCGGTCGCGCGGATCGGCGCCGAGAACACCAGCACGTCCGCGCGCGCGAGCAGCGTCTCGGCTGCGTCGCTGGCCGGGTCGGCCGGATCGTGGCCGAGCACCTCCAGACCCATCCGGGATTCGAAGAAGCCGCGCAGCCAGCGGCCGTAGGCGCCGGCGCTGCCGACGATGCCGACGACCGGCGACTCGGGAAGCGGCGCGTCGGGCGGGAGCTGGGGATCTGTCATGCGGCCATTCTCGCCGCTCGGGGCAACGCACGCGCGCAGGCACTTCCCCTTTAAATAAATACATGCTTATATGTATACACTTCCCGACGCCCGCCATCCCGATGCCGCACGCCCATTCCCACGGCCACGACGACCACGCGCACGGACACGGACACGACCATGCGCACGCGCCGTCGGTCTCGGCCGCGAACGAGCGCGCCGTGCTCACCGGTTTCGCGCTGACCGCCAGCTTCATGGCCGTCGAGCTGGTCGGCGGCGTGCTGTCGGGCTCGCTGGCGCTGATCGCCGACGCCGGCCACATGCTCACCGACGCCGCCGCGCTGCTGCTGGCCTGGCTGGGCTTCCGCATCGGCCGGCGGGCGTCCGACGCACGGCGCACGTTCGGCTACATGCGCATAGAGGTGCTGGCCGGGCTGATCAACGCGATCACGCTGTTCGCGCTGGTGCTGTGGATCGCCTGGGAGGCGGTGCAGCGCCTGCGTCAGCCCGGCGAGGTGCTCGCAGGGCCCATGCTCGCGGTCGCGGTCGTCGGCCTGCTGGTCAACTGCCTGGTGTTCTGGATCCTGCACCGCGGCGACCAGTCGCATGTCAACATCAAGGGCGCGACGCTGCACGTGCTCGGCGACCTGCTCGGCTCGGTCGCGGCGATCGTCGCCGCGCTGGTGATCCACTTAACCGGCTGGATGCCGATCGACCCGATCCTCTCGGTGCTGGTCTGCCTGCTGATCCTGCGCAGCGCCTGGTCGCTGCTGCGCGGCGCACTCGACATCCTGATGGAGGCCACGCCGCCGGACATCGACATCGCGGCGCTGCGCGCGCACCTGCGCGAACGCGTGCCGGGCGTGGCCGGCGTCGACCACGTGCACGTGTGGTCGATCACCTCGGGCAAGGTGCTGGCGACGCTCGAACTCGCACTCGACGACGGCGCGCCGGCGGCCCGCGTGGTGCCGGCGGTCAAGCGGGCCCTGGCCGAACGGTTCTCGATCGGCCACACGACCGTCGAGGTCGTGCACGCGCCGCACGATGCCTGCGCGCTGGAACGCGAGGGCCGCGCGCCGCATCGCGATGCGAACGCGCACGCACACGCGCATTCCGCGGAACACGACCCGGCCTCACCGGTGCACGGAGGCCGAGGGTGAGCGCGGCCGGCACCTTGTTGGCCACCGGGCACGATCCCGGCCATATCGAGATCCTCGCCGGCACGTTCCGGCTGCTCGGCGATCCGACCCGCCTGCGCGTGCTGCTGACCTGCCTCGACGGTCCGGTGCCGGTCGGCGAGATCGCCCGTCGCACCGGCGCCTCGCAACCGCTGGTCAGCCACCACCTGCGTCTGCTGCGCGGCGCCCGGCTGGTGCGCGGCGAGCGTCGCCAGCGCCAGGTGTTCTACGCGACCGCCGATGCGCACATCCGCGACATGCTGCTGGACATGCTCGCGCACGCCGACGAACCGCAGGACGACGACGATGCCCATCGCTGACGGCCTAGCGCCGACGCGCGCGAGGGCGTGCGCTGGGTCGACGACGGCGCCGTCGTCACGTCGGCCGGCATCGCCCATGAGCCTGCACCTGGTCGCGCGGCTCGCCGGTCGCGATCTGGCGGTGCGCACGGCGCGGCAGATGGACGTGACCTGGCACGAGGCGCCGTGAGGCCGCCACGCGCCGCCGCAGGCCGCGGCGGCTAGCGCGCGCCCTCGATCAGCGCGCGCACCCGGTCGAGCGAATCGACGATGCGATGGCCGAGCGCACGCACCGCCTCGTCCGGTGCGAGCAGGTCCGGCACCTGGATCGTCGTCATGCCGGCCGCGAGCGCGGCGCGCACGCCGGTCGGCGAGTCCTCCAGCGCCAGGCAGCGCGCCGGCGCCACGCCCAGCCGCGCCGCCGCGAGCAGGTAGACGTCGGGCGCGGGCTTGGGATGGGCGACGTCGCTGCTGGTGCACACCGCGTCGAACCGTTCGAGCAGCCCGGCTGCGGCCAGCTTGCGCTGCGCCAGCGGCGCGCGCGTGGACGTCGCCACCGCGCGCGGGATGCCGTGTGCGGCCAGCAGGTCGAGCAGCGCGACGATGCCCGGCCGGTGCGCGATGCCCGCTTCGGCCCGCTCGACGTACAGCGCATGACTGCGACCAAACAGCGCATCCGCGGCGGCCGCGCCAATGCGCTCGCCCAGCATTGCGCGGCACGTCGGGCCGCTGTGGCCGATCATTCCCAGCCAGTAATCGGGCTCGATGTCCTGCGCCTGCTCGGCCGCCGCGCGGCGCATGCAATCGAGGATTTCGCGCTCGCTTTCCAGCATCAAACCGTCCATGTCGAACACCACCGCGGCCGGCAGCGCCGCCAGCGGCGGCACCTGCGCAGAGAGTTCCCGGGCAGTGGAAACGTGGGGTTCGGACACGTCTTCGATTCTACCCGGCACCCCGCGCCGATGCCCGTTCAGCGTACCCGGGCGTACGGGTAATGCCGCACGCATTCCGCAATAATCGCCGTCCGCACCACTTCCCCGGTCCACGCGTCGATGAAGGATTCTTTCAGCTACGAACAACTGATCGCCTCCGGCGAGGGGCGGCTGTTCGCGCCGGGCAGCGGCCGCCTGCCGCTGCCGCCGATGCTGATGTTCGACCGCATCACCCACATCGACGACGACGGCGGCCCGCACGGGCTGGGGCAGATCCACGCCGAGCTCGACGTGCGTCCGGACCTGTGGTTCTTCCAGTGCCATTTCCAGGGCGACCCGGTGATGCCCGGGTGCCTGGGCCTGGATGCGATGTGGCAGCTGGTCGGCTTCCACCTGACGTGGCAGCAACTGCCCGGCCGTGGCCGCGCCCTCGGCGTGGGCGAGGTCAAGTTCACCGGCGAAGTCGGCCCCGACGCCAAGCTGGTGCGCTACGAGATCGACATCAAGCGGGTGATCAAGCGCCGCCTGATCCTGGGCATCGGCGATGCGCGCATGCTCGTCGACGGCCGCGAGATCTACACAGCCAACGACCTGCGCGTGGGCCTGTTCACGCGCGACGAGGCCGCATGAGCCTGAATCCGACCGCGCGCCGCGTCGTCGTCACCGGCGCGGGCATCGTCTCGTGCATCGGCAACGACCTCGACACCGTCGCCGCGTCGCTGCGCGAGGGCCGCTCGGGCATCGCGTTCGACGCCGGCCATGCCGACAAGGGCCTGCGCAGCCAGGTCTCGGGCATGCCCGACGTCGACCTCGACGCGCTGATCGACCGCAAGCTGCGCCGCTTCATGGGCGACGCTGCGGGCTACGCGTACCTGGCGCTGCGCGACGCGATCGCGCAGTCAGGCCTCGCCGACGACGCGATCTCCGGCCCGCGCACCGGCCTGATCATGGGCTCGGGCGGCGGCTCGCCGGAGAACCTGATCGGCTCGGCCGACGTGCTGCGCGACAAGGGCGTGCGCCGGATCGGTCCGTACCAGGTCACGCGCACGATGAACTCGACGGTCTCCGCCTGCCTGGCCACCGCGTTCGGCATCAAGGGCCTCAACTACTCGATCTCCTCGGCGTGCGCGACGTCGGCGCACTGCATCGGCGTGGCCGCGCAGCAGATCCAGGCCGGCCTGCAGGACGTGGTGTTCGCCGGCGGCGGCGAGGAGGCGCACTGGGGGATGGCGATGCTGTTCGACGGCATGGGCGCGCTGTCGAACCGCTACAACGACACGCCGGCGCGCGCCTCGCGGCCGTACGACGCCGACCGCGACGGCTTCGTGATCGCCGGCGGCGGCGGCGCGCTGGTGCTCGAGAGCCTGGCGCACGCGCAGGCGCGCGGCGCGACGATCCTCGGCGAACTGGTCGGCTTCGGCGCCAGCTCCGACGGCGTCGACATGGTGGCGCCCTCGGGCGACGGCGCGATCGCCTGCATGCGCATGGCGATCGACGGCCTCGACGGCGGCATCGACTACGTCAACACCCACGGCACCTCGACGCCGGTGGGCGATGTGAGCGAGCTGCGCGCGATGCGCACGGTGTTCGGCGACGCGATGCCGCCGTTCTCGTCCACCAAGTCGCTGACCGGCCATTCGCTCGGCGCAACCAGCGTGCACGAGGCGATCTTCTGCCTGCTGATGCTCGAACGCGGCTTCATCGCCGGCTCGATCAACGTCGACACGCTCGATCCCGAGGCCGAAGGCCTGCCGCTGGTGCGCGAGAGCCGCCCCGCGCAACTGCGTACCGTGCTGTCGAACAGCTTCGGTTTCGGCGGCACCAACGCCAGCCTCGCGCTGCGCCGCTGGGACGCCTGACCGCAGGCATCCGCAGGCGCGCCCCCGGGCGCGCCTACGTCGCGAACACCCGCTGCAGGTCGTTCGCGTCGAGTGCGCGCCACTGCCCCTCGGGCAGCCCGTCCAGCGCCAGGCCGCCGACGCGGCTGCGATGCAGCGCGGCGACATGGTTGCCGACGGCCGCGAACATGCGCCGCACCTGGTGGTAGCGCCCCTCGACGATCGTCAGCCGCGCATGCGTGGGATCGACCACCTCCAGCGTCGCCGGCAGCAGCGGCGTGGTCTCGGACTCGAGCAGCAGCGTGCCGCTGGCGAACAGCGCGGCCTCGTCGCCGCGCAGAGGCTGCGCCAGCGTCGCCTCGTAGACCTTGGGCAGCGCCGCCTTCGGCGAGATGATCCGGTGCAGCAGCTGGCCGTCGTCGGTTAACAGCAGCAGGCCGCTGGTGTCGCGGTCCAGGCGCCCGACCGTCGACAGCGCCGGCGCGCGCAGCCGGAAGCGCGGCGGCAGCAGGTCGTAGACCAGCCGGCCGGTGTCCTTGGTCGAGCAGGTGTGGCCGGTCGGTTTGTGCAGCAGCAGCGTCAGGCCCTGCGGCGGGTCGAGCGGTTCGCCGTCGACACGGATCGCCGCGTGCGCGACCCGGTCGTCGGCGTACAGCACCTCGCCGTCGGCATCGGTGATGCGGCCCTCGCGGAACATCCACGCCACCTGCTTGCGGCTGCCGTAGCCGAGGTTGGCAAGCAGCTTGACCAGCTTCATCGCGCCTGCCCCGCGTGCACGATCTTGAAGCCGCCCTGCGCGGCGACCTCGCGCACCTGGCCGAAGCGCGCGGCAAGCACGTCCTCGTAGGGCAGGTGCCGGTTGGCGACCAGCCACAGGCTGCCGCCGAGCGCGAGCGCATCGGCCGCCGCAGCGATGAAGGCACGCCCCAGCTCGGGCCGCTCCTCGCGCCCGTGGGCGTGGAACGGCGGGTTGCTGACGATGAAGTCGTAGCGCCGCGGCAGGCCCGCGGTCACATCGCGCCACTGGAAGTCCAGCGCCACGTCGTCGCGCAGCCCCGCCAGGTTGCGCCGGGCCAGCGCCAGCGCGCGGCCTTCGGCCTCGATCATGTCGAGTGCGCGCACGCCCGGGCAGCGCTGCAGCACCTCGGCCGACAGGAACCCGTAGCCCGCGCCCAGGTCCGCGCCGTGCCCGGCCAGCGTCGCGGGCAGGTACTCGGCCAGCAGCGCCGACGCCGGATCGATCCGGTCCCAGGCGAACACGCCGGGGCGGCTGACGAAGCGCCCGCCGAGGATCGGGCGCGACGCGTCGAGCGCGGCCCAGCGCGCGCGCAACGCGTCGTCGCCGCGCGCGTCGCGCTGCGCCCAGAACACCCGGCACTTGTGCTTGGACAGTGCCCCGACGTTGCCGGCCAGCGCGGCGAGGTCGGCCTGCGCCGACTTCGCGCCCTCGTCGTTCGCGACGCTCGCCACGACCCAACCGCCAGGCGCCACTGCATCGAGCGCGCGTGCCAGCAGCGCCCGCGCCTCGTCGCGCTGGCGCGGCGGCAGGGCCAGCACCAGCGGCCGTTCGGGCAGCGGCGGCTCCTGGTCGCCGGCGTCCGCCGGCGGCAGCGTCTCGAGGCCGGCGCGCTGCAGCGCCGCGTGCAGCGGCGCCGACGTTTGCTCGCACAGCAGGCCGGGCCACCGCCCGCCAGTCGTCGCCACGCCCGGCCGCGCGCGCAGGAACAGCGCACCGGCCGACGGCCACGACAGCAGCCGCTGCTCGAACGGGAGGAACAGCGCATCGAGCGCGGGATCGGCCATCGCACAGGGTCCAGGGAAACAGCCGGGGATTCTACCGGGCCCGGCGCAGGGACCCGGCCGGCGGAGGGCGTGACCTGCCGGCCGCAGCCGCCGCACGCGCCCCAGGCGGTGTCGCGCCCCGATCCGGCACGGACGCGCCGGGTCGCGACGCGTCAACGCCGTGTTGATCCATCGCGAACATCCGCGCCGGCACGATGGCCGGGCCTTCCCAACCCAGAGGAGACCGCGATGCCCATCCGTGCACTGTTCGTCGGCGGCGTCATCGACAACAACGAACTCGACCTCGACGGCACGGAACCGCCGAAGCACTACCCGCCCGAGACCGGCAGCGGCCAGTCGCGCTACCGCCTGCACCTGGTCGGCCGCAACGACGGCGCCGTCGCGTACGCCGTCTACGGCGCGCCCGACCTGCCGGGCGAGGAGGTGCTGCGGGTCAGCACGGAACGCGAGTACGCCCGCCGCTTCGAGGCGGACGAGGACGTCGTCGAATGACCTTCCGGCCGGGCATCGTCCGCGCGCTGCCCGGTCCTCTCATCCCTGCGATTCGCGCAGCGTCGCCACGACGCCCGCCATCCGCCGCCACGGAATCGCGGCGATGGCCAGGCATGCCGCCGCGCAGCCTGTCCATGCCAGCGCATTGCCGGAGAACGCCTCCGTGAGCGGACGCCATCCCGGGCCGTAACGCCACGCGCTGGTCACGAGCACTGATGCCGAGGCCACCGCTAGCAAGCCGACCATGACCCCATCGAGGTGACGATCGTGACGACGGGCCGGCACCTGCCCTTGCAGTGCGCGCACCGTACCGCGGACGAAATCCGGCGGTGGCGCTGCGACCGGCAGCGTACGCAGCGCCTGCGCGAGCATCCGGTCGGCGCGCGTGTCGCCGCATCGCAGCGCGTGCTCCTGCGCCTGCCATTGCGCGTCCGTAGGGTGGATCGGTCCAGCGTTCATGCGACGAAGACTCCCAGCGATGGTGCCAGCAACGCCCGCAGTTGCCGGCGACTCCGGTAGAGATGGCTCTTGATCGTGCCCTCGGCGAGCCCGGTGATGCCGGCGATCTCGCCGATCGGCAGTTCCTCCAGATGGTAGAGCGTCAACAACGTCCGCTGCAGCGGCGGCAGCCGGTCCATCGCCGCGTGCAGGCATGCGACCGCCTCCTGGTCGGAAACTTCCCGCTCGAGGTCGGTCGCGTCCGCGATCGTGTCGACGAGGGAACCGCCCTCCTCCGGCAACTCCGCCAGCGGGATCCGCCTGCGCTCGAGATGGCGCCGGGCGACCGAGTACGCGACCTGCGCGATCCATGACTTGAGCGCGCTGTCGCCCCGGTACTGGTGCAGGGCCTGGTGGACCCGCAGGAAGGTGTCCTGGCACAGTTCGCGCGTGTCGTCGGGATGGCGCACCATCCGGTCGATCACATGCCAGCACAGGCCCTGGTAGGCGACCACGAGACGCTCGAATGCGCCCGGCGCTCCGGCGAGCACCGCTTCGACCAGGGCGCGGTCGGCGCGCAGGGCGGCATCGGCGTCGGGCTCGGGTGCGGGCATCGCGGACAGGGATACGTCGGGCGCGCCGTCGGTTGCAAGCCGATGGCGCGCAGGATCGTCGACCCGCCTGCAACCGGATGCCCGTTCGCCGCATCTCCATTGCCGACCCCGCTTCGACAACGGACCGCACCATGGAACCCGGCATCCTGATCCCGATCACCTTCTTCGTCTGCGTCTACCTCGCCGTCAAGGCCGTCGTCGATGCACGCACCCGGCGGCAGATGGCCGCCAGCCACGGTTCGGACGAGCTGTTGCGTTCGATCCTGGAGGGCGAGGAACGCAGCCGCCGCCAGGCCTCGCTGCGCTGGGGCGCGATACTCGTCGCCCTGGCGCTGGGCTTCGCCGGCCTGGAACTCCTCGGCTGGACCGAGCCGCGCCCCGGCGCCTTCGCGCTGCTGCTGGGCGCGACCGGCCTGGGGAATCTCGCCGCCTACGCACTGACGCGCCGCGCAGGCTGAGCGTCCAAGGTCCCCGACCCGACGCATCCCATGCGCCGTTGTCGTGCCGCACGTGCGGCGACGCCAGCCCTTTCGAGATCCGACATGCCTCCGATCCTGTTCCTTGCGGACGCGCGCCACCACAACGTGGCCCGCCGTCTGCTCGCGATCTGCGCGCTGCTCGCGGCCGGTGCCGCGCAGGCCGCGTCGCCGCCTGCCACCGCCTGCGCGCTCGCGGCGGCGCCTCCATCCGATACCGCCCTGGTCGACGTCCCGTTCGACATCGTCGACGGCCGCATCTACGTCGCGGCCCGGGTCGACGACGCCGGGCCGTTCCGCTTCGCCGTAGACACCGGCGCCAGCGGCATCGCGCGCGCCGATACGCGGCTGGTCAGGGCTCTGGACCTGCCGCGTAACGGCGTCGCTGCCAACTCCGACGGCGTGCACGTCGCGCAGGCGGACACCACCCGCCTGCGCACGCTCGCACTGGGCGAGCTGCGCCACGACGACGTGGACGTGCTCGCCCGCGACTACAACGCGCAGCAGTCCTCGGACGCGGCATTCGACGGCATCCTCGCGCGCGGGTTCTTCGCGGACGGACTGCTGGAGATCGACTATCCGAAGCAGCGTCTCCGCTTCCGACGCGATGCCGGACTGTCCGCGTCGCAGCCCGATACGCTCGGCTACACGCGCGCATTCCGGATTCCGGTCCACATCGGCACGGTCGAAACGCAGGCCCAGCTCGACACCGGCGCCAATGTCGCCTTCGTGCTGCCGGCCGCGCTCTACGCGCAGGTCTCCGACGCACCCGTCGCGGATGCACCGTTGACGCTGACGCAGGGCAAGGTCGACGGCGGCCGCGCACGCGTCGACGTCCCGTTCCGGATCGGCGGCCTGACGCTCCCCAGCCTGGAAGTCCGGGTGTCGTCGCGTTATCCCGAAGCGGTCGTCGGTGCGCACGCGCTGCGCGATGCGGTCGTGCTGATCGACCAGCGCAGCCGCCGGGTCGCGATCTGCCCTGCACAACGCGGGGAGGAGGTCATCCGCCCCCCTTGTTGGGCCGAAACACCGACGATCCTTGAGGACGCGCAACAGGGCGGGCGTGCCGATCCCAATGCGCAATCGTCACCGCTGCGATGCCTCACGAAAGCATCGGCCAAGTGCATACGTCAGGTGGGCACCCAATCCGACCAGCCTCGGTGAGGTGCGCCAGCGCCCTCCGCCAAGCCGCTGGATACCAGGCGATCAGTCCATCGCGCCGCTGTCAGCATAGGGACCGATCCACGCCGGCGGCACCGGCTCCTGCCTGCCGTCGACGCGGATGCCGCGCTCGCGCGCCCATCGATATCCCCACATGGGGCCGTAAGCGGTGGAGAACGCCGGCGGAGTCGCATACGCCGGATCGGCCTGCGCCTCGGCCAATGCGACGAAGCGGTACTCCATCTCCTGGAAGACAGCGAGCAAGCGATCCATCGTCGCGGCGTTGAGCCTGTTGACGTGCAGCAACATGATTGCGGGCACGTCTCGCCCCACCACACGGCGATTCAGATCGGCGTAGTAGGCAATTTGTGCAGGGCTATGGGCGATGTACGCGTCCTCAATCCGGCGCTGCAGCGCCCCGTCCCCCGCCGCGAGCGAACGTCCGTAGGCGCGATCAAACAGATAGTCGGAAGTGTCGATCGTCGAGGCCGCCAATGTGTAGCCGCGTTCGGCCAGCAAGCCTCGATCGCCACGCGCTTCGCGTTGGTCTCGCCAACGTGGTTCATCGGGAAACGGAAGAAACGCAACTCGCGACCGGCGGCCGCAGCCATTCGAGCGATCGTGGCTTCGCCCTGCTCGATCTCGCGTCGCACACCGTCGAGGTCGAGTGTGTTGACGTCGGCATGAGAGAACCCATGATTGCCCAACTCGTGCGGTGAGCGGCTCCAGCCGGCAAGCAGTTCCTCCGACACCGGACTGAGCCGCTGAACGGATCGCTCGGTGACGAATCCGATCGCCGGCACTGCGCGTCGCTGCAACGCGGCCAGGATCGCAGTATTGGCTTCGCGCGCGGCCTCCGGGTCGTTGGCCACATCGCCTTCAGCAGCGAACGGAAGGTCGTCGAAAGTCACCGCGACGGTCCGGCCCGAGGCACCGGCAGCGGGACATGATGCGATGCCAGCCAGAAACGCCATCATGACCAGCGCGCAGGTCATGCCTTGCGGACGCAGCGTCATCTGTTAGGCCTCATTTGCGCAAGACGTCGGACAACGCGCCATTTGCATCGTATCGTGCTCACCCCTGCAGTTCGCGCAGTGTCACCGACGGCGGCGCATCGAGCACGCGGCGGGTCGCCCAGAGGCCCGCAACGAGGGTCACGCCGATGCCGAGACCGCCGCCGACCACTGCCAGCGCCCAGTTCGGCCGCCACGGCAGGTCGAACACCTGCACCGCGACGACGCCGGCCAGCACCGACGCGGCAAGCGCGGCGACCACGCCCGACAGCAGGCCGATCGCGGCGAACTCCGAGGCCTGCGCCAGGCGCAGCTGCGCGCGCCGGCCGCCGAGCACGCGCATCACGCCGCCCTCGAGCAGGCGCTCGTCCTGGCTGGCGCTGACCGCTGCCAGCAGCACCAGCACACCGGCCGCGAGCGAGAACCAGAACACAACCTGCACCACGGTCGAGACCTGGTCGGCGGTGCTGCGCACCTGGGTCAGCACCGCGTCGATGTCGACGACCGACAGGTTCGGGAAGCGCTGCACGAGGTCGGCGGTGAAGCGCGGCCGCTCGGGCGGCACCCGCACCGCGGTGATGTGGCTGGCCGGGTAGCCGTCGAGTGCGCCGGGCGAGGCGACGACGAAGAAGTTCGGCCGGAAGCTCTCCCATTCGATGCTGCGCAGGCTGGTGATCGGCGCCTCGAAGCGCTGACCGGCGATGTCGAACGCGATGCGGTCGCCGATCTGCCAGCCCAGGTCCTTCGCGAAGCCCTCCTCGACCGAGAGTTCCGGCGACGCCGGCACGGCACCGCCCCAGAACCTGCCGGCGGTGACGCGGTTGTCGTCGCGCAGTTCGCCCTGCATCGACAGGTTGAACTCGCGCTCGGCCCGGCGCTGGGCCTGGCGGTCCTGCGCCTCGTCGCCGCTGCGCCCCAGGTAGTCGTCGCCACGCACCGGCGCGCCGTTGCGCTCGATCAGGCGCGCGCGGACCATCGGGAACAGCACCGGCGGCTCGACCGCCTGCTCGGCGATGAACCCGCGCACCGCGTCGAGCTGGTCGGGCTGCACGTTGACGATGAAGCGGTTGGGCGCGTCCTGGCCGAGCGCAAGCTGCCAGCGGTCGAGCAGGTCGGTGCGCACGAAGGTCAGCAGCAGCAGCGCCATCAGCCCGAGGCCGAGCGCGCTGATCTGCGCGACGCTGGTGCCCGCGCGTCGGCTGACGTTCGCCAGCCCGTAGCGCAGGCTGCCGCGCAGCCTCGCGCGCAGCGCGCGCACCAGCGCGATCAGGCCCCAGGCGAGCAGCGCCAGCGCCGCGAACGTCGCGGCGATACCGGCCAGCATCGCAGCGCCGAGCGCGGCCGAGCCGGCCTTCCACCACAGCAGCGCGGCCAGACCCGCGAAGCCGGCGACGCCAACCAACCAGGCACTGGGCTCGAAGCCGCCCAGGTCGCGTCGCAGCACGCGCAGCGCCGGCACCCGCCGCAGCGCCAGCACCGGCGGCGCGCCGAAGGCCATCAGCACGACCAGCCCGACGCCATAGCCCTGCAGCGCCGGCAGCGCACCGGCGGCGGGAATCGACAGGCCGAGCAGCGATTCGAGCCAGCGGCCGACGCCCCACTGCAGGCCGAACGCGAGCGCGACCCCCAGCGTGCAGGCGAGCAGCCCGAGCAGCAGCAGTTCGCCGACGTGGATGCCGACCAGCGTGCGCTGCTGCGCGCCCATGCAGCGCATCACCGCGACCGACGACAGGTGCCGCGCCGAATGCTGGCGCGCGGCCATCGCCACGGCGACCGCGGCCAGAATCACCGAGACCAGCGCGGCCAGGCCGAGGAAGCGGCCGGCGCGATCGAGCGAGGATCGCACCTCGGGGCGCGCGTCGCCGATCGTCTCCACGCGCTGCCCGCGGCCCAGTTGCGCACGCGCGGTGCGCGCGAAGCCGTCGACCGCGTCCGCTTCGCCGGCGACGACGAGGCGGTAGCGGATGCGGCTGCCCGGCTGGACCAGGCCGGTAGCCTCGAGGTCGGACAGATGCACGAAGACCTTGGGCGCGACGTTGAAGTAGTCGATCGAGGCATCGGGCTCCTGCAGCACCAGCGCGGCGAGGCGGAAGCTGCGTTCGCCCAGGTGCACCGTGTCGCCGACCGTGGCGCCGAGCGTGTCGGCGCCTGCGCGGCTCATCCACGCGGTCCCGGGCGCGGGCACTGCGCCGGCGTCACGCTCGATGCCGTCGCCGCCGGCGATCCGGAAGCTGCCGCGCAGCGGGAAGCCGTCGCCGAGCGCGCGCACGTCGCCCAGGCGCAGCGTGGCCGCATCGCCCTCGCCGACGCGGATCATGCTGTCGAGTTCGACGGTCTCCACCGCCTGCAGGCCCGGCGCGTCGGCGGCCGCGTGGATCGCGCCGCCGATCGGCGCATCGCCGCGCACCACCGCGTCGCCGCCGAGCAGCCGGTTGGCCTCGATCGCCAGCGCACGCTCGGCGCGATCGGTGACGAAGCCCACCGCCGTCACCGCGACGACCGCCAGCACCAGGGCGGCGAACAGGATGCGGATGTCGCCGGCCTTGAAGTCGCGGCGCAGCTGCCGCCAGGCGAGGCCCGCGATCCTCATGCGGCCAGCGCCTCGTCGGCGACGAGCCGGCCGCTGTCGATGCGCAGGCGCCGGGCGCAGCGCGCGGCCAGGCGGTCATCGTGGGTGACCAGCACCAGCGTGGTCCCCGCATCGGCGTTGAGCGCGAACAGCAGATCGACGATCGCCTGCCCGGTCGCGGTGTCCAGGTTGCCGGTCGGCTCGTCGGCGAACAGCAGCGCCGGCCGGGTCACGAACGCGCGCGCCAGCGCCACGCGCTGCTGCTCGCCGCCCGAGAGCTGACGCGGATAGTGGCCCAGGCGCTCGCCCAGACCGACGCGCTGCAGCACCTCGCGGGCCGGCGCCTCGACGTCGCGGTCGCCGCGCAGCTCCAGCGGCAGCATCACGTTCTCCAGCGCGGTCAGCGACGGCAGCAGCTGGAAGCTCTGGAACACGAAGCCGACCTTCTCGCCGCGCACGCGCGCGCGGCCGTCCTCGTCGAGCGTCGAGATCGGCGCGCCGTCGAGCAGCACGCGGCCCGCGCTCGGGGTGTCGAGCCCGGCCAGCAGCGACAGCAGCGTGCTCTTGCCCGAGCCCGACGCGCCGACGATCGCCACCGTGTCGCCGTGCCCGATGCGGAAGGCCACGTCCTGCAGGATCGTCAACGGGCCCGACGGCAGGTCGACGCGCTTGCCCAGCCCCTCGACGTCAAGCGCCTGGGCCGTCGCGCGCCGGGTTTCATCTTGCATGGGGGGACCGTCGTGCATAGATATCCTTCGATGTTTCGAACAGCGCCGCGGGCGCGCCGGGATCCGCGGCGCCTGCGGCACGACCGGAGAGATGGGATGACACAGGGAACTGCGGCCGCGCGCCGTCCGATGCAAGCGTGGATCGCGCGCTGGATGCTGGCGTGCCTGCTGGCCTTGCCCGTTCTAGCACAGGCCCAGGCCGCGTCGCCGGCCGCGCCGGGCGATCCGGATGCGAAGACGATCCTGGTCATGGGTGATTCACTGTCCGCGGGCTACGGCATGGCCGCCGCGCAGGGCTGGGTCGGCCTGCTCGCGCAGCGGCTGCAACGCGAGTCGCCCGACTGGCGGGTCGTCAACGCGAGCATCTCCGGCGAGACCAGCGCCGGCGGCGCATCGCGGATCGTGCAGGCGGTCGTGCGCGAACGTCCGCAGGTGGTCGTCATCGCGCTGGGCGCCAACGACGGCCTGCGCGGCCTGCCGCTGGCCGAGGCGCGGCGCAACCTGGCGCGGATGATCGGCGCCTCGCAGCACGTCGGCGCACGCGTGCTGCTGGTAGGCATGCGCATGCCGCCGAACCTCGGCCCCGATTACACGCGCGGTTTCGAGGCCAACTACCGGCTGCTCGCCGACACCTTCGACGTCGCGTTGCTGCCGTTCCTGCTCGAGCCGGTCGCCGCCGACCGCGCCAATTTCCAGGACGACAACCTGCATCCCACCGTCGAGGCGCAGGCGAAGATCCTCGACCACGTCTGGCCGGCGCTGCGTCCGTTGCTTGACCCGTAAGCGAGTGCGACAGCCTTGACCCGTAGGCGCGCGCTCGCGCGCGATAGCGCCGAGGTAACGCTCATCGCGCGCGAGCGCGCTCCTACACAGTGCCAGCCTCGCCAGCAGCCGCGCGGGCCACGAGCGGGAGTCGCTCAGGACCGCGCCAGCAGCGGATAGGGATTGACCGGTTCGCCGGTCCACCATTGCCGTTCCGGCGTCAGCCGGAACACCGCGAAATGCAGGTGCGGTGCTGTGGGATCGGCGTTGCCGGTGCTGCCTACGGTGCCGATGACGTCCCCGCGCCGCACGTGCATGCCCTCGGCGATACCGGGCGCATATGCCTGCAGATGGGCGTAGTAGTACGACCAAGTGCCGGTGGGTTCGAACTGGTAGATCGTCAGGCCGCCGCGGTCGCTGGTGAACAGCTTCTCGATGGTGCCGTCGGCCACGGCCAGCACCGGCGTGCCGGCCGGCGCCATGATGTCGAGCGCCTCGTGCTGGCGTTCCTCTCCGCGCGCATCGTCGTAGGTGTCGCGCACGTCGGCGAGCGCGATGCCCTGCACCGGCAACAGCAACGGGGGCGGCGCATCGGGGCCCGCGGACGGCGCTGCGGACACGGGCGTGGGCGTCCCGGCGGGGGCCGCTGCCCCGGCGGCGCCTGGAACCGGTTCGGCGCCCGCTCCGCGCCCGGGCGGCACGGACGAGGCGAGCGACGGGGGCGTCGCGGCGGACGGCGATGTCGCAGGCGATGGCATCGCGACCGGCACCTCCGCCGCCGGCACCGCAGCCCCCTGTGGCGGGGCCCCGCGCCACACGAACGCGGCCACGTTGGCCAACACCAGCACCGCCGCGAGCGCGACCCACAGGCCGATGCGGGTCATGGCCTATTCCTCGAGCAGCACGACGGTGCCGGGGCCGACGACGCCGGCGACGCGGCGCGCACTCCAGTTCGTCATGCGGATGCAGCCATGCGACTGGGTCTTGCCGATGTTGGCCGGTTCCGGGGTGCCGTGGATGCCGTAATGCGGCTTAGACAGGTCGATCCAGACCGTTCCGACCGGGTTGTTCGGGCCGGGCGGCAGCGTGGCCTTGGCATGCCCGGGGTCGGCGTCCCAGAACAGATCCGGGTTGTAGTGGAACGTCGGATTTTCGGCGACGCCCTCGATCTTCCATTCACCGATCGGCAGGGGATCGCGCTCGGTGCCGGTCGACGCCGGAAACTGCGCGTAGACCTTACCGGCGGCATCGACCAGGCGCACGACCGAATCGGACTTGCTGACGACCACGCGTTCGGGCTTGGCCAGTTCACCGGCGTCGGCGACGTTCGGCACCACGATGCGCGCGCCGGCGCGGAAACTGCGTCCGGGATTGGGCCGGCGCAGCAGTGCGGGCGAGGCGTGGAAGCGCTCGCCCAGCGCCTCGGCGACGGACTCGAACCCCAGCGCGTCGCGCTTGGCCTGCGCCATCATGTCGTCGGGCACACGCGCGAACGGTCCGGCGACATCGTCCGCCGTGAGCGTGTGCGCGACCAGCGCGGGCGCGCCGTCGCCGGTCAACGCGTCCCAGGTGCGCGCATCGAACTCGCCGCTCGCCTCCAGCCCGCGATGGCGCTGGAACGCGAGCACCGCGCGCCGGGTGTTGGTCCCGCCGCGCGCGTCGATCTCGCCCGGGGAGAAATGCGCACGGTCGAGCAGGACCTGGGCGCGCAGCATCGCGGCGTCGCCGGCACCGGCATCGGCCGCGTTGACGGACTCGGCGGTCAGCGCGGCGTTCGTCCCGGCGTTCGCTTGGCCCGAGGCAGGTTGGGCGCGGTCCTGGGCGATGGCCGGCGTGCAGGCCAGCAGCAGTGCGAGCCCGCCGCACAGCCAGCGTGCGCGCGTGTTCCGGGATGGCGTCATGGCGACAGTCCTTCGGCGTGGAATGCCCGCATGGTTCCGGGCGGCGTGCGGCCGCCACGTGAAACCGCCCGCCTCGCGTTCAGCGAGCCGGGCAGCGCAGCAGCGACGAGTCCCGCCGCCATGCCGGATCGTCCGCGTACGCGAACAGCAGCTGCCCGTCCTTGAGATCGTCGATCACCGCACGCGCGACGGCGGTGCGCACCGCCGGGCATCCCCAGCTGCGGCCCAGCCGCCCCTGGCGCCGGGCCTGCGCCGGGTCCACGTAGTCGGCGCCATGCATGACGATCAGCCGCTCGCGCGCACGGCCGTTGACGCCCGGCTCAAGCCCGTCCATGCGCAGCGAGTAACCGTTCTGGCCGGTGTAGGTCTCGGCCATCGCGAACAGGCCCAGGCTCGACTGGTAGCTGCCCTCCACGTCGGAGAACACGGTCGGACGGTTGCCGCCGCTGCCGCGCCCATGGGCGACGTGCTCGGCATGCAGCAGCCGCGCCCGCGGGACGTCGAACACCCACAGGCGAACCTCGGTCGACGGCCGCGAATAGTCGATCACCGCCAGGCGGCGGCCCACGTCGCGCGTACGGGCCGCGCACGCACGCGCCTGCAACGCGAGCGACAGCACCTCGCGGTCGAGTGCCGGCGCGGCCGCCGCGAGGCGGTCGAGCCGGTCGTCGGCGAGGCACGGCGACAGGGCGCACAGACCGATCAGCAGGGCGAGCACGGATCGCATCGGCATAGCCTACGCGGCCCGCCGGGACGCGCTCTGAACGGGATGGAACGGGCGAGCGCGCCCGCCCGGCTTTTGATTGCGGGTTCAGCGCGGCCGGCGCATCCTCGCTCCCAGTCTCTTCCGCATCGGGCAGGAGCACCGCAATGAACCGAACCCCCCTCGCCTGGCTGCTGGCCGCCGCGCTGACCGCGATCGCCTCGCCGGTCCTGGCCCGCAGCGACGTCACCGATCCGGAGATCCCGCGATCGCTGCCGGGCGACAGCCCGGTGTCGGTGCAGTGGACCGATCCGGACGCGTTCTCCGACATCCGCCACAGCGGCAACCGCTGGGAGGCCCGCCGCGGCAACTGGGTCGTGCAGATCGCCGAACACGTGCGTCGGCGCGCCGAGCGCGAACTCCCGGCCGGCAGCACGCTGGAGGTCACGATCCGCGACATCCGCCGCGCCGGCATGTACGAGCCCTGGCGCGGTCCCCAGCTCGACCGCGTACGGATCATCAAGGACCATTACCCGCCGCGGATCGACCTGGACTTCGTACTGCGCGACGCATCGGGCGCGGTGGTCGCAGAGGGTCCGCGCGAACTGCGCGACATGGGCTTCCTGCAGCGCGCCGGCAGCACGATGAGCAGCGACGCGCTGCGCTACGAGAAGCAGCTGATCGACGACTGGCTGCGCCGCGAGCTGCGCCCGGCGCTGGCGATGACGCAGCGCTGAGGATCTGCACCATCTTCGAAGAGTAAAGGCCGCGCACCGCGCGGCCTTTTTTCGTGGGTTCCGGTCCGCTTTTCGTGGATGCGGGTCCGTGGGAGCGCGCTCGCGCGCGATGGCGCCTTTCCGGTGAAGCCCGATCGCGCGCGAGCGCGCTCCTACAGGAGGGCTGAAGGAAGGCCGAGTCGTCGCGTGAACTCGCGACCCGCGGCACATCCCCGCCACCTCCGGCTCACCGGAGGTGGCAGACGCACGCCCGCCGTCAGCGCACCACGTTGAGGAAGTGGATGTGGCGCTGGTACTGGTCGAGCACGTCGTGGATCAGTTCGTCGCGACGCCAGCCCATCACATCGTAGTCCTGTCCGCCCTCGCGCAGGTGCACTTCGGCGCGGTAGTAGCGATCCGACTCCTTCCGGCGACGCCGCGGGTCGTCGAGCATGAAGCTCGGCGGCTCGTATGACACCGGCCGCACCGAGTAGTAGAAGTCCATCTCCTCGCCATGGCCGACCTGCAGCCAGACGCGGCCGTCCTCGCCTTCCTCCACCGAGACCTCCAGCCCCTGCCGGCGCAGTTCCGCGGCCACGTCATCGAAGGCCGGCTTGACCTGCGCCTGCAGGAACGTGAGCACTTCCTTCTGCAGCGGGTGGTGGGCCAGCGCACGCAGGCGCGCCTTCCAGTCACCGCCGCCGGTGGCGACCGGCGCGATCCGCGCATCGCGGATGCTCGTGCGCTTCACGACCTCCACCCGCATCGCCTTCACCATGCCCCAGCACATCAGAATCATGACGATGGTGAACGGCAGTGCGCTCGCGATCGTGCCGGCCTGCAACGCCGACAGGCCGCCCGCGATCAGCAGGGCGATCGCGATCGCACCGACGAGCAGGGCCCAGAAGATCCGCTGCCACACCGGGGATTCCTCCTCGCCCTTGGACGACAGCATGTCGATCACCAGCGCGCCCGAGTCGGCCGAGGTCACGAAGAAGATCACCACCAGCAGCGTCGCGACCGCCGAGGTGATCGACGACAGCGGATAGTCTTCGAGGAACTGGAAGATCGCGACCGAGCTGTCGGCGGCGACCGCCTCGACCAGGCCCTGGCTGCCTTCGACCATGACCTGGTACAGCGCGCTGTTGCCGTAGATCGTCATCCACAGGAACGTGAAGCCGAGCGGCACCAGCAGCACGCCGACGACGAACTCGCGGATCGTGCGGCCGCGCGAGATCCGTGCGATGAACATGCCGACGAACGGCGACCAGGCGATCCACCAGCCCCAGTAGAACAGCGTCCAGCCGCCCAGCCAGGTCGGACGCTGATCGTAGGCATAGAGGTTGAACGTCATCGCGAACACGTTCGAGATGTACATGCCGGTGTTCTGGACGAACGCCTGCAGCAGGTAGACCGTCGGGCCGGCCACCAGCACGAACGCGAGCAGTGCGACGGCCAGGATCATGTTGAGCTCGGACAACCTGCGAACCCCCCGATCGAGCCCGCTGAACACCGAGCCGGTCGCGATCAGCGTGATCACGATGATCAGCACCACCTGCACGCTCGTGCTCACGGTCACATCGAACAGATAGTTCAGGCCGGCGTTGATCTGGATCACCCCCAGGCCGAGCGACGTGGCGAGACCGAAGATCGTCCCCAGCACCGCGAACGTGTCGACCGCGTGCCCGATCGGGCCGTGGATGCGTTCGCCGATGATCGGATACAGCGACGAGCGGATACGCAGCGGCAGGCCGTGCCGGTACGCGAAGTACGCCAGCGACAACGCGACCACCGCGTAGATCGCCCACGCGTGTACGCCCCAGTGGAAGAACGTGATGCGCATCGCCTGGCGGGCGGCGGCAATCGTCTGCGCGTCGCCGACAGGCGGATCGGCATAGTGCATGATCGGTTCGGCGACGCCGAAGAACATCAGCCCGATGCCCATGCCGGCCGCGAACAGCATCGCGAACCAGGTCACGTAGTTGTAGTCGGGCCGGCTGTGGTCCGGTCCGAGGCGCAGCTTGCCGAACTGGCTGACCGCGATGCCGACGATGAAGACGAGGAAGCCGGCGACTGCGAGAATCGTGAACCAGCCGGCGTCCTCGGCGACCCAGGTCTTGGCGCGGCTGAACACGGTCTCCGACGCCTCCGGGGCGATGAACGACATCGCGACCAGCGCCAGTACGATCAGTGCCGACGGAAAGAAGACGGGACCGAGGATGCGCGAGTGCCAGCGTTCTTGGGGTGCGGCCGGATCGATGTCCGGATGCACGTTGGAGTCGTTCATTGGATAAACCCTCGAGACGGGACGCGGTGGCACAGCGCGATGAGCCTGCGCCGTGAACCGCCGCGTCCGGGTGAAAACGCCGGCCGGGCCGGCGGTGCGACGATCGGCCCGGCCCTGCGGGCCGGGCGGCGGATCAGAAGTAGAAGCCGACGTTGACGTTGAGCCGCGAGTGCCAGCCGTCATTGGCCGGGTCGCGCACGCCGATGCCCGGCCCGCCCGCGAACCACATGTTCTTGCCGGCGATCCAGTCGACGTAGGTCAGCATCGGGCCCTTGCCGAAGCTGCAGCCGGTGACGTTCTGGATCGAGTCGCGCAGGCCCGGATCGCCGCCGACCGGCAGCGTCGCGCTGGCGTTGTTGTAGCAGGTGATGCTGTCGAACCAGCCGGTGCGCTGCACGGCCCACGCGACGTTGAACGTCGGCACGTCGGCCTGCGAGGCGATCTCGAACGGGAACAGGAACGCCGACATCGCGATCCGGGATTCGGGATTGTCGTAGCGGTAGCGGGCCCACTGCGCCTGCAGCGTCAGCGGTCCGCGCGTCCACTGCCCGTGCACCGCCGCGCCGGTGTGATCGTAGGTGCGGCCGTCGACGCGCTGCTCGATGCGACCGGCGAACGCCGAGCCGCCGAGCGCGATCTCCCATCCGTTCGAATCGAGTGCGCGCTCGTAGCGCACGATCGCGCGCTCGCGTTCGCGATAGGGCAGGTCTTCCGTCGTCGCCACGTCGAACGAATAGCGGTCGAAGTTCGCGCCCGTACCGTACTCGTCGCCGGCGAACACGCCCGCGTGCCATTGGTGCGCACCGGAGCGCCGCTGCCACACCACGCCGAGGTCGTAGTCGTCCTCGATACCGAGGTAATAGCCCGAGCCGAACCAGAAGCTGTGCGAGGCCGTGGGCAGCAATCCGAACGGGACCTGCTGGACGCCTGCGCGGAGGTCGGAGACGGCGCCGCCGTCGCGCCCGTCCTCCAGGCGCCAGCCCGCATAGGCGTGGTGCACGGCATCGAAGCCGTCGTACCAGCGGTACTGGAGCGAGAAGAATGCCGGACCGGCGTTGCCGCGGGCATCAATCCGGAGCAGCTCGAGTTCTGGCCCGCTGCTGGGCCCGTAATCGAGCCAGCCGTAATTGAAGCGGACCGCGCCGCCGAGTTCGAAACCAGGCGCTTCGTCGACATCATCCTGGGCCCATGCCACAGGCGCCGCAGCGACGAAAACACCACACAACAACCACCTGAAACCGCGCGAAATCACGACGGGTCTGCCCTCCTCGAGAAACTCGTAAATGCAATGCAGACCGACCATTTTAACGATTCCTGCACAAAACCCCAAATCGCCGGATCGTCCGGACCCGCCAAATCCGCTGGAAAAGCAGTGGTTTTCAACCAGCGTGGGATATGCAACGCGCACGCGCGCAATCCCGCGGACATATTGGAAATCGACCGACCTTGCAAATGGCCAGAACGAAAGGACCGACGACGTCGCCGTGCGGCACCGCTTGGGGGCGCTATGATCCTCGCCCCACGATAATGCGGACGTGCACGGTGTCATGACCGTCTATGTCGACGACGCGGTACACCCCTGGCGCGGCGAACGCTGGGCGCACCTGCTGGCCGACACACTCGACGAGCTGCATGCGTTCGCCGCGCGTCTGGGCATCCCGCGCCGCGCATTCCAGAACCGCACCAGCGGCGCCCACTACGACGTCACCGCCGCGTTGCGCGAGCGGGCGATCGCGCTCGGCGCGATGCCGATCTCGCGACATCGCGACCGCGCGCTGGTGCGGGCCGTGATCGACAACGCGCGGCGCCAGGGGCGCGGACTCGCGCCGTGATCGCGGCCCGCGCGGGATGAAGCCGGCGGGCGGCGGCGGTATCCTTCCGCCCTCTCCGCTCGCGACCCGACCGCCATGACCGATACGCCGCCCGACCGCCTGTCCAACGATCCCCGCAGCCCGCACTACGACGCTGACGCGATGAACCGCGGCATCGGCATCCGGTTCAACGGCAACGAACGCCGCGACGTCGAGGAGTACTGCGTCAGCGAAGGCTGGATCCGGGTCGCCGCGGGCCGCGCGCTCGACCGCCGCGGCCAGCCGCTGACGGTCAAGCTCAAGGGCACGGTCGAGCCCTACTTCCACCTCGAGGCCTGATCGACGCCGGGCGCGTGCCACGACGCGTGCGCACGGTCAGCCGCCGCCGCTGACCTCGGCGACGATGCGGTCGGTGATCGCCTGCACCTGCTTGACGGTCATCGGCGCGAAGATGCCCTGCCAGGCGCTCGAGGTCGTGTCGTAGCTGCGCGTGGCGACGACCCGGCCACCCGGCATCTGCACGAACTGCGCGCTGGCCTTGATGTGCGCGTTGCCGGTCATCACGCCGAGCCCGTAGCGGGCACCGGTGGAGACGTAGCGGTAGCTGTCCACGCGCAGCGCGACCACGACGCCCGGCGGATCGAGCGCGGCCGGCCGGCTGTCGCGCACGCTGCCCTGCAGGCCCGCCGCGGACGCCGAATGGCGCATCGCCTCGTCCCACAGTGCGCGAAATTCCGACCAGTCTTCCGATGCGCGGGCTGCGTCGCTGCCGTCGACGACCAGCACGATCTGGCGCACGTCGCCGTCGATGGCGACCGGCTCGACCGGCACGCCGGCCGGTCGCTGCACGGTGGCCGCGCAGGCCGACAGCAGCGCAGCGGCCGCGAGCAGGCACAGGGAACGGGCTGCGCGCGGCAGGCGCGCGGGCACAACGGAAGGGTTGGCATGCATGGCAAGGCCTCGTCGGATGGCTGGCATCGCGCGCCCCCGGTACGCTCCCCCTGCGCGGCGTCCGGTGCGCGCGCCCGCAGCCTAGCGCGGGCGCATTCGGGTCGTGTGAAGCCGGCGGATGCGATTCGAACCCTGCGCAGGCCCCGTAGGAGCGCGCTTGCGCGCGATGGGATTTGCCGAGAAAGCTTCATCGCGCGCGAGCGCGCTCCTACACGAGAGCACTCGGTCAGAGCAGCCCGTCGCGCTTGACCGCGAGGTAGCGCTCGACGAGCGCGGACGGCAGTTCCTCGCCGGTGACGTCGAGCACGGTCACGCGATGGTTGCGCAGCGCGTCGTGCGCCGCCTTGCGCTGGGCGAGGTAGCGCGCGGTGGCGCCGGCGCGCACCGCGTCGTCGTGGTCGCGTACCTCGGCGTCGAGCACCTCGTCGAGCGCGCGCTCGCGCAGGGACGCGACGATCACCAGATGCCGCTTCTGCAGCATGCGCACGGCCGCTAGCACGTCCTCGATGTCCTCGTCGCGCAGATTGGTGACCAGCATCAGCAGGCCGCGCCGGCGCTGGCGCAGCGACAGTTCGGTCGCCGCGCTCAGGTAGTCGGTCGCCACCGCCTGCGGCTGCAGGTCGTAGCTCACGCGCAGCAGCGTGTCGACCGCGCCCATGCCGCGCTGCGGCGCCATCCAGCGTGCGTCGCCGCCGGTCGCGAACAGCCCGACCGCGTCGCCCTGGCGCAGCGCGAGATAGGACACCACGAGCGCGGCGTCGAGCGCGTGGTCGAAATGCGAGAGCGCGCCGTCCTGGGCGAGCATCCGCCGCCCGGTGTCGAGCACGACGACCAGTTGCTGGTTCTTCTCGTCCTGGTACTCGCGCGAGATCAGCTTGCGCGCGCGCGAACTGGCCTTCCAGTCGATCTGGCGCAGGCTGTCGCCGACGCGGTACTCGCGCATCTGGTGGAAATCGGTGCCCTCGCCGCGCCGGCGCTTGATGTGCGCGCCGACCAGCCGCGAGGCCTTGTCGGCGCTGAGCAGCGCGAAGCGGGTCAGCGGCGCGAAGTTCGGGAACACGCGCACGTGCTGCGCCGTACCGGCGATCCGCCGCTGCCGCCACAGCGCCAGCGGCGAGCGCAGCCGCAGCTGCACGCCCGCGAATGCCGCCTGGCCGCGCTCGGTCGGACGCAGCCGGTACTCGACCCGCGCGACCGTGCCTGGCGCGAGCCGCAGCCGCCGCGGCAGGCCGGCGACCTCCCAGCCCGCCGGATGCAGGTCGTGCACGTCCAGGTGCTGGGCACGCGCGCCGCCCTCGAGCTGCAGCACAACGTCGCGGGCCACGCCGATCGGCCAGGCCTCGGGCATCGCGCGCACGACGTCGGGCGTGGGACGGCGCACGAGCAGCGCCAGGTCGCCGATCGACAACGCGAGCAGCGTGGCGCCGAGCGCCTGCCACGGCAGCACCGCCGGCGGCCACAGCGAGGCCGCCACGCCGGCCAGGCCCCAGACCACGAGCAGGCCGACCAGAACCGGCGCCGGCCTCATGCGATCGCTTCCCGCTGGTGCAGCCCGAGCCTCATCGACGCGGCGCTTCGACCTTGGCCAGCACCGCCTCCAGCACCTGGTCGGCGTTCTGGCCCTCGATCTGCAGTTCGGGCGCGAGCGCGATGCGGTGGCGCAGCGCGGGCGTCGCGATCTCGCGGATGTCGTCGGGGGTCACGAAGTCGCGCCCGGCCAGCACCGCCTGCGCGCGGCCGGCACGCACCAGCGCCAGGCTGCCGCGCGGACCCGCGCCCAGCGCGATGCCCGGCCAGCGCCGGGTCGCGCCGGCGATGCGCACCGCGTAGTCGACGACCGCCGCATCGACGACGGTCGCCGCCGTGCCCTGCTGCAGCGCGACGATCTCGCCCGGCGCCAGCACCGTCCCCAGCTGCGAGAGGTCGAAGTCGGCGGCGACCTTGCCGCCGCTGATCGCGGTCACCATCGCGACCTCGTCGTCGTGTTCGGGATAGTCGATCAGCACCTTGAGCAGGAAGCGGTCGAGCTGTGCCTCGGGCAGCGGGTAGGTGCCTTCCTGCTCGACCGGGTTCTGCGTGGCCAGGGTCATGAACGGCGGCGGCAGCTCGAAGCCGTGGCCCTCGATCGTGACCTGCTGTTCCTGCATCGCCTCGAGCAGCGCGGACTGGGTCTTGGCCGGCGCGCGGTTGATCTCGTCGGCCAGAAGCAGGTTGGTGAAGATCGGCCCGCGGCGCACCACGAACGTCTCGCTCTTGGTGTCCCAGACCGCGTGGCCGCTGACGTCGCTGGGCATCAGGTCGGGCGTGAACTGCACGCGCGCGAAGTTGCAGCCCAAGGCGGCGGCCAGCGCGCGCACCAGCAGGGTCTTGCCGAGGCCGGGCACGCCCTCCAGCAGCACGTGGCCGCCGGCGAGCAGCGCGACCAGGATCTGGTCGAGCACCTCGGGCTGGCCGATGAAGGCCTTGGCCACCTCGTCGCGCACGGCGGCGACGCGTTCGGCGAGGGCGTCGCCGGTGATCGGGGCGGGCGGGGACGCGGGCAGTTCGCTCATGGTCGGGGTCTCGTCAGGTTCGATCTCATCTGGATCAGGCGGGCGATGCGCTGGCGCAGTGCCGCGGCATCGTCGGGCTTGGGCGCGAGCAGGGCCTGGCGGACCTCGCGCGGCGTCAGGCCGGTGCGTGCGGCGATCGCCTCGTCGCGGGCCTCGCCCTCGAGCGAGGCGGCGAGCGGGTCGCGCCGGCGCAGGCGGGCCAGGAACGCCGCGCGGACCGCGTCGTGGAGCAGCGGCGCCCGGCCGTAGCGCACCAGGTGCTCGCCGCTGGCGCGCACGTGCTCGAGCAGCGCCCGGCGCGCGGGCGGCGGCGACGGCAGCAACGGCCCCAGCCGCTGGGTGCGCATCCACAGCCAGGCCGCCAGCGCCAGCAGCAGCGGGCCCCAGGCCATCCAGCCGCGCGTGAGCAGCAGGTACCACAGCGGCGGCACGCTGGCCGCGTAGACCAGGTGCACCGTGCCCCGGCCCCAGTTCGGCGCCAGCACCTGGCGCGCGAGCATCCAGTGCGGGCCCTCGCGCAGCGCGTCGTTGGCGAGGAAATCCATGTCCGCGAGCACGTCGACCCAGCCGTCGCCGCAGTCGAAGCGGGCGTAGGCCAGGCCGTCGTCCGGGTCGCCCCAGAACAGCCACGGCTCGGCCTCGTCGAGCAGGAAACGACGACCCGAGCAGAACTCGGTATGCGGCGGCTGGCCCTCGATCCGCAGGTGTTCGCATGCCACGCCGCCGTCGACCAGTTGCACGCCCAGCGCGCCGAGCAGCGTGCGCGGCCGCGCGGCCCCGTCGCGCAGCCGCGGCGGCGGGGTGCGCACGACCAGGTGGCCGCCGGCGACCACCCAGTCGACCAGCGTGTCGATCTCCCCGGGCGTCATCGCGCCCGGATCGCCGTACACCACCAGCGTGTCGTGCGTCGCCAGCGCGATTTCACCCAGGCGCAGGCGCTGGCGCGACTGCGCCGGCACGCCGGCCTCGCGGAGCGCCTGGCGCAACGCGTACAGCGGGTTGTAGGCCGCTTCGCCGCGCGGCGGCAGCGTGCGCTCCTCGTCGACGCGTTCGTGGGTGTGCAGGAACCACGCCACGCCCAGCGCCAGCGCGAGCGCCGCCAGCAGCCCCAGCCCGATGCGCAGCGGCCAAGCCATCAGGCCTGCCACCCGAACCGGGGCGCGAGCGCAGCGACCAGCGCCTCGAAGCCGCCATCGTCGGGCAGCCGCCCGCCGTACGCGGCGCGCTGCCAGACCCGCACCATGGCCGCGAACGCGTCGCGGTCGTCGGCGTCGGGCATGCGCCGCGACACACGCAGGCACTGCGCCTCGGTCGCGCCCGGCACCAGCGCCACGCCGGCGCGCTCGGCCATCGCCTCGACGCTGCCGCGGTACAGCAGCGCCAGCGCACGGCGCCGCTGGCCGGAGGACCACAGGCCGCGCGCGGTCGCGACCAGGTCGTCGGGCAGCGCCTCGGGCAGCGGCGGCGCCGCGTCGACGACGATCTCGCTGTCCTCGGCCGGCACGGCGAGCCCGTCGCGCATCCACGGCCACCAGCGGCGCGCGGTCAGCGCCAGCGCCAGCACCAGCAGCCCGAGCAGGATCCACAGCCCGTACTCGGCAATCAGCGCGAACAGCTGCGCGATCCCTGCGAACAGGCCCGGGTTCAGCCCGTTGCCGCCGTCGCGCTCCGGGGTGTCGTCGCGGTCCTTGGGCTGCCAGCGCCGCTCGATGCGCCGGTTGTCGAGCAGCGGGTCGGCGTACGCGCGCTCGACCGCGTCGCCGAAGCCGGCGTCGTCGGCGAGCTGGTCGTCGAACACGTCGTGCAGCGAGGCCGCCGACGGTGCGTCACGTTCGCGCGCCTGGTCCTCGTGCGTCCAGGTCTTGGTCGGCGCCAGCGGGTCGTCGGCCGGTGCGTCCTGCGCATGCGACGGTCCGGCGGCCAGCAGCAGGCCAGCCAGCAGCGCGACTGCGAACGTCGGTGCGGCCGGCGCGATCCGCGCACGCAGCCGCCGGAACGCGATCTCCAGGTCCCAGGCCTCGAGCTGCGTGCGCCGGTTGAGGTACAGGCCGAAGCCCGCGCCGACCTGGAACGGCGCGACCAGCCCGATCGCCAGCCACAGCGCCAGGTTGCCCAGCAGTTGCACCCAGCGCGGGGGCTGCTCGGTGACCAGCGCCCACATCGCACGCGCCGATTCCGACAGCAGCTCGGCCGGCACGAACATCAGCACCAGCGATGCCAGCGACAGCAACAGCAGGCCGACGAACGCCTGCCCGATCACCGCCAGCAACAGCGCATGCCCGCCGACGCCGTCGACCAGCAACGCGCGCCGCTGCGCCAGCGCCGGACCGCGCAGGCCCTCGAGCAGCGCGACCGGCAGGCTCACCGCACGCCAGGGGCTGAACCGCCGCCAGGTCAGGTAGCCGAGCAGCGGACGCCAGCCCCAGCGCAGCTGCGCGGCGATCGTCTGCCGCAGCCGCGGCGCGGCGCCGAACACCGCACGCGAGAGCACGAACAGCGGAATGCGGTCGAGCAGCGGCGCCAGCCACCACAGCGCCAGCGTCGCCAGCCACAGCCGGTCGAGCGCCCAGGCCGCGGCGTTGACCGCGAGAAACAGCGGCAGCGCGCACAGCAGCCACGGGCCCCAGATCGCCGCCGCGTGCCGGCGCACGAGCGCGTTGCCCAGCTCCATCGCCTCCCACGCGGTGCGCGGGCGCAACTCGACCTGCACGGTCTCAACGCGCATCGCCGCCTCCGCGCCCGCCGCGCCACAGCCACAGCAGCACCAGAAGCCACAGCCCGCCACCGACGCCGAAGCGCACGGGGTCGGGAATCGCACCGGTCGACGACCAGAACGCCTCGACGAAGGCGGCGAACACCAGCATCACGAGGATCCCGATGCACAGCCGTCCGCCGTCGCGCCCGGCCTGCACCAGCGCGTCGACCCGGCGCAACTGGCCGGGCGCGACCAGCGCCAGCCCCAGCCGCAGGCCACCGGCACCGGCGATCACGATCGCGGTCAGTTCCGGCGCCGAATGGCCGACCACGAAGCGCCAGAACGGCCCGCCGTGGCCGATCGCCTGCAGATGCCCGGCGATCACGCCGAAGAACACGCCGTTGAACAGCAGCACGAAGATCGTGCCGATGCCGGCCAGCAGCCCGCTGGCGAACGTGCGGAAACCGATGCTGACGTTGTTCCAGATGTAGTAACCGAACATCTGCACGTCGGTCTGGCCGGAGCGGTCGAACGCGGCGTCCGCGCCCGCCGGGTCGTACATCGCCTCCATCTCCGCCAACTGGGACGGCGAGAGCACCGTGTACGCCAGTTCCGGCCACTGCAGCACCAGCACGAACAGCAGCACCATCGGCAGCGCGAACAGCGCCAGCGACGCCCACAGGCAGCCGCGCTGCGCGCGCACCAGGCGCGGGAACTCGGCCAGCAGGAACAGCAGCGCGCGCCGCCACGGCGGCGGCGGCGGGCGGTACATCACCGCGTGGCCGCGCTGCATCAGCGCCTGCAGCCGCGCGGTGACCTGCGGGCTGTAGCCGCGCCGGCGCGCGAGCGCCTGCTGCTGGCACAGCCGGCGGTAGCGCGAGGGGATCTCCTCGTCGGCCAGGCCGTCCCAGTCGACACGGCGACCGCGCGCGCGACGCGGGCTGGCCGCGCGCGCATCGAGCCAGCGCTCGAACGCATCCCATTCGGCCGCGTGGCGGGCGATGAAGCTGTCCTGCCTCATGCGCGCCGGCCCAGCAGCCAGTTCGCCACGCCCAGCAGGCGCAGCACGCCGACCTCGCCGCGCGCGCCGGTCACCGGCGCGACCACGTCGGCCAGTTCCTGCTGACGCCCGGGCGTGAGCGTGTGCGCGCGCTCGGCGAATGCGATCACCGCGATCTGCTCGTGCGCCTGCAGCGGCATCGCCGGCGCCTGCGGCAGGATCTCCAGCGCCTGCGGCAGCGCACGGTCGCGCGGCGCGTGGATCACCAGCGTGCCGGCGACCATGTCGCCGAGCCGCCGGCTCCACGGGTCGGCCAGGCAGGCGACGAGCCCGGCGCCGTAGGCGACCGGCAGCATGTCGACAGTGCGCATCAGGTTGCGCACGAAGCTGGCCATCCAGCCGATCGGCGCGCCGTCGGCCGAGACCACGCGCAGCGACAGCGCGCGCTTGCCTGGCGTCTGGCCGCCGGCCAGCGCCTCGAACAGCACCGGATAGCCCCAGAAGATCACGAACAGCGTCACCATGTAGACGCCGGAGCCGAAGCGCCCCAGCAGTCCCAACACGATCGACGCGGCCAGCAGCAGCACGCCGCGGATCCCCAGGTCGATCAGCCACGCGACCGCGCGCGGCACCGGCCCGGCGGCCGGCAGCTGCAGCGCCACGCCCTCGGGCGTGTGCACCTCGCGCACGGTGTCGAGCATCGCCGCTCGCGCGCCCGCACGGTCCGCCGCCGCTGCCTCCATGCGCCCACGTTCCCTCGTGCCGGTCATGCGTCGTGCGTCGTCCCGTCAGGCCGTCGCCGCGGCGAGGTACTCGTCCTTGAGCCGGACGTAGTGGGCGGCGCTGTAGTGCAGGCCCTCGATCTGCGCCTCGGTGAGCCGGCGCACGCAGCGCGCGGGGTTGCCGACCCACAGTTCGCCCTCGCCGACCTCCCGGCCGGGCGGCACCACCGCACCGGCGCCGATCATCGCGTGACGGCCGATAACGACACCGTCGAGCACGATCGCGCCCATGCCGACCAGCACCGCGTCGCCGATCGTGCAGGCGTGCAGGATCGCCTTGTGCCCCACCGTGACGTCGCTGCCGACGAGCGTCGCGAAGCCGCCGAGCCTGGCGTGCGGGCCGGCGTGGCTGACGTGGATCACGGTGCCGTCCTGCACGCTGGTGCGCGCGCCGATGCGCACGTGGTTGACGTCGCCGCGGATCACCGTGCCGGGCCAGACCGAGACGTCGTCGTCCAGGTGCACGTCGCCGATCACGGTCGCGGCCGGATCGACGTAGACGCGGGCGCCGAGCCGCGGGGCGATGTCGCGATAGGGACGCAGGTTCATCGCGCGAGTATGCCTGCCCGGCCGTGGCTTTGCCGCCATCGCGGTGCCCGCGCGCGCGGCGCCCTACACTCGCGGCATGACCGAGCCCGCCGCCGACACGCCCGCGCACGCACTGCGCCCGACCCTCGACGCGCTGCGCGCGGCCTGGCGTGCGCAGCGCCCCGGCGTCGCCCAGCGCCGCGACGACCTCGCCCGACTGCACGCTGCGCTGCGCGGGCGGCTGGACGCGATGGCCGACGCGATCTCGGCCGACTTCGGCCACCGCTCTCGGCACGAGAGCCTGCTCGCCGACGGCATGACCGTGCTCGGCGAGATCGACCGGCTGCGCCGCCACCTGCGCCGCTGGTCCAAACCGCGCCGGGTCGGCGCCGGCTGGCGGCTGTGGCCGGCGCGCGCCGAGGTCCGCCCGATGCCGCTGGGCGTGGTCGGCGTGATCGCGCCCTGGAACTACCCGGTCAACCTGGCGCTGATCCCGCTGGCGACCGCGATCGCGGCCGGCAACCACGTCTACCTCAAGCCGTCCGAGCGCACGCCGCGCACCAGTGCGTTCCTGCGCGCGCTGCTGGCCGAGGTGTTCCCTGCCGACCGCGTCGCGGTGGCGCTGGGCGGGCCGGACGTCGCGGCCGCATTCTCGGCGCTGCCGTTCGACCACTTGGTGTTCACCGGCTCGACCGCCACCGGCCGCAAGGTCATGGCCGCCGCCGCCGAACATCTGGTGCCGCTGACGCTGGAGCTGGGCGGCAAGTCGCCGGCGATCGTATGCCCGGACTACCCGCTCGCGCGCGCCGCCGCGCGGTTGGTCACCGGCAAGCTGTTCAATGCCGGCCAGACCTGCATCGCGCCGGACTACGTGCTGGTCGAGGCGGACCGTCGCGACGCGCTGGTCGAGGCGCTGCGCGCCGAGGTCGCGCGGCGCTACGCGCAGCCGCAGGCACGCGAGCGGGACTACACGCACCTCGTCGACGCCGCCGCGCACGATCGGCTGCAGGGCCTGCTCGACGATGCCGCCGCGCGCGGCGCGACGGTGCTGCCGCTGCTCGAGACGGTCGATGCGCGCGCGCTGGCGCCGACGCTGGTGCTCGACCCGGACGAGGACGCGGCGCTGATGGGCGAGGAGATCTTCGGGCCCGTCCTGCCGATCCTCGGCTACCGGACGCTGGACGAGGCGATCGCCTACGTGGCCGCGCGCGACCGCCCGCTCGCGCTCTATCCCTTCGGCGACCGCGGGCAAGCCGAGGCCGTGCTCGCCGGCACGCTGGCCGGCGGGGTCACCGTCAACGACACGCTGCTGCACTTCGCCGCCGACCGGCTGCCGTTCGGCGGCGTCGGTGCCAGCGGCATGGGCGCCTACCACGGGCGCGCCGGCTTCGACGCGATGACCAAGGCGCTGCCGGTGCTGTGGCAGCGCCCGGTCGCGGCGACCGACTGGCTGCGCCCGCCGTACGCGCGACTGTCGCAGCTGATCGACCGGCTGGTGCGCTGAGCGCACGCGTACAATCGCGTGCCGTCGTCCGCGCGCCGTGCCCATGAAGATCGCCAGCTGGAACGTCAACTCGCTCAACGTCCGCCTGCCACACCTGGAGCAGTGGCTGCGCGAGGCGCAGCCCGACGTCGTCGGCCTGCAGGAAACCAAGCTCGAGGACGCGAAGTTCCCCGATTCGGCGCTCGCCGCGCTCGGCTACCGCAACGTGTTCTCGGGGCAGAAGACCTACAACGGCGTCGCGCTGCTGGCGCGCGAGCGTGCGATCGCCGACGTGCAGATCGGCATCCCCGGCTTCGAGGACGACCAGAAGCGGGCGATCGCCGCGACGATCGACGGCGTGCGCGTGATCGACCTCTACGTTGTCAACGGCCAGGCCGTGGGCACCGAGAAGTACGCCTACAAGCTGCGCTGGCTCGAGGCGGTGCACGACTGGGTCGCGCGCGAGCTCGCGACCCATCCGCAACTGGTGGTGCTGGGCGACTTCAACATCGCGCCCGATGCGCGCGACGTGCATGACCCCGAGGTCTGGAACGACGCCCACATCCTGACCTCGACCGCCGAGCGCGACGCGTTGCGCCGGCTGCAGGCGCTGGGCCTGCACGACGCGTTCCGCCTGCACCACGACCAGGGTGGGATGTTCAGCTGGTGGGACTACCGGCAGGCCGCGTTCCGCCGCGACCTCGGCCTGCGCATCGACCTGACGTTGGTCTCCGATGCACTGCGCGAGCGCACGCTCGCCTCGGGCATCGATCGCGAGCCGCGCACCTGGGACCGGCCCAGCGATCACGCGCCGGCCTGGGTCGAACTGCGCCTGGACCGATAGCCGCGAGAAAAAGCAGACAGCACGCGCCACTATCCGAAGTGGACCTCCCATTGCCAATTCGGTAGAAGAGCGAAAAATCGACGCTGACCCTCCCGTTTTGGGATCAGCGCCGGAACAGATTGACGATCGCCAGCAGGATCACCGCGCCAAGAAACGCGGTGACCAGGAAGCCGAACCAGCCGCCGCCCACGCTCAGGCCGATCATCGGCAGCAGCCAGCCGCCGATGAAACCGCCGACGATGCCGACCACCACGTTGAGCACGATGCCCTGCCGGCGGCTGGTGCGCATCAGCAGGCTCGCCAGCCAGCCGGCGATGCCGCCGACGAACAGGTAGACCACCCAGGACCAGAACGACGAAGGTTCCACGGCAGCAAATCTCCAGTAGAAGAAACGCCGCGCGCGATGCGCGGCGGCGATGGAAGGTAGCGCGCTCAGCCCGCCGCGTCGCCCAGCAGCGCCTCGAGCGCGGCGCGCGGCAGCTTGCCGGTCTCATTGCGCGGCAACGCGTCCACGCGGCGCAGCCGCCGCGGCAGGAACACCGGATCGGTGCTCTCGCGTAATGCGGCCAGCAGCGCGGTGTCGTCGAGCGCGGAGTCGGCGACGACCACCGCCGCGATCCGGCGCACGCCATAGGCATCGGCGGTCGCGGCCTGGCAGATCACGCCGTCGCGCACGCCGTCGATCGCCAGCAGCCGACGCGTCAGGTCGGCCAGCGAGGCGCGCTTGCCGGCGATCTCGATCATGTCGGCCTGTCGGCCGCGCAGCACGAAGCGGCCCTGCGCGTCGAGCTCGACGATGTCGGCCAGCATCCGCGGTTCGGGCAGGTGCGGCGCGGCGACCAGCGTGCCGTCGGGCACCGGCTGCAGGCGCACGCCCGCGAACGGGGTCCACGCGATCTCGCGGGCAGTCCGGCGGCGGGCGAAGATACAGGTCTCGGTCGATCCGAACAGCTCGCGCACCTCGCAGCCGAAGCGCGCCTCGGCCTGCGCAGCGAGCGCCTGCGGCAGCGGCGCGGTCGCGGTGACGATCGCGGCCAGCGGCGGCAGCGCCACGCCCGAGTCGACCAGCGTGCGCAGGTGCACGGGCGTGGTCACCAGCAGCGCCGGCGTCGGCGCATCGCGCAATGCCGCGGCGATGTCCTCGGGGAAGAACGGCCGCGCCCCGTGCACGGCCGCATCGCCCAGCAGCGGCAGCAGCACCGACAGTTCCATGCCGTACATGTGCTGCGGCGGCACCGTCGCCACGACCGGCAGCGTGCCCGCGCCGTGCAGGTCGGCCAGCGCCGCCAGGTTCTGCGCGGTGCTGGCGTGGAAGCTGCCCCAGGTCTTGGCGTTCGCCGCCGGCACGCCGGTGCTGCCGGAGGTGAAGCCGATCGCGACCACGGCCTCGGCGTCCAGCGTGGGCATCCCGCCGCCGGGCGCCAGCGGCAGCACGTCGGGCAGGCGCACGTAGTGCGGCGGCATCGCGGCCGGCTCCGCCTCGCCCGCGGCGTCGCAGCCGCAGTCGTCGCGATCGCCGATGCAGTAGCTGTCGGGATGCCGCGCACGCACGTCGTCGATCGCCCCGCGCGTGCGCGAAGGCGGCAGCAGCGTGGTCTGGCCGCGCAGCGCGACCGCGCAGAACGCGACCAGGAAGCGGTAGCGGTCCTCGCACAGGTTCAGCGCGTACGGCGCCTCGGGCAGCGACGCGGCCACCCCGCGCACGTGCGCCAGGAACGTCGCCAGCGGCACCGGGCCGTCGCCGCCGAATGCGATCGCGCGCTGGCCGTCGCCGCCGGCCAGCGGCAGCCGGCGGGCACCGTCGACCGCCGCGAAGCCCGCGCCCCCCTGTTCCCACACGACTGCCGACATCCGCGCTGCGCTCCTCGTGGCCTGGCCCGCGCGCCCCGGCGGCATCGCGTCTCCGACGTTTTAGCTTACGCTGGACGCCCTGCGGCATGCCAAGTGCGGATGTTCAGCCAACACAGCAGCCTGCGTGCCGGCCCGGTGCGCTGCGCCTGGCGCGACTACCGTCGCGGCCAGTCCGCCGAAACCCTGGTACGGCCCTGGCTGGCCGCCGAACTGGCGGTCGACCCGGCCCGGATCGACCTCGCCCGCGATGCCCGCGGCCGGCCGCGGCTGACCGTCGCCGGCGATGGCCGCGCCGGCGGCGTCGACGTCAACTGGAGCCACAGCGGCGAGACGCTGCTGGTCGCGCTGGGCGACGGCGTCGACGTCGGCGTCGACGTCGAGTGGCTGCGTCCCAGGCCGCAGGCGATGGCGCTGGCGCGGCGGTTCTTCGCCGCCGACGAGGCCGACGCGCTCGCGCGGCTGGCCCCGGCAGACGCGGAGGGCGCGTTCGTGCGGCTGTGGTGCGCGAAGGAGGCGGTGCTCAAGGCGCACGGCCACGGGCTGTCGTTCGGGCTCGACCGGCTGGTCTTCGCCGCCGACGGTCGGGACTGGACCCTGGTCGCCTGCGACCCCGCGCTCGGCCGTCCGGGCGACTGGCGGCTGCACGCATTCGGGCCGCTGCCCGGCTACCTGGCGACGCTGGCCTGGCGGCCGCGGCTTCTACAATGCTCGCCATGAACGCCCCCCACGATCCCGCGCTGCGCGCCGAACTCGACGCCGGCCTGCGCGCCCTCGCCCTCGATCCGGCGCTGGCCGCGCCGCTGCTCGACTACCTCGCGCTGCTGGCGCGCTGGAACCGCACCTACAACCTCACCGCGATCCGCGATCCGCGCGAGATGGTCGTGCGCCACCTGCTCGATTCGCTGGCGATGGTGCCCCACGTCGCCGGCCTGCCGACGCTCGCCGACCTGGGCACCGGCCCGGGCCTGCCGGGCATCCCGCTGGCGATCGCGTTGCCGGGGCTGCGGGTGACGCTGGTCGAATCGAACGGCAAGAAGGCGCGCTTCCTGCGCGAGGCGGTCCGCCAGCTCGGGCTGGACAACGCCGAGGTCGCCGAATCGCGGATCGAGGCGCTCGCGCGCCCCGGCGCGTTCGCCGCGATCACCGCGCGCGCGCTCGCCACGCTGCCCGACATCCTCGCCGCGGGCGGCCACCTGCCCGCCGCCGACGGCCGGCTGCTGGCGATGAAGGGCGTGCGCCCGGACGAGGAGATCGCCGCGCTGCCGGCCGGCTGGCGGCTCGAGGCCATCCACCCGCTGCGCGTGCCCGGCCTGGACGCCGACCGTCACCTGGTCGTCGTCGCCCGCGCGCCCGCCGCCTGAACCGCGGCGCGCGCCCGGCCCGCCCGATCGTCGGCCCGCCATAGGGCATAATCCCCGTCCGGCCGCCGCCCGCGGCGACCGGCGCCCGTCCCCAACCGCGCCCGGAGCCCATGGCCCGCATCATCGCCATCGCCAACCAGAAAGGCGGCGTCGGAAAGACGACGACGGCGGTCAACCTGGCCGCCTCGCTGGCCCGCACGCCCAAGCGCGTGCTGCTCGTCGACCTCGACTCGCAGGGCAACGCGACGATGGGCTGCGGCATCGACAAGGCGATCGTGCCGGTCTCGACCTGCGACGTGCTGCTGGGCGAGGTCGAGGCGATGGACGCGATCGTGCAGACCGAGGAAGAGGTCGACCTGATCCCCGGCAACACCGATCTCACCGCCGCCGAGGTCGAGCTGATGGACGCCGACGATCGCGAGCAGCGGCTCAAGCGCGCGCTGCAGCCGCTGCGTAGCCGCTACGACTTCATCATCATCGACTGCCCGCCGGCGCTGTCGCTGCTCACGCTCAATGCGCTGACCGCGGCCGACTCGGTGCTGGTGCCGATGCAGTGCGAGTATTACGCGCTCGAGGGGCTGTCGGCGCTGCTGCAGACGATCGACGCCCTCAAGCAGAACCTCAACCCGTCGCTGGAGATCGAGGGCGTGCTGCGGACGATGTTCGACGTGCGCAACAACCTCGCCAACGCGGTCTCGGCGGAGCTGACCAGCCATTTCGGCGACCAGGTCTTCCGCACCATCGTGCCGCGCAACGTGCGCGTGGCCGAGGCGCCCAGCCACGGCCAGAGCATCGTCGGCTACGACAAGGCCTCGCGCGGCGCCATCGCCTACCTGGGCCTGGCCGGCGAGATCCTCCGCCGCGAACGCGAGCGGGCCCAGACGCAGAAGGAATCCCCCGCCATGGACATCCCGGCATGAGCGCGGCCAAGACGCCCGCCAAGAAGCGCGGCCTGGGCCGCGGCCTCGAGGCGCTGCTCGGCCCCAAGGCCGCCGCCGAGGTGCCGAACCTGGAGGCCACCGAGGCCGACACCCTGCGCACGCTGCCGATCGACGCGCTGGCCGCCGGCAAGTACCAGCCGCGCAAGCACTGGGACGCCGACAAGCTGACCGAGCTGGCCGAGTCGATCCGCGCGCAGGGCGTGATCCAGCCGATCGTCGTTCGCCAGTTGCCCGACCGCACGTTCGAGATCATCGCAGGCGAGCGCCGCTGGCGCGCCGCGGGCCAGGCCGGCCTGGCCGAGGTGCCGGTGGTCGTGCGCAACGTCGAGGACCGCACGGTCGTGGCGATGGCGCTGATCGAGAACATCCAGCGCGAGGATCTCAACCCGCTGGAGGAGGCGCAGGCGCTGCAGCGGCTGATCGACGAGTTCGACCTCACGCACGCCCAGGCCGCCGAGGCCGTCGGCCGCTCGCGCGCCGCGGTGTCGAACCTGCTGCGGCTGCTCGAGCTGCCGCCGGCGATCCGCATCCTGGTCGAGTCCAGGCAACTGGAGATGGGCCATGCGCGCGCGCTGCTCACGCTCTCGCCGGAGCTGGCCAGCAAGCTCGCCAGCGACGCGGTCGAGCACGGCTGGTCGGTGCGCGAGGTCGAGCACCGCGCCCAGCAGTTCGCCGCCGGGCGGGTGCCGGGCGGCAACGGCCGCAGCGCCGCACGCGGCAACAAGGTCCGCCCGCAGGCCGACATCGTCTCGCTGGAGAACGAACTGTCCGAGACGCTGGGCACGCGCGTGTCGATCGCCAACGGTCGCGGCAACAAGGGCCGGCTGGTGATCCACTACGGCAACCTCGAGGCGCTCGACGGCGTGCTCGAGCGCCTGCGCGGCCCGCGCGACTGACGCTGGAATTGTGTAACGCCGCGCGTTGCGCCTAGGCTGCGCCGATGCACGCGTTCCCCACCCGTCCCACCTGGTCGCGCCGGCTGCTGCTGGCGCTGCTGATGCTGGGCATGGCGCTGGCGCCGGTGCTGGTGGCGATGGGCAACACCTACGAGCTCGTCCACGGCGAGACCGCCGCGCAGCACGACGCGGCCCATGCGCACGGCGACGACGGCGACCTGCTGCACGCCGTCGCGCACTGCGCCGGCTGCGGCGCGCACACCCCGGGCCTGCCGCCGGCACCGCCGATGCTCGGCACGCTCGCGATCGTGCAGCCCGCGTGCCCCGATCCGGGCGATGCCCCGGCGCGCATGCCCGAACGTCTGTTCCGTCCCCCGATCGTCGCCTGAGCCTCGCTCGCGTCCGCGCGCACGACGCGCCGGGCGGTTGCGGGCGTCCGTGTCCACAGGCCATCGCCCTGCTCGCGCGCGGAATTCCCGCGGCGTGACCGGCGTCGCGTCGCAGGCGCTCCCGGGCCGCTGAGCGCGCGCCTGCCCGAACGGACCGTCCACCTCCGCCGTCGCCCACCTGCGCCGCATCCGCCGGTCGCGCGGGCGGTCGTCCGTGCGCCGCGAACGAGCTGCGTGCACCGCTGCCGGCATTGCCGGCCTTCCGTCACGATCGGAGTCTTCCCATGCTGTTGCGACTGGCGGCCTGCGCCGCCCTCGCCGCCGCGCCGTGCGTTTCGCCGGCGCAGGCGGCACCGCCCGGTGCGCTCGATGCGTCCGTCCCGTCCGCGCCATCCACGGCGCGCCCGTTGACCCTCGACGACGCGTTCGCGCGCGTCGCCCAGGCCCATCCCACGCTGCGGCTGGTGGACGGCCGCCGCCCGGTGCTCGATGCCGAACGCGACGCCGCCACGCTGCGCCCGCCGCTCGAGGCCGGGCTGGAGATCGAGAACCTCGTGCCCGACGCGCCGGGCCGCCGGCTCGAGGCGACGCTGTCGCTGGCCGGCGTGTTCGAGCGCGGCGGCAAGCCCGACGCGCGCCGCGCGCTGGCGCAGACCCGGATCGATGCCTTGGCGCTCGAGCGCGAGGCCGCGCGCGTGGACCTGCTCGCCGAGACCGCACGGCGGTACCTGGACGCGGTGCTCGCCGCGCAGCGTCGACGGCTGGCCGACGACGAGGTCGCCGAACAGATCCGCGTGGTCGCCGCCGCGCGCCGGCGTTTCGAGGCCGGTGCCGCGCCGGAGGCGGCCGCGCTCGCCGCGCAGGCGACGCAGGCCCAGGCCGAACTGCGTCGGGCACGCGCGCAAGCCGAGGGCGCGGCCGCACGCCGCAGCCTGGCGATGCTGTGGGGCGCATCGGACGCCGACGTCGCGGTCGCCGATGCCGATCCGCTGGCGCTGCCGCCGATCGCCGCGTTCGCCGAGTTGCGTGCGTTGCTCGAGCGTACGCCCGAACTGCGTCGCTTCGGCGACCGGCGCCGCGTCGCCGAGGCCCGGCTGCAGCTTGCGCGCAGCGCCCGCACGCCCGACGTCGGCTGGCGACTGGGCGTGCGCCGCGACCAGGACAGCGGCGACGTCTCGCTGCTGGGCGGCGTCACCGTGCCGCTGGGCAGCCGCGGTCGCGCGCAACCGGAGATCCGCGCCGCCGAGGCCGAACTCGCGCTGCTGTCGATCGAGCGCGAGGCCGGCGACCTCGCCTTGCAGGCCACGCTGGCCGAGGCGCACGACCGCTACCTCGTCGAGCGCGCCGAGGTGCAGCGGCTGCAGGACGACGTGCTGCCGCGGTTCGCGCGTGCCGCCGCGCAGACCGAGCGCGCCTGGCGCGCCGGCGCCACGCCCTATCTCGAATGGGCCCAGTTGCTCGAGGCCCGCCGCGAGGCACTGCGCCAGCAGCTCGAGGCCGCCGAACGCGCGCAGCGCGCGCTGATCGAACTCCAGCGCCTGACCGGCGAGCCGCTCGCGCTGCCCGCCACGACCCGAGGACCTGCCCGATGATCCGTCTCTCCCCCGGCGCCGCGACGCTCGCGCTGCTGCTCGCGCTGGCCGGTTGCGGCGCGTCCGCACCTTCCGACGAAGCACCGGCCCGCGCGCACGACGACCACCACGCCGACCCGCACGGCGACGACGAATCACGCGCCGGCGCCACGGTCATTCCCGACGCCGTCGCCCGCGACATCGGCCTGCGCACCGCGCCCGCGGGCCCGGGCACCATCGCCGACCAGCACGAGGTCCAGGGCCTGCTGACGACGCTCGAGAGCGGCAACGCCCGCGTCACCGCGCGCTTTCCCGGGCCGGTCCGCCGCCTGCATGCCGAGCTCGGCGACGTCGTGCGCGCCGGCCAGCCGCTGGCGACGATCGAGAGCAACCTCAGCCTGTCGACCTACGTCGTGACCGCGCCGATCTCGGGCACCGTGCTCGCGCGCGAGGCCGCGGTCGGGCAGGTCGCCGGCGAAGGCGCGGTGCTCTACCAGATCGCCGACCTGTCGACGCTGTGGGTGGACCTGCATGTCTACGGGCGCGACGCCGAGCACCTGGCGCCCGGTTCTCCGGTGACGATCACCCGGCTCGGCGACGGCGCCACTGCCGACACCCGCATCGAGCGCGTGCTGCCGGCCACCGCGACCGCCAGCCAGAGCACCGTCTCGCGCGCGCGCCTGGACAACGCCGACGGCCAGTGGCGGCCCGGCGCCGCGGTGCGCGCACTGGTCACCGTGTCGATGCGCGACGCCGCGCTCGTCGTGCCGCTGGCCGCGCTGCAGCGGATGGACGACGAGAACGTGGTGTTCGTGCGCGAGGGCGAGCGCTACGAGACGCGCGTCGTCGCGCTCGGGCGCCGCGACGCGCACCAGGTCGAGATCCTCGACGGCCTCGCGGCCGGCGACGCGGTCGTGGTCGAACAGAGCTACACGATCAAGGCCGACCTCGAAAAAGCGGGGGCGGCCCATGCGCACTGATCGACCGAACCAACAGAAGGCGTTGGCGGACACCGGGACACAGCCACGCGCCCCGCACGCACGGGAGGCATCGCCATGCTCGCGTCGCTAATCCACCTCGCCATCCGCCACCGCTGGCTGGTGCTGCTGGCCACGCTCGGGCTCGTGGTCGCGGGCGTCTGGAGCTTCTCCCGGCTGCCGATCGACGCCACGCCCGACATCACCAACGTGCAGGTGCAGGTCAACACCGCCGCGCCCGGCTACGCGCCGCTGGAGACCGAGCAGCGCATCACCTTCCCGATCGAGACCGCGCTCGCCGGCCTGCCGCGGCTCGACCATACGCGTTCGCTGTCGGCCTACGGGTTGTCGCAGGTGACCGTGGTGTTCGAGGACGGCACCGACCTGTATTTCGCGCGCCAGCAGGTGGCTGAACGCCTGCAGCAGGTGCGCGGCCAGGTGCCCGAGGGCATCGAGCCCACGCTCGGCCCGGCGGCGACCGGCCTGGGCGAGATCTTCATGTACACCGTCGAAGCCGACCCCGCGGCGCGCAAGGCCGACGGCGGCGCCTATACCGCGACCGACCTGCGCACGCTGCAGGACTGGGTGATCCGTCCGCAGCTGCGCACAGTGCCCGGCGTCACCGAGGTCAACACCGTCGGCGGCTTCGCACGGCAGGTGCACGTCACGCCCGACCCGGCGCGGCTGGTCGCGCTGGACGTGCACTTCGACGACATCGTCGCCGCGATCGAGGCCAACACCCGCAACGTCGGCGCCGGCTACATCGAGCGCAACGGCCAGCAGCTGCTGGTGCGCGTCCCGGGCCAGGCGGCCGACGTCGAGGCGATCGGCAACATCGTGCTCGCCCGGCGCGACGGCGTGCCGGTGCGCGTGCGCGACATCGCCGGCGTCGGCGAGGGCCGCGAACTGCGGACCGGCGCGGCGACCAAGGACGGCGGCGAGGTCGTGCTCGGCACGGTCTTCATGCTGGTCGGCGAGAACAGCCGCGCCGTCGCGCGCGCCGCCGCCGCCCGGCTGGAGACCGCCAACGCCAGCCTGCCCGAGGGCGTGCGCGCGACCGCGGTCTACGACCGCACCGCGCTGGTCGACCGCACCATCCGCACCGTGGCCACGAACCTGGTCGAGGGCGCGCTGCTGGTGGTCGTGGTGCTGTTCCTGCTGCTGGGCAACGCGCGCGCCGCGCTGCTGACCGCACTGGTGATTCCGCTGACGATGCTGTTCACCGTCATCGGCATGCGCCAGGGCGGCGTGTCGGGCAACCTGATGAGCCTGGGCGCGCTGGACTTCGGCCTGATCGTCGACGGCGCGGTGATCATCGTCGAGAACTGCCTGCGCCGCTTCGGCCAGGCGCAGCAGCGGCTGGGCCGCCTGCTCGACGCCGACGAGCGCCATGCGCTGGCGGCCGACGCCACCGCCGAGGTCATCCGTCCGAGCCTGTTCGGCCTGGGCATCATCGCCGCGGTCTACGTGCCGGTGTTCGCGCTCGACGGCGTCGAGGGCAAGATGTTCCACCCGATGGCGCTGACCGTGGTGCTGGCGCTGACCGGCGCGATGCTGCTGTCGCTGACCTTCGTGCCGGCGACGATCGCGCTGCTGCTACGCGGACGCGTGGCCGAACACGAGAACCGCGCGATGCGCGCCGCGCGCCGCGGCTACGCGCCGCTGCTCGACGGCGCGATGCGCCATGGCCGCTGGCTGGTCGCCGGCGCCGCGGTGCTGGTGCTGGGCTGCGGCTGGCTGGCCTCGCGCCTGGGCAGCGAGTTCGTGCCGAGCCTGGACGAGGGCGACATCGCGCTGCACGCGACGCGCATCCCCGGCACCGGCATCGAACAGTCGGTGGCGATGCAGCGCGCGCTCGAGCGGCGCCTGCTGCGGGCGCCGGAAGTCGCGCACGTGTTCTCGCGCATCGGCACCGCCGAGGTCGCCAACGACCCGATGCCGCCGTCGGTCGCCGACACCTTCGTCATCCTGCATCCTCGCCGCGACTGGCCGCAGCCGCGCAAGCCACGCGCCACGCTGGTGGCCGAGATCGAGGCGCTGGCGCAGGCGCTGCCCGGCAGCAACTACGAGTTCACCCAGCCGATCCAGATGCGCTTCAACGAGCTGATCTCCGGCGTGCGCAGCGACGTGGCGGTGCGCATCCAGGGCGACGACCTCGACACGCTGCAGCGGCTGGCCGGCGAGGTCGAGGCCGTGCTGCGCACCGTCGACGGCGCCGCCGACGTGCGCGCCGAGGCCATCGACGGCCTGCCGCTGCTGGAGATCGCGCCCGATCCGCGGGCGATGGCGCGCTACGGCCTCAACCCCGGCGACGTGCAGCGCGTGGTCGCCGCGGCGATCGGCGGCGAGACGGCGGGCCAGTTGTTCGACGGCGACCGGCGCTTCGACATCGTCGTGCGCCTGCCCGAGGACCGGCGCACCGATCCGGCCGCGCTCGCCGACCTGCCGGTCCCGCTGGGCGCGGCGCCCTCGCCCGACGAGGCCGGTCGCGGCGGCGCGTGGCCGTCGGGCGTGCCCCGCACCGTGCCGCTGCGCGAGGTCGCGCACATCGGTACCCGCCTGGCGCCGAACCAGATCGCCCGCGAGAACGGCAAGCGTCGCATCGTCGTCACCGCCAACGTGCGCGGCCGCGACCTCGGCGGCTTCGTCGAGGCGGCGCAGGCGCGGGTGAGCGAACGCGTGCGCCTGCCGACCGGGACCTGGATCGACTACGGGGGCACGTTCGAGCAGCTGATCTCGGCCGGCCAGCGGCTGCGGCTGGTGGTGCCGGCCACGCTCGCGGCAATCCTGGTGTTGCTGTTCCTGGCCTTCGGCTCGTTGCGCGATGCGCTGGTGGTGTTCAGCGGCGTACCGCTGGCGCTGACCGGCGGCGTGCTCGCGCTCGCGCTGCGCGGCATCCCGCTGTCGATCTCGGCCGGCGTCGGCTTCATCGCGCTGTCGGGCGTCGCCGTGCTCAACGGCTTGGTGCTGGTCGGCTTCATCCGCCGGTTGCGCGACGACGGCCTGCCGCTCGCGGTCGCGATCCGCGACGGCGCGCTGACCCGCCTGCGCCCGGTGCTGATGACCGCGCTCGTCGCTTCGTTGGGATTCGTGCCGATGGCGTTCAACGTCGGCGCTGGGGCGGAAGTGCAGCGCCCGCTGGCGACCGTCGTCATCGGCGGCATCGTCTCCTCGACGCTGCTGACGCTGCTCGTGCTGCCGGTGCTCTACCGCTGGGCGCACCGGCGCGCGGCATGAGCGGGCGGCCCGTCACGGCGGCGGCGCAGACGTTGCGCTTCGCGTGGGACGCGACCGCGCTGCCGCTCAGCGTCCGCCGCCTCCGCCGCCGCCCCCGCCGCCGCCCGAGAACCCACCGCCCCCGCCGCCCATCGAGCTGCCCGACGCACTGCCGGGCGGGGATGCCGACGAGGCGATCTGCGACGCGAAGCTGCTGCCGATGGCCCGGCTGAAGCCGGCGACGTCGCCGACGGCCGCCGCGCGGCCGCCGGTCGTCCGGTACCAGGCCATCGCACCGGTGGCCGCGGCGACCGCCGCGCTGCCCACGGCGGCGGTGAACTTCTTCGTCCACGCGTCCTCGACCTCCAGCGCCACCGCATAGGGCAGCAGCGACTCGAACCGTCCGGCATCCAGCGGCGGCGCGCCCGGGTCCGGCGCCTGCAGGCGCTGCAGGTCCTGCCGGTCGGCGACGGTGAGGTAGCGCCGGAAGCCCTCGATGCGATCGCGCATCGCGCGGCCCTGCGGCGTCGGCGCCGGCAGCAGGAACGCGAACACCAGCACCGTCGCGACCATCGCCAGGATCACCGGCACCGCCAGCAGCAGCCCGCTGCCGGTGCTCGCGCCGAACACGATCGCCGCCGCCGAGAAGGCCGCGGCCATCCCGAACAGCGCCGCGGTGCTGCCGACGTTGAGGCGGTGGATGCCGTCCGGGAAGCGCGCACGCACCGCCTGCTCGATGCGCGTCTGGTGGGCGCCGAGGATCGTCTGCATCCGCTCGGCATGCTTGCGGTCGAGCGTCAGCGTGTCGCCATCCTCGAACAGGTCGGCCAGCAGGCTGTCGGTCTCCGGCGACGTCGCGCGCGGGCCCCCGATCGTGCGCTCGACGCGCCACTTGTCGCGTCGCGACTTCGGCTCGCGGTGCAGCGTCACGCCGCCGGCCACCGCCAGCGCCAGCACATCGGCCGAAAACGCGCGCGCGTCGACGTGCCGCTGCTCCAGGTACCGCAGCGTCGCCGGCGACAGCCCGTCCGGCGGGTCGTACGCCACGACCACCGGCCCCGGCTGCGGGTCGCGCCCGACCCGATGCCAGCGCCACAGCCCGAAGGCCAGCATCAGCACCAGCCCGGCCAGCGCGATCAGCCCCGCACGGTTGTCGGCCAGCAGCCACCACAGCCGCTGCGCCCGCGTCGGCTCGGCGAACAGACCCTTGGGGAACGCCAGCACCGTCGTCAGCCCCTCGCCCGGCGCCAGCGGCGCGGTCAGCCGCCAGGCCGCCTCGCCGGGCCGCGATACCGTCGCCACGCAGTCCTGCGCCCGCGCCCCCTGCGGCCCGGTCCAGCACTCGGCCAGCAGGTCGCCCTCGGGCACCGGGGCCGGCAGTCGCAGCACCGTCGTGCCCTGCTCGATCGCGAACGCCCAGCCGGTGCCGATCGCGTTCCAGTACAGCTCGTCGTGCGTGGCGAAGAACCCGAGCTGCCGCGTGACGCGGTAGCGCAGCGTGTACGTGAACGCATCGGGCACCGGCAGCAGGTCGTCGCCGCCGGTGTTGACCCGCACGCCGTTGGACAGCGACTCCACGAAGAACGGCTCCGGGCGTCCGTCGCGCAGCAGCTCGGCCATCTCGAAGTCCACGACGATCCGGTTGCCGTGGCGATCCCGGTAGCGCGTGGGGAAATCGCGATAGATCCCGCGGCGGATGTCGCGGCCCTCGGCGCGCACGCGGATGCGCTCGGTCACCTCCAGGACGCCGTCGGCACCGAGCCGCAGCTCGCTGTCGTAGGCGAGGATGCGTTCCTGCGCCCGCAGCGGCGCGGCGCACAGCAGCATCAACAGCAGGCAGGACAGCAGCAGTCGGATCATCGGCGGATTCCCGGAACGGTGGCGCGTCGCACGAAGGCCCGACGTTGGTGACCGCCGATCCTACGCATCGCAACCGAACTCAAGCTCCATCGCCTGACGCACGAGTCCCGGGATGGCGCGCCAGGACGTCCCCGCATACGTGTCGACACCCTCGCCGCCAAGCTCCTGCGACAGCCAGCGAAGCTCGGCACGCCCCATCCTGACCTTCTCGTCCGCAAGAAGCGTCCGCCTATGGCGCTTCATCAGCATACGAAGCGCCTTGACGGTAACCACGCCGAACCGGCGAAGTTCACCGGGAAGCTCGTCCAACGTATGCCGCCCGTAGTCATTCCGACGATGGAACAGCGGTCGAACGGTTCGCACGATCTTCTCCGCGTCGAGCGCGGCTGCGTCAAGCTTGCTTCGAGCCCCGATGTGTCGCGTCGCCATCCTGCATCCTGAATCATCGCCCGCCGAGCGCCCTGCCTTTCGTACCTTTGGGCACGTCCGAGTGTCCCCATCGCGCGACCAAAGCGCAATCGCGGCGTTCCGCGAGGCCACCACCAGCCGCCCACCGAGCCCCGCGCCGCCCGGCACTGTAAAATCGCCGTCTTTTGCGCGCCCGCCCGTGGATCCCTCGCCCCGCCCCACCCTCCAGGGTCCGACGTTCGTCCGGCTGCTGGCCCGACTGACCGACGCCGAGGCGGCGCGGGCGGAGCTGGTGCCGGCCGACCGGCTGAGCGAGTGGATCGACTGGACGCGTGCGGTGGCGCTGTCGAAGGTGCTCGACGCGCCGGACCCGGCGCCGGCACAGGCCGGCGGTCCGGCCGTGGGCGACCACGCGGCCAGCATCGCGCGGGCCCGTGCGACGCTGGCCGAGGCCATCGCGACCGCGCCCGAGCTGGCGGCGGGGCAGGCCCACACGCCGCCGGGCGACGCCGGGCCGGCAGACAGCCCGGCCGACGCCGCGCCCGATTTCGCGCCGCTGCGCCAACGCTGCCTGACCCTGCAGCGGGCCATGCAGGCCGCGACCGGGCGCCTGCGCGGCGACCTGCGCGAGATGCTGGCGCAGCGCTCGGCGCAGGCGGCGCGGCTGGCCGAGGTGGACGCGGTCATGGAAGGCGCGCTGAGCCCGCGCGAACACGCGCTGCTGGGCGCGGTGCCGACGCTGCTCGAGGCGCATTTCGAGCGGCTGCGCGCAGGCGCGGCCGAGGCCGGCACGCCGGCGTCCAGCATCTGGCTCGATGGTTTTCGCAGGGACATGCAGGGCGTGCTGAACGCCGAGCTGGATGTCCGTTTCCAACCGGTGGACGCGCTGCTCGCCGCGCTTCGCACCCCCTGACGCAGTCACCCCCATGTCCCCACGTCCTCGCGCCATCTCCCTCCTCCCCGCCCTGGCGTTCGCGCTGGGCCTGGTCGCCGTCGCCTGGATCGCGTCGGGCTATGTCGGCACGAATGCGCTCGCGCTTGCGGTGACGCTGCTGATCGGCGTCTGCTACGCGGCCGGCGCGCTGGAACTGCTGCGCTACCGGCGCGCGACCGCGACGCTGGCCGACGCGATCGCCGGGCTGTCGGCCCCGCCACCGTCGCTGGGCGAGTGGCTCGACCGGCTGGACCCGACGTTGCGCGGCGCGGTGCGCCTGCGCATCGAAGGCGAGCGCGCGGCGCTGCCGGTGCCCGCGCTCACGCCGTACCTGGTCGGCATGCTGGTGCTGCTGGGCATGCTGGGCACGTTGCTGGGCATGATGGCGATGCTGCGCGGCACCGGGCTGGCGCTGGAGACCGCGACCGACCTGCAGGCGATCCGCGATTCGCTGGCCGCCCCGGTCAAGGGACTGGGCTTCGCGTTCGGCACGTCGATCGCGGGCATCGCGACCTCGGCGATGCTGGGGTTGGCGTCGGCGCTGGTCCGCCGCGAGCGCGTGGCGGTCGTGCGCGGGCTCGACAGCGCGATCGCGACGACGCTGCGCCCGCACTCCCAGGCGCACCGGCGGGACGAGACGCTGCGCCTGCTGCAGTGCCAGGCCGACGCGATGCCGGCCCTGGTCGACCGGCTGCAGGCGATGATGGCGACGATCGAGCAGCAGGCCTCGACGGCCGGCGAGCACCAGGTCGCGCAGCAGGCCGCGTTCCACGCGCGCACCGAGGCGGTGTACGGACAACTCGCCGCGTCGGTCGAGCGCTCGCTGCAGACCAGCGTGGCGCAGAGTGCCCAGGCCGCGACCGCGGCGTTGCAGCCGGTGTTCGAGACCACGATGGCCGCGCTGGCACGCGAGAACGCGGCGCTGCAGGCACGCGTGGCCGAGGCCGTGGACCGCCAGCTGCAGGCGCTGACGACCGCGTTCGAGGCCTCGACGCAGGCCGTCGCCGGGCGCTGGGACCAGGCATTCGACGCCCAGCACGCCGCCGGCGCGGCGCTGGCCCGCGACCTGCAGGCGGCGCTCGACGGGTTCAACGCGAGCTTCGCGCAGCGCGCCAGTGGGCTGCTGGACGAGGTCGTCGCCCGGCTCGACGCCACCGCCGGGCAGGCCGCGACGTTGCACCAGACCGTCGCCGGCGGCGTGGAGCGGCAGCTGCAGGCGGTGACCGCCGGCGTCGAGGCGTCCACCGCCACCGTGACCGAGCGCTGGCAGCAGGCGCTGGCCGCGCAGCAGGCGGCGCAGGCGGACCTCACGCACGACCTGCGGCAGACGCTGGCCGGCGTCGGCGAGACCTTCGAGCAGCGCACGACGGCGCTGGTCGACGGCGTCGCCACGCGGCTCGACGCGACCACCGGCAAGATCGCGGACGGCTGGCGCGACGCGTTGTCGCAGCAGGTCGAGGCGCACGACGCGCTGGCCGACCGCCACGCGCAGACCCTGGCCGCGGCCGCGGCGACGTTCGAACGGCATTCCGCCTCGCTGCTCGCGCGCGTCGACGCCTCGCATGGCGCGCTGCAGTCCGCGCTCGCCGAGCAGGACCGCACGCGGCTGGCCGCATGGACCGACAGCCTGACTGCGCTCGCCGACGCGCTGCGCGAGGACTGGGCGCAGGCCGGCGCCGAGAACGCGAGCCGCCAGCAGGCGATCTGCGACACGCTGGCGACGACCGCCGACACCATCGCCGCGCAGACCCACACCCATGCCGGCGAGACGATCGCCGAGATCTCGCGACTGATCGACACCGCCTCGCAGGCGCCGCGTGCGGCGGCCGAGGTGATCGCCGAACTGCGCCAGTCGCTGTCCGACAGCATGGTGCGCGATACCGCGATGCTGGAAGAACGCAACCAGATGATGTCGACGCTCGACACGCTGCTCGACGCGGTCAACCACGCCTCGACCGAGCAGCGCGCCGCGATCGACGCGCTCGTGGCGACCTCGGCCGACCTGCTCGAGCGCGTGGGCACCCGCTTCACCGACCACGTCGAGGCCGAGACCGGCAAGCTGGGTACCGTCGCCGACCAGGTGACCGTCGGTGCGGCCGAGGTGGCCAGCCTGGGCGAGGCCTTCGGCGCCGCGGCGCAGGTGTTCGGCGAGTCCAACACCCAGCTCGCCGACCGCCTGGCGCGGATCGAGGACACGCTGGAGAAGGCGCTGGCGCGCAGCGACGAGCAGCTGGCCTACTACGTCGCCCAGGCGCGCGAGGTCGTGGACCTGAGCGTGCTGGCGCAGCGTCAGATCGTCGAGGAACTGCAGCAGCTGGGCGGCCGCCAGGCCGGCGCGGCATGAGCCTGGAGCTGGACGGCGACGAGTCGAGCGCCGCGCCGGTCTGGGCCGCGTTCGGCGACCTGATGTCGGTGCTGCTCGGCGCGTTCGTGCTGATCCTGGTCGGTGTGATCGGCGTGCAGCTGCAGCTGGAGATGAAGCTCGACGCCGAGATCGCGCAGCGCCAGGCCGAGCGACAGCGCCTGCAGACGCTGGAGCAGGCGCTCGCCGCGCCGTTGGCGGCCGGCCGCATCACGCTGGTCGACGGCCGCATCGGCATCCGTGGCAGCGTGCTGTTCGCCGACGCCTCCGACCAGTTGCAGCCCGAGGGCCGCGACCTGCTGCGCAGCCTGGCCGGCCCGCTGTCGGAGTACCTGGCCTCGCGCGACGAGATCCTGATGGTCAGCGGCTTCACCGACGACCGCGCGCTGCGCGACCGCGTGCACTTCGCCGACAACTGGGACCTGTCGGCGCAGCGCGCGCTCACCGTGACCCGCGCGCTGGTCGGCGATGGCGTGCCGGCCGATTCGGTGTTCGCCGCGGCGTTCGGCGCGCAGCAGCCGGTCGCCTCGAACGCCGACGCCGAGGGCCGCGCGCGCAACCGCCGGGTCGAGATGGCACCGGTGCCGCGCACCCCGACCGCGCGCGATGGCCGCTGAGACCGCCGTGCCCGACCCCGCGACCCTGCACGCCCGGCTCGAGGCGTGGCACGCGCAGGGCCTGGACCGGCGGCAGCCGCTGCGCGTGCATGCGGTGGCGGCCATGCTGCGCCGCGCAGACGGACTGCAGGGCGCGCCGCGCGAGGCCCTGCTGCAGCGCGCCGACGCGCTGGCGCAGGCACTGGACGCCGTGTCCGGGACGACCGCCCCGGACACGGCCGCCCGCCCGGCGGCACCGGGGCCGCTGGGCGCGCTGGCGCAGGCGATGCACGCAGGCCACGCGGCGACGCCGTACCCCGAACTGCCCGCGCTCGACGCGTTCCGGCGGCTGTGGTCGGCGGTACGCATCGGCAGCCAGGTGCGGCGCTCGCTGGCGAAGACGTCGGACGACGCCGGTCCGCTGAACTCGTCCCGGCTGGTACACCGCTCGCTGACGCTGATGCGCCAGGTTTCGCCCGAGTACCTGCAGCACTTCCTCGCCTACGTCGACACGCTGTCGGGGCTGGCGCAGTTGCAGGAGGCCGGCGCGCTGCCGGGCCAGGCGGCGCCCGCGCCGGGCGGCAAGCCGCGCGCCCGCGGCAAGCCGCGCCGGCGGCGGGCCGAGGGCGGCTGACACGCTTGCGCCTTGCATCGGCAGGGCCCTTCCGGCAATATGGCCGGCTCGTTGCGTCCGGATCATGGCGACATGGTCCCGACCCGCCCGGGGAAGCGCGGTCTTCCCGGCGGCGGTGCTGCGAGAAGCGTCACTCCCGTACCGCGCGACGGCCTTGCCGTCGGGGCCGCCATCTCCCTGGCCAAGGGCGATACCGTTCGCGGAAATCCTTCCGCAGGCGCCCGACCGCAGGTCGGACGTCCCATTGATCGAGGTGCACCATGTCCCGAGTCTGCCAAGTCACCGGCAAGCGCACGACGACCGGCAACAACGTCTCGCATGCGCTCAACCGTACCCGCCGCCGTTTCCTCCCGAACCTGCACGAGCGCCGGTTCTGGGTCGCCAGCGAAAACCGCTGGGTGAAGCTGCGTGTGTCCACCAAGGCCCTGCGCACCATCGACAAGAACGGTATCGACGCCGTCCTCGCCGAGCTCCGTGCCCGCGGCGAGAAGATCTGAGGAGTAACGCAACATGGCAGGCAAGCGCGACAAGATCCGTCTGATTTCCTCGGCCAACACCGGCCACTTCTACACGACGGACAAGAACAAGAAGAACACCCCCGGCAAGATGGAGATCAAGAAGTACGATCCCGTCGTCCGCAAGCACGTGATCTACAAGGAAGGCAAGATCAAGTGACGTGACGCCGCGTTCGCGCCGCGAACGCCATGGCCGTCGCATCGCTCCGGAAAGCCCGCCGCAAGGCGGGCTTTTCGCATTTCCGTGGCCGCATCGCATGCGCGGCCGCGGAAAAATCCGCCCCCGGGCATCACAGATGTTCGAACGGCCGCCCGCTCGCCTCGCATCCGTCGCACCCGGCGCGCGCGCCCGGATCCTGGTGCGTCGTGCCCGCGTCCGCGTCGCCACCACGCCGGCCCCCGCACAATCGCACGATGGACTGGCATGCCCTGAACCTCGGACTGGCGATCCTGGTCGCCGACTGGACGATCCGGATCGTCGCGCTGCTGTGGATCCCCGCGCGCACGCGCCCGGCGGCGGCGCGCAGCTGGCTGCTGCTGATCGGCTTCGTGCCGCTGGCCGGGCTGCCGCTGTACCTGCTGTTCGGCCATCCCTGGCTCTCGCGCGACCGCATCGCGCGGCAGCGGCAGGCCTCGCAGGTGATCCGCGAGGAGCAGCTGCCGCTGGCCGACCTGCGCTGGACGCCGCCCGAGACCGGCGCCCCGGCCGAGATGGCGCCGCTGCTCGAACGGCTGGGCGACTTCATGCCCACCCACGGCAATGCGGTGCAGCTGATCGACGACTACGACGGGGCGCTGCACGCCCTCCTGGCCGACATCGACGGCGCGCGTACGCGCGTGCACCTGCTCTACTACCTGATGTTCGACGATGGCGCCGGCGAGGCGGTGACCGCGGCGCTCGAACGCGCGGCCGCGCGCGGCGTGACCTGCCGGTTGCTGCTCGATGCGGTTGGCGCCAAGCGCGGCCTGCGCCGCTACGCGCGCCGGCTGCTCGCGGCCGGGGTACAGGTCCACGCGATGCTGCCCGGCGGGCTGCAGTGGCGGCGCAGCGGGCGCATGGACCTGCGCAACCACCGCAAGGTCGCGGTGATCGACGACACCGCGGCCTACGTCGGCTCGCAGAACCTGGCCGACGCGGACTTCATCGTCGGCGCCCCCAATCGCGAGCTGGTCGCGCGGGTGCAGGGCCCGGCGCTCGCGCACCTGGAAGCGGTGTTCGCCAGCGACTGGTTCATCGAAACCGGGGAACGGCTGGCGGTCGCGCCCACCACCGCGCTGCCCGATGCCGACGTGGCCGCGCAGCTGCTGCCCAGCGGGCCGGCCTACCCGTTCGAAAACGCGCGCGACACCGTCAACGCGCTGATCCATCTTGCACGTCGCCGGCTGGTGCTGGCCACGCCCTACTTCGTGCCCGACGACGCCACGCTCAGCGCGCTGCGCATCGCCGCACTGTCGGGCGTGGAGGTCCAGCTGATCCTGTCGGCCAGCAACAACCAGCGGCTGACCGCGTGGGCGCAGGCGTCCTACTACGGCGAGCTGCTGGAGAGCGGCATCCGGATCGCGCTGTACCGGCCGCATTTCCTGCACGCCAAGCACATGAGCATCGACGACGACATGGCGCTGGTCGGCTCGATCAATCTCGACATCCGCTCGTTCGCGCTCAATGCCGAGATCGGCCTGCTGGTCTACGACCGCGACGTGGTCGCGCGCATGCGCGCGATCGAGGCCGGCTACCTCGCCGACTCGACGCCGGTGACGCTCGAGGACTGGCGCCGGCGTCCGGCTTGGCGCCGCAGCCTGGAAGGCATCGCCCGCCTGGCCGACTCGTTCCTCTGACGTGGCGGGGCGCGTCGCGGCGCTAGAACCCGCCGCCGGCGTCGAGCCAGGCCTGCTCCTCGGGCGTGTTCGCGCGGCCCAGTACGCGGTTGCGATGCGGGAAGCGCCCGAAGCGCGCGATGACGTCCAGGTGGGCCTGCGCGTAGTCGCGGTAGGCGGCGATGCCGACATCGGCGAACAATCGCACCGAGCGCTGCTGGTCGGCGAGATTCTCCGAATGCTCGAACGGCAGGTAGACGAAGCCGCGCAGCGCATCGTCGAGTCCGCGGTCGAGACCGGCGTCGACCAGCGCGTGCGCGTGGTGCCGAGCCAGCGGATCGGTCGCGAAGGCGTGCGCGCTGCCGCGGAAGATGTTGCGGGGGATCTGGTCGAGCAGGATCAGCAGCGCGAGCCCGCCTTCGGCGGTGGCCGCCCAGCCGTCGAACTCGCGGCGGGCGGCAGCGAAGTGGGCCTCGCGGAAGCGGCGGTCGCATTCGCGATCGAACGCCTCGCCACCGCCGAACCACTTCGCCATGCCGGCCTCGCGCCAGAAGCCGGCCACCGTCTCGGGACGCATCGTATCCATGGGACGAGCCTAGCTCCGATGGGCGTGAAAGGAAGCGACACGCTGCCAACATCACGGACGCCGACCTATACTGCCGCCCTCTCCCATCGATGGATACCGCCATGCGCCGCATGTTCCGCCTGTTGCCCGCGCTTCTCGTCCTGTCCGCGGCCTTCCTGCTGGCGGCCTGCCAGCGTGGCGAGGCCGACCTGGCCCTGCTGCAGGCACCGGAGGTCGGCGACCTGTACGCCGCCGAGCTCAGCGCCTTCTCCGACTACGAGTTCACCGACGACAAGCAGGTCGCGATCGATCCGGCCTACGGCCTGATGAAGGTGGTCGCGGTCGAGGGCGACGGCGTCGTCGTCGTGACCGAGAACGCCGCGCTGGGCACCCGCGACCGCGCCCGCTCGGACATCAAGGACACCTCGGACATCGCGTTCGACGACAGCGAGCGCATCTCGATCTCCAAGGCCGACCTGGCCAAGGCCTACGAGGACGACCTGATCTACGTCGTGCGCCGTCCCACCGCGGATTGAGCGACACACAACGCGAGACGAAGAAGCCCGGCCTATGCCGGGCTTTTTTTGTAGTTCGTGTTGCAAGTGCGGGAATGGGAGTTCTACTTCGGATGGGAGCGGCCTGCCAGCCGGAAGCCGCTTTCCCCTCGGCAAGGCATCCTGCCTTGACTCGGGCGCGGGCCATCCACGGCGCGCTCGACGCGGCCACCGTCCGTCAGTCCGCTGCTATGAATGCTTGCAACCCGACTTCGGGTGGACATGAAGTCGCCCGCCGGAAGAAGTCGCGCACTGTCGGCCTCAGTGCGTCGTGCTGGTCGGGGATTGCGGTAGCGGGCCAGGGATGGCCCGCGGCGGCGAGTCAGCCAGGGATGGCTGACCGAGCCGGGGAGCAGTCCCCGGCCGGCGCGACGCGCGCTCCGAAGAGGAGCCCCTGATCGAGCGAGCAGAAGCAAGGTTCCCTGACTTCGGAGGAGAACCTTTCTTTCTGGACCCCGGCCTGCGCGGTGGACGCGCGTCAGCGCTACTACCGCGCGAGTGCGAGCAGTTCGGTGCCGATCGCGACGTAGGTGATCGCCGCACCGTCCCAGTGGTAGTGCAGGTGCGGGCCTTGGCGTGCGGGTGCGACCAGGTCGGGATGGAACACCGCGACGCACTGCCCGCCCGGCCGCCGCACGCTGTCGTAGACGATGCCCTCGCTGCCCGCCGCGCGCAGCGCCACGGCCGTGCGCTGGCTGGCCGCGTAGTCGTCCGGATCGTGCAGCGCCGGCCAGCCGCCGCGGATGTCGTGGAAGTCGCCCGCGACGTCCGCCAGGTAGCTGCGCAGCTGCAGGACGCACGCCGGTTCCCGGGTGTGCCGCAGGAAACGGGTGCGGTGGTAGACGGTCTCGGCAATCGCGGTGTCGCGCTCGCGGGCCGCGTAGTAGACCCCGTAGTGGCCATCGGCAAAGCGCGAGCCGTCACGGTTGGGATGGGTGAACGCGGCCATGATCGCGGTCGTGCCGGGCCCGGCGATGCGACGCGTCCGCGGCACCAGCTGGATCTGGCCCAGTTCCTGGCGCAACCGCGGGTTGGTCATGCCCTCGAGCTCGAACAGCGCATCGAGGTCCTCCGGGTCGGCGATCGCGTCGAAGACGCCGACCGGCGGGAACCGGCTGGACACGATGCGATGGCTCGGCCGCCACGCCACGCGACGGACCGGCGGCGTCATGTCAGTTCCAACCGCGCTGGGCATCGAGATATTCGCGGACAACGTACAGATCGGCGACGTGGCCGCCGAGCATCCGCTCCAGTGCGGGCGCGCCCCCGAACGGCGGCGCGGTGTTGGGCCGGCGCACCCAGGCATCGGCCTGCGCATCATCGGGAAACAGGATGTGCAGCGCCTTGTAGATGCCGAGCAGGTAGCTGATGCGCTCGAGCACGTCGCCGGTGACCGCGCCGGCGCGGTCGCGCTTCCAGCGGAAATACGTGGACCGTCCGGGATTGCCGAGCAACCGCCGCTCCTGGTCGGCCGTCAGCTGCCAGCGCTCGGCGATGTTGAAGAACGCCTTGAGCGCAGGGCCGGCCAGGTCTCGGCGGGTCGGGGGAACGATCGGCGCTTCGGTGACATGCATCGCGGACCTCCAGTCCAGGAAAGGACTTTGACTCCTTTATAGTCCCGATCGGGACTCGGTGCAATGCATTAGGCGCCGACGTTCAGGTGGGCAGGATGCGCCGTGTCACCCCTCCAGCGGTGTCAGCAGCCGGAAGCGCGTCTGTGCGGGGTGGACGCCGCCGGCCATCAGCGTGTCGGGGCTGAAGCTTGGCGGATCGGGCTGCGCCCAGGCGGGCTTGCTGCGCGGCCCCGGGTGGTAGCCGGTCCATTGGCCGTAACGCTCGCGTTCGCCGAACGAGAAATCGATCGGCACACGCACGATCCAGTAACCGCTATCGGGCACCGTGCCGTCGGCAGGCGGTTCGAAGCGCCAACCCTTGGCGACGCCGAGCGAGGCGTTGGTCAACGCCTCGCGGATCGATGCCATCTGCCGGGCGCTGCCCAGCGCGGTCAGGTTGACCTGCTCGGCCACGGCATCGCGCACGCTGCCATCTGGCGCCACTTGCACCAGCAGATAGACCGTGCCCTTGCCCCCGATTGCAGCGACATTCGACGGGTAGCGGGGCGGTCGCAGCTTGGTGGACCGCACGCGGCCAGGGTCGTTGGTGGACGTCTCGTCGCCGAAGTGCGCACTGCGGATCGCAATCGTCATCTGGCCCTCGCCCGCGGGAGTCGCGACCAGGCGCAGGCTCATCTTCGCGCGCGCCAGCGCGGGCGCGCCGTCGACGAGCAACGGTTCGAACCGCATCTCCGGCACGAAACGCCGCACCAGGCTCACCACCTGCGGCGGCAGCTTGTCTTCCTGGTCGATCGCATGGGCCGACACCCGACCGTCGCGCTCGATGTCGACGGTGCCGGTGACCAGCATGCTGGCCTCGACCTCGCTGCGCATCTGGCGCGCGGTCTGTGCGAACGCGGGCGGAACACAAAGCGCCAGCAGCGCGAGAAGGACGACGAAACGCCTGCGAACCATGGTTGCATCCTGCATCGGTGGAACGCGCATCGTGCCGCCCGTCCGCGGCGGGCGCAAGCCGGTGTCGCCCGGCGACGCGC
>NZ_LASZ01000016.1 GCF_001014645.1 Luteimonas sp. FCS-9 | reverse complement strand
CCATGGCAAAGGGTAAGTTCGAGCGCACCAAGCCGCACGTCAACGTCGGCACGATTGGTCACGTCGACCACGGCAAGACGACGCTGACGGCGGCGCTGACGAAGATCGGCGCCGAGCGTTTCGGCGGCGAGTTCAAGGCCTACGACGCGATCGACGCGGCGCCGGAAGAGAAGGCGCGCGGCATCACGATCTCGACCGCGCACGTGGAATACGAGAGCCCGACGCGCCACTACGCGCACGTCGACTGCCCGGGCCACGCGGACTACGTGAAGAACATGATCACCGGTGCGGCGCAGATGGACGGCGCGATCCTGGTGTGCTCGGCCGCTGACGGCCCGATGCCGCAGACGCGCGAGCACATCCTGCTGTCGCGTCAGGTGGGCGTGCCGTACATCGTCGTGTTCCTGAACAAGGCCGACATGGTGGACGACGCCGAGCTGCTCGAGCTGGTCGAGATGGAAGTGCGCGAGCTGCTGAGCAAGTACGAGTTCCCGGGCGACGACACCCCGATCATCTCGGGTTCGGCGCGCCTGGCGCTGGAAGGCGACCAGTCGGAGATCGGCGTGCCTGCGATCCTGAAGCTGGTCGAGGCGCTGGACACCTGGATCCCGGAGCCGGAGCGCGACGTGGACAAGACGTTCCTGATGCCGGTCGAGGACGTGTTCTCGATCTCGGGTCGCGGCACGGTGGTCACGGGCCGTATCGAGCGCGGCATCATCAAGGTCGGCGACGAAATCGAGATCGTGGGCATCCGCGCCACGCAGAAGACGACGGTCACGGGCGTGGAGATGTTCCGCAAGCTGCTCGACCAGGGCCAGGCGGGCGACAACGCGGGTCTGCTGCTGCGCGGCACCAAGCGTGACGACGTCGAGCGCGGCCAGGTGCTGGCCAAGCCGGGTTCGATCCAGCCGCACACGGACTTCGAGGCCGAGGTGTACGTGCTGTCGAAGGACGAGGGTGGCCGCCACACGCCGTTCTTCAAGGGCTACCGTCCGCAGTTCTACTTCCGCACGACCGACATCACCGGTGCGGTGGAGCTGCCGGAAGGCACGGAGATGGTGATGCCGGGCGACAACGTGAAGATGAAGGTCACGCTGATCAACCCGGTGGCGATGGACGAAGGCCTGCGCTTCGCGATCCGCGAAGGCGGCCGCACCGTCGGCGCCGGCGTCGTCGCCAAGATCCTGAAGTGATCCGACGGCCCGCGCGCGCTCCGCGCGGGCCGGGGCTTCGATGCAAGCGGACGGACCGGCTCTCCCGGTCCGTTCCGCGTTTTCCGCCGGGCAGGGGCTTGCGCCGGCCGGGCGGTACCCGCTAGAATGCAAGACCCTCGCGGTTTGGTCGATTCAGGCCTGCCCGCGAAACCGCGAAATGAGGTGCAGGATGCCCTCGTCTTCGCCAGACACGGACATGTCGCAAGGCTGCGCTCCACCCGTTCCGAAGGTCTTCGGAGCACGATGGGATGGAGCGGGTCATTGCGTCTGCGATTCCAGGTCTGGGCGGATCGGGCGACCGGTCTGCCTTTCGTTTTTCCAGGGAAAGGCCCCGGGGCGCGGGTGAATGCTCCGGCCAGCCACGATTTCACAGGGGTTCCGCGCACCCAGCCGCGGGCCCGTCGCTCTTTTAACGAAGGATATTTCCGTCATGACGGACCAAAAGATCCGGATCCGCCTCAAGGCGTTCGATCATCGTCTGATCGACCGTTCGGCCAGCGAGATCGTCGAAACCGCGAAGCGGACGGGCGCCCAGGTGCGCGGCCCGATCCCGCTGCCCACCAAGATCGAGCGTTACACCATCCTGACGTCGCCGCACGTCGACAAGGATGCGCGTGACCAGTACGAGACCCGCACGCACAAGCGCGTGCTCGACATCGTCGACCCCAACGACAAGACCGTGGACGCGCTGATGAAGCTCGAACTCGCGGCTGGCGTCGACGTCCAGATCAAGCTGACCTGAGGGCCGCCACCATGACCGCGAAGATTCATTCGTTGGGCATCGTCGGCCGCAAGGCCGGCATGAGCCGCGTGTTCACCGAGGACGGCAAGTCCGTGCCGGTGACGCTGATCGAAGCCACCCCCAACCGTATCACCCAGGTGAAGACCCCCGAGACCGACGGCTACAGCGCCGTGCAGGTCACCGCCGGCAGCAAGCGCGCCGTGCTGGTCAACAAGCCCGAAACCGGTCACCTCGCCAAGGCGAAGGTCGAAGCCGGTCGTGGCCTGTGGGAACTGCGCGTGGCCGACGACAGGATCGCCGACTTCAGCGTCGGCGGCGAGATCAAGGCCGACATCTTCGAAGTGGGCCAGCTCGTCGACGTCCAGGGCGTCACCAAGGGCAAGGGCTTCCAGGGCACGATCAAGCGCTGGAACTTCAAGATGGGCGACGCCACGCACGGCAACTCGCTGTCGCACCGCCAGCCCGGTTCGCTGGGCCAGCGCCAGACGCCGGGCCGCGTGTTCCCGGGCAAGAAGATGTCGGGCCACATGGGCGCCGACGTCCAGACGACGCAGCGCCTGCAGATCGTCAAGGTCGACGCCGAGCGCGGCCTGATCGCGGTCAAGGGCGCCGTGCCGGGCGCGCCGGGCGGCGACGTGATCGTGCGTCCGTCGAGCAAGGCATAAGGAGTAGCACGATGGAACTCGCAATCAACAACAGCAGCAGCAAGCTGTCGGTCTCCGACGCCGTGTTCGGCCGCGATTTCAGCGAGGATCTGGTCCACCAGGTCGTCGTCGCCTATCGCAACGCCGGCCGCGCCGGCACCAAGGCCCAGAAGACCCGTTCGGAAGTCAACGGCACGACCAAGAAGTCGAAGAAGCAGAAGGGCGGCGGTGCCCGTCACGGTGCGCTGACCGCGCCGATCTTCGTCGGCGGCGGCGTGACGTTCGCGGCCAAGCCGCGCAGCTTCGAGCAGAAGGTCAACCGCAAGATGTACCGCGCGGCGATGTCGGCGATCCTGTCCGAGCTCAACCGCCAGGGCCGTCTGACGATCGTCGAGACGTTCGACCTGACCGAGACCAAGACCAGCGGCATGGTCGCCAAGCTCAAGGAATTCGACCTGGGCAAGCGTCCGCTGATCGTGACCGAGGACGCGTCCGAGCACCTGTACCTGTCGGCACGCAACCTGCCGTACGTCGAGATCCGCGACGTGCAGGGCCTGGACCCGGTCGCGCTGGTCGGCGCCGATTCCGTGCTGATCACCACCGATGCGGTGAAGAAGATCGAGGAGTGGCTGGCATGAACGACGCCAAGCTCTATGAAGTGATCCGTGCGCCGCGCGTGTCCGAGAAGACCGCGCGCCTGCAGGAAGTGTCCAACCAGTACGCGTTCGAAGTGTCGACGGTCGCGACCAAGGCCGACATCAAGGCCGCGGTCGAGAAGCTGTTCGACGTCAAGGTCGAAGCGGTCAACGTCGTCAACGTGAAGGGCAAGAACAAGTCCTTCCGCCAGCGTCAGGGCAGCCGCGGCGACTGGCGCAAGGCCTACGTGAAGCTGGCCGACGGCCAGTCGATCGACGTCATGAACGCGAAGGTCTGAGGAAGCCCCGATGCCATTGATGAAATTCAAGCCCACGTCCGCCGGTCGCCGCTCCGCGGTCCGCGTCGTGCACCCCGAGCTGCACAAGGGTGCGCCGCACGCCGCGCTGGTCGAGAAGAAGAGCAAGTCGGGTGGTCGCAACCACCACGGCCGGATCACCACGCGCCACATCGGCGGCGGTCACAAGCAGCACTACCGCATCGTCGACTTCAAGCGCGACAAGGAAGGCATCCCGGCGCGCGTGGAGCGCATCGAGTACGACCCCAACCGCACCGCGCACATCGCGCTGCTGGTGTACGTCGACGGCGAGCGCCGCTACATCATCGCGCCGAAGGGCCTGAAGGCCGGCGACCAGGTGATCGCGGGTTCGGATGCGCCGATCAAGACCGGCAACACGCTGCCGCTGCGCAACATCCCGGTCGGCTCGACGATCCACTGCATCGAGATGAAGCCGGGCAAGGGCGCGCAGATCGCGCGTGCGGCCGGTGCCGCCGTCCAGCTGATCGCGCGCGAGGGCGTCTACGCGACCGTGCGCCTGCGTTCGGGCGAAGTGCGTCGGGTGCCGTCGGAGTGCCGCGCCACCATCGGCGAGGTCAGCAACGACGAGCACAGCCTCGAGAAGCTCGGCAAGGCCGGCGCCAAGCGCTGGCGCGGCGTCAAGCCCACCGTCCGCGGTGCGGCGATGAACCCGGTCGACCATCCGCACGGCGGTGGTGAGGCCCGCGCCGGACAAGGCAACCCGCACCCGGTCACCCCGTGGGGCGTGCCGACCAAGGGTTACAAGACCCGCCATAACAAGCGGACGCAGCAGTTCATCGTGCGCGACCGCAGGAGCTGATAGACCATGGCACGTTCACTCAAGAAGGGTCCGTTCGTCGACCACCACCTCATCAAGAAGGTCGAGGCCGCCGGCACCAACACCAAGAAGCCGATCAAGACCTGGTCGCGCCGCTCGATGGTCCTGCCGGAAATGGTCGGCTTCACCATCGCCATCCACAACGGCAAGAACCACATCCCGGTGCTCGTCAACGAGAACATGGTTGGCCACAAGCTCGGCGAGTTCGCCCTGACCCGGACGTTCAAGGGTCACGGCGGCGACAAGAAGTCGGGCAGGTAAGGAGCGCACAATGGACAAGGCAACGAAAGCCCGCCTCGAAGAGCAGAAGCGCGCTCGCACCGAGGTCAACAAGCGCACCGCGATCCTGCGGACCGCGCGCATCTCGCCGCAGAAGGCCCGCCTGGTCGCCGACCAGGTCCGCGGTCTGCCGGTCGAGCGCGCCGTCGGCCTGCTGAAGTTCTCGGACAAGAAGGCCGCGCACCTGATCAAGAAGGTCGTCGAGTCGGCCATCGCCAACGCCGAGAACAACGCCGGCGCCGACGTCGACGAGCTGAAGATCGCCACCATCACGGTCGACGAAGGTCCGACGCTGAAGCGCTTCATGGCGCGCGCCAAGGGACGCGGTACCCGCATCCTCAAGCGCACCAGCCACATCACCGTCGTCGTGGGAGAGGGCAAGTAAATGGGTCATAAAGTTCATCCCACCGGTATCCGCCTGGGCATCGCCAAGGACTGGAACTCCAAGTGGTACGCCGGCAAGAAGGAATACGCCGAGTACCTGGCCGCCGACCTGAAGGTCCGCGAGATGCTGCGCAAGCGCCTGGCGCAGGCCGGCATCAGCAAGATCCTGATCGAGCGTCCGGCCAAGACGGCGCGCGTGACGATCCACACCGCCCGCCCGGGCGTGGTGATCGGCAAGCGCGGCGAGGACATCGAGAAGCTGCGCAAGGACGTCAGCCAGATGATGGGCGTTCCGGCGCACATCAACGTGACCGAGGTCCGCAAGCCGGAGCTCGACGCGCAGCTGGTCGCCGAGTCGATCGCGCAGCAGCTCGAGCGCCGCATCATGTTCCGCCGCGCGATGAAGCGTGCGGTCGGCAACGCGATGCGCCTGGGCGCGCTGGGCATCAAGGTCAACGTCGCCGGCCGCCTCAACGGCGCCGAGATCGCGCGTTCGGAGTGGTACCGCGAAGGCCGCGTGCCGCTGCACACGCTGCGTGCCGACGTCGACTACGGCTTCGCCGAGGCCAAGACGACCTACGGGATCATCGGCATCAAGACCTGGATCTACAAGGGCGAGATCTTCGATTTCTCCCAGGTCGGCCAGGAGAAGCAGGACGACACGCCGCGCGGCGAGCGTGGTGACCGCGGAGACCGCGAGCGCCGTGGTCCGCGTCGTGAACGCGAGGCGAGGGACTAATCATGCTGCAACCCAAGCGAACCAAATACCGCAAGATGCACAAGGGCCGTAACGACGGCCTGTCGTGGAGCGGCAACGCCGTCAGCTTCGGCGAGTACGGCCTGCGGGCCACCGCGACCGGCCAGCTGACCGCGCGTCAGATCGAAGCCGGCCGCCGGACCATCAGCCGCCACGTCAAGCGCGGCGGCAAGATGTGGATCCGCGTGTTCCCGGACAAGCCGATCACCAAGAAGCCGATCGAAGTCCGAATGGGCTCCGGCAAGGGCGGCGTGGAGTACTGGGTCGCCCAGATCCAGCCCGGCCGCATGATCTACGAGATCGAGGGCGTCGAGGAGACGGTGGCGCGCGAAGCGTTCCGCCTGGCTGCCGCCAAGCTTTCGGTCACCACCCAATTCGTGACCCGGACGGTGCGCTGATGGCTACGACCAAGGAACTCCGCGAGAAGTCGGCAGAAGAACTGCAGTCGCACCTGCTCGAGCTGCACAAGGAGCGTTTCTCGCTCCGCATGCAGAAGGCGACCGGCCAGCTGACCAAGACGCACGAAGCCCGTCGGGTGCGCCGCGAGATCGCGCGCGTCAACACCCTGATCGGCCAGAAGAAGTAAGGACCCGACCATGAATACCGAGAAGAAGCAGCGCACGGTCCAGGGCCGCGTGGTCAGCAACAAGATGGACAAGACCGTCACGGTGCTGGTCGAGCGTCAGGTCAAGCACGCCCTGTACGGCAAGTACATCAAGCGCTCGACCAAGCTCCACGCCCACGACGCCGAGAACGCCTGCCAGGAAGGCGATCTGGTGAAGGTCGTCGAGATCGCGCCGATGTCCAAGACCAAGAACTGGCGCGTGACCGAAATCGTCGCGCGCGCGGCCGAATAACGAGGAGCTCGAAATGATCCAGATGCAGAGCCACCTCGACGTGGCCGACAACAGCGGTGCCAAGGAAGTGATGTGCATCAAGGTGCTCGGCGGTTCCAAGCGCCGTTACGCCGCGATCGGCGACATCATCAAGGTCTCCGTGAAGGAAGCGATTCCGCGCGGCAAGGTCAAGAAGGGCGAGGTCTACGACGCCGTCGTGGTGCGTACCCGCAAGGGTGTGCGCCGTCCCGACGGTTCGCTGATCCGCTTCGACGGCAACGCCGCGGTGTTGCTCAACAACAAGCAGGAGCCGATCGGCACCCGCATCTTCGGGCCCGTGACCCGTGAGCTTCGTTCCGAGAAGTTCATGAAGATCGTGTCGCTCGCTCCCGAAGTGCTCTGAGCGGAGATACGAACATGGCCAATCGAATCAAGAAGGGCGACCACGTCATCGTGATCGCCGGCAAGGACAAGGGCAAGCGCGGCGACGTGGTGCGCGTGGTCGGCGACAAGGTCGTCGTCTCCAACGTCAACCTCGTCAAGCGCCACACCAAGCCCAATCCGCAGGCCGGCCAGGCCGGTGGCGTGATCGAGCGCGAAGCCCCGATCCACGCTTCGAACGTGATGCCGTTCAACCCTGCCACCGGCAAGGGCGAGCGCATCGGAACCAAGAAGCTCGAGGATGGACGCACGCTGCGCGTGTTCCGCTCGAGCGGTGAGGCGCTCGACGCCTGAGGATGCCGAAAATGACGACCCGTCTGGAACAGTTCTACAAGGATGAAGTGGTGCCGAAGCTCATGGAGCAGTTCGGCTACGACAACATCATGCAGGTCCCGCGCCTGACCAAGATCACGCTCAACATGGGCGTGGGCGAGGCGGCCGCGAACAAGAAGATCCTCGAGAACGCCACCGCCGACATGGCCAAGATCAGCGGCCAGAAGCCGCTGGTGACCAAGTCGCGCGTGTCGGTCGCCTCGTTCAAGATCCGCGACGGCTGGCCGATCGGCTGCAAGGTCACGCTGCGCCGCAACCGGATGTACGAGTTCCTCGACCGCCTGGTCAACGTCTCGCTGCCGCGCGTGCGCGACTTCCGCGGCGTGTCCGGCCGTTCGTTCGACGGCCGCGGCAACTACAACATGGGCGTGAAGGAGCAGATCATCTTCCCGGAGATCGACTTCGACCAGGTCGACGCGATCCGCGGCATGGACATCGCCATCACGACCACCGCACGCACCAACGAAGAAGCCAAGGCACTGCTCGAAGCCTTCCGCTTCCCGTTCCGCAACTGAGGAAACCACATGGCAAAGACGTCCATGGTCAACCGCGAGGTCAAGCGCACCAAGCTGGCCAAGCAGCATGCCGAGAAGCGCGCGGCGCTGAAGAAGATCATCAGCAGCCAGACCGCCGGCTACGAGGAGAAGATCGAGGCCGCGACCAAGCTGCAGAAGCTGCCGCGCGACTCGTCGCCCTCGCGCCAGGTCAACCGCTGCGCCCTGACCGGTCGTCCGCGTGGCGTGTACAGCAAGTTCGGCCTGGGCCGCAACAAGCTGCGCGAAGCCACGATGCGCGGCGACGTGCCGGGCCTGCGCAAGGCCAGCTGGTAATCCGGGCGGGCGGGTACGGGTCTGGCGTTCCGGCGCCGGGCCTGTACAATACCGCCCCTCACGCTGTACCCCGGCCGGGCTCCCGGCCGGTTCAAAACTAGAATTCGCGAAAGCGGATATCGGTGCACTCAGAAGGTAATCATCATGAGCATGACTGATCCCATCGCCGACATGCTGGTCCGCATCAAGAATGCGGCAGCGGTCGGCAAGCAGACGGTGAAGATGCCGTCCTCCAAGACCAAGGTCGCCATCGCCACCGTCCTGAAGGACGAGGGCTACATCGGCGATTTCCGCGTGACCGAGAACGGCGCCAAGGCCGAACTCGAGATCGTCCTCAAGTACTACGAAGGCCGTCCGGTGATCGAGCGTCTGCAGCGCTTCTCGCGCTCGGGCCTGCGCCAGTACCGCGGCAAGGACGCGCTGCCCAAGGTCCTCAACGGGCTCGGCATCGCGATCATCTCCACGTCGAAGGGCATCATGACCGACGCGCAGGCGCGCCAGCAGGGCGTCGGCGGTGAAGTCCTGTGCTTCGTGGCCTAAGGGAGTAAGCGCACAATGTCCCGCGTCGCCAAGAAGCCGATCGCCCTGCCCAAGGGCGTCGAACTCAACATCCAGTCCGAGTCGGTCAGCGTCAAGGGCCCCAAGGGCACCCTGTCGGTCGCCAAGCCGGCCGATATCGAAGTCAAGGTCGAGGACGGCAATGCGCTGCTGTCGGCCGCCGACCCGTCCCGGACCCCGCTCACCGGCACCCTGCGCGCAATCGTCGCGAACATGGTCCACGGCGTGTCGGAGGGCTTCGAGCGCAAGCTCGAGCTCGTCGGCGTCGGTTACCGTGCCGCGGTGCAGGGCCGTGATCTGAACCTCTCGCTCGGGTTCTCGCATCCCGTCGTGTTCCAGGCGCCCGAAGGCATCACGCTGACCACGCCGACCCAGACCGAGGTCCTGGTCCAGGGCGCCGACAAGCAGCTGGTCGGCCAGGTCGCCGCGAAGATCCGCGGTTTCCGTCCGCCGGAGCCGTACAAGGGCAAGGGCGTGAAGTACTCCGACGAAACCATCATCCGCAAGGAAGCCAAGAAGGCGTAAAGGCCGGGAATCGGGGCCGGGGCCCCGGGATCCGCGCGAGCCGCCGCAAGGTGCGCCGCCGCTTCCCGGGCGTTCCCCATCTCCCAGACCCGACTTCTGTGTCCAGGCCGATCCGCTTCCACGAGGTCATCATCATGAGCATCAAGAACACCGCCCGCCTGCGTCGCGCCAAGTCGACCCGTGCGCGCATCCGCGAACTCGGCGTGCCGCGCCTGTCGGTGCTGCGCACCGGCCAGCACATCTACGCCCAGCTCTTCAACTCGGACGGCTCGAAGGTCCTGGCCTCGGCCAGCACGACCCAGAGCGACGTCCGCGAAGGGCTGAAGAACGGCAAGAACGCCGATGCTGCCGCCAAGGTCGGCCGCACGATCGCCGAGAAGGCGAAGGCCGCGGGCATCGAGCGCGTCGCGTTCGACCGCTCGGGCTATCGCTACCACGGCCGCATCAAGGCCCTGGCCGACGCCGCGCGCGAAGGCGGCCTGCAGTTCTGATCCAGACGCTGTCGGCGTCGCGCCCCGCGCGCGGCGCCGCCTGACTCGCCGGCACGAGGTGTGCCGGACGCCCGCGGCCTTCTGTGCCGCGTCCGCGTTCCACCGATCGCGACCACAACCACAAGCGGCCCGAGCCGTACATCACTCCACACATACAGGCATCCACGATGGCAAACGAAAGGGAAAACCGCGGGCGCGACCGTAATCGCGATCGCGAAGAGCTCGATGACGGCATGATCGAGAAGCTGATCACGGTCAACCGTGTCAGCAAGACCGTCAAGGGCGGTCGCCAGTTCACGTTCACCGCGCTGACGGTCGTCGGCGACGGCAACGGCAAGGTCGGCTTCGGCTACGGCAAGGCGCGCGAAGTGCCGGTCGCGATCCAGAAGTCGATGGAGCAGGCGCGCAAGAACCAGAAGAACGTCGACCTCAACGGCAGCACGCTGTGGCACACGGTCAAGTCGCGCCACGGCGCCGCCAGCGTGTTCATGCAGCCCGCGTCCGAGGGTACCGGCGTGATCGCCGGCGGTGCGATGCGCGCCGTGCTTGAGGCCGTCGGCGTGAAGGACGTGCTCGCCAAGGCGGTGGGCTCGCGCAACCCGATCAACCTCGTGCGCGCGACGATCCGTGGCCTGGCCGAGATGCACTCGCCGGCGCAGATCGCCGCCAAGCGCGGCAAGAAGCTGGAGGACATCGTCCATGGCTAAGAACGAAGCCGCCGGCGGCACCGTCAAGGTGCGCCTGGTGAAGGGCCTGCGCGGCTCGCAGGCCAAGCACCGCCTGTCGGTCAAGGCGCTGGGCCTCAACAAGCTCAACGACGTGCGCGAACTGAAGGACAGCCCGCAGGTCCGTGGCCTGATCAACAAGGTCCACTACCTGGTCCGGGTCGAGGAGTAATCACATGAAGCTCAACACTCTCAAGCCCGCACCGGGCGCCCGCACCGAGCGCACGCGCGTCGGTCGCGGCATCGGCTCCGGCCTCGGCAAGACCGCCGGCCGCGGCCACAAGGGTTCGTTCGCGCGCGCCGGCAAGGGCAAGATCAAGGCCGGCTTCGAAGGCGGCCAGATGCCGCTGCGCAAGCGCCTGCCGAAGGTCGGCTTCCGCTCGCGCCTGAAGAACGACACCGCCGAGGTCTTCCTGTACCAGCTCGAGAAGCTCGAGGGCACGGTGGACTTCGCCGCGCTGCGCGCCGCCAAGCTCGTGCCGGCGACCGCCAAGCGTGCCAAGATCGTCAAGAACGGCGAGATCGGCAAGGCGCTGACGTTCAAGGGCCTGCTAGCCACCGCTGGCGCCCGTGCGGCGATCGAAGCGGCCGGCGGCAAGTTCGAGGGTGAGTCGGCATAAGCTCGGCGCGGCACTGCCGCGTCGTGCCGGCGAACGCCCGGCCATGGGTGACGCCCGGGCGTCTGCGAGGCACCGCCTCGCGCCCGGGAGGAACGCCCCGCGTGCTTCGCGGGGCCGGAACGGACGGGCCGGGCGACCCGAAGACTGTAATGCCGCGCCATGGATGGCAGGCTTCTTTTCGAATGAAGGATTGACAAGCGTGCGGATAGATCGGCATACCGGAGCGTTCAATGTCACGCAGCAATAGCGCAATGGGCGGGGTTGGTGCCGGGCTCGGTAAGTTCACCGAGCTCCGCCAGCGCCTGCTGTTCGTGCTCGGGGCCCTGATCGTCTATCGCATCGGGTGCTTCATCCCGGTCCCGGGCGTCAATCCCGAGGCCATGCTGCAGCTCATGGAGCAGCAGGAAGGCACGATCGTGGACATGTTCAACATGTTCTCCGGTGGTGCGCTGTCGCGCTTCAGCCTGTTCGCGCTGAACGTGATTCCGTACATCTCTGCGTCCATCGTCATGCAGCTGCTGGTGCAGGTGGTGCCGAGCCTGAAGGCCATCCAGAAGGAAGGCGAGTCGGGCCGGCGCCGCATCACCCAGTGGTCGCGCATCGGTGCGATCCCGCTGGCGATCTTCCAGTCGGCGGGCATCGCGGTCGCGCTGCAGAGCTCGGGCGCCAACAACGGCATCCCGGTCGTCTACGCGCCCGGCATGGGCTTCGTGCTGACCGCGATCGTCGCGCTGACCGCCGGCACCATGTTCCTGGTCTGGCTGGGCGAGCAGGTCACCGAGCGCGGCATCGGCAACGGCGTGTCGCTGATCATCTTCGCGGGCATCGTCGCCGGTCTTCCGGGCGCGGTGTTCGGCACGATCGAGTCGCTGCGCAACGGCGACATGAGCCCGATCGCGGCGATCCTGCTGGTCGCGGTGGTGCTGGCGGCGACGTTCTTCGTCGTCTTCGTCGAGCGCGGGCAGCGCCGGATCACGGTCAACTACGCGCGCCGCCAGGGCGGTCGCAATGCGTACATGAACCAGAGCTCGTTCCTGCCGCTCAAGCTCAACATGGCCGGCGTGATCCCGGCGATCTTCGCCTCGTCGATCATCATGTTCCCGGCCACGGTCTCGACCTGGTTCGGCGAGGCGGGGTCGGCGACCTGGCTGCAGCGGCTGGCGCAGGCGATGTCGCCCGGCGAGCCCTTGTACGTGCTGCTGTTCGGCGGCCTGATCGCCGGCTTCGCGTTCTTCTACACGGCGCTGGTGTTCAACTCGCAGGAAACCGCCGACAACCTGAAGAAGTCGGGCGCGCTGATCCCCGGCATCCGTCCGGGCAAGGCGACGGCCGACTACATCGACGGCGTGCTGACCCGGCTCACGGCGGTCGGCGCGGCCTACCTGGTGCTGGTCTGCCTGCTCCCGGAGTTCATGCGCGCCGAGTTCGGCAGCTCGTTCCACTTCGGCGGCACCTCGCTGCTGATCGTCGTGGTCGTGGTCATGGACTTCATCGCGCAGGTGCAGTCGCACCTGATGTCGCACCAGTACGAAAGCCTGCTCAAGAAGGCCAACCTCAAGGGCGGCTCGCGCCCCCGTTGAGTCCGGCCCGGTGAATGCGCCGCCTCTGGACAGGAGGCGGTGCGGCGGACCCACCGGCGCCTGGCGTGCGGCGGGACTCGCTTGGTGGTATGCTGTTCTGCTGCCGTCAGTGCGACGGTACGGCACAAGGTTCTTCGCGGCCCGGGACTCCCGGCGCCGCACGCGCCGCCCGGCAGGGCGGGGCATGGCATCCGGACACACGCGCCGGACGCCAAGATGGGCGACTCGCGCGGCGGTCTCGGGCGCGGGTGGTGCAGGGTGATCCGCACGCCAGAGTAGCGCGCGGGGCATCCGGGGACGTCGGTTCCCGGTTGCCGCCCCGGTACCGTCGCCGGAGCATGGGCACACTCCCCATGCCGGGTCCAGCCACCTTCGGGGGGCGCGACTTCCTGAAAGCCCGAGGCCCTGCTATCATTTCATGTTCCCTTTTGCCGGGATTGAACCCCTGGCAGCCCCAACAGTTGGAGATCCGCGCATGGCGCGTATTGCAGGTGTGAACCTGCCTGCCCAGAAGCATGTCTGGGTCGGGCTTCAGAGCATCTACGGCATCGGCCGTACCCGGTCGAAGAAGGTCTGCGAATCCGCGGGCGTCGAGACCACCACCAAGATCCGCGACCTGTCGGAGCCCGAAGTCGAGCGCCTGCGCGCCGAGGTCGGCAAGTACGTGGTCGAAGGCGACCTGCGTCGCGAGGTCGGCATGGCGATCAAGCGCCTGATGGACCTGTCGTGCTATCGCGGCCTGCGCCATCGTCGCGGCCTGCCGCTGCGCGGCCAGCGCACCCGGACCAATGCACGTACCCGCAAGGGTCCGCGCAAGGCCATCAGGAAGTAAGGAACCAGACCCATGGCCAAGCCGTCCGCAACCAAGACCAAGAAGAAGATCAAGCGCGTCGTCACCGACGGTATCGCGCACGTCCACGCTTCGTTCAACAACACGATCGTCACGATCACCGACCGCCAGGGCAACGCGCTCTCGTGGGCGACCTCCGGCGGTGCCGGCTTCCGCGGCTCGCGCAAGTCGACCCCGTTCGCGGCCCAGGTGGCTGCCGAGAAGGCCGGCAAGGCCGCGCTCGACTACGGCGTCAAGTCGCTGGAAGTCCGCATCAAGGGCCCGGGTCCGGGTCGTGAGTCGGCCGTGCGTTCGCTCAACAACGTGGGCTACAAGATCATCAACATCATCGACGTGACGCCGATCCCGCACAACGGGTGCCGTCCGCCGAAGAAGCGTCGCGTCTAAAGGAGCGATCAAAAATGGCTCGTTATATCGGTCCTACCTGTAAGCTCGCGCGCCGCGAAGGCGCCGACCTGTCGCTCAAGAGCCCGACGCGCGCGTTGGATTCCAAGTGCAAGCTCGAGCAGAAGCCCGGCCAGCACGGCGCCGGCAACACCCGTCGCGGCAAGCTCTCCGACTACGCCACCCAGCTGCGCGAGAAGCAGAAGGTCAAGCGCATCTACGGTCTGCTGGAGCGCCAGTTCCGCAACTACTACAAGAAGGCCTCGACCAAGAAGGGCAACACCGGCGAGAACCTGCTGCAGTTGCTGGAAACCCGCCTGGACAACGTCGTCTACCGCATGGGCTTCGCTGTCACCCGCCCGGCCGCGCGCCAGCTGGTGTCGCACCGCGGCGTCACGGTCAACGGCCAGCCGGTGAACCTGCCGTCGTACCAGGTCAAGGCCGGCGACGCGATCGCGCTGTCGGAGAAGGCCCAGAAGCAGCTCCGCGTCCAGGAGGCAGTGAACGTGTCCTCGACGATGGACCTGTCGCCGTCGTGGGTCGAGGTCGACTCGAAGAAGTTCAGCGGCGTGTTCAAGGCGGTGCCCGATCGCGGGGACCTGCCGGCGGACATCAACGAAGCGCTGATCGTCGAGCTGTACTCGAAGTAATTCATTCAGGCCTCCGCGCCCCCCGGCGCGGACGGTCTCCAGGAGACACACAAACATGACGGCTACCGCCAACCAGGTACTGCGTCCCCGTGGCCCGCAGATCGAACGCCTTGCCGGCAACCGTGCGAAGGTCGTGATCGAGCCGCTGGAGCGCGGCTACGGGCACACGCTGGGCAATGCCCTGCGTCGCGTGCTGCTGTCGTCGATTCCGGGCTTCGCGATCACCGAAGTCGAGATCGACGGCGTGCTGCACGAGTACAGCACCATCGAGGGCCTGCAGGAGGACGTGCTCGAAGTCCTGCTGAACCTGAAGGACGTCGCGATCCGCATGGGCACCGGCGAGAGCGCGACGCTGTCGCTGTCGAAGTCCGGCCCGGGCGTCGTGACCGCCGCCGACATCAAGACCGACCACAACGTCGAGATCCTCAACGGCGAGCACGTGATCTGCCATCTGACCAAGGATGCGTCGATCAACATGCGCCTGAAGATCGAGCGCGGCTTCGGCTACCAGCCGGCCGCCGCCCGTCGTCGTCCCGACGAAGAGACCCGCGCGATCGGTCGCCTGATGCTCGACGCGTCGTTCTCGCCGGTCCGCCGCGTCGCCTACGAGGTCGAAGCCGCCCGCGTCGAGCAGCGTACCGACCTCGACAAGCTGGTGATCGACATCGAGACCAACGGCACGATCGATGCCGAGGAAGCCGTGCGCACCGCCGCCGACATCCTCACCGAGCAGCTGTCGGTGTTCGGCGACTTCACGCACCGCGACCGCGGCGCCGCGAAGCCGCAGACCCCGGGCGTCGACCCGATCCTGCTGCGTCCGATCGACGATCTGGAGCTGACGGTGCGTTCGGCCAACTGCCTCAAGGCCGAGAGCATCTACTACATCGGCGATCTGATCCAGAAGACCGAGGTCGAGCTGCTGAAGACCCCGAACCTCGGCAAGAAGTCGCTCACCGAGATCAAGGAAGTCCTCGCGCAGCGTGGCCTGGCGCTGGGCATGAAGCTCGAGAACTGGCCGCCGGCCGGCGTCTCCAGCCACGGCATGCTGGGGTGAGACTTCGCGCGTAGCCGATGCCGTCAGGCATGGGCTGCGAAGGCGAACGCCCGGCCGAGGATGGCCGGGCAGGGCTCTCCGGAGCCTGGATGTACCGCCAGGGACGGCAGCGCAGTACCCGCAGCATCCGCCGTCAGGCATCGGCTGCGGGGCGCGAACGCCCGGCGCGCTGCGCCGGGCCGGGTATGCAAACGCGGCGCCAGCCGCGGCTCCCGAAGGATTTTCCGCAAGACGCGTCACGCAGCACGACGCAATACCCGCCGACGGACCCGAGTCCGCGGCCACGCTGGCAACGGAACGCCGGCCCGGACCATCCGCAGTCCAAGTTCCAGCGCCAGGATGGCGACAACGATGTCCAACGACCCAACATTCCACTGAAGGATCCAACCCATGCGCCACCAGAAAGCCGGTCGCAAGTTCAACCGCACCAGCGCCCACCGCGAAGCGATGTTCCGCAACATGGCCGCCTCGCTGATCAAGAACGAGCTGATCAAGACCACCCTGCCCAAGGCCAAGGAACTGCGCCGCGTCGCCGAGCCGCTGATCACGCTGGCCAAGGTCGACGGCGTCGCCAATCGCCGCCTCGCGTTCGCGCGCCTGCGCGACAAGGAAGCGGTCGGCACGCTGTTCACGACGCTGGGCCCGCGCTACCAGGCGCGCCCGGGCGGCTACCTGCGCATCCTCAAGGCCGGGTTCCGCGCCGGCGACAACGCGCCGATGGCCTACGTCGAGCTGGTCGATCGCCCGCAGGCCGACGCCGCCGAGTGATGCCGGCCTGTCGGGCCCGTCGCCCGACGCGTGTCTTTCCAGAACCCCGGCCCAGGCCGGGGTTTCTGCGTTCGGGGGCGTGCGCGCCGCGGGGCTTTGGCTTTGCCCGCAGCGGCGGGATAATCGGCGCTTCCTCTCCCGGCAAGCCTCTCCCATGAATCCACTGCGCTGGTCGTTCCGCACCTCGATGCTCGCCGGCGGCGTCGCCTGCTTCGCGCTGATCGGCTTCGCGATCTACTCGCAGCTGCAGTGGGGGCTGGAGCCATGCCCGCTGTGCATCTTCCAGCGCATCGCGTTCGCGGCGCTGGGCCTGGTGCTGCTGGTGGCCGGCCTGCACGCGCCGAAAGCGCGGGGCGGGCGGCGCGTCTACGGCGTGCTCGGCCTGGCCGCTGCCGCAGTCGGTGCCGGCATCGCCGGACGCCACGTGTGGCTGCAGCTGCACCCCCCGGGCTTCACGACCTGCGGCGCGCCGTTCGCCTTCATGCGTCAGACGATGGATACGCCGACGCTGGTGCAGAAGGTGCTCACCGGCAGCGGCGACTGCGGCACCATCGACTGGACCTTCCTCGGGCTGTCGATGCCGGCCTGGAGCCTGGTGTGGTTCGTGCTGCTGGGGGCGCTCGCGCTGTATGCCGGCCTGCGCACCGCGCGTTGAACGCGGCCACCGACGAAAATTGACGCGCCGCAGCAAGCTGCGATGATGTCTGATCGCACGAGGAAGTCCCGATGTCGCCATCCACCGAACGCACGCTCCATCCCGTGAACCTGCCCGCCGGCTGGGCGCCCGAGAGCTGGCGCGACCATCCCGCACTGCAGCTGCCGGTCTACCCCGACGCCGTGGCGCTGGCGGAGGTGCAGCAGGAACTGCGTGCGTTGCCGCCGCTGGTGACGTCCTGGGAGATCCTGAGCCTGAAGCAGCAGCTCGCCGAGGCACAGGAAGGGCGGCGCTTCCTGCTGCAGGGCGGCGACTGCGCGGAGAACTTCGGCGACTGCACGTCCGACATCATCTCCAACCGCCTGAAGGTGCTGCTGCAGATGAGCCTGGTGCTCGTGCACGGCATGCGTCTGCCGGTGGTGCGCGTGGGCCGGTTCGCCGGCCAGTACGCCAAGCCGCGCTCGGCCGATACCGAGGTGCGCGACGGCGTGGCACTGCCTAGCTATCGGGGCGACGTGGTCAACGCGCCGGCATTCACCGCACAGGCGCGCACGCCCGATCCGCGGCGCATGATCAAGGCGCACGCGCGTTCGGCGATGACGATGAACTTCGTGCGCTCGCTGATCGACGGCGGGTTCGCCGACCTGCACCATCCCGAGTACTGGGGACTGGAGTGGGTGGGGCAGTCGCCGCTGGCCGAGGAGTACCAGCGCATGGTCTCGGGCCTGGGCGATGCGGTGCGCTTCATGGAGACGCTGGCCGGCACGCAGATCCACACCCTCAAACGGGTCGACTTCTACACCTCGCACGAGGCGCTGCTGCTGCCCTACGAGGAAGCGCAGACGCGCCAGGTCCCGCGGCAATGGGGCTGGTTCAACCTCAGCACCCACTTCCCGTGGATCGGCGTGCGGACCGCGGCGCTCGACGGCGCGCACGTCGAGTACTTCCGCGGCATCCGCAATCCGATCGGCGTCAAGGTCGGGCCGACCTCGTCGCCCGATGCGCTGCTGCGCCTGATCGACATCCTCAACCCCGACGACGAGCCGGGGCGGTTGAGCCTGATCCATCGCATGGGCGCGGCGCAGATCGCCGAGCGCCTGCCGGCGCTGCTCGATGCGGTGAAGCGCTCCGGCCGCCGCGTGTTGTGGATTTGCGATCCGATGCACGGCAACACCGAGTCGACCCACAATGGTTTCAAGACCCGGCGCTTCGACAACATCCGCAGCGAGATCGAGCAGGCGTTCGACTTGCATGCCGCAGCCGGTACCCGCCTGGGCGGCGTGCATCTGGAGCTGACCGGGGAGGACGTCACCGAGTGCATGGGCGGGGCACGGGCGCTGACCGAGGTCGATCTGGAGCGCGCCTACAAGAGCCAGGTCGATCCGCGGCTCAACTACGAGCAGGCGCTCGAGACGGCGATGCTGATCGTGCGCAAGCACGCGCAGGTCGGCCGCGCGGTGGGGTGAGTCGCGTTGGCGTAGCTGCGAGAGGCCAGCTGCCTATAAGGCTCTAGTGCAGCTCGTTGCCGCACCAGTGCCTGGCTTCGGAGACAGCGTTGCGCCGACCGGGGGTTGCTCCTCGGCTCGGCAGCCATCCATGGCTGACTCGCCGCCGCGGGCCATCCATGGCCCGCTCTGCGCAACCCCCAGCCGGCACAACGCACTGCGGCTGGAAGTTCGTGATTTCTATTGGACAAGCGATGCCCGCGCCGCCCGAACGCACCATCTGAAAGTTCGAGGCGGCGGACTGGCGGCCGGTGGCTGCGTCTAGCACGCCATGGATGGCGTGCGCCCGAGTCAAGGCAGGATGCCTTGACCGAGGGGAGAGCGGCTTCCGGCCGGCAGGCCGATGCCCATCCGAAGTCGGCGTGCTTCAGCGCCTAAGTCTTTCGGTTGAGAGAGCGAAGTCGTCAGAATCCAGCTTTCGCCGAAATAAAGGCTCAGTGGTGCTCGCGTCTGAGATCTGACCGTCTTGTAGGGTTGCTTCAGCCGCCCGCGCGTCGCCGGTACAGATCGCGCGCCAGCACCAGCACGATCAGCAGATTGAGCAGGAACACCCCCCAGGTCATCCAGTCGGGGTGATGCCAGAGCGCGTAGATCTCGAACGGCAGATAGGCGGCGGCGCCGATGACGCCGAGCCACGAGGCCCAGGCGCGGTGCCACCACAGCCCCCAGCTTTCGAGCAGGCGCATGGCCGCATAGATCAGCGCGACGGCAATTGCGATGTGCAGCGTCTGTGGCGTGATCGCATCGAGCAGATCCGCGCCGAAGCGATCGGCATCTGCGCCCAAGCGCGCGAGCACGCGTTCGACCTGGTGCTGCAGCGCGTCGGGCCCGACCGCCGCGAGGCCGCCGGCGACGAGCAGGGCGATGGCGCCCTTGGCGGCCTCGAACAGCGCGATCGCGCGTAGGCCCTTGTGTGCGGGGGTGAGGTCGTCGGCCATCAGAACAACGCGTCCTGGCGAGGCGGCGGGGGCAGGGGCGCGCCGGTCAGCGGCCAGCGACCGAGCGCTTCGTAGCGACCGCCGGGATTGAACAGCAATTCGAAGGTGTCGACCGTCAGCGGGCCGATGTCGCAGTCCACGGCATCGAGCCAGGGCTGCGCGTCGAGCCCCTTCGGCAGATAGGCCATTGTCAGGTGCGGCTGGGTCGTCACTTGCGCTGGCGTGATGCCGCAGCGGCGGATCGCATCGCGCGTCGCATCGCACAGCGCCTGCAGGGCCAGGCAGCGGTGTGGCAATGCGACGACGGCGCCGGACTGGCGCCAGTAGACGAGCCGTTCGAGGGTGCACGTGTGCGGCGGGATGCCGGTCGCGGCGGCTGCGAATGCATCCCGCAGTACCGGCGTCGCGAGATGGCCCACGTCGTGGCCGATGAAGCACAGCGTGGCGTGCCACTGGTCGGTGCGCCGCAGTTGCAAAGAAGGCGCGTCCGATGGACGCGCCTCCTGCAAGCGTTGCGACAGCGTCGCGAGCGCCGCCCGAGCGACGGCGTCGGGCCGCCAGCCCGGGAACAGCGCCTGGCTCACGCGGCGCGGGAGGCGCGCTTGCGATCGCTCTCGGTCAGCAGCTTCTTGCGCAGGCGGATTTCCTTCGGCGTGACCTCGACCAGCTCGTCGTCCTCGATGAAGTCCAGCGCCTGTTCGAGCGAATACTTCAACGCCGGGGTCAGCTTGATCGCGTCGTCCTTGCCCGAGGCGCGGACGTTGGTCAGCGGCTTGCCCTTGATGACGTTGACCGTCAGGTCGTTGTCCTTGGAGTGGATGCCGACCAACTGGCCCTCGTACACGTTGTCGCCTTCGGCGGCGAACAGCCGACCGCGCTCTTCCAGCGGGCCGAGCGAGTAGGCCGGCGTCATGCCCGGCGCGTTGGCGATCATCACGCCGTTGTTGCGCTTGGCGATCGGGCCGGTCTCCTTCGGGCCGTAATGGTCGAAGACGTGGAACAGCAGGCCCGAGCCCTGCGTGAGGGTCTTGAACTCGTTCTGGAAGCCGATCAGGCCGCGCGCCGGGATCATGTAGTCCAGGCGCACGCGGCCCTTGCCGTCGGGCTCCATGTTCTTGAGCTGGGCCTTGCGGGTGCCGAGCTTCTCCATCACGCCGCCCTGGTGCTGCTCCTCGATGTCCACCACGAGCTGCTCGACCGGCTCCATTAGCTGGCCGTCGATCTCCTTGATGATCACTTCCGGGCGCGAGACGGCCAGCTCGTAGCCTTCGCGGCGCATGTTCTCGATCAGCACCGACAGGTGCAGCTCGCCGCGGCCCGAGACCAGGAACTTGTCGGCATCGGCGGTCTCCTCGACCTTCAGCGCGACGTTGTGCAGCGTCTCGCGCTCCAGGCGCTCGCGGATCTGGCGGCTGGTGATGAACTTGCCGCCGCTGTGCTCCTTGCTGCCGGCGAACGGCGAGTTGTTGACCTGGAAGGTCATCGAGATCGTCGGCTCGTCGACCGTGAGCGCCGGCAGCGCCTCGGGGGTGTCGAGCGCGCAGACGGTGTCGGAGATCGACAGGTCCTGCACGCCGGCGATCGCGACGATGTCGCCCGCCTGCGCCTCCTCGACCTCCACGCGCTCCAGGCCCAGGAAGCCGAGCACCTGCACGACCTTGCCCTGGCGCTTCTTGCCCTCGCGGTCCACGACGCTCACCGGCATGTTCTTCTTCAGCTTGCCGCGCTGGATGCGGCCGATGCCGATCAGACCGACGAAGTTGTTGTAGTCGAGCTGGCTGATGCGCATCTGGAACGCGCCGTCGAGGTCGACCTCGGGCGCCGGCACGTGCTGCATGATCGCCTCGTAGAGCGGGGTCATGTCGCCGGAACGGACGCTGTCGTCGAGGCTGGCGTAGCCGTGCAGCGCCGAGGCGTAGACGATCGGGAAGTCGAGCTGCTCGTTGGTCGCGCCGAGTTTGTCGAACAGGTCGAACACCTGGTCGATGACCCAGTCGGGACGCGCACCGGGACGGTCGATCTTGTTGACGACGACGATCGGCTTGAAGCCCATCGCGAACGCCTTCTGGGTCACGAAGCGCGTCTGCGGCATCGGCCCGTCCATCGCGTCGACCAGGATCAGCACCGAGTCGACCATCGACAGCACGCGCTCGACCTCGCCGCCGAAGTCGGCGTGGCCGGGGGTGTCGACGATGTTGATGCGGTTGCCCTGCCAGTTGATGGCGGTGTTCTTGGCCAGGATCGTGATGCCACGCTCCTTTTCCTGGTCGTTGCTGTCCATCACGCGCTCGGCGAGCACGGTGCGTTCGGACAGCGTGCCCGACTGCTTGAGCAACTGGTCGACGAGGGTGGTCTTGCCGTGGTCGACGTGGGCGACGATGGCGATGTTGCGCAGGCGTTCGAGAGACATGGGCAAGGCCGCACCTGGCTTTGACCTGGCGCGCTAGGGCAGTGGAGGAAGCCGGTTATCATACCCTGTCGCGCGCCGCGCGCGACAGGCGGCTTGAAATCGGCCATTCGGCCCGCATCCAGCCTGTCGGACCACCCAACCCCAGGATCCCCGATGTCCCTGCATGCCGTATTCGATACCGACCGTGGCCAGATCCAGGTCGAGCTGTTCGCCGACAAGGCCCCGCTGACGGTCGCCAACTTCGTCAACCTGGCCAAGCGCGGTTTCTACGACGGCCTGACCTTCCACCGCGTCATCGCCGACTTCATGATCCAGGGCGGCTGTCCGGAGGGTTCGGGGCGCGGCGGCCCGGGCTACCGTTTCGAGGATGAAACGAACAACGGCGTCAAGCATGAACGCGGCGTGCTGTCGATGGCCAATGCCGGCCCCAACACCAACGGCAGCCAGTTCTTCATCACCCACATCAAGACCGACTGGCTCGACGGCAAGCACACCGTGTTCGGCAAGGTAACCCAGGGCCTGGACGTGGTCGACGCGATCAAGCAGGGCGACGTCATCAAGTCGGTGAAGATCGAGGGCGACGCCGAGGCCGTGCTGGCCGCCAAGGCCGACCGCGTCGCGGAGTGGAACAAGACCCTCGCGGCGTGATGCAATCGGCAGGCCGGTGCATCGCCGGCCTGCCTTCTGCGAGGGACGCCCGGCCATGACATCGCCTGCCCGCCTGCGGTCCCTCGTCCTGCTGCCGGCCCTGCTGTTGGGCCTGTCCGCCTGCGATCGTCCGTCCGAGGTCGCGGAGCTGGCCCCGTCCGCGCCTGCCCCGACCGGGTCGCAGCTCCAGGACGGCGCGTTCGAGCAGAGTCTGGAAGGCATCTGGAGCACCGGCATCGCGCAGGGCGACGATGCCGAGACGATCTACGCCATCGAGTACCAGACCGCGTCGGGCCTGCGGATCCTGCGCGACGGCGCGTGGCTGGCCGGCCGCGTCGAGGACGTGGACCTCGACAATCAGACCCTGGCCTTCCATGTCGACCGCACGCAGGGGCCCGGCGAGACCGTGACCCTGCGCAAGGTCGTGCATCCCGACGTGGGCAGTGCGTACACGCTGCGCCTGACCTGGGCGCAGGGGCACGACGACGACCTGCGGTTCGTGCGTCGGCTCACCCCGCGCGATCGCCAGGAGATCGGCCTTGCGATCTCGCAGGCCGGCCGCGTCCCGGCGGTGGCCTGCGACACCGACGCCGTCGAGGGCAGCCTGCGCGCGACGCTCGCCTGCAGCCACGACGAGTTCGCCGCGCTCGACCGCAATCTGCGCACGCAGCTTGTCGAGCTGTCGGCACGCTATCCCGATGGCGACCGCACGGCGGCCGTGGTGGTCCAGCAGCTCGACGCGTGCACGACGCCGGCCTGCCTGCGCGACGTCTATGCGCGGTGGCAGGTGTATCTGGACGACAACTACGACCTGGGCGACGTGCTCGACTACCTGTAGGCGTCGGCAGACCCTCCACAGGCGCCCGCGCCCCGTTCGCGCAACGTGCAGGGCACCGCGCCATGGCACGGTCGCGACGGAGCGCCGTGATACCATTTCGCGCCGGAAAAACAGCCGTCCAGCTCTACCGGCCAGCCCTCCCAGAACGAGGTTGTGCGATGCCCCAGCTCGCCGCGCGCACCGGTCGCGCCAAGCCCAGCGCCATCATGCAGGTCGCCGAGAAGGCCAAGCGTCTGAAGGCCGAAGGGCGGGACATCATCAGCTTCTCGATCGGCGTGCCGAACTTCCTGCCCGGCCCGCACGTCTACGCCGCCGCGCGCGACGCGCTCGACCGCGACAGCGGCCAGTACGGCGCCAACCGCGGCAGCGACGCGCTGCTCGACGCGTTCGTCGCCCACCTCGAACGCATCGGCCTGCCGGGCTACGCCCGCGCGAACTGCGCCAGCGGCATCGGCGCCAAGCACGTGCTCTACACGCTGGCCGAGGTCCTGCTTGACGAGGGCGACGGCCTCGCGTTCGCCACGCCGTACTGGACGACGTATCTGGACATCGCCGAGATCGTCGGCGCCGACATCCGGCTGCTGCCGTGCCCGCCCGAGCAGGACTACAAGCTGACCCCAGAGCAGCTCGACGCTGCGCTGGCGAAGAAGCCGAAGGTCTTCCTGTTCAACAATCCGTCTAACCCGACCGGGATGGTCTACACCCGGGACGAGATCGCCGCACTGGCCGACGTGCTCGTGCGCCATCCCGACACCTGGATCGTCACCGACGACATCTACAACGCGATGGTCTTCGACGGCATCGGCTACCACCACGTTGTGCAGGCGCGGCCCGAACTGCGCGAACGCACGGTGTTCGTCGACTCGCTGTCCAAGACCTACGGCATGCCGGGCTGGCGCGTCGGCCTGCTGGCCGGTCCCGAGCGCGTCGCGACCGCCTTCGCGACGATGAACTCCAACCACATCACCAACGTGCCGGAGGTCGTGACGGCCGCCGCCGTCGCCGCGCTGTCCGGCCCGCAGGACATACCCGAGGCGAAGCGCGCGGAATTCCAGGCGCGCCGCGACGTGGTGATGGCGGCGCTGGCGCAGATTCCCGGTGTCGTGTGCCCGAAGCCGGCTGGCGCGTTCTACGTGTTCCCCGACGTCAGCGTCGCGTTCGGCAAGTCGCACGGCGACCTGCGCATCGGCGACGACGTGGACCTGTGCAACGCGCTGCTCGAGGCCAAGGGCGTGGCCTGCGTGCCGGGTTCGGCGTTCGGCGAGCCGCGGGCGCTGCGCATCAGCTACACCTGTCCCGAGGCGCAGCTCGCGCCCGGGCTCGACCGCATCCGCGCGTTCTTCGCGGAACTGACCTGACCCGGCCGGCCCCCGCCGCCCGGTTCGCTTCCACCCACGTGACCGTTCGAACGAAACGAGAGGATTGACGATGAAGAAGCCCGTCCGTGTTGCCGTGACCGGTGCCGCCGGCCAGATCGGCTATGCGCTGCTGTTCCGGATCGCCTCCGGCGAAATGCTGGGCAAGGACCAGCCGGTGATCCTGCAGCTGCTCGAGCTGCCGATCGACAAGGCCCAGGCCGCGCTCAAGGGCGTGATCATGGAGCTGGAGGACTGCGCGTTCCCGCTGCTGGCCGGCACCGTCGGCACCGACGACCCGGAAGTCGCGTTCAAGGACGCCGACATCGCCCTGCTGGTGGGCGCGCGGCCGCGCGGCCCCGGCATGGAGCGCAAGGACCTGCTGCTGGAGAACGCCAAGATCTTCACCGCGCAGGGCGCGGCACTGAACAAGGTCGCCTCGCGCGACGTCAAGGTGCTGGTCGTCGGCAACCCGGCCAACACCAACGCCTACATCGCGATGAAGTCCGCGCCCGACCTGCCGGCCAGGAACTTCACCGCGATGCTGCGCCTGGACCACAACCGCGCGCTGAGCCAGCTGGCGACCAAGGCCGGCGTGGCCGTGGGCGACATCGAGAAGCTCATCGTCTGGGGCAACCACAGCCCGACCATGTACCCCGACTACCGCTTCGCGACGGTCGGCGGCGCCTCGTTGAAGGACAAGATCGGCGACGACGCCTGGAACGCCGACACCTTCATCCCGCAGGTCGGCAAGCGCGGCGCGGCGATCATCGAGGCCCGCGGCCTGTCGTCGGCCGCTTCGGCCGCGAACGCCGCGATCGACCACGTGCGCGACTGGGTACTGGGCTCGAACGGCAAGTGGACCACGATGGGCATTCCGTCCGACGGCTCGTACGGCATCCCCGAGGGTGTGATCTTCGGCTTCCCGGTGACCACCGAGAACGGCGAGTACACGATCGTCCGCGACCTGCCGGTCGACGACTTCAGCCAGAAGGCGATCGACAAGACGCTCGCCGAGCTCGAGGAAGAGCGTTCCGGCGTGGCGCACCTGCTGGGCTGAGCCTTCGCCATGTCGTCGAAAAAGCCGGGCCCTGCGCCCGGCTTTTTCTTTGGTTCGCCGCGCAAGCCCGCTTTTCGACCCGCCATCGCACCTGTGTCCAGCGCCTGCCGGGTGCCGGGACCACCAAGCGGGTATCGGGCCGCGACTGGGCGCGGTACCTGGCAGGCGCACGCGCAGACATCGCGGTCGATGCTAGGCACCATGCGTCGTCCCGCGCCCCGCGACAGCCCTTCGCGCGCAAGCGCGCTCCTACGACCACCCCGACGCCCGACGCCCGACGCCCGACCACGGACCCGGACCCGGACCCGGACCCCGGTGTCGGTGGCGTGGGACGCGGAAGCGGTCGTTCTGCGTACGCCGCACGCGCAGTGCCTTGCGTCGCCACACTCGACCATTGTCGTAGGGCATCCCGGTGACGCCCGGACTAGCCTCGGGGTTCGTCACCGGAGGCCGACATGGGCTACGAGGAATTCCACCGCCGTTCCATCGAGGATCCCGAGGGCTTCTGGGCCGAGCAAGCCCAGGCCATCCACTGGCATCGCCCCTTCGACCGCGTGCTCGAGTACGCCGATCCCCCATTCCGCAAGTGGTTCGTCGGCGGCCGGACCAACCTCTGCTTCAACGCCGTCGACCGTCATCTCGACGCGCGCGGCGACCAGCTCGCGCTGGTCGCGATCTCGACCGAGACCGGCACCACCCGCGAACTCACCTACCGCCAGTTGCACCGCGAGGTCGTCGACTTCGCCGCGGTGCTCGTCGCGCTCGGCGTCGGCCGCGGCGACCGTGTCGTGATCTACATGCCCAACATGGCCGAGGCGGTGTTCGCGATGCTCGCCTGCGCCCGGATCGGCGCCGTGCACTCCGTCGTCTTCGGCGGCTTCGCCGCCCACAACCTCGCGCTGCGCATCGACGATGCCCGCCCCGCGCTGCTGATCGCGGCCGACGCCGGCAGCCGAGGCGGCAAGGTGATCCCGTACAAGCCGCTGGTCGACGCCGCGTGCGCCGAGGCCAAGGTCCCGCCGCCGAAGGTGCTGATCGTCGACCGCGGCCTCGCGCCGGGCTGGCCGCGCGTCGATGGCCGCGACGTCGACTACGCCACCCTGCGCGCCGCGCATGCCGGCACCGACGTGCCGGTCGAATGGCTCGAGTCCAACGAACCCAGCTACCTGCTCTACACCTCCGGCACGACCGGCAGGCCCAAGGGCGTGCAGCGCGACGTCGGCGGCTACGCGGTCGCGATGGCGCTGTCGATGTGGGCGATCTACGACGTGTGTCCCGGCCAGGCCATGTTCTCGACCTCCGACGTCGGCTGGGCGGTCGGCCACTCCTACAACGTCTACGGTCCGCTGATCGCCGGCGCCACGTCGATCCTCTACGAAGGCCTGCCCACCGCGCCCGATGCCGGCATCTGGTGGAAGATCTGCGCCGACTACGGTGTGCGCACGATGTTCTCTTCGCCGACCGGCATCCGCGTGCTGAAGAAGCAGGATCCTGCATTCCTGCGCAAGTACGACCTCTCCGCGCTGCGGTACCTGTTCCTGGCCGGCGAGCCACTCGACGAGCCGACCGCGCAGTGGATCGACGCCGGCCTGGGCAAGACCGTCATCGACAACTACTGGCAGACCGAGACCGGCTGGCCGGTGCTCACGCTGATGCCGGGCGTGGAGATGAAGCCGGTGAAGTTCGGCTCCCCCGGGCTGCCGTCGCCCGGCTACGATCTGCGCGTGATCGACGAAGCCACCGGCGAGGCGGCCGCGCCCGGCCGGAAGGGCGTGCTGGTGATCCGGCCGCCGCTGCCGCCGGGCTGCATGACCACCGTGTGGAACGACGACCAGCGCTTCCTGTCGAGCTACTTCTCGCATTTCGACGAGCTGCTCTACAGCTCGCTGGACTGGGCGATCCGCGACGAGGACGGCTACACCTTCATCCTCGGTCGCACCGACGACGTCATCAACGTCGCCGGGCACCGCCTGGGCACGCGCGAGATCGAGGAGTCGGTGTCCGGCCACCCGGCGGTGGCCGAGGCTGCGGTGATCGGCGTGGCCGACGAGCTCAAGGGCCAGGTCCCGATCGTGTTCGCGACGCTCAAGCAGGCCGCGTCCGATGCCGAACGCCGGCACCAGACCGCCGGCGAGATGATGCGCACCGTCGCCGATCAGCTCGGTGCCGTCGCCCGGCCCGCGCGCGTGTACCTGGTCGACGCGTTGCCCAAGACGCGCTCGGGCAAGCTGCTGCGCCGCTCGCTGCAGGCGCTGGCCGAGGCGCGCGACCCGGGCGATCTGTCGACCCTCGACGACCCGAACGCGCTGGAAGAGGTGCGCCGGGTGCTGGCGCGGGGCGCGGACGCGGGATGATGTGCGGCCACGGCGTCTGGATGCGGGGCGATCGGCGTAGGAGCGCGCCTGCGCGCGAGGGACTGTTGCGGGAACGCTCTCGCGCGCAAGCGCGCTCCTACAGAAGAAACCGTGGCTATGCGGGCTCGGTGCCGGCGTAGTGCGCGCGCGGCCGGATCAGCCGGCCCAGCGCCTGCTGCTCGAGCGCGTGCGCCAGCCAGCCCGACAGGCGTCCGGCGGCGAACATCGCCAGCGCCGGCGTGGCCGGCAGGTCGTGGACGAAGCAGATCGCCGCGAGCATCCCGTCGATGTTCGGCTGCCGGCCGCTGGTCTCGGCGGCCGCGGCGATCACCGCCTCGACCTGGCCCATGCGCGGCGTGTCGCCGAGCGTCGCGCGCAGCCGCTCGAGCACGTGCGCGGCGCGCGGGTCGCCCTCGGGGTAGAGCACGTGGTGGAAGCCCGGCAGGTCGTCGCCGCGTTGCCAGCGCTCGGCGATGCAGGCGGCGGGCGAGGGCGCGTCGCAGGCCTCGCGGATCAGGGCATGCGCGCGCGCGGTCGCGCCGCCATGGCGCGGCCCCGACAGCGCCGCTAGGCCCGCGCAGACCGTGGCGTGCAGCGGCGCGCCGGTGGACGCGACCACACGCGCGGCGAACGCCGAGACGTTGAGTTCGTGGTCCGCGCACAGCACCAGCGCGGTGCGGACGAGATCGGCGAAGTCCGCGTCGCCGGGCCGCCAGGCGTCCGCCAGCACCGCGTGGACCGGCCGCGTGTCCGGCGCGCCGGCGACCAGCAACGCCGCGTTCTGGCGCAGCAGCGTCGCCGCGATGCCGCGCCGGACGCCGGGCGCCGCGCTCAGCGAATGGCGCAGGTCCGGCGCCAGCAGCGGGATCGCCGCCATCGCGCGCTCGAGCGGCGGCAGCGCGACGTCGGTCGCGACCGGTGCCACCCGGGCCGGCCAGCCGTCGAGCGGGCCGTGGTCGAACGGATCGACGTCGCCGCTGTCCCACAGCAGTCGCGCCACGTCCTCGGGCGTCGCGCCAGCCTGCGCCATCGCCACCGCGGAGCGCCCGCGGTAATAGGGGCTGTCGGGCCGGATCAGCGAGATCCGCGTCTCCATGACCGGCAACCCGCGGTCGAGGCTCTGCGCCGCCCCACGTGCGGCCCCGCGGCCGGCCCGCTTGCGCTGCGCCAGCCGCTCGACGTCCTGGCGCAGGTAGACGCGGCTGCGATGGTCCGCTCCGGGGCGCGACTCGAGCAGTCCGCGGCTGACGTAGGCGTACAGCGTCGCAGTGCTGATGCCGAGCGCAGCGCAGGCCTCGGCCGCGGACATCAGATCGCCATCGTTTCCATTCACATTGAATCCAGATGTATTGATTGATTCGATCAAGATTGATCAACCATTCGGATGGTGCCAGATTGCACGCCATCGCGGTACACCGCAGATCCGGAGTCGCATCGATGACCACCTCCTCCGCAGGCGCGACGTTCCGCGCCGCTCTCGCCGCCGAATCGCCGCTGCAGGTGATCGGCGCGATCAACGCCAACCACGCGCTGCTGGCCAAGCGCGCCGGCTTCCGGGCGATCTACCTGTCGGGCGGCGGCGTGGCCGCCGGCTCGCTGGGCCTGCCGGACCTGGGGATCAACACGCTCGAGGACGTGCTGATCGACGTGCGCCGGATCACCGACGTCTGCGACCTGCCGTTGCTGGTCGACATCGACACCGGCTTCGGCGCGAGCGCGTTCAACATCGAGCGCACGGTCAAGTCGCTGATCAAGGCCGGCGCGGCCGCCTGCCACATCGAGGACCAGGTCGGTGCCAAGCGCTGCGGCCATCGTCCGGGCAAGGAGATCGTGTCGCAGGGCGAGATGGTCGACCGGATCAAGGCCGCGGCCGACGCGAAGACCGACCCCGACTTCTTCCTGATCGCGCGCACCGACGCCATCCAGGTCGACGGCGTCGATGCCGCGATCGAGCGCGCGATCGCCTGCGTGGAGGCCGGCGCCGACGGCATCTTCGCCGAGGCCGCCTACGACCTCGATACGTACCGGAAATTCGTCGATGCCGTGAAGGTGCCGGTACTCGCCAACATCACCGAGTTCGGCAAGACGCCGCTGTTCACGCGCGACGAGCTGGCGTCGGCCGGCGTCGCGATCCAGCTGTTCCCGCTGTCGGCGTTCCGCGCCGCGAACAAGGCGGCCGAGGCCGTCTATGCCGCGGTGCGCCGCGACGGTCACCAGCAACACGTCGTCGATGCGATGCAGACCCGCGAGGAACTCTACGATCGCATCGGCTACCACGCCTTCGAGCAGCGCCTGGACGCGCTGTTTGCGGCGAAGAAGTGATTTGACGAAGGATTCGCCCTCCCCCTGTGCGACAGGGCGTGCCGGGGAATGCCACATCGCGCGCGAGCGCGCTCCTGCGCACCGGAGGGAATGACGGCAGTTCCGGCGAAAGCAGCCTTCCAATCCCTGTCGGTCCGCGCAGATCCGCGGCCAACACGTTCCAGAACGGAGAACAGAGCATGAGCGAGACCACCGCCCCGGCGTTCAAGCCGAAGAAGTCCGTCGCGCTGAGCGGCACCGCCGCCGGCAATACCGCGCTGTGCACGGTCGGCCGCAGCGGCAACGACCTGCACTACCGCGGCTACGACATCCTCGATCTGGCGCGCACCAGCGAGTTCGAGGAGATCGCCTACCTCCTCGTGCACGGCAAACTGCCCAACGCCGCCGAACTGCGCGGCTACAAGGCCAAGCTGCGCTCGCTGCGCGGCATTCCCGCGGCGGTCAAGGCTGCGCTCGAGGAGCTGCCGCCGTCGGCGCACCCGATGGACGTCATGCGCACCGGCGTCTCGGTGCTCGGCTGCGTGCAGCCGGAGAAGGACGACCACAATCATCCGGGCGCGCGCGACATCGCCGACAAGCTGATGGCCTGCCTCGGTTCGATGCTGCTGTACTGGTACCACTGGAGCCACAACGGCCGGGCGATCGACGTGGAGACCGACGACGACTCGATCGGCGGCCACTTCCTGCACCTGCTGCACGGCTTCGAGCCGCGCGAATCCTGGGTGAAGGCGATGCACACCTCGCTGATCCTGTACGCCGAGCACGAATTCAACGCCTCGACCTTCGCCAGCCGCGTCGTCGCCGGCACCGGCAGCGACATGCATTCGTGCATCACCGCCGGCATCGGCGCGCTGCGCGGACCCAAGCATGGCGGCGCGAACGAAGTCGCATTCGAAGTGCAGAAGCGCTACGACACGCCCGACGAGGCCGAGGCCGACATCCGCGCGCGCGTGGAGCGGAAGGAAGTGATCATCGGCTTCGGCCATCCGGTCTACACCGTCGGCGACCCGCGCAACGAGGTCATCAAGACCGTGGCGCGCGAACTCTCCGACGAAATGGGCAGCCGCAAGATGTACGACATCGCCGAGCGCCTGGAAACGGTGATGTGGGACATCAAGAAGATGTTCCCGAACCTCGACTGGTTCAGTGCGGTGAGCTACCACATGATGGGCGTGCCGACGGCGATGTTCACGCCGCTGTTCGTCATCGCCCGCACCGCCGGCTGGAGCGCGCACGTCATCGAGCAGCGCATCGACGGCAAGATCATCCGCCCCAGCGCGAACTACACCGGTCCGGAGGACCAGACGTTCGTGCCGATCGCCGAGCGCTGAGCGCTCGGCCGGGATCCGGGAATCGGGATTGGGGATTCGGTTCGCCCGGTCCCCGCTTTCCCGACGCCCGAATCCCCATTCCCCAATCCCGGTCTCACTGCCCGCCATGAACAGCCAGCATCGCAAGCCCCTTCCCGGTACCGACCTCGACTGGTTCGACGCGCGCGCCGCTGTCGACGCCCTGCAGCCCGGCGCGTTTGATCGCATGTCCTACACCGCGCGCGTGCACGCCGAGAACCTCGTGCGGCGCTGCGAGCCGGCGCTGCTCGACGACGCGCTGCGCCAGCTGATCGAGCTGCGCCGCGACATCGACTTCCCGTGGTATCCGGCGCGCGTGGTCTGCCACGACATCCTCGGCCAGACCGCGCTGGTGGACCTGGCAGGCCTGCGCGACGCGATCGCCGAGCAGGGCGGGGATCCGGCCAAGGTCAATCCGGTCGTGCCGGTGCAGCTGATCGTCGACCACTCGCTGGCGGTGGAGTGCGGCGGCCACGACCCGCAGGCGTTCGAGAAGAACCGCGCGATCGAGGACCGCCGCAACGCCGACCGCTTCGACTTCATCGACTGGACGAAGCAGGCGTTCCGCAACGTCGAGGTGATCCCGCCGGGCAACGGGATCATGCACCAGATCAACCTGGAGAAGATGTCGCCGGTGGTCTACGTGCAGCGAGGCACGGACGGGCGGGGCGTCGCGTTCCCCGACACCTGCGTCGGCACCGACAGCCACACCCCGCACGTCGATGCGCTGGGCGTGATCGCGGTCGGCGTCGGCGGGCTGGAGGCGGAGAACGTGATGCTCGGCCGCGCGTCGTGGATGCGCACGCCCGAGATCGTCGGCGTCGAGCTCGCCGGCCGTCCCGGGCCCGGCATCACCGCGACCGACGTCGTGCTGGCGCTGACCGAGTTCCTGCGCCAGGCCAAGGTCGTCGGCGCGTACCTCGAGTTCCGCGGGCCGGGCGCGGCCGCGCTGTCGGTCGGCGACCGCGCGACGATCTCCAACATGGCGCCCGAGTACGGCGCGACCGCGGCGATGTTCTTCATCGACGACAACACGCTCGACTATCTGCGCCTGACCGGGCGCGAGGACGCGCAGGTCGCGCTGGTGGAGACCTACGCCCGGGCCGCGGGCCTGTGGGCCGACGCGCTGGCCGGCGCGCAGTACGAACGCACGCTGCATTTCGACCTGTCAAGCGTGGAGCGCAACATGGCCGGCCCGTCGAACCCGCACCGGCGGCTGCCGACCTCGGCGCTGGTCGAGCGCGGCATCGCCGGCGACCTGACGCTGGCCCGCACGCAGGAGGCCCAGGGGCTGCTGCCCGACGGCGCGGTGATCATCGCCGCGATCACCAGCTGCACGAACACCTCCAATCCGCGCAACGTCATCGCCGCCGGCCTGCTGGCGCGCAACGCGAATGCGCGCGGCCTGGTGCGCAAGCCCTGGGTCAAGACGTCGTTGGCGCCAGGCTCCAAGGCGGTCGAACTGTACCTGCAGGACAGCGGCCTGCTGCCCGAGCTCGAGCGGCTGGGCTTCGGCATCGTCGCGTTCGCCTGCACGACCTGCAACGGCATGAGCGGCGCGCTCGATCCGGCGATCCAGCAGGAGATCGTCGAGCGCGACCTGTACGCGACCGCCGTGCTCAGCGGCAACCGCAACTTCGACGGCCGCATCCATCCCTACGCGAAGCAGGCGTTCCTGGCCTCGCCGCCGCTGGTGATCGCCTACGCGATCGCCGGCACCGTGCGCTTCGACATCGAGAAGGACGCGCTCGGGGTCGACGCCGACGGCCGTCCGGTCACGCTCAAGGACCTGTGGCCCAGCGACGAGGAGATCGACGCGGTCGTGAAGGCCAGCGTCAAGCCCGAACAGTTCCGCAGCGTCTACGGGCCGATGTTCAAGCTGCACGTCGATACCGGCGAGCGCGTCGCGCCGCTGTACGACTGGCGGCCGGCGAGCACCTACATCCGTCGCCCGCCGTACTGGGAGGGCGCGCTGGCCGGCGAACGCACGCTGACCGGCATGCGGCCGCTGGCGGTGCTGGGCGACAACATCACCACCGACCACCTCTCGCCGTCGAATGCGATCCTGGCCAGCAGCGCGGCCGGCGAGTACCTGGCGAAGATGGGCGTGCCCGAGGAGGACTTCAATTCCTACGCCACGCACCGCGGCGATCATCTGACCGCGCAACGCGCGACCTTCGCCAATCCCAAGCTCGTCAACGAGATGGCGGTCGTCGACGGCGCCGTGCGGCAGGGGTCGCTGGCGCGCATCGAGCCCGACGGCCGGGTCGTGCGCATGTGGGAGGCGATCGAGACCTACATGGACCGCCGCCAGCCGCTGATCATCGTCGCCGGTGCCGACTACGGCCAGGGCAGCTCGCGCGACTGGGCGGCCAAGGGCGTGCGGCTGGCCGGCGTGGAGGCGATCGTCGCCGAAGGCTTCGAGCGCATCCACCGCACCAACCTGATCGGCATGGGCGTGCTGCCGCTGGAGTTCCAGCCCGGCACCACGCGCCTGACCCTCGGGATCGACGGCACCGAGACCTTCGACGTGATCGGCGCGCGCGCGCCGCGCGCGGTGCTGACGCTGGCGATCCACCGCACCGACGGCACGCAGCTGGCGGTGCCGGTGACCTGCCGGCTCGACACCGCCGAGGAAGTGTCGATCTACGAGGCCGGCGGCGTGCTGCAGCGCTTCGCGCAGGATTTCCTCGAGTCCAGCAGGGCCGCATGACCAAAGCCCCTCTCCCCTTGCGGGACTACGTGCCCGCCGATGGATCAACGCGCATTCGCCAAAACGCTGCGTCGAAACATGACCGAGGCCGAGCGCCTGCTCTGGTGTCACCTTCGTGCCCACCGCTTCGATGGACAGAAGTTCCGCCGTCAGCAGCCGATCGGTCCCTATATCGCCGACTTCGTGCACTTCGGTGCGCGCTTGATCGTCGAGGCAGATGGCGGCCAGCATGCCGAATCGTCCAGGGACGCAGTTCGTGACGCATGGTTGAAGGCGCAGGGCTTCCAGGTGCTGCGCTTCTGGAATCACGACATCCTGCAGCACACCGAATCGGTGCTCGAAGCGATCTGGAATGCGTTGCGGGAAGCACCCCTCTCCCCCGACCCCTCTACCCCGGCGGGCACGTAGTCCCACAAGGGGAGAGGGGAGACAAGCAGAGTCCGATCTTTTCCCCGCAGGAAGAGAGGCAAAACAAGCGCAATCCGACTCCTTTCCCGCGAGCGGGAGAGGCAAGCAAAAACAGAGCGAGTGAACACCATGACCTACGCCCCGCAACTCCGCATTCCCGCCACCTACATGCGCGGCGGCACGTCGAAGGGCGTGTTCTTCCGCCTGGCGGACCTGCCGGCCGCCGCGCAGGTGCCCGGGCCCGCGCGCGATGCGCTGTTGCTGCGCGTGATCGGGTCGCCCGATCCCTACGCCAAGCACACCGACGGCATGGGCGGCGCGACCTCGAGCACCAGCAAGTGCGTGATCGTCGCGCCCGCGTCGGTGCCCGATCACGACGTCGACTATCTCTACGGCCAGGTGGCCATCGACAGCGCGTTCGTCGACTGGAGCGGCAACTGCGGCAACCTCAGCACCGCGGTCGGGCCGTTCGCGATCGCCAACGGCTTCATCGATCCCGCGCGCATCCCCGGCGACGGGACGGTCGCGGTGCGCGTATGGCAGGCGAACATCGGCAAGACGATCATCGTCCACGTGCCGATCAAAGCCGGGCAGGTGCAGGAGATCGGGGATTTCGAACTCGACGGGGTCACGTTCCCGGCGGCGGAGATCGTGCTGGAGTTCGTCGATCCGGCCGACGAGGGTGAAGGCGACGGCGGCGGTGCGATGTTCCCGACCGGCCATCTTGTCGACGATCTCGAGGTGCCGGGTATCGGGACGCTGCGCGCGACGATGATCGACGCCGGCATCCCGACGATCTTCGTCGACGCGGCCGCGCTCGGCTACACCGGCGCCGAGCTGCAGGACGCGATCAACGGCGATGCGCAGGCGCTGGCGATGTTCGAGACGATCCGCGCGCACGGCGCGGTGCGCATGGGGCTGATCGGCGATCTCGCCGAGGCATCCAAGCGCCAGCACACGCCGAAGGTCGCCTTCGTCGCGCCGCCGCGCGACCACGTGGTGTCGAGCGGCAAGGCCGTGGCCGCGTCCGACGTCGACCTGCTGGTGCGCGCGCTGTCCATGGGCAAGCTGCACCACGCGATGATGGGCACGGCCGCCGTTGCCATCGCCACCGCTGCCGCGATTCCCGGCACGCTGGTCAGCGACGCGGCCGGCGGCGGGGCGCGCACGTCGGTGCGGTTCGGGCATCCGTCGGGCACGCTGCGGGTCGGCGCCGAGGCGGTCCAGGACGACGGCCGCTGGACCGTCGCCCGGGCGATCATGTCGCGCTCGGCGCGTGTGCTGATGGAGGGCGCGGTCCGCGTGCCCGCCGACGCGCTGCCCGGCTGAGCGCCGGCAGCGCCGGGCGGGCCCCGCACCGCGCCCGAGGCGTCAGAGGATGCCCTCGGCGTCCATCGCCGCGCGCACGGCCGGGTCGGCCAGCAGGCGTGCGTCGAACACGTGCAGGCGGTCCAGGCCGCCCAGGTCGAGCTTCAGGCGCTTGGCCCACTGCAGCGTGACGAACAGGTAGGCATCGGCGACCGAGCGCCTGCCCGCGAGATAGTCGCGGCCGTCGAGCTGCGCGTCCAGGCGCTCGTACAGGCCGCGGATCTTCTGCATCGCATGCTTGCGCGTGCGGTCGACGGCCTCGGGATCCTCGAGGTACTTGGTCGCGCCGAACAGCGGATGGAACGCGGGGTGCAGGTCGGCGTTGAGCAGCCCGAGCCAGCGGTTGACCTCGGCCCGGCCCTCCGGCGTGCCGTCGCCGCCGAGTGCGGCGTCGGGAAAGCGGTCGGCGCGGTAGTTGAGGATCGCCGCGTTCTGCGTCAGCACCCAGTCGTCGTCGACCAGCACCGGCACCGCGCCGGCGGGATTGAGCGCCAGGAACGGTGGCGCCTTCATCGTCGTCGCGTCGACGACGCGCAGCTCGAACGGCGCGCCGATCCAGCGCAGCGCGATATGGTCGGCCAGCGAGCAGGCGCCGGGTTTGGTGTAGAGGGTCAGCATGCACGGTCCAGGCCGGGGCGGGACGCCATCATGCGCCGCCGGCGCGCCGGCGGGAACCTCAGCCGCGCGCGGTGGCCGGCGCCGGCGCCGAGGGCTGCGGACGCAGCGCCTGCACGCGCAGGAAGGTGTGGTCGCCGATCGTCGCCACGGGCTGGGCGTGGCGCCATGTCGGCGCCGCGATGCCGTGCGCCATGAAGTGGCTGGCGCCGGGCACGATCTCGCGCCGCTGCTCGCGCGGCAGCGACCAGTTGCGCTCCGAGGCCAGCGCCACGCTCACCGCGCGCGTCCACGCATTGGTGTTGGCAAGCCGGGTGTTCGGCGAGAGGATCGTCGGCGCGAACTGCTTGCGCGCGGTCACGACCTCGCACATCGACTCGCCCCACAGGCCGCTTTCCTGGCGGCGCAGCGCGACCTCGGCGACCGCTTCCTGCCCACGGACCGATTGGTCGCGGGCCTCGAGATAGACCGTCGTGCTCAGGCAGAGCGAATCGGCGGCCGGGGGCGGCAGCACGGAGGCCAGCCACATCACCCATTCCAGTTTCATCGTTGGCTCCTTGCTCCGTTGCGCCGCGTCGCGTCGTCCAGCCCGGGCGGGCAGGACGGATGCGACATCGACATGGCGTATTGGGGAGGGCGGCGACTCTATGGCGCTTTCGCCCGGGCACCGAAACCGCGAACGTCGCGGCCGGGCCGGTGTTCCGCCAAGGCGGGCGGAACGAAGTGGCGGCAAGGTATCGGCGGTTTTTCGAATCGAACGTGAATGCGCGGCACTGGCGCGTCGCGTGGATCTGTGGCTGGAATCGGCCGGAATGTTCCCGTATTCAGCTTCGAACGCCTGTGGAAGCGGCGTCACCGCATGCGTACTCGGCTGAACCGATGTTCAGTTTCAGCCGTGTCGTCACTGCCTCGTGCGGCGCCCGGGCAGTGGGCCAGGCGGAGAGCGCGCCGCTACAGCCGGGCAGCCAGTGCACTCGCCTGGGCGATCGCACGCTTGGCGTCGAGCTCGGCGGCCACGTCCGCGCCGCCGACCAGATGTACGACGCGCCCGGCGGCCTGCAGGTCCGCCAGCAGGTCGCGCCGCGGCTCCTGGCCCGCGCAGACGACCACGTGGTCGACCGGCAGCACCTGCTCGGCGCCATCCACGCCGATGCGCAGGCCGTCATCGTCGACGCCCAGGTACGTGACGCCGCCGAGCATGTGCACGCCCTTGGCCTTCAGCGTGCTGCGGTGGATCCAGCCGGTCGTCTTGCCCAGCCGTGCGCCCGGTCGGCCGGGGCTGCGCTGCAACAGCCAGACCTCGCGTGCCGGCGGCGACGGCGCGGCCGGGACGAGGCCGCCTGGGCGCTCGAAGCTCGGGTCGACGCCCCATTCGCGCATCCAGGCGGCCGGATCGAGACTGGGCGGCGGGCCGTCGCCCTCGACCAGGAACTCGCCGACGTCGAAGCCGATGCCGCCGGCACCGATGATCGCCACGCGCGCCCCGGGCACGACGCGGCCCTCGAGCACATCGACGTAGCCGACGACCTTGGGATGGTCGTGGCCGGGCATGTCGATCGCGCGCGGGCGCACGCCGGTCGCGAGCACGACGACGTCGAAGCCGGCCAGGTCGTCGGCCCCGACCGCGGTCGAGAGTCGGAGTTCGACCCCGGTCTCGGTGATGCGCTGGCCGAAGTAGCGCAGCGTCTCGTCGAACTCCTCCTTGCCGGGAATGCGCCGCGCCAGGTTGAACTGGCCGCCGATCGCGTCGGCGGCGTCGAACAGCGCGACGTGATGGCCGCGCTGCGCGGCCACCGTCGCGCAGGCCAGCCCGGCGGGCCCCGCGCCGACCACGGCGATGCGCAGCGGCGTCGCGGCCGGGACGTAGTTGAGCTCGGTCTCCGCGCACGCCCGCGGGTTGACCAGGCAGCTCGCGGTGCGGTTCGCGAACACGTGGTCCAGGCAGGCCTGGTTGCAGGCGATGCAGGTGTTGATGCGCGCGGGCGTGCCGGCGCGTGCCTTGGCGACCCACTGCGGGTCGGCCAGCAGCGGTCGCGCCATCGACACCATGTCGGCGCCGCCGGCCGCGAGCACGCGCTCGGCGACGTCGGGCATGTTGATGCGGTTGGTCGCGACCAGCGGCAGTGTCACGTGCGCTCGCAGCTTGGCGGTCACGCCGGCGAAGGCCGCGCGCGGCACCGAGGTCGCGATCGTCGGCACCCGCGCCTCGTGCCAGCCGATGCCGGTGTTGAGCAGCGTCGCCCCGGCGGCCTCGATCGCGCGCGCCTGCTGCACGATCTCGTCCCAGCCCGAGCCGTCGGGCACCAGTTCCAGCATCGACAGCCGGTAGATCAGGATGAAGTCGTGTCCGGCCGCCTCGCGCACGCGGCGCACGATCTCGGTGGCGAAGCGCATGCGCTGCAGCACGTCGCCGCCCCAGCGGTCGGAGCGCCGGTTGGTGCGCGCGCTCAGGAACTGGTTGATCAGGTAGCCCTCGCTGCCCATGATCTCGACGCCGTCGTAGCCGGCCTCGCGCGCCAGCGCGGCGGCGCGGGCGTAGGCGTCGATCGTGCGCTCGACCCCGCGTGCGCGCAGCGCCCGTGGCGTGAACGGATTGATCGGCGCCTTGATCCGGCTCGGCGCCACCTGCAGAGGGTGGTAGGCATAGCGGCCGGCATGCAGCAGCTGCAGGCAGATCTTGGCGTCGTGGGCGTGCACCGCGTCGGTGACGGGCCGGTGCCGCCGCGTCTCCCATCGCCACGACAGCTTGCCGCCGAACGGCTTGAGCCAGCCGGCGATGTCGGGCGAGAAGCCGCCGGTGACGATCAGCGCCACGCCGCCCTCGGCGCGCTCGGCGAAATAGCGCGCCAGCTTCGGGAAATCGGCCGCGCGGTCTTCCAGTCCGGTGTGCATCGAGCCCATCAGCACCCGGTTGCGCAGCGTCGTGAACCCGAGGTCGAGCGGCGCGAGCAGGTGCGGGTAGGGCGTGGCGTCGGGCTGGCCCGTGGCTGGCGACATGGCATGGATACGCTGGCGTATGGAGTGCGCAGCGTGCCGCGAATCCATCCGCTGGCGCAAGCGGCGCGTGCGCGTGCCCGGTGCCGGACGTGCCGGAGCGGCGTCGTCGCATCGCGAGTCCGTAGGAGCGCGCTTGCGCGCGATGGGCCCGGCACGTCCCCTCGCGCCCGAGGGCGCTCCTACAAGCGGCTGTCAGAGTCCGACCTGTAGGAGTGCGCTCGCGCGCGATGGGCCGCCCCGAGGCCACCCATCGCGCGCTCGCGCGCCTGCGTCGGTATCGTGCGCCCGTCAGGCGCCGCCGTGCGCGGACGACCAGCCGGCGACGGCCAGCTTGCCGATCGTGCGGCCGCTCTCGAGCCGGCGGTGCGCCTCGCGCAGGTTGGCCGGATCGATCGGCGACAGCGTCTCGGTCAACGTGCCCCGCAGCCGCCCGGCGTCGACCAGCTCGGCGACGCGCGCGAGGATGCGTCCGTGCGCGTCCATGTCCGCGGTGCGGAAGCGCGGGCGCGCGAACATGAATTCCCAGTGGATGCCGATGCACTTGGCCTTGTACGGGTCGCCGATCTTCAGCGCCCCGGCCGGCTCGACGATCAGGCCCACGTGACCCTGTGGCGCGAGCAGTTCGCCCAGTTCGACCCAGTAACCGTCGGTGTCGGCGAGGTTGAGCGCCACGTCGACGCTGTCGTAGCCGAGCGCCTGCAGTTGCGGCGCCAGCGGCTGGCGGTGGTCGATCACGTGGTCGGCGCCGAGGGCCCGGCACCAGGCGATGCTCTCGTCGCGCGAGGCGGTCGCGATCACCGAGAAGCCGGCGAGCCTGGCGAGCTGGATCGCGATCGAGCCCACGCCGCCGGCGCCGGCGATCACCAGCAGCGTCCTGCCCGCGCCGCCGCCGTCGAACGCGAACGGCATGCGCTCGAAGAGCAGCTCCCAGGCGGTGATCGCGGTCAACGGCAGCGCGGCCGCCTGGGCGAAGTCCAGCGTGCCGGGCTTGCGCGCGACCAGCCGCGCGTCGACCAGCTGGAACTGCGCGTTGCTGCCCGGCCGGGTGACGTCGCCCGCGTAGTAGACCGCGTCGCCGACCGAGAACCCGGTGACCTGGTCGCCGACCGCATCGACGACGCCGGCCGCGTCGTAGCCGAGCACGCGATGCGTCGCGCCGTCGGCCAGCGGTGCGCGGCGCAGCTTGGTGTCGACCGGGTTGACCGAGACCGCCTCGACCCGGACGCGCAGGTCCAGCGGACCGGGCGCGGGCGTGTCGAGGTCGAGCTCGACCAGCGCCTGCGGGTCGTCGATCGGCAGCGGGCGGGTCGTGGCGATGGCTTTCATGCGGAGGTCTCCGGAGCGGGGGTGGGGACGGGCGCCGGGCTGCGCTCGGCGAACTGCCCGTTCCAGTAAGGGTAGTAGGGATAGGGCGCCTGCACCGCGCTCGCGGCATCCAGGCGCGCGACGTGCGCCGGGTCCAGCGACCAGCCGGCCGCGCCCAGGTTCTCGCGCAGCTGCGTCTCGTCGCGCGCGCCCACGAGCACCGTGGAGACGCCGGGACGCTGCAGCAGCCAGTTCAACGCGATCTGCGGCACGCTGCGCCCGGTGTCGGCGGCGACCGCGTCGAGCGCGTCGACGATCCGGTACAGCCGCGCGTCGTCGACCGGCGGCGCGAATGCGGCGGTCGCGTGCAGTCGGCTGCCGGCCGGCAGCGGCTGGCCACGACGGATCCGGCCCGTCAGCCGGCCCCACGCCAGCGGGCTCCATACCACCGCGCCCACGCCCTGGTCGAGCCCCAGCGGCATCAGCTCCCACTCGTAGTCGCGGCCGGCCAGCGAGTAGTAGGCCTGGTGCGCGACGTAGCGGGCGAACCCGTGGCGGTCGGCGATCGCCAGCGCCTTCATCAGTTGCCAGCCGGCATGGTTGGACGCGCCGAGGTAGCGCACCTTGCCGGCACGCACCAGGCCGTCGAGCGTGGACAGCGTCTCCTCGAGTGGCGTCATCGCGTCGAACGCATGCAGCTGCAGCAGGTCGATGTGGTCGGTCCCGAGCCTGCGCAGCGCGGCGTCGACGGCATCGAGCAGGTGCGTGCGCGACGCGCCGACCGCATTGGCATCCTCGCCCACGCGCAGACCGACCTTCGTCGACAGCAGCACCCGGTCGCGCCGGCCGCGGATCGCCGCGCCCAGGATCGTTTCCGACGCGCCGTCCGAGTACGCGTCGGCGGTGTCGAAGAAGTGGGCGCCGGCGTCCAGGCACATGTCGATCAGCCGGCGTGCCTGAGCGGCGTCGGTGTCGCCCCAGGCACCGAACAGCGGGCCGCGGCCGCCGAACGTGCCGACGCCGAAGCCGAGGACGGGAACACGGAGGCCGGAGCGGCCGAGGAAGCGGGTGTCCATGCAGGAATCCTTGGAGGGGAGGGGAGACGGGCGACGCCGCGATGGCGACGTCAGCAGGGCTGGGTGGCGGCCGGGTGCACGCGGCGGATCGCCAGCGCGCAGACCGCGACCCCCGCCAGCGTGACCAGCGCGCCGGCGGTGCCAAGCCGGCCCAGGCCGCCGGCGTGGGCCACCACGAGGCCGCCGAGCCAGGCGCCGGCCGCGTTGCCGAGGTTGAACGCGCCGATGTTGAGGCTCGACGCCAGGTCGCGGCCGTCCTGCCCGGCCCGCTGCAGCACCCAGGCCTGCAGCGGCGCGACGGTGGCGAATGCGGCGACGCCGAGCAGACCGATGGCCAGGACCATCGCCGTGGCGTGGCGCATCGCCGGGCCGAGCAGCGCGAGCACCGCGGCGAGCGCGAGCAGCGTGGCCGGGATCGCGGCGACCGGCGCACGGTCGGCGACGCGGCCGCCGAGCAGGTTGCCGGCGATCATGCCGATGCCGAACACCAGCAGCACCGGCGAGACCGCGGTCTCGGGCAGGCCGGTGACCTCCAGCAGCACCGGCTGGACGAAGGTGTACACGGTGAACACGCCTGCGTAGCCGAGCGTCGTCGTCAGCAGGCCGAGCGCGACCGGCGGCCGCGACACCGCCGCGAGCGCGCGGCGCACGCCGCCGGACGAGGCGGCCTCGCGTTCGGACGGCACCAGTGTCGCGATCACGAACGTCGCCAGCACGCCGATCGCCGCGACCGCCCAGAACGTCGCGCGCCAGCCGGCATGCAGGCCCAGCCACGCACCGGCCGGCACGCCGAGCAGGGTGGCGACCGTCAGGCCTGTGAACATCACCGAGATCGCGCTCGCGCGGCGCGTCTCCGGCACCAGACCCGCGGCGACCACCGCGCCGACGCCGAAGAAGGTGCCGTGCGCGAGCGAGGTGACCACCCGCGCGGCCATCAGCCAGCCGTAGTCGGGCGCCAGCGCACAGGCCAGGTTGCCGACGGTGAACACCGCCATCAGCCCGATCAGCACCGCCTTGCGCGGCAGCCGGCCGGTCGCGAGCGTGAGCAGCGGCGCGCCGGCGAACACGCCCAGCGCGTAGCCCGAGATCAGCAGGCCGGCGGCCGGCAGGCTCACCTGCAGGTCGGTCGCGACCTGGGTCAGCAGGCCCATGATCACGAACTCGGTGGTGCCGATGCCGAAGGCGCCGGCAGTCAGCGCGTACAGCGCGACCGGCATGCGGGGCGAGGATGCGGAACGGGACATGGGGAACGGCGCGAGGAAAGAGGCGGCCATTCTCGAAAGCGGCGATCCGGACAGACAGGGTTAGGATCGACAATCACTTTCAACGAAAGATTGAAGATCGATGGAGCGCCTCGACGACATCGCCCTGTTCCTGCGCGTGGTCGACCTGGGTTCGATCAGTGCCGCCGCGCGGGCGCTCGACCTCTCGCCCGCCGTCGCCAGCCAGCGGTTGAAGCGGCTGGAGGCCGCGCTCGGCGTGCGCCTGCTGCACCGGACGACGCGGCGGCTGCATCCCACTGCTGAGGGCACGGCACTGGCCACCCGCGGGCGCGCGCTGGTCGAGGACCTCGACAGCCTCGCCGCGAGCCTGCGCGAGAGCGGCGGGCGCGGCATCGCGGGCACGCTGCGGGTGACGATGTCGGCCTCGTTCGGCCGTCAGCACGTCTCGCCGCTGCTGCCGCGGTTCCTCGCCCTGCATCCCGCCCTGCGGCTGAGCGTGCACATGAGCGACCAACTGGTGGACCTGGTCCGGGAGGGGTTCGACCTGGCGATCCGGATCGGCGCGCTCGACGACTCGCGGCTCGTCGCGCGCCGCATCGCCGACAACGACCGCGTGCTGGTCGCCTCGCCCGACTACCTGCGCCGGCGCGGCCACCCGCGGGTACCGGCCGACCTGGTGCGCCACGACTGCCTGCTGCTGGTCGGCAGCCAGGGCCGCCAGGACCGCTGGACGCTGCTCGACGCGCGCGGTGGGCGGAGCGAGGTGGTGGTGTCCGGCCGCATGGAGAGCACGCTGGGCGAGACCCTGCGCGACGCGGCGCTGGCCGGGGAGGGCATCGCCATGCACTCGGTGTGGCACGTCGCCGACGACCTGCGCGCCGGCAGGCTGGTGCGCGTGCTGCGCCGCCACGCCCCGCCCCAGAGCGGCATCCACGCGGTCATGCCCGCGCGCCGGCTCGTGCCGCCGCGCACACGGGCGTTCGTCGAGTTCCTGCTGGCTGAACTGGGCGGATCGCCGCCGTGGGTGCAGGTGGCGGACGGCACCCGGGGCAGGTGACGGGGACCGTCGTTTCTTGACGCCACGCGCACATCGAATCACGACAATGCGGCGCCGTTGGGAGTTCCCGGCTTAACCAAAGCCTGGATGAACGGTAAGGTGTCGTTCCGTTGGAATCTTTCAACCGTTACGTTAGCGTTAACGACGCCTTCACACAGCTGACTTTAGGCTATGTCCCCAAGGCGTGTGCGTTTGACGCCTCAAACCGATGCCATGACGCATTCCCCCTTCAACAGGAGCTGATACAACATGAATAAGAAACTCCTCTGCGCCGCTCTGCTCGGCGGCCTCGGCTTGGTGCAGGCCGCCAATGCCCAGGAGTTCGACGACCGCTGGTACCTGACCGGCTCCGTCGGCTACAACTTCCAGGCCGAAGACCGCCGCACCGACGACACCCCGTTCGGCACCATCGGTTTTGGTCGTTTCATCAGCCCGAACTGGTCGATCGACGGTGAGCTGAACTATCAGAACCCCGGTTTCGACAGCAGCGTCGAAGGCGCGAACCCCGATCTGAACTGGAGCCAGTACGGCGCCTCGATCGACTTCCGCTACCACTTCATCTCCGAAGGCCGTGGCTGGAACCCCTACCTGCTCGCAGGTGTCGGCTACCAGCGCTCGGAAGAAGAGTTCAGCGCGTTCCCGAGCCCGAACTCGCCGGGCGAGCGCAAGGACGGCAACTTCGCCGCCAAGGTCGGCGCCGGTCTGCAGACCACGTTCGACAAGCGCGTCGCCGTGCGTGCGGAAGTCGCCTACCGCGCCGATTTCGACGACAGCAGCGTCGCCGCCAACGGTTCGCGTGACTGGGCCGGCTACCCGCACAACTCGAACGAGAGCTACTTCGGCGACGTGCTGGCCTCGGTCGGCGTCGTGGTCCCGCTCGGCCCGCCGCCGGCACCGCCGGCTCCCCCGGCTCCGCCGCCGCCGCCGCCGGCTCCCGCCCCGGCTCCGCCGCCGCCGGCTCCGATCACGATCGACCTGAACGGCGTGAACTTCGACTTCGACCGTTCGACGCTGCGTCCCGACGCGGTGGCGATCCTGAACGAGGCCGTCGAGATCCTGCGTCGCTACCCCGAACTGCGCGTCGAGGTTGCAGGCCACACCGACTCCGTCGGTACGGACGCCTACAACCAGCGCCTGTCGGAGCGCCGTGCGAAGGCCGTGTACGACCACCTGACCAGCAACGGCATCACCGCCGACCGCCTGGTGGGCCCGACCGGTTACGGCGAGAGCCGTCCGATCGCGCCGAACACCAACGCGGATGGTTCGGACAATCCGGAAGGTCGTGCGCGCAACCGCCGCACCGAGCTGAACGTCCAGAACTGATTCTGGCGCCAGCGAAGCAACACGAAGAAGCCCGGCTCACGCCGGGCTTCTTTTTTGGTTCTTGGCCTAAGTCAGGGAATCCAACTTCTGCTCGCTTGATCAAGGGCTCTTCTCCGGACCGCGCGTCTCGCCGGCCGGCGGCTGCTCCCCGCGGGCGATTCCGAGTCCATCCGAAGTGAAGTTGCAAACGTCTACGGGAGCGGACTGACGGGCGGTGGCCGCGTCAAGCGCGCCACCGATGGCGCGCGCCCGAGTCAAGGCAGGGTGAGAATGGATGGCGTGGGCGGCATTGCCGCGCATCCATGCGAAGGCCACGCGTGCTTCGCGTGGCCGGACCGCGAAGCGGCCTTGACCGAGGGGAGAGCGGCTTCCGGCTGGCAGGCCGCTGCCCATCAGAAGTGGAATGCGCATTCGAGCATTTGGGAGAAGAGATTTTTTGCGTCTTTTTCCGCCATCGCCGCGGAAGGAGCGTGCCCGCGTCCTCGCTAAGTGAATGCGTGAAAGCAGAATTTCCCTTGTCGGGCGGTGACTTGGCGCATACACTTCAGGCCAATTCGACTCCAGGGACCAGTTATGCGCGCCATCGTGTTGACGACTCTGCTCGCCCTTCCGCTTGCCGGCCAGGCAGCCGATTGCGCCGACCTGGACACGCGTGCCGCCCGTCCGCTGCAGCCGACCGCGCTGGTGCCGCTGTCGCCGGAACTGGCCGCGCCCAACTATCGCCTCGGCACGACCGCCGTGCTGTCGCGCGCCTACGACGACGCGCAGTCGGTCGACCAGGTACTGCTGCGGCTGGAGATCGAGCGCTGCCAGAACGTCGCGATGGCCACGCCCGCCGCCGGCGTGGTCCAGCCTGGCGATCCGGCCGCGTACGTCAAGCAGACCGAGTTCGACAACACGCCGTACCGGTTCAACATGACCCAGAGCGGCAAGCGCATGACCGCCGACGATTTCGACGCCTGGCTCAAGGCGAACGGCTACAGCGTCGGTCGCCGCGTCGATCCGAACGCGCCGGCCGAGGCCGCCCCGGCCGCGGCACCGGCGATGCCGTCGGAATGAGTATCCGCGTCCTCGACGCGTCGACATCGACGGCCCGCGCGAGCGGGCCGTTCGTCTGTCTGGTCGCGCCGCGCGCATGAACGGCGGCAGGACGCCGCGCTACGGGGTGGCGCGGGTGCTGTCCAAGCGCGGGCTGTGCTCGCGCAGCGAGGCCGAGCGCTGGGTGCGCGAGGGACGCGTGCGTGTCGCCGGCCGACTGGTCCGCGACCCCGAGCACCCGGTCGCGCTCGACGAGGCGCGCATCGTCGTCGACGGTCTGGCGGCGACCGGCACGGCGCACCGCTACCTGATGCTCAACAAGCCGCGCGGGCTGGTGACCACCGCCCGCGACGAGCGCGGCCGCGACACCGTCTACCGCTGCTTCGACGGCGCGGGTCTCGAGTGGATCGCGCCGGTCGGCCGCCTCGACAAGGCCAGCGAGGGCCTGCTGCTGTTCACCAGCGACCCGGTGTGGGCCGCGTCGATCGCCGATCCCGAGCAGGGCCCGTCCAAGACCTACCACGTGCAGGTCGACGTGTTGCCCGACGCCGCGCTGCTGGCGGGCCTGCATGCCGGCGTCGAGGACGCCGGGCAACACCTGCGCGCGGCCTCGGCCCGCGTATTGCGGCAGGGCGGACGCAACGCGTGGCTGGAGATCGTCCTCGACGAGGGACGCAACCGGCAGATCCGCCGGCTCCTGGCCGCGCACGACGTCGGCGTGCTGCGGCTGGTGCGCGTGGCGATCGGGCGCGTGGCGCTCGGCGAACTGGCCAAGGGCGCCTGGCGCGAACTCGCGCCCGACGAGGTCGAGCGCCTGGCGCCGCACTCGGCACCCGCGGCACGCGAGCGCGCCTAGTGCCGGCCGGGCGGGCGCGCGCCGATGCCGCCGCCGCGCGTGGTCCCCCGCGCGGCGCGTCTCAGGCGGCGAGCACGCCCAGTTCGCGGCCGATGCGGGTGAACGCATCGATCGCGCGGTCCAGCTGCGCACGCGTGTGCGCCGCGCTGATCTGGGTGCGGATGCGGGCCTGGTCCTTGGGCACGACCGGAAAGAAGAAGCCGATCGCGTAGATGCCTTCTTCGAGCAGACGTTCGGCGAAGCGCTGCGCCAGCTTGGCGTCGTAGAGCATCACCGGGCTGATCGGGTGGGTGCCGGGGCGCACGTCGAACCCGGCCGCGGTCATCTGCTCGCGGAAATAGCGGGTGTTCTCGACCAGCCGCTCACGCAGCTCGCCGGCCGCGTCCAGCATCTCGAAGGCCTTGATGCCGGCGGCGACCACGTGCGGCGGCAGCGAGTTGGAGAACAGGTACGGGCGCGAGCGCTGGCGCAGCAGCTCGATGACCTCGGCCTTCGCGGTCGTGAAGCCGCCCAGCGCGCCGCCCATCGCCTTGCCGAGCGTGCCGGTGATGATGTCGATCTTCTCCAGCACGCCCTTGACCTCGGCCGACCCACGCCCGGTGGCGCCGAGGAAGCCGGTCGCATGGCATTCGTCGATGTGCACCAGCGCGTCGTACTTGTGCGCCAGTGCGGTGATCTCGTCGAGCGGCGCGATGAAGCCGTCCATCGAGAACACGCCATCGGTCGTGATCAGGATGGTCTTCGCGCCGTCGGCGCGCGCCTGCTCGAGCTGCGCCTCCAGGTCGGCCATGTCGCAATTGGCGTAGCGGTAGCGCTTGGCCTTGCACAGCCGCACGCCGTCGATGATCGAGGCGTGGTTGAGCGCGTCGCTGATGATCGCGTCGTCCTCGCCGAGCAGCGGCTCGAACAGCCCGCCGTTGGCGTCGAAGCAAGCCGCGTACAGGATCGTGTCCTGCTTGCCGAAGAAGTCGGCGATGGTCTTCTCGAGCTGCTTGTGCAGGTCCTGCGTACCGCAGATGAAGCGCACCGAGGCCATGCCGAAGCCATGCGTGTCGAGCGCCTCCTTGGCCGCGGCGATGATGTCAGGGTGGTCGGCCAGGCCCAGGTAGTTGTTGGCGCAGAAGTTCAGCACCGTGCGCCCGTCGGCCAGCGTGATCTGCGCGGACTGCGGGCCGGTGATCACGCGCTCGGACTTGAACAGGCCGGCGTCGCGGATCTCGTCGAGGGTGTCGGCGTAGCGGTCGGTCAGGGACATCGGGCGATCCGGAAGAAGAGGCGATGCGCGCAGTTTACCCGGCAGCCTCGTGTGCGCCGCCCGCGCGTGCCGTGCACCACGCGTCCCAGGCCGTCTGCAAGGCGGCGATATCGCCCGGCAGGCCGTAGACAGCGCCTGTGTCGGCAAGCCAGGACTCGAAATCCGCGCCCGCCGCGATCGCGTCGCTGATGGCGCCGAGGATGTGCGGCTGGATGCTTGTCTGGTCGAGGAAGTCGGCAAACAGCATCGATTGCGAGTAGAACAGGCTGGCCGCCCGCGCGCCGTCGCCGGACATCGTCATCACCTGGATGCCGGAAGGGGTCTGGACGCCGCTTGATTGCATCAACGCCTGCCGCTGCGCAACGACCGGGTGCGTGTGGGCCAGAAACTGCGCGAGTGGAAGGACGGCCGGTGATTCTGTCCGAAGGGCGGCGAAGAAGTTGCGCTCGTATTGCGCACGGGCCGCATCTCCTTCCATGCGCACCGCTGCGGCTTCCTCCAGCCAGTCCGGAGCGGGCGTCCCATACTGGCCGTCGACGGACTCGGCATCGGGCCAGTAGGCGGCGCGGTACTGCGCATGGCCGAGCTCGTGGCGCAGGGTGTTCAAATGCTGCGCTTGCAAGTGGCCAAGGACCTGCGCAACGCGGTCGGCATCGGGATTTGGATTGGCGCGGCGCATCACCGTCTCGACCTGGGCCCGCTTGTCGGCAGGTGACAGCCAGACCTGCCAGAACCCGAGGTTGTGATCACGGGCGAAGCGTTGGGCCTGCTCGTCGTCGAACGTGGCGCTCAACACCAGCATGCCGGGCGCCAACGCGCGCCCGAATGCGCTGCTGAACTGCGTTGCAGCGCTCTGGATCGCCTCCGCCGCCATCTGCGCGTCAGCCTCGGTGTCGGCGTACGCGAGTCCCTGCATCGTGGCCAGGCATACCGGCGCCGGCGGCGCGGCAACCTCAGGGCAGGTCGGCGTTTCGGCAGCGAAGGCGGCAGGCGCGATCAGTGCCAGTGCGGTCGCTGCGAAAAGTCGAGCGCACGTGTGTCCATGCCGCATGCCCCACCTCCTGTGGTTGTCGATTCCAGCGAGCCTGCAACGGATTGACGATCGCCGAACGTGCCGGACGTCATGCGGCGGACTTGCACACGCGCGCCTCGGGCGCAGCTCAGGTCCAGTTGAGGACGACCTTGCCCGACTTGCCCGATTCCATCAGGTCGAAGCCCTTCTGGAAGTCGTCGACCGGCAGCTGATGGCTGAGCACCTTGCCCAGCGGGAAGCCCGACAGCACGAGCTGGGTCATCTTGTACCAAGTCTCGTACATCTTCCGCCCGTAGATGCCCTGGACGGTCAGGCCCTTGAAGATGATCCGGTCCCAGTCGATGCCCGCGCCCTTGGGCAGCAGGCCGAGCAGGGCGACCTTGCCGCCGTGGTACATGCAGTCGAGCATGTCGTTGAACGCGTGTGGGTTGCCGCTCATCTCCAGGCCGACGTCGAAACCCTCCATGTGCAGGTCGGCCATGACCTCCTTGAGCGAGGTGTTGCTGACGTTGACCACGCGCGTGGCGCCCATGTCGGCGGCCAGCTTGAGGCGGTAGTCGTTGACGTCGGTCACCACGACGTTGCGCGCGCCGATGTGCTTGCAGATGCCCGCGGCCATCACGCCGATCGGGCCGGCGCCGGTGATCAGCACGTCCTCGCCGACGACGTCGAACTCCAGCGCGCAGTGCGCGGCGTTGCCGTAGGGGTCGAAGAACGCCGCCAGCTCGGACGGGATCTGGTCGGGGATCGGCCACAGATTGGTCGCCGGCATCGCGATGTACTCGGCGAATGCGCCGTCGCGGGTCACGCCGATGCCCACCGTGTTCGGGCACAGGTGCGGCTTGCCGGCGCGGCAGTTGCGGCAGTGGCCGCAGACCAGGTGGCCCTCGGCGGACACGCGCTGGCCGACCGTGTAGCCGGTGACCGCCGAGCCGAGCTCGACGATGCGGCCGACGAACTCGTGGCCGATGACCAGGCCGGGGCGGATCGTGCGCTGGCTCCACTCGTCCCACAGGTAGATGTGCAGGTCGGTGCCGCAGATCGCGGTCTTCTCGAGCTTGATCAGCACGTCGTTCGGACCCGGCGCCGGCACCGGCACCTCTTCCATCCAGATGCCTTTGGTGGCCTCGCGCTTGACCAGCGCCTTCATCGTCCGGGTCATCGTCGTCTTGCCTGCGGGGGCGGAAAAAGAGCGGCGATTATACGGGCCGCGCGACGGCGGCCCTGCTGCACCGCACCGTCGCCGCGGGGCGCCCGGCCCGGTCCGGGTTGGCCGGCCACCGGCGGCACGTTCTAGACTTGGCGCCCCGCCACGACCGACAGGACCACCATGCGCCATCCGCTACTGGCCGCGACGCTGCTGGGCGTCTTCCTCAGCTGCAGTCAACCGTCCGTCGCCGGGGAGGGCATGTGGGTCCCGCAGCAGCTGCCGGAGATTTCGCCGGCGCTGCGCAAGGCCGGCCTGCGGCTCGACGCCAACCGCCTGGCCGACCTGACCGGCGATCCGCTGGGCGCGGTGGTGTCGCTGGGCGGCTGCACCGCCAGTTTCGTCTCGCCGCAGGGGCTGGCGATCACCAATCACCACTGCGCCTACGGCGCGATCCAGCTCAATTCCACGCCCGAGAAGAACCTGATGCGCGACGGCTTCAATGCCGCGACGCCGGGCGAGGAGATCTCGGCCGGGCCCAACGCCCGCATCTATGCGCTCGACAGCATCCAGGACGTCACCGCCGAGGTCCGGGCGGCGATCGACGCGGCGGCCGACGGCCTGGGTCGGACCGCGGCGCTGGACGCGGTCGAGAAGTCGCTGGTCGCGCGCTGCGAGGCCGAACCGGGCTATCGCTGCCGGCTCTACAGCTTCCTGGGCGGCAACAGCTACCGGCTGTTCCGCAACCTCGAGATCCGCGACGTGCGGCTGGTCTATGCGCCCGCCGGCGGCATCGGCAGCTTCGGCGGCGACGTCGACAACTGGATGTGGCCGCGCCACACCGGCGACTTCGCGTTCTACCGTGCCTACGTCGGCCGCGACGGCCGCCCGGCCGAGTACGCCGCCGACAACGTGCCCTACACGCCGCGGCGCTTCCTGCGCCTGGCCGACAGGCCGCTGCGCGAAGGCGAGTTCGTGATGGTCGCCGGCTACCCCGGCCGCACCAGCCGCTACGCCTCGGCCAGCGAGTTCTCCGAGACCGTGGCCTGGCGCTATCCGCAGGTCAGTCGCCACTACCGGGCGCTGATCGACCTGGTCGAGGCGCAGGGCAAGAACGATCCCGAGATCGAGGTGCGCTACGCCAGCGTCGTGCGCGGCTGGCAGAACACGCTGAAGAACTACGAGGGCCAGCTGCAGGGCTTCGAACGCATCGGCGCGCTGGCCCGCAAGCAGGGCGAGGCGGCCGCGGTGCAGACGTGGCTGCAGGGCCGCGGCGAGGCGGGGCGGCCGGCGCTCGAGGCCCAGGCGCGCATCGCCGCGCTCGAGGCCCAGGCGCAGGCCACGCGCGAGCGCGACCTGGTGCTCTCGCTGCTCGACAACAGCGGCGTGCTGTCGACCGCGGTGCGCCTGTACCGGCTGGCGATCGAGAAGGAGCGGCCCGACGCGATGCGCGAGCAGGGCTACCAGCAGCGCGACCTGCCGGTGATCGAGGGCAGCCTGCGGCAGATGGACCGGCGCTACGTGCCGGCGATGGACCGCGCGCTGACCCGCTACGCGCTGCAGCAGTACGTGCAGCTGCCGGCCGGCCAGCGGGTCGCGGCGATCGACCAGTTCCTCGGCGGCCACGACGCGGCGGCGATCGAGCGGGCGCTCGACCGGCTCGAGCGCAGCCGGCTGGGCGACAGCGACGAGCGCCTGAAGTGGTTCGCGGCCGACCGCCATGCGTTCCTGCGCAGCCGCGACCCGGCGCTGCAGTACGCCGCGGCGGTCGTGCCCGAGCTGCTGCGGATCGAGCAGGAGGCCAAGGCCCGGGCCGGCGACCTGCTGGTGCTCCAGCCGACCGCGCTGCAGGCGGTCGCCGACTACCGTGCCAGCCGCGGCGAGGCGGTCTACCCCGACGCCAATTCGTCGCTGCGCATCACCTTCGGCAACGTCGTCGGCTACACCGACCAGGCCGGCCGCGCGCAGACCCCGTTCACCCGGCTCGAGGAGATTCCCGCCAAGGCGACCGGGGCCGAGCCGTTCGACGCGCCCAGAGCGCAGCTCGACGCGATCGCCGCCGGCCGCCACGGCGGCCTGGCCGACCGTCGGCTGCGCACGGTGCCGGTGAACTTCCTGGCCGACCTCGACGTCACCGGCGGCAATTCCGGCTCGCCGGTGCTCGACGCCGACGGCCGCCTGACCGGGCTGCTGTTCGACATGACCTGGGACGCGGTGGTCTCGAACTGGGTGTTCGACCCGGCGATGACCCGGACGATCTCGGTCGACCAGCGCTACATCCGCTGGGTGATGCAGGAGGTCGACCCCGCGCCGCGCCTGCTGCAGGAGATGGGCGCCGCGCCGGCGCGCTGATCCACGCACTCCCCGTAGGAGCGTGCTCGCGCGCGAATGGGCTTTCCCCGGAGAGTTCCTCGCGCGCGACCGGGCCCTGGGAGCGCCCATCGCGCCCAAGCGCGCTCCTACAACGGCGGGACGCTCCCGTAGACTGGCGCGCCCGCATCCGAGGAGCCGCGCATGAGAATCCTGCTTGCCCGCCACGGCGAAACGCCGTGGAACGCCGAAGGCCGCTACCAGGGGCAGGAGGACATCCCGCTCTCGCCGGTCGGCGAGCGCCAGGCGACGCTGCTCGGCGCGCGGCTGGCCGACGTGCGCATCGACCGGGCGGTCAGTTCGCCGCTGTCGCGCGCGAACCGTACCGCGCGCCTGGCGCTGGGCGCCGAGCGTGAATCCCTGTTGACGACCGATGCCGGCCTGGCCGAGATCGCGCACGGGACCTGGGAAGGCCTGCTCGCGACCGAGATCGGCGAACGCGATCCCGAGCGGCTGGCCGCGTGGCGCGACGCACCCGACACCGTGCAGATGCCGGGCGGCGAGTCGCTGCAGCAGGTGCTCGACCGCGCCTGGCCGGCATTCGCGCGCGCGGTCGCGGGCCTGGGCGCGGACGACACCGCGCTGATCGTCGCGCACGATGCGGTCAACCGCGTGATCCTGTGCCGCGTGCTCGGCATCCCGCTGGCGAAGCTGTGGACCTTCCGGCAGGCGCCGACCACGCTCAACCTGCTCGAGGGCCCGGATGTCGACCGTCTCGACGTGGTCCGCCTGAACGATTGCGCGCACCACACCGCGTTCTTCGGCGAGGCGGTCCACCGCGCGCTGTGATGCCGTAGGAGCGCTCGCGCGCGAAGGGCATGTCCGGGAAAGCCCGTCGCGCGCGAGCGCGCGCCTACAGGCGAGGGCGGCTGCGCGCCTACAATCGCGCCATGCCGAACACTCTCGCCGACTGGCTCGCGCGCATCGAGGCGCGCCACCCGACCGAAATCGAACTGGGCCTGGCGCGCGTCGCCGCGGTCAACGCGCGGCTGGGCTGCGGCCGCCCGGCCACCCGGGTCGTGACCGTCGCCGGCACCAACGGCAAGGGCTCGACCGTCGCGCTGATCGAGGCGATCGCGCGCGCGGCCGGCTGGCGCGTCGGCGCCTACACCTCGCCGCACCTGCTGGCCTACAACGAACGCGTGCGCATCGACGGTGCCGACGTCGACGACGCCGCGCTGGTCGCAGCCTTCGAGGCGGTCGAGGCCGCACGCGGCGACACGCCGCTGACCTACTTCGAGACCGGCACGCTGGCGGCGCTGTGGCTGTTCGCGCGCGCCGGGCTGGACCTGGCGATCCTGGAGGTCGGCCTCGGCGGCCGGCTGGACGCGGTCAACATCGTCGATCCCGACGTCGCGGTCGTGACCACTGTCGACATCGACCACCAGGACTGGCTGGGCAGCGACCGCGAGGCGATCGGCCTGGAGAAGGCCGGCATCGCGCGGCCGTGGCGGCCGCTGGTGATCGGCGACGACGATCCGCCGGCGAGCGTGTTGCAGCATGCCTACCGCATCGGCGCGGTCGCGATCCGCGCCGGCAGCGACTTCCTGTTCGCACCGGCCGACGCGGGGCGCTGGACCTGGCGCGAGGTCGGCTACGAGGTCGAGCTGCCGATGCCCGCGCTGGCCGCGCCGGTCCAGTTGCGCAATGCCGCGGTCGCGGTGGCGGCGCTGCGCGCGCTCGACGCCGACGTGCCCGACGCCGCGCTCGCGGCGGGCATTGCCGGCGCCCGCGTCGCCGCGCGTCTGCAGCGCTTCGAGCGCGACGGCGTCGAGCTCGTCGTCGACGTCGCGCACAACCCGCAGGCCGCGGACGCGCTGGCACAGTGGCTGCGCGCCGCGCCGGCCCGGGGCCGGACGCTCGCGGTCTATGCCGCGCTCGCCGACAAGGACGCGGGCGGCGTGGTCGCGGCGCTCGCGCCCGCGGTCGACGACTGGTGGCTGGCCGGGCTCGACGATGCGGGCGCGCGCAGCCAGCCGGCCGAGGCGCTGCGCGCACGCCTGGCCGGCACCGCCGCCGCGCGCGCGCGGTGCGAGGCCGACGTGGCGGGCGCGCTCGTGCAGGCGCTCGCGCAGGCGCGTCCAGGGGACCGGGTGCTGGTGTTCGGTTCGTTCCACACCGCCGCCGCGGCGCTGGCCCGCTTGCAGGGCCGGGGTTAAGAAGCCGGCGGTCGCGGCGCGTATAATCGCGCCGATCCCCCCGCCTGCGCCTTCCTGCATGACGCCTGGACTGAAACAGCGCCTGATCGGTGCCGCCGTGTTGATCGCGCTGGCCGTGATCTTCCTGCCGATGCTGGTCAAGGGGCCGGCGCCCGCCAGCGGGCTGCCCGACATGCCGCTCGAGCTGCCGGATGCGCCGGACGGGCAGTACAAGACCGTGGACCTGCCGCTGGTCGCCCCGGCCCCGGCGCCCGCGGGCGGCGTGCTCGCCGAAGGCGCATCGCGCGGCGGTGCGGCCGCCCCCGCCACGACGACGGCCCCGGCCGGCGGCGAGGCGCTGCCGACGGTCGAGACCGGCGCACAGGACGAACCGCTGCCGCCGACGACCGCCGGCGGCGGCTACGCGGTCCATTACGGCGCGTTCGCCACCGAGGCCGATGCCGAGGCGATCCTGCGCCAGCTCGGCCAGTCGTCGCTGACCGGTTACCGCGAAGCGTTCACGCTCAACGGGCGGCCGGCGCAGCGCGTGCGGCTGGGCCCCTACGCCAGCCGCGCCGAGGCCGAGATCGTGCGTCTGCGTGCCGCGCAGGTGCGCGACGACGTCAGCCCGCGCGTGGTCGCGCTCGATGCCGCGGCCGCCCCCGCCGCGTCGACTTCGTCCGCGCCCGCGCCGCGTGCCCCGGCCGCGACGCCGGCTGCCGAGCCCGCGCGGTCGGCGCAGACGCCGCCGTCCCCCGCGCCAAAGCCAGCGGCGCCGCCGTCGCCGCCCGCCGCGGCGCCTGCCCCGGCACCCACGGCGGGCGTCGGCTTCGTCGTGCAGCTCGGCGCCTTCAGCAACGCCGCGGACGCCGAGCGCCTGCGCGACCGGCTGCGCGCGGCTGGCGTCACCGCGTTCACCGAGGGCGTCACCACAGACAAGGGACGCCTGACCCGGGTCAAGGCCGGGCCCGTCGCCAGCCGCGGCGAGGCCGACCAGCTCAAGGCGCAGGTGCGCGCGAAGGTCGGTATCGACGGCCTGGTGCGTCCGCATCCCTGATGCCGCGGGGCGGCGCGCACCGCCACACTCTCTTTCAACGGCGCGCGTCGCGCGCCCAGCAGGACTGGAATCGCCATGTGCGGGATCGTCGGGATCGTCGGAACCTCGGAAGTCGCGGGCGCGCTGTATGACGGCCTGACGGTGCTGCAGCACCGCGGGCAGGATGCGGCCGGCATCGCCACCGCCAACGGCACCGCGCTGCGCGTGCACAAGGGCAACGGCCTGGTGCGCGACGTGTTCGACGCCAAGGCGATGGCGCTGCTGCGCGGCCGCGTCGGCATCGCGCACTGCCGCTATCCCACCGCCGGCAGCGAGGGCAGCGACGAGGCGCAGCCGTTCTACGTCAATTCGCCGTTCGGCATCGCGCTCGCGCACAACGGCAACCTCGTCAACACCGACCAGCTGCGCCAGCAGGTGTTCGAGACCGACCGCCGCAACGTTAACACCGAGTCGGACTCGGAGGTGCTGCTCAACGTCTTCGCGCACGAGCTCGACCGCGAGAAGGCGCTCACGCCCGAGGCCGCGTTCCGGGCCGTCGAGGGCGTCAACCGCCGCGCGCGCGGCGGCTACGCCGTCGTGGCGACCGTGCTGGGCCTGGGCCTGGTCGCGTTCCGCGATCCGCACGGCATCCGGCCGCTGGTGCTGGGCCGGCGCGAGAGCGCGGAAGGCACCGAGTACGCGGTCGCGTCGGAGTCGGTCGCGCTCGACATCCTCGGCTTCGAGCGGCTGCGCGACGTCGAGCCCGGCGAGGGCATCGTCGTCACCGCGCGCGGCGAGCTGCACCACCGCCAGTGCGCGCCGCGGCAGGCGCACGCGCCGTGCATCTTCGAGTACGTGTACTTCGCGCGGCCCGACTCGATGATCGAGAACATCTCGGTGCACAAGGCGCGCATGCGCATGGGCGTGACGCTCGGCGAGAAGATCCTGCGGCTGCGCCCGGACCACGACATCGACACCGTGATCCCGATCCCGGACACCTCGCGCGACTCCGCGCTGGAGATCGCCAACGTGCTCGGCGTGAAGTACCGCGAGGGCTTCATCAAGAACCGCTACGTCGGCCGCACCTTCATCATGCCGGGGCAGGGCGAGCGCGCGAAGTCGGTCAAGCGCAAGCTCAATCCGATCCCGCTGGAGTTCCGCAACCGTGTCGTGCTGCTGGTCGACGATTCGATCGTGCGCGGCACCACGTCCAAGCAGATCGTGCAGATGGCGCGCGACGCCGGCGCCAAGAAGGTCTACCTCGCGTCCGCCGCGCCGCCGGTGCGCCACCCCAACATCTACGGCATCGACATGCCGTCGGTGGACGAACTGGTCGCGCACAACCGCACCGAGGCCGAGATCGAGGCGTTCCTGGGCTGCGACTGGCTGATCTACCAGGACCTGGCCGATCTGGAATCGGCGGTGGCGGGGCCCAAGTGCCCCGACCTGCGCTTCGACAGCTCGTGCTTCAGCGGCGAGTACGTGACCGGCATCGAGCCGGGCTATTTCGAACGGCTCCAGCAGCTGCGGTCGGACGAGGCCAAGAACAAGCGCCGCGCGTGAGCGCGGCGGTGCCCGACGCGCCCGACCTGCTGGCCGCGGCGCGCCAGTGCCTGGACGCGTGCGATCCCGATGCCAAGGTCGCGCTGACCCGCCACCATGCCGCACGGCAGCGTGCCGGCGCGCTGCCGCTGCCGGTCGACCCGCCACCGCCCGAGCCGATCCGGATGCCCGGCCGGCCGCCGCGCCCGCGGCTGGTGCATCCGCGCGAACTGCCGCGACGCGGCCTGGGCAGCGACGAGGGACGCGCGGCGTTCGTGCATGCGATCGCGCACATCGAGCTCAACGCGATCGACCTGGCCTGGGACGCGGTCTATCGCTTCCGCGACCTGCCCGACGCGTTCTACGCCGACTGGGTCGCGATCGCCGACGACGAGGCGCGGCACTTCGTGCTGCTGCGCGACCGCCTGCGCGAACTCGGCCACGACTACGGCGACTTCGACGCGCACAACGGGCTGTGGGAGATGTGCGAGAAGACCGCGCACGACGGCCTGGCGCGCATGGCGCTGGTGCCGCGCGTGCTCGAGGCCCGCGGCCTGGACGTGACCCCCGGCATGATCGTCAAGCTGCGCGCGCTCGGCGACCACGCGACCGCCGACATCCTCGAGATCATCCTGCGCGAGGAGGTCGCGCACGTCGCCGCCGGCAGCCGCTGGTTCCGCTGGTACTGCGCGCGCGACGGCATCGATCCCGAACCCAGGTTCCGCGAACTGCTGGCCGACTACGCGCGCGCGGCGCTGCACGGCCCGTTCAACCTCGACGCCCGCGCCGCCGCAGGCTTCAGCGCCGAGGAACTGGCCGCATTGCAGGCCGTCGCCAACGGCTAGAGGACATCGTCCGTAGGAGCGCGCTTGCGCGCGATGGGCTTCCCCGGCAGTGCCTCATCGCGCGCCCCCGAAAAGGGGATGCAAGCACAAGCGCCGCTCCTACGGCGTGTCATCGCTCAAGTGGCCAGCGCCGACAGGTCCAAGCGGCCGTCGGGGAACGCGCGCAGCAGCGAGCCCTGCTCGAACCAGTCGCCGAGCACGATGCGGCGGCAGGCGCGGCCGGCGACCTGCAGGTCGTGGATCGCGGGGCGGTGGGTGTGGCCGTGGATCATCGTGTCGACGCCGTAGCGGACGAACCACTCGGCGACCGTCGCGGGCGCGACATCGGTGACGGTCTCCATCGTGCCGGCCTCGCGCAGCGCGCCGGCGCGCGCCTGGCTGGCCGCGCGTGCCTGCTGCGCGAACGCCAGCCGTGCGGCCAGCGGCTGGGCGAGCATCTGCGCCTGCCAGCGCGGGTCGCGGGTCTGGGCGCGGATCGCCTGGTACTCGACGTCGTCGGTGCACAGCAGATCGCCGTGGGTCAGCAGCACCGGACGGCCGTGGAGCAGGATCACCGCCGGATCGGGCAGGATCCGCAGGCCCGCCCGGCGCGCCCAGGCGTCGCCGACGAGGAAGTCCCGGTTGCCGTGCATGAACGCCACGGGCACGCCGGCGTCGGCCAGGGCGCGCAGGCGCCCGGCGACGAGCGCGCCGGCCTCGGACGGATCGTCGTCGCCGACCCACGACTCGAACAGGTCGCCGAGCACGTACAGCGCCTCGGCCTGCCGCGCTTCGCCGTCGAGGAACGCGGCGAACAGCTCGGTGATCGCCGGCCGCGCCGGGTCGAGGTGCAGGTCGGACAGGAAGTAGGTCGTCATCGCGCCATTGTAGAAGCCTGCCCGGTCCGGGGCGCGTCCCGGTGGCCGGGGCGCGCCGGGTAGAATGCGCGGTTTCCCCGTTCCGAGCGTCCGCATGACCTGCCGTACCCGCTTCGCGCCCAGTCCCACCGGCTACCTGCACATCGGCGGCGCGCGCACCGCGCTGTACTGCTGGCTGGAGGCGCGCCGCCGCGGCGGGCAGTTCGTGCTGCGCATCGAGGACACCGACCGCGAACGCAGCACGCAGGCCGCGATCGACGCGATCCTGGAAGCGATGGACTGGCTCGGCCTGGACTACGACGAGGGCCCGATCTACCAGACCCACCGGCTCGACCGCTATCGCGAGGTCGCCGAGCAACTCGTCGCCGATGGCAAGGCCTACTACGCCTACGAGTCCAAGGCCGAGCTCGACGCGATGCGCGAGGCGGCGATGGCCCGCGGCGACAAGCCGCGCTACGACGGCGCCTACCGCGATCGCGGCGAACCGCGCCGCGAGGACCCGAACCGCGTCACCCGCCTGAAGAACCCGCTCGAGGGCACGGTCGCGTGGGACGACAAGGTCAAGGGCCGGATCGAGATCGCCAACAGCGAGCTCGACGACCTGGTGCTCTTCCGCCCCGACGGCTACGCGACCTACAACTTCGCGGTCGTCGTCGACGACCTGGACATGGGCATCACCGACGTCGTGCGCGGCGACGACCACGTCAACAACACGCCGCGGCAGATCAACATCTACCGCGCGCTCGGCGCCGAGCCGCCGGCGTTCTCGCACCTGCCGATGATCCTCGACGAACACGGCGCCAAGCTGTCCAAGCGCACCGGTGCGGCCGACGTCATGCAGTACCGCGACGCCGGCTACCTGCCGCACGCGCTGCTCAACTACCTGGTGCGGCTGGGCTGGTCGCATGGCGACCAGGAGATCTTCTCGATCGACGAGATGCGGTCGCTGTTCGATCTGAAGGACGTCAACGCCAAGGCCTCGCGTCTGGACCCGGCCAAGCTGGGCTGGCTGAACCAGCAGTACCTGAAGTCCGACGATCCGGCCGCGGTCGCCGCGCATCTGGAATGGCACCTGCGCCACGACGGCTACGACCTGTCGAACGGCCCGGCGCCGGCCGACGTCGTCGTCGCGCTGCGCGACCGCGTGCAGACGCTCACGGAGATGTCCGAGCGCGCGGCGGTCTGGTACCGCCCGCTGGCGGGCTACGACGACAAGGCCGTCGCCAAGCACCTCAAGGCCGAGGCGCGGGCCCCGCTGGCCGATGCGCGCGCGCGCATCGCCGCACTGCCGGCCTGGTCGGCCGAGGCGATCGGTACGGCCCTGGGCGAGACCGCAGAGGCGCTCGGGCTGGGCATGGGCAAGGTCGCCCAGCCGATGCGCGTCGCGATCACCGGCACCCAGGTCAGCCCCGACATCGGCCACACCGTGTACCTGGCCGGGCGGGACGAAGCCCTGCGCCGGATCGACGCCGCGATCGCGATGACGCCCGACGCCTGAACGCGCGATCGGCGTCCGGGCAGGCGTGCGTGCGCGCTCCGGCGCCGTACGCGGGGCGCAGTGGGTCGACGCAAGGTCGGGCCGCCTGCGGGCGCGGCCACGCCCGGCGCGCCCCGGACGCCGGGGCCGCTTGAGTCCCCGTCCCGCGACCGCCATCATCATGGGATGGGACACGCCAACGCCTGCACCGATCCGCACCACCACGTCGACGACGCGGCCGGCTTCGTTCGAGCCGTCGAGCGCGCTTGCAGTGAGCGCGGACTGCGGCTGACGCCGATCCGCGCCCACGTGCTCGGGCTGATCGCCAAGGCCGGCAAGCCGCTGAAGGCCTACGACCTGCTCGACCAGGTCCGCGAGGGCGACGGGCCCGGTGCGGCGGCGCCGCCGACCGTCTACCGCGCGCTGGATTTCCTGCTCGCCAACGGCTTCATCCACAAGCTGCAGTCGGTCAACGCATTCGTCGCCTGCCACCATCCCAGCACCGCGCAGCACTCGGTGCCGTTCCTGATCTGCGATCGCTGCCACAGCGCGGTCGAACTGGAGGACGAGGCGGTCGTCGCCTCGCTCGATGCGCGCGCGCGCGCGCTGGGCTTCGTGCCGCAGGCGCAGACCCTGGAGGTGCACGGCCTGTGCGAAGCGTGCAGCGTGGCCCAGCGCGCGTGACCGCCGCGGGAGCCGGTGCGCGCGACCGGACCTGATCCGCTGGAGGCAGCCGCGACGACCCAGTCATGCGGCGGGAGAGTGCTAAAAAATCGTTGTCCGTGATTTGTAATGGTATATCATTACCAGATCGTGGCCTTGCGGCCACCGCTCCAGCCAACGATTACGGACTCCGCATGACCAAGACCCTTCATCCCCTGGGTGCCGCGATCCGCTGCATCCTGCTCGGCGCCTCGCTGAGCGCCGCTCCCGCCATGGCTCTGGACGTCGCCACCGACGGCGACGACAAGGTCACCGACCTGCGGCCGATCCAGGTGATCGGCATCGCAGAGGATCCGAATCGGATCGCATCGCCGGTCAGCGTGATCTCCGGAGACGACGTCGTCGCCAGTGGCGCGGCCACGCTGGGCGAGGCGCTGTCGGGCCAGCCCGGCGTGCACGCCGACACCTTCGGCGCCGGCGCCAGCCGGCCGGTGATCCGCGGTCAGGTCGGACCGCGCGTCAAGGTGCTGTCCGACAGTTCGGCCGTGCTCGACGCGTCCGACATCTCGCCCGACCACGCGGTGACGGTAGATCCGCTGCTGGGCGAGCGCATCGAGGTGCTGCGCGGCCCGGCGACGCTGCTCTACGGCGGTGGCGCGATCGGCGGTGTGGTCAACGTGCTCGACAACAAGGTGCCGACCGAGCTTCCCGAGGGCGGGTTGTCCGGCCGCTTCGTGCTGCGCGGCAATTCCGTCGCCGACGAGCGCGCGTTCGGCGCGGGCGTGTCGGCGCAGCTGGGTTCCAACCTCGTGCTGCACGTCGAAACCTCCCGCCGCGATACCGAGGACTACCGCGCGCCGGGCCTCGACGAGGCACGCGTGGACGGCACCTTCAGCGATTCGCGCAACAGCAGCGTCGGGCTGTCGTGGGTGGGCGACAAGGGCTATGTGGGTCTGGCCTACTCGTACCGCGAGGAGGATTACGGTCTGCCCGGTCACAGCCACGAGTACGAAGGCTGCCACCCGCACGGCAGCGCGCTGCATTGCGGTTCGCACGATCATGGCCACGACGACGGCCACGACCACGATCATGACCACGATCACGGGCACGAACATGTGGCCATCGTCGATCTGGAGAGCAAGCGCTTCGACCTGCGCGGCGAGTACCGCGATCCGTTCGCGGGCATTTCGCGCGTGCGTTTCCGCTCCAGCTACACCGATTACAAGCACGACGAGCTCGACGAGGGCGAGGTCGCCACCACGTTCACCAACAAGGGGCACGATTCGCGCGTGGAGTTCGAGCATGCGCCGATCGGCCTGTGGACCGGCGTGTTCGGCCTGCAGCACGCCGACACCGAATTCGGTGCGGACGGGGTCGAGGCCTTCATGCCCGACGTCGACACGCGCACGACGGGTTTGTTCGTCATCGAGCATCTCGATCTCAACGAGCAGTGGCATTTCGAGCTCGGCGCGCGCCACGAGTGGGTTGACCACGATCCGATCGACGATGCGCGCGGCCGTCCGTCGTACAGCGACACCGCCACGTCGTTCTCGGGCGCGGCGATCTGGAGCTTCCGCCCCGACCTGTCGCTGACGTTCTCGGCCTCGCGCTCGGAGCGCGCGCCCCACGCGCAGGAGCTCTATGCCCGCGGCGTCCACCTCGCCACCAACACCTACGAGTGCGGCCTGGTCGGGCATCCGTTGACGTGCGGCGGACTTGAGAACAATGCCGATTACGGCAACGAATCGTCGAAGAACTACGAGCTCACGTTGCGCAAGACGGCGGGCGATCTGACGTTCAGTGTCGGTGCCTTTGCCAATGATTTCGACGGCTACATCTACGCGCGCACGCTCGACCGGTTCGAGGACTTCCGGCTGATCAAGTACACGCAGAGCGATGCCGAGTTCCGCGGATTCGAGGCCGAGGCCGATTACCGGATCAACGACATGTTCTCGGTCGGCGTCTTCGGCGACCGGGTCACCGCGAAGTTCGCCGACGGCAGCGGCTACGTACCGCGGATTCCGCCGTCGCGCCTGGGCGCGCGCCTCAATGCCGACATCGGTGCGTTCGGCGGCGAGCTCGAGTACTTCCATGCCAGCGCCCAGCGCGACATCGCCGACTTCGAGACCGAGTCGCCGGCCTACGACATGCTCAACCTCTCGGTGAACTACCGGCTGCCCGACGGCAATACGCGCCTGTTCCTGCGCGGTTCGAACCTGCTCGACGAGCAGATCTGGAACCACACCTCGTTCCTCGCCGATACCGTCCCGCTGCCTGGCCGCAACCTGACGTTCGGCGTCAGCCTCGCGTTCTGAGGCCGGAGTGTCGTTGTACGACCGGATCACCGCGCTCCATGGCCACCGGCCGTGGGGCGCGGTGCTCGATGCCGGGACCGGCCGCGCGTCGATGCGCTGGCTGCTGGGGCTGGAGACCGCGCGCTGGACCGCGGTCACCGGCGCCGAATCGATGGCGGCCCAGACGCGTGCCGAGATCGGCACGCGGATGCGCGAGCAGGACCGACTGGTCGTCGGCAACTGGGCCGATCCCGGCCTGCTGGCCGGCGAGCGTCACGACGTCGTGCTCGCCGACTACCTGCTCGGCGCGATCGAGGGCTTCGCGCCCTATTGGCAGGACCGGCTGTTCTCGCGCCTGCGCCCATTGGTCGGCAGGCGGCTCTACATGATCGGTCTGGAGCCCTACGTGCACGGCGTGCCCGAGGATCCGGCGGGTCGGCTGGTCAACGAGATCGGTCGGCTGCGCGACGCCTGCCTGCTGCTGGCCGGCGAGCAGCCGTACCGCGAGTACCCCCTGGACTGGTCGTTGCGTCATCTCGAGCAGGCCGGCTTCCGCGTCGTCGACGCCCAGACCGTGCCGATCGGCTACCGCGAACGCTTCGTGCACAGCCAGCTCGACCTCTGCCTGCGGTCGGTGGACAAACTGCGGGACCGCTCGCTGGCGGCCCCGCTGCTCGCGCACGTGGCCGACCTGCGCACCCGGGCGCTGGCGCATCTCGCCCGGGAGGGCGCGCTGCGTCATGGCCACGACTACATCGTGGTTGCCGAGCCGGCGTAGGACCGCGCCGCACGCCGGCCGATGAACGGCGGGGGCGACGACACGCGCGATACGGGCTTGCTGTTATAGAATTACAGATCTAGGAAGGAGACCCCTCGTGCAGCAGCGGACTGTCACCCCCACATCGCGCCGCACCCTGCGCCACGCCGACCGCCTCGGTTTCGCGGCGTCGTTCCTGTGCGCCGTGCATTGCGCGCTGCTGCCGCTTGCGCTCGCGTTGCTGCCCGCGCTGGGCCTGAATCTGGGCGGCTGGGTGGACATCGACCAAGCCTTCGTCGTGTTCGCGACGCTGCTGGGGCTCACGACGCTGACGATCGGCTATCGCCGGCATCGCGGGTTCCGCGCCTGGTTCCTGCTGCTGCCCGGCCTGGCGATGGTGTGGGCCGGTGCGTTCACGCACCTGCACGACCACACCTTCACCCATGCGGTGGTGATGACGATCGGCGGTCTGCTGCTGGCCGGCGCGCACCTGCTGAACCTGCGGCTCACGCACCAGCACGCCGGGCACTGACGCGCGCCGCGGCCCACGGGGCCGCATGCTAGAATCCGCGGTCTTGTGCGCCCGCCGGGCGCGCATTCGCGTCTACCGCAACCAATACACGCAGCACATCAGGAGCAGATTCATGGGCAAGGGCGACCGCAGGACCCTCAAGGGCAAGCGCTACAACGCGAGCTACGGCAATTCCCGTTCGAAGGGCGTCGTCAAGGCCGCAGGCACCGCGACCGCTCCGGTCGCGAAGAAGACCGGCACCAAGACCGTGGCCAAGGCCCCGGCCAAGAAGGCCGTCGCCAAGAAGGCCTCCTGACCGCCGGCCGACGGTCCGGCGCGCTGCGCCGGGACCGGGCCGACCATCAGGCGACCGGCGGCGACGCCGGTTCTTTCCGAAGACCCCGCCCCGGCGGGGTCTTCGCGTTTCACGGGCCGCGCGCGCCCGGCTCAGCGTCCGGCACCGGCCTCGACTTCGGCCCAGACCCGCAACAGGTTGCCGCCGAGGATCTTGCGGATGTCGGCGTCGGCGTAGCCGCGCGCCTGCAGCCCGGCGACGAGGTTGGGGAAGGCGGACACGTCGCGCAGGCCCTGCGCCAGTGCGCCGTCGACGCCGTCGAAGTCCGAACCGATGCCCACGTGGTCGACGCCGAGCAGGCGCACGCCGTGGTCGATCTGCTGCAGCACCGATTCGATCGGCGTCTCGCGCGCGGGATGCGCCGCGGCCCAGTCGCGCTCGAACGCGGCGGCATCGAGCGGTGGCTGCCCGGCGGCGACGCGCTCGGCGTTGCGCGCGTCGAAGGCATCGACCGCGCGGAACCAGGCCTGGGTGTCGGCGGCGGCCTGCGGATCGACGAACGCGGTGCCGAACGGGATCTGGACCACGCCGCCCCTGGCGGCGATCGCGCGGGCGAGCGCGTCGCTGATGTTGCGCTCGAAACCGGGGGTGAAGTGGCGGAACGCGGAGTGGCTGGCGATCACCGGGACCGTGCTCAGCGCGATCGCCTGCTCGGCCGCGGCGTCGGAGACGTGCGAGACGTCGACCATGATCCCCAGCCGGTTCATCTCGGCAACGACTTGCCGCCCGAACGGGCTCAGACCGTTCCAGCGGCGTTTGCTGCCGTAGGACGAATCGGCGACGCGGTTGGCCGCGCTGTGCGCGAGCGTGACGTAGCGCACGCCGCGATCGAAGAACGCCGACAGCTGCGACAGGTCGTCGCCGATCGGCGCGGCATTCTCCATGCCCAGCGGCAGCAGCACGCGCGCGGTGCCGTCCGGCGCGATGCGCAGGCGGTCGACGTCGCGCGGCGAACGCAGGAGCGCGAAGCGCCCGGGATGGCGGGCGGTCAGCGCCTCGATCGCGTCGATCTGCCGGTGCGCGATCTCGCGTGCGGTGCCGGCGGCGTCCTGCGCGGCCGAGGTGTAGATCGACATGAAGGCGACGTCCAGCCCGCCGGCCCGTGCGCGCGGGTAGTCGAACTCGCGGTCGGTCGCGGCGTCGCCCAGGTCCGCCCAGCGTTCGAGCAGCACGCCGGGCGCGTCGATGTGGGTGTCGACGATGACGGCGTCCTGCGCGAGGGCGTGCGCGGCCTCGTCGGCCTCGTCGGTCTGGGCGTGGGTCTGGGCGGCCGCGACGGCCAGCAGCGGGGCGAGGGCGAGCGGAAGCAGGCGCATGCGATCGGGGTCCTTGTCGGGTGTCAGGGCAGGCGGTGGCCGCCGGCGAACGCCATGTCGAGCAACGGGCCGCCGAGCCAGTAGACCAGTTCGGCCGGCTGCGCGAGGCGCCAGCATGCGAAGTCGGCGCGCTGGCCCGGCGCGAGCCGCCCGCGGTCGGCCAGTCCCAGCGCACGGGCCGCATGCACGGTGGCGCCGCGCAGCGCCTCCTCGGGCGTGAGCCGGAAATGGGTGACCGCCAGCTGCATCGCCTGGCGCAGCGACAGCAGCGGCGACGTGCCGGGATTGCAGTCGGTCGCGACCGCCATCGGCACGCCGGCCGCGCGGAACGCGTCGAGCGGCGGCAGCCGGGTCTCGCGCAGCACGTGGAATGCGCCGGGCAGCAGCACCGCGACCGTGCCGGCGGCCGCCATCGCGGCCACGCCGGCCTCGGACGTGTGCTCGACGTGGTCGGCCGACAGGCCGCCGAACGCGGCGACCAGCGCGGCGCCGTCGCCGTCGCTGAGCTGGTCGGCGTGCAGCTTGACCGGCAGGCCGAGCGCGCGCGCGACCTCGAACACCCGGCGCGTCTGCGCGGCATCGAACGCGATGCGCTCGGCGAACGCGTCCACGGCATCCACCAGGCCTTCCTCGTGCAGGCGCGGCAGCCAGCCGCAGACCGCATCGATGTAGGCGTCGCCGCGCCCGGCGTACTCGGGCGGCAGCGCATGCGCGCCGAGGAACGTCGTGCGCACGGTGACGCCCAGCGTCTGTCCGATGCGCCGGGCGACGCGCAGCATCTTGCGTTCGTGCGCGAAATCGAGACCGTAGCCGGACTTGATCTCCAGCGTCGTGGCGCCGTCGGCCAGCAGCGCGCGGGCGCGTGGCAGCGACTGCGCGAGCAGTGCGTCCTCGTCGGCGTCGCGGGTCGCGCGCACGGTCGAGACGATGCCGCCGCCGCTGCGTGCGATCGCCTCGTAGCTGGCGCCTTGCAGCCGCTGCTCGAATTCGGCGGCTCGGTCGCCGCCGAACACCAGGTGGGTGTGGCAGTCGACGAGGCCGGGCGTGACCAGGCTGCGGGTCTCGATCACGCGATCGGCGAGCCGCTCGGCCTGCGCGGGCAGCGCGGCGCGCGTGCCCACGTGCACGATCGTGCCGTCGCGCCAGCCCAGCGCGCCGTCCTCGACCAGGCCGTAGCCGGCGTCGCCAGCCAGCGTGACCAGCGTCGGGCCGACGATCAGCCCGTCCCAGCGGTCAGTCGCCGCCATCGCCGCCTCCGCAGTCGCCGCCGCCTCCCACGCAGGCGTCGCTGCCGGCATGGCCGGGCAGGACCGCGCCCTCGGTTCCCGTTCCGCCGTCGGTCGAGGGGGCGCGCTTCCGCGCCAGGTGGCTGTGCAGCCAGATGCACAGCCCGGCCAGCAACGCGATACCGGCAAGGCCCACGGTGAGGAAAGAAGCCAATTGGCCGATCCAGAAATCGTGCATGCGGTGTCCCACCCCGGCGGACAGGCTAGCCTACCGTACTCGTTTTCCGGAGTCCCACGATGCCAGACGCCCCGACGGTCCCGATCCAGCGCACCTCCGCGGGCTGGCGCCTGCCGGGCATCGCGAACCTGCATTCGCACGCGTTCCAGCGGGCGATGGCGGGCCTGGCCGAGATGCAGACCGATCCGGCCGACTCGTTCTGGACCTGGCGCGAGACGATGTACCGGATGGCTGCGCGCTTCGATCCGGACGCGCTGCGCGCGGTCGCCACGCAGCTCTACGTCGAGATGCTCGAGGCCGGCTACACCACGGTCTGCGAGTTCCACTACCTGCACCACGCGCCCGACGGCCGGCCCTATGCGCCCGCGTCTGCGATGGCCGACGCGCTGATCGAGGCGGCCGAGGCGACCGGCATCCGGCTGACGCTGCTGCCGGTGCTGTACATGGCCGGCGGCTTCGACGGGCGGGCCCTGGACGCGCGGCAACGGCGCTTCGGCCACGACGTCGACGGCTATCTGCGGCTGTTCTCCGACCTGCACGCGCGCCAGGGCGCAGGCCTGCGGGTGGGCTGCGCGCTGCACAGCCTGCGCGCGGTGCCGGCCGACGCGATGGACGCCGTGCTCGCCGCGCTGCCGCGCGATGCGCGCGTGCACATCCACATCGCCGAACAGGTCGCCGAGGTCGACGGCTGCGTCGCGGTGCGCGGCGCGCGGCCCGTGGCGTGGCTGCTCGACCACGCGCCGGTCGACGCGCGCTGGACGCTGGTGCACGCGACCCACCTCGACGCGGGCGAGATCGCCGGCATCGCGGCGAGCGGCGCGACCGTCGCGCTGTGCCCGACGACCGAGGCCAATCTCGGCGACGGCCTGTTCCCGCTGCGCGCCTACCTCGATGCCGGCGGCGCCTGGGGCATCGGCTCGGATTCGCACGCCTCGGTATCGCCGGTCGAGGAACTGCGCTGGCTGGAGTACGGCCAGCGGCTGGTCGGGCATCGGCGCAACGTCGCGGTCGGCCCTGCGTCGCCGAGCGTCGGCGCGACGCTGCTCGCCGGCGTGTGGGCCAGCGCCGCGGCATCGACCGGCTTCGCCGAGGCCGACGACGCGATCGTGCTCGACGCCGACGCGCCGCTGCTTGCCGGCGCCACGCCCGCCGACGTCGCCGACCGCTGGCTGTTCGCCGGCAACCGGCCGCTGGTGCGCGAGGTCGAGGTCGGCGGCGAGCGACTGGTCGTCGACGGCCGGCATCGGCTGCACGCGCAGGCCGCGCATGGCCATGCCGGGGCGATGCGCCGGCTGCTCGCGCAGTGAAGGCCGGGCGGCGTCGCCGCCGCTTGATTCAGGTCAACGCCCGGCACGGGCGGGGCTCGGTATCCTGCGGGCCTCCTTTCGTTGCTGGAGTCGTGCGCATGCAGGTCGACATCGCCATCGTCGGGGCCGGGCCGGTCGGGCTGTGCTTCGCCCGCGCGCTGGCCGGCACCGGGCTGAAGATCGCGCTGATCGAGCGCCAGTCGCGCGAGGCGATCGCCGCGCCGGCGTTCGACGGCCGCGAGATCGCGCTGACCCATGCGTCGCGGCGGATCATGGAGGCGCTGGGCCTGTGGTCGCGGATCGACCCGGCGCAGGTCTTCGACCTGCGCGATGCCCGCATCCTCAACGGCGGCGCCGAGACCGGGCTGACGATCACCGCCGACGACGGCCGCGGCCGCCAGCTCGGCTGGCTGGTGCCCAACCACCTGATCCGCCAGGCGGCGTTCGACGCCGTGGCGGGGCTCGACGGCGTCGAACTGGTCTGCGACGCGTCCGTACGTGGCGTCGCGCATCGCGGCGACGGCGTCGAGGTCGCGCTCGACGGCGGCGCGACGGTGTCGGCGCGGTTGCTGGTCGCCGCCGACAGCCGGTTCTCGGACGTGCGCCGCATGCTCGGGATCGGCGCGCGCATGCGCGACTTCGGCAAGCGCATGCTGGTGTGCCGCGTCGCGCACGAGCGCCCGCACGACCACGTCGCCTGGGAGTGGTTCGACCATGGCCAGACGATGGCGCTGCTGCCGCTCGACGAAGGCCGCGCCTCGGTGGTGCTGACGCTGCCGCCGCAGGCGATGGCCGAGGTCGAGGCGATGGACGACGCGGCGTTCGCGGCCGACATGCAGCGCCGTTTCCGCGACCGGCTCGGCGCGATGACCACGGTCGGCACCCGCCACGTCTACCCGCTGGTCGGCGTCTATGCCGACCGCTTCGTCGCCGGGCGCGCGGCGCTGATCGGCGATGCGGCCGTGGGCATGCATCCGGTCACCGCGCACGGCTTCAACCTCGGCCTGCAGGGCGCCGAACGCCTGGCCGACGGCATCCGACGCGCGCAGGACGCGGGCCGAGATTTCGCGGGCGGGCCGGTGCTCGCGCGCTTCCAGCGCCAGCATCGCGCCGCGACCTGGCCGCTGTTCGCCGCGACCGGCATCGTCGCCAGCCTCTACACCGACGACCGCGCGCCCGCGCGGCTGGTGCGCAGTGCGACGCTGCGCATCGCCCAGCGGCTCACGCCGTTCCGGCGGCTGATCGCCGCGCACCTCACGCAGGAGCGGCCCGCGCTGCGCTGGGCGGTCGCGGGACCGGCGGCTCCCGCGCGCGCCCGGCTACGCGGGCGGTGCGGCCATGGGCGGGGCGAACAGGCCGCCGGCCGCCGGCAGCGCGCCTTCCAGATCGAGCAGGAACCGCTTCGTCGGCACGCCGCCGGCGAAGCCGGTCAGCGCGCCGCTGGCGCCGATCACGCGATGGCAGGGCACGACGATCGGGATCGGGTTGCGCCCGTTCGCGGCCCCGACCGCGCGGCTGGCGGTCGGTCGGCCCAGGCCGCGCGCCAGTGCGACGTAGCTGACCGTGGTGCCGTAGGGAATGCGCGCGAGCGCCTGCCAGACCTCGCGCTGGAACGCGGTGCCGTCGGCGGCCAGCGGCAGGTCGAAGGCCCGCAGGCGGCGGTCGAAATAGGCGCGCAGCTGCGCCGCGGCCTCGCGCAGCAGCGCATGATCGCCGGCCTGCCAGCGCTCGCGTCCCCGGGCGGGCGGCCGGGCCTGCGGGAAGTCGATCGCGTGCAGGCCGGCATCGGATGCGGCGAGCCGCAGCGGGCCGATCGGGGTGTCGAGCGCGGCGGTGAAGACGGGCGGGGCGGTCATCGAGGGCTCCGGGATCGGCAGGCGGCGGGCGGCGTGGCCAGCGCGGCGTCGCGCCACAGGTGGAAGACCGCGTAGCCGCGCCACGGCCGCCAGGCTTGCGCGCGCGCCTGCAGTGCCTGGGCGTCGAGGCGGCTGCCGTCGGCGGTCACGGCTTTCTGCAATACGAGGTCCTGCGCGGGGAACGCGTCGGGATGGCCGAGCGCGCGCAGCGCGATGTACTGCGCGGTCCACGGCCCGATGCCGGGCAGTGCGGTCCAGCGGGCGACCGTCTCGTCGAGCGTGCGCGCCGGGTCGAAATCCACACGGCCTTCGAGCAGGGCGGCGGCGATCGCGCGGATCGTCGCGATGCGGCTGCCAATCAGGCCGAGGCCGTCGAAGTCGCCGTCGACCAGCGCCTCGGGCGTGGGGAACAGCCGGTCGAAGCCCTGCGCGGCCAGCGCCTCGGGCAACGGGCTGCCGAAGCGCTGCGACAGCCGCGCGGTCAGCGTGCGCGCGGCGGCCACGCTGACCTGCTGGCCGATCACCGCACGGACCGCGATCTCGAAACCGTCCCAGCCGCTGGGCAGGCGCAGGCCCGGCCGGGCGCGCAGCAGCGGCGCCAGCCGCGGATCCTGCGCCAGGTGCGCGGCGATCGCGGTCGGCTCGGCGTCGAGATCGAACATCCGCCGCACGCGCCGCACCGTGCCCTGCAGTCGCGCGGGCGCGATGCCGTGCAGTTCCAGCCGCAACGCGTGCGCCGGACCGGCCGCCGTCGCCGGCCAATGCGAGACGCGCAGCCGGCCCGCCGCGGACGCGTCGCCGACCACGCGGGTGTAGCCGGTCTCGTCGATGCGTTCGATGCCGGGCAGCGCGCGACCGCGCAGGAAGTCCAGCATCGCGGCGAAGTCGTACGGCGGCCGGTAGCCGAGCCGCAGCACCAGCGCATCGCCGGCGACCGGCGGGGACGGCTGGCGGCGCAGGTCGCGCGGCGCCATGCGGTAGGCCTCGAGGAACGCTGCGTTGAACCGGCGCAGGCTGGCGAAGCCCGCGGCCATGGCGACCTGGGTGACCGGCAGCGCGGTCTCGGTCAGCAACTGCTTGGCGAACAGCAGGCGGCGCGTGCCGCGCACGCCGATCGGTGCCGCGCCCAGCCGCTCGACGAACAGCCGCCGCAGCTGGCGTTCGCCCACGTGCAGTTGCGCGGCCAGCGACGCCAGCGGCGCGTCGTCGAGCGCGCCGCGGTCGATCAGCGCCAGCGCGCGCGCCACGACGTCGTCGCCGCGGTGCCAGCGCCCGTCGCCGGGCGAGAGCTCGGGCCGGCAGCGCAGGCACGGCCGGAAGCCGTCGGCCTGCGCCGCGGCGGCCGTGGGGTAGTAGGTCACGTTGCCGGGCCGTGGCGGCGGCGCCGGGCAGACCGGGCGGCAGTAGATGCCGGTGGTGCGCACCGCGGTGAAGAACAGCCCGTCGAAGCGCGCGTCGCGGCTCAGGCGCGCCTGTTCGCAGACGGTGGGATCGGGCAGGGCGGCAGCCGAGGTCATGCCCGCAGGCTAGCACCGCGTCCGGTGCCGGACTGGCCGTTTTCGGACACCAATGCGGCGCGCGCGCCGCGGCCGGTCAGCGGGGATCGTCGGTCCGCAGCGCGGGCAACAGCGTCGCCGCGTCGCCGTCGTGCTCGGCCGGCGCCACGCCGAGCAGCCGCGCCAGCAGCGGGTACACGTCGACGTTGTCGAAGCCGTCGAGCGCGACGCCGCTGCGGAACGCCGGGCCGCGCGCGACGAACAGCGCACGCATCGACTCCAGCGCGGGATCGAAGCCGTGCGAGCCGCGCGGACGCGCCTCGCGCGTGGCCACGACCTCGCGCGGCAGCGCGTCCCAGCCCTCGTGCATCTGGCACACGATCGGCGGCACGCGCGGATGGCGACCGTAGGCCCAGCGCGCCGGCAGCGCCTCCTTGCGCCAGCAGTCGTACTGTGCGTGCGCGCCGAGCAGGCGGGCGGCGACCGCGTCCTCGTGGCCGGGATTGGGCGCGATGCCCACGACCTGGCCGATCGAGACCACGCGCGCCTCCTCCATCGAGACCATGTCCTCGACCGCGACCGCGTGCCCGGGCGCGACCTCGGCCATGCCGTGGTCGGAGACGACGACGATGTTCGTGCGCTCGAGCAGCCCGCGCGCGCGCAGGCCGGCGACCAGGCGCCCGATCGCCGCGTCGATGTCGCGCAGCGCGCGATGCACCTGCGGCGCATTGGGGCCATGGGCGTGGCCGGCCGAATCGATGTGCTCGAAGTACAGCGTCGCCAGCCGCGGGCGGGTGGCATCGGGCTCGGAGAGCCAGCCGAGCACGGTGTCCACGCGCGCGTCGAGCGGACGGGTCGCATCGAACGGCAGCCAGCGCGTCGGGCGCACGCCGCGCACCGGCGCCTCGCTGCCGGGCCACGACAGCGTCGCGGTCGGCAGGCCGGCGTTCTCGGCCGTCACCCACAACGGCTCGCCGTCGTTCCACCACGCCGCGTTCTCGACCGCCGCGCGGTCGGACAGCTTGAAGTCGCCGAGCGCGGCGTCGTGCATCGTGTTGTGCACGATGCCATGGCGGTCGGGCCGCAGGCCGGTGACCAGCGTGTAGTGGTTGGGAAACGTCAGCGACGGGTACGCGGGGCGCATCCAGCCGTGCACGCCCTCGCGCGCGAGCGCGTCGAGATGCGGCGTCTCGCCCCGGCCCAGGTAGTCCGGGCGGGCGCCGTCGAGCGAGATCAGCAGCAACGTGGGCGGTGGCTCGCCGGCGGCGGGCGGCGCGGCGCCGGTGGCGCAGCCGGCGAGCAGGAGCAGGGTGCAGACGAGGAGATGGACGCGGGCGAACGGCGCCGTCGGGCGCACACGAAGGGCATCGGACATCCGCATAGGATAGCGAGCGCGGATGACGCATCGGCGACAGCGGCACGCGTTACCACGCCCGGGGCCGGGCCGCCCACCCGCGCGCGACGCGACGCCAGCCCCGTTTCCCTCGGCCCCGTGAACCTGAACGTTCAGCCCGCGCAGACCACGGCGCACCACGGTCGGCGTATCGTGCGGCACTCGACGACCGGCACCCGGGAGGTGCGCGATGAACAGCAGATGGTGGATGGCGGCGATGCTCGCCGGCCTGGCGCTCGGCGCGGTGTCGCATCCCGCCCAGGCCCAGCAGCAGGAGGAAGAAGAAGAGGCGATCCGCGAGCGCGGCCAGCGCGCGAGCCCGTCGGACCGCTTCTGCATCCGCGAGACCGGCTCGCGCGTGACCGCGGCGCGCAATGCGCGCTCCAAGCGCGCGGAGCAGGAATGCGTCAATGGCGGTGGCCGGGTCTACACCCGCAGCGACATCGAGAGCACCGGCTCGGTCGACGTCAAGGACGCGCTGCGCCGTCTGGACCCGTCGGTGTTCTGAGCGCGACCGTCCTGCACGCCCCTGGAACGCCCGGCATGCCCGGGCGTTTCCCTATCCAGGCTCAGCAGTCGTCGGTCTGCCCGGTCGTCCAGCGCAGGCCCTGCAGCAGGTGCGCGCGGAACACCGGATCGGCGTACAGCGCAGGATCGTGGCCGAGCCCGGTGTACCAGGCGCGGCCGCCGGCGCGCGTATGGCACCACGCGATCGGGTGGTCGTCGCCCATCCGGCCGGCCGGGTGCGAGGCGGGGTCGACCGACGCGAGCACGCGCACGCCGGCGCGCGGATTGCGGCGGTAGTCGTAGATCTCGTCGACGGCCTGCCAGTCGCGCCGGCCGAGCGGTGCATGGTCCTGTTCGAACACCACGCGCACCGCCTGCAGGCCTTCGGGGTGGCGCGCGAACCAGGCGCCGACGAGCTCGCCGTACCACGGCCAGGTGTAGCCGCTGTCGGCGGCGGCGTGGATGCCCAGGTAGCCGCCGCCCGCGCCGACGTAACGCTCGAAGGCGGCCTGCTGCGCGGCATCGAGCACCTCGCGCGTGGTGTGCGCGAACACGACTGCGCGGTAGCCGGCCAGCGTCGCGTCGTCGAAGCGCGCCGGGTCCTCGCTCGCCTCGATCGCGACCCCGGCCTGCACACCGAGCGCGCGCAGCGTTTCGATCGTCGTCGGGATCGCGTCGTGGCGGAAGCCCGCGGTGCGGGTGAACACCAGCACGCGCGGCGCGGCCGCGTCGACGGCGGATGCGGTGGGCGACGGCGATGCATCCACGGACGTGGATGCGGACGCGGCGAGCAGGGCGGCGATGGCGAGCAGGGCGGGGCGCATGCGCGCGAGCATAGCCGCCCGCGCCCGCCGCGCTCACGCCGCAGCGCATCAGGCCGGCCCGCGCGCCGGTGCAATAATCGGCGCATCGCCCCGACCGGACGCCGCCCATGACCGACGCCTCGCGCCACGACCCGTCCCGCACGATCCGCGCGCCCCGCGGCAGCGAACTGACCTGCCGGTCGTGGCTCACCGAGGCGCCGTTCCGGATGCTGCAGAACAACCTCGATCCCGACGTCGCCGAGCGGCCGGAGGATCTGGTCGTCTACGGCGGCATCGGCCGCGCCGCCCGCGACTGGGCGTGCTACGACGCGATTCTCGAATCGCTGAAGACGCTGGGCGATGACGAAACCCTGCTGGTGCAGTCGGGCAAGCCGGTCGGCGTGTTCCGCACGCATGCCGATGCGCCGCGCGTGCTGATCGCCAATTCCAACCTCGTCCCGCACTGGGCGACGTGGGAGCACTTCCACGAGCTCGATCGCAAGGGTCTGGCGATGTACGGCCAGATGACCGCCGGTTCGTGGATCTACATCGGCAGCCAGGGCATCGTGCAGGGCACATACGAGACCTTCGTCGAGATGGGCCGCCAGCACTACGGCGGCGACCTGACGGGCCGATGGATCCTGACTGCGGGCCTGGGCGGCATGGGCGGGGCGCAGCCGCTGGCGGCATCGCTGGCCGGTGCGTGTTCGCTCACCATCGAGTGCCAGCAGAGCCGCATCGATTTCCGCCTCAAGACACGCTATGTCGACGAGCAGGCGGACGACCTCGACGACGCCCTGGCGCGCATCGAACGGTACACGCGCGCCGGGGAGGCGAAATCGATCGCGCTGCTCGGCAACGCGGCGCAGGTGCTGCCCGAACTGGCGCGGCGCGGCGTGCGCCCGGACTGCGTGACCGACCAGACGAGTGCGCACGATCCCGTGCACGGCTACCTGCCGATTGGCTGGACGGTCGAACGCTGGCTGGCCGAGCAGGCCGCCAATCCCGGTGCGGTGCGCGACGCCGCCAAGGCCTCGATGCGCGTGCACGTCGAAGCGATGCTGGCGTTCCATGCGCAGGGCATCCCGACCGTCGACTACGGCAACAACATCCGCCAGATGGCGAAGGACGAGGGGCTGGGGAACGCCTTCGATTTTCCCGGTTTCGTGCCCGCCTACGTGCGGCCGCTGTTCTGCCGCGGCATCGGCCCGTTCCGCTGGGTCGCGCTGAGCGGCGACCCGGAGGACATCGCCCGGACCGACGCCAAGGTCAAGGCGCTGATTCCGGACGACCCGCACCTGCATCGCTGGCTCGACATGGCCGCCGAGCGCATCGCCTTCCAGGGCCTGCCGGCGCGGATCTGCTGGGTCGGGCTGGGCCTGCGCCACAAGCTGGGCCTGGCGTTCAACGAGATGGTGCGCACCGGCGAGCTGAAGGCGCCGATCGTGATCGGTCGCGACCACCTCGACTCGGGCTCGGTCGCCTCCCCGAACCGCGAGACCGAGGCAATGGCCGACGGCAGCGACGCGGTCAGCGACTGGCCGCTGCTCAACGCGATGCTCAACGTCGCCGGCGGGGCGACCTGGGTGTCGCTGCACCACGGCGGCGGCGTCGGCATGGGCTACTCGCAGCACTCGGGCGTGGTGATCGTCTGCGACGGCAGCGAGGCCGCCGACCGGCGCATCGAGCGCGTCCTGTGGAACGACCCCGCGACCGGCGTGATGCGGCATGCGGATGCCGGTTACGACATCGCTGTGGGGTGCGCGAAGGCGCAGGGGCTCGACCTGCCGATGCTGGCCTAGCGCCGGGGCGCAGGGAAGGCGTGGCGCCGACGCAATGTGCGGCGATCCGGGGAAACGGGGACAGGGCAGGGGAGACATCGCAATGCAACGAATCCATCGCCTGGCCGCCTGCGCGGCATCACTGTTGGGGCTCGTGCCGGCGGCCATGGCGGCGCCGCTCGAGCGCGGCACGTCGGCCCAGGTCTGCAATGCCGCCAGCCCGTACACCCACCTGCGCAACGGGCCGAGCGCGAGCCGGTATCCGTCGACGGCGCGGATGCCCAACGGAACTCGCCTGCGGGTCGAGGACGTCTTCCATACCCCGGAGGGCCACGGCTATTACAGCGTGAGCGTGATCGCCGGAAGCGGCCGCACGCTGCGCAGCGGCTACGTCCACGAGCAGACCGTGCAGCCGCGGTGCGGCCTGCCGTCGGCGCCCGACGCGACGCTGGCGCGACTGGCCGCGGGCCTGGCCGCCGACAATCCGGAGCTGGCCGCTGCCGACATCGTCGCGCTCAACGGCGCGTTCGATGGCAGTACGCTCGACCTCATGCACCTGCCGCAGTTGCGCGACGTGTCGGCGCTGGCGGCCTGGGACGGGCTCGCGTCGATCGATCTCACCGGCTCGGGCGTGGTGGACGTCGCGCCGCTGGCGGCGCTGCGGGCGCTTCGCACGCTCAGCCTGTACGAGACGGCGGTGCAGGACATCGGCCCGCTCTCGACGCTGCGGGCGCTGGAGACGCTCAACCTGCACCGCACGCGGGTCGCCGGCATCGACGCGCTGTCGGGGCTGCCGCGCCTGCGGACGCTGTACCTGTCGGGCAGCCGCGTGCGCGACATCGCGGTGCTCGCCACGTTGCCGGACCTGCGCGTGCTGACGCTGTCGGAGACCGAGATCGGCGATCTGTCGCCGCTGGCGACGCTTCGTGAGCTGCGCCTGCTCCACTTCGCCAGCGCGGGCGTGCGCGACCTCGGCTTCCTGCGCGACAAGCCCGCGCTCGCGACGCTGGATCTGGGCAACAACGCGATCGACGACCTGTCGCCGATCGCAGGGCTGCCCGCGCTCGAAAGCCTCGTCCTCAACGGCAATCCGTTCACCGACATCGCGCCGCTGGCCGGGCTAACGACGCTCCGGTCCCTGGTGCTGACCAGCAGCCAGGCCGCGGACTATCGGCCCTTGGCCGGGCTGACCGGCCTGACCGAGCTCAGGCTCGGCGGCAGCACGATCGTCGACCTGGCGCCGCTGGCGGGCATGCGGCGGCTCGAGGAACTGGGGCTCGGGTCGACCCGGGTGGAGCGCATCGACGCGGTTGCGCGGATGCCGGCCCTGCGCGTGCTGCACCTGCACGACACCCGGGTCGCCGCGCTCGCGCCGGTGGCCGGCCTGCGCAGGCTCGAGCGGCTGTCGCTGACCAACGCGCCGGTCGCCGATCTCTCGGCGCTGGCCGGTCACGCCCGGCTGTTCGACCTGGGCCTGCGTGGAACGTCGGCGACCGATTTCTCGGTCATCGCGGAACTGACGGCGCTCGAGACGCTGGACCTGACCAGCACCGCGTTCGACGACATGGCCACGCTCGCCCCGTTGCGCAGGCTGGAGACGCTCGACCTGTCGCGCACCCCCGTCGACGACGTCTCCGTTCTCGCGGGGCTGCCGCGGCTGCGCTGGTTGACGATGGAGGAGACGCGCGTGCGCGACGTGGCGCCGCTGCGCGGGATGCATGGCCTGCGGACGTTGCGGCTGGCGAAGTCGCCGGTCGAGAACGTGGAGGTGCTGTCGGCGCTGGTGGACGGCGGGCTCGACCTGCGCACCAGGTAGCCAGCGCAGCCGCGGCGCGTTCACGCGCGGGACGCACGCGGCAGACCGTCGGGCCTTGCAATGCGGTCCGGGCATCGCCAGCTTGTTGTCGGTCGCCCCCCGGAGCATGCCGTGTCCTCGTTCGATCTTCGCCCGCCCAGTCCCGAGGCGCGTGCCGCGCTGGAGGCCGGCCTGTCCGCCGACGAGCGCCGCGTGCTGCTGCAGCACGGCACAGAGGCCCCGTTCTGCGGCGTGTTCCTCGACAACAAGCGCGAGGGCACGTACTGCTGCCGGCTGTGCGGCCTGCCGTTGTTCCGCTCCAGCGCCAAGTTCGATTCGGGCACCGGCTGGCCGAGCTTCTTCGCGCCGTTCGACGAATCGCACATCGGCCGTATCCGCGACACCAGCCACGGCATGATCCGCGTCGAGGAGGTCTGCGCGCGCTGCGGCAGCCATCTGGGCCACGTGTTCCCGGACGGGCCGCCGCCGACGTACGAGCGGCACTGCCTCAATTCGGTGTCGCTGGCGTTCGTCGACGCCGGCCAGCCGCTGCCCGACCCGCTGGCGCGCGGTGGTGCGGAGGCCGCACCGGCCTGAGGCCGGACGCCCCGGACCGGGGCGGACGCCACGCGCAGGCTGAATGCGGTCGTTCCTGGGGGCGCGCGACCGTTCGTCGCCGCGTTCGGCGGACCCGTGGCCGGCCGCTGCGACGTGCGTCACAATCGGCGCTCGTCAGGGGAGGACAAGGGGCGCCTCGGTGATCGTTCCCGAGTACTGGGCGGAGGCCCGCCGGCACGGCCGGCATGCAGGACACCGCGTCACCGTCCGCCGCTTCGGCTGGTCGGACGAGGGCCAGGCACAGGCGCAGGCACATGCCGAGGCGCGCGTGCAGGAGGCGTTCGACGCCGTACTCGCCGGCGAGTCGCGGCCACTGCGCGAACGCCTGACCAACTACGGCTTCAATGGCGTGCCGATCCGCGAGGAGATCGTCGAGCGCGTCGGCGATGCGGTGATCACCCGCAACAGCTACGGCGCACTGTGCCTCAACACGCCGGACGTGCTGTTCGCCGACGTCGACTTCGAGCCGCGGCCGTCGGGCTGCGCGCTGTCGCTGGTCGCCGGCGCGGCGGTCTGGGGCGCGGCGTTCGTGGTCGGCATCGCGTTCGTCGACCCGCTGCCGGCCGCGCTCGCGGCGTTCGTTGCGCTGTTTCTGGCGAATGCGGTCTCGCTGGCGGTCAGGCGACGCGCATTCGCGCGTGGCGGCGGCCCGGAGGGCGGCGCGCTGGCCCGCATCGAGGCGTTCGCCCAGGCGCATCCCGACTGGCACCTGCGCGTCTACCGGACCCCGGCCGGCCTGCGCGTGCTGGTGCTGCACCGGACGTTCTCGCCGTGCGAGCCCGACGTCGCCCTGCTGTTCCAGGCGCTGCAGGCCGACCGGCTGTACTCGTCGCTGTGCCGGCTGCAGCACTGCTTCCGCGCGCGCGTCAGTCCCAAGCCGTGGCGCATCGGCATCGTCGAGCACATCCGGCCGCGCAGCGCGGCCTGGTCGCGCGAGCACGCGCGGTTGCCCGAGCGGCTGGCGTGGATCGACGCCTACGCACGCCGGTCGCAGGGCTTCGCCGCCTGCCGCTACCTGCGCACGCTCGGCGATGCCGCGATCGATCCGAAGGCCGGCCGGGTGATGGACCTGCACGATGCGCTCGCGCGGGCCCACGCGCCCCTGCCGCTCGCCTGAGCGCCTGCGGTCGCCGCCGACTAACACGTCTTCGCTATTGACGACGCCGACCGGGGGCCCGGGACCTATACTCGCGAACCCCCGCCCCCGCAGGCCGCCTGTATGAGTGCTTCGAGCCACGCCGCTTCCCCCGTCGGACCCAGTGCGACCCGTCCCGCCAGCCTGCGCCGGTCGGTGTCGAACACCCTGAAGGGATCGGCCGGCAACCTCGTCGAATGGTTCGACGTCTACGTCTACTCGGTGTTCGCCGCGTACTTCGAGTCGCAGTTCTTCTCGCCCGAGGACAAGAACGCCACGTTGTACGTGTGGGGCATCTTCGCGATGACCTTCCTGATGCGCCCGATCGGCGCCTGGTACTTCGGTCGCTTCGCCGACCGCTACGGCCGGCGCCTGGCGCTGACGGTCTCGGTGTCGATGATGGCCGGCTGCTCGTTCGTCATCGCGGTGACCCCGACCGTGGCGACCATCGGCATCGCCGCGCCGATCATCCTGCTGCTCGCCCGCCTGGTGCAGGGCTTCGCGACCGGCGGCGAGTACGGCGCCAGCGCGACCTACATGTCCGAGGCCGCGATTCCCGGCCGCCGCGGCTTCCTGTCGTCGTTCCACTACGTGACGCTGGTCGGCGGCCACGTGCTGGCGCAGGCGACGCTGCTGGCGATGCTGCTCACGCTCGACACCGCGCAGATCTCCGAGTGGGGCTGGCGCCTGGCGTTCGGCCTGGGCGGCGTCGCGGCGATCGTGGTGTTCTGGCTGCGGCGCACGATGGACGAATCGCTGGAGACCGAGTCGATCGAGGCGGCGAAGACCGGCGGCGCGCGCGCGTCGGGCTCGCTGCGCGAGCTGTTCGTCAACCAGTGGCGCCCGCTGCTGCTGTGCTTCCTGGTGACCGCGGGCGGCACGATCGCGTTCTACACCTACTCGGTCAACGGGCCGAAGATGATCCAGACCGCATTCGCCGGCGGCGACGCGATCACCGGGACCTGGATCAACTTGGCGCTGCTGACGTTCCTGATGCTGCTGCAGCCGGTCGGCGGCTGGCTGTCGGACATCATCGGCCGCAAGACCCTGCTGGTGTTCTTCGGCATCGGCGGCGTGCTCTACACCTGGTACCTGGTGACCGCGCTGCCGCAGCAGACCGACGCGCTGTCGGCGTTCGTGATCCTGGGCATCGGCTTCGTGATCCTGACCGGCTACACGTCGATCAACGCGGTGGTGAAGGCCGAGCTGTTCCCCACGCACGTGCGCGCGCTGGGCGTGGGCCTGGGCTACGCGCTGGCCAACTCGGCCTTCGGCGGCACCGCGCCGGTGCTCTACCAGGCCGCGCTCAAGGCCGACCAGGTCGCCACGTTCGTGATCTACGCGACTTCGGTGACCGCGGTGTCGCTGGTGGTCTATGTGTTCTTCCTCAAGAACCGCGGCGAGAACTGGCTCGACGACGCCGAGGCCATGCGCAACCGCGGGCAGCGCCCGCGCTGAAGACGCCCTGCAGCCGGATTCACATCGCCGGTCCTAGACTCGCAGTCCCTTCGCTTCGCGAGAGTCCGCCCATGTTCAAGCGTATCGCTCCCGTCCTGCTCATCGCCCTGCTGGCCGCCTGCAGCGCCCCGGCCGAGCGCGAGACCGTCCAGCCCAAGGCGGGCCCGGGCGTGGCCTCGGTGACCAACGAGGCCGAATGCCTGCAGCGCGGCGGGCAGTGGACGCAGCTGGGCCGGACGCCGGTCCCGCAATGCCTGCTGCAGACCGCCGATGCCGGCAAGGCCTGTACCGACAGCCAGCAGTGCCAAGGCCAGTGCCTGGCGCCGGAAGGCACGGTCGACGGTGCGCAGGTCGGCGGCCAGTGCAGCGTCGACACCAACCCGTTCGGCTGCCAGCAGCGGGTGCGCGACGGCGTGGCATCGACGATCTGCGTGGACTGAGCCGGGTCGGCCGATCCGGCCACGCGGCAAACGACGACGGGGACGGCGATGGCCGTCCCCGTCCTGCATCATGGGGATCGTGACCGCGCGCGGCGGTCAGCCGGCGAGCGCGGGATAGTCGGTATAGCCGTGGTCGCCGCCGCCGTAGAACGTGGCCTGGTCGGGCGGATTGAGCGGGGCGTCTTCGCGCAGGCGCCGCACCAGGTCGGGGTTGGCGATGAAGGCGCGGCCGAACGCGACCGCGTCGGCGCGGCCGCTCTTGATCGCGGCCTGCGCCATCGCGCGGTCGTAGCCGTTGTTGACGATCCACGCGCCACGGCCGCCGGCCTCGGCGTAGGCCTGTCGCAGCGCCGCGTAGTCGAACGCCGCCTCGCCCTGGCGGTGGTCGCGGTCGCCGCCGGTGGCGCCCTCGACGACGTGCACGAACGCCAGGCCCATCGGTCCGAGGCGGCGGGCGACGTGCTCGAACAGCGGCTGGGGCTCGGGATCGTGCGCATCGTTGGCCGGGGTGACCGGCGAGATGCGGATGCCGGTGCGGTCGCCGCCGATCTCCTCGACGACGGCCGCCATCACTTCCTCGAGGAAGCGGGCGCGGTGCGCGATGGCGCCGCCGTACGCGTCGTCGCGGTGGTTGCTGCCGCTGCGCAGGAACTGGTCGATCAGGTAGCCGTTGGCGGCGTGCACCTCGACGCCGTCGAACCCGGCGTCGATCGCCGCGCGTGCGGCGCGCCGGTAGTCGTCGACGATGCCCGGCAGTTCAGCGGCATCGAGCGCGCGCGGCTCGGAGGTCTCGACGAAGCGGCCCTCGCCGGACGCGTCGACGAGGTAGGTCTTGCTCGCGGCGCGGATCGCCGACGGTGCCACCGGCGCCTGGCCGTCGGGCTGCAGGTCGGTATGCGAGATCCGGCCCACGTGCCACAGCTGCACGACGATCCGGCCGCCGGCCGCATGCACGGCCTCGGTGACCCGGCGCCAGCCCTCGAGCTGCTCGGGCGCATACAGCCCCGGCACGTCGGCGTAGCCCTGGCCCTGGTGGCTGATCGCGGTGGCCTCGGAGATCAGCAGGCCGGCGCTCGCGCGCTGCGCGTAGTACAGCGCGGTGCGCGGCTGCGGGATCGCCCGGGGGGCGCGGTTACGGGTCAGCGGTGCCATCACGACCCGGTTGGGCAGGGCGAGGGCGCCGACGGTCAGCGGATCGAACAGGGTGGGCATCGCGGATCTCCGGACGGGAACGAGGTCCCGATCTGACGCGCGCGACGCGGGCTTTCAAGGCGCGCGCCGCGCCGCCGGCCGGGACGCATCGTTCCGCCCGGTCCATGCGCAGGCCTCGCCGCGCGCCGTCACCGAGGCCAGACCCGCGGCGCGCTAGCGTCCTGCGCACGTCCAACCATGGAGTTGCCCGATGCCGATCCCGCCCGTCCACGTCAGCCCGTCCGCAGACGCCGGGGGAGCGCGATGAGCGCGTTCGACCAGATCGCCGATGCGGTCGCGCGCGAACTGGCGCTGCCCGATCCCGACACGCTGACCACGATCGTGGTCCGTGTGCTGGTCGCGGCGCTGCTGGGCGGCATGGTCGGCTGGGAGCGCGAGCACAAGGGCCGCGCCGCGGGTCTGAAGACCCACATCCTGGTGTCGATCGGGTCGGCGCTGTTCGTGCTCGCGCCGCTGCTGGCCGAGATCGAGGGCGCCGACGTGACCCGCGTGATGCAGGGCATCGTTTCGGGCATCGGTTTCCTGGGGGCCGGCGCGATCCTCAAGCTGGACAAGGACGAGCGCATCGAAGGGCTCACCACCGCGGCCGGCGTGTGGATGACCGCCGCGATCGGCATGGCGGCCGGCATGGGACAGGAGATGGTGGCGCTCGTCACCACGATCGTCGCGCTGCTGGTCGTCGGTGCACTGCCGAAGCTGCAGCGCCCGCGCCCGCGCCCGGCGGCCGGGCAGGCCAGGGACCTGTCCGGCGGCGACACCTGAACGCCGCGACCGCGCATTCCCGATTCCCCCACGGCGGCTTCATGCCGGTCCCCGCACGGTGGCGGCACCTTCCACCAACGGAGCAGGCAGATGACCAAGCAAGACGAGATCCGCGACGGCGGCCGCGACCTCAACCGCGACCCGATCACCAAGGCTCCGGGCGCACACCCGGTCGGCGTCGGCGTGGGCGGCACTGCGGGCGGCGTGGCGGCCGGCGCGGCGGCGGGCACGATCTTCGGCCCGGTGGGCACGCTGATCGGCGCGGCCGTGGGCGTGGTCGCCGGTGCGGCGATCGGCAAGGGCGTGGCCGAGCGGATCGACCCGACCGGCGAGGTCGAGTACTGGCGCGAGGCGCACCGCGACCGGCCGTACGTCAAGCCCGAGCACGACTACGATCGCGACTATGCGCCGGCCTATGGCTTCGGCCTGCAGGCGCGCGAGGCCGACCGGACCCGCGGCTGGGACGAGTCGGAAGCGCAGCTGCGCCGCGACTGGGAATCGGCCAAGGCCGAGTCCAAGCTGGAATGGGAGGATGCGCAGCCGGCCGTCCGCGACGCGTGGGAGCGCACCGATCGCACCTACGACCTCTACGGACGCAGCGACGCCTACCATGCCGAGGCCTTCGAGAACGCGCCGTACCGCAGTGCGGACGACACCTACGAGGACTATCAGCCGGCCTACCGCTACGGCGCCTACGCCCGCTCGCGCCACGCCGACCGGGCCTGGGACGACACGCTCGCCGGCGAACTGG
>NZ_LASZ01000015.1 GCF_001014645.1 Luteimonas sp. FCS-9 | reverse complement strand
GCCGCCGGCGCAGCCGCGAAGAAGGCGGCGACCCGCAAGGCGGCCGTGGATTCGCGTACGCCGCCGACGCTGTCGAGCCCGGACAAGGTGCTGTTTCCCGGCGACACGCTGACCAAGGGCGACGTCGCCGCGTACTACGCCGGGGTCATGGACTGGCTGCTACCCGAGATCGCCGGCCGGCCGCTGTCGGTGATCCGGTGCCCGGGCGGCATCGACAGCGCCTGTTTCTTCCAGAAGCACCACACCGCCGGCATGCAGCTGGTGGAAACGGTGCGGCTGAAGGAGGAGTCGGGCGGCGCGGGCGACTACCTCGTCGTCAACGACGCGGCGGCCGCGCTGGAGCTGGTGCAGTTCAACGCGCTCGAGTTCCATCCCTGGGGCGCACTCGCGCAGGCGCCCGACATCGCTGACCGCATTGTCTTCGACCTCGACCCGGGCGAGGGCATCGCCTGGCGCGACATCGTCGCCGCTGCACGCCAGATCCGCGGGCTGCTGCAGCAGGTGGGCCTCGAATCGTTCGTGCGCACCTCCGGCGGCAAGGGGCTGCACGTGGTGGTGCCGCTCGATCCGGGCTGCGACTGGTCGGTCGCCAAGCCGTTCGCTCAGGCCTTCGCGCAGAGCCTGGCGCAGCTCGAGCCGCTGACCTACGTCGCCACGGCGACCAAGAAGTTCCGCAAGGAGCGGATCTTCGTCGACTACCTGCGTAACGGCCGCGGCGCGACCGCGGTGGCGTCGTTCTCGCTGCGTGCGCGTGCCGGTGCCCCGGTGGCGATGCCGCTGCGCTGGGAGGAACTGGGCCGGGTCAAGGCCGGCAACCAGTGGACGCTGCGCAACGCGCCCGCCCGCCTCAAGCGGCTCGGCGCGCATCCCTGGGAGGGCTTCGAGACGCTGCGGCAGACGCTGCCCGAGCAGGCCCGGCGACGCTCGCGTTGAGAAGACGCTCGATGGCGCGATCCTGCGGCGCCACGGCCGAAATCGGCCTTCCGGACGCCATCGACGCTGCTGACGCCAGTAGGAGCGCGCTTGCGCGCGAAGGGACCTGCCAGGAAGGCCCTCGCGGCCGAGGCCGCTCCTACGTGGTCCCTACGCCGCACCGTCGCCGGGAGGCGCATCCGTAGGAGCGCGCTTGCGCGCGAAGGGGCCTTACGGGGAAGGCCCTCGCGGCCAAGGCCGCTCCTACGCGTCCCCCCGCGGCATCGTCGCCAGGGGGCACGCACCCCCGTAGGAGCGCGCTCGCGCGCGAGGGCATCCGCGCGCCCCGCCCACCACGCAGGCACGCCTACACCGGCTGCCGCCGTTACCGGCGCACCTCCTGCGTATGCGACTCCAGCGCCTCGGCCAGGCCCGGCACGCCGTCGGCGCCGGTGGGCACGGTGATGCTCGATCCGGCCAGATCCCCGCCGATCGGCTGCGAGCGCCCACCCAGGCACGTCTGCAGGAAGCCCTCGGCGACGGCGTTGAAGGCCTTGCTGTTCTCCGGCCGCGCGAAGCCGTGGCCTTCGTCGGGGAACAGCACGTAGGTGACCGGAATCGCCTTGGCAGTCATCGCCTCGACGATCTGGTCGCTCTCGGCCTGTTTGACCCGCGGATCGTTGGCGCCCTGGCCGATCAAAAGCGGCTTTGTGATCGCATCGGCGCGGGTCAGCGGCGAGCGTTCGGCCAGCCAGGCCTTGCCCGCCTCGGTGCGCGGATCGCCCATGCGCCGCGCGAGCTGCTCGAAGAAGCTCGCCCAGTACGGCGGTACCGTCGACAGCAGCGTGCTGAGGTTCGACGGGCCGACGATGTCGACGCCGCAGGCGAAGGTGTCGGGCGTGAACGTCAGCCCGACCAGCGTGGCGTAGCCGCCGTAGCTGCCGCCCATGATCGCGACCTTGTCGGCCGTGGTCACGCCGCTGTCGACCGCCCATTGCACGGCGTCGAGCAGGTCGTCGTGCATCTTGCCGGCCCACTCGCCGTTGCCGGCGTTGGTGAACTGCTTGCCGAAGCCGGTCGAGCCGCGGAAGTTGACGCTCAGCACCGCATAGCCGCGGTTGGCCAGCCACTGGTCCATCGCCTTGAAGCCGTAGCCGTCGCGCGACCACGGCCCGCCGTGCACGCGCAGCACCATCGGCACCGGCGCATCGGCCTTGCCGTCGCCGTCGGCGTCGGCGTGCCTGGGGAGCGTGAGATAGCTGACGAGCGTCAGCCCGTCGCGGGACTTCAACTCCAGCGGCCACATCGGCACCAGCGGCTTGCCGTCGAGTGCCGGGCGCCCGGAGAACAGCCGCGTCAGCGCGCCGTCGCCGCCGTCGGCCGGGCGGTCGTAACGGTAGTAGACGACCGGCGATTCGGCGGCCGAGTACGCGACCAGCCAGTGGCGGTCGTCGAGCGTGCGGCTGTTGATCGACACCTCGCCCGGGCCGATCGCCTCGAGCCTGGCCAGGTCGGCCCGGATGGCGTCGTCGACCGGCGTCCAGGTCTCGCGCAGGTAGTTCGCCGACACCGCCTGGACGACGCCGGTGCGCGGGTCGGACAACGTGCCGCCGACGTCCGCGCGCGCGTCCTCGTGCACCAGCCGCTTCGCACCGGTGGCGGTGTCGACCGCGAACAGCGCGGCGGTGTCGCGCTCGCGCGAATCGTGCATGTACAGCGTTGCGCCGTCGTCGGTCAGTCCGGCCGGCCCGGTGCCGAGCACGTCCTCGAACGGCACGTCCTCGAACGCCGTCCAGCCCTCGCCTTCGCGGCGCAGCAGGTCCAGCCCGCCGTCGGGGCGCGAGCGCGAGGCGTAGCGCAGCGCGTAGTCGGCATCGGCGAGGTAGCCGCCGATCTGCGCATCGTTGCGCTCGACCAGCGTGCGTTCGCCGCTGGCCAGGTCGACGCGGTAGACATCGTGCCACTGCGGGTCGCGATCATTCATGCCCACCAGCAGCGCGTCGGGTTGGCGGTGGCTGATGCCCACGACCTGCGCAGTAGTTTTGGGAAACGGCGTGAGGTCGCGGCTCTGTCCGCCGTCGACGTCCACGGCGAACAGGTGGAAATCCTCGTCGCCGCCGGTGTCGCGCAGGTACAGCAGCGTGCCGGGCCGGTACGACCAGAAGTAGCTGCGGATGCCGCGCGCGGTGTCTTGGGTGACCGCTTTCGCGGCGGCCGGGTCGTCCGCGGGCGCCACCCAGACGTTCATCGTGCCGTCCACCGGCGCGAGCCAGCTGATGTATCGCCCGTCGGGGCTGAGTTGCACGGCCGCGCGCTCGGGATTGCCGAACAGCGCGTCGCGCGGGATCAGTTCGACCTCGTCGAGCGAGACGGGCCTGGCGGCGGGCGCGGCCGTGGCCGGTGTCTCGGTCGGTGGGCGATCGCCGCAGGCGGCGAGGCCCATCGCGACCGCGGTCGCGAGCAGCAGGTGGCGCATGGGAGGTCCCCGGATGATGGATGTGTCGCCCACGACGCTAGCGTCGCGGCGGACACGAGGTGTTGGTTTCGCGTTAAAGGCGAGGGATGACCGATGGCAGGGGCCGGCGAGGCGCTTGTGCGCCGCATCGCCAGCCCCGATGCTCGACGTCGCGCGTTGACGATGCGACGCGATTCCACTCAGGAGCCAACCATGCCCGCCCGTCGTATCCGGCCGTTGTCGACCGTCCTGCTGTGCGTGGTCCTGGCCGCCTGTGCGCGCCAGCCGAACGAGACCGCCGAATTCGCGGCCGATGCCCCGGCCGCCGAATCGCTCGAAGTCGGGGTGGTCTCGCCCCCGGCGGCCGACGCCGATGCCGACATCGAAGCGCCGATCGATCCCGCCGTGCAGATGGCGTCCGGCGCGCTGGCGCAGGCCGATCCGGCACGCCGCTTCGTCCGCACCGCGCAGGCGCGCTTCTCGGTCGACGATGTCTACCGTTCGGCGTTGGCGATCGAGGACCTCGTCGCCGCGCAGGGCGGCTTCGTGGTCGCCAACCGGATCCGGTCCGAGATCCGCGGCGTGCAGCGGCATCGCATCGGCGACGGCAAGCTGCTGGAGCTGACCGAGTACGCCACGGCCGGCGAGCTGACGCTGCGCGTGCCCAGCGACCGCGCGCAGGCGTTCCTGCGCGAGCTCGCTGCGCAGATGACCTTCCTCGACAGCCGCGACTTCGATGCCCGCGACGTGCAGTTCGACCTGCTGCGCCAGCAGCTCGCGTTCGCGCGCAGCCAGGAACTGCAGCAGTCGCTGGCGCAGGCGGTGCAGGCCGGCGACCGGCTGGATCGCAAGAGCGAGGCCTTCGCCGCGCGCGAGCGCGCGCTCGAGGCGCGCGACGAAGCCCGCGTGACACAGCGCGAGGTGGAAGACCGGATCGCGTTCGCGACGATCGACCTGTCGCTGCATCAGCCCCCTCAGGTGCGGCGCAGCGAGCGCGTGGATCCCGACGCGGTCTTCGCCCAGCACCGTCCGGGCTTCTTCGTGCGGATCGGCCAGGCGCTGCGCGGCGGCTGGGACGGCCTGCTCGACGCCGCGGTCGTCGTGGCGATGCTCTGGCCGCTGTGGCTGGTCGTGGCGGTCGCGGCGATCGGCTGGCGCGCATGGCGTCGTCGCCGGGGCGCGGCGCGCAGCTGATATCGCGCCGCAGGCGGTCGTTCGCGGCGTAGTGTCAGGCGGCGGCCGGCTGCGCTGTATCGATGCCCCGATACCCCAGCGCCTCGGTCAGGTGCCTGGATGCGATGTCGGGGCTGCCGTCGAGATCGGCGATGGTGCGGGCCACGCGCAGGATGCGGTGCATCGCGCGGGCGGACAGGTGCAGGGATTCGATCGCGCGCTCGAGCAACGCCTGGTCTGCGGGGGCGAGCCGGCAGTGAAGGGCGGTCGCGGTCTGGTCGAGCCGGGCGTTGAGGGTGCCGGCGCGGGCGTGTTGGCGTGCGCGCGCAGCGTCGACGCGGATCCGGATCGCGGCGCTGGTTTCACCCTGCGGCGCGTCGGGACGCAGCGCAGTCGGCGGCAGCCGCGGGACGTCGACGTGCAGGTCGATCCGGTCGAGCAACGGGCCGGAGATGCGCGCGCGGTAGCGGGCGATCGCCTCCCCGCTGCAGCGGCAGCGCCCCGACACGTCGCCGGCCCAGCCGCAGGGACAGGGATTCATCGCCGCGACCAGCTGGAAGCGGGCCGGGAACTCGCTCTGCCGCGCGGCGCGCGAGATCGTCACCGAGCCGGACTCCAGCGGCTCGCGCAGCACCTCCAGCGCGCGGCGGTCCCATTCGGGCAGTTCGTCGAGGAACAGCACCCCGTTGTGTGCGAGCGAGATCTCGCCCGGGCGCGGTTCGTTGCCGCCGCCGACCAGCGCGACGGCGCTCGCGGTGTGGTGCGGGCTGCGAAACGGCCGCGTGCGCCAGCGCGTCGGGTCCAGGCCGCGTCCGCTGATCGACAGCACCGCGGCGGTCTCCAGCGCCTCGGCCTCCGCGGCGTCGGGCAGCAAGCCGGGCAGCCGCGAGGCGAGCAGGGTCTTGCCGCAGCCCGGCGGGCCGACGAGCAGCAGGTGGTGGCCGCCGGCGGCGGCGATCTCCAGTGCGCGTCGGGCCTGGGCCTGGCCGCGGACCTCGCGCATGTCGGGGCCGGACAGCGTGCGCTGCGGCGGGGCGACTGCGACCGGCAACGGCTTGGTGCCGCCGAGCAGGGCGCAGACTTCCAGCAACGTGCGCGCGGTCCGCACCTCGACCTCGGACGCCAGCGCGGCCTCGGCGCCGTTGTCGGCCGGCACGACCAGACCGCGGCCGGAGCCTGCGACCGCGAGCGCCGCCGGCAGCACGCCATCCACCGCGCGCAGCTCGCCGGTCAACCCGAGCTCGCCGACGAACTCCCAGTCGCGCAGCGCCTCGGCCGGCACCTGGCCGCTGGCGGCCAGGATGCCCAGCGCGATCGGCAGGTCGAACCGGCCGCCGCCCTTGGGCAGGTCCGCGGGCGCGAGGTTCACGGTGATCCGGCGTGCCGGGAATTCGTACTGCGCGCACTGGATCGCGGCGCGCACCCGGTCCTTGGCCTCGCGCACCGCGGCCTCGGGCAGGCCGACGATCGACATCGATGGCAGGCCGCCGCCCAAGTGCACCTCAACCTGGACCTCGGGCGCCCGGATGCCTGCGCGCGCACGTCCGTGCACGAGCGCAAGTCCCATGGCAGAGTCCTTTAGTGGGCGGTGTCGAAGTCGCCTGCCGACGCCGCCGGCGGGGTCGCGCCGGCCGGCACGGCCTGGGCCTCGAGCTGACGCACCTGCGCCTCCAGGGCCTCGAGCTTCTCGCGCGTGCGCAGCAGCACCGCACGCTGGACCTCGAATTCCTCGCGCGTCACCAGGTCCAGCTTCGCCAGGCCCGACTGCAGCACGGCCTTGAAGTTCTCCTGGAGTTCCTCGCGGCTCTCGCGCAGGCCGGCGGGCACCAGCCCGCTGAGGCGACGCGCGAGCTCGTCGATGTTGTTCAGATCGATCATCAGTCAGTCCTCACGGTGTACGGCCAGCGTCGCCGGCACGCGGGTCGCGTGCAGTCGGCCGCAGCCGCGGCGCCTCGTAGGAAATGCCCCCGGTCGCGGCGCGGGCGCACTAGAACATGCTCACCGGGATGGGCACAAGCGCGCTGCGTCGCGTGGCGCGCATCGTGTGGGGCGGCGCGTGAGGGTGGCGTATCCTTGGCGCATTCCGATCGGAGATCCTGCGATGAAGATGGTCATGGCGATCATCAAGCCGTTCAAGCTCGACGACGTGCGCGAGGCGCTCGCCGAGGTCGGCGTGACCGGCATCACCGTCACCGAGGTCAAGGGCTTCGGGCGCCAGAAGGGTCACACCGAGCTCTACCGCGGCGCCGAGTACGTCGTGGACTTCCTGCCGAAGGTGAAGCTGGAGATTGCGGTGACCGACGACATCGCCGACGCGGTGGTCGAGACCGTGCTCAAGTCCGCGGGCATGGGCCGGATCGGCGACGGCAAGGTCTTCGTCTACGACCTCGAGCGCGTGGTGCGGATCCGCACCGGCGAACTGGACGCCGACGCGCTGTGAGCGGCGGGGCCTTGCGGGTCGCGGTGCTGTGCGGTGGCATCAGCGCCGAGCGTGACGTGTCGATCGCCAGCGGCGCCCAGGTGGTCGGCGCGCTGCGCCAGCTCGGCCACGAGGTCCGGGTCGTCGACACTGCCCATGGCCTGCTCGATGACGCGGCCGAACGCCGGCTGCTGGACAGCAAGGTAGCGGTCGCGCCGCCGGACACAGGCGCGATGGCACTCGTCCCATCGACGGCCGGCGGTCTGGCCTCGGCATTTCCGCGCGATTGCGATGTCGTCTTCCTGGCGCTGCACGGCGGTACCGGCGAGGACGGCACGCTCCAGGCGCTGCTCGATCTGGCGGGCCTGCCCTATACCGGCACCGGCCATTTGGGCAGCGGAATCGCGATGGACAAGGATCTGTCCAAGCGCCTGATGCGTGACGCGGGCGTACCCACGCCCGACTGGGCGATGCATCCGGCGGACGAGGCGCAGATCGCGCCTCTGGGCTGGCCGCTGGTGGTCAAGCCGAACCGGCAGGGCTCGACGATCGGCTTGTCGGTCGTGCGCGAGGCCGCTGCGTTGCAGCCTGCGATCGAGCGGGCCCGGGCGCTCGATCCCGAGGTGATGCTCGAGCGCTTCGTGCCCGGGCGCGAGCTCACCGTCGGCGTGCTGGACGGGCAAGCGCTCGCGGTCGGCGAGATCGTGCTGCCGGCCGATGGCGTGTTTGACTACGAAGACAAGTACCAAGGCGCCGTGCGCGAGGTGTTTCCGGCAGACGTGCCGCCCGCGATCGCCCAACAGGCGCAGACGCTGGCACTGCGCGCGCATGTCGCGCTCAAGCTCGGCGACTACAGTCGCGCCGATTTTCGCCTCGACGCACAGGGCGGGTTGTGGTGCCTGGAACTCAACACGCTGCCGGGCATGACCGCAACCAGCCTGATGCCGCAATCGGCGGCCGCGATGGGCATTGCCTTTCCCGCACTCTGCGAACGGCTGTGTCGGCTTGCGTTGCAGCGTCGTGGGTCCGGTGTACGGGGCGCTGGGTCGGGCGGCGCCGGATGACTGGCCTGCGCCGTGTGATGACGACACGCGCGCCCAGGGCGGCGCAACCCGGCCCCGGGGCGCAGCCGATGGCCAGCGCGGCCGTCGCACTCGCCTGCCTGCTCGCCGCCTGCGACCGCCCCGCGGCAGCGCCGCCGCCGGCGGCGCCGGTGCACGCGGCCGAGCGCGACCATCTCCACCGCCCGGCGTACTTCCGCGAGCGGCTGGCCGAGCTCGCGGCGCGGCCGGAACTGCAGGGCCATCCGCTGCGGCTGCACCGTTTCGCGTACTTCTACGCCGACGGCACGGTGTTGCTGTGGCTGCAGTCGCCCGACGACCCGGCGGCGCTGCTGCGCTACACCTATGCCGACGGCTACCCGGCGTCCGGCATGCGCTGGGAAGTCGTTGCCGCCGGGCACGAGGCCTCGCCGACGGTGCTCGAACCCGACCTGCTCGACCTCGACGCGCTGCCGCTCGAGGGCCTGCCGGTCGCGGCGGCGGCCGCCGACGCGCAACTGCGCCGGATGCGGGCCGAGGCCGGTGCCGATGCCGCATCGCAGGACGCGCTGGCGACCGGTCCCGACAGCCTGTACTACGTGATCGGGCAGGCCGACGGGGGCCCGGGCTGGCGCGCCGACATCAATCCGATTCCGATGCGCTGCGAGCGCACGTGGCGGTTCCACTTCGCGCCGGACGGGGCGTTGCGCGAGGTCGAGGCGATGCCCGACCTCGCACGCCCGGCCGACTGCGACGCCGCGCGCTGAGCCGGGCCCGTGGGCGGCGGCGAGAATGACCCAATGGGACGGTCGCTGACACCGGCCACGCGGATCGGCCTGTCGATCGCGCTGGCCACCGGGCTCTACGGCGTGTCGTTCGGCGCGCTGTCGGTCGCCGCCGGGCTCGACCTGTGGCAGACGATGGCGCTGAGCCTGCTGATGTTCACCGGCGGCTCGCAGTTCGCGTTCGTCGGCGTGCTCGCCGGCGGCGGGTCGGGCGCGGCGGCGTTCGGCGCGGCCAGCCTGCTGGGCGTGCGCAACGCGGTGTACGCGGTGCAGATCAACCGGCTGCTGCGCCCGCGCGGCGCGGCGCGCCTGCTGGCGGCGCAGATGACGATCGACGAATCCACCGCGACCGCGGCCGGCCAGGACGCGCCGGCCGAGCAGCGTCGCGGCTTCTGGGTCGCGGGGCTGGGCGTGTTCGTCTGCTGGAATCTGTTCACGCTGGTCGGGGCGCTGGTGGGCGACGTGATCGGCGATCCGCGGCGCTGGGGCCTGGACGGCGCGGCGGTCGCGGCGTTCGTCGGCCTGCTGTGGCCACGGCTGCGCGGCCGCGAGCCGGTTGCGATCGCGGTGGTCTGCGCGCTGGCGACCGCGCTCGCGATGCCCTGGCTGCCGCCGGGCGTGCCGATCTTGGTCGCGGCGGCGGTCGCGGCCGCGTGGGGCGGGTTCGCGCGGCGTCCCGCGGCCGCCGGAGTCGGCGCGTGAGCGCGACCTGGGGCTGGCTGCTGCTCGCCTGCGCGGTCGCGTTCGCGACCAAGCTGGCCGGCTACCTGGTGCCGGCGGGTTGGCTTGAGGGGGTGCGCATGGCCCGCGTGACCTCGGCGATGACGATCGGGCTGCTCGCCGCGCTGGTGGTCGTCAACGCGTTTGCCGGCAGCGGGGGCGTCGTGCTCGATGCGCGCGCCGGCGCGCTGCTGGTGGCGGTCGTCGCGCTGTGGCGCGGCGTGCCGTTCCTGGGCGTGGTGGTGCTGGGCGCGCTCGCGGCGGCGGCGCTGCGGGCGGCGGGCATCGGCTGAGCAGGTCGGAGCGCGATGCGGGCGATGCGCGGCGGGGCCGCGGCATCGCCCGGGTGCGGATCAGGCCTCCAGCGCCTTCGCCACGAACGGCGGCAGCACCTGCGCGGCCTTGTGGATCTCGGCGCTGTAGTACGCGGTGTCGAAGCCCTTGGCGGCGGCGTCGTCCTGGCGGAAGTCGAAGCCCTGGCCCTTGCGCGCGAGCGTGACGCTCCACCAGCCGGTCGGGTAGCAGGGCTGCGGGAACGGCAGGGTCTGGAACGTGCTGAAGCCGGCCTTGCCCATCTCGGCGCGCATCTCGCGGATCAGATCGAGCAGCGCCAGCGGCGACTCGGACTGCTGCACCAGGATGCCGTCGTCCTTGAGCGCACGGAAGCAGCTGTCGAAGAACGCCTTGTTGAACAGGCCCTCGGCCGGACCGACCGGGTCGGTCGAATCGACGATGACGATGTCCACGCTGCCCGGCGCGCAGTCGCGCATGTAGGCGATACCATCGTCGAACAGCAGCTGCGCACGCGGGTCGCCATTGGAGGCGCACAGCTCGGGGAAGTACTTCTCCGACATCCGCGTGACCTGCTCGTCGATGTCGCACTGCACTGCGCGCTCCACGCCCGGATGCTTGAGCACTTCGCGCAGCGTGCCGCAGTCGCCGCCGCCGATGATGACCACCCGCTTGGGGTCGGCGTGGGTGAACAGCGCCGGGTGCGAGACCATCTCGTGGTAGAAGAAATTGTCGCGCGTGGTCACCATCATCGCGCCGTCGATCAGCATCACGTTGCCCCAGTCGGTGCTCTCGTAGATCTCGATCTTCTGGAACGGCGACTGCACCTCGTCGAGCTTGCCGGTGACGCGGAAGCCGATCGACGAGCCGGTGGGGTCGAAGGTCTCGTGGAGCCAGGTCGGAGCGGACATGCGAAAGGTTCCGGGCAAATGCGGGCCGCGCATTGTAGCCGAGCCCCCATGACGGTCCGGCGCCGGGCGCCCCTGAGCGCGTGTCACCGCAGGTTGCGCCGGCAGCCCCTAGACTATGCGGCCCCTCGCCGATGGACGTCCGCCGATGACTGCCTGGTCGACCGACCACGCCCGCAAGACCTACTCGATCCCGCATTGGAGCGAGGGGTATTTCGACGTCGACGACGCGGGCCGCATCGTCGTGGCGCCCCGCGGCGCGCAGGGCCCGTCGATCGCGCTGGCCGAGGCGGTCGATGCCGCACGTGCGAACGGCGCGCAGCTGCCGATGCTGGTGCGCTTCCCGGACATCCTCGGCGATCGCCTGGCGCGCCTGCAGGCCGCGTTCGCGCATGCGCAGGCCGAGTGGGAGTATTCGGGCGGCTACACGGCGGTGTACCCGATCAAGGTCAACCAGCATCGCGGCGTCGCCGGCACGCTGGCCTCTCACCACGGCGAGGGCTTCGGGCTGGAAGCGGGCAGCAAGCCCGAGCTGATGGCCGTGCTCGCGCTCTCGCGGCCGGGCGGGCTGGTCGTGTGCAACGGCTACAAGGATCGCGAATACATCCGCCTGGCGCTGATCGGCCGCAAGCTGGGCCTGCAGACCTTCATCGTCGTCGAGAAGCCGTCCGAGCTCGCGCTGGTGATGGAGGAGGCCGCCGCGCTTGGCGTGAAGCCGGGCCTGGGCGTGCGCATGCGGCTGGCCTCGCTCGGTGCCGGCAAGTGGCAGAACAGCGGCGGCGACAAGGCCAAGTTCGGGCTCAATCCGCGGCAGCTGCTGGACCTGTGGAAGAAGCTGCGCGACGCCGGCATGGGCGACTGCCTGCAACTGCTGCATTTCCACATGGGCTCGCAGATCTCCAACGTCCGCGACATCGCCAATGGCATGCGCGAGGCGGTGCGCTATTTCGTGGAGCTCTCGCGCCTGGGCGCGCGGATCAGCCACGTCGACGTCGGTGGCGGCCTGGGCGTGGACTACGAGGGCACGCGCTCGCGCAGCTACAACTCGGTCAACTACGGCGTGCGCCAGTACGCGGGCAGCATCGTCCAGCCGCTGGCGCAGGCCTGCGCCGAGCACGGGCTGCCGCCGCCGCGCATCGTCACCGAATGCGGACGCGCGATGACCGCCCACCACGCGGTGCTGGTCGCCAACGTGTCGGAGGTCGAGCGCGCGCCCGAAGGCCGCGTGCCCGACGTCCACAGTGACGAGCCAGCGGTGGTCGCCAACCTGCGCGAACTGCATGGCGAACTGACCGCGCGGCCGGCGGTCGAGCTGTTCCATGAGGCGCAGCATCACCATGCCGAAGGCCTGGCGCTGTACGCGCTCGGCCAGCTCGATCTGGTGCACCGTGCGCGCATCGACGACCTGTTCTACGCGATCGCGCACGCGGTGCGCGCGCGGCTGACCTTCGACGAGAAGAGCCACCGCCCGCTGCTCGACGAGCTCAACGAGCGCCTGGTCGACAAGTACTTCGTCAACTTCAGCGTGTTCGAGTCGATGCCCGACGTCTGGGCGATCGACCAGGTGTTCCCGATCGTGCCGATCGAGCGCCTCGACGAGGCGCCCGACCGGCGCGGCGTGATCGCCGACCTGACCTGCGACTCGGACGGCAAGATCGGCACCTACGTCGAGAACGAGGACCTCGACACCTCGCTGCCGCTGCATCCGCTGCGCCCGGGCGAGCAGTACCGGCTGGGTTTCTTCATGGTCGGCGCCTACCAGGAGATCCTGGGCGACATCCACAACCTGTTCGGCGACACCGACGCGGTCGAGGTGAAGATCGCGGGCGACGGCATCGCGATCGCGCAGCAGCGCCGCGGCGACACCACCGACGTGATGCTCGACTACGTCGGCTACCGGCTCGACGACCTGCGCGCGCGCTACGCGGCGCTGGTCGACGACGCGGCGCTGGCCGCCGACGAGTCGCAGCGGCCCAAGGACGCGCTCGAAGCCGGGCTCACCGGCTACACCTATCTCGACGACACCCCGCTGGCGTAAGCCGCAGGGCTGCGCCGCCGCCGGGGTAATCCGCTCGCTGCGGCGGTCAGCCGCCGCGATGGACCTGGAAGCCGGCGAACGACTGGCTGACCGGCATGATCTCGAGCCGGTTGATGTTCAGATGCGGCGGCAGGTTGGCCACCCACCACAGCTGCTCGGCGATGTCCTCGGCCGTCATCGGTGTGGCGCCGCCGTAGAGCGTGTCCGAGGCGGCCTGGTCGCCGCCGGTGCGCACCAGCGTGAACTCGGTCTCGGCCATGCCCGGCTCGATCGAGGTCACGCGTACGCCGGTGCCGTGGAGATCGGCGCGCAGGCCCAGCGAGAACTGGGTGACGAAGGCCTTGGTGCCGCCGTAGACGTTGCCGCCCGGGTAGGGATAGCTGCCGGCGATCGAGCTGATGTTGAGGATCGCGCCGCGGCGCTCGATCAGCGTCGGCAGCAGCGCGTGGGTCAGCGTGGCGAGCGCGGTGACGTTGGTGTCGATCATCTGCGTCCACTGCGCCAGGTCCGCGCGCTGTGCCGGCGCGGTGCCCAGCGCCAGGCCGGCGTTGTTGACCAGTACGTCGATCCCGCGGAACGCCTCGGGCAGCGTGTCGAGCGCGGCGCGCATCGCCGCGGCATCGCGGACGTCGAACGCGGCCACGTGCAGGCATTCGTCGCCATGGGCGTCGACCAGCGCCTGCAGGCGCTGCGCGCGACGGCCGGTGGCGATCACGCGCCAGCCGCCGGCGAGGAAACGCGCGACGGTGGCCGCGCCGAAGCCGGAGGTGGCGCCGGTGACGAGGACAGTGCGGGACATGGTGGTTCTCCGGAGAGTGGCGCGCCTGCGCCGGGCGCGGGCCGGGCACGCGTGGCGATGCGCCGCGCTGCCGGAACGTTCAGTGCAGTGTCGGTGCGCCGCAGCAGGCCTTGAACTTGCGCCCGCTGCCGCAGCGGCAGGGATCGTTGCGGCCGGGCACGTCGGCGCGCCGCGCCGGCTGCGGGCGGCGGTCGTGCAGCCGCTGCAGGTACATGTCGTGGAGGATGTCGGGCAGGTCGTAGGCGAGGTCGAAACGCTCTTCAAGCGAGAGCATGTCGGCCTCGGCCATGTCGGCGTCGTCGAGCTGCGACGCATCGACGATCGCCAGCCGCGCGATCACGCCCAGGTCGTTCTCGATGCCGTCGTGCTCGCGCATCCAGGCCGACCACGCGTCCTCGTGCTCGGCCGCCGCGCGCAGGAAGCCGGCCGCCCAGGCGGCCGCGAACGGGAAATCGGCGGGCACACCGTCGAGTCCGCCCTCCGCTCCGTCCGTCGCGTCCTCGGCCTCCGGCGGCAGTCCCAGCATCGGCATCAGCGCCTCGTGGGCGACGCCGTCCTCCGGGTCCTGGCGCACGCGCTGCACGATCTCGTCGGACAGGCGCGCGATCAGCGTCTCGGCTTCGCGGGTCTGGCGGGCGTCGCGGCGCGCGACCTCGCCCATGCCCCAGACCAGCGGCAGCGCGGCGTCGAGTGCGACCTCGACCGGGCCGACCGCGAGCGCGGACAGGAAGCCGTCGAGCATCTCCAGGTTGCCCAGGCCCGTCTCGGGGTCGGTGCAACGGTCGAGCAGCACGTCCAGGCGGTCGAGCTCGGCATCGCTCAGGCGGGTGTCGTCGGCCACGGTCACTGCGCCTTGATCGCCAGCGCCGGCAGCCCGCCGTTGCCGAGTTTCTGCTTGGCCTCGGCCAGTTCGGTCGCGCTGCCGTAGGGTCCCATGCGCACGCGGTACACGGTCTTGCCCTGCGCCTGGCCGGACTCGACCCGCGCGCTCAGGCCCAGCAGCGCGATGCGGGCCTTGAGCGCCTCGGCGTCGCCCGATGCGCTGAACGAACCGGCCTGCAGCAGGTAGCGCGCATCGCTGCCGGCGGCCGGCGCGGTCGCGGCCGTGGACGGCGTCGCGGGACGGGCCGGGGTCGTCGCCGGCGTCCTCGCCGGTGTCGGCGTCTCGGGCAGCGGTGCGGGCGCGGTCGTGCCGCCGGCCAGGTCGGCGGCGTCGGGGTGCCGTTCCTGCAACGCCCGCTGCTGCGCCTCGGCGCGCTGCCGACGCTCGGTCTCGGCGCGCGCGCTGGCGGCCAGCTCGGCGTCGGTCATCGGCACTTCCTGGTCGGGCAGCATCGTGTAGAAGTCGTAGTCGGCCGCCGGGGCCGGCTGCGGCTGCGGCTGCGCCGGACGCGGCTGCGGCGCCGGGACCTCGGCCAGTGGGGCCGGGGCCTCCTCGTCGAGTGCGCCGGCGGCCGGCTGCGCGTCGGGATTGGGACGCGGCCGGAAGAAGCCATCCTCGGCGTCGGGCTTGAACAGCCGCGGCACCGCGAGCACGACGCCCAGCGCGAGCACCACGCCGATGATCATCCACGCCCAGCCGGGCAGGCCGCCGGAGCTGCCGCCGTTGCGCCGCGCCTGGGATTTACCGCGTCTTGCCGCCATCACATCGCCTCCGGAGCCTGCACGCCCAGCAGCGCCAGGCCGTTGCGCAGCACCTGTCCCACCGCCGTCGCCAGCGCCAGCCGCGCGTCGCGCGTCGGGGCGTCGTCGACCAGGAACTGGTGATCGTTGTAGTACGTCTGGAAGGCCTGCGCCAGTTCCAGCAGATAGGTCGCGATCAGGTGCGGCTCAAGCTGGGTGCCGGCCGCGGCGACGATCTCGGGCCAGCGCGCCAGGTCGATCAGCACGTCGCGCAGCGCCGTGTCGCGCATGTCCGGCAGCTGCGCCAGGCCGTTCTGCAGGTCGAACGCCAGGCCGCGCTCGGCGAGCTGGCGCTGCAGGCCGCAGATGCGCGCATGCGAGAGCTGGACGTAGTAGACCGGGTTGTCGAGCGACTGGCTGCGCGCCAGGTCGATGTCGAACACCAGCTGCGAGTCGGGCTTGCGCGCGACCAGGAACCAGCGCGTCGCATCGCGCCCGGCCTCGTCGATCAGGTCGCGCAGCGTGAGGTAGCTGCCGGCGCGCTTGGAGAGCTTCACTTCCTCGCCGCCGCGCATCACCGTGACCATCTGGTGCAGCACGTACTCCGGCCAGCCGGCCGGGATGCCGGCGTCGAGCGCCTGCAGGCCGGCGCGCACGCGCGCCAGCGAGCCGTGGTGGTCGGCGCCCAGTTCGGTGATCGCGCGCCGGTAGCCGCGCTGCCACTTGCTCAGGTGGTAGGCGACGTCCGGCACGAAGTAGGTGTAGCTGCCGTCGGACTTGCGCATCACGCGGTCCTTGTCGTCGCCGTAGCCGGTCGAGCGCAGCCACAGCGCGCCGCCGTCCTCGTAGGTGTGTCCGTTGGCGGTGAGCGTGCGCACGGTCTCCTCGACCTTGCCGTCCGCGTACAGCGACGACTCGAGGAAGTAGACGTCGAAGCCGACGCCGAACGCGGCCAGGTCGGCGTTCTGCTCGCGGCGCAGCCAGGCGACCGCAAAGCGGCGGATCGCGTCCAGGTCGCCGGCATCGGCGGTGCCGGTCACGCACTGGCCCTCGACCTCGACCGTGGCGCCGTCCAGGCACGCGCGAGCGACGTCGGCGATGTATTCGCCGTTGTAGGCATCGGTCGGCCAGTCGGCATCGCCGGGCGCCAGGCCGCGCGCGCGCGCCTGCACCGAGCGGGCGAGGTTCTCGATCTGGACGCCGGCGTCGTTGTAGTAGAACTCGCGCTTGACGTTCCAGCCGTTGGCGTCGAGCACGCGTGCGATGCAGTCGCCGATCACCGCCGCGCGGCCGTGGCCCACGTGCAGCGGACCGGTCGGGTTGGCCGACACGTACTCCACGCCGGCGGTCTGCGCCGCGCCGCTGTCGTTGTGGCCGTAGGCGTCGCCCTGGGCGTGCACCGCGACCAGCTGGTCGCGCCACGCGGCCGGGGTCAGGCGGAAATTGAGGAAGCCGGGGCCGGCGATCTCGACCGAGGCGACCGCGTCGTTGACCGGCAGCGCATCGACCAGCGCCTGCGCGATCGCGCGCGGGTTCGAACGGGCCGGACGCGCCAGCAGCATCGCCGCATTGGTGGAGAAATCGCCATGGCTGCGGTCCTTCGGCCGTTCGACGACGAAGGCGGGCGTGGCGAGATCGGCGGGCAGGGTGCCGGCCTCGCGCAGGGCGGCGATGGCCCGCTCGACGAGCGGTTCGATGAGGGCGCGGGACGAGGCGTTCACAGGCACGGGGTGTCGCGGAGTACGGCCGGGCATTGTACGCGAGCGATCCTGAGCGGACCGGTGCGCCGCGGGCGTATGCTTGCGCCCCCCGTTGCCCAGGCCCCCGCGTGGACGCGCTGTTTCCCGAACTGATCTGGCTGGTGTGCATCGCCTTCATGGCCGGCCTGGTGGATGCCGCCGTGGGCGGCGGTGGGCTGGTCCAGGTGCCGGGGCTGTTCACCGCGCTGCCGCAGCAGGCGCCGGCGGCGCTGCTGGGCACCAACAAGTTCAGCTCGATCTTCGGCACCGCCGCGGCGGGCTGGCGCTACGCGCGCAACGTGCGCTTCCCGTGGATGCCGGTGCTGTGCGCCTCGGCGACCGCGTTCGTGTTCGCGTTCGCCGGCGCCACCGCGGTCAGCCTGCTGCCGCGCGACGCGGTCCGGCCGCTGATCCTGGTGCTGCTGGTCGCGATGCTGGCCTACACGCTGGTCAAGAAGGATTTCGGCGCGCTGCACCGCCCGCGCCGGGTCGGCCGCCGGGAGCTCGCGCTCGCGCTGGCGATGGGCGCGGCGATCGGTTTCTACGACGGCCTGTTCGGGCCGGGCACCGGCAGCTTCCTGATCTTCCTGTTCATCCGCTTCTTCGGGCTCGACTTCCTGCGCGCGACCGCAGCCTCGAAGATCGTCAACCTGGCGACCAACCTCGCCGCGTTGTCGTTCTTCGTGCCGTCCGGCCACGTGCTGCTGGCGTTCGCGGTGCCGATGGCCGCGGCCAACGTCGGCGGCGCGGTGGTCGGCACGCGGCTGGCGCTGCGCGGCGGCACGCCGCTGATCCGCAAGCTGTTCGTGGTGCTGGTGGTGGTGCTGATCGCGAAGATGGCCTGGGACACCTTCGCGACCTGAGGGCGCGCGCTCAGCGCCGGCCGCCGCCGACCTCGATGAACTGCAGGAACTCGGCGCGCGTGCGCGCATCGTCGCGGAAGCTGCCGAGCATCGTCGAGGTGATCATGCTCACCCCGCGCTTGTGCACCCCGCGCGTGGTCATGCACTCGTGCGCACCCTCGACCACCACGCCCACGCCCAGCGGCGCCAACGCGCGCTGGATGCAGCCGGCGATCTGCGCGGTCATCTTCTCCTGCACCTGGAAGCGCTTGGCGTAGGCCTCGACGACGCGTGCGAGCTTGCTGATACCCACCACACGCCCCGACGGCAGGTAGCCGACGTGGACCTTGCCGATGATCGGCGCCATGTGGTGCTCGCAGTGGCTCTCGTACTCGATGTCGCGCAGCACGATCATCTCGTCGTAGCCGGCGACCTCCTCGAACGTCCGCGCCAGGTACGCGTCGGGATCGATCGCGTAGCCGCTGAACCATTCGCCGTAGGCCTCGGCCACCCGGCGCGGCGTGTCGAGCAGGCCTTCGCGGGCCGGATCCTCGCCCGCCCAGCGCAGCAGCGTGCGGACGGCGGCCTCGGCCTCGGCGCGGGGAATGCCGTGGCGGGCATCGTCTTGGGAAGCGCTCATCGCGACTCTCGCGGCAAAAACGCTATGGTAGCGCGCCGCCGCGGCGGCGCCCCGGGTCAATCAGGCGTTGCGGTCCCTGCGCCGCGCCGCGTCCTGCTTCGAGGCGGCCGCCATCGCGCAGTGCTGCCAGGCCGCCTCGACCGCGCCGCGCGCCTCCACCCAGCCCAGCCGCGAAGCGCCACGCATCGCATTCCAGTCGCGCTCGAGCTGCGCGGCGACCGCGTCGAATTCCTCGCCCGGATTGCGTTGCCAACTGCGCAGGCCGAGCCGGTAGGCCGGTGCGTAGTCCTCCCAGGTCCGCCCCACCGAGTAGTACGGCGCCTGCTGCAGGGAGGATGCGAACGCCTGCAGCAAGGCGCCCTCGTCGCCGTCTTCGCGTGCGGGCGCATCGAGAATGGGGTCGGGCGTGCGGTAGGCGGGCATGCGGTCGTGCTTCATGGCGCGTCTTCTTCCGGGGCTGCCGGGTCTGGGCCTTGACGAGGGGCGGGAACGTGGGGCGCACGCTATGCCCGCGACCGTGGGACAGCAGTGAAGCGCGCGCGGTGCCTCGGATCGGGTGCAGCCGGCGTTCATCGCGCGCCTGTGCCCGTCGCGTGAATGGAAAAAACTGCGCACCTCACGGGGCCGCGGCGTCGACACCGCTTCGACACGGCCATGACATTCCGCAGGGGCGCCGCAGGCGTGCGCATCGCAGAATGGGGGCCGCATCCACGAGGACTCCGCCCCATGCGCCCCATCGCCGCCGCCTCCACGCTGGCTCTCGCCCTGGCCCTCGCAGCCTGCGCGCCGTCCACGCCCGCCACGTCCGACGCCGTGCAGGCCGGCGCGGACGGCGCACAGTCCGCCCAGGACGAGTCGGCCCGGCTCAACGCCTGGTTCGAGACCCAGTACGAGGCCTTGCTGCAGACCAGCCCGACCCAGCTGACCTTCCTCGGCCGCAAGGACCAGAACGACCGCCTCGACGACGTGTCCGAGCAGGCCAGCCGCGACCGCGTGGCCTGGTTGCAGGTCTCGGTCGCGGAGATGGAGGCGCAGTTCGACTACGACGCACTCGATGCCGAGACCAAGCTGTCGTGGGACCTGTGGAAGCGGCAGTACGAAGGTGCGCGCGACGGCGTGGCGTTCCTCGCCGACGGCTACGTGTTCGACCAGATGAACGGCATGCACAGCGCGTTCCCGACCTTCATGATCAGCATCCACAAGGCCGACGACGAACAGGGCTACCAGGCCTACGTCGCGCGCCTGAAGGCCGCGCCGGCGATGTTCGACCAACTGCTCGGGCGCGGCCGCGCCGCCGCCGCGCAGGGCATCCGTCCGCCGCGGTTCGCATTCGAAGGCGTGATCGACCAGTCGCGCAAGGTCATCGCCGGCGCGCCGTTCGACGACGGCCCCGACAGCGCGCTGTGGGCCGACGCCCAGGCCAAGGCCGACGCCCTGGTCGAGCAGGGCAAGCTGACGCCCGAGCGCGCCGCCCAGCTCAAGGAAGAGGCCCGCGTGGCGCTGGTCGAGCAGCTCAAGCCCGCCTACGAACGGATCATCGCCTGGAGCGAGCAGGAACGGCCCCATGCGCTGGAGAACCCCGCCGGCGTGGGCACGACCCATCCCGACGGCGCGGCGTACTACGCCTACCAGCTGCGCCAGAACACCACGACCGCGATGACCGCCGACGAGGTCCACCAGCTGGGCCTGGACGAGGTCGCACGCATCCGCGGCGAGATGGAGGCCCTCAAGGCGCGCGTCGGCTTCGACGGCGACCTGCAGGCGTTCTTCGCGTTCCTCGACAGCGACAAGCGCTTCAAGTACCCGGACACCGATGCCGGCCGCCAGGCCTACATCGACGACGCCACCGCCGCGATCGACAACATCCGCCAGCACCTGCCCGAGTACTTCGGCCTGCTGCCCAAGGCCGGCCTGGAGGTGCGCCGCGTGGAGGCGTTCCGCGAGCAGCCGGGCGCTGCGCAGCACTACTACCCCGGCACCCCCGACGGCTCGCGCCCGGGCATCTACTACGCGCACCTGTCGGACATGAACGCGATGCCCAAGACCGAACTGGAGGTCATCGCCTACCACGAGGGCCTGCCGGGCCATCACATGCAGATCTCGATCGCCCAGGAATTGCAGGGCGTGCCGACGTTCCGCACCCAGCAGTTCCACACCGCCTATACCGAGGGCTGGGGCCTGTACTCGGAATGGTTGGCCAAGGAGATGCCGGGCACCTACCAGGACCCGTACTCGGAGTACGGCCGGCTGATGTCGGAGATGTGGCGCGCGATTCGGCTCGTCGTCGACACCGGCATGCACGCCAAGGGCTGGACCGAGCAGCAGGCGGTCGATTACTTCCGCCAGAACAGCTCGATCCCGCAGGCGGCGATCGAGTCGGAGATCCGCCGCTACCTGATCATGCCCGGCCAGGCCACCGCCTATAAGGTCGGCATGATCCGCATCCAGGCCCTACGCCGGAAAGCGGAGACCGAACTGGGCGATCGCTTCGACATCCGCGGCTTCCACGACACCGTGCTCGGTGGCGGCGCGCTGCCGCTGGACCTGCTCGAACAGCGCGTGGATCGCTGGATCGCCGAGAAGAAAGCCGGCTGAGCCCCGCTCGTGTAGGAGCGCGCTCGCGCGCGAGGGCTTTCCCGGCAAGCCCCATCGCGCGCGAGCGCGCCTACGGGTGCAGCCTGCGCCTACCGCGTCAGTCGAGCGCCGCCAGCACTGCGGCCGCGAATGCCGCGACGTCGAAGCGCTGCCCGGTCGGGTCCTCGCCGCGGCGCACCAGCACCAGGTCGCGCGACGGCACGACGACGACGTACTGGCCGCGGTTGCCGAACGCGGCGAACGCGTCGGCCGGCACGCCCGGCGAGCGCTGCAGCAGCCACAGCGTCGCGCCGTAGCCGAACGTGCCCTCGGGCTGCGGGCCGGACGGCGTCGTCGCCTGCCGCACCCAGCCCTCAGGCAGCAGCCGACGATCGCCAGCGACGCCGTCGCGCTGCAGCAGCAGCCCGAAGCGCGCGAGATCGCGCGCGGTCGACCAGACCTGGCTCGACAGCACGTAGCCGCCCTGCCAGTCGGTCTCGGCGTACGTGCGGGTCATGCCCGTGGGCCAGAACAGGTCGGTGTAGGGCCGCGACAGCGCCCGCGCGTCGTCGCCGGTCGCTGCGCGCAGCGCATGGACCGCCAGCACGCTGTCGTTGTTGGCGTAGCGGAAACGCGCGCCCGCCGGCGCGGCCAGCGGCCAGCCGGTCGCGGCCTCGGCCACGGTCGCGCCGCCGAAGTACAGCGCATCGGTGCGGTTGCCAGCGGTGTCGCTGTGCAGGCCGCTGGCCATACGCAGCAGCTGGTCGACGGTGATCGCCGCGCGCGGGTCGCCGGCGCGCTGCCATTCGGGGACCGGCGCCGGGCGCGCCGGGTCGAGCGTGCCCTGCGCGGCGGCGGTGCCGACCAGCGCGCCGGCCAGGCTCTTGGCGACCGACCACGTGCGCTGCGGCACGTGCGGGCCGAAGCCGTCGCGGTAGCGTTCGGCGACGATGCGCCCGCCCTGCACCACGACGACCGCGGTCGTGACGTGCCCCTCGCCGAATGCCGTGGCATCGAACGCGCCGTCGAGCGCGGCCGCCAGCGCATGGTCGTCGCCACGTACCGATGCGGTCGCGTCGCGCTCGCCCAGCGGCCAGGGCCGGTCGTCGAGATCGGGCGCGGCGGCATCGAAGCGCGGCAGGGCCGCGACCGCCGCGGCGTCGGCACCGATCGGCAGCTGCGCGCAGCCCAGGTTCGGACGCCAGGCGGCGATGCGTGGTGGCAGCGCCGGATCGAACGCGACCGAGACCGTGCGCGCGTCGCGGTCGATGACCGCGTCCAGCGCCTGCACCTGCGCCTGGTACTCGGGATAGATGCCGCGCAGTTCGACCGCGTCCACCTGCGCCGGGTCGCGGCCGCCGCCCAGGTGCGCGCTGCACAGCGTCAGCGCCTTGTAGCCGGCCGCGACCGCGCGCGCATGCGCCTCGGGCGCCGCCGGCGGCACGGTCTGCGCGAAGGCGGGTGAGGCGACGAGCAGGAGGACGGGCAACAGCTTGCGCATCGAGGGGATTCCACCGGGAGGAAGCCGCAGTCTAGGCCGATCGCGCCGTGCGCCGCCGCTTGCCGCCGCCCGCTTAACGTAATATCTTGAGTTACATGAAACGCGACAGCCGCCTGTCTTCCGTCCTGCACGTGCTGCTGCACATGGCCCAGCACGACGGCCCGCTGACCTCCGAGACCCTGGCGCGCGCGCTGGGCACCAATCCCGTCGTCGTGCGCCGCACGCTCGCCAGCCTGCGCGAGCGCGGCTACGTCGCCTCGGCCAAGGGCCCGGGCGGCGGCTGGACGCTGGGCTGCGACCTGCGCACGGTGACGCTGCTCGACATCTACCGCGCGGTCGGCGAGCCGACCGTGTTCGCGATGGGCCACCGGCTGGCGCAGCCCGAGTGCCTGGTCGAACAGGCCGTCAACGACGCGCTCGACGTCGCCTTCCGCGATGCCGAGGCCCTGCTGATCGCGCGCCTGGGCGAGGTGACGCTGGCCGAGCTGGCCGCCTCGTTCGCGCGGCGCATGCCGCACGCCCCTTCCGTCCCCTGCGAGCGCACCGACCATGCCTGACCATCCCGAATCCTTCGATGCCGTCGTCGTCGGCGGCAGCTATGCCGGCCTGTCGGCCGCGATGCAGCTCGCCCGCGCGCGCCAGCGCGTGCTCGTCGTCGATGCCGGCCAGCGCCGCAACCGCTTCGCGTCCGCCTCCCATGGCCTGATCGGCCAGGACGGACGCGCACCGGACGCGATCGCCGCCGACGCCCGCGCCCAGGTGCTGGCCTATCCGACCGTCACGTGGCGGCAGGCGACCGCGGTGCGCGCCGACGGCGGGATCGGCCTGTTCGCGGTCGAGGACGACGCCGGCCATCGGGTGCAGGCGCGCCGGCTGGTGCTGGCGACCGGCGTGGTCGACACGCTGCCGCCGATCGACGGCCTGCAGCCGCGCTGGGGCCGCAGCGTGTTCCACTGCCCGTACTGCCACGGCTACGAACTCGACCGCGGCCGCATCGGCGTGATCGCCGTCAGCGAGGTCTCGATGCACCACGCGCTGATGCTCCCCGACTGGGGCACGGTGACGTTCTTCCTCGACGGTCGCTTCGCGCCCGACGATGCGCAGCGCGCCGCGCTCGCCGCCCGTGGCGTGCGCATCGAGCCGGCGCGGATCGCCGTGGTGTCCGGGCATGCGGACGTCGAACTCGAGGATGGCCGACGGGTCGCGTGCGACGGCCTGTTTGTCGCCAGCCGGACCCAGGTCGCCAGCCCGCTGGCCGAGCAGCTCGGCTGCGCGTTCGAGGACGGGCCGCTGGGCGCCTTTGTGCGCACCGACGCGACGCAGGCCACGTCGGTCCCCGGCGTCTTCGCCTGCGGCGACGCCGCGCGCGCCGCGCACAGCGTCGCGCTGGCGATCGGCGATGGCGCGATGGCCGGCGCCGCGACCCACCGCAGCCTGCTGTTCGACTGAACCGGCCATCGCGGCGCTTTGCCCGCGCCGCGCGCACGCGGCATCATGGCGGGCTGGAACCGCCCACCACGACGAGGAGCGCGCGCATGAAGCGATCGAAGACGACGGCCCTGCTGCTGATGGGCGCCGCGCCCCTGCTGTTCACCGCCTGCCAGCGCGAGCAGCCGGTGCAGATGCAGGAAGGCCTGTTCACCTCGGTCGAGCGCTGCACCGAGCAGACCGGAGACGCCTCCAACTGCCGCGTCGCGTTCGAGCAGGCGCGCCAGCAGGCCGCCGATGCCGCGCCGCAGTACGGCAGCCGCGAGGCCTGCGCGCAGGACTACCCGGCCGAGGACTGCGTCGAGCAGCGCACCTCGACCGGCCATTCGTTCATCGGGCCGATGATGGCCGGCTTCTTCCTGTCGCAGATGATGAGCGGCAACCGCGCGGGGCTCGCCCAGCAGCCGGCCGCGGGCCAGGCGCGCGGCGCCGCGCCCGGCCGCCCGCAGGCCACGCCGGCCTGGCGCAGCAACACCGATGGCTGGTTGCGGCCCTCCGGCGCTGCGGGCGCGACCGCCCCCGGCCGCGCCGGTCTGACGCCGGTCGCTGCCACTCCGGACCGCGCGATGACCGCGCAGCGCGGGGGCTTCGGCGCCTCGGGACGCGGCCGCAGCAGCGGCGGCTGAGCGTGCGGCGGATCGCGATCGTCGAGCGCGGTGACTGGCGCGCGCGCGCTGCCGAAAGCGGTTTCCGATTCCACACCATCGACGGTGCCCGCTACTGGGACGAACGCGCCTACTACGCGTTCACGCTGCGGCAGATCGAGGACGACCTCGAGGATCCGAGCGCCGAGCTGCACGCGATGGCGCTCGATCTCGTCGACGAGATCGCCGGCAGCGATGCGCTGATGCAGCGCCTGGCGATCCCCGCCCCGTTCCGCGACTGGGTCGCCGAGAGCTGGCGCCGCCGCGAGGGCCATCTCTACGGCCGTCTGGACTTCGCCTACGACGGCCAGGGTCCGGCCAAGCTCTACGAGCTCAACTACGACACCCCGACCTCGCTGTTCGAGGCTGCGTTCTTCCAGTGGCAGTGGCTGGAGGACCAGCGCGAGGCCGGCCGCCTGCCGGCCGACGCCGACCAGTTCAATTCGATCCACGAGGCGCTGGTCGAGCGCTTCGGTGCGCTGTCGACGCAGCTGCCGCCGCCGCTGCTGTTCGCCGCCTCGCGCGACTCCGAGGAAGACCAGGGCACGGTCGACTATCTGCGCGACTGCGCCGCCCAGGCCGGCCTGCACGGCGCGCCGATCGCGATCGAGGACGTCGGGCTGGCGGACGACGGCCGCTTCACCGATCTCGACGACACCGTGATCGGCACGCTGTTCAAGCTCTACCCGCTCGAGGACCTGTTCGCCGAGGATTTCGGCCGCGCGCTGCCGGGCTCCGGCCTGCGCCTGCTCGAGCCGCCGTGGAAGGCATTGCTCAGCAACAAGGGCGTCCTGCCGCTGCTGTGGGAACGCCATCGCGGCCATCCCAACCTGCTGGCCGCGGAATTCGACGACGGCGGCGCGCTGCCGGCCGGCTGGGTGCGCAAGCCGCTGCATTCGCGCGAGGGCGCGAACGTCGCCATGCACCTGCCCGACGGCCGCTGGCTCGAGAGCGAAGGCCCCTACGCCGGCCCCTGCATCCGCCAGGCGCTGCATCCGCTGCCGCAGTTCGACGGCTGCTACCCGCTGGTCGGCAGCTGGGTCGTCGGCGACGTCGCCTGCGGCATCGGCATCCGCGAGGACGACGGCCCGATCACCCGCGACAGCGCCCGCTTCGTGCCGCATGCGATCGTCGAGGACGACGCACAGGTCTCGCTCTACGCCTGAGGGCGCGGCTCATACTCCGCAGCCCCAGGGAAGGGCTTGGCGCGCGGCCGCGTGCGGCCATTGCAGCCGGGATCGCCGCCGCCAGCGACGCCGATGCCACGCGCACGGCCCGCGCCTGCGATCATGTGCGCATGACCGAGCCCACCGCCTTCGACACTCTTCCGCTGTCGCCCGCCCTGCTGCAGGGCGTCGCCGCGCTCGGCTACGCCGCGATGACCCCGATCCAGGCCCAGGCGCTGCCGGCCATCCTCGAGGGCCGCGACACCATCGCGCAGGCGCCGACCGGCAGCGGCAAGACCGCCGCGTTCGGGCTGGGCCTGCTGCAGCGGCTCGATCCGGCGCGCGTGGAAACCCAGGCGCTGGTGCTGTGCCCCACGCGCGAGCTCGCCGACCAGGTCGCGAGACAGTTGCGCCGGCTCGCGGTCGGCATCCCGAACCTGAAGGTCTCGGTGCTGTGCGGCGGCATCCCGCTGGGCCCGCAGCTGGCGTCGCTGACCCACGATCCGCACGTCGTCGTCGGCACGCCCGGCCGCATCCAGGAACTGGCGAAGAAGAAGGCGCTGCACCTGCGGCACGTGCGCACGCTGGTGCTCGACGAAGCCGACCGCATGCTCGACATGGGCTTCGAGGAACCGATCCGCGACATCGTCGGGCGCACGCCCAAGACCCGCCAGGGCCTGCTGTTCTCGGCCACGTTCCCCGACGACATCCGCGCGCTGGGCGCGGCGATGCTGCGCGATCCGGTCGCCGTCGGCATCGAGGGCGATGCCGAGGCACCGGCCATCGAGCAGATCTGTTTCGAGGTCGAGCCCGCGCGCCGCGCGCCGCTGCTCGCCGCGCTGCTGCTGCGCTACCGCCCCGAATCGGCCGTGGTGTTCTGCAATACCCGCGCCGACGTGGCCGAGGTCGCCGGCTCGCTGGCGCACTACGGCTTCGCGGCGCTCGCATTGCACGGCGACATGGAACAGCGCGACCGCGACGAGGTGCTGCTGCAGTTCGCCAACCGCAGCTGCGCGGTGCTGGTGGCCAGCGACGTCGCCGCCCGTGGGCTGGACGTCGAGGACCTGGCCGCGGTCATCAACTTCGAGTTGCCGCACGACGCCGACAGCTACGTGCACCGCATCGGCCGCACCGGACGCGCGGGCCGCACCGGCCTGGCCCTGAACCTGGTGACCCCGCGCGAACTGCCGCGTGCCGCCATGATCGAGGCGCACCTGGGCCGGCCGCTGCGCTGGGAAACACTGCTGCCGCTGTCGGGCAAGGCGGCCAACGTGCCACCGGCGGCGATGGCCACGCTGCGCATCGATGCCGGCCGCGGCGACAAGCTGCGCCCCGGTGACATCGTCGGCGCGCTGACCGGCGAGGCCGGCCTGCACAAGGACGCCATCGGCCGGATCGACGTGTTCGCGACCCGCAGCTACGTCGCCATCGCGCGCAGCCAGGCCGCGCAGGCGCTGGCGCGGCTGCGCGAGGGCAGGATCAAGGGGCGGCGGTTCCGGATCACGCGGCTGTAGCGCCGCGTATCGGCCGTGCTGCGACGCGCGCTCAGCGCCCGCGCCATCGCGCCCACAGCGCGCGGATCGCCGCGTAGGCCACGCCGATCGCCAGACCGAGGCCGATCCACTGCAGCAGGGTCATCCGGGTATCTCCGTAGGGGTCGGCGGGCGATCGTACCGCCCGGGCCACCACGGCCCGGCCGGCACGACGCGACTCAGGCCTGCACGCGGCCGACGTTCTTTTCGTCCTCGGTCGCCTCGCGGACCTCGGCGACCTCGACGGCGAAGTGCAGGGTCTGCCCGGCCAGGGGATGGTTGCCGTCGATGCGGACCTGCGTGTCGGTGACGTCCACCACGGTCACCAGCACCGAGCCCTGGCCGCCCTGCGCCTGGAACTGCATGCCAGGCTCGATGGCGTCCACGCCCTGGAAGGCCTCGCGCGGCAGCGTCTGGACCAGCTCGTCGTTGCGCACGCCGTAGGCCTCCTGCGGCGGCACGTCCACGGTCAGCGTGTCGCCGACCTTGCGGCCGGCCAGCGCCTTCTCCAGGCCCGGGATGATGTTGCCGCCGCCGTGGAAGTAACGCAGCGGTTGCCCGGCGGGCGACTTGTCGAGCACCTCGCCGGCGTCGTTGGTGAGGGTGTAGTGGATGCTGGCGACGCGTGCAGCGGCGATCTCCATGGGATCTCCTTGGAAGCGGATGAGAAAGGGAGGCGTGACCGAGACGAACGGCACCGGACGACACACGGTGCGCATGGCACGGCGCTACCCTACCGGGCGGGCCCGCCCGGCGCAAACCGGGCCGATCCGCCGCCAGCCCCCTCAAGGGTCTTCCACGCGCCATGGACCCCGCCGGGACGCCCCGCGCACGGGATGACGCGAAGATGAACCGGTCGCTTTCCCCCTAGGGCGACCCCCAGGTCCTGGCGCCACCGGCAGCCATTACGTTGGCAGCCGATCGCATCGCGCCGCTCGACGGGCCGGTGCCCCACGGTTTCGGAGTTGGAGTACGACATGACGGATGGTGCCTCTGGCGTTTCGGGTGGTGGCGGTTCCAACGCGGCGGATGCCGCCAACGACGCGGCGAACTCCGCGGCGGCCGAGGCGGCTGCCAGCGCCGTCGAGGCCATGGGCCCTGCATCGTCCCAGGCGTCGCGCTCTGCTGAGGCCGCCATGTCCGCAGTCGAGGCGGGCGACGTGTGTGCGGCCGAAGCGGCGCTGTCCCAGGCCGAGGCCGCATCGCAGCAGCTCTCGGAAGCGGCCCAGGCGGTCGCCGACATCGCAGCGCAAACCCCCAATCCAACGACCGAGTCGGCGGCGGCGTTCGCGGCCGAGGATGCACAGCACGCTGCGGCTGCGGTCGATACCGCCCGCCAGGCGGTCGAAGGCATGAAGAAGGACGAGGGTGTCAGCAGTTGCATTTCCCAGGCCCCGACCTCGCCGACCCACGGCCTGGCCCTGAACACGATCGAGCAGCTCTGGGCCTGAGCCCGGTGGCATGCCGCGAATGCCGCCCTTCGGGGCGGCATTGTCGTGTCTGGGTCCAGGAGCCGGCTCGTCCCTGATCGGCGTGGCCGCCGGCGGCGGGCGCGGGGAACAGGCGCAGCGGCGCGCAGCGCGATCAGAGCCTGGCGTCGACTTTCAGGTCGCCCGGCCGGATCCAGCCGCGGCGCCGCATCGGTGCGGCGATCGCCAGCGTCAGCAGCGCCGGTGCCAGGAAATGCAACAGGCCGATCGACAGCCACACCGACGGCGCGTGCCCCATCGCCGCCAACGTGCCGACCTGGCCGACGAAGCCGCTGGTGCCCATGCCCGAGCCGGTCGGCACGTTCTGCATGCCGAAACCCAGCGTCGCGACGGGACCGAGGATCGCGCCGGCCAGCGTCGGCGGGATCCAGATCCGCGGATTGCGCACGATGTTGGGCAGCTGCAGCATGCTCGTGCCCAGGCCCTGGCTGAGCAGCCCAGACGTGCCGTTCTCGCGCCAGCTCATGACCGCGAAGCCGACCATCTGCGCCGCGCAGCCCACCGTCGCCGCGCCGCCGGCCAGGCCGCCCAGGCCCAGCGAGATCGCCAGCGCCGCGCTCGAAGTCGGGCCGGTCAGGATCATGCCCATCGCCACGGCGATCAGCACGCTCATCAGCAGCGGCTGCAGCGTCATCGCCCATTCGATGGTCTGCCCGGTCGCCGCGAGCACGTTGCCGATCACCGGCGCCAGCGCATGCGCGGTGGCGAAGCCGGCGACCAGCGCTGCGGCAGGCGTCACGATGATGTCGATCGGCGTCGTGCGGCTGACCAGCTTGCCGATCTCGGTGCCCACCGCGACCGCGACGAAGCAGCCGACCGGCCCGCCGAGCTTCGCGCCCAGCAGCCCCGTCGCGGCGCTGGCGAAGATCACGATCGGCGGGCCCTTCAATCCGTAGGCGACCGCCACGCCGATCGCGGCCCCCATGGCCTGCTGCGCCATCGTGCCGGCGTCGATCAGCCACGCCTGCGCGGTCCAGCCGCCGACGGTCTTGAGGATCAGCCCGATCACCAGCGAGCCGAACAGGCCCAGCGTCATCGCGTTGAGCGCCTCGATGCCGTAGCGCCGCAGCGAGAACTCGATGTCGCGCGCGCGCAGGAAGGAGGTCAGGGACATGGCCGTGCCGGGGGAAGGAGACGGAACGGCCGGGACGGACCGCGCGGATCGAACGAGCGCGCAAGGATAGCGGCCGCGCCGCGCGTCTGCGCGCGTCCGACGTCGAGGCATTGCGCGGTCGCGCCGGCAGCCAGGGCCGTGCCGTACTACTCGATCCTGCGCCAGGTGCCGTCTTCGAGGGCCATGATGTCCTTCGGGCCGATCGCCCACAGCATGCCGTCGGCCGTGCTCAGCGTACCGACGGTGTCCGGTGCATCGGCACCGAACGCCACCGGCGACAGGGTCCCGCCGTCCAGCGTGGACAGGCCGGTGCGCGTGGCGACATACAGCGTGCCGGCGTGCCAGGCCATGTCGCCGATGTCGCCGACAAGCGGATCGAGCGGCAGCACCCGCCAGTCCTCGCCCCGGCCGGCCACGACCAGGCCGCGGCGTCCCCATGCATAGACCTGCCCGTCGCCCGCGCACAGCACGCCGGTCAGCACGTGCGCGGTCGGGCTCGGCCGCTGCGTCCACTGCCGGCCGTCGAAGTGCCAGATCTCGCCGTCCCAACCGACCGCGTACAGGTCGGCTTCGTCGAAGCCGTCGATCGCCTCGAAGCCCTTGACCTCGCCGACTGCCGGACGGATGGCCTCGTCCAGGCACGTCCACTGGTCCACCGCGTCGCGGCGATAGACCTGGCGGTGCATGCCGACGGCGAAGGTCCGCTCGCCGATGGTGCGCACCGCACGCAGGTGACCCCGTTCGGCGGGGTCGCTGCCGGGCGCGTGGATCCGCTCCTCGCGGTCGTCCTGGGTGCCGAACAACTTCGCCTCGCCGTCCGGCGAGATCGCGATCATCTGCTGCAGCGGATGCCGGCTGATGGCCATGCTCACCGTCGCCCAGTACGTGGCGCCGATGTAGCCCCATTTGTCGTCGCCGTCCTGCTGCAGATCCCAGTCGTACAGATGCGTGTGGCCGATCCTCGCCTCGATGTTGTCGTCGGTCATGGCCACGTAGGCCAGGTCGCGATACCGGACTGCGCCGGTGACGAGCGTCATGTCAGGGGTGTGCCGTTTTGACATTGGGCGTGGTCGCCTGGTTGCGGATTGTCCAGTCTACCGGCGCCGCCATCGGCCGATACGCATGCGCGCGCGTGCCGGCCTCGACAGGCGCGACCACGCGCATTTACGATGCGGCGCGATCGCACCACATGCAGGGAATGCAACATGCCGCTATCAACGGCGCGCGCAAAGCAACGCGCGACCTTGCCGCTGCCGTCCAGGCAGGGCGTCATGCCATCCTCGGGCGCGACGCGCCTCGCCGTTGCGAACGCATGGTTTTCCGGTGCTGGCGCCCTTGGACCGGACCTTCGACGGCAGGCGCGCCGATGAGCAACCCGTACTCGTTCCTCGGCGGCTGCGTCCAGAGCCGTGACGTATTGCGCACGATCGCGCAGATCGACCAGCTCACCGCGCAGGGATCGACGTGGTCCAACCTGTTCAAGCGGGATCAGGCCCAGGGCCGCTGGTTCTCGTTCAAGCTCGAATGGACCGCGACGCGCATCTGCACGCTCGTCCAGCCCGAGCTCACGGTACTCGCCACCGGCCCCGATGGCATCGTCTCGGCCAGCATCATTGCAGGCGCTACTGAGGAAACGATCGACGCCACCGACAACGGCCCGTCGCGCCGCGGCCCGATCCGCGACCTGCGCGTGATCGACGGCGTCCCCTACGCCGTGGGCATGGGCCGGCAGGTCTACCGGCGCGAGGCACCGGACCAGTGGACGCGCCAGGACGACGGCGTGGTGCTGCCGCGCGGGGTGATCGAACTCTGCGGCTTCAACGCCATCGACGGCATCGGCGAGCGCGACCTGCACGCGGTCGGCTTCAACGGCGAACTGTGGCAACGCACCGACGGCACCTGGCGCCGCCACGACAGCCCGACGCCGCGGGTGCTGCACGCGGTCGCCGCTGTCCGCGAAGACCTCGCCTACGCGTCGGGCCAGCTCGGCACGCTGCTGCGCTACGACGGCGACCGCTGGCGGGCCATCGAGCACGGCACCGACCTCGACGACCTGTGGGGCCTGGCCTGGTTTCGCGGCACGCTGTACGCGGCCTGCGACCAGGGCCTGTTCCGGTTGGAAGGCGACCGCCTGGCGAAAGTCGACATGGGCCTGCCGCATGCGCCGACCTGCCGCCATCTGAGCGTCGGCGACGGCGTGCTGCTGTCGTGCGGTCCCAAGCACATCGTGTGGACCGACGATGGCGAGGCCTGGCACGACATCACCCCGTGAGCGGCGTGCCCGCCTCGCGGCAGTGGACGGCCCGCATCGCGCGCAAGGGCGGGGCGTCGCCCGCCCGCACATCGAGAGGACATCGCCCGGATGACATCGTTCCGCTTCGAGGACATCGGCTACCGCTACCGCGGCGGCGCGGTGCGTTACCACGACCTGGCCTATGTGCTGTGCATCGATCCTGACCTCGAGCAGGACGGTCTGCCGCATACCAGCTTCTACGCGTGGGATGCCGGTGGCTGGGGCATGTACGAAATCGGCCGTTGGGCCGCGCATTCGGTCTGCGTCACGCGCCATCCGAAGGAACAGGCCGTCGCGCTGGGCGCGGGCGGCGACATCCGCGTCATGGGCAACAACGACGACTACGACGAGCGCATCGACGTGCCCGGCACGACGCTGTCCACGCTGCGCGAGATCCGCAACGTCGCCGGCCATGCCTACGTCTGCGGCATGGACCGCCAGGTCTTCAAGCGCACGGGTGTGGGCGAATGGATCGCGCTGCATGGCGACCTGCCGCAGCAGCCGGCGCCCGACCTCGTGTTCGGTTTCGAGTCGATCCACGGACGCGCCGAGGACGACCTGCATGCGGTCGGCTGGCACGGCGAGATCCGGCACTTCGACGGCACCCGGTGGCACGCCTGCGACAGCCCCACGCAGGCGATCCTGACCCGTGTGCTGCACGCCGACGACGGCTGGGCCTACGCCTGCGGGCAGCGCGGCGCGCTGCTGCGCGGTCGCGGCACGGACTGGGAGGCTATCGCGCACGATGCGACCGATGCGGACTTTACCGACCTGTGCTGGTTCGACGGCGCGCTGTACCTCGCGACGCTGCACGCGCTGTACGTGCTGCGCGACGGCGTCCCGGTGCTCGCCGACCTCGGCGACTTGGTGCCCACGAGCTGCCACCGGCTGAGCGCCGCCGACGGCCTGCTGTGGTCGGTCGGCGCCGACGACATCCTGGCCTTCGATGGCCGGCAGTGGACGCGTGTCGTGTGAGGCGCATGGCCTCAGAAGACGATCCGGCCCCACGCTGTGCCGTCGATCGCTGTGGGCGGGGGCGCCACGAGGTCACGCATACGGCATTTCCTGCCAGCGCCTGCCGTCCGTCGAACGGATGGCGATGCGATCCCCCACCGCCCAGATCGCCTCGGCGCTCGCGGACAGGCGATGGAGCCCGCTGGCCCGGCTGATTTCCGGCTCCAGCGGGATCTCCTGGAGCGCCTCGCCGTCGAGCACGAACAGTGCGCTCGCCGTGCACAGGTGCAGCCTGCCGGCAAACCAGCAGGCGCCCCAGAAGTCCTGTCGGGTAAGGGCCTGCGGCAGCAGCTGCCATTGCGCATCGCGGCGCACCAGCAGCGTGCCTTGCTGGCCCGCTGCGTACACCACGCCGTCGGCGCCACAGACCACGCGATGCAGCGCCAGCGTCGTTGGGCTGCGCTCCCGCACCCACTGCGTCCCGTCGAAGCACCAGAGTTCGCCGTGCCAGCCCGCTGCGAACAGCGCGTCCGCACCGAAGCCATCGATCGCGTTGAATCCGGCGCCGGTGTCATCCGGCGCCGCTACGCGCACGCCGGCATCGATGCGCACCCAGTGCGCCTCGCCGTCGCAGCGGTAGACGCAGCGGCCCATGCCGACTGCGTACACACGATCGCCGATCACTTGGATGTCGCGCATGCCGCCGCCCAGGCGCGGGTCGTCGCTGCCGGCATCGATGTGCTCCTCGGAGAAATCCTTCGCCCCCCAGCGAACCACGCGGCCGTCGTGGCCAAGCATCAGCAAGGCGGTGTCGGGCCGGGTCTGCAGGCACAGGGCCACCGGGCCGATCGCGAACGCCTTGCGACTCCACGCGCCGTTCCAGCTCAGCACCGCGCCGACCGGCGGATCGTCGTCGTCCTCGTGCGCAGGCGATGCGGCCATGAAGGCACGGTCCTCGCGGACCGCGGCCACGTCGACGAAGCGCCAGGGAAACTGCTCGGGGGCTGCCACGTGTCGTCGCTCCTGCGTTGTTCGATGCCCGTCCGGGATTCACGTATTGTCGCGCAAGGCGGAACGGGGGTGCGCCAGCGGGCATGAGACGAGCCGTCGACGGATCGGCGTGGATCGCGACGTGCGATCCGTCGGGGGCTTTCGGATTAGAACGTCATCGCTTCGGCCGTCGGGGCCAGCGGCGCGAAGCGTGCACTGCGGAAATCGTGCAGCAGCCTGGCCGCGCCAGCGCCGCCCGCCAGGTCGCGTTCGCGTAAGCGGTACAGGCAGCCGTCCTGTGCGAACACCAGGTCGCCGTCGTCCCAGTCGGCCCAATCGCTGCCGGGCAGGTCGACCAGCCATTGTCCGGCGTGGTCGAGTACCCGGTGGTCGAGGCCGTACCAGGCGGTGTTGCGGCCGCCCACTGTGTGCAGCAGCGCTTGGAGTCGCCGTCCGTCCCGACCGGTCTTCTCGGTGAGCTGCGGCCGGGTGAAGCGGTACAGCGCCGTCCGGCTGGGGCCTCGGGCGATGCCCTCGCCCGGATCGAGCGGCCGCCAGCCGTCGCGCTGGCGCAGCGCGCCGTCGATCGGCGCATCCTCGCCATGGCCCGCGTCGCGGCCGAGCGGACGCACCCGCAGGCTTTGCGGCGGCTGGAAGCCCGGTGCGAGCGCGGTCTCGTCGCGCGCGCCGCCGACGCGATGGTTGAGCAGCAACGTGCGCTCGTCCTCGAACACGCCGCCCCCGCCCCAGGCATCGCCTTTCGGCCACAGCGCCAGCGCGGTGAGGAAGGGCGGCTTCGACAGCGCCGTCCAGCTACCGTACGGTCCGCGGTTGGTCGCAGCGAAGTAGACCAGCAGCCGGCCCGAGGGCGACAGGTCGCAACGCCGCTCGTAGATGCGGCCCTTGAACCACTGCCCGTGCTCGAAACGGTCCTCGCGCAGGTCCCAGCGGATCAGCTGCACCTGCCGGCTCGGCCCGCGCCGGAACACCACGCCCGTGCGCGCCTCGCGCGCCAGCAATGCGTACAACCGGGTGGCCGCGGGCGGACCAGCGTCGGCGATGGTGGCGGACTCGGGAATGGCGATGGCCTGGGTTCGAAATGCCCGGGCAGGCTACCGCCGCGGGCCTGGGGCGCGAAAGGTGGGGCGGCGCCTTCCGCGGTCAGGTGATGGCGTGCCAGGCGATGCCATCGTCGCTCCAGCACTGGTGCTTGCGACCGGTCGAGAGCAGCACGCCATCGGCGGCATGCAGCTGGCCGCAGGTGACGTCTGTGCCCAGGCCCATGTCGACGCGCTTGGGGCGCAGGTCGCTGGCGAGCCGGTACAGCGCATCGCTGGTGGCGATGTAGATCGCGTCGCCGAAGGGCTGGATGTCCCAGATCTGCGTCTCGATCTCCGTGTTGATCGTGCGCCAGCCGCCCGAGTCGAGCAGCGCGAGTGCACCGTGCTGCCCGGCGACGAGCACACGCCCGTCGGGCAGCACATGCACGGCGTTGAGGATCGACGCGACCGGGCTCTCGAGTGGGCGCCACTGCTCGGCTTCCCGGCACCAGATTTCGCCGCCGAAACCCACCGCGTACAGCGTCGCCTCGTCGCGCCCGTGGATGGCGTTGAAGCCGACCAGCGCCATCTCGTCGGACGATTGCAGCACGCCTGCATCGTGACGCGCCCACGTGCCGCTCCGGTCGCGGCGGTATACCTGCCGCGCCATGCCGACCGCATAGACCCCGTCGCCGATGGTCTGCAGATCGCGGATCACCCCGTGCACGTCCGGCCCGTCGCCGGGCGGCGCGACCGTCGTGTCCTCCAGGCCGGCTGCCGTGGCCTGGCCGACGCGCCCGTCCGGACCGGTGTAGACCAGCGTCAGGCCGACATCGTCGACCGCCGGCAGGATCGCCATCCGCGTGCAATCCCACTGAAGGTGATAGACCGACCTCGCAGCCGAGGGCATCGCCCACTTGATCATGCTGGTGTTCGGCGCGCCCATCCGCGTCAACGAATCGATCTGCGCCACCGCCCGGAGCGTGTGCCGATCCTGCACCAAGCCGTGCAGGTAGCTGTAGCCATTGTCGGTCATGCCTCGATCAGTTCCTTTTCATCGTGGATGTCATGCGGGGGAAGAGCCACGGGCGGCAGTCGGGGACGTCAGCGCGGGACCAGCGTGATGTTCGGATGCGCGGCGAGGATCTCCAGCACGATCTCGAAGTAGGTCTGCCCGGTGCCGGCGTCCAGCGCGTCGAGCTGGCGCTGCACGTGCGCCACGTTGAAGCGCTCGGGCTGCGCGAGCTTGGCCTGCAGGAAGCGGCGCGTTGTCTCGACGCCCAGGTCCTGCCGGTTCTTCTCGAATGCCGTCCATACCAGCGTCGCCGGCGCGTTGCCGTCGAGCGCGCCGTAGCCACCGTAGAGCATGTCGTCGAGCGCATCCAGGCTCGGCCCGAGCGCCCAGTCGACGTCCGCCATGAAGACGCGGTTGATTTCGTCGTAGAACGACGGGATGTCGTGGATGCGGGTGCCGTCGAGCAGCAGGGACTGGGACGCGGTGGGCAAGGCGGTCGGAATCGAGTGCGCGAAGAGGCCGAGCCTGATCGAAGCGGGCGGAAAAGTGAACCTGCAGGCGGTGTGGAGATCGGGAGGGCCAGATGGATCGTCGTCGGGGACACGACCACGAGTGGCGGCGCAGTCGTGGGCGGATCGCCGTTCACCGATATCGACGGCAAGCTCGTGGCTTGGGCGAACGACGGCGCGGTCTGCGGCCAACATGGCGCAACGACGATCGCCACGGGCGACGTCATGTCGATCATCGATGGTCACCATCGACCATGCCGACGCGCTCAACCGGCTGGCGCAGACCCTAATGGTGCATGGCGACGTGCTGGCTTCCGGCCATAAAGACGATCTGGCGGACGCGACGATCCCGGCATTGGGGCTGGTGATCTAGGAGGGCGCGGATGCCGTGCGGGAAATCCTGGACAAGGTGCAGGCGCAGTTGATCGAACGCGCTGGCAAGCCGCGTGGCGGCGTGCGCGAGGACGCGCCTGTTTACGGCGTGGTGCCGCCGGCGCCCGCGCCGATGCGTCCGGCCCTGCACTGATCGGCTGATGGGGTCGGGTTCGCCGCGGGTCCTGCCGCACAGCGGCGGGCCCGATCCCGTTGTCGACCGCCGTTCGCGTTCGCGCGAACGCCCGTTCGTCACGGAGGATTGCCATGCATCGCCAACCCGAGACCGCCCACGCAGCCGAGCGCGGGGCCGAGTTCACTTCCCGTATCCATTCCGCGCCCCCAACGCTGACCTTCTCTCCCATGCCGATGACGACTGCCTGACCTGCCCAGCCCTCTTCGCCAGCCACGGCGCTGCAAGATCGGCTATCGGCATTACGCATCGCGCGATCGCTACCGGGGCGACGACGAAGTGCCATACCTGCGTTGCGTGGGCTCTGGCTCGAAGCGCTGGGCTTTACCGTCGGCACCCGTCTGCGGATCACGGCCGAAGCCGGCGTGCTGACGCTGACGGTCGACGGCGCGGAGACCTGACATGGACCGTCATCTTCCGTCGTTCGGCATCAGCCTCGACCAGGTGGACCGCTCCGACAGCCTGATCCGGATCATCGTGGCGCAAGGCGACGTACTGTCGTCCGTCGATTCGCGACAGCTCGAAGCCGACAGCGTGCCCGCGCTTGGCGATGCGATCTATGAAGCGGGTGTGGCCCTGCGCACGTTGATGGAGCAGGTGGGCGAGCAGGCGCTGCAGGGCGCAGACGCAGGAGGCTTGGCCGGTGGGATGTCTGAATCTCGCGGGTAGCGTGATGGTGTGCGATTACGGAGGTCAAGTATTCTCGGCGCTATGGCAGTTTTGCAAGATGACGGTGAGCGACCAGTCATCGTGGAGCCTGGGCTCGCAGCAGACGTTTTCCGCAGAGTAGGTAGCAGGCCATGAAACCCTCCGACGCCATCCGCCACCAGTTGACCGCGCTGCACGGCACCGCCCGCCGTTTTCGGGTCGCCAATCCGCGCGTCTACGGATCGGTGGTGCATGGGACCGACCGTGACGGCAGCGACCTCGATCTGTTGGTGGACCCCACGCCTGAAACTACGCTGTTCGACCTCGGTGGGCTGCAAGCTGCCTTGGAGGAGCTGCTCGGTGTCCCGGTCGACGTGCGCACGCCTGGCGACCTGCCTGCGAGGTTCCGGGACACTGTGCTGCGGGAAGCCCGACCGCTGTGAGCGACGATCGGTTTGCGGGTTGGCTGGAGGACATGCGCGGGGCGGCGCAACAAGCCTGCGGTTATGTCGAAGTCATGACGCGCGAAGATTTCCTGGGGGATCCTCGCACCCAGCAAGCGGTCGCCATGAACTTGCTGATCATCGGAGATTGCAGCCAAGTTGATCGAGCGATACCCGGAGCGGCTCACAAGGTATCCCCAGATCCCGTGGTCAGGCATGAAAGGCATGCGCAATCGTATTGCGCACGGCTACTTCGAGATCGACATGGGCGTGGCTTGGGAAACCGTGCAACGTGCCTTGCCGGAGCTGGTTGGACGGATTGAAGCATCGGCCGAGTAACGCCTCCGGTGCTGATTACCGGATTCCTGTTTTAACGAAATATTGACAACACCCCAGGCCAGTTCCACAGTGCGCGCGCCCGGATGGGCATCCACTTTCTGGAAGGACCTGATGAAGCACACCCTGATCCTCGCCGCCGCCATCGCGCTGGCCGGCGTCTCGACGCACGCCGCCGCCAGCGGCGCCTTCATCCGCGGCGAGGTCGGCAGCGCGGACACCGAGGCCCGCTACGACGGCCTGCGCGAAAGCGATTCGGACACCTCGGCGCTGTTCGCCGGCGGCTACTGGTTCACGCCCAACATCGCCGTCGAAGGCCATGCCGGCACGCTGTACACCGAAGACCTGGGCCACGACACCGATTTCGACCTGGTGACGTTCGGCGTCGGCGTGGCGCTGAAGAAGAACTTCGGCACCGACGGCGCAGGATTCTTCGTCGGCGCGCGCGCAGGCGTGGCGCGCATGGTGGCGCAGATCCGCGAGGACACGTTCGACGTCGTCGACGACGAGGGCTCGACCAAGCCCTACTACGGCGCGACGCTCGGCTACGACTTCAACCGCCGCTGGGGCCTGAGCCTGAACTACACGCGCCACCGCGGCGAGTTCTCCGGCATCGAGGTCGACGTGGACAACGTGACCGTGGGCGGCGAATTCCGCTTCTGATCCGTCGCCATCGCGTCATTGCGACGGCAGGTCCGGCATCGGGCCTGCCGCCGTCGCTCGAAGCGAGGTCATGGATGCGGTGACCAGAGCACACCACGCCATTGCGGAAGGCACAAACGCGTTTGCCTGCCCCGCACGCTGCATGTTCCGACGGCGATCCGGATACGGCGTTGGATCAGCGAAGGGTGTGCGGATTTCCGGCCTGGGCGGTATCCGTGCTGGCCGACGACTCGACGGTCGTCATCGCGACGGCGGGCCGCGGCGGAAGGGATGCCAGTGCGTTCACCAGGGTGTTGGCCGACTGCCTGTGGTAGCGCTCCCGGTTCTCGAGCGACAGCCACGTTTCGCGCTGGATTTCGGCCGGGCTCAGGCGCAAAGGATGAGAGAACAGGCGCTGGATATCCATCGTGCTTCTCCTTGCTGACACGACCCCGGCGGCGATTGGGACAGGGCGTCCTGTCCAGGGGACGTTGGCGGCCATGGTGCAGTGGGAGACATCCACACGATGTGTCCACCGGCGCGCCCGACACAATCGTTTGCAAATCCCTGTCGCGTCCGAGCGTGCATTGCGCTCGAACGAACGTCCACGCGTGCTCGAACGGACCGTGCCCCGGGCATGGCGAGGCACGGTGTGGGAGGCGGCTAACGGACGTCGTCGCGGTACGCGCGCACGTGCTCGACCAGCGCGCGCAGCTTCGGCGGCTGGTGGCGGCGGTTGGGGAAATACAGGAAGAACCCAGGGAACGGCGGCAGGTAGTCCTGCAGCAGCGGCACCAGTGCGCCGCGCGCGAGGTAGGGTGCGAACGTCTCCTCGATGCCGAACGTGATGCCGCCCCCGGCCAGCGCGGTGCGGATCATCAGCAGCATGTCGTTGGTCGTGACCTGGGGCGCGACCTGCACGTCGAACGGGCGGCCGTCCTCGACGAACTCCCAGCGATGCGGGGCGACTGCCGGCGTCATGCGCCAGCCGATGCAGCGGTGCGCGACGAGCTCGCGCGGATGCGCAGGCACGCCGTGGCGGGCGAGGTAGTCCGGCGCGGCCACGGCGACCTCTCGCTGCGGGCCGGTCAGCGGCACGGCGACCATGTCCTGCTCGATCACCTCGCCCAGGCGCACGCCGGCGTCGAAGCCGGTGGCGACGATGTCGAAGGTCTCGTCGGTGACGGTCACGTCCAGCACGATGCCGGGATAGGCCTGGGCGAACGTCGCGATCAGCGGGCCAGAGAGGAAGCGCTCGGCGATCGAGGTGACGGCCACGCGCAGCAGGCCGCGCGGCGGGCCGTCGTCGACGGCTTCGTCGAGCGCGGTGCCCAGGGCGTCCAACGGCGCGGCGACCTGGCGGTGCAGGCGCTCGCCGGCCTCGGTCAGGCGGACGCTGCGCGTGGAGCGCTGCACCAGCGCGACACCGAGCGTGTCCTCGAGCCGGCGGATGCCCTGGCTGACCGCCGAGCGGGTCACGCCGAGGCGGTCGGCCGCGGCGCGGAAGTTCGGGCCCTCGGCGACGGCGAGGAAGACGCGCAGCAGGTTGAGGTCGAGGTCCATTGGTGAGCGAGTCTAACCAGCGCGTGCAGTGGCGAGGGAATACCGGCGACGCGGCACGCCGCGGACGATGGGCGCCCCCCAACCGGAGCGTTCCCATGCAGACCCTGACCGACCGCATCGTCCTGATCACCGGCGCCAGCAGCGGCATCGGCGCCGCCACCGCGCGCGATCTCGCGGCGCGCGGCGCCACCGTCGTGCTCGGCGCGCGTCGCACCGAACGCCTCGAAGCACTCGTCGCCGAGATCGGGGCCGCTGGCGGGCGGGCCGAGGCCCGTGCGCTGGACGTCGTCTCGCGCGAGGACGTGCAGGCGTTCGGCGATCACGCGCTCGCCGCGCACGGGCGCATCGACGCCATCGTCAACAACGCCGGAGTGATGCCGCTCTCGCCGCTGTCGGCGCTCAAGCTCGACGAATGGAACCGGATGATCGACGTGAATCTGCGCGGCGTGCTGCACGGCATCGCCGCGGTGCTGCCGGCGATGGAGCGCCAGGGCTTCGGCCACGTGGTCAACGTGGCCTCGATCGGCGCGCACCGGGTGTTCCCCACGTCGGCCGTCTACTGCGCGACCAAGTACGCGGTGTGGGCGCTGTCGGAAGGCCTGCGCCAGGAGACCGACCGCCTGCGCGTGACCGTGGTCAGCCCCGGCACGACGACCTCGGAGCTCGCCGACACGATCACCCATGCGGGCGCGGCCGAGGGCATGCGGGATTTCCGCAGAATCACGATCGCACCGGCGGCCGTCGCGCGCGCGATCGCCTACGCGCTGGAACAGCCGGCGGATGTCGATGTCAGCGAGGTGCTCGTGCGCCCGGTGGCGAGTCCGTACTGAACACGGTGCGCGGACGTGCGCACGCCCTCCGCTTCGCGAAAGGGCACGCGCTGACGGTCAGCCGATGCAGCGTGCGCCACGCCGCGTTGGCCTGCCCGGCCGACGCGTGGCACCACGCATGTGGCTCAGCGGTCGCGCTGCGCGCGCGCCTCGCCGGCCGACCCGGCACCGAACAGCGGCACCAGCTGCCACAGGGCCGACAGGCCCACCAGCACGTAGACGGCCCGTGCGAGCGGGGCGTCCTGCCCGCCGAAGATCGCCGCGACGAGGTCGAACTGGGCGAGGCCGACCAGCCCCCAGTTGATGCCGCCGATGATGACCAGGACCAGGGTCACGATGTTGATCGTCTTCATGTTCGCCTCCGGGGCGGTGGGCACAGCGGCAGGGGACGCCGCACGCTCGCACCGTGCGCGTGAACGCCAGGAGACGCCGGCAGCGCGACGCGGCCGCGACCGGGACGAGACTTCCCGGATGCGGCGGTCCACGGTGCGTCGCCGCCGCGGTGGGAGCCGGCCGCCTCAGCGCCGCCACATCCGCGCCTGCCGCGGCGGCAGGCGGAAGGTGTAGGCGGCGCGGTCGATGACGATCGTGTTGCCGGTGTCGAGCACGTCGGTGTAGGGCTCGTGCCAGTGCAGCACGCTGCCGTCCATCGACACGGTCGCCTCCACCGGCGTGCCGCACTTGTTGATGCCGACGATGCCGGCATCGCCGCGGCGCAGCAGCAGGTGGCAGGCGCCGTAGGACAGCACCTGCATGTCGCGGCCCTGCATGGCGTTGTGGAAGCCGACCATGCGCACCAGGTCCGCGCGGCGCCAGGCATCCACCCAGCGGCCGTCGCCGCTTTCGTCGTTGTCGGAATACAGCATCGGTACACCGCCGTCGCGGCCCAGCAGATAGGCGTAGGCGAGCGTCTCGTCGACCGGGTCGAGGATCGCGTAGCGGAAGCCGGCGTTGTTGGGGATGTCGTGGGTCACGGCGAACGTCACCGCGCGCGCAGCCGGCAGCGCCTGGCCGAACGCGCCCGGGTCGACCAGTGCCTGCAGGCCGCCGGACGGCAGCAGGGCGTTGCGCAGCGCGTTGAACAGCGGGAAGTCGTAGGCGCCGTGCGGGGTCTGTGCCAGGTACGGCGCGAGGAAGCCGTCGTAGTCGCCGGTACCGGCGCCGCCGGTGGTGATGACCTCGCCGAACACGTGCGCGCCAGCGCGGATGCCGGCGTCGAACACGCGGTTCATGTGCTCGAAGGTCATGTGCTTGGCGGCGTCGACGCGAAAGCCGGTCACGCCCAGCCCCTTGAGTGCCTGCAGGTAGCTGCGCTGCTGCGCAACGACCCAGTCGTTGGCGACGAGGTCGGGCAGGCCGGGATCGCCATCGCCGCCGCAGATGCGGTAGTGCCGTACCTGGTACGCATCGCCGTAGTCGACGATGCAGGCGGCCGGGCCGAAGTCCGCCGCGCCGAACTGGTTGACCGACAGGTCGCCGAACAGGCGCAGGCCGGCATGGCGCGCCGGGTCGCCGGCATAGGTCGACAGCACCGCGGCGCCCGGATAGTTCAGGTCGGGGCGCATCCACGCCTCGTTGGCCATGTGGTTGAGCACGATGTCGGCGTAGGTCTCCACGCCGTGCTCGGCCAGCGCCTGCACCATGCTGGCGAAGGACTCGGTGTCGCCCAGCGGATGGTCGATCACCCGCAGGTCCTGCGGCTGGTAGCGCGCCCACCACTCATTGCCCTGCGAGCGGTACGCCGGCGCCACCAGCACCTTGCGGTAGCCGGCCTGCGCGATCTGCGCCGCGCGTGCCTCGACGGTGGCGTACGGCCAGTTGAACGCGTGCAGGATGACGTCGGCCTGCGCCGCCCCGGCCGTGCAGGCCAGCAGCAGCCAGGCGGCCAGTCGGCCCCGCCAGCGGGTGGCGGTCTGGCGCGTGCGCGCGCCCGGCGTCGTTCCGGTGATCTCGTCCATGTGCCTGTTCCCCACGACCGCGCCACGCGGCGCGCCGCCGGTGTAGCGGGCATCGCGCTGCAGCATCCAGGGGCGACGGCGCCGCATACGTATGCGGTCGACGGAACTGCGACGGCCTGCCGCCGCGGGACGTGATGCGGTGCCCGGTGGGGCGGGCGGGAGTCGACGCGGCTTTCATACGATCTTTGCGATCCGGCCAGCACAATCGTCGTTCCCGTCTGATGGAGCTTCGCGCATGGGCCTGTTCTCCCGGATTTCCGATCGCATCTTCGGCCGCAAGGCCACGTCGTCGCCCGCGCCCGCGGTCAAGAAGCCGGCACCGGTCGTCTTCACCGGCAGCCAGAACGATCCGAAGGTGTCGCCGCCGGCGCGCAATCCAGCCCCCGCGGCGCCCGCGCCGACGCCGGCTGCCGAGCCGGTCGACGTCGAGGCGGTGCTGACCGGCATCGCGCAGGAGAAGGGCGGCAAGAGCGACTGGCGCCACTCCATCGTCGACCTGTTGAAGCTGCTCGACCTCGATTCGAATCTCGATGCCCGCAAGGAACTGGCGACCGAGCTCGGCGTCAACGCCGGCCCGCACGGCAGCGCCGAGCAGAACCTCGCGCTGCACAAGGCGGTGATGCGCAAGCTCGCCGAGAACGGCGGCAAGGTGCCGGCCGAACTCCGGGACTGATCCGCGTCACGGCGATGCCCGCAGCGGCCCGGTGCGTTCAGCGCCGGGCCGTTTGCGTTGCGCGGACGATGCGTCGGGCGAACCTGGGTGCGCGCGCCGGGGCCATTGCGTGATCGATGCCCTGGCGAGGCGGCGATCGGGGACCGCCTCGCGTTACGATGCCGCACTCCCCCCGGCCGTCCCCCTCCTGGCACCCGCATGAAGGCCTGCACCCCCGACGCCTCGCCGGCGGCATGAGCCCGGCATCGCGTCGCGCGCACGCCGGGAACGCGTCCCGTATCGAACGCCTGCAGCCGTGGATCGCCGCGCTGGCGAGCGCGCTGCTGCACGTGCTCGCCGTGCTGCTCCTGCTGGCGTCGCAGCCGGTGCCGGTGACCACGCCGCAGGGCGCGTCGTCGGGCAGCCGGATGGTCGTGGACTTCGTCGGTATCCCGCCGCCGCAGGCGGTCGAGGCGCCGCCCAGCCCGCCGCCGCCGTCGCGTCCATCGGCGGCGCCCGCGCCGGCCTCGTCGCGCCTGCAGACCACGCGCGTCGAACGCGCGGAGACGGCCTTGCCCGAGACGCGGGCGCCCGCCGACGTGCCGGTGGAGGCGCCGATTCCGGACCCGGCGCCTTCGCCGCCGCAGGCCAGTTCGCCGCCGACGCCCGCGCCCGCGCAGGCACCGGCCGCCAGTCCGCCGTCGCCGCCGCGGCGCGACCACACCTGGGGCCAGCCGCCGGGCATGCTGCCCACCGAGACCGCGCCGGTGAACGCGGGCATGACCCGCAGCCCGACCGCCGGCCGCACGCGCGGCCGCGACGCCGATGCCGAGCACCCCAGCCTGGAGGTGGGCGGCTACCAGGTGTACTACGACCTGCGCAGCGAGACGCGGCTGCAGGCGTGGCGCGATGCGGGCATGACCGGGGTGTTCCTGCCGCTGCCGGGCACGCGCAAGTTGATGGTCTGCCCGCTGGAGACCGCGCTGCGGCGCGACTCGGGGCCGTGCCGCCTGCTCGACCCGGAGGACCCCGCGATGGCGGAGATCGGCGACGCGCGCGAGGTCATCAACATGCAGCAGGTCTACCGACGCGGCGAGCCGGTCTGGCGCGGGCCCGGCCCGTATCGCTGAACGGCAGCGGCGTGCGGCCGAAGACGGCCGGGCGCCTCGCGCGTGTCCGAAGGCGGGCATCCGGCACGCGTGCCCGGTGCGCCGCCCCTCAGGCGATCAGCGGCGGGGCGGACGCCGTGCGCCGCCCGCGCGCGCCGGCGCGCGGCAGGGCGGTCCAGCGCTGCGCCATCCGCTCGACCGCGTCGAGCAGCTGCGCCTCGGGTTTCGCGTAGGGCAGCCGCAGCCAGCGGTCGAACCCGCCCTCGACGCCGAACACCGGGCCGGGCGCCAGGTGCACGCCGTCGCGCTCGAGGTCGGCCGCCAGCGCGGTCGCACTGCTATGCGGCAGCCGCGCCCACAGGCTCAGGCCGCCGTCGGGCAGCCGGAAGCGCCAGTCGGGCAGGTGCGTGCGCAGCGCCCGGGCGAGCGCGTCGCGCTGGCGGCGCACCTGGTCGCGGCGCGCGGCGAGCATCGGTGCGTCGTCGAGCAGTTCGGCGGCCACCAACTGGTCGAACAGCGAACTGCCCAGGTCGAGTTGCACGCGCGCGGCGACCAGGCGTGCGACCAGCGGCTGCGGTGCGCGGATCCAGCCCACCCGCAGGCCGCCCCAGCACAGTTTCGAGGCGCTGCCGATCGTGACCGCGTCGCGCGCGAACGCGGCGAACGGCGCCGGCATCGGCGCGTCCGACAGCCGTGTCGCCTGCAGCGTCTCGTCGACGACGGCGAGCGTGCCGGCCGCCGCCAGCGCGGCCGCGCAGCGCGCGCGCTGGGCCTCGTCCATCAGCAGGCCGGTGGGATTGTGGAAATCGGCGATGACGTAGGCCAGCCGCGGCGCGGTTTCGCGCAACGCGGACTCGATGCCGTCGAGGTCCCAGCCCGTGTCGCCGAGCGGGTCGCCCATGGGCGCTGCGACCAGCCGCGCGCCGCCGAGCGTCAGCGCGCCCATCGCGTTCGGATAGCCGGGCGTGTCCACTAGGACGCGGTCGCCGGGCCGCGACAGCGTGCGCGCGACGAGCGCGATCGCCGACAGCGCGCCGGAGGTCACGACGATCTGCGCCGGCGTCGTCGGCAGGCCGCGTCGTGCGTACGTCGCCGCGATCCGCGCCTGCAGCGCCGGCAGGCCGGACGGCAGGTAGCCGTCGCCCGACAGGTAGGCCGGCAGCGCGGCGAGCGCGCGCGCGTACGCGGCCGCGGTGCCGGGCGTGGCCGACCCCGCCGCGCAGGTGAGATCGATTGCGTCGTCGGCGAACGTCGCCGCGCCCAGCGTGTGGTCGTGCGCGCGCCGCCGCGCCACCGGCACCGCGGCGAATGTGCCCGCGCCCTGGCGCGCGGTCGCGAACCCGGCCGCGGCCAGCTCGGCATAGGCGCGCGTGACGGTGTTGCGCGAGATGCCCAGCGCGCCGGCGACCGCGCGCTCGCTGGGCAGGCGGGTGTCGATCGGGATGCGGCCGTCGCCGATCAGCTCCTGCAGCGCCAGGCACAGCGCGCGATAGGCGGGGGCACTGTCCAGGCGGCCGACCAGGCCGGCGAGGCGCTCGGGGGCGAGGGTGCGTTGCATGCGGGCCACTATCCCACGGGTGGCTCTATCGCAAAGGGCCAATTGCCGACATCGTGGCGCCATGCAGATGCCGCCCGCCCCGACCCTCGCCAACCTCGGCCCGCTCGCGCAGCTGCGCGCCGGGCGTCTGCCCGAACGCCTGGGCCGGCTGCTGGTGGGGCTGTGGATCTACGGGCTGGCGATCGCGCTGATGATCCAGGCCGCGGTCGGCGCCGCGCCGTGGGACGTCTTCCACCTCGGCGCGGCGCGGCACGTGCCCGGTTCGTTCGGCATGGTGATGGTCGCCACCGCGCTGGCGGTGCTGCTGGCGTGGATCCCGCTGCGGCAGATGCCGGGCCTGGGCACGCTGGCCAACACCTTCCTGCTGGGCCCGTTCGCGGACCTGCACCTGCTGTGGCTGCCGGCGCCCGAGGGCCTGGCGCTGCGCTGGGCCTACATGCTCGGCGGCGTGGTCGCCTGCGCGTTTGCCACCGCGCTGTACGTCGGCGCGCAGCTGGGGCCGGGCCCGCGCGACGGGCTGATGACCGGCCTCGCGCGACGGACCGGCTGGTCGATCCGCAGCGTGCGCACCGGCATCGAGGTCTCGGCGCTGGCGGTCGGCATGCTGCTCGGCGGTACCGCGGGACTGGGCACGCTGGTGTTCGCCTTCGGCGTCGGCCCGCTGACCCAGCGGTTCCTGCGGCACCTGGCGGTCAGGCTCGAGGCGCCGCCAGCGTCACGCTGAGGTCCGTGCGCCGCCGGTGCGCCGGCACAACGACGCGCCGCGCGATGTTCCTGCACGGCCGTTGATCCTGGTCAAGGTGCGTGGCGTCCGATGTGCGGACACTGCATTCATGGACATGCGCCGCCACCGTCAATCGCGATCCGGGCACCCGGTCCCGCGTCGACGCGACGCGGTGGCGACGCGCACGCGGCGAGCGCGCATCGCGCCGTCCGCCTGGCACTGGCTCGCGCTGCTGGCGATGCTGCTGCTGGCGGTGGCGCCGGCGATCAGCCGCATCCAGGCCGGCGCGGGTGCCGACCCCGGCATGGCGCTGGCGGACGCGATGCCCGCCGGCCTCCACGCGGGCGGCCATGCCGTCCCCGGCGACCTGCCGCACGACGGCGGGCCGGACCATGCGGACACTGACGGCCATTGCGCCTACTGCCCGCTCGCCTCGCAGCTGACGCTGCTGTCGAAGGTGCCCGTCGTCGCACCGCCCCCGGCCTGGACGGGGCATGCGGGCCAGCGGTTCGCGTCGGCCCGGCTTCCGGTTGCGACCAACCTGCACGGCCTCGGCGGCCAGGGGCCGCCGGCGGACCACGCCTCCGCCTGACCGCGGAATCCCGGCTCCAGCGCGCAACGTCCATGCGCACGCCAGCGGCGTGACGCAGGGCGCAGGGCCCGCTCGCGCCCGCATTCCGAATCCAGACGTCGACCGGCCCCTGGGCTCGCGTCCGACGAAGCCGCACGCGTCACCGGCAGGGCCGGCGACGTCCGATCCGGAGATCCCCATGTTGTCCGCACTCCCCCAGGCGCAGCGCGCCTCCCGCATCGCCTTGGCCATCGCCTGCGCGCTGGCGCTTCCGCTCGCCGCCCAGGCCGACGACCTGCCCGAACCCGTCAACCTCGAGGCCGTGCTGGTGACGGCCGCGCCGGTCTCACCACTGACCTACGACCTCGCCCCGCGCCTGCCGCGCCAGCCGGTGCCCGCCAGCGACGGCGCCGACTACCTCAAGACCATCCCCGGCTTCACCGCGCTGCGCAACGGCGGCACCAACGGCGACCCGGTGCTGCGCGGCATGTTCGGCTCTCGCCTGAACCTGCTCACCAACGACGGCGCCATGCCCGGCGCCTGCCCCTCGCGCATGGACAACCCGATGTCCTACGTCTCGCCCGAGACGTTCGACAGCCTGGTCGTCATCAAGGGCCCGCAGACCGTGCTGTGGGGGCCCGGCGCCTCGGCCGGCACGGTGCGCTTCGAACGCGAGACGCCGGTCTTCGACGCACCGGGCGTGCGCGTCAATGGCAGCCTGCTGGGCGGCTCGAACGGCCGCAACGACCAGGTGCTCGACGTCGTGGCCGGCGCGCCGCAGGGCTACGTGCGCGTGAGCGGCAACCGCTCGGAAGCCGACGACTACGAGGACGGCGACGGCGCGGTGGTGCCGTCGTCGTGGAAGAAATGGAACGGCGACGTCGCGCTGGGCTGGACGCCCGATCCCGACACCGTGCTCGAGCTCAATGCCGGCGTCGGCGACGGGCAGGCGCGCTACGCCGGCCGGGGCATGGACGGCGCGCAGTTCCGGCGCGAGAGCACCAGCCTGCGGTTCGAGAAGCGGGCCATCGGCGGCGCGCTCGACTCGATCGAGAGCAGCGTGTTCTACAACCACGCCGACCACGTGATGGACAACTACACCCTGCGCGCACCCAACCCGTCGAGTTCGATGCCGATGCCGATGGCGTCCAACGTCGACCGGCGCACGACCGGCGGCCGCGTCGCGCTGGGCTGGAAGTGGACCGGCTGGGACCTCAAGGCCGGCGTCGATACGCAGCGCAGCCGCCACCGCGCCCGCAGCGGCAGGGGCCGGGGCACGTATGCGGCGCTGCCGTGGAACACCGATGCCCGCTTCGAGACCAGCGGCCTGTTCGCCGAGGGCACACGCCACCTGCCGCCGGGCCGGCACCTGACCGGCGGCGCGCGCGTCGACCGCGCCAAGGCCACCGACGAGCGCGCGACCGCCGGCATGATGGGCATGCCCAACCCGACCGCGGGCCAGACGCGCGAAGAGACGCTGCGCGCCGGGTTCCTGCGCTACGAGCAGGAACTCAAGGACACGCCGGTCAGCTGGTACGCCGGCCTGGGCCACACCGAGCGCATGCCCGACTACTGGGAACTGTTCTCGCCCGGGCGCGGGCCGGCCGGTTCGCCCAACGCGTTCGCCGGCATCGCGCCGGAGAAGACCACGCAGTTCGATCTGGGCGTGCGCTACCGCACGCGGAAGCTGGACGCGTGGGTGTCGGCCTACGCCGGTCGCATCGAGGACTACGTCCTGTTCACCTACACCGCCGGCGGCATGATGGGCATGACCTCGTCGGCGGCGAATGTCGATGCCGACATCCACGGCGCCGAGGCCGGCGTGGAATTCCGGCCGTCGTCGAGCTGGAAGTTCGGCGGCACGGTCGCCTACGCCTGGGGCGAGAACCGCGCCACCGGCCAGGCGCTGCCGCAGATGCCGCCGCTCGAGACGCGCCTGTCGGCCGCCTACGACGACAAGCGCTGGAGATTCGGCGCGCTGGTGCGCGTCGTCGCCAGCCAGGACCGCATCGCTATAGGTCAGGGCAACGTGGTCGGACGCGACCTCGACGCCAGCGCGGGCTTCGCCACGCTCGCCCTCAACGGCGGCTATCGCATCAACGACAGCCTGCAGCTGACGGCCGGCATCGACAACGTCTTCGACCGGACCTACAGCGAGCACCTGAACCTGACCGGCAGCGCCGACTTCGGCTATCCGGCCGACCCAGTGCGGATCAACGAGCCGGGGCGCACCGCGTGGGTGAAGTTGAACTTCCGCTACTGAGGTCAGAATGAGAGGCGGTTTGAGTAAATTAAATTGCATTTGGCGGAAGAACATGTAATTTAATTGTCCATGTCGAAGCGAACGCCGCCCACGATGCCGCGCGCCCAACGCCAGATCCAGGCGCTGGGCGGGCGGCTGCGCGCGGCACGCATGCGCCGGCAGATGACACAGGGCGAGCTCGCGGCGCGCGTAGGTGTGAGCGTGCCGACGGTGGGCAAGCTGGAACGCGGCGATCCGGCGACGAGCCTGGCCACCATGTTGCGCGTGCTCACTGCGCTGGGACTGGAGCAGGACATCGATCTGTTGGCGCGCAACGACGAGCTCGGCCGCGAACTGCAGGACAGCCGGCTGCGTCGCCCCGCTGCGCGTCGCGCGAGCACGTCGTGAGTCCGTCGCCTGCCGATGTCCAGGCGATCGGCCAGGTCGAGGTCTGGCTGGATGCCGCCGGCCTCGGCGGCGAGACGTTGGTCGGCCACCTGGCCCGGTTGCCCAGCCGTACCGGCGACACGATCCAGTTCCAGTACGCCGACCACTGGGTGGACGGAACAGCGCCGATCCGCAGCTTTGCGCTGGACCCGCAGTTGCCGCTTCATCGCGGCCCCCATGTCGCGCGCGCCGGTGCCAGTGCGCTGACCGGCGCGTTCACCGATTGCTCGCCCGATCGCTGGGGCAAGCGCCCCATGGATCGGCGCGAGGTCATCGACGCGCGCGAACAGAACCGCCGGGTGCGGGCACTGCGCCCGTGGGACTATCTGATCGGCATCAACGACGCATCCCGGATGGGCGCATTGCGGCTGCGCGAGACCGGTGGGCGCTACCTGGACGATCGCGAGCTCAGTGCGCCGCCGATGACCGAGTTGCGCGCGCTGGAGGCGATCGCCGCACGTGTGGAACGCGGCGACATCGGCGACAGCGAGCACGATGCCAGGTGGATCAGGCAATTGGTGGCATCGGGCGCGTCGCTGGGCGGTGCCCGTCCCAAGGCGACTGTGCGCGATGTCGATCGGACGCTGTGGCTGGCGAAGTTCCCGTCCAGCGACGACCGCCACGACGTGGGCCTGTGGGAATACGTGACCTACCGCCTCGCACGGGCCGCCGGGATCGACATGCCCGATGCGCGTCCGCTGTCCCTGTCAGGCCTGGGCACCACCTACGCGGTGCGTCGGTTCGATCGGACCGGCCCGGAACGCCATGCCTACGCCTCGGCCCTCACGTTGCTGGATGTGGACGCCAGCGAGGACAGCAGCTATGTCGAAATCGCCCACGCGATCGAGAATCAGGGCGTCGCGTCGTCGATCGCCGACGACCTGTCGCAGCTCTATCGCCGCGCCGCGTTCAACGTGCTGGTCGGCAATCGCGACGACCACCTGCGCAACCACGGGTTCCTGCGCGCACTGGATGGCTGGCGGCTGGCGCCGGCCTTCGACGTGAACCCCAACCCGGACAAGGACGCGCACGTCCTCTCGATCGGCCTGGACGATCCGACGCCCGACACCCGGCTGCTGTTGGACACCTGTGCCTATTACCGCCTGAGCAAGGCGCGGGCGCGCGCGATCGTCGACGAGGTGCGGGCGGTCGTGCGCGGCTGGAAGGACGAGGCCAGGCGCTGCAAGGCACGTGGCGCCGAGATCGCGACGATGGAGGCGGTGATCGACCCGGCGCGCTGACAGGGCAGGCAGCGCTTGATGCGTCCGAGTCGAGTGGCCTGGCCCGGTCCCCCGTATCATGGCGTCGGCATTCCACACGACGTTTCGGACATGGCGAAGGCGAATCCGCTCCAGGAACAGCTGCTCAAGGCGGGCCTGGTCAAGAAGAGCAAGGTGGCCGAGGTCGCGCGCGAGCAGCACAAGGCGCGGCACGGCAAGGGCGCGCCCGCACCGACGCAGAGCCAGCGCGAGGCCGAGCGCGCAAGGGCGGAAAAGGCGGAGCGCGATCGCGCTCTGGCGGCGGCGCAGAAGGAAAAGGCCCGCATCGCCGAGTTGGCGGCCCAGGCGCGGCAGATCGTCCAGGACAAGCAGGTGCCGCGCGCGGGCGAGCTGGAGTACCGGTTCACCGTGGACGGTGCGATCCGCACCTTGCTCGTCGACGACGGACAGCGCAGGCAACTGGCCGCGGGCGCACTGGTCGTCGCGCGCCTGGGCGACGGCTACGCGCTGCTGCCGCGCGCAGCGGCCGACAAGGTGCGCGAACGCGATGCCGGCCTGATCGTGCTCGACCACGGCCAGGCCGCGGACGCGCCGCCATCCGAGGCGGATGCGGAAGACGATGCGTACTACGCGCAGTTCAAGGTGCCCGACGACCTGATGTGGTGACGCGCGCCCGCGGTGGCGCGGGCGCTGCTTGGGTCTGGATGTGGGCGCAAGGACTGGGCGGTCGAACCCGTTCCTGGTCAGTCATCGTGCGCCAGCGCCAGCGGCAACACCAGCCGCGCCCGCAGGCCGCCGCCGTCGCGGTCGTGCAGTTCGAGGGCGCCGCCGTGGCGTTGCGCGGTCGAGCGTGCGACGGCCAGGCCGAGCCCGGCGCCGCCGGTGTCGCGGCTGCGCGAGTGCTCCAGGCGCTGGAACGGCTGCACCAGCCGCGCGCGCGCATCGGCGGGAATGCCGGGGCCGCGGTCGGCCACGTCGACGAGCAGCAGGCCGTCGCGCGCCTGGATCTCGACCTCGGCCGCGCCTGCATAGCGCACGGCGTTGTCGATCAGGTTCGACAGCGCGCGGCGCAGCGCCAGCGCATCGCCCTGCACGATGGCCGGCGCGTCGGCGCGTACCTGCACCGGCTGGCCCAGCGCGTGCGCCGACGCGGCCAGCTCGCACGCCAAGGCGGTCACGTCGACCGGCGCGCGCTGCAGCGGCGCGACCTCGCCCTGCGCGTAGGCGAGCACCTGCGCGATCATCGTCTGCATCCGCGCGATGTCGGCGACCATGCGTTCGCGGTCGGGCGACGGCGCGGTCTCGGCGCGCAGCCGCAGGCCGGTCAGCGGCGTGCGCAGGTCGTGCGCGACGGCGGCGAGCATCGCGGTGACGTCGTCGGCCTGCGCTCGCAGGCGCGCGTGCGCATCTGCGATCGCCCGGCCCAGCATGCGGACCTCGGCGGCGCCCTCGACCGGCACCGGCGGCGCGCGCGCGGCCAGGTCCATCCGCGCGCTGGCCTCGGCCAGCCGCCGCAGCGGCAGCGTCAGCCGGCGCGCCATCCACCACGCCAGCGGCGCGATCAACAGCGCGCCCAGCGCCAGCGCCAGCAGCACCTGGCGGCGCCATTGCCCGCGCCCGGCGTCGACGGTGCCGACGACCCGCCACGTGCCGTCGGGCTGGGCGAGCGCCAGCTCGAACGCCGGCACCTGCAGCCCTGTCGCCAGCAGCGCGGCGCGCACGCGCGCCTGGCGTCCGGCGTCGGCCTGCCCGGCCGTCGCCAACTGGCCCTCGTCGACGACCTGCAGCGCTACCTCGGGCTTGCGCTGCCAGCTCGCGCGCACCTGCGCGGCGGGCCGCTGCAGGCGATCGGCGGCCAGGTCCGCCAGCCATGGGACCGGCGCGCCGGACGGGGCGTCGGCCTGCGTCCACACCCGCAGTCCCGGCGCGGGCGGCCGCGTGCCCGACAACGCCGCGATCGCGTCGGCGGGGACCATCGTCGGCGCCGGCGGGGCGGGCCACCAGCCAACGACCGCGAAGCCCACCGCCTGCGCCAGCACCAGCGTCGCCAGCGCCAGCCCACCGACCAGGGCCAGGATGCCGCGCGGCCGGGTCACAGCCGCCGCACCGTGGCCGCGAAGCGATAGCCTTCGCCGCGCAGCGTCTGGATCAGCGCATCCGCGCCGGGGCAGGCCATGGCCAGCTTGCGCCGCAGGCGGCTGACCGCCAGGTCGACCGCGCGGTCGAAGGGCTCCGCGGCGTCGCCGTGGGTCAGCGCCATCAGGCGCTCGCGGTCGAGCACGCGGCCGGCGCGTTCCACCAGCGCGCGCAGCAGCGCGAACTCGCCCGCCGTCAGCATCACCTCGGCGCCGTCGGGTGCGTGCAAGGCGCGTACGTCGAGGCGCAGCGTCCAGCCGTCGAAGGCGTAGCCATCGGCCGGGCGTGCGGCCTGCCGGCGCAATTGTGCGCCGCGCCGCAGCAGCGCGCGCACGCGGGCCAGCAACTCGCGCGGATCGAACGGCTTGGCCAGGTAGTCGTCGGCCCCCACCTCCAGCCCGATGACGCGGTCGGGCGGGGTGTCGAGCGCGCTGAGCATCAGCACCGCGACGTCGGCCCCGGCCAGGCGCCGGCACACCGACAGCCCGTCCTCGCCGGGCATCATCCAGTCCAGCACCACCAGGTCGGCCGGCGCCTGCGCCAGCAGCCGGTCGGGCGCGGCGGCGCCATCGGCGGCGCGCACCGCGTAGCCATGGCGCGCGAGGTAGTCGCACAACGCATCGCGGATGCTGGCGTCGTCGTCGACGACGACGATACGGGCGGTCTCGGCAGTCATGCGGGCATTGTCGCCCGCGTGTGTATCGCGTTCGTATCGGCCGCGCGCGCGCAGCGCCATTGCCGACATCGTCCCGATACCCGCAGCCGATGGAATGGCGGCCCCTTCATCGAGGTTCCGCCATGTCGCGCCGCATCGTCCTGTCCGCCTGCCTGCTGTCGCTGATCCTGGGCGCGCCCTGCGCCGCCGCCGCGTCCCCGCCGACACCCGACGGCGAGACCCACCGCATCGACATGCGGCTCGTCGGCAAGCACCCGCGCGTGGAGGTGCGCATCGAGGGCGTCGAGCGTCCGCTGAGCTTCGTCGTCGACACCGCCGCCGGCGCCAGCGTCGTCGATGTCGCGCTGGCCGAGCGCTTCGGCCTGCTCGAGGCGGCGTCCCGCGAGATGACGATCCAGGGGGCCAGCGGCAGCGCGGCCGCCACCCAGGTCACCGCGCTGCGCGCGCTGTCGGCCGGTGACTTCGCCTGGCAGGCCCAGTTGCTGGCGATGGACCTGTCTCAGATCGCCGAGGACGACGCGCCGCCGATCGAGGGCATCCTGGGCAACGACCTGATGGCGCGCTTCGACCTGCGCTTCGACCTGCCGGCCGGCGCACTGGTGCTCGCCCCGGCCGGCAGCCTGCCGCGCGGGGCCTGCCTGGACAACGCCCTGCCGCAGCGCGCGGCCGGCCTGCAGCGCTTCGCGTTCGTGCCGGCGCAGCTGCGCGACGGCGCGCACGAGGTCCAGGCGACCGCCGTCGTCGACACCGGCGCCGCGCAGACCCTGCTGAACCTGCCTGCCGCGCGCGCGCTGGGCGTGGCCGAGGACGACGCCCGGCTGCGCCGCCGCGACGCAGGCACCCGCGGCATCGCCGAACAGGTGGTCGAGACCTGGCTCTACACCCTGCCGAGGCTTGCGATCGGCGACTGGCAGCTCGCGGCCACGGAGGTGCGCATCAGCGCGCTGCCGGTGTTCTCGGTGCTCGGCCTGGCCGATCAGCCCGCGGTGATCCTGGGCATCGACGCCCTGCGCCACCGACGCGTCGACGTGCTGGCGAACGCGGCGGGCGTGTGCGTGGGGCCGGCGGCAACTGTGGACGAGCGCTGATCCACCGCTGGCCCAGACCGCATGCCGGCGTCAGTGCTCGAATTGCGGTCGCGTCGGCAGGTTGTGCTGCAGGTCCAGCCAGGGCGGGTTCTCGGCGTACATCTCCTGGATCAGCTGCTTGACCACGTCGATGTAGCGGGAGCTGTCGTTCATCCGATAGTTGAGGATCACCGGCGAGGTCATGCGCGCGCCGTCGATCAGGCGGTAGTGCACGTCCGAACGCAACTGCCGGGCCGCGCTGGGCACGATGCAGACGCCGCTCTGCGCCGCGACCAGGCCGAGTGCGGTCTGCAGCTCGCGCGCCTCGATGATCTCGCTGGGGCGCACGTCGTGCTCGCGCAACAGGTCCTGCACCTGGTCGGCGAAGCCGAAGCGCACGTCCTTGGGATAGACGATCAGCTGCTGTCCTTCGAGCGCCGACACCGGCAGCGCGTCGGTGGCGCCGCCCAGCGGCGCATCGACCGGAATGGCCAGCGCCAGCCGTTCCTCGCGCAGCAGGTGGCCGACCACGAACGGATCGTTGTGGCGCACGCGGCCGAAGCCGATGTCGATGCGCCCGGCCTTGAGGGCCTCGATCTGCTGCACCGAGGTGAGCTCGAGCAACTGGATGTCCAGGTCGGGCGAATGCTGGCGCAGCTTGCGCACCAGCGGCGGCAGGCCGGCATAGAGCGTGGAGGCGACGTAGCCGACGACCAGCACGCTGCGCTGGTTGAGGCCGATGCGGCGGGTGGCGACCTGCATCTGTTCCACGCGACCGAGGATCTGCAGCGCCTGCTCGTGGAACAGGCGCCCGGCATCGGTCAGCCGCAGCGGCCTGGTGCTGCGCGAGATCAACTGCACGCCCAGCTCCTCCTCCAGCAGCTGGATCTGCCGGCTCAATGGCGGCTGGGCGATGTGCAGCGCCTCGGCGGCGCGGGTGAAGTTCCGCTCACGGGCGACGGCGCAGAAGTAGCGGAGCTGGCGCAGGTCCATACTTTGGTCGAATTACGGCGATCGGTTGTCGATACTTGAAGGGTATTGTGCGGTGCAACAAGCGTTATCGATCAATCACTAGCGCAAGATAATACCCTCAAGGTATCCAACAGTACCGAATCGGTGTTGGACCCGCTGCCGATGGCCGGCGCATAACGTCGGCCATGAATGCTGTCGTCGCACCCACGTCCACGCCCTCCACCGCCGCCACCGTCGTCCGGGTCGAGACGGTCATCGTCGATCTGCCGACGATCCGCCCGCACAAGCTGTCGGTCGCGACGATGGACGGCCAGACCCTGATGCTGGTGCGGGTGCAGTGCAGCGACGGCGTGGTCGGCATCGGCGAAGGCACGACGATCGGCGGGCTGGCCTACGGCGGCGAAAGTCCCGAAGGCATGAAGCTGGCGATCGACACCTACTTCGCGCCGGTGATGGCCGGCCAGGATGCGACACGCGTCCAGGCGCTGATGGCGCGCATCGGCAGGATGGTCAAGGACAACCGCTTCGCCAAGAACGCGGTCGAGACCGCCCTGCTCGACGCGCACGGCAAGCGCACCGGCCTGTCGGTGTCCGAACTGCTCGGCGGCCGTCATTGCGACCGCCTGCCGGTGGCGTGGACACTGGCCTCGGGCGACACCGCGCGCGACATCGCCGAAGCCGAGCGCATGCTCGACCTGCGTCGCCACAACGTGTTCAAGCTCAAGATCGGCGCCCGTGCGCTCGCCGACGACATCGCGCACGTCGCCGCGATCAAGCGTGCCCTCGGCGAGCGCGGCACGGTGCGCGTCGACGTCAACATGGCCTGGGACGACGTCCAGGCCGCGCGCGGCATGGCGGCACTGGCCGACGCCGGCTGCGAGCTGGTCGAACAGCCGGTCGCCTCGTCCGCGGCGCTGGGCCGGCTGGTGCGTCGCTTCCCGATCGCGCTGATGGCCGACGAATCGCTGCGCGGCCCCGAGTCGGCGTTCGAGCTCGCGCGCAGTCACGCGGCCGACGTGTTCGCGGTGAAGCTCGCGCAGAGCGGCGGCCTGTTCGCCGCGCAGCGCGTGGGTGCGATCGCCGACGCCGCCGGCATCGGGCTGTACGGCGGCACGATGCTCGAAGGCGCGGTGGGCACGATCGCGAGCGCACAGGTCTTCGCGACCTTCCCGAACCTGCAGTGGGGCACCGAGCTGTTCGGGCCGCTGCTGTTGACCGAACAGATCCTCGCCGAGCCGCTGGACTACAGCGACTTCTCCCTCGAAGTGCCGAACGGCCCCGGCCTGGGCATCGCCCTGGACGAGGCGCGTGTCGCCTTCTTCGCCCGCGACGGACTGCGCAAGACGATCAGCGTGGCGCGCTGAATTCCGACGGAGTGTCCCGATGCTGTTTCACGTACGGATGGATGTGCAGTTGCCGGCCGACATGCCGGCCGAGGTCGCGGCCGAGATCAAGGCGCGCGAGAAGGCCTACTTCCAGGCGCTGCAACGCGAGGGCAAGTGGCGTCACATCTGGCGCGTGGTGGGCGAGTACGCGAACTACAGCATCTTCGATGTCGCCGACAACACCGAGCTGCACGACACGCTCTCGGCCCTGCCGCTGTTCCCGTACATGCGCATCGCGGTGACCCCGCTGTGCCGCCATCCATCGTCGATCCACGAGGACGATCGCTAGACCGATCGCTTCGAACACCGTGCGCTCCCCGGGAGGGATGCGTCCTGGCAGCCAACGCCACCAAGAGGAGACACCCATGAGCATCCGCGTCCACGACCGCCCCGACGTGCAGCAGTTCCTGCGCACCCTCAGCGGCCTCGAGCAGCCGGGCGGCGACCCGCGCGTCAAGCAGATCGTCCACCGCCTCATGTCGGACCTGTTCAAGGCGATCGACGAACTCGACATCACGCCGGACGAATACTGGGCGGGCATCGCCTGGTTCAATGCGATCGGCGCCGCCGGCCAGGCCGGTCTGATCTCGCCGGGCCTGGGGCTCGACCATTTCCTCGACCTGCGCATGGATGCCAAGGACGCGGAGCTCGGCATCCACGGCGACACCCCGCGCACCATCGAAGGTCCGCTGTACGTCGCAGGCGCCCCCGTCGAGCATGGCTTCGCCCGCCTCGACGACGGCCGAGACACGGACGGCCATCCCCTGATCATGCACGGCACCGTCTACGGCGCCGACGGCAAGCCGGTGCCGGGCGCAACCGTGGAGGTCTGGCACTGCGACACGCGTGGCTTCTACTCGCATTTCGATCCCACCGGCGAGCAGGCACCGTTCAACATGCGCCGCACGATCATCGCCGACGACCTGGGCCGCTACCGCTTCCGCTCCATCGTCCCCAAGGGCTACGGCGTGCCGCCCGGCAGCCCGACCGAGCAGTTGCTGTCCGCGCTCGGTCGCCATGGCCAGCGTCCGGCGCACATCCACTTCTTCGTCGGCGACGACGCGCATCGCAAGCTGACGACGCAGATCAACATCGCCGGAGATCCGCTGGTCGACGATGACTTCGCGTACGCCACCCGGGAGGGCCTGGTGCCCGACATCATCGAGCACCCGGACGCGAACGGTGCCGAAGCGGACGGCATCACCGGCGCGCATGCCGAGATCCGCTTCGATTTCCACCTCACCGCGCTGGTCGAGGGCGAGGACAACCAGCGGGTCGAGCGCCAGCGCGCCGCAGCCTGATCGCCTCCATCCGGCGGCGCCGCCGCGCCGCCGGCCGGCCTTCGGGCCGCCCCACCGACGACCATTTCCCAGCGCCGGCGCCTACACCGGGAGACCTGCCATGTCCGCCATCGTCGACAAAGCCACGGAACTCGACCTGCTGCTCGCCAATGCGGTGCAGGACGACAAGGAAGCGGGCGTGTTCCGCTGCCGCCGCGACATCTTCACCAATGCCGACCTGTTCGAGTTGGAGATGAAGCACATCTTCGAACGCAACTGGGTCTATCTCGCGCATGAGAGCCAGCTGCCGGAGAACAACGACTACTACACGACCTACATCGGCCGGCAGCCGGTCGTGGTGACCCGCGACAAGGCGGGCGAACTGCACGCGGTCATCAATGCCTGCGCGCACAAGGGCGCGATGCTGTGCCGGCGCAAGCACGGCAACAAGGGCAGCTTCACCTGCCCCTTCCACGGCTGGACGTTCTCCAACGCCGGCAAGTTGCTGAAGGTCAAGGACGAGAAGACCACACAGTACCCCGAGCAGTTCAACACCAACGGTTCGCACGACCTCAAGCGCGTCGCGCGCTTCCAGAACTACCGCGGCTTCCTGTTCGGCAGCCTGAATCCCGATGTCGTGCCGCTGGAGGACTTCCTCGGCGAGACCCGGGTAATCATCGACCAGATCGTCGACCAGGCACCGAACGGCCTGGAAGTGCTGCGCGGCAACTCGTCCTACATCTACGAGGGCAACTGGAAGCTGCAGATGGAGAACGGCTGCGACGGCTACCACGTCAGCAGCGTGCACTGGAACTACCTGGCCACGATGGGCCGGCGCAAGGAGGAAGGCACCAAGGCGGTCGACGCCAACAGCTGGAGCAAGAGCGTGGCCGGTGTGTACGGCTTCGACAACGGCCACATCCTGCTGTGGACGAACACCCGGAACCCGGAAGTGCGCCCGGTCTACGGCCAGCGCGAGGAGATCGCCGCACGCGTGGGCGAGGAGCGCGCCGGCTTCATCGTGAACCAGACGCGCAACCTGTGCCTGTATCCGAACGTGTTTCTGATGGACCAGTTCTCCACGCAGATCCGCGTCACCCGGCCGATCAGCGTCGATCAGACCGAGATCAGCATCTTCTGCTTCGCACCCAAGGGCGAGAGCGCCGCCGACCGCACGCTACGCCTGCGCCAGTACGAGGATTTCTTCAACGTCTCGGGCATGGGCACGGCCGACGACCTGGAGGAATTCCGAGCCTGCCAGAACGGCTACGCGGCCAGCGCCGCGCCGTGGAATGACATGAGCCGCGGGGCGCCGCTGTGGATCGACGGTCCCGACGAGAACGCCCGGCGCATGGGCATCGCCCCGCTGCTGTCGGGCGAGCGCAGCGAGGACGAGGGGCTGTTCGTACGCCAGCACGCGTACTGGGTGCAGACCATGCGCGACGCACTGGCCCGGGAACGCGCGGCGGTGGCGGCATGAGCCACCACCCCGACTACGGCCGCATCTGCGCCTTCCTCTACCGCGAGGCGCGGCTGCTCGACGACCGGCAATGGGACGACTGGCTGACCCTGTACGCCGAGGACGTGCGCTACTGGATGCCGGCCTGGGACGACGACGACCAGCTCACCGAAGACCCGCTGTCGGAAATCTCGCTGATCTACTACGGCGACCGGTCGGGCCTGGAGGACCGCGTGTTCCGCATCAAGACCGAGCGCTCGGGGGCATCAACCCCCGAGCCGCGGACCACGCACAGCGTGCTCAACGTCGAGGTGCTCGCCGACCGCGGCGACGAACTCGACGTCCGCTACAACTTCGCCACGCACAACCACCGCTACAAGCGCGACGACCTGTTCTTCGGGACGATGTTCGTGACGTTGCGCCGGGGCGGCGACGACTGGCTGATCAGCGACAAGAAGATCGTGCTCAAGAACGATTACATCCGCCAGGTCATCGACATCTACCACGTCTGACCGACGCCGGCTCCGAGACGATGCCGAGGGAAGCTGCATGACGTACCGAATCGCATTGAACTTCGAGGACGGGGTCACCCGTTTCATCGACTGCAGGGCCGACGAGAAGGTCCTCGACGCGGCATTCCGCAACCGCATCAACCTGCCGATGGATTGCTCGGACGGCGTCTGCGGCACCTGCAAGTGCCGCGCCGACAGCGGCAGCTACGACCTGGGCGACGACTACATCGACGACGCGCTGAGCGAGGACGAGAAGGACGACGGGCTGGTGCTGACCTGCCAGATGGTCCCGACCAGCGACTGCGTGATCGCCGTCCCGGTCGCCTCCTCGATGTGCAAGACCGGGCAACAGGGCTTCGCGGCCACGGTGGCGAGGATCGAGCCGCACAACGACGCGGCGATCGTGCTCGAACTCGCGGTCGACGGCGATGCGCCGGCGTTCCTGCCCGGCCAGTACGTCAACATCGGCGTGCCCGGCAGCGGCGAACAGCGCGCGTACTCCTTCAGCTCGGCGCCCGGCGAATCCACGCTGTCGTTCCTGATCAAGCGCGTGCCCGGCGGCCTGATGAGCGGGTGGCTGGACAAGGCCGTGCCCGGCACCAGGGTCGAGCTGGCCGGCCCGCTCGGCAGCTTCTACCTGCGCCAGGTGCGGCGGCCGATCCTGATGCTCGCCGGCGGGACTGGCCTGGCGCCGTTCCTGTCGATGCTCGAGACGTTGGCCCGGGCCGGCTCGACCCAGCCGGTCCATCTCGTCTACGGCGTCACCCGCGATCTCGACCTCGTGCTGGTCGACCAGGTCGAGGCCTACACGGCGCGCCTGCCGAACTTCAGCTACTGCACCGTCGTCGCCGATGCGGCCTCCTGCCATCCGCGCAAGGGCTGGGTCACTCAGCACATGACGCCCGAGGCATTGAACGCCGGCGACGTCGACGTCTACCTGTGCGGCCCCCCGCCGATGGTCGATGCGGTGCGCGGGCACTTCGACGCCATCGGCGTGCAGCCGGCGAGCTTCCACTACGAGAAGTTCGTCCCCAGCCTGCCCGCCCGGGACCGCGCCGCATGAGCGCGCGCTTCGCGGGCAAGGTGATGGTGGTCACCGGCGCCGCCCAGGGCATCGGCCGCGGCGTTGCGCTGCGTGCGTCCGCCGAAGGCGCTTCGGTCGTGTTCGTCGACCGCGCTGACTTCGTCGGCGATGTCGCCGCCGAAGCGGCCGGCCCGAGCGCGTACGTCGTCGCCGACCTCGAGACGCACGCAGGCGCGGTCGCCGCGATGGCCCACGCGGTAGAGACCTTCGGCGGCATCGACATCCTGGTTAACAACGTCGGCGGCGCGATCCGCATGCGGCCCTTCGACGCGTTCGAGCCGGGACAGATCGACGCCGAGATCCGGCGCTCGCTGATGCCGACGCTGTACGGCTGTCACGCGGTGCTGCCGCATCTGCTCGCGCGCGGCGGCGGGACCATCGTCAATGTGTCGTCGAATGCGACGCGCGGCATCCACCGCGTGCCCTATTCGGCCGCCAAGGGTGGCATCAATGCATTGACGATGTCGCTGGCGATGGAGTTCGCGACACGCAACGTCCGCGTCGTCGCGACCGCGCCGGGCGGCACCAGCGCGCCGCCGCGCCGCGTGCCGCGCAATGCCGAGGGCGATTCGCCGCAGGAACAGGCGTGGATGGCGCAGGCCGTCGAGCAGGTCACCACATCCGCCTGCATGAAGCGCTACGGCACGCTCGACGAGCAGGTCGCGCCGATCCTGTTCCTGGCCTCGGACGAGGCCTCCTACATCACCGGCTCGGTGCTGCCGGTCGCCGGCGGCGACCTGGGCTGAACACGGCGACGCCCGCTTCCCACCGCGCCAGCCGCCTCAATTCCGGAGTCATCGCATGCCCCACATCCGCTTCCGCATTCCATCCCACGTCCGCGCTGCACAGGGAGCGATCGCATGAGCGCGCCCGTGCGGGTGGGCATCGTCGGCGGCGGCATCGCCGGTGTCGGGCTGGCGTTGGGCCTCAAGGACCACGCCCATCTCGAGGTCAAGCTGTTCGAGTCGGCACGGGCGTTCGGCGAGATCGGGGCCGGCGTGTCGTTCGGCGCGAACGCGGTGCGCGCGATCGCGGGCCTGGGCATGGGCGACGCCTACGCGGCGTTGGCCGACCGCACGCCGGCCCCCTGGGAAGACGTCTGGTTCGAGTGGCGACATGGCGACGATGCGCGCCTGCTGGGGACCAGCCGGGCGCCGGGCGTGGGACAGTCGTCGGTGCATCGTGCCGATTTCCTCGATGCGCTGGCGACGCGGCTTCCGCTGGGCATGACGCAGTTCAACAAGCGCGCGACGCACGTGGAGCAGCGCGAGGGTCGCGTCCGCGCGTGCTTCGCCGACGGCACCGATTACGAGGCCGACATCCTGATTGCGTCCGACGGCATCAAGTCCGGCTTGCGCGACGACGTGCTGCGCGGCCTCGGCCATGCGCCGGTCGCGCCGCGCTTCACCGGCACCTGCGCCTACCGCGGCATGATCGAGAGCGATCGCCTGCGCCGTGCGTTCGACGCCGTCGGCGTCGATACGCACCTGGTCGACGTGCCCCAGATGATCCTCGGCCTGGATGCCCACATCCTGACGTTCCCGGTCAAGCAGGGCCGGCTGATCAACGTGGTCGCCTTCGTGTCCGACCGCACCGACGCCGAACCGCAATGGCCGGCCGGGCAGTCGTGGGTGCGCGAGGCCAGCCGTCGCGAGATGCTCGAAGCCTTCGCGCACTGGGGCATCGCCGCGCGCACGCTGCTGGCGTGCATCGATGCGCCGACGCACTGGGCATTGCACGAACTGGCGCAGCTGCCGGGTTATGTCCACGGGCGCCTGGCGCTGATCGGCGATGCCGCGCACGCGATGCTGCCGCACCAGGGCGCCGGTGCCGGGCAGGGGCTGGAGGATGCGTACTTCCTTGCCAGGCTGCTCACCGATCCGGCGATCGCGCGCGAGAACCTGCCCGGACTGCTTGCGGCCTACGACGCCATCCGCCGGCCGCGCGCCTGCCGGGTGCAGCAGACCTCGTGGGAAGCAGGCGAACTCTACGAGCTGCGCGATCCCGCGGTGGGCCGCGACGACGCCCTGCTGGGCGCAACGCTGGAAACGCGTTTCGACTGGATCTGGCAGCACGACCTCGACGCCGATGTCGCCGCCGCGCACGCGCAGCTGCGGCGGGCGCCGGTGGTCTGAGGACCACAGCGACACGGCAGGACGCCAGCAGCAAGCGACGCGCCCGGCATCGTGCGGGGCCGCCGCGACACACCGCCTGTCATCACGTCTCTGGGAGGGGATCATGCACAACGTCGATGTGAATGCAGCAATCGATCAAAGCCGCTTCGGCGGATTCCAATGGGGCGTGGTGGCGATCTGCGGCCTGCTGCTGGTGGCCGACGGCTACGACGTGTTCATCGCTGGCTCGGTACTGCCGACGCTGATCGAAGAGTGGGGGCTGACCAAACCCCAGGCCGGCGCCCTGCAGGCCTGGGCGCTGTTCGGGATGCTGTTCGGCGCGCTGATCTTCGGCTCGCTGGCCGACAGGTTCGGACGCCGGACCGGCGTGCTGATCAGCTTCGTCCTGTTCACCACCGCGACCTTCTTCACCGGCTTCGCCAACGATCCGACCCAGTTCAAGATCGCCCGCTTCCTGGCCGGCATGGGCTGCGGCGGGCTGATGCCCAACGCGGTCGCGTTGGTCAGCGAGTACTCGCCCAGGCGCCTGCGCGGCACGATGGTGGCGCTGATGTTCAGCGGCTACTCGGTCGGCGGCATGGTCTCGGCCGGCCTGGGCGTGTGGATGATACCGACGATGGGCTGGAAGCCGATGTTCTGGATCGCCGCGCTGCCGCTGCTGTTCCTGCCGCTGATCTGGTGGAAGCTGCCCGAATCGCTGGGATTTTTGATCAAGCACGGCGACCAGGAACGCGCCAGGGCGATCCTCGGCAAGCTCACCGGTGGCGCGGCGCTGACGCCGCAACAGACCCTGGTCTACAGCGATTCCAAGGGCGCCAAGGCCTCGCTGCCGGAGCTGTTCCGCCACGGCCGCGCGCTGCACACGCTGATGCTGTGGACCGCGTTCTTCTGCTGCCTGCTGCTGGTGTTCCTGCTCAGTTCCTGGTTGCCGAAGGTCATGCAGGAGGCCGGCTACGCCGAACGCGCGGCCCTGCTGACGCTGTTCTCGCTGAACTCCGGCGGCATGGTCGGCGCCATCGCGGGGGGCTGGCTCGGCGACCGCTTCGGCCTGCCGCGCGTGGTGGTGGCGTTCTTCGTCGCGGCCACCGCGTCGATCGCGCTGATCGGATTCAACCTGCCGGTCGCTGCGCTGTTCACGCTGGTGTTCATCGCCGGCGCCACGGTCATCGGCACGCAGATCCTGCTGTATGCCAGCGTCGCGCAGCTCTACGACCTGTCGGTGCGTTCGACCGGCCTGGGCTGGGCGTCGGGCGTGGGCCGCATCGGTGCGATCGTCGGTCCGACGCTCGGCGGCGTGCTGCTGGCCCGGGAACTGCCGCTGCAGCAGAACTTCCTGATCTTCGCGATTCCCGCCCTGGTCGCGACGATCGCGACGCTGGTGTACGCGCTGTCGATGCACGGCGCCGCCAGGGCCCAGCCGGCCGCCGTGGCCGCGGCCCGGTCCTGAGCCAAGGCCGATGGGCGTCGTCCGCCAGTTCGCACGCGACGTGTCGATGTCGGCCATCCTGGCCGGCATCGTCTCCACCGTGATCGCCTACGCGGGCCCGGCGGTGATCGTGTTCCAGGCCGGCGCGTTCCTGCCGGCCGACATCGTGGCGTCGTGGGTCTGGGCGATCTCGATCGGCAGCGGCGCGCTGTGCGCGGGCCTGAGCCTGCGCTATCGCGTGCCGGTCGTGGTTGCCTGGTCGATTCCCGGCTCGGTGCTGCTGCTGGTCGCATTGCCTGCGGTCGACTTCGCGGCCGCCGTCGGTGCCTATCTCGTCGCGGCGCTGGCGATCCTCGTGGTCGGGCTGTCGGGCATGTTCGACCGCATCGTCGCCGGGCTGCCCGCATCGATCACCGCCGCGATGCTGGCCGGCCTCCTGTTCGGCTTCGCGGCCGAGCTCTTCGTCGGCATGGCCGGCCAGCCGCTGCTCGTGCTGGCAATGTGCCTCGCGTTCTTCATCGGCCGGCGCTGGTTCCCGCGCTACGCCGTGCTCGCGGTGCTGGTCGCCGGCGTCGGCGTCGCGCTGGCCGCCGGCCAGATCGCAGGTCCGGTGCCGGCGCTGCAGCCGACCACGCCGACGTGGACGACGCCGCGCTTCGAGTGGCAGGCCATCGTCGACATCTCGCTGCCGCTGGTGGTCGTGGCCTTGACCGGCCAGTTCGTGCCCGGGCTCGCCCTGATCCGCAACAGCGGCTACGCCGAGCCACCCGCCCGCCCGCTGATCACGTGGTCGGGCCTGGCCTCGGCCCTGCTGGCGCCGGTCGGCTGCCACGGCCTGACCCCGGCCGCGGTGACGGCGGCGATCTGCATGGGCACCGAAGCGAACGAGGATCCGCGCAGGCGCTATGTCGCCGGTGTCGTGGCCGGCGTCGTCTACGCACTGTTCGGCGTCTTCGCCGCCACCGTGATCGGGCTGTTCGCGACGTTGCCGGCCGAACTGGTCGCCACGCTGGCGGGCCTGGCGCTGTTCCCCGCGATCGCCAACGCGATGACGACCGCGCTGTCGCGGCCCGGTCATCTGGACGCCGCGCTGGTCACCTTTATCGTCTCCGCGTCCGGCATGTCGCTGCTGGGCCTGGGCGCGCCGTTCTGGGGCCTGGTGTTCGGCCTCGCCGTACATGCGCTGCTGCAACGGCGCCGTGCCCGAATCGCCGTGCCCGCCGCGCAGGCGTCGAAATGATTCCCTTCCCCTGTCGTTTACGAGACATCCAGAGCCCCATGTCCTCTTCCAACACCGTCGGCGTGCCCAAGTCGCCGAGCCGCTCATGATCGACAAATCCCTCGCCAGCTGCCGCGATGCCGTCGCCGACATCCACGATGGCGCCACCGTGATGATCGGTGGCTTCGGCACCGCCGGCATGCCCGACGAACTGATCGACGCACTGATCGACCAGGGCGCGCGCGAGCTGACCATCGTCAACAACAATGCCGGCAACGGCGATACGGGCCTCGCCGCGCTGATCGCGAAGAAGCGCGTGCGCAAGGTCGTGTGCTCGTTCCCGCGCCAGAGCGACTCGCACCATTTCGACGCCGCGTTCCACGCCGGCGAGATCGAGCTGGAACTCGTGCCGCAGGGCAACCTCGCCGCACGTATCCAGGCCGCAGGCGCCGGGCTCGGCGCGATCTTCACGCCGACCGGCTTCGGCACCGAACTCGCGGCGGGCAAGGAGACGCGCGAGATCGACGGCCGCCACTACGTCCTCGAATACCCGATCCGCGCCGACTTCGCGCTGGTCAAGGCCTGGCAGGGCGACCGCTGGGGCAACCTCGTCTACCGCAAGGCCGCGCGCAACTTCGGCCCGATCATGGCGATGGCCGCGGCCACGACCATCGTGCAGGTCGCCGAGGTGGTGGCGCTCGGCGGCCTCGATCCCGAGCACGTGGTCACGCCGGGCATCTTCGTGCAGCGCGTGGTCGCGGTCGGGGGCGTGCATTGATGGCCGTCGCCCTGCTGACCCGTGACCAGATCGCGCGCCGCGTCGCCCGCGACATTCCAGAAGGTGCCTACGTCAACCTCGGCATCGGCCTGCCGACCACGGTCGCCAACTACCTGCCGCCCGACAAGGAGATCTTCCTGCAGTCGGAGAACGGCCTGCTCGGCATGGGGCCGGCGCCTGCGCCCGGCGACGAGGACCCCGAACTGATCAACGCCGGCAAGCAGCCGGTGACGCTGCTGCGCGGCGGCTGCTATTTCCACCACGCCGACTCGTTCGCGATGATGCGCGGCGGCCACCTCGACATCTGCGTGCTCGGCGCGTTCCAGGTCTCGACCGCCGGCGATCTCGCCAACTGGAGCACCGGCGCACCAGGCGCGATTCCCGCGGTCGGCGGCGCGATGGATCTCGCCATCGGTGCCAAGCAGGTCTTCGTGACGATGGACCTGCTGACCCGTAACGGGCAGAGCAAGCTCGTCGGCGCCTGCACCTATCCGCTGACCGGCATCGGTTGCGTCTCGCGCCTCTATACCGACCACGGCGTCATCGACGTCGGCGTGGAGGGCGCACGCGCGATCGGGCTCGCCGAGGGCCTCTCGATCGACGACCTCTGCCGCCTGACCGGCCTCGCCATCGCTGCCCCGTCCGGAGTGTCCGCATGACCCGTGCCTTCATCTGCGACGCGGTGCGCACGCCGATCGGCCGCTACGGCGGCGGTCTGGCGAACGTGCGTGCCGACGACCTGGGCGCGATCCCGCTCCAGGGGTTGCTCGCCCGCAATCCGCAGCTCGACCCCGCGCTGATCGACGAGGTCGTGCTCGGCTGCGCCAACCAGGCCGGCGAGGACAACCGCAACGTCGCGCGCATGAGCCTGCTGCTGGCCGGCCTGCCGGTCGAGGTGCCCGGGGTGACGGTCAACCGCCTGTGTGCGTCCGGGCTCGAAGCGGTCGGCTATGCCGCACGCGCGATCCACGCCGGCGAGCAGTCGCTGGTGATCGCCGGCGGCGTCGAATCGATGAGCCGCGCGCCGTTCGTGATGGGCAAGTCCCCGTCGGCCTTCGGGCGCGCGCAGGCGCTCGAGGACACGACGATGGGCTGGCGCTTCATCAACCCGGCACTCGAAGCGCTGTACGGCGTGGAGACCATGCCGCGCACCGGCGAGAACGTCGCGCAGGCGTACGGCATCTCGCGCGACGACCAGGATGCCTTCGCCCTGCGCAGCCAGCAGCGCGCTGCCGCCGCGCAGGCCCATGGCTTCTTCGCCGAGGAGATCGTGCCGGTCGGGGTGCCATCGGGGCGCAAGGGCCAGACCGTCGAGTTCGCCGTCGACGAGCATCCCCGCCACGACACCACCGCCGAGGCGCTGGCCAGGCTGCGCCCGCTGTTCGACAACGGCACGGTCACCGCCGGCAATGCGTCGGGCATCAACGACGGCGCCGCGGCGCTGATCGTCGCCGATGAAGCGGCGATCGCCCGCCACGGCCTGGTGCCGCGGGCGCGCATCCTCGGCATGGCCTCGGCCGGCGTCGAACCGCGGGTGATGGGCATCGGCCCGATCGCCGCGACGCGCAAGCTGCTGCGCCGCCTCGACCTGTCGATCGAGGACTTCGACGCGATCGAACTCAACGAGGCGTTCGCCAGCCAGGGGCTGGCGACGCTGCGCGCGCTCGGTCTCGCCGACGATGCCGCGCACGTGAATCCCAACGGCGGCGCGATCGCGCTCGGCCATCCGCTCGGCATGAGCGGCGCTCGCCTCGCGCTGACGCTGACCCACCAGTTGCAGGCCGGCGGGGGCCGTCGCGGCCTGGCGACGCTGTGCATCGGCGTGGGCATGGGCCTGGCCCTGGCGGTGGAACGTGTCTGAGGCGGCGGCGCACGGCGACCGGTGGGTCGGCCTGGAACAGGTCCCGGACACGGGGGACATGAGCAACGCGTTCCTGGAACTGCCGACGCATCGCCTGCGCTACCGCGTCCAAGGCGCCGACGGCGCACCGTGGCTGGTGTTCTGCAATTCGCTCGGCACCGACCTGTCGATGTGGGACGCGCAGGCCGGCGCGTTCGCCGACCGGTTCCGCGTGCTGCGCTACGACCGCCGGGGGCATGGCGCGTCCACCGCCGCGCCCGGGCCGTATACGCTCGCCGATCTGGGCGGCGACGTGCTGGCGCTGTTCGATGCGCTGGGCATCGAACGCGCGCATTACTGCGGGCTGTCGATCGGCGGCCTCGTCGCGCAATGGCTTGCCGTCCACGCGCCGCGGCGACTGGCGCGCGTGGCGGTCTGCGCGACCGCGTCGAAGATCGGCACCGCCGAGGCCTGGACGACGCGCATCGCCGATGTCCAGGCGCGGGGACTGGACTGGATGGCCGGCGCGACCGCCGAGCGCTGGTTCGGCGCCAGCTTCCGCAGCATGCACGCAGCCGAGGTCGACCGCATCCTGGCCGGCTTCGTCGCGACCTCGGTCGCCGGGTATGCGGGTTGCTGCGCCGCCCTCGCCGGGGCCGATCTGCGCGCCGACATCGCTGGCATCGACATCCCGCTGCTCGCGATCTCGGGCGACGACGATCCGGTCTGCCCGCCGTCCGACCTGCAGGCGATCGCCGATACCTGCGGTGGGCGACACGTGTCGCTGCCCGGCCGCCACCTGGTCAACGTCGAGTCGCCCGACGCCTTCAACGCCGCACTGCGCGATTTCCTGTCCTGAGCCGATCCAAGCGTCGCCCATCGCGTCGTCCATCCACGCTTCATGTTCCTGGGAGGGAAGCATGGCATCACCCGCCGCCGCACTTCGCCGCGCCGCACTCGCGTGCGCGATCACCGCCGCGCTGTACGCGCCCGCCACGTCCGCGCAAACGCCGAAGGAATCGGAGCAGGACGCGCGCATCCAGCAACTCGAATCCGAACTGCTCGCCCTGAAGGCGATCGTGCAGGCGCAACAGGCCCAGCTTGCCGGCGCATGGGTCGAACGGGCTTCCGATGCGACGCCGGCGACGGCCGTGGCCGTCACGCCCGGGTCGCCAGCCGGCGCATCGGCCGCGGCGCCGACCGCATCGGCGCCGGCCGGCAAGCCGCCGATCCAGGCCACGTCGATCGTCAACAGCGACAGTCGTTTCAGTTTCGGCGGCTTCATCAAGCTCGATGCGCTGTCCACCTGGACCAGCGACGGTCCCATCCCCGACGGCACGCCGGGGCGCATGTTCTATTTCCCGACCGCGACGCCGGTCAACCAGGGCCCCGGCGAAAGCTACACCGACTTCCACGCGCAGTTCTCGCGCCTGTGGTTCGGTGTGGACCGGGTCACCGATGCGGGCGACACGTTCAAGGCCTATGTCGAGATGGACTTCTTCGGCGGCGGCAACAGCAATGTCGGCAACGAGAAGTTCTCCAACGGCTACCCGCCGACGCTGCGCCACGCCTACGTGCAGTGGAACAAGTGGCTGGCCGGCCAGACCTGGAGCAACGCGGTCGACCTGGGGTCGCTGCCCGAGAGCGTGGATTTCGTCGGCATCGTCGACGGCACCCTGTTCGCGCGGCAGGCCCAGATCCGCTACACCACGGGGAACTGGTCGTTCTCGCTGGAAAACCCGCAGACCTGGTACCAGGCCGGCAGCCCGGCGCACGTCCAGTCCGGCCAGAACAACGTGCCCGATGTCACCGCACGCTGGCAGACCAAGGGCGACTGGGGCCATTTCAGCGTCGCCGGTATCGCGCGCCAGCTGCGCACGCAGACCGACCGCACGACCGGCGCGGCGTTGAGTCTGGCCGGCAGCTTCGAGCTGGGCGACCGCGACACCCTGCAGTACACGCTCAGCGGCGGTCCGGGCCTGGGCCGCTATATCGGCTTCGGCCTGGCGCCCGATGCCTACATCGATACCGACGGCGCACTGGAAGCGCAGGATCTGGTGGCCGGCTTCGCCGGCTGGCGGCATGACTGGAACGATCGCCTGCGCAGCACGCTCGCCTATTCGGCCGCGCATATCGACACCGACAGCGCGGCCGTCGGCCCGCTGGCGACGAAGAAGACCCAATCCTGGCGCTACAACCTGATCTATTCGCCGTTCCCGCGCCTGGACGTGGGTGCCGAACTGAGCTGGGGCGAGCGCACGCTGTCCAACGGCGAGAGCGGCGAACTGCGTCGCCTGCATACGACGGTGAAGTACACGTTCTGAAGGCCGGCGGTCGCGACGCCGGGGCAAGCGCTCAGCGCGTTCCCCGGCACGCCGGATACGCCGCGCAGCCCCAGAACGACTGCCCGGTCCGCCGGTTGGTCCGCGTCACCATCGTGGCACCGCAACGCGGGCAGGCCGGCGTTGCGTCGGACGCGGGGCCTGTCTGCATGGATGCTGGCGGTGTCTGCGTGCGGGGCATGCCGTCGGCCGCGCCGTCGCCCGACTGCACGTCGCGGATCATCCTCCACAGTGTCGGCCCGTCGATGAGTTCGATCGGCTTGCCCTGCGCGAATCGCGCAGCGTCCCGCGTGAATCCGCCCAGCGCGGCGATGCGGACTGCGTGCGCGCCGTGGTGCGCGAGCAAGCCGAACATCTCCCGGACGACGCCGACCGGCACCTGGCGGCGTCGCCACTGCTTGCATTGCACGAGGGTGCGCTGGCCGCCCTTGCGCAGGATCAGGTCGATCCCACCATCCGCACCGCCGAGGCCGGTCTCCTCGATGCTGTAGCCCTGGCGGCGGAACGCCTCGCCGACGAGACGCTCGAAATCGCGCCAGCCCAGCGCGGCCACGCTGTCGAGCTGCGTGCAGCTGTCGAGCAGGCGACGGCGTCGGCGCGCGCGGACGAGGGCCGCCAGCGAGGCGAGGCTGCAGGCGGCGAGCCACAACCAGGCGATCGGGGCGAACGCATCGGTTTGCGTCGCCAATCCTTGGGCGAACGGACCGTCGAGTCGCGCGAAATAGGCCGGCACGCCATGCCGGATGGCGGCGTAGCCGAGCAGGCCGATCGCGAGCGCGACCGGCCATGGCAACGCGGCCAGGTCATCGAATGTGTTGCGTCGTCCGCGTCCCATGCGCTTCCCCTCCTTCCTGCTGCGCACGATAGCGGCAAGGAGGACGCCCGGAAAGCCGTCGTCTGGCGGCGGCACAGCGCGCGCCGTCTTCGATGCGCGTTCGTTCGAGCGGATCGCCTTCAGTGGAGCACGGAGACCAGTCAGCCCAATGCATGTCGCAAAACAGGGCCACGGCCTTGACCTTCCCACCGTGGCAAGCCGCACACTGCAGGTCCACGGACCACAGGAGCCCGCCATGCAATTCCATCTCGACGACATGACCTGCGGCGGCTGTGCGCGGTCGGTGACCAAGGCGATCCAGGCCGTCGATGCGCAGGCGACCGTGGAAGCCGATCCGCCGAACCGCACGGTGGACGTCCGGACCTCGGCATCGCGCGAGGCGGTCGTCGCGGCGCTGCGCGAGGCCGGGTTCCCGCCGCGCGAGGGCTGATGCGTCTTCCGCGGTGGGGCCTGCATGGCCAGGCCGCACCGTGGGCCGACCGCGTACGCGCGAGGGCGATGCGGCGATCCGGGCTTCTTCTACCGCGCCCGGGTGCGCGTCGCGCCGGGTGTCTTCGTTACCGTCAAGCGCGTGCGCCGGACCACGGCGCCGGTACGCGGCGCATCGTCCGCCGGTCCGGCATCGGGCTGCTGCAGCTCCTCGAGGATCGGGCAATCGGGCCGGTCGTCGCCGGCGCAGCAGTCGACCAGCGTCCTGAGCGTGGCGGTCATCTGCTGCAGGTCGCGCATGCGGCGCTCGAGTTCGGCGATGCGGTCCTGTGCCAGGTGTTTGACGTCGGCGCTGTGGCGCGCGGTGTCGTGCCACAGACCCAGCAGGTCGGCGATCTCGGCGACCGAGAAGCCGAGGTCGCGGGCGCGGCGGACGAAGTGCAGGCGGTGGATGTCCGCCTGCGTGTACGCGCGGTAGCCGGCGGCGGTGCGGACGGCCGCGGGGATCAGGCCGGTCTGCTCGTAGTAGCGGATCATCTTGGCCGAGACCCCGGAGGCGCGGGCGGCGTCGCCGATGTTCATGATGTGGCTCCCGCGGCGTCGGCGGCCGCTGCCTGCGGCGGCCTGAAGCGGCGCAGGCGCAGCGCGTTGCCGAGCACGAACACGCTCGACAGCGCCATCGCACCGGCGGCGAAGATCGGCGACAGCAGCAGCCCGTACGCCGGGTAGAGCACGCCGGCGGCGACCGGGATCAGCGCGGTGTTGTAGCCGAAGGCCCAGAACAGGTTCTGGCGGATATTGCCCAGCGTGGCCCGCGACAGCGCGATCGCGTTGGGCACGCCCTGCAGGTTGCCCGACATCAGCACCACGTCGGCCGATTCCATCGCCACGTCGGTGCCGGTGCCGATCGCCAGGCCCACGTCGGCTTCGGCCAGTGCAGGCGCGTCGTTGATGCCGTCGCCGACGAACGCGACGCGGCCGTGGTCGGCCCGGGGCCGCCGCACGGCCTCGACCTTGCCCTCCGGCAGCACCTCGGCCACGACCTCGTCGATGCCCAGCTGCCGCGCGATGGCCTGCGCGGTGCGCGCGTTGTCGCCGGTGATCATCGCCACCTTCAGGCCCAGCGCGTGCAGCGCGGCGATGGCCGCGGGCGTGCCGGGCTTGATCGGGTCGCTGACCGCGACGATGGCCGCGAGCCTGCCGTCGACCGCGGCGTACAGCGGCGACTTGCCTTCGTCGCCCAGCCGTTGCGCGGTGTCGGCGAATGCGGTCACGTCCAGGCCGAGCGTCCGCATGAAGCGGTCGGCGCCGACCTCCACGCGCGCGCCGTCCACGCCTGCGCGCACGCCCATGCCGGTGATCGACTCGAACCCGGTGGCGGTGGCCACCGTCAGGCCGCGTCCGGTCGCAGCTTCGACGATGGCGCGCGCGATCGGGTGCTCGGAACGCGCCTCGACCGCGGCGACCTGCGCGAGCACGCGGTCGCGCTCGAGGCCGTCGGCGACGGCCAGGTCGGTCAGCACCGGGCGGCCCTCGGTCAGCGTGCCGGTCTTGTCGACGGCCACCACGCGGGCGTCCTTGAGCAGCTGCAGCGCCTCGCCCTTGCGCAGCAGCACCCCGAGCTCGGCGCCGCGGCCGGTGCCGACCATGATCGAGGTCGGCGTCGCCAGGCCCATCGCGCAGGGGCAGGCGATGATCAGCACGGCCACGGCGTTGACCAGCGCGAAGCCCAGCGCTGGCGTGGGGCCCAGCAGCAGCCAGGTCACGAAGGTCAGCAGCGCTGCGGCCATGACCGCGGGCACGAACCACAGCGTGACCCGGTCCACGACGGCCTGGATCGGCAGCTTGGCGCCCTGCGCCTGTTCGACGAGGCGGATGATCTGCGCGAGCATCGTGTCGGCGCCGACCGCGGTCGCGCGCAGCGTCAGCGCGCCCTGCTGGTTGACCGTGCCGCCGACCACCGTGTCGCCGACGCTCTTGCCGACCGGCACCGGCTCGCCGGTGATCATCGATTCGTCGACGTAGCTGCGGCCCTCGACCACCTCGCCGTCGACCGGGATCCGCTCGCCGGGGCGCACGTCGACGACGTCGTCCAGCGCCACGTCCTCGACCGGGACGTCGTGCGTCGCGCCGTCGCGCTGCACGTGCGCGACGCGCGCCTGCAGGCCGACCAGGCGCCCGATCGCCTCGGACGTGCGGCCCTTGGCCCGCGCCTCCAGGAAGCGGCCGAGAAGGACCAGCGCGACGATCACCGCCGCGGCCTCGTAGTAGACGTTGACCGTGCCGGCGGGCAGCAAGCCGGGGGCGAACGTGGCGACTACCGAGTAGCCGAACGCGGCCGCGGTGCCGACCGCGACCAGCGAGTTCATGTCCGGCGCCAGCCGCAGCAGCGCGGGGATGCCGTGACGGTAGAAGCGCCGGCCCGGCACCGCCAGCACCAGCAGCGTCAGCGCGAACTGCACGAGCCAGCTCGTGCGCATGCCGATGTGCGTCATGACCCAGTCGTGCATGCCGGGGATCGTGTGCGATCCCATCTCCAGCACGAACACCGGCATTGCGAGCGCGGTGGCCAGGAACAGGTCGCGGCGCAGGCCGGCGCGTTCGTCGTCCTTGCGCGCGGCGGTGGCGTCGTCGTCGCGCGCGTGCCCGACCGGCCGGGCCGTGTAGCCGACCCGGTCGACCGCCGCGAGCAGCGCGTCGACGCCGGCGGTGCCGCGCACGGTGGCGCGTTCGGTCGCCAGGTTCACCGAGGCGGTCTCGACGCCGGGCACCGCGGCGAGCGCCTTCTCGACGCGGCCCACGCACGAGGCGCAGGTCATGCCGTCGATCGCGAGTTCGCGCGTGGCGGCGGGCACCGCGTAGCCCACGCCCTCGACCGCCTGCACCAGCGCCGCGCGGTCCACCGGCCCGGCCGGCACGATGTGCGCGCGTTCGGTTGCCAGGTTGACCGACACCCGCGCCACGCCGGACACGTTGGCCAAGGCCTTTTCCACCCGGCCGACGCAACTCGCGCAGGTCATGCCCGCGATCGGCAGGTCGATCGTCGCATCCGGGGACGTCCGGGAACCGGGGGAAGACATGGCAACTCCACGAAGGCGGGAACCTGCGTCCAGCCTAAGCCTTGCCATCGTGGGAAGGTCAAGGGTGCGGCGAGGCCTCGCGCGGCGTAGCCAGCGAAATCGCCGCCGGTGGCTGCAGGGCGCCCCGTTCGTCAGAGGGCGTCAGGCCGAGCGGGCAGCGCCCATGAATTCTTCGTAGGCCGCCTGCGCATTGGCTGCGTACATCAGCGAAGGGCCACCGCCCATGTAGACGGCCACGCCCAGCATCTCCCGGAATTCGCCCCGCGTGGCCCCCAGGCGCACCAGTGCCCTGGCGTGGAAGCCGAGGCAGCCGTCGCAGCGGTTGGCCACGCCGATGGCCATCGCAATCAACTCCTTGGTCTTCTCGTCGAGGGCGCCGGGTGCCATCGCCGCCTTGCTCAGCGCGTTGAAGCCGCGCATCACATCGGCGTGGTGGCTGCGCAGGTCGTCGAGATCACGCGAGATGTCGCGAGTCAGTTCGGTATAGGTCGAGGCGTGCATTGGCGATTCCAGGGAGCCGGCACGACGCCGGCCACGTCATCATATTAGTATTCTCTAATTTAGAAAAACCTAATATTATGGCGACATGCCAACCGACGACTCCCAGGATTTCATGCGCCAAGGCGCCGAGCAGGCGGCCTCGATGCTCCGCATTCTCGGCCACCCGCAACGGCTACTGCTGCTGTGCCTGTTGATCGAGCACGGCGAGGCCAGCGTGGGCGCCCTGCAGGCCCAGGTGCAATTGAGCCAGTCGGCGCTGTCCCAGCATCTGGCGCGGATGCGCGAAGACGGGCTGGTGTGCTTTCGCCGCGAGGCGCAGACGCTGCACTACCGCATCGCCGATCCACGCGTGGCCCGGCTGATTGCCACGCTCAAGGATCTGTTCTGCCCATGAGGCCCCCCACGATGGACATGCTCGACGCACATGCCGCCTTCGCACTCGTGCAGGCAGGCGCCCGCCTGATCGATATCCGCGACCACGACGAACATGTCCGTGAGCGGATTCCCGATGCGGTGTCCCATCCGCTGCCGCACCTCGGCACCACGCCCCTGCCGCGGGGAGAGGCCACGGTCGTGGTGTTTCATTGCCGCTCGGGGATGCGGACCGGCGTCCATGCGGCGCGGCTCGCCGCCGCCGCGGGTCCGCATGTCCGGGTATGCGCACTCGAAGGCGGCCTGGACGCCTGGAAGCAGGCCGGCCTGCCGGTACTGCAGGACCGGACACAGCCGCTGGAGCTCAATCGCCAGGTCCAGATTGCGGCCGGCAGCCTCGTCCTGCTGGCGACGGCCCTGGGTTTCGGTGCCTCGCCCTGGTTCCACCTGCTGGCGGGTGGCATCGGCGCTGGCCTGACGTTCGCTGGCATCAGCGGGGTCTGCGGTCTTGCGCGGGTGCTGGCGCACATGCCGTGGAATCGCCGATCAGGCACGCCCGTATCGGGCTGAGTACAGGCGACGCCCGCCCGCGTTTGTGCGTGGCCGAGTTGCGGAGATCAGTGTGCGCCGGTCGATGCAGCCGGGACGATGGAAGCAAACGCGAGCGTGCTCGTGCGCAGGAGCTTGTCCGGGATCACGGGTGATCTCCGGTTGGGCGCGGCGCGTGCATGAAGGGAAGGCGATGCGCTAGAACAGCGCGCCCTGGCACGGCGGGGCATCGGGATCCCGCCCGGGATCTTGCGTTGCCGCCGGGCCCGCTTGGGTGTTCGCTGCCCCGAGCCGCCACGCCAGCCCCGACATCCGCACCGCGTACCGCGCGAGCGCGTCGCGCAGCACCTGGGCGCTGCCGGCGACGTGCAGGCGGCTGCGGGCGCGGGTGAGCGCGGTGTAGACGAGTTCGCGCGAGAGCACGCGGCTGTCGTGGCGCGGCAGCTGCAGCCAGACTTCGTCGAACTCGCTGCCCTGGGCCTTGTGCACGGTCATCGCGAACGCGCTCTCGTGCGCGGGCAGCGCGGCGGGGTGGAAGGCGCGGACCTCGCCGGGCGCGTCGCCGGCAAACCAGGCCATCGGCACGCCGTCCGCGTCGAGCCGGCAGATGCCGATGTCGCCGTTGAACAGGCGATGGCGGTAGCTGTTCTCGGTGACCAGCAGCAGGCGGCCGTCGAACCAGGCAGGCGTCGGGCCGGTGCGGCGGCCCGACAGCAGCGCTTCGATGCGGGCGTTGAGGCCGCGTGCGCCCTGCGGGCCCTCGCGCACCGCGGTGAGCAGCCGCAGACGCTGGGCGCGCGCCAGCGCGGTCGCGGGATCGGGCGCGTCGGCGAGGCTCCGCCAGTGCGCGAGCAGCGCGTCGTGGCGCGCCTCGAGCGGGTCGGGCACGTCCTCGTGGAAGTGCACGCCGCGCAGCTGGCCGCCGCGCAGCAGGGCCAGCGCGGTGTCGGCGTCGCCGTCGCGGGCGGCCTCGGCCAGCGGCGCGAGGTCGAAACCGGCGTCCTGGCGGTAGCCGCGCAGCAACTGCACGCGATGGCCGCGCAGGCCGCGGGTGTCGGCGTCGACGGGGGCGACGCCGAGCAGCGGCTGCAGCGCGCGGGCATCGTCGGCCTGCAGCGCGTGGCCGGCGCCGGCAGCGACGAGGATCGCGGCCAGCACGTCGCCGGCCTCCACCGACGGCAACTGGTCGGCATCGCCGAGCAGGATCAGCTGGGCGCCGTCGGCGACGGCGTCGACGAGCTTGGCCATCAGCGGCAGGTCGACCATCGAGGCCTCGTCGACGACCAGCACGTCCAGTGGCAGCGGGTGCGCGGCGTTGTGGCGGAATGCAGGACTGTCGGGAATCGTGCCGAGCAGGCGGTGCAGCGTGCAGGCGGTGTCGGGCAGGGCGCCGGGCAGCGCGGCGTGCAGGGCCGGGTCGAGACTGTCGGTCAGGCCCTGCACGGCGCGCCGCAGGCTCTCGGCCATGCGCTCGGCGGCGCGACCGGTGGGGGCGGCGAGCGCGATGCGCGGCGGCGGTCGGTCGCCGCGCAGGGCCTGGGCGATGCGCAGCACCAGCAGGCGGGCGATGGTCGTGGTCTTGCCGGTGCCGGGGCCGCCGGTGACCAGCAGCAGCGCGCGGCGCAGCGCCAGCGCGGCGGCGCGCGCCTGGCGATCGTCGCCGGTCTGCGCGTCGGGGAACAGCGTGGCGAAGATGTCGGCGACGGCCTCGGGGCCGGCCGCGTCGAGCGGGTGCGCCGCGATCCGCCGCAGGCCGGCGGCGAGGCCGGCCTCGTATTCGCGGTAGCGGCGCAGGTACAGCAGGCCGCCGGCGTCGTCCGGTTCGAGCACCAGCGGCGTGCCGGTGGCCGACGGGGCGAGCGGGTCGCCGGGCCGGTCGACCCAGCGCGTGTCGCGCAGCAGGGCGCGCCATGCGGCAGGCTCGGGCCAGTCCAGGTCGGCATCGACCAGCAGCCGCGGGCGCGCGGGATCGAAGCCGGCGTGCCCGTTGGCGACCGCCAGCGAGGCCAGCGCCGCGGCCGCGAGCACCGGGTCGGGCGTGTCGGGGTCGAGCCGGCGCAGGCTCTGCGCCAGCGCATGGTCGAGCGTGCGCAACGCGCCGCTGCGCTGCAGCGCGACGAGCAGACCCGCGGGGTCGCGCACGGAGTCGGTGGAGGGGGTCATGGGCGGTCACCCGGGGGCGTTTTGGCGGGCGACATCGCGGCATGCGCGGGCGGCGACCCGGCCGACACCGTCCGCGGGGGTGCGACCGCGCCGGCGAACAAGGCATCGAGATCGTGGATCAGCGCCGGGGCGAAGCGTTGCGCGTGCACGCCCGAGGTCGCGTCGCGGTCGGGGTCGAGGCCGCGGCAGAACAGGTAGCGCACGCCGCCGAAGTCGCGGGCGTAGTCGTAGTCGCCGCCGAGGCGGAAGCGCAGCCAGCGGTGCAGGGCGAGCGTGTAGATCAGCGCCTGCAGGTCGTACTCGCTGTGCGCCATCGCGCGCTGCAGTGCCGGCGCGTCGTAGGCGGGCAGGCGGTTGGACTTGTAGTCGAGCACGTACCAGCGGCCGTCCACGGTGTAGGTCAGGTCGATCAGGCCGGTCATCAGGCCCTCGAGCGTGCGGCGCAGGCCGAAGCCGGTGCGGGTGGTCGCCACGCCGTGGGCGTGCAGCAGCGCGAGCATCGCCTCGACCGCGGTGGGTTGCAGCGCGAACTGGAACTCGATCTCCGCCCGGCGCGCGTCGACGGGCACGTCGCACAGCCGCACGCCCTCGGGCAGTGCGACCGTGAGCGTGGAGCCGATCAGCGCGGTCAGCACGGCGACGCCGTCGTCGATGTCCTCGGCCGCGTAGCCGCCGCCGCGCAATGCCGCTTCGATGACGTCGCGCTGGCCGGGCGGCGCCGGGTCGTCCGCACGCCAGCCACGCCACGCGGCGAAGTCGCCCAGCTCCAAGGCTTCGTGCAGCACCACGCCGAAGCGGTTGCCGGCAAAGCGCGGGTCGTGGTCGTCTGCGCGTGGCGCTTCGGGCGCGGGCTCGCCCTCGGGCTCGTCGTGGCCGCCGGCCGCGGCGACGGTCGCGCGCGTGGACGGGTCCTGGGCGCCGCTGTCGGCATTGGCGAGCTGGGTGAAGCTGTACACCCACCAGTCGGGCGCGATCGCGCGCGCGGCAGTCCGCGCGGTGGGGCGCTCGCCCGCATCGACCGGTGGCAGCCAGGGCAGCGCTGCCGGCACGGTGGCCTCGCGCACGAGGCCGGGCACGTCGGGCAGGCCGTCGAGCATCGGTGCCAGCGCGGTCTGGCGCGCGTTGTAGAACTCGCCGGTCGCGATCCACACCGCGTGCTCGGCGCGGGTCAGGCCGACGTAGAGCAGGCGCGCGTCCTCGGCGCGCTGCGCCTCGATCCAGGCGCTGCGCGCGGCGTCCCAGCCGCTCGTGTCGGCCTGCAGTTTCCAGTGCAGGGCGCGGGCGCCCGCGTCGTCGGCGACCACGCAGGCGCGCCCCGGATCGGGCGCGCGGCCGCCGATGCCGACGAACGGCAGGAACACCAGCGGGTACTCCAGGCCCTTGCTCTTGTGCAGCGTGACGATCTGCACCCGGCGCGCGTCCGATTCCAGGCGCAGCAGCTGGGTCTCGTCGTCGGCGTCGGCGCGCGCGATCTGCTGGCCCAGCCAGTCGACCAGGCCCTGCAGGCCGAGCGCGCGCGCATCGGCCTGCTGCAGCAGTTCCCCCAGTTGCAGGTAGTTGGTCAGCCGGCGCTCGCCGTCGAGCAGCCCGAGCAGGCGCGCGCCGTTGTCGGCGCACAGGTCGGAGACCAGCGCCAGCGGACCGCCGCGCTGCCAGCGCTCGCGCCAGGCCAGCGCGCGCAGCTGCCAGGCGCGATGCGCGGCGGCGTCACCGTCGAGCGCGGCGATGCCGGCGGCGTCCACGCCCAGCAGCACGGTCGCCAGCGCGGCGCGCAGGCGGCTGTCGTCGGCGGTGTGCAGCAGTGCGAGCAGCAGCGTGAGCACCTCGTGCGCCTCGGGCGTGGCGAACAGGCTCTGCTTGCCGGCGGCGACCGCGGGAATGCCGACCGCGGCCAGCGCCTGCTGGATCCGCGTGGCCTCGCCATGCTTGCGCACCAGCACCGCGATGTCGCCCGCCTGCACCGACGCGCCGTCGAGCGTGGCGGTGCCGGCGCGCGCCTCGGTCAGCACGGCGTGGATCGCGGCGACGCAGGCCTCGGCGGCCAGCGCGCGAGAGGCGCTGGCGTCCCAGGGCTTGCGCCTGCCGGTGGTGTCGGCCGGCGGTTCGGGCGCCCGCCACAGCGTCAGCGCCGGCGCATCGCGCCCCCCGCGCCGATAGTCGCCGTCGTGGCGCTGGGTGCCGGGCAGCACCGGGTGGAATCGGATGCGCGGATCGAGGAAGGCGCGCTCGCCGGCCTGCGCGTACAGCGCCTCGATCGCGGCGAGCAGCGACGGGCGCGAGCGGAAGTTGCGGTCCAGCGCCGGTGCGCGGTCGGCGACCTGCGCCGCGGCGAGATAGGTCTGCACGTCGCCGCCGCGGAAGCCGTAGATCGCCTGCTTGGGATCGCCGATCAGGAACAGCGCGGGCGCCAGGCCGGCCTCACGCGCCGACGGCGAGTCGCCGAACACGGTGCCGAAGATGCGCCATTGGCGCGCGTCGGTGTCCTGGAACTCGTCGACCAGCGCGACCGCGTATTGCGCGCGCAGGCGGCGCACCAGGGCGTCGGCGTGCGGGCCGTCGAGCGCGTCGGCGACGCCGTCGATCAGGTCGTCGTAGGTCTGCACGCGCAGCTGGCGCTTGCGCAGCCGCAGGCGCTCGCGCGCGGCGTCGCGCAGCCGGTGCAGCAGATGCAGCCGGGCCTGCCCGCGCGCGGTCTCGAGTGCGGCTACGGCGTCGAGGTACGGCGCGATCAGCGCGCACAGCGGCGAGCCGGGCGTGCGCCCGGCATGGGCCTTGTTGGTCTTGGCCGCGAGGGTGTCGGCCTGCAGCATCGCGAGCTTGTCGTGCGTCGGCGCCGACCAGTCGCCGGCTGCGCACCAGTGCGCGAGCGATCGCCACAGGTCCTCGATCCAGGCGGCCTTGTAGCTCTGGCCGTTGAGGATCCTGCCCTCGACCGCCTCCAACAGGGCGGCGCGCAGCGCGTCGCCATGCGCGGCGAACCCGTCGGCCAGCGCCTGCGAGGCGCGGTGGAGCGCGGCCTCGCGCGCCGTCGGATCGGGCACGTCGGTCGGATCGGGCGGCAGCAGCACGGGCTGGCGGACGAGCTCGGCCAAGTCGCGCGCCAGCGCGTCGGGGCCGGCCGGCCACAGCGCGGCGAGCAGCGGCGCATCGGTCGCGTCGGCGGCGGTGGCGCGCCACAGGTCGGCGGCCAGTTCCTCGCGCAGCGCGCGGTCGTTGGCCAGCAGTTCGGGGGCGGCGAAGCTCTGGCCGCTCTCGAGCGCGTGCTCGCGCAGCACGCGGGCGCAGAAGCCGTGGATCGTGAAGATCGCGGCCAGGTCGATCTCGTCGGCGGCCTGCTGCAGCCGGCGCTGCAGCGCGGCCGCGGATTCGTCGCTCGCCGCCAGGTGCGCGGCGATCACCGCGCGGCTGAGCGCGGCGTCGGGCGCGTCGTCGTCGCGCGCCGGGGCGTCGACCAGCCGCGAGGCCAGCACCAGGCGCTCGCGGATGCGCTTGCGCAGTTCCTGCGTGGCGGCCTCGGTGAATGTGACCGCGAGGATCTGGCCGATGCGCAGGCCGCGCTCGACGACGAGCCGGGTGACGAGCGTGGCCAGCGTGAAGGTCTTGCCGGTGCCGGCGCTGGCTTCGATCAGCTGCGTGCCGGCCAGCGGCAGCGTCAGGAATGGGTCGACCGGGGTGGGCACGGGCGCGGTCACGCCTCGACCTCCGTGTCGGCATCGACCACGAAGCGGCGGCCGTCGTCGAAGCCGGCGTGCACGTCGCCGCGCTCGACTGCCGAGAACACCGCGAAGCTGGTCTGCGCGAAGCGCTGCAGCAGCGTCGGGTCGGCGAACGGGTCGCGCCCGCGCAGCGCGAGCCGGTAGGCCTCGCCGGTGCCTTCGCCCCACTGGCGCTCGCCACCGCGCCAGCGCGCGGTGGCGGCCTGGAGCGCGCGTTCGGGGTCGTCGGCGCTGAAGTAGTCCCAGCCGCTGTAGGGGCCGAACGGCAGCGGCGCCTGCAGGCCCTCGCGGCGCAGGTCGAGCAGGCGCTGCAGCGCCGCACGCGCCTGCGCCGGCGGCAGCGGGGCGCGCACGAACGGGCCGATGCCGCCTTCGCCCGCGTCAAAGACCTGCACCAGCGGCAGGTCGAGCCCGGCGGCACCGGCCAGCAGCCAGTCCAGGCCGTGGCGGATCGCGGCCGGCCCGTTCATCGCGCCCAGCCGCACGTGGCCCAGGCCCTGCGGGTAGAGGCGGTCGAGGCGGCCGTGCAGCCGCATCCCGTCGAGCTCGACCTCGATGCGCCGCGTCTCGGGGGGGCGGGCGCCGCCCCAGTCGGCGAACGCCTTGGCGTAGGGGCGCAGTGCCGCCAGCAGCGCGTCGAGCTGGCGCTGGCCCAGCGGCCCGGACGGCAGCAGCGCCTGCGCGCGCAGCCGCGCGTACAGCGCGTCGGTGTCGCCGGCGAGCAGGGCGTCGAACACGCGTTGCTGCAGCAGCGCCTTCTGCAGGCCCGCCCCCGGCGTGAGCAGCGGCTCGACGTCCTGGCCGACCTCGGCCGCCTCGGCCAGGCGCAGGTCCAGGCGCTCGCGCAGGAACTGCGCGGCCGGCGCGACCAGGAACCGGCGCAGCGCATCGAGCGACAGCGTGGTGTCCGGCGGCGCGATCCCGTCGTCGGTGGACGGCGGCAGTGGCGTCGCGCACCACGGCGCCAGCGGCGTACGCGCACCGCCGATGCGGGCCGAGGCCGGCTGCCACTGCGCGCGGTAGCTGAAGCGGCGCGGGTCGCCATCGGCACCGAACGCGGCCGGCGCGAACGGCTGCAGTGCGTGGCGCACCGTCAGTGCCGCGGCCGCCGCCTGCGGGTCGGCGTGGTAGGCCGCGGCGGTTGCGAGCAGTTCGGCCACCAGCGGCGAGGGTTCGCGCACGCTGCCGTCGCGCGCGTCCGCACCCAGGTAGCTGACGTAGAACACGTCCTGCGCCGAGGCGAACAGCTGCAGGAACAGGAAGCGGTCGTCCTCGCGCGTGGAGCGGTCGCCGTGGCGGCGTCGCGTCGTGCCCAGCTCGGCGGTGAGGCGGTTGAGGCCGGCGGCGGCGTCACGGCGCGGGAAGTCGCCATCGTTCATGCCCAGCAGGCAGATCACCCGGAACGGCAGCAGGCGCATCGGCACCATGCGCCCGACGCTGATGCCGCCGGTCAGCAGCGGCGCACGGGTATCGGCCTCGGCCAGCAACTGCGCAAAGTGCGCACGCACGACCTCGGCCGGCACCGGCGTCTCGACGCCGGCGCGCGCGGCGTCGGCCGCAAACGCGTCGATCAGCCGGCGCAGCCGGTCGAGCGCGCGCTGGGTGGCCGGCGCGGACGGGGTCCCGGGCAGCAGCGCATCGAGCAGGCCGAGCAGGCGCTCGCGCCACGCCCCGGGCGCGAGCGCCTCGCCCAGGCCCCGCTGCGCGCGGCTGAGCACGCGCAGCAGCCGGACCAGGGTGTCGAGCGCGTCGAGCGCGCCGCCCTCGAGCGCCGGCCACGGCGCGACGCGCGCGATCGCGTCCTCGCTGCCGCTGGCATGGCCCAGCAGCAGGCGGTCGAGCGCGAACGTCCAGGTGTAGGCGTCGTCGTCGGGCGCGCCGTGCGCGGCGCGGTGCGCGCCGTCGAGCCCCCAGCGTGCGCCGGCGGCCTGCAGCCAGCCGTGCAGGCGTTCGAACGCGGCCGCGTCGAGCCCGGCGGCCTGCGCCAGCGGCGGGCTGGCGAGCAGGTCGAGCGTCTCGTTGAGCCCGAAGCGCGACACCGGCAGGCCGAGCAGGCGCACGAACACCTCGGCCAACGGCTCGCCGGCCAGCGGGCTGGTGTCGGCCAGCGCGTACGGGATGCGCGTGCGGACGCCCGGGCCGGTGTCGGCGGTCCCCTGGGCCTCCGGCTCCGTCCCGGGCCTTGCGTGGCCGAACACCGCCTCGAGGTAGGGCACGTAGGGATCGATGTCCGGGGCGAGCACCGCGATCTCGCGCGGCTGCAGCGGCGGGTCGAAGCGCGGGTCCTCGAGCAGGCCGCGCAACTGGTCGTGCAGCACCTGCAGCTCGCGCAGGCGCGTGTGGCAGGCATGCAGCTGCAGGCTGGGGTCGCGCAGCTCGGGCGCGGCGCGCGGCGCGGGCGCCGGCGGCGGGGCGCGGCGGAACAGGTCGCTCTGCATCCGCCGCAGCAGCGTGTCGCCCAGGCCGCCGCCATCGAGCGGACGCTGGCCCGATTCGAGCGGGTCGGCATAGACCTCGATCTCGGCGCGCGGGTGCACGACCTCGTAGCCGCCCAGCAACGCCATGAAATCCCGCCCGGCCGCGCCCCAGGCCTGCAGCAGGCGGTTGTCGTCGGCGTGGCCCGCCAGCAGCGCCGCGTCGAACGCCTCGTCGGCGCGTGCGCGCCGGTGCGGCGCCAGCGCCTGCAGGTCGCCCCAGTAACCGCGGGCCGGCGTGGGCAGGTAGAAGTGCAGCGTGCCCACGCGGGCCTGCGTCGCCAGCACGCGCAGCACGTCGGGCGAGACGTTGAGCGTGGCGAACGCGAACATCCGCCGCGGCAGGCCCTGCGGCAACGTCGCGCGCTCGCCCGCGAAGCGGTCCAGGTAGGTCTGGATGCGGCGCGCGCGGGTGTCGCGGCCGGCGGCGACATGCCGCCACAGCGCGGCCTGCGGGTCGCCCGGATCGGCGCCGCCTTCCCAGCGCAGCAGCCAGTCGCGCCGCCAGGCCTGGTACTTCTCGAACACGCCGGCCAGTTCGCCCGCGAGCGCCCACGGTCGCAGTGCGTCGTCGCCGGCCAGATACGCGGCCAGCGACGCGAGCGCTGGCTGCGCCAGCACCTCGGGGTCGACGAGCGCGGCGTACAGGCGCCAGCGCAGGCTGGCGGCATCGAGCTCGTCCTGCGCCGGGCCGAGGTTGGCGGCGAGCGCGCGGGCGACGAACTCGCCGGGGGTCAGGAACTCGAGGTTCGCGGCCACGCCGTGCTCGGCGGCCAGCGTCGCCTGCAGCCAGCGGCGCATGGCGACCTGCGGGATCAGCACGACCTCCGGCGCGAGGATCGACCCGCCGGGCACCGGCCGGCGCAGTTCGGCGGCCAGCAGCCCGGCCAGGACCTCCAGCGCGTTGGACGGGTAGAGGCGGAAGTCGGTGGCCGGGTCGGTCATCGCGCCATCTTGCCGCAGCGGGTTCGCAGCATGCGAGACGCGCGGGCCCGGCACGGCTAACGGCACCGTCACGGTCGGCGCCTAAGCTGTATGGATGACGCCGCCGTCCCCGCAAGCGATCCCCGCCCGTGCGCCGACCGGCGAACGCGCCACGCGGCTGCGCGCCCGTTTCGACCGCGTGCGTGCGCGCAGCGCCGCGCTCGCCGCGCCGATCGGCGCCGAGGACGCGATGGTCCAGAGCATGGCCGACGCCAGCCCGACCAAGTGGCACCTGGCGCACACGACCTGGTTCTTCGAGCGCTTCGTGCTGGCCGCAGACCCGGGCTACCGCGAGGTCGACCCGGCCTGGGACTTCCTGTTCAACAGCTACTACCAGAGCGTCGGGCCGATGCACGCGCGCCCGCACCGCGGCCTGCTGTCGCGACCGACGCTCGCCCAGGTGCGCGACTACCGCGACGCGGTGGAGACGCGCATGCGCGCGCGGCTGGCCTCGGGCGATCTCGACGACGCCCGGCTCGACATCGTCGAACTCGGCCTGCAGCACGAGCAGCAGCACCAGGAACTGCTGCTGACCGACATCAAGCACGCGTTCTGGTCCAACCCGATCGCGCCGGCCTACCGCGACGACCTGCCGGCCGCGCGCGGCACGGCGGCGCCGCTGCGCTGGATGGCGCGCGAGGAGTGCGTGGTCGAGATCGGCCACGCCGGCTGGCCGGGTGCGGCGGGCTTCGCCTACGACAACGAGACGCCGCGCCACCGCGTGCTGGTGCCGGCGCATGCGCTCGCCAGCCGGCCGGTCAGCAACGCCGACTACCTCGCGTTCGTCGAGGACGGCGGCTACCGCACGGTCGGGCTGTGGCTGAGCGCGGGCTGGGCCCGGGTGCAGGCCGAGGGCTGGCAGCGGCCGCTGTACTGGGACGAGGCGCTGGCGCGCGAGTTCACGCTCGGCGGCTGGCGCGCGCTCGATCCCGGCGCGCCGGTGTGCCACCTGAGCTATTACGAGGCCGACGCGTTCGCGCGCTGGGCCGGGGCGCGGCTGCCGACCGAGTTCGAATGGGAGCAGGCCGCCGCCGGCGTGCCGGTGGGCGGCAACTTCGCCGATGCCGACCGCCTGCATCCCTGCGCGCCGGGGGCCGCCGACACCGGGCTGCAGCAGCTGTTCGGCGACGTGTGGGAATGGACCCACAGCGCCTACACCGCCTATCCCGGCTACCGGCCTTGGCCGGGCGCGCTGGGCGAGTACAACGGCAAGTTCATGGATGCGCAGTGGGTGCTGCGCGGCGGCAGCTGCGCCACCCCGGCCGACCACGTGCGCGCGAGCTATCGCAACTTCTTCCCCTCCGACGCGCGCTGGCAGTTCGCCGGCCTGCGCCTGGCCAAGGATTCCGCATGAACGCCGCCACCGCCCGCGCCCGTGCGCAGGCCGCGCTGACCGACCTGCGCCCGCGTCCCGACGACATCGCCGCCGACGCCGTCGCCGGCCTGTCGCGCACGCCCAAGCGGCTGCCGTCCAAGTATTTCTACGACGCCGAGGGCTCGCGCCTGTTCGAGGCGATCACGCGCCAGCCCGAGTACTACCTCACGCGCACCGAGCTGGCGCTGCTGGAGGCGCGCATGGACACGATCGCCCAGGCGATCGGTGCGGGCGTGCACGTGGTCGAGTTCGGCAGCGGCAGCGGGCGCAAGACCGAGCTGCTGCTCGACGGGCTCGACGACCCGGTCGCCTACACCTCGATCGAGATCTCGCG
>NZ_LASZ01000014.1 GCF_001014645.1 Luteimonas sp. FCS-9 | reverse complement strand
GTACTACCTGTCGGCCAAGGACAGCCCGCGGCGGTTCTTCACCTACCTGCTGCTGTTCATGGGCGCGATGCTGGGCATGGTCCTGGCCGGCAACCTGTTGCTGCTCGCGGTGTTCTGGGAGCTGACGTCGATCAGCTCGTTCCTGCTGATCGGCTTCTGGTCGCACCGGCAGGACGCCCGCCAGGGCGCGCGCATGGCGCTGACGATCACCGGCCTGGGCGGCCTGGCGCTGCTGGGCGGCGTGCTGCTGATCGGCCGCATCGTCGGCAGCTACGACCTCGACGCGGTGCTCGCGGCCGGCGAGTTGATCCGCGGGAGTCATCTGTATCCGTGGGCGCTGGGCCTGATCCTGCTGGGCGTCTTCACCAAGAGCGCGCAGTTCCCGTTCCATTTCTGGCTGCCGCAGGCGATGGCCGCGCCCACGCCGGTGTCGGCGTACCTGCACTCGGCGACGATGGTCAAGGCGGGCGTGTTCCTGCTCGCGCGGCTGCACCCGGCGCTGGCGGGCACCGACCTGTTCTTCTACGTGGTCAGCGGCATCGGCGCGACGACGCTGCTCGTCGGCGCCTGGTTCGCGATCTTCCAGCACGATCTCAAGGGCCTGCTGGCCTACTCGACGATCTCGCACCTGGGCCTGATCACGCTGCTGTTCGGCCTGTCGACCGAAATGGCGGTCGTCGCCGGCCTGTTCCACATCCTCAACCACGCGATGTTCAAGGCCTCGCTGTTCATGGCCGCCGGCATCATCGACCACGAGGCCGGCACCCGCGACATGCGCCGGCTCGGCAACCTGCGCCGGCTGATGCCGATGACCAGCGCGCTGGCGATCGTGGCCTCGCTGGCGATGGCCGGCATCCCGCTGCTCAACGGCTTCCTGTCCAAGGAGATGTTCTTCGCCGAGGCACTGGAGATCGGCGGGCACGGCACGATGCGCCTGGTCATCAGCGTCGCCGCGCTGCTGGCCGGCGTGTTCGGCATCGCCTACAGCCTGCGCTTCGTGCACGACACGTTCTTCGGCCACGGCCCGCGCGCACTGGACGTGGTGCCGCACGAGCCGCCGCGCTGGATGCGCATCCCGGTCGGCGTGCTCGCGGTGCTGTGCCTGGTCGTGGGCATCGTGCCGGCGCTGACCGTGCAGCCGCTGCTGCGCACGATGGCCCGCGGCACGCTGGGCGACGCCGCGCCGCAGTTCAGCCTCGCGGTCTGGCACGGCGTGAACCTGCCGCTGCTGATGAGCGTGGCGAGCCTGGTGCTGGGCGTGGCGCTGTATTTCGGCCTGCGCCGGCTGCTCGACTTCCACGCGGTGGTGATGCGGTCGATCGGACGCCACGTCTTCCACGTCAACATCGAGCGGCTGTTTTCGCTGGCGCGCGCGTTCACCGCGCGCGTGGCCAACGGCAGCCTGCAGCGCAGCCTGCTGGGGCTGCTGCTGGTGGCGATGCTGCTGGCCGGCTGGCCGCTCGCCGGCGAGGTCGGCGCGATCCTGGCCGCCGCGCCCGGCTCGCAGACGATGCCGATCATCGGCTGGATCCTGTGGGCGCTGCTGGTGGCCGCGTCGATCGGCACGGTGCTCGTGCACGGCAAGCGCCTTACCGCGTTGATCGTCATCGGCGGGGTCGGCCTGGCGGTCAGCCTGCTGTTCGTCTACCTGTCGGCCCCCGACCTCGCGCTGACCCAGCTGCTGGTGGAGATGGTCACGATCGCGCTGATGATGATGGCGCTCAACTACCTGCCCAAGCAGTCGAAGGTCGCGCGCGCGCCGCTGCGCAAGGTGCGCGACGTGGCGATCTCGCTGGTCGCCGGCGGCGGGCTGGCGACGCTGGCCTACGCGATGATGATGGCGCCGGTCGACACGATCTCCGGCGAATTGCTGGTGCGCTCGCTGCCCGAGGCCTACGGGCGCAACGTCGTCAACGTGATCCTGGTCGATTTCCGCGGCTTCGACACCTTCGGCGAGATCACCGTGTTCGGCACCGCGGCGCTGGTGGTGCACGCGCTGCTGCGCTGGGCGCGGCTGCAGCCCGACGAAGTGATGCCCGGCCCGCCGGTCAACCTGCCGATCGCGGCCGACCTGACCCAGCTGCTGTTCCCGCTCGCGCTCACGGTCTCGATCTACCTGTTCCTGCGCGGCCACAACGCGCCGGGCGGCGGCTTCATCGCCGGCCTGGTGTTCGCGGTGCCGGTGCTGGTGAAGTACGTGCTGCAGGGCGCGCGCGCGGTCGAGGCGACGTTCGGCTTCGACTACCTGCGCGGCATCGGCATCGGCCTGCTGCTGGCGGTCATCGGCGGCGTGGGCTCGTGGTGGTTCGGCGTGCCGTTCCTGACCAGCGGCCACGTCGACGTGACGCTGCCGGTCGTGGGCGTGCTGCCGCTGGCGAGCGCGCTGGTGTTCGACACCGGCGTCTACGTCGTGGTGTTCGCCGGCACGCTGCTGATGCTCTCGACGATGGGCACGGTCAAGCAACGCCAAGCCGCCGAGGAGACGCCCTGATGGAATTCGCGATCGCCAGCGCCATCGGCGTGCTCACCGCCTCGGGCGTCTACCTGCTGCTGCGCGCGCGCACGTTCGACGTGATCCTCGGCCTGACGCTGCTCTCGTACGCGACCAACCTGCTGATCTTCTCGTCCGGCCGGCTCGTGGTCGGCAAGCCGCCGGTCCTGCGCGATGGCGTGGCGCAGACACTGGTCAGCTACACCGATCCGCTGCCGCCGGCGCTGGTGCTGACCGCGATCGTCATCGCCTTCGCGATGACCGCGGTCACCGTGGTCGTGGCGATGCGCGAGCATGCGGACCTGCACACCGACCACGTCGACGGCGAGGAACCCGACGACGATCGGCGTGGAGGCGCCCGATGAACCATCTGGCGATCGCGCCGATCCTGGTGCCGCTGGTCACCGGTGCGCTGCTCCTGCTGCTGGAACGGCGGCACAGCGCCTCGACACTGCGGTGGTGGGCCTGGCTGGGCATGGCCGCGCTGCTGGCGACCAGCATCGCGCTGCTGCTGCAGGTCCAGCGCGAGGACATGCTGGTCTACCTGCTCGGCGACTGGCCGGCGCGGCTGGGCATCGCGCTGATGGTCGACCGGCTCTCGGCGATGATGGTGATGACCACCACGCTGCTCGCGATCCCGTGCCTGCTCTACGCGTGCGCGGGCTGGGACAAACGCGCGCTGCACTTCCATGCGCTGTTCCAGGTCCAGCTCGCCGGCCTCAACGGCTCGTTCCTGACCGGCGACCTGTTCAACCTGTTCGTGTTCTTCGAGGTGATGCTGATCGCCTCCTACGGCCTGCTGCTGAGCGGTGCGCGCGGCGAGCGCATCAAGGCCGGCATGCACTACGTGGTGTTCAACATCGCCGCCTCGACGGTGTTCCTGCTCGCGCTCGGGCTGCTGTACGGCCTGCTCGGCACGCTGAACATGGCCGAGCTGGCGGTGCGCGTGGCGCAGGTACCGCCCGAGACCGCACCGCTGGTGCGCGCCGGCGCGGGCCTGCTGCTGCTGGTGTTCTGCGCCAAGGCCGCACTGCTGCCGCTGTACCTGTGGCTGCCGGAGGCCTACGCGCGCGCGCCGGCCGCGGTCGCCGCGCTGTTCACGATCATGACCAAGGTCGGCCTGTACGCGATCCTGCGCGTCTACACGCTGGTGTTCGGCGCCGATGCGGGACTCTTGGCCGATCTCGCCTGGCCCTGGCTGCTGCCGGCCGGCGCGGCGACGATGGTGCTGGCCGCGCTCGGCGTGGTCGGCGCGCCGCGGCTGCGCATCGGCGTGGCCTACCTGGTGCTGCTGTCGGCCGGCATGCTGTTCGTCGCGTTCGCGCTTGCCAGCCCCGGCGCGATCTCGGCCGGCCTGTACTACCTGCCGCACAGCGTATTCGTGACCGCGGCGCTGTTCCTGCTCGCCGACATCATCCAGCGCCACCGCGGCCAGACCGGCGACTACCTCGTGCCGATCGCCTCGATGCCGGGCAAGACGGTGCCGGCGCTGCTGTTCCTGGTCGCGGCGATCTCGGTCACCGGCCTGCCGCCGCTGTCGGGCTTCATCGGCAAGCTGCAACTGCTCAACTCGGTACCCGAGTCGGTCATCGGCTGGGTCTGGGCCGCGATCCTGGGCAGCAGCCTGATGGCGATCATCGGGCTGTCGCGCAGCGGCACGCGGCTGTTCTGGCGCGTCGACCCGGTGCCCGAGGGCACCGCGCCGGTTCCGCTGCGTCGCGCCGAGATCGCCGCGACCACGCTGCTGCTGGCCTACGGCGTGGCGATGACCGTGTTCGCCGGCCCGCTGTTGCGCTACACCGAGGCGACGGCCGCGCAACTGCTCGACACCGGCGCCACCGTCGAGCGCGTCGGCGGCGCGACGCCGCTGATCCGGGAGCCGTCGCGATGAAGCGCCGCCTGCTGCCGTCGATCCCGCAGAGCCTGACGGTCTTCGCGTTCTGGCTGCTGATGGCCGAGGACATCGGCCCGGGCAACATCGTCATGGCGCTGCTGCTGGCCTGGCTGATGCCGCTGCTGGCGGCGCGCATGGAGCGGGAGTTCGCGCGCCTGGGGCGGCTGCGCGGCCTGTGGACGCTGACCGGCCGCCTGCTGTGGGACATCCTGGTGGCCAACCTGACGGTCGCCCGCCAGGTGCTCGGCCCGCGCGAGAAACTCAACTCGCAGTTCGTGTGGCTGCCGCTGGACCTGACCAACATCCACGGCATCTCGGCGCTGACCAGCGTGATCACGCTGACGCCCGGGACCGTGTCCGCGGAACTGTCGGAGGATCGCCGGTTCCTGCTGATCCATTGCCTGAGCACCGACGATCCCCAGGCGCTGGTCGCCGAGATCAAGGCGCGCTACGAAACCCCGCTGCGGGAGATCTTCCCATGATCCAGATCGCCATCGTCGTCGGCATGCACCTGGTCGGCCTCGCGATGCTGCTGTCCACGTGGCGGCTGCTGCGCGGGCCCACCGCGCCCGATCGCATCCTCGCGCTCGACACGCTGTACGTGAGCTCGATCGCCCAGCTGATCCTGTTCGGCATGCTGATGAACACCGAGATCTACTTCGAGGCGGCGCTGATCATCGCGATGCTCGGCTTCGTCGGCACCGTGGTGCTGAGCAAGTACGTGATCCGCCGGGACATCGTCGAATGAGCGTCGCGATCGACATCCTGGTCGTCGTGCTGCTCGTGGTCGGCTGCTTCTTCACGCTGCTCGGCGCGGTCGCGCTGCTCAAGCTGCGCGACTTCTTCCAGCGCGTCCACGGCCCGGCCAAGGCCAGCACGCTGGGCGTGGGCTGCATCCTGTTCGCCTCGATCGTCTACCACGCGGTCAACGAGAGCGGCGTGCATCCGCGTGAGCTGCTGATCACGGTGTTCCTGTTCCTGACCGCGCCGATCAGCGCGCACCTGATGTCGCGCGCGGCGTTGTCGCTGATGGACGACCGGCCGCCGCATCCGAAGCGGACGCCCGACGCGAGCCAGCGCGTGGTCGACGACGACGATCCGGCGCCTCCCGAGCGCGACTGACGCCGCCGGCGCCCCGTGCGGGGGGGGGAACGGGCCGTCAGCCGCAACGCTCGACGTAGTCGACCTGCGGCGGCACGCCGACGCGCCATGCGGTGACCGTGCCGGCGGCGTCGGTCTCGAACACCAGGGCCTTGTCGCCCTCGGCCACGCGCAGCGTGCGCGCGCCGTCGACGTACTTGTGCGGCGAGGCCTCGACGCCTCCCGCGTACAGGCGTTCGATCTGCGCCGCGTCCATGCCGACCTTGCCGCCACCGGGCGCGGTGTAGCCGTCGTCGCGCACGTCGATGCGCAAGAAGCGCTCGCCCTCGACGAGGAAGGCGATCCGCTCGCCCGCCGTGCCGTCGCCCTGCGGAGCGAGCATGTAGCAACCGCCCGGCTCGGACGGCGTCGCATCGCCGAGTTCATGGCCCCACGCCATCCGGACGGCCTCGGGCCCATTGCCGAACGCCGCCGGTCCGAAGCCCTCGAACGTGATCGCGTCATCGCTGCCGGGCACGCCCGTGTCGGGATGGTCGAGCGGGGGCGGCGCGGCCGGATCGTGTCCGAGTGCCGTGCCGTCGGCGGCGGGACCGGGCACCGGATCGACCGACGCATCGGGCGCGCGCTCGCCGCAGGCGGACAGCGCGAGCGCGAGCACGGCGATGCAGGAAATCGACGGTTTCATCGGCGGCGGCCTCGGTTGGAAAGCGCCGCAGGCTCGGCGAAGCCGCGTGAACGCGTTGCGAATCGCAGTGTCGTGCGCGCGATGGGGATTCCCGCGAACGTCATCGCGCGCAAGCGCGCTCCTACAAAGAAGATAGCTGACCTGTAGGAGCGGCCTTGGCCGCGAGGGCGTTCCCAATCTGGCCCCATCGCGCGCGAGCGCGCGCCTACAGACGAAGACGCGCCTGTGGGAGCGGCCTTGGCCGCGAGCGCTTCACCGTCCGGTCTCCATTGCGCGCGCGGGCTTACCGGCCCGTCGAGCCTCAGCGCGGCGGCGGGACGAAACGGTGTTCGAGCCCCTGCCAGACCGTCTGGTAGTCGCCCTGCCGGTGCGCGGCGTCGAGCGCCTGCGCGGTCGGCCGCAGCACGCCGCGCGTCTCGAACATGAAGGCCATCGTGTCGGCGATCACGTCCGGCGTCGCCAGGTCGGCCGCGCTCGCCTTGTCGAACGTCGCCGCGTCCGGCCCGTGGCCGCTCATGCAGTTGTGCAGCGAGCAGGCGCCCGGCGAGAAGCCGTCGGCCTTGGCGTCGTACCGGCCGTGCACCAGGCCCATGAACTCGCTGGCGACGTTGCGGTGGAACCACGGCGGCCGGAACGTGTGCTGGGCGACCAGCCAGCGCGGCGGGAAGATCGCGAAGTCGAGGTTGGCCGTGCCGGGCGTGTCGCTGGGCGAGGTCAGCACGGTGAAGATGCTCGGGTCGGGATGGTCGAAGCTGATCGAGCCGATCGCGTTGAACCGGCGCAGGTCGTACTTGTACGGCGCGTAGTTGCCGTGCCAGCCGACCACGTCGAGCGGCGAATGCCCGATCGGCGCCTGCCACAGGTGGCCCTGGAACTTGGCGATCAGCGAAAAGTCGCCCTCGACGTCCTCGTAGCGCGCCACCGGCGCGAGGAAGTCGCGCGGGTTGGCCAGGCCGTTGGCGCCGATCGGCCCGAGGTCGGGCAGCCGCAGCGCGCGGCCCTGGTTCTCGCAGACGTAGCCACGGCTCGGCCCGTCGGGCAGCTCGACGCGGAAGCGGATGCCGCGCGGGATCACCGCGATCTCCTGCGGCTCGACCTCGAGCGTGCCCAGCTCGGTCGCCAGCACCAGCCGGCCCAGCTGCGGCACCAGCAGCAGTTCGCCGTCGGCGCTGTAGAAGAAGCGGTCGGCCATCGACGCGTTGGCGGCGTAGACGTGGATGCCCACGCCATCGTAGGCGCCGGCGCCGCCGCTGCCGCCCATCGAGAACAGCCCGTCGACGAAGTCCACCGGCGTCTCGGGCAGCGGGATCGGACTCCAGCGCAGTTGCTCGGGCGTCACCGGGCCGCGGTCGAAGCCGTCGTGGAAGCGCGGCTGGGCGAACGGCGCGAAGCGGCCGTGCAGCACCGCCGGGCGGATGCGGTACAGCCAGCTGCGCCGGTTCTCGCCGCGCGGCGCGGTGAACGCCGTGCCCGACAGCTGCTCGGCGTAGAGTCCGTGCGCGACGCGCTGCGGCGAGTTCTGGCCGACCGGCAGCGTGCCGGGCTCGGCCTGCGTCGCAAACTCGTTGCCGAAGCCGGACATGTACCCGAGCGCCGCATCCGCCTGCGCGTCATGGCGCGGCAGCGCGATCACCTGGTCTTGGATCGATGCGTTCATCGCTTCACCTGGAGGGAATGCTCACCGCCGCGCGGCGCGGGCGGCGTGGATCGAAGACGCGGACCGGAGCGGAGTGGAATGGTGCGGTTGCGAGCTGCGTCCGGGGGCCCCGGACGCTCGCGCCTCGTGCCGTCGTTCCCGCGCCCGCGGGCGCGACGGGCGACCTGCCCGATCGCGCCCCGATCCGTGTGCATCGACGGACATCCGCGGCCGGAAACCGCCTTACAGCACGCCGCGCTTCATCTGGTCGCGCTCGATGCTCTCGAACAGCGCCTGGAAGTTGCCTTCGCCGAAGCCCTCGTTGCCCTTGCGCTGGATGATCTCGAAGAAGATCGGGCCGAACGCGTTCTGGGTGAAGATCTGCAGCAGCTTGCGCTGCTTGGTCTCCGGATCGGCGTCGATCAGGATCTTGTTGCGTGCCAGGCGGGCGACATCCTCGCCGTGGTCGGGGATGCGCTGGTCGATGACCTCGAAGTAGGTGTCCGGCGTGTCGAGGAACTCGATGCCGTGCTCGCGCATCTTCTCGATCGAGGTGTAGATGTCGTCGGTGAAGCAGGCGATGTGCTGGATGCCCTCGCCCTTGTAGGCGTCGAGGTACTCGTTGATCTGCGACTTCGGATCGCTCGACTCGTTGAGCGGGATGCGCACGATGCCGTCGGGCGCGGTCATCGCCTTGGACTTCAGGCCGGTCTTGCTGCCCTTGATGTCGAAGTAGCGGATTTCGCGGAAGTTGAACAGCTTCTCGTAGTAGTCCGACCACTTCTGCATGTTGCCGAAGTAAAGGTTGTGCGTGAGGTGGTCGATGAAGGTCAGCCCGAACCCGACCGGGTTCTGGTCGGCGCCCTCGACCGGCACGTAGTCGTCGCCGTAGATCGAGCCCGACGCGCCGTAGCGGTCCACCAGGTACAGCATGCAGTCGCCGATGCCCTTGACCACCGGCGCGTCGACCGCCTTGGTCGCCTCGCGCGCGCCGATCGCCTCGCCGCCGTTCTCGAGCACGCGCCCGTACACCTCGTCGGCGGGACGCTGGAAGCGGATCGCGAAACCACAGGCCGAGGGGCCATGGGCCTTGGCGAAGTCGGCGGCGAACGAATCGGGATCGGCGTTGAGCAGGAAGTTCACCTGGCCCTGGCGATACACCGTGATCGGCCGCGACCTGTGCCGCAGCACCGCGGTGAACCCCATGTTGCGGAAGTACGCGTGCATCGCGTCGGCCTGGCCGGCGGGCGCCGCGAACTCGACGAATTCGAAGCCGTCGATGCCCATGGGATTGTCGAACGTGGTGACGTCCATGCCCAGGTTCGGGCCGGTGTGTGCGTGTGCGCTCATGGGATACTCCGTGGCGTGACGATGGCTTGGATGCCTGTTTATAGTTTCAGCTGCAACCACTTGCAAGGCGCACCGCACCATGACGCAGCCGGTTTCCCACGCCGTTCGGGACGAAGACGACGCCCCGGCCCCCGAGCGCGCGACGCTCGACCTCGAGACGTTCCTGCCCTACCGGCTCAGCGTGCTGACCAACCACGTCAGCCGGGGGCTGGCGGACATCTACTCCGAGCGCTTCGGGATCAGCGTGACCGAGTGGCGGGTCATCGCGGTGCTCGGCCGCTACCGCGGGCTGTCGGCCAACGAGGTGGCCGAGCGCACCGCGATGGACAAGGTCGCCGTCAGTCGCGCGGTCGCCCGGCTGCTCGAACGCGAACTGCTGCTGCGCGGCATGCACGACAGCGACCGGCGGCGCTCGGTGCTGGAACTAAGTCCGGCCGGCTACGCCGTCTACGACGTCGTCGTGCCGCTGGCGCTGGAGTACCAGCAGCAGGTCATGGCGCCGCTCGACGCCGACGAGCGCGCGGCGTTCGTCCGCATGATGGACAAGCTCGAGGCGCCGCTGCACGGCTGATGCGCCGGCCAGATGCGGAAACGGCGGCCACAGGGCCGCCGTTTCCGTTGCGTGGGCGTCGCGTCCGGCGCGCGCCGGTCACTTCACCCCGTGCATCAGCCGGTTGACCAGCGGCGCGATCACGAACAGCAACACGCCGGCGCCGGCCAGCGCCCAGAAGCCGAACGTGTAGCCCGCATGCGCCGACTGCACGGTCATGCCCGCCTCGCCGCTGACCCGGCCGGCGAAGATGCCCGCCAGGTTGTTGCCGATCGCGATCGACAGGAACCAGCAGCCCATCGCCATGCCCGCCAGCCTGGTGGGCGCCAGCTTGGTCGTCATCGACAGGCCGATCGGCGACAGGCACAGCTCGCCGACCGACTGGATGACGTAGACCATGAACAGCGTCCAGAACGGGATCTTGCCGTTGCCGTCGACCATGCTGTTGAGCGCGATCATCAGCAGCAGGAAGGCCAGGCCGTTGAAGATCAGCCCCAGGCCGAACTTGCGCGGGATCGAGGGATTGGCGCGCCCCATCTTGACCCACATCCACGCCATCAGCGGCGCGAAGGTGATGATCGCGATCGAGTTCACCGACTGGAACCACTCCAGCGGAAACGTCCAGTCGCCGAACTCGCGGTCGACGATGCGGTCGGCAAGGAACGTGAACGAGCTGCCGGCCTGCTCGAAGAACATCCAGAACAGCACGTTGAACACGAAGATCACCAACATCGCGAGCACCTTGTCGCGCGCGACCCGGCCCTCGCGGACGCCCTCGACCAGCAGCATCACCGCCGGCACCACGAACAGCGCCATCAGGATCGCCTGCAGCGCATTGGCGTCGATCGTCAGCAGGAAATAGAACAGCGGGATGCCCACCACCGCGCCGAGCAGCGCGACCATGCCCACGCGGCCCAGGCCTTCCTGCCCGGGGGCCGGCAGACCGATGCCCTTGAGCTGGCTGCGACCGGCCCAGAACCACACCAGGCTGATCACCATGCCGATGCCGGCCGAGATGAACACCCACTGGTAGTGCGGGTCCTCGTTGGTGCCGAACACCTGCCGGGCCAGCCAGCCGGTGATGACCGGCGCGATCATCGCGCCGATGTTGATGCCCATGTAGAAGATCGTGAAGCCGGCATCGCGGCGCGCGTCGCCCTGCGCGTAGAGCTTGCCGACCATCGTCGAGATGATCGGCTTGAACAGGCCGTTGCCGACGATGATCGTGGCCAGGCCGAGCTTGAACAGCGGTTCGGCCGGCGAAGCCAGCAGGAACAGGCCGACCGCCATGAACAGCGCACCGAGCAGGATCGAACGCTGGAACCCGACCAGCTTGTCGGCGACGTAGCCGCCGAAGATCGCACCGGCATAGACCAGCGCCAGGTACGCGCCGTAGAGCTCGCTGGCCGGCCGTTCGCCCGCGGTGTCGCCACCGTGGAACTGCGCGACCACGTACAGCACCATCGCCCAGCGGATGCCGTAGAACGCGAAGCGCTCCCAGAATTCCGACATGAAGAGCATCCACAGCGGCCGTGGATGGCCGAGCACCTGGGCGAACTCGGGCGGATTGACGGGCGGCGGTGGCGGCACCACCGCGACTTTGGGCTCGACGACGTCGGCGCTCATGGAGATCCTTGCAGAAGGGAAGCTGGGACGGTCCGGCGGACGGGACGGCCCGTCCGCGGAGCGGCGAGAATCCCAGCCCGCGGCCCGGGCGTCAACGCATCGACCGCGCGCGCCGCGCCGACGCCCCTGTTCAGCCGGTCGGATAGTCGTAGCGCGCGCCCAGCCCCAGCGGGATGCCCAGCCCCCAGAACGCGAGCAGGAACGACGTCCACAGCACCGACAGCGCGATCGAGTACGGGATCATCATCGACACCAGCGTGCCGATTCCCGCCGCGGTCACGTAGCGCTGGCAGAACACGACGATCAGCGGGAAGTACGGCATCAGCGGGGTCAGGATCGTCGTCATCGAGTCGCCGACCCGGTAGGCGGCCTGGGTCAGGTCCGGCGAGACGCCCAGCTGCATCATCAGCGGCACCATGATCGGCGCCAGCAGCGCCCACTTCGCCGATGCCGAGCCGATGAACAGGTTGACGATGCCGGTCATCAGGATCAGGCCGATGATCGTCAGCCACATCGGCAGCCCCAGCGCCTTGAGGAAGTCCGCGCCCTCCACGGCCATCAGCGTGCCCAGGCCCGAGCCGTTGAAGCCGGCCAGGAACTGCGCGATGAAGAACGCGATGACGATGTAGTAGCCCATGCCGCTCATCGACTTGGTCATCGCGGCGATGACGTCGCGGTGGGTCTTCACCGTGCCGGCGACGGCGCCGTAGACCACGCCCGGCAGCAGGAACAGCACGAAGATCAGCGCGACGATCGACTGCATCACCGGCGCGCCGGCGACCAGCAGGTCGTTGCCGCCGGCGAGCACCGCCGGATCGTCGGCCGGCGCGCGCCATGGCGAGCCGTCGGGCACCAGGCTGAGCGCGAACGCCAGCGCGGCGAGCGCCATCGCCGCCACCGCCCAGGTCAGGCCGCGGCGCTCGGCATCGCTGAGCGGGTCCATCTTCGGCAGGTTGGCCGGGTCGCCGTCGACCGGCGTGCGCGCCAGGCGCGGCTCCACGATGCGGTCGGTGACGAACCAGCCGATCACGATGATCAGCAGGCTCGAAGCGGTGGTGAAGATCCAGTTGTTGAGCGGATTGACCGTCAGCGCCGGGTCGAGGATGCGGCCGGCCTGCTCGGTGAAGCCGGCCAGCAGCGGGTCGAGCGACGAGGGCACCAGCAGCGTCGCCGAGAATCCGCCCGACACGCCGCAGAACGCGGCGGCGATGCCGGCCAGCGGGTGGCGTCCGGCGGCGTAGAAGATCACCCCGCCCAGAGGGATCACCAGCACGTAGCCGGCGTCGACCGCGACGTGGCTCAGCACCGCGACCGCGACCAGCGCCGGCGTCAGCAGCGCGCGGGGCGTCACCGCCAGCACGCGGCGCAGCGCGGCGTTGATGAAGCCGGTGTGCTCGGCCACGCCCAGGCCCAGCATCGCGATCAGCACCACGCCCAGCGGCGCGAAGCCCAGGAACACCCGCACCATGTTCGCCATGAACGCGGTCAGCGACTCGCCCGAGAGCTGGTTGACGACCTGGATCGGCGTGCCGCTGCGCGGGTCGATCGCGGCGAAGTCCACGCCCGACAGCGCCCAGGACAGCCCCCACACCGCGAGCATCAGCAGCAGGAACAGCATCGCCGGATCCGGCAACCGGTTGCCGACGCGTTCGATGGTGTCGAGGACGCGGGCGATGGCGCCGCGCGGCGCGGCGGTGTCCGGAGTGGGCGCGGTCATGCGGCGGATTCCCCTGAGGCGTGCGGCCTCGCATCCTAGCAGCCCTGTCCGCGGCGCCGGCCAGTTGCCTCGCGCCGCGCGCGAAGCGAAGGTCCACCCCGTAGGAGCGCGCTCGCGCGCGATGGGCTATCGGGAAAGGCCCGATCGCGCGCAAGGGCGCGCCTACATGAAACACGCGCTCCGCCCCATGACGAAAACCCCCGGCACATGGCCGGGGGTCTTCGCGGGACACGCGCCCGGATCAGGGCGTGTAGCTGCCCCGCACCGTGAGCCGGCCGAACGCCCGTTCGCCGACGACGCGCACGTACCAGGTGCCCGGCTGCGGCGCGGCGACCTGCACCAGCTCGTTGTTGCCCGGACGCTGCGAGCGCAGCTGCCAGTCGTCGACGGTCGGCAGTGCCTCGTGGCTGGCGTACAGCGTCACGTCGCCGGTGCCGCCCGCGGTCAGGATGCGCAGATTGCGCGCACCGGCCGGCACGTCGATGCGGAACAGGCGCGACTCGCCCGCCGCGGCGGAGACGTCGCGCACCTGCACGCCGTTCTCCAGCGGCTGCGCGGCCGACGCCGGATCGGCGACGACCGACACCGATGCGGTGGCGCCGTTGTCGGCCTCGTCCGGATCCTGGGTCTGCGAGGTCGCGGCAACGGTCAGCGTCACCGTGGCGCCGACCGCCGAGGCGGGCGCCGTGGCCGCCAGCGCGAACGCCGCCACCCCATCGACCGCCAGCGTGTCGTGGTTGCACGACAGCGTCGTCGTACCGCCGCCGACGACCGGCGCCTCGCAGTCCCAGCCCGCCGGGGCCGTCACGGCGAGATCCGCGAGCTCGGCATCGAGCACCGCGCCGACGCCGGGGAACTGCGCGGCATCGGGCCCGGCGTTGCGCAGCGTGGCGGCGAACGCCAGCGGTGCGCCCTCGAAGACCTCGGCGTTCGCCGCTTCGGCCTCGATGCCCAGGTCGGCCAGCGTCGCCGGCTGCAGCCGCAGCAGCAGCACCGTCGGGTCGTGGTCGGACAGCCGGGTCGGCGTCGTCGCGTCGTTGCGCGCGACCTCGGGGAAGTCGGCATTGATGCGCGCATGACTGACGTCGAGCCCGACGACCAGCGGCGAATCGACGACCGCCTGGTTCACCAGCACATGGTCGAGCGACTGCGCCTGGTAGTCGAACACGAACGAGTAGCGCTCGTCCTCCGCCGCCTCCAGCGTCATGTTCAGCAGCGACGGCGCCACCAGCACCGCGCCATCGCCGTCGACCGCGGTCTGCGCGTCGGGCGACGGCAGGCCGGTCGTCGTGCCCATCGCGTCGACGTAGCCATCGTTGAACTCGAAGGCGTTGAAGTCGCCGAGCACGACCACGTGGCGGCCGGCATCGGCCCGCTGCATGTCGTCGATCAGCGTGGCCAGGAACTCGGCCTGGCGCTGACGCTTGGCGCGCACCCGCGCGCCGCCGCTGACCCAGCCGTTGCTGCCGCCGTCGTCGGCCTCGATGCCGCTGAGCGAGCGCTGGTGGACGACGATCGCGGTGAACGGGAAGCTGCGGCCGTCGGCGAAATGCGCCACCGCGTCGAGCACCAGCGGCGGCCGATCGTTGAGCACGCTGGTCGAGCCGTTCGGGTTGGCCAGCACCGCGTCGGCGCCTTCCTGCACGACCGAGCGCACCTCGATCCGGGCGATGCCCGGCGCCACCGCGCCGGTCCGCACCAGGAAGCCGACGTCGATGCCGCCGACGTCGAAGCCTTCCTGCAGGTAGGCGACGTAGCCCGGATCGGGCTGGCCGGCGGCCACCGCGTCGGCGTTGATGCGCGCGGCCAGCGTCTGCAGCACGCCCAGGTTCTCGACTTCGGTCACGCCGACGACGTCCGGGGCGTGCAGGAACGCGCGGATGCCGATCGACGCCTTGCCCAGCCGCGTCTCCAGCGCCTGCGCGGTCAGCGTCGGACCGCTGTTGCCGTCGTTGACGGTGTCGAAGAAGCGCTGCAGGTTGTAGGTCGCGAAGCTCACGTGGTCCGGGCCCGGCAGCGCGGCGGGGCGCACCTCGCCGGCGCCGCTGCAGTCGGCGTCGAGCGCGGTCTCGGGGTAGATCGTGTAGCGGCGGAACGTGTAGTCGAGCGGCCCGGTCAGCGAGCCGCCGACGATCCGGCAGCCCGCGGCGAGGTCGGCCGCCGGCGCGCCGATCGTGGCGCTGTTGACGGCGATCGTCTCGGGGTTGAAGTCCCAGCGCGGGATCGACGGCGCGCTGCTGCCCAGCGGGTCGGGATCGGGCACCTGGATGCCCGGCTCGCGGAACGGGCGCGGCGTCCCGGTCACGACGACCGCGAAGCGGCCGTTGCCGGTCGCGGTCGCCGCGCGCTCGTCGACGTTGCCGCCGGTCGGCGCGACGACGGTGAAGCTAGGCGCGGTCACGCGCATGCCCTCCAGCGGCTCGAGCTGGTCGAGGCCGCCGTCGGCGCGCGGCAGGTCCACGGTCAGCGCGACCGGCGCCGGCAGCGCATGCCCGGTCGACAGCGCGACGACCGACGCGTCGGTGACCTCGGTCAGCGGCAGCTGGTGCGGGTCGGCGGCCGGCACGTACTCGATCACCGTACCCTGCACCAGGACCTTGTTGCCGACCGCGGCATCGGCCGGCGGCGCGCTGCCGGTGAACACGAACACGCCCTCGGACGTCGCCGGGTCGCCGTCGTCCTCGCCGTCGGGCGTCTGGATGAAGAAGCCGTTGTTCTTGCGGCCGGTGACGATGCCGGTCGTGGCGACCGGCTGGTTCTCGACCGGCGAGCGCGCGCCCGCGCCCTGGATGTCGTGGATCGGGAGCGTCAGCACGTCGTCGTTGACGATCGTGCCGGTACCGCGCCCCTTCGCGACGAGCGCGCCATCGACGTCGGCCAGGTCGACGTGGAAGTCCTCGTCCGGCTCGACGGTCTCGTCGCCGATCACGTCGACGTGGATCGTCAGCTCGCGCTGGCCCGGCGCGAAGCTGCCGGTGCCGGCCTTGGCGGCGTAGTCCGTGTCGGCCACGGTCGCACTGCCGTCGACCGTCGCATAGGAAAAGCGCACGCCGTCGGGACCTGCCGGCTGGTTGAGGCTCACGGTGAAGAAGAACGGCGTGGTGCCGCTGTCGCCCTCGGCGCCGCGCGCATCGCCGATGCTCAGGTACAGCGCCCCACCGCCGCCACAGACGTTGGGCACCGAGGCGGCGTTGCGCGGCGCCGGCGCGCCGGCCGAGAAATCGGCCGCGTTGTCGTCGCTGTCGGTGCATCCGCCGCCGGCGCGCAGGGCCGCCAGTGCGTTGCCCAGCGCCGGGGCCGGCCCGGCGCCTTCGAAGAAGTTGGCCCCGCCGAAACCGACGAGATCGAGGATCAGCGCCTGCTGCGCCGGCGTGCACGGCGTGCTGCCGCCGTTGCAGCCCAGCCCGGTGGCGGTGTCGGCCAGCACCACCTTGCCCGCGCTGCCGGACATGTTGATCGTGCCGCGCGCGTCGGGCGCCGGCAGCGGAGCGCCGTTCGCACCGCCGGCCAGGCCGACCAGGAAGTAGCCGCCGGCGGGAATCGCGACGTCCGGCAGCACGACGATCTGGCCGCCGCCGGCGCCGAAATTCCCGGTCCCGGTCGCGCTCGCGTACTGCACCGACTTGCCGGCGAGCGACGCCGGCTGGTCGCCGGCGTTGAACAGCTCGACGTAGTCCGCGTCGTACGGGGCGCCGGCGTTGCCGCCCCCGCCGTAGACCTGGCTGACCACGACCTGGGCCTGCGCGGCCGTGGCGGCGCAGGACAGCAACAGCGCCGGCAGCAGCCGGCGGACGGTCTCGTTCATGCGTCGGTTCCCTGGCATCCCCGGGCGAAGGCGCCCCTGGTCGGAGTGTGGACGGGGCCGATGTCGTTTGCATGACGCTGTGCGGCAATTGCCGACGACCCGGGTCATGCGGATCCGGCGCGGGCGCGGACCGTGTCCTGCGCTACGCTGTGTCGATGGCCATCGACCGCAACCAGCGTCCGCTCGAGGACGGCATCCACCGCGACCTGTCCGGGCGCCTGACCTACGGCGGCTACCTGCGGCTGGACCTGCTGCTCACGGCCCAGCAGCCGCTGTCCGACCCGCCGCACCACGACGAGATGCTGTTCGTCGTGCAGCACCAGGTCTCCGAGCTGTGGCTGAAGCTGATGATCCACGAGCTGTCGGCGGCGATCGCGCACCTGCGCCGGGACGAGGTCTGGCGCTGCCGCAAGGTCCTGGCGCGCTGCAAGCAGGTGTTGCGGCAGCTGACCGAGCAATGGTCGGTGCTCGAGACGATGACGCCGGCCGAGTACATGGAGTTCCGCGACGTGCTCGGCCCGTCGTCGGGGTTCCAGTCGCTGCAGTACCGCACGGTCGAGTTCCTGCTGGGCAACAAGAACACGGCGATGCTCGAGGTGTTCGCACACGACCCCGACGGCCAGGCCGGGCTGCGCACGGTGCTGGAACAACCCGGCCTGTACGACGAGTTCCTGCGCTATCTCGCGCGCTGGGGCCATCCGGTCGATCCTGCGCACCTGGCGCGCGACTGGGCGCAGCCGCATGCATTCGATGCCGGACTGGTGCCGGTGCTGCGCACGATCTACGAGGACACCGACCGCTGGTGGCGGGAGTACTCGCTGTGCGAGGACCTGGTCGACCTGGAGAGCCAGTTCCAGCTGTGGCGCTTCCGCCACATGCGCACGGTGATGCGGATCATCGGCTTCAAGCGCGGCACCGGCGGATCGAGCGGCGTGGGCTTCCTGCGCCAGGCGCTGGAGCTGACGTTCTTCCCCGAGCTGTTCGAGGTGCGGACCCACCTCGGCCATCCCGCGCCGCCGGCGCAGGGCTGAGCGGCGCACGGCGCTCGCGCATGCCTCCGACCGGACTCGCGCTGCCGCTCTGGTGCCAGGCGCTGGCCTGGGCGGGCGCGGCCGCGGTCCTGGCGCGCGCCGCGCCGACGCTGCGCGCGCACGTACGCGCGGCCGACGCCGACGCGCTGCGCGTGCTGCTGGTCGCGGCCGCCGCACTGGCCGGCATGCGCTGGTTCAACACCGCCGCGCTGCAGGGCGTGATGCTGCATTTCCTCGGCGCCACCATCGCCACGCTGATGTTCGGCGCCGGCACCGCCTGCTGGACGATGGCCGCGGTCAGCCTGTCGGGCGTGCTGCTGGGGGCCGCCTGGCAGGGCTGGGCGGTGGACTTCCTGGTCACCGGCGCGCTGCCGGTCGCGGTCACGGCGCTGGCTTCGCGCGCCGCGCTGCGCTGGGCGCCGCGCAACATCTTCGTCTACGTGATGCTCAACGCATTCGCGGCCGCGGCGCTCGCGATGGCCGCCTCGATGCTCGCCAAGGCCGCGGTCACCGCCTGGGCCGGCGGACGCACGGTGGAGGCGTACCTGGCTGCCACGCCGCTGCTGATGTTCGCCGAGGCCTTCTTCGCCGGGACCGTGATGGCGCTGGTCGTGGTCTACCGGCCCCACTGGTGCGCCAGCTTCGACGACCGCGACTACCTCTGGCCGAAGGCGCCGATGTGAGCCGGCCCGCGTCGGGGTCGCGCGGCGCCGCGCGACTGCCACGCGGCGGCGGCCGCTGTCATGACGCGATGCGCAACGGGCCTTGAACGCCGCCCCGGTATCATGGCGGCATTGTCCCTGACCGGTTGGCATGATGACCGTCGTCGCAAAGTTCGAGATCGAACACCTGCAATACCTTGGCCCGGACGGCACGCCCGTCGCCCCGTTCCCCGAGGCCTTCTCCGACCCCGCCACGCTGCTGCCGCTGTTCGAGCAGATGTTGTTCGTGCGGACCTTCGACAGCAAGGCGATCGCCCTGCAGCGCACCGGCAAGCTGGGCACCTACGCTGCGTGCCTCGGCCACGAGGCGACCCACGTCGGCATTGGCGCGGCGATGGCGCCCGAGGACGTGTTCGCGCCCAGCTACCGCGAATACGGCGCGCAGATCGTGCGCGGCGTGCAGCTGCGCGAGATCCTGATGTACTGGGGCGGCGACGAGCGCGGCAACGATTTCCAGCATCAGCGCCACGACTTCCCGTGGTGCGTGCCGATCTCCACCCAGTGCCTGCACGCGGCCGGCGCGGCGCTGGCGTTCAAGCTGCGCGGCGAGCGGCGCGTCGCCGTCGCCTGCTGCGGCGACGGCGGCAGCTCGAAGACCGACACGTACGCCGCGATCAACTCGGCCGGCGCCTATGCGCTGCCGTTCGTGCAGTGCATCGTCAACAACGGCTGGGCGATCTCGGTGCCGCGCAGCGCGCAGACCGGCGCGCAGACGCTGGCGCAGAAGGGCCTGGCCGGTGGCCTGCACTGCCTGCAGGTGGACGGCAACGACCTGGTCGCCGTGCTCGAGGGCATGCGCCGCGCGCTCGAGCGCGCGCGCGCCGGCGAGGGCGGCAGCGTCATCGAGTTCATGACTTACCGCCTGCACGACCACACCACCGCCGACGATGCCCGCCGCTACCGCGACGAGGCCGAGGTCAAGGAGGCGTGGACGCGCGACCCGATGACGCGCCTGCGTACCTACCTCACCGCCCAGGGCCTGTGGGACGAGGACCGGGAGAAGGCGTGGATCGCCGACTGCACGCGGCGCATCGACGTGGAGATCAACGCCTACCTCGAATCGAAGGTGCAGCCCGTGGAAGCGATGTTCGACTACCTCTACGCCGACCCGCCGCCCGACCTGCTCGAGCAGCGGGCGCAGGCGCTCGCCGCGGAGGGACGCGCATGAACGCCGCCGCCACGGACACCAAGCAGGCCGCCGCCCCGGCCGCGATCACGCTCATCGAGGCGATCACCCAGGCGCTGGCCTGGGAGCTGGACCACGACGACTCGGTCGTCGTGCTCGGCGAGGACGTCGGCGTCAACGGCGGCGTGTTCCGCGCGACCTCGGGCCTGCAGCAGCAGTTCGGCCCCCAGCGCGTGCTCGACACGCCGCTCGACGAGACGACGATCGCCGGCCTGACCGTCGGCATGGCCGCGATGGGCATGAAGCCGGTCGCCGAGGCGCAGTTCGACGGTTTCATGTACCCGATGGTCGACCACATCATCTGCCACGCCGCGCGCTTCCGGTATCGCACGCGCGGGCGGCTGACCTGCCCGATGGTGCTGCGCGTGCCGTGGGGCGGCGGCATCCGCGCGCCCGAGCACCACAGCGAGGCCAACGAGGCGATCTTCACCAACGTGCCCGGGCTGCGCGTGGTCATGCCGTCCTCGCCCGCGCGCGCCTACGGCCTGCTGCTCGCCGCGATCCGCGAGCCCGACCCGGTGATCTACTTCGAGCCCAAGCGCATCTACCGGCAGTACAAGGAGGTCGTCGCCGACGACGGCGAGGCGCTGCCGCTGGACGTGTGCTACGTGCTGCGCGACGGCACCGACGTGACCCTGGTCAGCTGGGGCGCGCAGGTCAAGGAAACGCTCGAGGCGGCCGAGAAGCTCGCCGGCGAGGGCATCAGCGCCGAGGTCATCGACGTCGCGACGCTCAAGCCGCTCGACTTCGCGACGATCGCCGAGTCGGTCGCGCGCACCGGTCGCTGCGTGATCGTGCACGAGGCGCCGCGGACCGCGGGCTTCGGCGCCGAGATCGCCGCGCGCCTGGCCGAGGAATCGATGTACGACCTCGTCGCCCCGGTCGAGCGCGTGACCGGCTACGACACGCACATCCCGCTGTTCCGGCTGGAGATGAAGTACCTGCCGAGCGTGGAGAAGATCGTCGCCGCCGCCAAGCGGGCGATGGCGGCGGGCTGACGGCGCGATGGCCGCGCCGCTCGTCGCCACGGTGGTCGCGGCGCATCGCGCGCCCGGCCATCCGCCGATCCGGATCGAGACCGGACAGGCGCTGATGCTCGGCCGGGCCGATACCGACTGGCCGCAGTTCACCTGGGTCGTCCGCGACGACGGCCTGGGCGGCTGGGTGCCGACGTCGCTGCTGCAGCGCGTCGCCGGCGATCCCGCGCGCGCGGTCGCGCGCGACGCCTACGACACGACCGAACTGGCGGCCGACGCGGGTGCCCGCGTCCGCCTCCACCGCCTGCTCGCCGACTGGTGGTGGGCGGAAGACGACCACGGCACGCGCGGCTGGATACCCGCGCGCGTGCTCGCATCGCCGGCCCCGGCCGGCACGACCGATTGAGGACTGCACGCATGGCCAACACCACTTCCTTCCGCCTGCCCGACCTCGGCGAGGGCCTGCCCGATGCGACGATCGTCGAGTGGGCGGTCAAGGTCGGCGACACGATCCGCCTCGACGACGCGCTGGTGTCGATGGAGACCGCCAAGGCCGTCGTCGACGTGCCCTCGCCGGTCTCGGGCACCGTGGTCCGGCTCGCCGGCGAGCCGGGCGACATCATCGAGACCGGCGCGGTGCTGGCCGAGTTCGAGATCGACCCCGACCTGCCGCAACGCGCCGAGGGCCAGGACACCGGCCACCACCACGGCCCACCGAAGCCGGCCGGCCAGGGCGTGGGCGCCGCCGATCCCGCGCCCGACGACCGGGTCGTCGCCTCGAGCGACGGCGGCGCGATTGCCGAAGGTGACGGCGCACAGCCCGAGGCCAAGTCCTCGCCGGCCGGCGGCCGCGCCGACAGCGGCACCGTGGTCGGGGCGATGCAGTCCTCCGACGCGGTGCACAGCGAGCAGGCAAGCTCGGCGGGCGGCGTCAAAGCGATGCCGGCGGTGCGCGCGCTTGCGCGCAAGCTCAAGGTCGACATCGCGCGCGTGCGCGGCACGGGCGCCGACGGCGTGGTGACGATGGCCGACGTCAAGCAGGCCGCCGCCGACGGCAGCGCGACCGCCGGAGCGGCGCCCGCGCGTCGCGACACACCCGCCGGTGCCGGGCCTGCCCCCGCGGCACCGGCACCGGCCCGCCAGGCCGGCGAACGCACCGCGCTGTCGGCCTCCGGCCGGCCGATGCGCACGCAGCCGCCGTCGGTCAGCGCCTCGGGCCAGCCCGAACCGCTGAAGGGCGTGCGCCGCAACATGGCGCGGGTCATGGCCGACGCGCACGCGAAGGTCGTGCCGACCACGCTGGCCGACGACGCCGACATCCACGCCTGGACGCCGGGCAACGACGTCACCGTGCGCCTGATCCGCGCGATCTGCAGTGCGGCGCGCGCGGTGCCGGCGCTCAATGCCTGGTTCGACGGCGACAAGCTGACCCGCACGCTGCACCCGCACGTCGACGTCGGCATCGCGGTCGACACCGACGACGGCCTGTTCGTGCCGGCGCTGCGCAACGCCGACGTGCTCGATGCGCGCGGCGTGCGCGAGGGCATCGACCGGCTGCGCGCGCAGGTCCAGGACCGCAGCATTCCGGCCGGCGAGCTGACCGGCTACACGATCTCGCTGTCGAACTTCGGCATGTTCGCCGGCCGCTACGCGACCCCGGTCGTCGTGCCGCCGTGCGTGGCAATCGTCGCCGCGGGCCGCGGCCGCCACCAGATCGTCCCGGTCATCGGCGGCTTCGAGTCGCACAGGGTCATCCCGCTGTCGCTGACGTTCGACCACCGCGCCGCGACCGGCGGCGAGGCCGCGCGCTTCCTCAAGGCGATGCTCGACGACCTCGCGCTGCCGAACTGATTCCGGAACCCCGCATCGCCGTAGCGCGATGCGATTGGGTTCTGTAGGAGCGCGCTCGCGCGCGATGGGGCGTTCCCGGCAAACCCATCGCGCGCGAGCGCGCTCCTACGGGTCACCACGGACGGTCGTCGCGGCCACTGCACCGAAGCTCCCCCATGCTGGCGCTCCACCGACCGGAGAGTCCGCCATGCCGCACCGCAGCCGCCTGTCCACGTTCGTGCTCGACTGCGAGGTCGACGACCTCGCCCCCCACGTCGAATTCTGGAGCCGCGCGCTCGGCAAGCCGGTCGCCGTCGCCGACCAGGACGGCGACGGCCGCTATGCCGAGCTGCGGACCGCGTCCGACGAGCCGATCCTGCTGCTGCAGAAGGTCGACCACGCCTCGCGCATCCACCTGGACATCGAGAGCGACGACGTCGACGCCGAGGCCGCGCGGCTGGAGGGGCTCGGCGCGAAGAAGATCGCGTTCGTGAAGCGCTGGTGGGTCATGGAGGCGCCGAGCGGCCACCGGTTCTGCGTCATCCGCCAGCAGCGCACGCCGTTCGGACCCCACGCCAACGTCTGGGACGATCCGCCGGTCCGCTGACGCTCTCACGGCGTTCGGTTATCGTGCGCTGCCCGTCCGCTGAGATTCCCGATGCGCATCCTGTTCTTCGCCCTGGTCGGTGCCGTCATCGGCTTCGCGGGCATCAACCTCATGGCCTACCTGGCGCGCGGCAAGAACAATCCCTTCGACCGCCGCGAGTTCCCGGGCGGTGCCGATGCGCTGGCCAGGATCGATGCCTGGGCCGCGGCGAACGGCTATCGCCGCCAGGCCGACCAGGACGGCCGCCGGGTGTACCGCAAGGGGCTCAATCTCCTGACCTCGCCGATGTACCTGGAGGTCGAGCCGCACGGCGACCGGATCGCCACCCGCAGTTTCGTGCGCGTGGACGGCCTGATCCTCAAGGGCGACTTGGCGCTGGCCGCCGATGGCCCGCTCGCCAAGGTGCCGCGCGTCAACGCGCAGAAGGCGCACGACCGGCTGTTCGCCGAACTCGGCCGCCCCACCCTGCCATGATCCGGTGCCGGCCCTGCCCAGGGACAGCCACCCTCAGCGCGCGACGCGGTCCAGCCACGCGCACAGGCCCTGCGCGTTGAGCGCGATGTCGCCGCCCAGCACCTCGCGCACGCGCGCCCCGGCATCGTCGATGCCGTGCGCGCTGGCGCGTTCGGTGTAGGGCCGGACGAGGCCCTCGACGATCCGGTCGTGGCGGTCGTCGTGGCCCTGGGCCGCCTGCGCGATGTCGACCATCGCATCGACCTGGACGTGCAGGTCGCACCCGAGCCTTGCGCACTCGGTCACCTCGCCGTAGTGCGCGATCCGGATCGACGCCGGCGCGCGCGCCAGCAGCGTGTCGATCGAGGCGTGCATCTGCTGCGGATCGAACTGCACCGGCGAGGTCGTCGGCACGATGAAGGCGCCGCGGGCATTGTCGAGCTCGCGATACGAGATGCCGAAGGTGTCGCCGGCGAACCAGCCACGGCTGCGCTCGTCCCAGACGCTGTAGTGGTGGCGCGCATGCCCGGGCGTGTCGATGCACAGCAGCGGCCGACCCGCGAGATCGACGACGTGACCGTCGTCGGCGACCACGACGCGGTGTTCGGGCACCGGCAGCATGCCGGCATGGTCGCGCGCGAAGGTCGTCTCGCCGTACACCGCCTTGGCACCCGCGATCAGCCGCGTCGGATCGATCATGTGCGGCGCGCCGCGCGGATGCACGACGAGCCGCGCGTTGGGCAGCGCGCGGATCAGTGGCCCGGCGCCGCCGGCGTGGTCGAGGTGCACGTGCGTGACCATCACCCAGTCCACCGCCGTACGCGCGACGCCGGCCGCGTCGATCGCGGCGAGCACGCGCGGCGCGCAGGCGGCGGTGCCGCAGTCGATCAGCGCCGCGCGCTCGCCGCTGCGTACCAGGTACGCGGCGCACAGCGATGGCCGCACATAGCCGGTGTCGATGACGGTGATCCCATGCGTGTCGTCGCGCATCGCGTCGCTCCCGTATCCGTGTCCCGGCAGTCTAGGCCGCATGCCGCTGCCGTCGCATGGGCCTTTGGTCGTACGCGGCGCGTCAGCCTCGGGGCCGCAGCACGTAGATGCGCAGCACGAACGCTGCACCGAGCACGCCCAAGAACACGCCGTAGCCGACGGCCGTCGCCAGGATCTGCTGCCACATGTGGCCGTGCACCGGATCGGCGTTCGCCTGCGCCCAGTGGATCGAAGCCACGAACGCGCCGACCGACAGCGCCAGACTCGCCAGGTCGTAGAGCACGCGCGCCGGCCCGCGCGGGCGGCGCGGATACGCCCAGAACAGCGCGCCGAGGATCAGGAACCACGGCAGGAACAGCAACAGCGCCAGATTGAGCTCGACGCCCGGGCTCATGACGCCGCCTTCTCCGCATCGGCCGCGGCGATCGCGTCCAGCGCCGTCTGCACGTCGGCCGGCGCGACGCCCTCGCCCAGCTCGGCCGGTGCGTCGGCCGGCGCCAGTTCGCCACGGCGCAGCCGCGCGATGGTCTGCCCCGCGTCGCGCGGTGCGTCGAACGCGTGGCTCTGCAGCAGCACCCGGTCGCCGTCGACCAGCTTGAAATAGAAGCGGCCATCGGTCTCGCGGTACTGCTTGAACTGCGGCGGCTCGCTGCGCGCCGCCGCGGCGCCCTCGGCGGCGGGCACCGCCACGCGGCCCAGGTCGCGCAGGCCGACCGCATCGCGCAGTTGCGCCAGCAGCGGCGTCGCGTAGCGCTCGCGCAGGCGGCGCCCGCCGTCGCGCAGGATGTCCTCGATGTCCGAAGGCCGCGCGATCAACGCCTCGTAGCGTTCGCGCATCGGTGCGATCTCGCGCTCCACGACGTCGAGCAGCTGTTGCTTGGCCTCGCCCCAGCCGATGCCGTCGGCGAAGGCCTGCGCGAACGCCGCCGTCTGCTCGCGCGTGGCGAAGGCCTGGTAGAGCTGGAACAACGCGGAGCCCTCGGTGTCCTTCGGCTCGCCGGGCGCGCGCGAATCGGTGAGGATCGAGAACACCAGCTTCTTGAGCTGCGCGGGCGGGACGAACAGCGGGATCGTGTTGCCGTAGCTCTTGCTCATCTTGCGCCCGTCCAGGCCGGGCAGCGTGGCGACGTCGTCGTCGACCACCGCCTCGGGCAGCGTGAACCACGCGCGCCCGTAGGCATGGTTGAAGCGCTGCCCGAAATCGCGCGCCATCTCGATGTGCTGGATCTGGTCGCGCCCCACCGGCACGCGGTCGGCATCGAAGATCAGGATGTCGGCCGCCATCAGCACCGGGTACATGAACAGCCCCGCGCTGACCCCGGCATCGTCGTCCTCGCCTTCGGCGCGGTTGCGATCGACCGCGGCCTTGTAGGCGTGCGCGCGGTTCAGGATGCCCTTGCCGGCCACGCAGGTCAGCATCCACGTCAGCTCGGTGATCTCGGGGATGTCGCTCTGCCGGTAGAACCAGACCTTGTCCGGCTCGAGCCCGGCGGCCAGCCAGGTGGCGGCGATCTCCAGTGTCGAGCGCTGCGTGCGCGCCGGGTCCTGCGCCTTGATCAGGCTGTGCAGGTCGGCGAGGAAATAGAAGCTCTCGGTGCCGGGCGCCCGGCTGGCGGCGATCGCCGGGCGGACCGCGCCGACGTAGTTGCCGAGGTGCGGGGTGCCGGACGTGGTGATGCCGGTCAGGATGCGCAGGGGACGCTTGGACATGGACGGGGCGGCGACGGAGGGACGCTCCAGTCTAACCGCTGCCTGCCGGCCGGCTGCAGGCCCGGGCCGCCCTGCCGGCGCGGCAAACGAAGACGAGCCGGCAGTGCCGGCCCATCCATTGATGCAGGCTTCGACGACTGTCAGTCGAGCGTCTTCTCGAAGTCGCGCACTTCCTGCTCGGCGCGGTCGCGCTCCCAGCCGTACTTTTCCTGCAGCTTGCCGGCCAGGTACTTGCTATCGCCGGCGGCGACGTCGAACACGTCGTCCGTCAGGTCGCCCCACTTGGCCTGCGCCTTGCCCTTGAGCTGGGTCCACTTGCCGGAAATAATGTCTTTGTTCATCGTCGTTGGTCCTTCTTTGGAGGTCGGAGGTCAGCAGCGGCGACTCGGTCGAGCAGGTCGCTGCGGGCTTGGGATCATCCTCGCGCAACGCGCATCAAGCGGCAGTCAAGGGAACATGAGCGAGATCGTCACATCGGCGGTCTGCAGTGGATGCCGCACGCGCCAGCTGCGCGGACCCTGGGCGGATACGCATCCGCGGGAAAACGCCCACGAAAAAGCCGGCTTTCGCCGGCTTGATCGGATCGCGTGGAACGGACGTGGATCAGGGGCGACGCGTGGTGCCGCCCGTGTCGTTCGCACCGTCTTCCATCTTCTCGCCCACCTTCTGGACGTCCTGCCCGGCGCCGCGGACGGTGTTGCAGGCGCTCAGCGAGCCGGCGGTGAACAGGGCGAGCAGCAGAAGTGCAGTCAGACGCTTCATGGGATTCTCCAGGGATTCTTCGCGGGCGATTGCGGGACGCCGCAACCGTTGGGCGGACTATAGGAGCGCGCCGTGTGAATGCCGCGTGCATCGCCGGCGCGCCGAATCGACCCCATTCATCGTTGTGCGGCCGGCGAGAATCGCCCCGTCAATCGCGCATCAAGGTCGATTTGCCGAACAGGCTCTCCACCAGGTCCACGGCGAGTTCCGCGGTCGCGTTGCCGTGGTCGAGCGCGGTGTTGACCTCGACCACATCCAGTGACCCCAGCCGGCCGGTGTCGGCGATCATCTCCATCACCAGCTGCGCCTCGCGATAGTTGATGCCGCCCGGCACGGGCGTGCCGGTGCCCGGCGCGATCGTCGGGTCGAGTACGTCGACGTCGAAACTCACGTGCAGATGGGTATCGGCGTCGACCCCGTCGAGCGCCTGCTCGACGACGCGCCGCATGCCGACTTCGTCGATGTAGCGCATGTCGTAGATGTCCAGCCCGTGGGCCTTGACCATGCGCTTCTCGTCGGGATCGACCGAGCGGATGCCGATCTGGCGGAACTGGTCGACGCGCGTGGCCGGCACCTCGCCGCCGAGCCCGGTCAGCACGTCGGGCCCGATGCCGCACAGGCACGCGACCGGCATGCCGTGCACGTTGCCCGACGGCGTGATCTGCGAGGTGTTGAAGTCGGTGTGCGCATCGAGCCACAGCACGCGCAGCGTCTTGCCCACGGCCCGGCAGTGGCGGGCGACCGCCGCGATCGAACCGATCGCCAGGCAGTGGTCCCCGCCGAGCATGATCGGCATGCGCCCGCGTGCGAGTTCCGCCGACGAGGCCTCGAGCACCGCGCGGTTCCACGCGACGACCTCGTCGAGATGCCGGTAGCCGTCCTGCGGGCCCTGCCACGGATTTCTCGGCCCCTTGAGGTCGCCCAGGTCGGCGACGTCGATGCCGCGCGCGAGCAGCGCCTCGGACAGGCCGGCGACACGCAGGCCCTCGGGCCCCATCGAAGCCCCGCGACGGCCCGCGCCCACGTCCGTGGGCACCCCGAAGATCGAGACCGGCGGATACGACTGCTGCATGGCTTCTCCTGGCGACTTGGCGAACGCCCGCCGCAGACGTGCGGCCGAAGCCACGCGCGGATGGCGGGACGCGACGTCGGGCGGCCATGGGGAGGCGCCTGGGCGGCGCGGGTCGCGGGAACGGCGTCTGGATGGTGCCGGCACCCGGGTTCGAACTGGGGACCTACCGCTTACAAGGCGGTTGCTCTACCAACTGAGCTATGCCGGCATGGCGTGCGGCGGGGCCGCGCGGCGATTCTAACCCGCATCCTGCGCGGCGTCGCAGCCGCCCGGCTCGGCCCGCGGGGCGCCGGTGCGTGCGCGCAGCGCGGCGTCGGCCGTCGCGGCATCGATCCGCGCGTCGAGCCAGGGCTGCGAGCTGCCCCCGAGCGCCTCGGCCTGCGCGGCGAACCCGGCCGCGCGCAGCGCCTCGACGCGGGCACGCGCCGGCGCCTCGCTGTCGAAACGGCCCAGCGCGATGCCGTTGGCGTCGTCGCCATCGGCGATCACGTACTGCTCCTCGATGCCGGCCGCGCGCAGCCGGGCGGCCTCGGCGTCGGCGGCTGCGCGATCGGGCCGCGGCGGCAGCCACACGCGCCAGCCGCGCGGCGCGACCGCGACCTCGCGCGCGACCGCGCGGATGCCGTCGTCCGCCAGCCCCATGCGCGCGGCCTCGCGCGCCGCGGCATCGGCGAACGGCCCGAGCGCAACGCAGCGCGTGGGCGGCGCGTCCGCGGCATCGTCGCCTTCCAGCGCCGCGGGGTCGGTCTCGTCGAAGTCCTCGACCAGCGGCATCGGGGCCGATGCGACGGTGTCCGCGTCCGCATCGAGCAGCGTCAGCGTCGGCGCGTCGACCGACGCGACCGGAACGGGGTCGGCCGGCGCGTCGCGCAGTGCCCACCACGCGGCAACGCCGAGGTTGAGGATCACCAACAGCAGGACGGTCGCGCGCAGCAGCACGGCCGGGCCTAGGCGTGCGCGGCCGCGGTCGCGCGGTGCCAGCGCGCGAGGCCGGCCAGCACCAGGTCGGGCCGGACCTGGGCCTGCGGCAGGTGCGGTCGCAGGCCTTCCATGCCGCCACCGTGCAGCAACAGCCCCGGCGCGGCGCCCACGCGCGCGGCGGCCTGCACGAGGCTGCGCTCGACCAGCGCCGCGGCCGCGCCTTCGCATCCCGAGGCCAGCGCGTCCTCGGTATCGGTCGCGAACTCGACGAAGGTACCGCCGGTGGCCGGCAGTTGCGCGACCCGACGCTGCAGTGCCTCGCGCATGAGCGTCGGCGACGGGGCGATGCGCCCGCCCAGGTGCCGGCCGTCGACGTCGACCAGGTCGATCGTCAGCGCCGTCCCGACACCGACGACGACGACCGGCTCGCGCGTCTGCGCGCGTGCGGCCAGCAGCGCGAGGAACCGGTCCACGCCGAAGCGCGCGGGGTCGGCGTAGGCGACCGTCAACCCGTCGAGCACCGGCAGCGTCCGCGCCATCTCGACTCGCGCACCGCGCGCCGCCAGCGCGTCGAGCAGCACCGCGCGCAACGCGGGCGACGCCACACTGGCGATGACCGCGGTGTCGATCCGCTCCGGCAGGCGTTCGATCCACGACGGATCCAGGCCACCGGCCGCGTGCGCGGTACCGGCGACCGGCCCGACGTCCTCGCCGTGCAGTGGCGCGTACTTGAGCCGGGTATTGCCCAGGTCGAACAACCACACCGTCATGCTCGGTCCCCCTTGCGCACGCTGACCTCGCCAGCGTGAAACGTCCGGACGCCATCGGCAAGCCGCAACCGCAGCGCGCCGTCGTCGGCGATGCCCTCGGCGATGCCGTCGAGCGCGCCGGCTGCGGTCTGCACGCGTACCGCGCGCCCGCCGAGCGCGTCGACCGCCGCATAGCCGGGCAGGAACGGCGCCAGCCCGTCTCGATCAAACCGAGCCAGTGCGGGCACCCAGGCGCCGATCACCGCGGCCGCGACCGCATCGCGCGACGGCGATGCATCGCCCGCGAGCGTCACCAGGTCGATCCAGGGCTGGTCGATCGCCGCGGCATCCACGGCCGGCATGCGCACGTTGATGCCGATGCCCAGGACCGCGCGCACCGGCCCGGCGTGCTCGCCGCCGCCCTCGACCAGCACGCCGCCGAGCTTGCGCAGCCCCGCGCCGTCGGGCACGACCAGGTCGTTGGGCCACTTCAGCCGCACGTCGCCGACGCCGAGCCGGTGCAGCGCCTCGACCGCGGCGATGCCGGCGACCAGGCTCAGCCCGCCCAGCCGCGCGAGCCCGCCGTCGAAACCGCGCTGCAGCGACAGGTACACATGCGCGGCCAGCGGCGAACGCCAGGCCCGGCCCCGCCGCCCACGCCCGCCGGTCTGGCGTTCGGCCAGCAGCGCCTCCGCGCCGGCGCCGGGCATCGGCCGGCGCAGCAGTTCGGCATTGGTCGAATCGAGCGTCCAGGCGACGTCGGGCCGGTCCAGGCCCGCCCGGGCCGCCGCCGGCAGCGCGGAGGCGATCGCGTCGACGTCGAGCAGTGTCACCGGCTGGGCGAGGACGTAGCCTTGCCCGCGGCGCGCCTCGATCGGCACGCCGGCCTCGCGCAGCAGGCCGATCCGCTTCCAGACCGCCGCGCGCGTCTGCCCCGACTCGCGCGCCAGCGCATCGCCCGACACCGGGCCCGCGATCAGCCGTTCCAGCAGCGCCCGCTCGGCGTTCAGCGGGGCCATGCGGCGGTCGCAACGATGACGGCGGGCGGCGGGACGGTCATCGGACGATTATCGGCGAGCGCGGGCCCGCTGTCGTGCGCTGTCGCGGCCCAACGTCGCAGGCGCGCAACCTGCGCTATAGTCGCCGGAGGTCTGCGTCCGCCTGACTGCCGGGGTCTTCGATGTCGATACGAGCGATGTTCTGTGCGCTGCTGTTCGCCGCCTGCCTGCCGGCAGCGGCCCGCGAAGCGCGCACCCCCGGCGCCGCGGACGGCGCGCCGTGCAGCGCCACGCCTGCCGTCGCCACGCAGGAGGCCGCCGATCCCGATGCCGCGCGCCGCCCGCCGGCCGCCAGCGCGTCGAAGGCCCGCCCGCCGGTCACCGGCGGCATCGAGAGCGACGGTCCGCTGCGCGGGCCGCGCTGGCACAGCTTCCTGCCCGGCATGTTCCGCTGAGGCACGGCCCCGGGTCGTGCGCTCTCTGATCCGGCGCCTGTTCGACGGCGCCCCACCCCCGGTCCCCGACGCGGACTGGGCCGACGTCCGCACCCGCCTGCCATGGGTCCGCGCGCTCGACGAGGCGCGCGCGGCCCGGCTGCGCGACCTCGCGGCGCGCTTCGTGCACCGCAAGACGATCACCCCGGTCGCCGGCCTGGCGCTGGACGATCGCGAGCGGCTGCTGCTCGCCGCGCTGTGCTGCCTGCCGCTGCTCGCGTTCGGCGACGAAGGCCTGCACGGCTGGTCGCAGGTGATCGTCTATCCCGACGCGTTCCGCGTGAACCGAAGCCACGTCGACGCGGCCGGCGTGATGCACGAATGGGACGACGAGCTGATCGGCGAATCCTGGGAGAGCGGACCGCTGGTGCTGTCGTGGGCCGACATCCAGGGCGACATCGCCGAGCCCGACGGCGGCTTCTGCGTGGCCGTGCACGAGATGGCGCACAAGCTCGACGCGCTCGACGGCGTGCTCGACGGCACCCCGCCGCTGCCGCGCACCTGGCAACGCGAATGGGCGCGGGACTTCCAGCGCGCGTTCGACGGCTTCGTCGCGCGCGTGGACGCCGGCGAGGACACGACGCTCGACCCCTATGCGGCCGAGGCACCCGAGGAGTTCTTCGCGGTGTGCAGCGAGTACCACTTCAGCGCGCCGGCGCTGCTGCGCGAGACGCTGCCCGCCGTCGCCGCGCACCTGGCGCGCTTCTACGGCCCCTCGCCGCTCGACGCCCCTGACCCACTGTAGGCGCGCGCTCGCGCGCGCGGGCTTCATCGGGAACGTCCTCGCGCGCGAGCGCGCTCATACACGACCGCGCCGACCGGTCTAGAACCCCGGTGGCAGGCGCACCGAGAAGCAGGCCCCGCCCAGTTCCTCGGACCGGCCCACGTGCAGTTCACCGCGGTAGCTGTGCACGATGTCCTGCACGATCGACAGCCCGATGCCGTGGCCCTGGACGCGCTCGTCGCCGCGCACGCCGCGCTGGAGCACCGACGCGACGCGGTCGGCCGGGATGCCCGGGCCGTCGTCCTCGACCACCAGCACCAGGCCGGGCCGCCGGTTGGGCGCGGTCTCGCCCGATCGCACCGTCAGCAGCACCCGCGAGCGCGCCCACTTGAACGCATTCTCGAGCAGGTTGCCCAGCAGTTCCTGGAGGTCGCCCGGCTCGCCGTGGAAGCGCGCCGCCGCGTCGATCTCGAACTCGCACACCGCGCCCTTGGCGGCGTAGATCTTCTCCAGTCCGCGGACGATCTGCTCGGCGTGCGGCTCGATCTCGATCGCGGCCGAGAACAACTGGTGCCCGCTGGAAGCCGCACGCGCCAACTGGTAGGTCACCAGGTCGGTCATGCGCTGCAGCTGGGTCTCGACCTCCTCGCGCAGCTCGGCCTCGCCGGTGCCGGCATCGAGCCGCGAGCGCAGTACCGCCAGCGGTGTCTTGAGGCTGTGCGCGAGGTCGGACATGGTGTTGCGCTGGCGCGTGAGGTGCTCGCGCTCGCTCTCGATCAGCGCGTTGATGCTCTCGGTCAGCGGCAGCAGTTCGCGCGGATGCTGCATGCCCATGCGGTCGGCCTGGCCGCGCTGCACGCGCACCAGTTCGTGTTCGACCCGCCGCAGCGGCCACAGGCTCCAGCGCACGATCAGCGCCTGCAGCAGCAGCAGGATCATGCCGGCGATGCCGAGATTGACCCACAGTGCGGCGCGGAACACCCGCACCTGGCGCGGCACGATGCCGGCGTCCTCCATCACGTAGATCGTGTAGGCGAACTCGTCCTCGGTGCGTGCCTCGGCGGGCGACCACAGCAGGCCCAGGCCGTAGCGGTAGACCTCGCCCGGCGAGCCGTCGCTGCGCACGACCGGCAGCGGGCCTTCGAACTTCTCCTCGCGCGCGCCGAGCATCGTCGCCTCAGGCAGCTGCGGACCCGACGCCGAGCGCGAGGCCCAGGCGCCGTTCGGCAGCACGACCTCGGCGTAGAGGCCGCTGCCCGGGCGCAGGAAGCGGTCGTCGGGCGGCGATTCGGATGGCAGGTAGATCTCGCCGCCGCGCAGGAACTCGATGTCGCCGGCGTAGGCGTAGACGTAGTTGCGCAGGCGCTCGCGCTGGCCCTCGCTGGCGACGTCGATGAAGGCGCGGTCGAGCGCGTAGCCGGCCAGCGCCAGGAACGCGAGCAGGCCGATGCTCGCCGCGAGCAGCTGGCGGGCCTGCAGCGAACGCGGACGCCAGCGCGACGGCCGCCGCGGCTTGGCCTTCGAGCGTCGGGACTCAGCGGGCATGACGGACCATCACGTCGAGACACCGTCCGCGCGACCGGCCGCGACCGGGCATCCGGTCGCACGCCGCCGGCGCGGGCTCACCCCTCGCCGTTGCGCGGGATCGCGAACCGGTAGCCGCGACCGCGGACGGTCTCGATCGGCTTGAGCGCGCCCTCGGGGTCGAGCTTCTTGCGCAGCCGGCCGATGAACACCTCGAGCACGTTGGAGTCGCGGTCGAAGTCCTGCTGGTAGATGTGCTCGGTCAGGTCGGCCTTCGACACCAGCTCGCCGGCGTGCATCATCAGGTACTCGAGCACCTTATACTCGTAGCTGGTGAGATCGACGTTCTTGCCGTCGACGCTGACCGTCTGCGCGGCCAGGTCGAGCATCACGGTGCCGCATTCGAGCGTCGGCTTGCTCCAGCCCGCGGCACGGCGGACGAGCGCGTTGATGCGCGCCAGCAGTTCCTCGACGTGGAACGGCTTGACCAGGTAGTCGTCGGCCCCTTGCTTGAGGCCGTCGACCTTGTCCTGCCAGCTCGAGCGCGCGGTGAGGATCAGCACCGGGAACTGCTTGCCCTCCTCGCGCAGCGCCTTGATCAGTTCCATGCCCGACATCTTCGGCAGCCCAAGGTCGATGATGCCCACGTCGAACGGGACTTCGCGGCCCATGTACAGGCCCTCTTCGCCATCCTGGGCGGCGTCCACCGCGAAGCCTTCACGCTTCAGCCGGGCGGCAAGGGTCTCACGCAGGGGAGCTTCGTCTTCGACGAGCAGGATTCGCATGGGGTCAACTCCGGTCGAACGGCCGGACCGGCCGTGAATTGTGGGCGAGGATGCAGGATCAATCGTCGTCGCCGCGTGCACGGGGCCCGCGGCCCCGCTGCTGCGGATCGTCGACGTACACCCGGACCCGCCCGCTGTCGTCCATCACCTTGACGCGGTTGACGTCGCGACCGTCGGAATGCATCCGCTCCACGCTCAGCACGCGTCCCCGCGTGCTGCGCTCGATCCGGCGGACCGAATCGGACATGGAATCCTGGACGCCCCGCGGCCCCACGTTCTGGCGTCCCCACGAGGCCCGTATGTCGGGCCCGGAGCGCGCGCCGCCCATCGGCGGCTCCTCCTGCGCCCGCACCGTCGTGGCCGCGCCCGAGGCGCAGAGCGCGACGGCGAGCAGGAACGATGGCGAGGGACGGGACGACGGGACGGGCACGGCCGCTCCTTGAGCGTGGGTCGGCGGACAACGCATTGCATGGTCGGGCGAAGGCGGTGAATCCGTCCTTAACTTTTCGTTGACAAGGCTGTCTGTGTTCAGCTTCGGACGGCCGCCGATCATGTCCGCATTCGCGCGATGGTGCAACGCGCGCGAACTCGCAGCCGTCCTCCGTCGCGGACGCGGCGACAGGCGTCACGCGGCGACCGCGGTCGCCTCCAGCGCGCGCTCGACCAGCGCCCAGTCCGCGCCGGGCCGGTGGGCGCCTTCGCTGAGCACCTGTCGGAAGCGCCGTCCGCCCGGCTCGCCATGGAAGAGCCCCAGCACGTGGCGCACGATGTGCTTGAGCGCCACGCCCTCGGCCAGCCGCGCCTGGATCCAGGGGCGTAGCGCCCGGAGCAGCGTCTCGCGCGGCTGCTCCGCGCGGCCCCCGAGCGACGCGTCCAGCCGATGCAGCAGGTAGGGATCGTGGTAGGCCGCCCGGCCGAGCATGACCCCATCGACGTGCGCCAGTTGCGCGTGCGCGGCCTCCAGCGTCGCGATGCCGCCGTTGACCACGACCGGCAGCGCCGGACGCTCGCGCTTGAGCCGCCAGGCCCAGTCGTAGCGCAGCGGCGGGATGTCGCGGTTCTCCTTCGGCGAGAGCCCCTGCAGCCAAGCGTTGCGTGCGTGCACCACGACCATCGACGCGCCGGCCGCGACCACGCCGTCGACGAACGCGGCGAACGCGGCGTAGTCGTCGTCCTCGTCGACGCCGAGCCGGCATTTCACGGTGACCGGCACCGGGCTCGCCGCGACCATCGCCGCGACGCAGTCGGCGACCAGCGCCGGCTCGCGCATCAGGCAGGCGCCGAAGCGCCCGGCCTGCACCCGGTCCGACGGGCAGCCGCAGTTGAGATTGATCTCGTCGAACCCGTACCCGGCCGCGATCGCCGACGCCTGCGCCAGCAGCGCCGGGTCGCTGCCCCCCAACTGCAGCGCCAGCGGCGCCTGCTCGGGGGTCGCCGCGAGCAGCCGCGCGCGGTCGCCGTGGATCACCGCATTGGCGTGCACCATCTCGGTGTACAGCCGCGCGCCGGGCGCGAGAATGCGGTGGAACTGCCGGCAATGGACGTCGGTCCAGTCCATCATCGGGGCGACCGAGAGCCGGAGGGCGTCGGGTTCGAAAGCGTGCATATGGGTTCCGGGGAAAGACGCCTGCGGTCGCACCGGGCAATGCCGCCAGCGCGGGCGTGGCGCGTGGCCCGTCGCACGGGCCATGCAGGGCCGGTTATTGTGCGCCCGCGGGCCCGGCGCCTCAAACGCCGCCCCGGGCCACATTGCGGCCATCGCGGGGTACGCGCCGGAGGCCACGCTGCGGGAACCGCGACGCGGTGGATGCAGGCGCGCTGCGATGCTGGTCAAGCCGCATCCGCGCCGCCGGCCGGCCGGTCGCTCGCCGATGCCGGCCAGTTCCCGAAGGATCCCTCGATGGTGTTCGTGTTCCTGTTCGCTGCGCTGCTCGTCGCCTGGAGCCTGGGCGCGTTGCTGCTGTGGCGCGACACGCGCGGTATGAGCGATGCGCTGGCCTGGATCGCGGGACTGCTGGCGCTGGCGACCGCTGCCGCGTTCGGGGCCGGACTGGTCGGGCTCGTGCGCCACGGCGACTGGGAGACGGTGACGACCGCGCAGGTGCTGCACGCGGTGTTCGGCGAAGGCAGCCTCGCGATGCGGCGGTCGGAATGGGGCTGGCTCAACCGGGCATCGGGTGTCTATCTCGGCCTCGACCTGGGTTGGACACTGCTCGCACTGTGCGCGGCGCAGTTCGTGTCGATCGGGTTCTGGTCGGCACGTGCGCAGCGGCGGCGCGCGATGCGCCGCGGACGTATGCCGCGCGGCTGATCGCCGTGTCCCGCCGTCTTCGCATCGCCGCGGGACGCGCCGCTCAGTCGGCCTCGGGTTCCGTCGGGGCCTGCGCCGGCATTGCACGCCCGCCGTCGTGCTCGGCCACCAGCAGCATCAGGCTGCGGTCGACCAGCGTGCGCGTCGTGCCGGGCGCCCACTGGCCGCGGTCCTCCGGATCGGCGGTGTCGATCAGCACGCGCCACGCCACGCCATCGATCGACGGCGGTGCGAAGTCGACTGCGCCGGCGCTGGCGTTGACGAGCAGCAGCAGGCTGACATGGCCGGCGCCTGCATCGGCCGCACGACCGTCGAGCCGGACCATGATCGCGCGCGCATGGGCGTCGTCCCACTGTTCCGGCGAGAGCTCGCCGCCGTCGGGCGCGAGCCACGCGATGTCGCGCACGCCGCGGCGCTCGTCGAAGCGGCCGTCGAGGAAGCGCGTGCTGCGCAGCAGCGGATGGTCGCGGCGCACGCGGGCGAGCCGGCCAACGAACGCCGACAGCGCGGCCCCCTCGCCGCGCCACGCGGCTTCCCAGTCGAGCCAGGTCAGCGGGTTGTCCTGGCAGTAGGCGTTGTTGTTGCCCTGCTGGCTGTGGCCGAACTCGTCGCCGGCCAGCAGCATCGGCGTGCCCTGCGAGAGCAGCAGCGTCGCCAGCAGGTTGCGCTTCTGCCGCGCGCGCAGCGTGTTGATCGACGCGTCGTCGGTCTCGCCCTCGACGCCGTAGTTCGCCGACAGGCTGTGGTCGTGGCCGTCGCGATTGTCCTCGCCGTTGGCGGCGTTGTGCTTGTCGGCGTAGGTCACCAGGTCGTGCAGCGTGAAGCCGTCGTGCGCGGTGACGAAGTTCACCGACGCGCGCGGGCGCCGGCCGCGATGGTCAAACAGATCCGCCGAGCCGGCCAGGCGGCGCGCGAACTCCGGCAGCTGGCCGGCGTCGCTGCGCCAGAACGCGCGCATCGTGTCGCGGAACCTGTCGTTCCATTCCGACCAGCCGGGCGGGAAGTTGCCGACCTGGTAGCCGCCGGGGCCGATGTCCCAGGGTTCGGCGATCAGCTTGACCTGGGCCAGCAGCGGATCCTGGCCGACCGCGTCGAGGAAGCCGCTGCTGCGGTCGAAGCCGTGCGGCTCGCGGCCCAGGATCGTCGCCAGGTCGAAACGGAAGCCGTCGACGTGCATCTGCGAGGCCCAGTAGCGCAGCGAGTCGTTGACCATGCGCAGCGCACCGGCGTTGGTCAGATCGAAGGTGTTCCCGGTGCCGGTGTCGTTGATGTAGTAGCGGCGATCGTCGGCGAGCCGGTAGTAGCTGGCGTTGTCGATGCCCTTGAACGACAGCGTCGGGCCCAGCTCGTTGCCCTCGGCGGTGTGGTTGTAGACGACGTCGAGTAGCACCTCGATGCCCGCGCGGTGCAGGTGGGCGACCATCTGCTTGAACTCGGCCACGTTGCTCGACGCCAGATAACGCGGATGCGGCGCGAAGAAGCCGATCGAGTTGTAGCCCCAGTAGTTGCGCAGGCCGCGCTCGAGCAGGTGCTGGTCGTCGACGAACGCGTGGATGGGCAACAGCTCGATCGCGGTCACGCCCAGCGTGCGCAGGTGGTCGATCAACGCGTCGTGCTTGAGCGCCGAGAACGTGCCGCGCGCCGACTCGGGCACCGCCGGGTGGCGCATGCTCAGGCCGCGCACGTGGGCCTCGTAGATCACCGTGCGGTCCCACGGCGTGTGCAGGCGGCGGTCCTCGCCCCAGGTGTAGGCCGGGTCGATGACCGCGGCCTTGGGCATGTACGGCGCGCTGTCGCGCCGGTCGAAGCTCAGGTCGGCGTCGCGGTGGCCGATCGTGTAGCCGAACAGGTGCGGCGCCCACCGCAGCTCGCCGACGATCTGCTTGGCGTAGGGATCGAGCAGCAGCTTGTTGGGGTTGAAGCGGTGGCCGGCGTCCGGCGCGTACGGGCCGTGCACGCGGTAGCCGTAGAGCTGGCCCGGGCGCGCGTCGGGCAGGTAGCCGTGCCAGATCTCGTCGGTATGCTCGGGCAGCGTGATGCGCTCCTGTTCGCGCCCGCGCGCGTCGAACAGGCACAGCTCCACGCGCGTGGCGTGCGCCGAGTACAGCGCGAAGTTGACACCCAGGCCGTCCCAGGTCGCGCCGAGCGGGAACGGACGGCCTTCGCGCACGCGCGAGCGTTGCAGCAGGCGCGGCGGGGTCGCGCGCTGGGCCCGGGGCGCGGCCATCAGCGCGGCGTTCCGGCGGCGTGCTCGACGTTCTCGCGCTCGGCCTGCAGTTCGGCGTCGACCAGCCGCTCGGCCATCGCCCAGTGGCGCAGCGATTCGCCGTCTGGGCGTCCCTCGGCCTGCCAGATCTCGCGTGCGAGTTCCCGGATGCGGGCGGTCCGCTGCTGTTCGTCCATCGTCGTTCGACTCATCGTTCGGCGGCCAGGACCGCCAGGGGAAACCGCGACCACAACGCCGGGAGCGGATGCCGCCCGCCCGCCACGACGGTGCCGGCGGTCACATCGCGCCAGCGACCGTCGGGAAGCGCGACCGACGTCGCATCCCAGAACCGGGGAACCAGTGCCGGTGCGTCCCCCTCGATCCAGGACGATCCGAACGCACGCGGCAGCAGCACTATCAGCGCGTCGCCGTCATGCCGTCGTGTAAATCCGAGCATCCGGTCCGACGCCGCGCCTTCGGCGTACAGCGGTGCGTAGTCGCCGTGCGCGAACAGCGCGGGGCGCGCGCGACGCAACGCCAGCAAGCATCGCCACAGCAGCGCCTTCGGCCGCCCGTCACGCCAGTCGGCGCCCGGCGGCGCGTCGTCGGCGAGCCACGCGCGACGCCGTGCGAAGTCCACCGGACGGCGGTTGTCGGGATCGACCAGCGACAGGTCCCAGCCTTCGCAGCCCTGGTACAGATCGGGCACGCCCGGCGCGCACAGCTGCAGCGCGGCCTGCACCAGGCCCACGACGGCGCCGGGCGCGGCCAGCGTCTCGGCCGCGCGGGCGAGCGCGGCACGCGCCGCGGCGTCGGCGAGCGCCCGGTCGAGCAGCGCGGCGGCTGCGGCTTCGTAGCGTTCGTCGGGGCGTGTCCATGCGGTGCGCAGCTTGGCCTCGCGCAGGGCCTTGACCTGCCAGCCGGCCACGCGCGTGCGCAGCGCCTCGACGCCGGCGGCATCGTCGGCGCGCAGCGCCGGTGGCCAGGCGCCGACCAGCGTCTGCCACAGCATCGCGCGGTCGCCGCCGTCGACTTGCGCGCAGGCCTCGCCCACGGCGGTTTCGACCCCGGACACGACGTCGGCCCACCACGTCGGCTCGGCGCTCAGAAGCGCAAGCCGCGCGCGCACGTCGGCACCGCGCTTGTGGTCGTGGGTCGATGTCGCGAGCAGCGCGCGTGGGCCGCGGCGCGCCGCGGCGGCATGGAAGTCCTCGACCGGCAGCGCCAGGTGCTGCGGATGGCTGCCGACCTCGTTGCGCGAGAGCAGCACGCCGTGGCGGTAGAACGCGGTGTCCTCGACCGATTTCGCGTTGAGCGGCGCCGACAGCTGTTCGCAACGCAGCCGCAGCGTGCGCGCCGTCGCGCCCGGACGCTGCAGCGCTTCGAGCAGCGCGTCGATCGCGGCCGCCAGCACCGGATCGTCGTCGCGCCGGCGTGCGCGCTGCGCGGCGGCCTGCCAGCGGGCGAGGTCGTCCGGGTCGAAGCCATCCCGCTGCGCATAGGTCCGGTAGACCGGGAATTCGCACAGCACCGCGACCAGCGCCCGGCGCAGCGCCGGCGCGCCCAGTTCGCGCAGCGCGGCATCGCCGGCGACCAGCGCGTCGAGCGCCCGGCCGGCGCGGTCGGTTTCCGCGGCCAGCGCGTGGACCAGCTGCTGCGCGCGCGCCAGGCGCTCCTCGGCGGCGAAGTCGCCGCTGCGTCCGCTCGCCGCGCGCCATTGCGCGCGCAACGGGGCCTCGCCCTCGCCGGCATGCAGCACGCCGGCCGCCTGGTCCATGAAGTCGTAGCCGGTGGTGCCGTCGCAGGTCCAGTCGGCCGGCAGCGTCTCGCCGGGCGCGAGGATCTTCTCCACCAGCAGCACCGGCCGCTCGGGCCCGGTGCCCGCCGCGTCCAGCGCGCGGCGCAGCCGGCGCAGGTAGCCGCGCGGATCGGCCAGGCCGTCGATGTGGTCGATGCGCACGCCGTCGATCGCGCCTTCGGCCAGCAGCCGCAGCGGCAGCGCGTGCACCGCGTCGAAGACCGGCGCGCGCTCGATGCGCAACGCGGCCAGCGAGGTGATGTCGAAGAAGCGCCGGTAGTTGACGCGGTCGAAGCCGATGCGCCACCACGCCAGCCGGTAGGGCTGCGCGAGCACGAGCGCTTCGAGCCATGCCGGATCGGCGTTGCAGGCCGCGCACCAGGCCGCACGGTCCTCCTGCGGCGTGCCCGACGCCGGGAACGGGACGTCGTGATGCACCAGCACGGGGCCGCGCGCGCCGTCCTCGACGCGCAGCACGCCGTCGGCGATCGCTGCGCGCAGCGGGCGGTCGAGCACCGGCAGCCACAGGCGACCCTCGCGTCCGGGCGCGCGCCAGTCGATGTCGAACCAGTCCGCATGGCGCGATGCGCGTCCTTGGGCGAGCACGTCCCACCACCACGGATTGTCGGCGTGCGCGGCCATGTGGTTGGGCACGATGTCGAGCAGCAGGCCCAGCCCGGCGGCGCGCGCCGCGCGCACCAGCCGCGCGAAGCCGTCGTCGCCACCCAGTTCCGGGTTGAGGCGGGTCGGATCGGTCTGGTCGTAGCCGTGGGTCGAACCGGGCACCGCCGTGCCGACCGGCGACAGGTACAGGTGGCTGACGCCGAGCGCGGCGTAGTAGTCGACCTGCGCGGCGGCGGCGTCGAACCCGAAGCCGGCGTGCAGTTGCAGGCGGGCGGTCGCGCGCAGCGGCGTCATGCGGTTCGCCTGGCGGCATCGAAGGCGGCCAGCGCCGCGTCCAGCCGCACATCCGCTGCCGGCAGCCGCCGGCGCCAGTTGGGGTGGGTGTCGACGGTGCCCGGCAGGTTCGGCTGCTCGTCCAGGCCCAGCGCGTCCTCGGCCGGCAGCAGCGCCAGCGGTGCCGGCGACGCGGCGACGAGCGCCGACCAGGCCGCCGGCCCGGTCGTGCCCAGCGCCTGCGCGCACGCGGCGTCGAGCGCGGCGACGTCGGCAGCGCGCGCCTGGCGCTGCGCGCGTTCGTCCGCCGGCGTCAGGCTGCCGAGGCGCACGCGCCAGTCGAGGTCGCGGCCGCGGGCCCAGCCGGCCAGCGTCGGCAGGTCGTGGGTCGTCGTGGTCGCCACCGCCTCGCGCCGCCAGCGTGCCGGCGGCAGGAACGCGCCGTCGGCGTCGCGGGTGAACGGCAGCACGTCGATCCCGAGCACGCCGCGCCGTGCGAGCGTGTCGCGGATGCCCGGCGGCACCACGCCCAGGTCCTCGCCTATGACGATGCAGCGGTGGCGCCAAGACGCCAGCACGACCAGGTTGAGCAGGTCGTCCAGCGGGCAGCGCAGGTAGGCGCCGGCCGACGACGGTGCGCCGCGCGGCACCACCCACAGTCGCATCAGGCCGAGGATGTGGTCGATGCGGATGCCGCCGCGGCCGCGCATCGTCGCGTCGAGCAGCGCGCGGAACGGCGCGAAGCCGCTGCGGCGCAGGCCGCCGGGCGCGTAGCCGGTCACGCCCCAGACCTGGCCGTCGGCATTGAACGCATCGGGCGGCGCGCCGAGTTCCAGGCCCTGCAGCACCGCGTCGGGGCACGCGGCGGCCTCGGCGCCGGCGGGGTCGAAGCCGACGGCGAGATCGGCGATCAGCCCCAGGCCCATGCCGCGCTCGCGAGCAGCGTGCTGCACGAGGTCCCAGCTATCGGCCGCCAGCCATTGCGCGAAGCGATGCAGCGACGGATCGCCGCCGCCGAAATCGGCGGCCGCGTGCGCGGCAAAGGCCTCGAGCGCGGCACCGCCGGCATGTTCGAAGTGCGCCAGCGACGCGCGCGCCGCGTCGGGCAGCCGGTCTCGCGCCGCACGCAGTAAGCGCAGCCGGCGCCATCGCAGCCCTGCGGCGGCCGGCCAGTCGACGAGGTCCGCGTCGGCGTCGCCGGTCGCATCAAGGCCGGCCTCAGCCCACAGTGTGTGGACGGTCGCATCGCCGAGTACCAGCGCCGGCGCGGCATGCACCGGGTCGAGGAAGCGGCGGTCGCTCGGCGAGTACGGGCTGTAGCCGTCGCCCGGCGGCCGCGCGGCATGCACCGGGCTGAGCGCCAGCGCGTCGCCACCGGCGGCCGCGACCCGCTGCGCCCAGTCGAGCACGCCGGCGGCATCGCCGACGCCGCCGTCGCCCGGCGCGCGCGTACCGTAGACCTGCAGGCCGACGCCCCAGGCACGCGGCGCCGCGATGCCCAGCGCGTCGGCGACGCCGAAACAGCGCGTCGGCGCGACCGCCAGCGTGTGCGTGCGGCCCCGCCAGGCGTACCGCCAGTCGCCGGGCCGCCACGGCGCGGTGGCGCGACCGTCCGCCTCCACGGCGACGACGCATTCGCCGCCGTCCTCGTGGGTCAGCACGAGCGCGGCGCCCGCGGCAGGCAGCCGGCAGACCTGTCCGGCCTCGGCGGTCGCCAGCGGTGCAGGCGTCTCTCCGGCGGCGGCGCAGGCGCGGCGCGCGTCGTCGATGTCGGCCGCGGTGCCGGTCCGCAGGCCCAGCGCCGCGAGGATCGCGCGCAGCGCGTCGTCGTCGACGATGCGCGCGCGTCCGGACGCGTCCTCCCACGCGCGGCACAGTCCGGCGGCATCGGCCAGCGCATGCAACGCCGCGCTCATGCCCGGCTCCAGCGCAGCGCCAGCGTGTCGGGCGGCACCTGCGCCGCATCGGGACCGCCGTCGCTGCGGTAGTGGCCGAGCACGGCCGCCAGGGTCGACTCGAACGGCACCGGCGTCGCGCCGAGATTGCAGACCAGGTCCATCTTCCACGTGCCATCCGACCAGGCCGCGTGGACCGCGGCGGGCGCGATCGTGGCCGCGCCCTGCGCGCGCAGTCCGTCCAGACGCGGCACCAGCTGCGTCCGGCGTACCGCCAGCAGGTCGGCGAACCACACCGCCCAGTCGGCGCCGGGCGCCGCGTCGGCCTCGTCCGGATCCAGCCGCGCCAGCGCGAACGTCGCGGGCGCGTTCGGGTCCGGAATGCGGGCGCGCGCCTGCGGGTCGGCGAACGCCGCGAACGACGCGAACTCGCGGCGCCGCCCCTCGCGCACGGCGGCGTCGAGCGGCGCCGGGAAATCGGTGAAGAACGGAAACGGCGCGGTCGCGCCCCAGGGCTCGCCCATGAAGAACAGCGGCACCATCGGCGTGAGCGCGGTCAACGCCAGCGCCGCGCGCAGGCGCGCGGCGGGCAGCTGCGCCGCCAGCCGGTCGCCGAACGCGCGGTTGCCCACCTGGTCGTGGTTCTGCGCGAACGCCACGTAGTGTCGCGGGGGCACGTGCGCGCTGGGTTCGCCGCGCACATGGCCGCGCGCGTCGGCCTCGCCCTGGAAGGCGAAACCCTCGCCGAGCACGCGCGCCAGGTGCGCGGCCGGGTCGTCGGCGAACGCCGCGTAGTAGCCCTCGGTTTCGCCGGTCAGCAGCACGTGCAGCGCGTTGTGGAAGTCGTCGTTCCATTGCGCGTCGTAGCCGTCGTCGCCCAGCCACGAAGCGGTGTTGTGCTCGTTCTCCAGCACCAGGTGGACGTGCCGGCCCGGCGGCAGATCGGCGCGCAGCGCGCGGCGCAGCGTCGCGAGGAAATCCTGCGGCGCGATCGCGTGCACCGCGTCGAGCCGCAGCCCGTCGACGCGGTACTCGTGCAGCCACATGCGCGCGTTGTCGATGAAGAAACGCTGCACCCTGGGCTGGCGGAAATCGATCGCCGCGCCCCACGGCGTCGGCGTGTCGTCCCGGAAGAACGCCGGCGCGTAGGCCGGCAGATGATTGCCGTGCGGGCCGAAGTGGTTGTAGACCACGTCCATGAACACCATCAGGCCGTGGCCGTGGGCGTCGTCGACGAGCGCACGCAGGTCGTCGGGCGTGCCGTAGGCCGACGCCGGCGCGTACGGCAGTACGCCGTCGTAGCCCCAGTTGCGCGTGCCCGGGAACTCGCCCAGCGGCATCAGCTCGATCGCGGTGATGCCAAGCTTCGCCAGCCGCGGCAGTTGCGCACGCACGCCCGCGTAGCCGCCGCAGGCGCCGACGTGCAGCTCGTAGAGCACGGTCTCGTTCCAGGGACGCCCGCGCCAGTGGTCGTGGCGCCAGCGGTAGGCCGCCGGATCGACGACCGCGCTCGGTCCGTCGACGCCCTCGGGCTGCCAGCGCGAGGCGGGATCGGGCACGATCCGGTCATCGAGCCGGTAGCGATAGCGCAGGCCGGGCGCGGCGCGATGCTCGAGCACGAACCCGCCGTCGCCGTCGGCGCGCATCGGCACCGGGGCACCGTCCTGGGGGACGAGCCAGGCCTGCGTACAGGCCGGCGCCCAGATCGAGAACCGCACCGTGCCGTCGGCCTGCGGCTGCGCGCCCCAGGCGCCGGCCCGGGCGTTCACCCGAGGCATTCCAGCCAGATCGTCGCCAGCGGCGGCAGCGTCAGCCGCAGCGATTGCGCGTGGCCGTGCATGCTCTCGGGCGCAGTCGCGACCGCACCGCCGTTGCCGACGTTGCTGCCCCCATAGTGCGCGCTGTCGGTGTTGAGGATCTCGCGCCAACGCCCGGCGTGCGGCACGCCGACCCGGTAGCCGTGGTGGACCTCGGGGGTCATGTTGCTGACCACCAGCACCGGGCGGCCGCCGACCGGCTCGTGGCGCAGGAACGCGAACACGCTGTTGGCGTGATCGTCGCCGACGCTCCAGTCGAAGCCGTCGGGTCGGTCGTCGGCGACGTGCAGCGCCGGATGCGTGCGCATCAACGTGTTGAGGTCGCCGACCAGGCGCTGGATGCCGGCGTGCCCGGAATCGTCGAGCAGGTGCCAGTCCAGCGCGCCGTCGTGCGCCCATTCGCGGCGCTGGCCGAACTCGCCGCCCATGAACAGCAGCTTGCGGCCCGGGTGCGCCCACATGAAGCCGAAGTACGCGCGCAGGTTCGCGCGCTGGCGCCATTCGTCGCCGGGCATCTTCGACAGCAGCGCGCCTTTGCCGTGCACGACCTCGTCGTGCGAGAGCGGCAGCACGAAGCGCTCGGAGAACGCGTAGACCATGCCGAAGGTCATCTCGCTGTGGTGGTGCCGGCGATGCACCGGGTCGCGCTGCATGTACTGCAGCGTGTCGTGCATCCAGCCCATGTTCCACTTGTGCGAGAAGCCCAGCCCGCCCTCGTCGACCGGCGCGGTCACGCCGTGCCAGGCGGTCGATTCCTCGGCCATGACCCAGACGCCGGGATGGCGCGCGGCGATCTCGGCGTTGAGCCGGCGCAGGAACGCCACCGCCTGCAGGTTCTCGCGGCCGCCGTGCTCGTTGGGCACCCACTCGCCGTCGCCGCGGCTGTAGTCGCGGTAGAGCATCGAGGCCACGGCGTCGATGCGCAGCCCGTCGAGATGGAAGCGCTCGATCCACTCCAGCGCGCAGCCGACCAGGTAGGCGGACACCTCGTTGCGGCCGTAGTTGTAGATCAGCGTGTTCCAGTCGCGGTGCAGCCCCTCGCGCGGATCGGCGTGCTCGTAGAGCGCGGTGCCGTCGAAGCCCTGCAGGCCGTGCGCGTCGTCGGGAAAATGCGCGCCGACCCAGTCGACGATCACGCCCAGCTCGGCGCGGTGGCAGGCGTCGACGAACCGGGCGAAGCCGTCAGGGCCGCCGTGGCGCGCGGTCGGCGCGTAGAGCCCCGTCGGCTGGTAGCCCCAGGAACCGCCGAACGGATACTCGCCAACCGGCAGCAGCTCGACGTGGGTGAAGCCCAGGCCGGCGACGTAGGGCACGAGCTGCGCGGCGAGCGCGTCCCAGTCCAGCGACGCGCCGTCGACGTTGCGCTTCCAGGACGCGGCGTGGACCTCGTAGATGCTCATCGGCAGGTCGGCGCGCGTCGCACGTCCGGCCATCCACGCCTGGTCGGTCCAGGCGAACGGCGCGTGCCGCGGCACGATCGACGCGGTCGCCGGCGGCAGCTCCGCCTGCCGCGCCAGCGGGTCGGCCTTGTGCGCCAGGCGCCGGCCGTCGCCGGCGACGATCGCGAACTTGTAGCGCTGCCCGGCCAGGTCCTGCGGCAGGAACAGCTCCCACACGCCGGCGGTGTGCCGCAGGCGCATCGGATGGCGGCGCTCGTCCCAGGCGTTGAAGTCGCCGACCAGCGCGACGCGCTGCGCGTTCGGCGCCCAGACCGCGAAGCCGGTGCCGGGCACGCCGTCGAGGGTTCTGGCGTGCGCGCCGAGTGCGCGGCGCGTGGCGTCGGGATCGCCGTCGCGCAGCGCGTGCAGCGTCGCCTCCTCCAGCACCGGGCCGAAGCGGTAGGGGTCCTCGGTGAGCTGCACCGCGTCGGGCCATTCGATGCGCAGGCGGTAGTCCGTGCCCGACGGCAGGCGCGCCTCGAACAGGCCGCGCGGATCGCGCTCGCGCATCGGCGCCAGCACCGCGCCGGCCGCATCGACCAGCGACGCGCCATGCGCACCGGGCAGCAGTGCGCGCACCGTCGTTGCACCGTCGGCATCGCCGTGCGGTCCGAGCAGCGCGAACGCATCCGCCGCGCAGGCCTCGAGCAGCGCCTCCAGTGCGGGTCCGGGAACGGCCTCGGGGTGCGCCGGATCGGTGGCGGTGTCGGGATCGCTCATGCCGCGCGCGCCGCGGTGCGCGCGTAGAGGTCTGCGTAGCGCTGGCCGGCATGCTCCCAGCCCGAGGGTGCCAGCATCGCCGCGCGACGCATCGCCGACATCAGGCCGGGCAGACGCCAGGTGCGGAACGCCCGCCCCACGCAGCGGCGCAGCGCGTCGGCCGACGGCTCGGCGAACAGAAAGCCGGTCACGCCGTCGTCGACGGTGTCGATCAACCCGCCGGTGGCATGCGCGATCGGCAGGCTGCCGAAGCGCTGGGCGTACATCTGGCTCAGCCCGCAGGGCTCGAAGCGCGAGGGCATCAGCAGGAAGTCCGACGCGGCGTAGACGCGCCGCGCGACGCTCTCCTCGAAGCCGATCATCGCCGCCATGTGCGCCGGGTAGCGGCCGCACAGCGTGCGCACCGCACGCTCGATCTGGCGCTCGCCCTGGCCGACGAACACGATCTGGCCGCCGGCCGCGGCGATCTGCGGCGCGACCTCGACCACCAGGTCCATGCCCTTCTGGTGCACCAGCCGCGAGACCACCGCGAACAGCGGGCCGCGGCTCTGCGGCAGGTGGAATTCGCGGCGCACCTGCTCGGCGTTGACGTTCTTGCCCTGCCACTGGTTGACGCTGAAGTGCACGCGCAGGTGGGCGTCGGTGCGCGGGTCGTAGCTGGGGTCGACGCCGTTGATGATCCCGCTCAGGCGGCCGGCCGCGGCGCGGCGCGCGAGCAGCGTGTCGAGGCCGCAACCCAGCTCCGGCCCGGTGATCTGGCGCGCGTAGCTCACGCTCACCGTGTTGACCTGGTCGGCATGCACGATGCCGGCCTGCAGGAACGACAGCCGGCCGTAGAAGTCGAGCGCCGGCGCGGCGGCGTCGGGGATGCCCAGCTGCGCCGCCATCGCGGTCGGGAACAGCCCCTGGTAGGCGAGGTTGTGGATCGTCAGCAGGCTCGGCACCGGGATGGCGGACCAGCGCAGGTAGCCGGCGGCGAGCGCGCACGGCCAGTCGTTGAGGTGCAGCAGCCGCGGCGTCCAGCCCAGGCCGGCGCGGCCTGCGGCGATCTGCGCGGCCGCGTGCGACAGCGTCGCGAACCGCAGCGCGTTGTCGTCCCAGTCGGTGCCCGCATCGGACACGTAGGGCGACCCTTCGCGCTCGAACAGCGCGGCGTTGAGCAGCACGTAGACCGGCAGCCCGTCGGCCTGGCGCACGAGCCCGATGCGGCAGGCCGGCAGCGCGGCCACGCCGGCGACCTCGCCGACGATCTCCAGGGCGCCGGCCTTCTCGAGCACCGCCGGGTAGCCGGGAATCAGCACCCGCACGTCGTAGCGCGCGCGCAGCACGCGCGGCAGCGCCGCGGCGACCTCGCCCAGGCCGCCGGCCTTGACGAAATCGCTCATTTCCGAGGTCACGAACAGCGACGGCTGCCGCGACGATCCGGCGGCGGCCTGCGCGGCGAGCGGTGCGCGGCGGGTGAAGCGGCCGCGGGCATCGCGCTGGCGTTGCGCGGCGCGGGGGGTCTTGGGGCGGACCACGGGTCCTGGGTGGTCGATCGGCTGGGGCATGACGAAGTCCGTGAAACGTGGCGACGAACGGCCGTCATACGGCACGCTGCCCGGGCGGGCGGCGGTCCATGGCGGATTTTGGCGTGCGGGGGAGTCACCGACCGGCGGCAGTGCGCCGGCCTGAATGGACTATCGGGATGACCCAATAAAAACGTCGTGAAGCGCGCATGGCCGCGCCATGACGCCACGCGACGATCTTGCGCCGTGTGTGCGCCAGCGCACAAAAAATGGGCTTCGCCCGACTGCGGAGATTGCCGGCGACATCGAGGCGCGTCGGTGCTGCGCTTCGCTTCTCTTCATCGCGACCCGACGGTCCCCGTCGTGGCCGGCAGGCCCTTGCCGCGACGCCTCCGGCCACCGCCGTACGGTGGCGGCCTCCTCCTTGGTTCCGCGCAAGGGCCAGCCGACCGCGCCGGGCATCGGCTTGCGGATCGCGCGGACGGTCGTCGTCGGGTCGTTCGCCGCTCGTTTCCAACGGCCATGTGCCCGGGCCGAAACGGGGCATCGCACGAGGAAGCTGCCCGCCCGTCCGCCCCGCGCCGTCAGTCGGTGGCGACGTCTCCGCGCGGTGCGCGGCGCGACGGCGTCGCGGTCGATACCGGCACCACCTGCAGTTCGGCATGCGCGGGCTGCAGCAGGTCGGGCGCACCGAGCTGCGAACCCTCGACCAGCCGCGTGCCGTATTCGCTCGACGGGCTGACGATGCGCACCATCTCGCTGGACCCGTCGGGCCAGACCACGCGGAACGTCGCGCCTGCCGGCAACGTGCGCAGCGGGGTCGCGCTCTGCGCGCGGTAGAGCGCGGCGACCTGCGCCGCACCGAGCCGGCGCTGCTCGGCAGGCGCCTCGATCGTGGTCTCGGCGACCTTGGCCAGGCCGCGGTAGCTGTCGCCGATCGCGTCGACGACCACGCCCGCCACCGCGACCGAGTAGCCGAGGAATACCGCGGTCCAGAACCAGAACCGCACCCTGCGCGAAAACGCCCGCTGCTTCATTTCGTCACCATCCCGACCTGCCGGTCGCGTCGTAGTTCAGCTGCCATCCGATCGATCCGTTCCGCATCCTCCGGCGGTGCCGCCTGCCGGACGAAACTCGAGAAATCCTGCGCCGCGTCCTGCGCGCAGATGCCGCCCTCGGCGCAGTACTGGGTCATCAGGGCGCCATCGCCGCTGCAGTCGAGCCCCAGCCCGCAGGCCGCGTTCTGCCAGGCCATCTCGGTGAGCTGCGAGCCCGCGACCTCGCTCGCCAGCGCCGGGTCCCCGGCCGCGGCCAGTCCCATCGCCGGCGCGAGCGCCACGTAGGCCTCCGGATCGGCCGAGTCGCGGACCCGCTCGACCAGCGCGCGGCGATAGTCCTCGTCGTCCTCCAGCGGCTCGCCCATCGCCAGCAGCGCCGCCTCGGCGGGCAGGCTGCCGGCCAGCGCGGCCTCGCGGCGCTGCTCGACCAGTTGCACGAAGCTCGGCGCGTCGCCGGCGACGAAGCGCCCGCAACGCCGCTCGATGCGGGTCCGCGCGGCGTGCAGCGGGCGGGCGGCCGGCAACTGCAGGCTGGCGATGAGCAGCGTGTCGCGCGCGTAGTCCACCGGCGCGCGGGCGTAGCCGGCGCAGTACTCGTGGATCCGGCTGACCAGCCAGCGCGCCTCGGCATCGCCGGTGTCGGCCAACGGCTGCAGCCGCTGCACCAGCGCGAACAGGTCGGTGGCCCGCTCGAACGCCTGCCGCGGCGGCACCGGCACCGGCACCGCCGATGCGCCGGGCTGCGCCGTCGCATCGCCCGGCACGCGGCGCGTCGGCAGCGCGACGTCCGGCGCGGCATCGGCCCGGCGCGTGTCCACGGCGGCCGCGACGTCACGCGCCGCCCCGCGGTGGCCGGGCGCCGGCGCACTCGCGCGCCACGCCGCCACCGCCAGGATCATGGCGGCTGCGATCGCGAGGACGGCGGACACTCGGAACGGCAAGGCGGACCTCCCGGGGGTCGCGCGACGGTTGGAATCGCGTGCGCCGGCCGTGCCGGGAGAGGACCGGGCGCGCGCGGCGATTCTAGCCGATCGGGGGCGCGGTCCCGGCGCGCCGGCCGTGACCTGCATCACAGGGCCGTGGTTGCGGCCTGCCGCCCCCTTTACCGGCCCGGCCGGCCGACCGAGACTCGCGGCGGGGGGACCGGCACCGCCACGCACGCACGGGGAACCGCATGCCATCCGATCCGCTCCCGCCACCGCCCACACGCGTGCTCGCACTGCCCGGCCCACGCGCCACCCGACCGGGGCACGAACGGGCGACGCTGGGCTGGGTCGCCAGCGAGGTCGCGCGCCTGCTCGGCCTGCCATTCGACGGCTTCGCCGCCGCGTCCGATGCGCGACCCGGCGACGCCTACCTGGTGCCGCAGGACACGCTGACCGCCGCGCAGGCCGCGCCCTGGGGCATCGCAGACGAGGCGGCGCTGCTCGGCGGCGTGGTGCCGCGGGCTTTCGTCGCCAGCAAGCTGATCACCCACGGCCTGGTCGACGCCGGCGCCCGGGCGCCCGAGGGCTGGCACCGCGACCTGGGCGCGATGCTGCGCGAGGTCACGTTCCCCGGCTTCAGCGCGTTCGCCGCCGACGACGTGCGCGAGGCCTGCGCGCGCGTGCTGCACCTGGGCACGGCCGCACGCGTGAAGCTCGCCGACGGGGTCGGCGGCGGCGGCCAGCACGTGGTGCGCGACGCGGCCGGCTGCGAGCGGCTGCTCGCGACGCTGTCGCCCGCGCAGGTCGCCGCGGGCGTCGTCGTGGAGACCGACGTCGCGGCGCCGGCCACCTACAGCGTCGGCGAGCTGCGGCTGGGCGGGCGCAGCATCGCCTACGTCGGCACCCAGGGCCTGGGCCGCGGCCGCGACGGCGGCCCGGTCTACGGCGGGTCGACGCTATGCGTGGTGCGCGGGCGCATGCCCGACCTGCTCGACGTGTTCGTCCAGCCGCGCCTGCGGCGCACGGTCGAGATGGCGATCGCCTACGACCGCTGCACGCAGGCCGCCTACCCGGGCCTGCTGTGTTCGCGGCGCAACTACGACGTGCTGTGGGGCAGCGACCGCCACGGCCATCCGCACGGCGGCGTGCTCGAGCAGTCGTGGCGCGTGGGCGGCGCGACGCCGGCCGAGCTCGCCGCGTTCGAGCTGCTCGGGCGCGAGCCGGCGCTGAGCCGCGTGCTAGCATCGACCGTCGAGCGCCATGGCCCCGTCCGGGTGCCGCCGCAGGCCGACGTCTACTGCGCGCTCGACGATCCACGTTGCGGGCTGATCACCAAGTACCGCCACGCCGGTCGCGACGTCGACCTTCCCCTCCACTTCGCCGGTCCCGATGGAAGCGCGCCTGTCGACCCTTGAGATCGCCGTCGAGCGCGAGCGCCTCAGCGCGACGCTGCTCTCGCCGGCCGAATCGCTGCCCGGCGTGCTGTTCGTGCACGGCTGGGGCGGCCGCCAGCAGCACAACCTGGTGCGCGCGCGTGAAGCCGTCGGCCTGGGCTGCGTGTGCCTGACCTTCGACCTGCGCGGACACGCGCGCGACGCCGCGCAGCGCGACAGCGTCTCGCGCGCGCAGAACCTCGACGACCTGCTGGCGGCCTACGACCGCCTGGCTGCGGTGCCCAACGTCGATCCGGACGCGATCGCGGTCGTGGGCATCAGCTACGGCGGCTACCTGGCCGCGCTGCTGACCCGCCAGCGCGCGGTGCGCTGGCTGGCGCTGCGCTCGCCGGCGCTCTACCCCGACGCCGGCTGGGACGCGCCCAAGACCTCGCTCAACGCCGACCCGGGGCTGATGGCCTATCGCGCCTCGGCGCTCGGGCCGGCCGACAATTGCGCGCTCGCCGCCGCGGCCGCCTACGCCGGCGACGTGCTGCTGGTCGAGGCCGAGCACGACACGATCGTGCCGCACCGGGTGACGAAGAACTTCGAGGGCGCGTTCGGCGCGGCGCGGTCGCTGACCTCGCGGGTGATCCGCGGCGCCGACCACGCGCTGACCGAGAAGCGTCACCAGCTGCAGTACACCGCGGTGCTGATCGACTGGCTGACCGAGATGGTCGTGGGCACCCGCGAGGCGCTGGCGCGCGATGCGGTCGCGCGCCAGAAGGCGCTCGGATCCCGTTGACGCCGCGCATGCAGCGCCCGCCGCAAGGTGGACCACCCGCCGTCGACCCGGAGTCCGCCATGCGCCCCTCGCCGTTCGCGCGCCCGCTCGTCCCCGTCCTCGCCTCGCTGGCCCTGCTCGCGGCCGCCGGCTGCGACCGGCGCGAGCAGCAGGAAGCGCTGTCGACCGACCCGCAGACGGTCGAGCCGGCCGACCGCGACGCCAACCGCAATCCCGATGCCGACGCCGGCATCACCGCCCAGGACGTCGACGGCCGGCGCACCGCCGTGCCGCCGCCCGACAGCGTCGAGCAGGGCCCGCTGTCGGAGCCGGTCGGCGATCCCGCGCCTCCGCCGCCCGACCCGACGCCGACGCCCTGAGCCGACGCCCGCTCTTTACGCGCCGGGACGCGGGGCCGAAGATGCCGGCCCCACGTCGCGGAAATTCACCATGCCTCACCTCGAACTGAGCCTGCGCTGCAGCGAAGCCGAGCAGCCGCGCTATGCGCGGGCGCTCGAGGACGTCGGCGCGCTGGCGGTGACGATGCTCGACGCCGACGCCGACACCTCCAACGAGCAGGCGATCCTCGAGCCGGGCGTCGGCGAGACGCCGCTGTGGAACTCGGTCGTGCTGACCGCGCTGTTCGACGTCGACACCGATGCGCTGGCGCTGCTGGCCGCACTCGAATCCTTCGACGGCGGGCTCGACTGGACCCGCGCGGGCTTTGCCAAGGTCGAGGACCAGGACTGGGAGCGCGCCTGGATGGACCAGTACGTGCCGCTGCGCTTCGGCACGCGCACCTGGATCGTGCCGTGGAACAGCGAGGTGCCCGACGAGGCCGGCGACGACGCGGCGATCGTGCGTCTCGACCCGGGCCTGGCGTTCGGTTCGGGCACCCACCCCACGACCTCGCTGTGCCTGCAGTGGCTCGACGTCCTGGCCGCCGACGGCGAGCTGACCGGCAGAACCGTGCTCGATTACGGCTGCGGCAGCGGCATCCTTGCGCTCGCCGCGCTCAAGCTCGGCGCCGCGCAGGCGATCGGCGTCGACAACGATCCGCAGGCGCTGCAGGCCTCGGGCGACAATGCCGCCCGCAACGGCGTGGACGCGGCGCTGACGGTCTTCCTGCCCGGCGACGCGCCGCAGGGGGACTACCCGGTGGTGGTCGCCAACATCCTGGCCTCGGCGCTCGACGCGCTGGCCGAGACGCTGGCCGAGCGCGTCGCCCCGGGCGGGCGGATCGCGCTGTCGGGCATCCTCGACGGCCAGGAGGAGGCGCTGCTGCGCCGCTACCGGCCCTGGTTCGAGCAGCTGGCGGTCGCGCGCGAGGGCGACTGGGTGCGCATCGACGGCGTGCGCCGCGGCTGAGCCCGGCCGGGCGCGCGCATGCTTCAATAGACGGATGTTCATCCACTGCCGGCACTGCGGCGATCTGGTCGCCACCGACCGGGCGAGCGGCCTTCCGCCGGCGCGCTGTCCGCGCTGCGACGGCCTGCTGCGCGAACCGGCGGCGCCCGGGCCGCCGGTTTCGGTGGCGCACCTGCTCAAGCCTCGCCCCGAGCCTGCCCTCGTCGTGCCTGCGCCCCCGGCGCCCCCGCTCCCGGTCCCTGCCGCGACGACGGACGACGCGCCGCGGCCCGCATCCCGGGCCGGCGATGCGTCACGCACCGTCCCGAGCTTCGCCCGGCCGCGCGCACGCGGGACCCGCGGCCCGGACACGCGTCCCTGGCTGTGGGCCGCCGCCATCGGGCTTGCGTTGCTGCTCGCGTTGCAGGGCCTGCTCGCCGACCGCGCGCGGCTGGCCGGCGATCCGGCCTGGCGGCCGCTGCTCGAAACGCTGTGCGGCGCGCTGGGCTGCACGCTGCCGCCGTGGCGCGAGCCGGCCGCGCTGGCCCTGCTCGCGCGCGACGTGCGCGCCCAGCCGCAGGATCCCGCGCGGCTGCAGGTCACCGCGACCTTCCGCAACGACGCACGCTGGCCGCAGGCCTGGCCGCGGCTGCGGCTGGTGCTCTCCGACGTCGACGGCCGCGAGGTGGGCCGGCGCGAATTCACCGCCCAGGAGTATCTGGGCGGGCCGCCGCCCGCGCCGACGCTCGCGCCGGGCGCCAGCGCGCAGGCCCGCCTGACCGTGGCCGAGCCGGCCACCGGTGCGGTGTCGTTCGCGTTCGAACTGCTGTGAACGGGGCCGCGCCGCCCGTCGGCGCGTTGTCCGGCCGCCGCGCCGCGCGATAGACTGCCCGGGCCGCAATGCCCGTCGGCGCTTCCTCTTTCGAGAGTCGCCTTGAACGCAGACCGATCCGACAGCAGCATGCGCGAGGCACCGCGCACGCCCTTGCGCGACCATGTCGCCGCGTCGATCCAGCGCTACCTGGGCGATCTCAACGGCAACGACACCGACAACCTCTACGAGGTCGCGCTGCGCGAGCTCGAGATCCCGCTGTTCGCCGAGGTGCTCAACTTCTGCGACGGCAACCAGAGCCGTGCGGCCGCGATGCTGGGCATCCACCGCGCCACGCTGCGCAAGAAGCTGCGCGAGTACGGGCTGACGACCTAGTGCCGCGGCGCCGCCGGGGGACATCGTGCCGGCCGCTATAATCGCGGGCTCTTTCCGCTCCGCAGCCACCCCATGACCGTCTCCGCTCCGTCCGGCGCGCCCGTGCAGATCCGCCGCGCCCTGCTGTCCGTTTCCGACAAGACCGGCCTGCTCGACCTGGCCCGCGCGCTGGCCGCGCGCGACGTCGAACTGCTGTCGACCGGCGGCACCGCGAAGGCGCTGCGCGAGGCGGGGCTGGCGGTGCGCGACGTCGGCGAGGTCACCGGCTTTCCCGAGATCATGGACGGGCGGGTCAAGACGCTGCATCCGAAGGTGCACGGCGGCCTGCTCGGCCGTCGCGGCACCGACGACGCGGTGATGGCCGAGCACGGCATCGAGGCGATCGACCTGCTGGTGCTCAACCTCTATCCGTTCGAGCGCGTGGCCTATGCGCCGGACGCGAAGTTCGACGACATCGTCGAGAACATCGACATCGGCGGTCCGGCGATGCTGCGCGCGGCCGCGAAGAACTTCGCGCACGTCGCGGTCGCGACCGACCCGTCGCAGTACGCCGCGCTGGTCGAAGAGCTCGACGCGGGCGACGGCGCACTGTCGGCCGCGACGCGCTTCTCGCTGTCGGTCGCCGCGTTCAACCGCGTCGCCCAGTACGACGCGCGCATCAGCGACGTGCTGTCGTCGATCGCCGAGCCCTCCGACGCGGGCGCCGCCGCGCGCGCGCCGTTCGGCGGCCAGAGCAACGGCAACTTCGTCAAGGTCATGGACCTGCGCTACGGCGAGAACCCGCACCAGCAGGCCGCGTTCTACCGCGACCTGTATCCCGCACCGGGCTCGCTGGCGACCTTCGAGCAGCTGCAGGGCAAGGAACTGTCGTACAACAACATCGCCGACGCCGACGCGGCCTGGGAATGCGTGCGCCAGTTCAACGCGCCGGCGTGCGTGATCGTCAAGCACGCCAATCCCTGCGGCGTCGCGGTCGGCGCGGCCTGCGGCGATGCCTACGAACTGGCCTACGCCACCGATCCCACGTCCGCGTTCGGCGGCATCATCGCGTTCAACCGCAGGCTCGACGCCGCGACCGCGAAGGTCATCCTCGACCGCCAGTTCGTCGAGGTGCTGATCGCGCCCGACTACGACGAGGCCGCACTCGACTACGCGACGAAGAAGGCCAACGTGCGCGTGCTGCGCATCCCGCTGGCGCCGGCGTCGACGCGCTTCATCGACACCAAGCGCGTCGGCTCGGGCCTGCTGATGCAGACCGCCGACGACCGCGTGGTCACGCGCGACGAGCTGAAGGTGGTCACCAGGCGCGCGCCGACCGAGGCGCAGTTCGCCGACCTGCTGTTCGCGTGGAAGGTGGCCAAGTTCGTGAAATCCAACGCGATCGTCTACGCCAAGGACCACCGCACGATCGGTGTCGGCGCCGGCCAGATGAGCCGCGTCTACTCGGCGCGCATCGCCGGCATCAAGGCCGGCGACGCCGGCCTGGTGGTGCCCGGCTCGGTGATGGCGTCCGATGCGTTCTTCCCGTTCCGCGACGGCATCGACGCCGCGGCCGAGGCCGGCATCGCAGCGGTGATCCAGCCCGGCGGCTCGATGCGCGACGGCGAGGTGATCGCGGCGGCCGACGAGCACGGCATCGCGATGGTGTTCACCGGGGTGCGCCACTTCAGGCATTGATGCCAGCGGGGCTGGCATCAATCCCAAGGTTTGCTTACGCAAACCTCGGGCCCCGGCCAGCGGCTCCCACACCCCCATCCGCGCCGATGGCGCGGATCGCCCCCTGACTCAGGGGGCCGGCGTCGCTCTGAGCTGCGGGCACTCGAGCGATGACTGACGTCGACGCCGATGCCAGCGAGGCTGGCATCAATCCCAAAGTTTGCTGACGCAAACCTCGGGCCCCGGCCAGCGGCTCCCACACCCCCATCCGCGCTGATGGCGCGGATCGCCCCCTGACTCAGGGGGCTGGCATCGCTTTTCGCTGACCCCGGCCGCAATCACTCTGGCCCGCGGACGCGCACGCTATGGTCGGCGTCATTCCGCCCCCCGAGGTTGCGATGGCCCGTCCGTCCCGGTTCCCTGCCGCATCGAAGATCGGCCTGCCGTCCGCACTGGCGGCGACGTTGGCGCTGTCGGCCTGCGGCGAGGCGCAGCCACCGGCCGCGGCCGCATTGCCGACGACGACCGCCGAGGCGGTCGCGACGCCCGCGCGCGAAACCACGGGCGCCGACGGCCCGGCCGCCGACGGCGGCGATGCGGTCGGCCTGCCGGGCGGCCGGGTTCGCGACTATCTGGTCTCGCAGTACGGCGAGCTCGCGCAGCTCGCCGGCACCTGGCCGGGGACGCCGGTCGCCGACGGCCTGGGCGACGACGCAGCCACGCGCGAGGTCTGCGCCCGGGCCGCGATCGGCGACGACGCCGCGCCTGCCGAACTGGTCGCGGTCTGCGGCGTGCCGGACGACGCCGGACACGCGACCTCGGCGCGGATCGATTTCTTCCTGCTGCGGCCCGATGCGTCCGACGCGTCGCGCGTCGCAGCGGGTGCGCGCACGCACATGGCGGGCTTCGGCAGCACCGGCGATGTCGCCGACGTCGAGGTCCGCCGCCTGGGACCGCATCTGCACGGCTTCGTCGTCGAAGACGGGTTCACGGCCCAGGGACTCACCATCGGCAACACCAGTCTCGTGCTGCCCGACGGCGGGACTTTCAAGCTGGCCGCGAGCCTGCGCAGCAGCCTCGACAACCTGGGCGCGATGGCCGGATGCGCGGAACGCGACGACTGCCCGCCCGATGCCGGCTACGACCTCACCTTCCAGGTCGACGTCGACGCACGCGACGCAAGCGCCGTCGCGTGGCCGCTGCGCGTGCGCGAACGCGGCGACGCCTGCGGACAGCGGATCGACCGGACCCACGAGGTTGCCTTCGACACGTCCACCATGGCCTGGCGGGTCCCGCCCGAACTGCAGCGCGACGGCTGCGACTGACGTCGCCGGCCGCGCGCGGGCGGGACGCGGTGCCGACGCCGCGCACGCGCGCGCGGCGCGATGCGCCCGCTCAGCCGCCCCGGCGCACGGCCGCGGCCGTCTTCCCGGCCGTCCAGATGCTGCGGTCGATCGCGTCGCCGAGTTCGGGGAAGTCCGTCGCGTCCAGCCGCGGCGACGCATCGCCCGCGCGGAGCTTGCGGTCGTAGTCGCGCGTGAGCTTGATCACCACCCCCGACAGCAGCACGACCGCGACCAGGTTGACCGTGGCCATCAGGCCCATCGCCGCGTCCGCAGTGGCCCAGACGATGTCGAGCCTGGCGATCGCGCCCCAGGCCACCATCGTCAGGCAGCCCAGGCGCAGCAGGAACAGCCCGGTGCGTCCGCCGCGCAGGAACAGCACCGCGCTCTCGGCGTAGGCGTAGTTGCCGAGGATCGACGTGATCGCGAACAGCGACAGGACCACCGCGACGAACGCCGGCCCCCATCCTCCGAAATGCACCGCCATCGCCTGCTGGGTCAGCACCGCGCCGTCGCCGCCCGCCGGGAGCACGCCCGACAGCAGGATCATCAGGGCCGTCGCGGTGCAGACGAGCAGCGTGTCGACGAAGACGCCGAATGCCTGGATCAGGCCCTGGCTCGCGGGGTGATGCGGCACGGGCGTCGCCGACGCCGCGATGTTGGGCGCGCTGCCCATGCCGGCCTCGTTGGAGAACAGTCCGCGCTTGACGCCGTTGAGCAGCGCCACCGCCAGGCCGCCGAGCATGCCCCCGGCGGCCTGGTCGAGGCCGAACGCGCTGCGCACGATCAGGGCCAGCATCGCGGGCACCTCGGCCAGGTGGGTCAGGACGACCCAGCCGGCCAGCAGCAGATAGCCGCAGGCCATCGCCGGCACCACCAGTTCGGCCATGCGGGCGACGCGCCGCAGCCCACCGAAGATCACCGGTGCGGACAGCAGCACCAGCACGATGGCGGTCCATGCCGCGTCGATGCCCCAGGCCTCCGACACCGCCTCGGAGATCGAATTCGCCTGCACTGCGCTGAACACCAGGCCGAAAGCCAGCACGAGGCAGACCGAGAAGATCGCACCCAGCCACGGCGCACGCAGGCCGTGGGCCATGTAGAAGGCCGGACCGCCGCGATAGTGCCCGGCCGCATCGCGCCGCTTGTACAGCTGCGCGAGCGCGCTCTCGGCGTACGCGGTGGCCATGCCGAGGAACGCGACCAGCCACATCCAGAAGATCGCGCCCGGACCGCCGACGCCCAGCGCGATCGCCACGCCGACCAGATTCCCGGTGCCCACGCGGGACGCGAGCGAAGTGCACAGCGACTGCATCGGCGAGATGCCGGCGGCGTCGTCTTCGGTGCCGCGCCGCAGATTGCGCAGCATCTGCGGAAAGCGCCGAAGCTGCACGACGCCGAGGCGCAGGCTGAACCAGATGCCGACCAGCGGCAGCACGCCGACCAGCACGTAGTTCCACAGCACGCCGTTGACGGCGCCGACGATCGGCGAGAGGGCGTTCTCGATCAGCTGGACCACATCCGGGCGCCTGTGCACGAAACCGTCGAGCCTAGCATCGTCGTCGTGCGCGTCCGCCGGGCCTGCGAGGCACGCGCGCCGACAGCCGGGCCCACAGGGCTTAAACTGGCGCCCCCTGGACAGCCGGTCAGTGCGCATGAAGAAGGTCCTCGTCATCGGTTCGGGCGGGCGCGAGCACGCGCTGGCCTGGAAGCTCGCGCAGTCGCCGCAGGTCGGCGAAGTGCTGGTCGCGCCGGGCAACGCCGGCACGGCGCGCGAGGCGGGTTGCCGGAACGTCGACGTCGCCGCGACCGATCTCGACGGGCTGCTGGCGCTGGCGCGCGAGCACGACGTGGCCTTCACCGTCGTCGGACCGGAGGCGCCGCTGGTCGCGGGCGTCGTCGACCGCTTCCGCGCCGCCGGCCTGCGCATCTTCGGGCCGACCGCCGCCGCCGCGCAGCTCGAAGGCAGCAAGGCCTTCGCCAAGGACTTCCTCGCCCGCCACGGCATCCCGACCGCGGCCTATGCGGTGTTCACCGATGCCGACACCGCGGTCGAGTACGTGCGCCAGCACGGCGCGCCGATCGTCATCAAGGCCGACGGGCTGGCCGCCGGCAAGGGCGTCATCGTCGCGACGACGCTGGACGAGGCGGAAGCCGCGATCCACGACATGCTCTCGGGCAACGCGTTCGGGGCGGCCGGCGCGCGGGTCGTGGTCGAGGAGTTCCTCGACGGCGAGGAGGCGAGCTTCATCTCGATGGTCGACGGCACGACCGCGCTGCCGATGGCGACCAGCCAGGACCACAAGCGCGTGGGCGACGGCGACACCGGTCCGAACACCGGCGGCATGGGCGCGTACTCGCCCGCGCCGGTGGTCACGCCGGAGGTGCACGCGCGGATCCTGCGCGAGGTCGTCGAGCCGACCGTGCGCGGCATGGCCGCCGACGGCGCGGCGTTCACCGGCTTCCTCTACGCGGGCCTGATGATCGACGCCACCGGCGCGCCGAAGGTCATCGAGTTCAACGTCCGCTTCGGCGACCCGGAGACGCAGCCGGTGATGATGCGGCTGACCTCGGATTTCGCCGCTCTCGTCGAAGCGGCGATCGACGGCGCGCTCGACGGCGTACACGCGCAGTGGGATCCGCGTCCCGCGCTGGGCGTGGTCATGGCCGCCGAGCACTACCCCGACACGCCGCGCACCGGCGACGTCATCAACACCTGGGACACCCCGCCGCTGGCCGACACCAAGGTCTTCCATGCCGGCACGAAGCTCGACGAACACGGCCAGGCAGTGACCGCCGGCGGCCGCGTGCTGTGCGTGGTCGCGCTCGGCGATTCGGTCGCCGACGCGCAGCGCCGCGCCCATGGCGAGATCGCCGGCATCTCGTGGCCGGGCGAGTTCCACCGCCACGACATCGGCTGGCGCGCGATCGAGCGCGAGCGCCGCTGAACCGGTTGCCGCCGGACCGGCTGCGCCGGGGCATCAGCGGGCCTCCGGGCACGCCACCGCGCGCTGCCGTCTAACGCCGCCCCTCCGCTGCACCGAGTCGTCATGCCGTCGCCGCTCAAGGAACGCCTGAACCGCCTCTGGGCCCACGAGAAGGCCAGCAGCGGCCTGCGCGTGTCCATCGCGTTCGGCGGCGCGATGGCGCTGTGCTGGCAGCTGCAGCAGCTGCCCGCGCTGCCGGCGCTGTTCCTGGGGATCATCGCCAGCGCGATGGCCGAGACCGACGACAACTGGCTCGGCCGGACCAAGGCGGTGCTGCTGTCGCTGGCGTGCTTCGGCGCGGCGGCGGGCGCGGTGACCGTGCTGTTCCCCTACCCGCCGGCGTTCATCGCGTGCCTGGCCGGTGCGACGTTCGCGCTGACGCTGCTCGGTGCGCTGGGCGAGCGCTACGCGTCGATCGCCCAGGGCACGGTCGCGTTGATGCTCTACGCGGCGATCGGCATCGACCAGCACGGCGCCGGCGACACCGGCGCGGCCTGGCGCGGCGCGGCCGAACTGCTCGCCGGCGCGGCCTGGTACGGCGCGCTGTCGATCCTGTGGACGATCCTGTTCGCCAACCGCCCGGTGCGGGAACGGCTCTCGCGGCTGTTCGTCGAACTCGGCCGCTACCTGCGGCTGAAGGCGGCGCTGTTCGAACCGGTCCGCCACGGCGACCTGCACGCGCGCCGGCTGGCGCTGTCGGAGCAGAACGCACGCGTGGTGGCCGCCCTCGACGCGACCAAGAACGCGATCATCAGCCGCTTCGGCCGGTCCGGGCGGCCGGGCGTGCAGTCGGGCCTGTACTTCCGGCTGTACTACATGGCGCAGGAGTTCCACGAGCGCGCCAGCTCGTCGCACTACCCCTACGAGGCGCTGGCCGAGGCGTTCTTCCACAGCGACGTGCTCTACCGCGGCCAGCGGCTGCTCGAGCTGCAGGGCCGCGCCTGCGGCGCGCTGGGCGAGGCGATCCGCCTGCGGCGCCCGTTCCAGTACGGCGCGGCCACGCGGCAGGCGATGGTCGATCTGCGGGAGTCGCTCGACTACCTGCACACGCGCGGCGACGGGCGGCAGGCGCGGCTGCTGGCCTCGCTCGAATCGCTGGTGCGCAACCTGCAGGCGATCGACCGCCGGCTGGCCGAGGACACGCTGTCGGACGCGCCGCTCGACGGCATGGACACGCGCCTGCGCGACTCCTCGCCGCACACGCTGCGCGAGATGGCCACGCGGCTGGGACGCCAGCTCAGCCCGACCTCGGTACTGTTCCGCCACGGCCTGCGGATGGCCGTCGCGCTGACCGCCGGCTACGCGGTCATGCACGCGACCGCGGCGCAGAACGGGTTCTGGATCCTGCTGACCATCGCCTTCGTCTGCCGGCCGAACTTCGGCGCGACGCGGCGGCGCCTGGCGCAGCGCGTGGCCGGCACGCTGATCGGCCTGGCCGCGACCTGGGCGCTGATGCAGCTCTTCGTCGGGGTCGAGCTGCAACTGCTGCTGGCGCTGGTCGCGGCGGTGGTGTTCTTCGTCAGCCGGACCGACCGCTACGCCCTGGCGACCGCGGCGATCACGGTGATGGCGCTGCTGTGCTTCAACCTGATCGGCGACGGCTTTGTGCTGATCTGGCCGCGGCTGCTCGACACGCTGATCGGCTGCGCGATCGCCGCGGCGGCCTCGTTCCTGATCCTGCCCGACTGGCGCGGCCGGCGCCTGCACCTGGTGATGGCCGGCGTGCTCGATGCCTACGCGCGCTACCTGCGCGAGGTGCTGGCGCAGTACCGCAGCGGCATGCGCGACGACCTGCCCTACCGCGTCGCGCGCCGCGACATGCACAACGCCGACGCGGCGCTGTCGGTGGCGCTGTCCAACCGACTGCGCGAGCCCGGCCGCTACCGCCGCGACCTCGACGCAGCGTTCCGGTTCCTGGCGCTGTCCAACACCGTGCTCGGCTATCTGTCCGGGCTCGGCGCGCACCGCGGAACGCTCGAGGGCACGGCCGACGACGGTGTGTTCGCGGCCGGCGAACACCTGCAGCGCGCGCTGGCCGACATCGCCGCGGCGCTGGCCGCCCAGCAGCCGCCGCCCGCGGCCGACGCGGCGCTGGCCGCCCAGCAGCCGCCGCCCGCGGCCGACGCGGCGGCCGAGACCGCGATGGCCGAAGCGCTGGAACGCGCCGGCGATGCGCCGGTCGACGCCCGGCGGCGCCTGCTGGGCGACCAGCTCGCGCTGCTGCTGCGCCTGCTGCCGGCGCTGCGCGCGGCGGCGGCCGCCGCCGGCGCGCCGCAGGGCACGCCAGCGCAGCCGGTGCCCGCCGCCGGCTGAGCCGGCGGGTGTCGGTCACGGCGGGGACGTGCCATCCTCGGCGCGTCCCCGCCAGGTTCCGGCCCGCATGACCCCAGGCAATGCCCAGCTGACGATGTCGGTGCTGATGACGCCCGACATGGCCAACTTCTCCGGCAATGTGCACGGCGGCACGCTGCTCAAGTCGCTCGACGAGGTCGCCTACGCCTGCGCCAGCCGCTACGCGGGACGCTACGTGGTCACGCTGTCGGTCGACCAGGTGACGTTCCGAGAACCGGTCCACGTCGGCGAGCTGGTGACCTTCCTCGCCTCGGTCAACTACACCGGCCGCACCTCGATGGAGGTCGGCATCAAGATCATCGCCGAGAACATCCAGGCGCGCTCGGTGCGCCACACCAACAGCTGCTTCTTCACGATGGTCGCGGTCGACGAGGACGGGCGTCCGGTGCCGGTGCCCCCGCGCGAACCGGCCAGCGCCGAGGAACGCCGCCGCTTCGAGCAGGGCCGGCAGCGGCGCGAGATCCGCCAGGAGCTCGAGCAACGCTACCGGGCGATGCGCGACGCCAGCGCCGACGCCGTCTCCTGACCGCTGACCGCCGCTCCGGGGTCACTCCGCCGGTGGCGCGCGCAGCGCCTCGCGCAGCAGCCCCGGGTCGTCGCCGAACAGCGCATCGACCCCGGCCTCGGCGAAGGCGCGCGCCTCGGCGCGGGCACCGGCCTCGCAGCGCGGCCCCTCGCCCCCGCATCGCAGCGCCGGCGGCAGGAACGGATCCTCGGGGCGCAGCGTCCACACGTGCACCGCCAGGCCAGCGGCGTGCGCGGCGGCCACCAGCGGCGTCGGCGCCGCCAGCGCACCGGCGTCGTCGACCGGCAGCACGTAGCGCAGATGCGGCGCGAGCACGTCGGCGTACTCGGCGATGCGGGCCAGGCCGTCGGGACCGAGCATCTGCAGATACGGCACGGGCGCTCCGGCCCGCGCCAGGTCGGATGGCGACTGCCCGGGGTCGCCGATCAGCTGCGCCAGGAAGACGTTGCGCAGGCCCGCCGCGTCGAGCATCCCGCGCAGGCGGCGCAGGTTGCCGACCTCGAACGACTGGATGCCCATGGGCGCGCGGCGAGCGTAGTCGTGCCGCTGCAGCGCCGCCAGCAACGCCGTCTCAGGGTCCAGCCCCAGTGCATGGAAATGGCTGGAATGCTTGAGCTCCGGGACGATGCCGATCGTCCGGCCGGTGCGCGCCGATGCCGCGGCGACCGCCTTGACGATCTCGTCGAAGGTCGGCACCGGGTACCGGCCGTCGTGCGCCGTGCCGCGCAACTGCGGCAGGCGTTCGCGCGCGCGCAGCGTGCGCAGCTCGGCCAAGGTGAAGTCCTCCACGAACCAGCCCTCGACCTGCGCACCGTCGACGTCGCGGACGCGGCGCCGGTCGGCGAACGCGGGGTGCGCGGCGACGTCGGTGGTGTCGCCGATCTCGTTCTCGTGGCGCGCCACCAGGACGCCGTCGCGGGTCATCACCAGGTCCGGCTCGACGAAGTCTGCGCCGTCGGCGATCGCCCGTTCGTACGCGGCCAGGGTATGTTCGGGCAGCAGCGCGCTGGCGCCGCGGTGCGCGATCACCGCCGGACCGCGCGCGGCGGCGCGGATCGCCTCGCGCACATCGGGCGCGAGCCGTTCGCCGGGCCCTGCGGCGGCGGGCAGCGCCATCGCCGCGGCCAGGACGCCGGCGACCATCCGCAACAGGCGCTCAGAACGTATTCGCGATCCGTCGCGAGCGCCGCCAGATGGCGCGCGGCGGAGCGCAGGATGCGCAGTGGACGTGGGGCCAATGCGCGTTTGTGGCCGCCATCCCTGGCGGCCACCCTTTGGGCCATCGCTGGCGCGATGCCAAGAACCGCTCCAGGCGGTTCTTTCGAGCACCGTACGCGCGCCAGCTGGCAAGCCCAGCGGGATCTTGAATGCGTTCTCAGAAGTCATGGGCGAAGCGCACGCCGTACAGCCGCGGCGTGCCGGGGACGTAGGTGGGAATGCCGAACTGCGCGCCGGTGTTGCCTGCATCGACCAGGTAGGCCTCGTCGGTGAGATTGTGGGCATAGGCCTGCACGTCCCAGCCGTTGGCCAGCCGCACGCCCAGGTTGAGGTTCAGCAGACCATACGCGTCCTGGGCGATGCCGGGCGCGTTGTCGTCCTCGAAGTACACCTTCGAGCGCCAGCTGTAGTTCGGCCGCACGTACAGTTCGTGGCCGTCGCCCACCGGGCTGCGCCAGTCCAGGCCCAGCGCGACGGTGTGCTCGGGCGTCAGCCGGAAGCGGTTGCCGGCCAGCGCCTGCGGGTTGCCGTCGTCGTCCAAGGCGTTGAACGCGGCGTCGATCCAGCCGTAGTTGAGGAAGCCGGTCAGCCGCTCGCCGAAGCGCTGCATCAGCGAGGCCTCCAAGCCGGTCGCGTGGGCGTTGCCGCCGTTGGCGGTGACGAAGAACGGCGGCGCGTCCGGGTTCTCGATCTGGGCCTGGAAGTTGCTGTAGTCGTAGTAGTAGGCGGCCAGGTCGTAGACGAAGCGGCCGCCGGCTGCGGCGCCCTTCAGGCCCAGCTCGTAGCTCCACACGATCTCGGCGTCGACCTGCTCCATCGCGCCGTCGTTGTACTGCAGCAGGTCCGGGCGGCGCCCGCGCGAAACGCTGGCGTAGCCGTTGAGGTCGGGGGTGAAGCGGTAGTTGGCCACCGCGCGCCCGATCACGGACGAGAACGTGTCCGACGCCGTCAGGCGGCCGCCGGTGACCGGGAACAGCGCGTTGGGTAAGGCCACGCTGTCCGGGAACGCGGGCAGGAACAGGCCCAGCACGCTCGGGGTGCCGTGATGGAGGGCCTCGTAGCCGGATTCGATCTTCTCGCGGGTGTAGCGCGCGCCCAGGGTGAGGTCGAGACGATCGGTCAGCGACCAGGTGCCGTCGGCGAACACCTCCAGCGCCTGCACGTCGCCGTGGTTGGCGTATTCCTCGGTGTGGACCGGCTTGAGCGGCAGGAACGCCGGCAGCCCGAGCATCTGCTGCAGCGCCGGGTGGATCGGCACCGCCGACAGGCTCGTGTTGGGCGTGCCGTCGGGATCGAGCAGCGGCACCACCGGCAACAGCCCGCCCACCACGGCCGACAGCGTCGGCGACAACAGTGCGTAGAGGCTGCGCTCGTCGGTGCTGAAGGGCACCCGCTGCGAGCCCGATTCGTCGAAGACGCTGGCGCCGGTGAAGCCGCGGAAGCGCCCGCCGGCGTCGTACTGGAAACGCACCTCCTGGCTGAACTGCCGCCCGCGCGCCACCTCGGCGAACTCCAGCAGGTTCGCCTGCGAGCCGTCGCCGTCGAATTCCTCGGTGGAATCGAAGCGGCGCCAGCCGGTGACGGTCGACAGGCGCCAGTCGTCGTCCAGGCGGAACTCGCCCAGCAGGGTCGCACTGTCGACGCTGCGGTCCAGGCCCAGCGCCCGGCCGCGGTTGAGATCGGCCGGCGCATTCCAGAAATCCGTGCTGCCTTGCCGGGTGGGAATGACGCCACTGCGGAAGGCCGTGCCCGGCGGCGTGTCCTGCTGGTGGTTGAGGATCAGGTCGAAGCCGCCGGTCTCACCCAGGTCCAGCCGCAGCGCGCCGCGGAAGGCCTGGGTGTCGCGGCCGTTGAGCGCACCGCCGGCGAGGTTGTCCACGGTGCCGTCGCGGCGCTGGTGGAACACCGCGAAGCGGCCGTACAGGCGGTCGTCGACCAGCGGCGCATTGGCGTGGCCGGTGAAGTAGGTCTCGTCGTGGTTGCCGAAGCCGAAGCGGAAGCCGCCCTCGGACGTGTTGCGCGCCTTGTTCTGGATCAGGTGGATCGCGCCGATCTGCGCGCCGCGGCCGAACAGCGTGCCCTGCGGGCCGCGCAGCACCTCCACGCGCTCCATGTCGAACAGTTCGACCACCGAGCCGCGCGAGCGGCTGATCGACACCCCGTCCTGGAACACCGACACGCGCGGCTCGCTGCTGGCATCGCCGCTGTCGGAGGTGATGCCGCGGATCACGAACCCGGGGTTGTTCGGGCTCTGCACCTGGGTCTGCAGGCCGGGCACGTAGTGGCCGAGCTGCTCGAAGCCGTCGATGCCCAGGGCGTCGAGAAACTCGCCCGAGTACGCGCTGATCGCGATCGGCACGTCGTGCACCTGCTGCTCGCGTTTCTGCGCGGTGACGACGACCGCATCCAGTTGCTGCGGTGTCGATTGCCCACGTGCCTGGGCGGATGCCAGAACGGCGAGGCTGACCAGCAGTGCCGGCACAAGTGGACGGACGCGAAACGGCATCGGGCGACATTCCCTGGAACTGCGAAGCCGCAGAGGATCCTGCGGGCGTATGTCCGCAGGATGGAACGCAGAAGACGTCACGATGACCGCGCCCTCGCGCCGGGCTCATCGGCCGTGCGCAGCGGGTGTGTCGACGATGTTGTCCGCCTCGGGTTCGCAGCCGGTCCGGCCGGCCGCCAGCGGCATCTCCGCACGCGCATGCAGGAACCGGCACGTCGCGGCGAACACGTCGGGCACGGCCCGGGACCGCAATGGCGAGGCGATCACGTGCGCCTCCGCATCCGGGAACGCGACCGCCTCGCGCAGCGCCGGCGGCGTGCCGAGCTGCGCGAACATGCTGTGCATCTGCGCCACTGACACCGTCGGGTCCTGGTGTTCGGGATCGCGGTAGTAGTAGCCGAGGAAGACCGGCGCCGTGATCCGGGCATAGGTGTCGGCGGTCATGCCGCCGCGGGTCAGCGCATACAGCGCACGATAGCCGTCCAGGTGCGCCGCCGACGCCCAGTACGGATGGTCCGAGCGCCAGCGCATCACCGGGTCGCCGCCGTTCTTCGACCACGACAGCGCATGCGCGCCCCATGGCCAACCCAGCGCCCGGAGCCGGTCTCCGGTCTCTCGCACCAGCGGCGACCACAGCACCAGCGCACGCACACCGGCCGGCCGGCCCGCGACCGCCTGCAGGGCCAGCGCACCGCCCATCGAACTGCCGACGACCACGACGCGCTCGCCCAGCACGCCGCCCACGGCCAGCGCTTCAGCGGCCGCCGCATGCAACTGCGCGGCATCGATCCCGCGCAGCGCGTCGTCCGCGTCCAGGCCGTGCCCGGGCAGGCGCGGCAGGTACAGGTTGCAGCCGAAGCGGCGCGCGAGCTGCGCGTGGGTGGGCGCGCCTTCGCCGTGGCTGGCGGTGAAGCCGTGCAGGTAGACGATGGCGCAGGGCGCGCGTGCCGGCCGCGCGGGATCGGCCCAGACGATCCGGGCCGCCGTGCCTGCCCGAAGTCCCGGCACGGCGGCCTCGCGCGCCTCGATCCACGCCGCCAGCGCGGCCGGCGATCGCGGCACGTCCGGCGACAGCGACGGCGGCGCCAGCGCGCGCGAACGCGGCCCCAGCAGCGCCGCCGCGAACAGCGCCAGACACACGCCGGCCAGCAGCCGGCGCCACCGCGGACGGCGGACGGCCTCAGCCATGGAGGCGGGCGCCGGCGCGCGGCGCGGGATCGGGGGACACCGACATCGATCGAGACCGAAAGCACGGCCTGCATGCCGCACGCGGCAGTCTGGATACGCTCGATGACAGCCGCGTGCCACCCGCCCTGCCCCGGCCGACGGTGATGCCGACCTGCTAGGCTCCGCGCAGTCCGTCCAGGAGCCGCCATGTCCGGCCAGTCCCAGTTCGCGCTGTTGCGGCAGCGGCGTTTCGCGCCCTACTTCGCGGTCCAGGCGCTCGGCGCCTTCAACGACAACGTCTATCGGCAGTCGATCATCGCGCTGCTGTTCTTCCTGGGCGTGGGCACCGAGGAACGCACGCTCTACACCAACCTTGCGCCGGCGCTGTTCATCCTGCCCTACTTCCTGTTCTCGGCGATCGCCGGCCAGATCGCCGAGAAGCTCGAGAAGCAGAAGCTGATCGTGATCACGACCGCGATGGAGATCGCGATCATGTCGCTGGCCGCCGCCGGCTTCCTGCTGCAGAGCATGCCGGTGCTGCTGGTCGCGCTGTTCCTGACCGGCACCCAGTCGACGCTGTTCGGGCCGGTGAAGTACTCGATCCTGCCGTCGGTATTGCGGCCCGAGGAGCTGACCGGCGGCAACGGCCTGGTCGAGATGGGCACGTCGATCTCGATCCTGGCCGGCATGATCTACGGCGGGCTGGTGTTCAAGCTGGCCGGCAGCCACGGACCGGAAGCGGCAGCGGTCTCGGTGATCGCGCTCGCGGTCGCCGGCAACCTCGTCGCGCGGCTGATCCCGAAGGTCGACGCCGGCGCGCCGGACCTGACGGTCAACTGGAACCCGATCCCCGAATCGAAGGCGGTGCTGCGCCTGGCCCGGCGCCAGCTCGCGGTGCGCAACGCGATCCTGGGCGTGTCGTGGTTCTGGTTCGTCGGCACGGTGCTGACCGCGCAGCTGCCGACCTACGCCGAGGTGTACCTGGGCGGCGTGGCCAACGACACCGCGCTCTACATCTTCGCGCTGGCGCTGTTCTCGGTCGGCGTCGGCGCCGGCTCGCTGCTGTGCGAGAAGCTGTCCGGGCGCACGGTCGAGATCGGGCTGGTGCCGCTGGGCGCGTTCGGCATCAGCGCGTTCCTGCTCGACCTGTACTTCGCCCGGCCCGGCCTGCCGCCGCAGACCGGCCTGACGATCGGCGCCTTCCTCGACGGCCCGGGCGGCTGGCGCATCGTGGTCGACCTGGTCGGCGTGGGACTGTTCACCGGCGTGTTCGTCGTGCCGCTGTTCGCGCTGATCCAGAGCCGCACGCCGCGTTCGGAGCTCTCGCGCGTGATCGCCGGGCTCAACATCCAGAACTCGCTGTTCATCGTCGCAGCGGCGGTGATCGGCGTGCTGGTGCAACGCGAATCGCTGTCGCTGGGCGGCCTGACCATTCCGCTGCCGGGCCTGACGATCCCGCAGGTGTTCCTGGCGCTGGCGATCGCCAACCTGCTGGTCGCGATCTGGATCTTCACGATCGTGCCCGAGTTCCTGATGCGCCTGGCCAGCATGCTGCTGGTGCGCACGCTGTACCGGCTGCGCGAGCGCGACGTCGATCCGGCGATCCCGGCCGACGGCGCGGCGTTGATCGTCTGCAACCACGTCAGCTACATGGACGCGCTGATCCTGTCGGCGGCGATCCCGCGTCCGGTGCGGTTCGTCATGTACCACCGGATCTTCGACATTCCCGGGCTGCGCTGGATCTTCCGGCACGCCAAGGCGATCCCGATCGCCGGCGCGAAGGAGGACCCGGCGCTGATGCAGCGCGCGTTCGACGCGATCGACGCGGCGCTGGCCGAGGGCGAGCTGGTCGGCATCTTCCCCGAGGGCCGGCTGACCGGCGACGGCGAGATCGCCGCCTTCCGCTCCGGGGTCGAGCGCATCCTCGCCCGGGCCCAGGCGCGCGGCCAGCGCGTGCCGGTGGTCGCGCTGGCGCTGCGCGGCATGTGGACGAGCCTGTGGAGCCGGCACCACGCGCACGCCGGCGACCGGCTGGCGCGCATGCGCGTGCCGCGGCGTCTGCGCGCGCACGTCGAGGTCGTCGCCGCGCCGCGCGTCGAGGACCCCGCCGGGCTCACCGCCGCCGCGCTCGAGGCGCAGGTGCGCGCGCTGCGCGGCGATGCCGCCTGAGGCGCCGGCGACGCCCGACCGTCTGCCCAGCGGCGCGCGACTCGGTTACGCTGGCGGCCGTTCAGGTCACACCGGCCCAGCGCCGGTGCCGGCCGCCGCACCGGGGAGCCGCATGCCAGATCCAACGCCATCGTCGCCGCACGTGGTCTACGTGCAGGCCGCACCCGCATCGACGCGGTCGAGCGGCGTCGCCGTCCTGCTCGAACTGCTGCCCGGGGCGCTGGTCCAGACCTTCGGCGTCGGCCACCTCTATGCGGGCCGGGTCGGCACCGGCCTGCTCTTCATGTTCGGCTACTGGGCGGTCGCGCTGGTCAACCTGCTGCTGTGCTTCGTGGTCGTCGGGTTCTTCACCTGGCCGGTGTGCTGGATCGCCACCGCCATCGTGTCCTCGGTGCTCGCGGCCAACGCCACCCAGTCGTCCACGCGCTAGCGACGCGGTCCGCGCCTAGGCTGCACCGGCCGTCGTTTCGATCCGCCGTTCCGTGTTGTCGTCCACCGTTCTACCCATCCTCGAGGAGAGCACCACATGAGCACCATCCCGCCGCCCCCGCCCGGTCCGTACGCCGCCCCGGGCACCCCGCTGCCCGGCGCGCCGATCGCCCCGGGCACGGTGCCCAACCACCTGGCGTGGGCGATCATCGCCACCGTGCTCTCGCTGTGCCTGTGCTGCATCGTCGGCACGATCCCGGGCATCGTCGCGATCGTGTTCGCGGCCAAGGTCAACACGCTGCTGGGCCAGGGCGACCTGGCCGGCGCACAGCGCGCGTCCAACACCGCCAAGACCTGGTGCTGGGTCACCACCGGCCTGTGCATCCTCGGCCTGCTGTGGACGATCTACTCGCTCACGCTCGGCGGCGGCATGGAGCAGTACCAGATGATCTTCGACCAGATCCAGAGCGGCGTCTGATGTCCCACGTGCACGGCCAGCACCCCGTGGCGCGCGTGCGCACCGCCACCGTCGCCCTCGCGGGCGGCGGTCTGGCGGCCGCCGCGGCCGGCGTCTGGCTGCTGCGCACCTTCGATCCGAACGCGCCGGGCAGTCCGTTCCCGCCGTGCATGTTCTACGCCGCGACCGGCTGGGTCTGCCCGGGCTGCGGGCTCACCCGCTGCCTGCACGCACTCGTCCACGGCGACCTGCCGCAGGCGTTCTCGATGAATCCCCTGCTGCTGGTGCTGCTCGCGCTCTCGCCGCTGGCGCTGGCCTGGCGCCTGGGCTGGCGGCCCGCGTGGCTGCAGCCGGTCGCCGCGCGGCTGTCGACGGCGACGTTCTGGCTGGTGCTGCTGTCGGTCTACTGGGTCGCCCGCAACCTGCCCTGGCCGCCCTTCACCTGGCTCGCGCCCGGCGGGCTTGGCTGAATCCGCCTCAAGCGGCGTCGGTGCCGGTGCGCAGCGCGTGCCAGCGCGCGATCAGCCAGCGCGAGATCGACAGCATCGGCGACAGCAGCAGGTCGGGATGGGCGTCGCGCAACGCGGCACCGACCGCCTCGGCGTCGAACCAGCGCGCGTCCTCGAGCTCGTCGTTGACCTGCGGGACGTCGGGCTCGGCCTCGGCGAGGAACCCGAGCATCAACGACGACGGAAACGGCCAGGGCTGCGAGGCGAGGTAGCGGCAGTTGCGCACCCGCACCGCGCTTTCCTCGAACACCTCGCGTGCGACGGTCTGCTCGAGCGTCTCGCCCGGCTCGACGAAGCCGGCGAGCGTGGAGTAGCGGCGCGCCGGCCAGGCCGCCTGCCGCCCGAGCAGCAGCCGCGGGCCGTCGGTCACCGCGACGATGATCGCCGGATCGGTCCGCGGATAGTGTTCGGTCCCGCACTGCGGGCAGCGGCCGAGCCAGCCGGCGCGCGCCCATGCGAGCGCCGCGCCGCAGACGCCGCAGTGCCGGTGCCGCGACCGCCAGTGCAGCACCGCGCGCGCCTGCGCGAACGCGGTGGAATCGCGCAGCGGCCATTGCGCCGCCGCGCTGCGCAGGTCCACGAAGCCCTGCACCGGCAGCCCGTCGGGCGCATCCTCGGCCGGCAGCGCGAACCAGCCGCGCTCGCCGTGCAGGCCCAGGAACACCGCCGAGGCCGGACGCTCGCCCAGTGCGGTACCGGTCAGCGCCGGCGGCGCGCCGTCGCCGTCGACGGCCGCATCGCCGTGCGCGTCGACCACCAGCACGCGCGCATCCGGCCACAGCCGCGCGGGCGCGGCGCTGTCGGTCCGCAGGTGTTCGGCGCGATCGAGCGGGGCGTCGACGAAACGGAAGTCCATGCCGGCATTATCGCCGGCCGCTGTGTCGCGATGGCGACACGGGCCGGGACCGGCGGGAGGCGGCGGCGCGCACGCCGCCCTTGGCTCAGACCGTGAAGCTGCTGCCGCAGCCGCAGGTCGACTTCGCGTTCGGGTTGCGGATCGTGAACTGCGCGCCGTGCAGGCTTTCGACGTAGTCGACCGCCGCGCCCATCAGGTACTGCAGGCTCAGCGGGTCGACCACCAGCGTGACGTCGTCGGTGACGATCGCCAGGTCGTCCTCGGCGCGCTCCTCGTCGAACTCGAAGCCGTACTGGAAGCCCGAACAGCCACCGCCCTGGATGTAGACGCGCAGGTTCAGCGCCGGGTTGCCCTCGCCGTCGATCAGCTCGCGCACCTTGGCCGCGGCGGCGGGCGTGAACTCCAGCGGCCGCTCCAGGGACTGGTAGCCGGGGCCTTCGATGGTCAGCACTTCGCTCATGCCCGACAGGATGGGGGGCCCGGCGACCGCGTTCAAGCGTCGGGGACGGAACGCGGCGTCACGTCCGCCCAGCTGAACGCGCGTTCGACCGCCGCGCCGCGACCGGCCGGCGCCAGCCGCACCGTCACCCGCAGCGGCTGGAACCCGGGCGGCAGCACGACGTCGCCCTCGACCTGCTGGAAATACTTGAACGAGTACGGCACGCCGGCCGCGTCCGCGCGCTGGCGCAGGTCCGACCAGGCCAGCGTCTCGAGCCGACCGTCGCGGGTGCCTTCGATCGCCAGGCGCATCTCGCCGGCGCTGGCCGCGTCGCGGGCCAGACTCTGGGTCAGCGTGGCCGTGTAGTGCCAGCCCTGGTCGGTCCGCGGCTGCATCCGCAGCTCGTGCACGGTCAGGCCGCGTCCCTGCGTCGTAGAGCCGACGAAGCGCTCGTAGAACGCGACGTCGGCGCGCAGCGCGGCGATCTCCTCGTCGCGCTCGGCCAGCGTGCCCTGCAGTTCGCGGTTGGCGTCGCGGCTGATCTGGTCGGAGCGGGTCAGCGTGGCGACCTGCTGCTGCAGGTCCTCGATCTGCGCGGCCTGGGCCGCGAGCTGGCGCTGCGGGTTGGCCGCGCCCGGCGCGAACAGCTGCCAGGCGCCCCAGCTGCCGAACAGCAGCGACAGGGCCACGAGCACCAGCAGGGCCAGCGTCCAGCGCAGGCCCTGCGCGGAGCGGACGGGCGTGCCGGGCGGCGACGGCGACGGGGACTGCCCGGAGGGCGCGGGTCGGGTCATCCGGGGAGATATAGCGAGCGCGGCGAATCGCAGTCAAGCCGCCGGGCTGCCTATACTCGCCGGCGTTTGGGGTGGGTTGTCCTTTCCTGCCGTGCCGCCCGGAGGTCCGATGTCCGAAGCCCATCTGTTCGCGGTCGGCGTGCTGCTGGCGTGGCTGGCAGGCGTGCGCGCCTACCTGACCGTGTTCGGCGTCGGCGTGGCCGGCGCGCTGGGCTGGCTCGACCTGCCGCCGGCGCTGGAGGCGACGAGCTCGCCGTGGGTGCTCGGCGTGTCGGGCGTGCTCGCGCTGACTGAGTTCCTCGCCGACAAGATCCCGGGCGTCGATTCGGGCTGGGACCTGCTGCAGACCCTGGCGCGGGTGCCGGCGGGCGCGTTCCTCGCCGCCGCCGCGCTCTCGCCCGACGGCGAACTGGGCGCCGGCATGCTCGCCACCGGCGCGGGCGTCGCACTGACCAGCCACGCGCTCAAGGCAGGCTCCCGGGCACTGCTCAACCTCTCGCCCGGGCCGGCGAGCAACCTGGCCGCGTCGTCGGCCGAGGACGTGCTGACCGTCGGCGCGCTCGGACTGGCACTGGCCTCGCCGTGGCTGGCCCTGGCGCTGGTGGCGACGGTCGCGCTGGCCTGCGCGGTCGCGCTGGCCTGGCTGTGGCGCCGCGTGTTCGGCCGCGGCCGCCGGCGTCGCGCCACCGCCTTGCCGCGCTCCTGATTGCGGCCCGGGTAAAGTTGCGCCTTCCCGAGCTTCGCGCCACAGTCCCCCCATGTCCGACGCCGACAATCCGCAACGCGCGGAGTTCCCCCCCACTGCGTACTGGCGACGGTGGGCGGCCGATGCCGGCCGGCCGTCGCTGCCGGACGCGACCGACGCGGCCGCCGGCGCCGCCGAGGCCGGCACCGTGCCGCTGTCCGACGAGGGCCGGCCATACCGCGTGCTGGTCGTCGAGGACGATCCGAGCCAGGCCCTGTTCGCCGAGAGCGTGCTCAACGGCGCCGGGCTGCAGGCGCGCGTGGTCGCGATCGCCAACGAGTTCCTGTCGACCGTCGCCGACTTCGCACCCGACCTGGTGCTGATGGACCTGCACATGCCTGGCATGGACGGCGCCGAGCTGACCGCGCTGCTGCGCCAGCAACCGGCGCACCGCCACATCCCGGTGGTGTTCCTGACCGGCGACGTCGATCCGGAACGCCAGTTCGAGGCACTGGAGGTCGGCGCCGACGACTTCCTGACCAAGCCGGTGCGGCCGCGGCATCTGGTGTCGGCGGTCCAGAACCGCATCCGGCGCGCGCGCACCCTGCAGCAGATGCCCGACCCCGGCCGCAACCCGGTGACCGGGCTCAACAGCCGGCTGCAACTGCTGCAGCAGCTGGCCGAGGCGATCCCCGCGCAGCCGCGCGGCGCGCTCGCGTTCGTCGAGATCGAGGGCATCACCGCACTGCGCGACCGCTACGGCTACGCCGGGCTCGAGACCATCCTCACCGATGCCGGCCGGCACCTGCGCCAGCTGGTCGACGGCGCCGCGGCGACACGCCTGAACGACAACACGTTCCTGATCTTCGCGCCGACGGTCGACCGGACCGCGCTCGACGCCTGGGCGCGCGGGCTGCGCGACGGCATCGGCAGCCACCCGTTCCCGCTCGCGGGCCAGAGCATCCGCCTGCGCGCGCTGATCGGTTACGCCGATCTCGCGCACGCCTACGAGGACCCGGGCAGCGCACTGGCCGCCGCCGAGCAGGCGCTGCGCGACGCGCGCGGCACCCCGGCCGGCATCGCGGTGCACATCCCCGCGCCGGCCACCGCGCCCGGCGACGCGGCGCCGTCGCTGTCGGAAGACCTGCGCGGCGCGCTCGACGAAGGCCGCATCGAGCTGGCGTTCCAGCCGATCGTCTCGGTCGCCGGCGGCGACGAGCCGCAGTACCAGACGCTGCTGCGCCTGCGCGGCCGCGACGGCGAGCTGCACTCGGCCGCGCGCATCCTGCCGGCCGCCGAGCTGGCCGGCCTGCTGCTCGACATCGACCGGCGCGTGCTGGAGCTGGCGGTGGCCACGCTCGCCGAACGCACGCAGCGCGGCGGCGCGATGCGGCTGTTCGTGTCGCAGTCCTCGCGCAGCCTGGTGCACCCGGGCTACGCGGACTGGCTGCTGCAGCGCCTGGACGAGGCCGGCGTCCCGGGCGCCGCGCTGGTCATCGACGTCCGTCAGGACGACGCGCTGATCCACGCGCTGTCGCTGCAGGAGTTCTGCGCGCGCATGGTGCCGGCCGGCGTGCAGCTGTGCCTGGGGCAATACAGCGACGGCGAGGAGGCCAACGCGCTGCTCGCGCAGCTGCCGCTGGGCTTCGTGCGCCTGTCGGGCCGCTACTCGCGCCAGCTCGACGAACCGCGCGTGCGCGACGAGATGCGCGGCGCGGTCGAGCGCGCGCACCGGCTCGGGCTGCAGGTGATCGGCCAGCAGGTCGAGAACCCGCAGGCCGCGGCCACGCTGTGGATGAGCGGCATCGACTACATCCAAGGCAACCTCGTGCAGCGCGTGGCCGACGCGCTCGACTTCGACTTCCACCACTCGGTGCTGTAGGACGCGATGTCGGCATCGGCGCTGCGCTGGAGCGCGTTCGCGGCGGCCCTCGCCGCGGCGGCCGCTTCGCTGCTGCAGGCGCTGGCCGTCCCCGGCCCCTGGGCGATCGTCGCGCTGGCGCTCGCCGCCGTCGCCGCGCTCGCTACCTGGGCGCTCGCCGCGCCGCTGCGCCGCCACGACGCGGCACTCGACGAGGCCCTCGCGCAGGCGCAGCAGGACGCGCAGACCCACGCGCGGCTGCAGCGCGAACTCGACGCGCACACCCATCTCGAGCAGCAGCTGCGCCAAGCCAAGACCGCAGCCGAGTCGGCGGTGATGGCCAAGGGCGAGTTCCTGGCGACGATGAGCCACGAGATCCGCACGCCGCTCAACGGCATCACGCCGATGCTCGACCTGCTGCTGCACGCACCGCTGCCGGCCGACCACCTCGAACTGGTCCGGACCGCCTACCTGTCGGCGCAGCAGATGCAGCGCATCGTCGACGACATCCTCGACTACTCCAAGCTCGAATCCGACCGCCTCGACCTGGAGGTCACCGGCTTCAACCTGCGCGAACTGCTGCAGGGCGTGGTCCAGCCGATGGACCGCCAGGCGCAGGCCAAGGGCCTGCACATGCAGCTGCAGATCGACCCGGCGGTCCGGCTGGCGGTCCGCGGCGATCCGGTGCGACTGCGGCAGATCCTCAGCAACCTGCTCAGCAACGCGGTCAAGTTCACCGAGCGCGGCGGCATCACCGTCGACGTGCGCCGGCTGGGCGAGACGCCGACGCGCCACCAGCTCCGGTTCGAGGTCCGCGACACCGGCATCGGCATCTCCGCGCAGGGCCAGGCGCGGCTGTTCCAGGCCTTCAGCCAGGCCGACGCGTCGACGACGCGGCTCTACGGCGGCACCGGCCTGGGCCTGGCGATCTCGCGGCGCATCGTCGAGCTGATGGGCGGGACGATCGGCGTGACGTCCGCGCCCGGCGCCGGATCGACGTTCTGGTTCGAGATCCCGCTGCGCAAGGCCCAGGGCGACATGCCGGCGGTCGATGCGGCCGGCGGTTCGGGCCACGCCCTGCTGCTGACCACCGATGCGCGGCTGCGCACGCGCCTGGGACTGCTGCTGTCGAACTGGGGCCTGCGCGTGATGTCGGCCGACACCACGCACGAGGCGCTCGAACTGCTGCGCGAGGCGGCCGGCAAGGGCCCGTCGGCGGCGTGCTCGGTCGTCGTCGCCGACCTGGTCGGGCTGCGCGACGGGGGCGTCGCGCTCCGGCGCAACCTCGCCCGCCACGCCGACTACGGCCGGCCGCGCCTAGTGTGCCTGCAGGACGAGGCGCCGCCGGCCGACGGGCCGCAGGACGAGGCGATCCTGCTCGGCCGGCAGGTCTCCGACGCGCGCCTGCGCGAGGCGATCCTCGGCGATCCGCCGGCGGCATCGCGCCCCGGGCCCGAGCCGCCGACGCTTGCCGGCGCGACCGCACCGGTCCCGCGCCCGCCCGCCACCGGTGCGCCGCAGGACGCGCCCGCCGGCACGCCGCGCGTGCTGCTGGTCGAGGACAACCCGGTCAACCTGATGGTCGGCCAGCGGTTGCTGGACGTGCTCGGCATGCGCTGCGAGACCGCCAGCAACGGCGAGATCGCGCTCGCCAGGCTGGCCGAGGGCGGCCACGACATCGTGCTGATGGATTGCCAGATGCCGGTGATGGACGGCTACACCGCGACCCGGCGCTGGCGCGAGCGCGAGGCGGCATCGGGGGCCGGCCACCGGCTGCCGATCGTCGCGATGACCGCCAACGCAATGGCCGGCGACCGGCAGAAGTGCCTCGATGCCGGCATGGACGACTACCTCGCCAAGCCGGTCACCCGCAACGAGCTGGCGCGTTGCCTGGCGCGCTGGTGGCCGCCCGGCGGCGCTGCCGCGCCGGCGCCCGATGCGGTCCCGGCACCGGCAGTCCCGTTGCCGGCGACGTCCGCATCCGGCGGACCTGCGTCGTCGCCGGTCGTCGCGCCGCCCGCGGTGGCGGCGCCGGTCGCGGCCGGCCCTGCGGTCCTCGACGGCGAGGTGCTCGACGATCTGCGCGACCTGCTCGGCGACGACGTCGACCGGCTGGTCGCGGTGTTCCTCGACGACACGCCGCGCCTGCTCGCCACCTTCGAACGCGCGGCGGCGGCGGGCGACCACGAGGCGATGCGCGAAGCCGCACATTCGCTCAAGTCCTCGAGCGCCAACCTCGGCGCGCTGGCGCTGTCGGCCGAGGCCCGGGGGATCGAGGCGGCGGCACGTGCGGGGACGCTCGACGATGCCGAGGCCGCGGTCGGGCGGCTGACTGCGGCGTTCGCCCGTGCGCGCGACGCGCTGCGGGCCCGGGGGCCGGTCCCCGGCTGAGACGCCGCCGGCGCCACGCAGACGCCGGCGGACGGCTCAGTCGTCGCCCATCTGGCTCTGCAGGTAGTTCTCCTCGCCGATGCGGGCGATCAGGTCGAGCTGCGTCTCCAGCCAGTCGACGTGCTCCTCCTCGTTCTCGAGGATGTCGGCCAGCAGCTTGCGGCTGACGAAATCGCCGACCTGCTCGCAATGCGCGATCGCCTCGCGCAGCACCGGCAGGCCGTCCATCTCCAGCGCGAGGTCGCATTCGAGCATCTCGCGCGGCGTCTCGCCGATGCGCAGCTTGCCCAGCGCCTGGAAGTTCGGCAGCCCATCGAGGAACAGGATGCGCTCGGACAACGCATCGGCGTGCTTCATCTCCTCGATCGATTCCTTGTACTCGTGCTTGCCCAGCGCCTCCAGACCCCAGTGCTTGAGCATCTTGGCGTGCAGGAAGTACTGGTTGATCGCCGTGAGTTCGTTGTACAGCGCCTGGTTGAGGTAGCGAATGACCTGCGCGTCGCCCTTCATCGCGGTGCGTCCTGTCGGGGGAAAGGCGCCCACTCTAGCGGGACGCGCACGCCGATGAAGGAACGCGAATCGTGCGCATTCCTCGGGACTTGAACGGCGGGTGGCCGCGCGTCAGGCGGCCGAAGCGATCAGCGGCAGCTCGAACGTCTGCGTGCGCGCGGCGTGGTACTCGTCGAGCAGGCCGGCGGCCATGTCGGTGCAGCTGCCGCAGGTCGCGCCGCATCCGGTGCGCATCGTCAGCTCGGACACTTCGCGGCAGCCGTTGGCGGCGGCTTGGCGGATCTGGGCGTCGGTGACGCCGTTGCAGATGCAGACGAACAAGGCTGCGGTCCTGGCCGGGGCTGAGGACACTATTCGGCCACAAACGAGAATCACTGTCAAATGAGAAACGTTCAGCTGTGCCCGTCGGAATCCCGGTTGCGCATGGCCTCGGGCCGCCGTGCCCGGCGCTGGGGCCGGCGGCCGCGGGGCCGCTCGACCGCGGTCTGGGGGATCGCCTGCGTCCCGGCGACCTGGCGTGCGTACGGGGCCAGGTGCCGCAGCGCGCTGACGTAGACCCCGCGCTTGAACATCACCACGTGGTCGAGCGGATACCAGAAATCCACCCAGCGCCAGTGATCGAACTCCGGCTTGTCCGACAGGTCGAGCCGCAGGTGGGTCTCGTCGCCGACGAACTGCAGCAGGAACCAGACCTGCTTCTGGCCGATGCACACGATCCGGTCGTTGCGGCGGATCGCTCGCTGCGGCAGGCGATAGCGCAACCAGCCGGGCGTGGCGCCGAGCACGGCCACGTGCTCGGGCAGCAGCCCGGTCTCCTCGCGCAGCTCGCGGTACATGGCCTCGAGCGGCGTCTCGTCGGTATTCATCCCGCCCTGCGGGAATTGCCAGCCATCGCGACGCACCCGGCGCGCCCAGAACACGCGCCCGTCCGGGTGCATCAGCACGATGCCGACATTGGGCCTGAACCCGTCCGGATCGATCACGATGCGGACTCCTAATGCGATTGACTTGGCGTCACTGTCCCCGACTCTGCCATGGGCGCCGCGGGGCGACAAGCGCGCCGGCGACGCCTCACCGGGGGCCGTGGTGGCGACCGTGCCGTTCAGGCCATGCGGTAACACGGCCGGCTCGGTGCCTGCCCGCCCGACGCCTTGCCGGGCGGGCGGCCGTCTGGCCGCCCGGCTCCCTCACGCACTTCCGACGCCCGCGACCCGCGCCTGCCGCAGCGCCTGCGCGGCGCGCTTGCCGGCCAGGAACGCATGGTCGGAGTTGTAGTACTCCCATTCGCTGTAGCGCCCGGCGAGCACGATGCCGCGCGCGGCGAGCCACTGCCGGATCGTCGCGACGCTGGCCGCGCGCGCGTGGTCGTAGATCACGTAGGCGTAGGGCATGTCGACCACGTTCGCGGTCAGCACCGGATCGTCGTCGCGCAGCATGCCGACCTGGCGGCATTCGGCGATGCAGCGCGCGACGAGCCCGGCATCGTCGCAGGGCAGCGGCTTGGTCGGCGAATAGGTGATCTCGCAGGTCAATCCGAAGCCGCCGGGCGGATTGTTGTGCGGGCTGGCGTTGCCCTGCACGAAGATGCGGTGGAACACCGTGTCCTCGGGGTAGTAGATCCAGTGCTTGTCGGTCAGCCCGGCACGCCCGATGCCCAGATTGACGCACCGCACCGAGACGTGCCGCAATGCCGCGGCGGCGGCGCGGATCTCCTCCGGCGCCTCGTCCCCGATCAGCCGGACCAGTTCGGGCAGCGGCAGCGTGCTGACCAGCGCGCGATAGCTGCGCTGTCGGCCATCGGAGAACTCGGCGACGCGGCTTTCGGGATGCAGCGCGGTCATCCGGGTCGAGGTCAGCAATTCGCCTTCCAGGTGCGGCAGGAACCCGTCCATCAGTGCCTGGAACCCGCCGTGGCGGGGATAGCCGAAGCGCGCGTTGGGTCCGACCGGCCGCGCGACCGGGCGCAGCGCGCCGTCGATCATCTCCTCCAGATCGGGCAGCGGCACGCGGCCGCCGAGCCACGAGGTTTCCATCTCCCGCAGCGGCACCGTCCACAGCTTGAGGTTGTAGGGCACGGCGAAATGCCGCGCGACGCCGGCGCCCCAGACCTCGTAGATGAACGCCTCGAAGTTGCGCGGCGCGCGACGCTTCGACAGCGCGACCGCCGTGCCGGCGTGGTCCTTGACGTCGCCGGCCGGGTCCGCGGGCACGACGCCGTCGGCGCAGCAGTCCTCCAGCCGCGCGGCCCGGGCGTCGCAGGACCGCGGCGTCGCCTGCTCGCCGCTGCCGTCGATCGCGCCGAAGCGCGCCTCGATCGCGCCGACCAGGCATTCCTTGAGCACGTCCGTCGGCAGTCCGTACAGCGCGCTCTGGAACGGATAGCGCGTGTGCACGCCCTTGCTGTAGATCCAGGCCTCGCGGTCCTGCCAATGCAGGTTGTCGCCGAGCAGCTTCTCGTACAGCGCCAGTACGTCGGCGTCGTTGGAGAACATGATGTGGCCGGCATAGTCGAACACGAAGCCGTGGTCCTCGATCGACCGGCACCAGCCGCCGACCCGGTCGTTGGCCTCGACGAGCAGGCTGCCGGCACCGTAGTGCAGCGCCGCCGACAGGCCGGTGGGCCCGGCGCCGACGATCAGGCAGTCGACCGGTGCGGCGCGCGCACCCGCGCGCTCGGACGCCGCCAGCGGGACGACCTGGCGGCCAGCCAGGTACGCCTTCGCCCGCGGCCGCAGCCCGTGGGCCAGTGCGGCGCCGATCTCGCGCGCGACCGTCTCGGCCGCGGCATCCCAGGACGTGCGCGCGACGAGCCGCCGCTGCGCCGCCTGCCGCGCCTCGCGCTGCGGCCCCGATTCGCCCAGCGCCGCCTCGCAGGCCGCCACGAACGCGTCGGTGCCGGTCGCCAGCGCGACCCCATCGGCATACAGCCGGCGCACGTCCGCGATCTCGGTGCTGACCACCGGCTTGCCGGCGCCCATGTACTCGAGCGTCTTGGTCGGACTGATGAAGCGGGTGGCCTCGTTGCGCGCGAACGGCATCAGGCAGACGTCCCAGGCCGCGAGCACCTCGGGCAGATCCTCGTAGGCCTGCTGCGGCAGGTAGTGCAGGTTCGCGCGCTGCGGCAGCGACGCCGGGTCGATCTTGACGACGGGGCCCACCAGGCAGACCTGCCAGTCGGGCCGGGCGTCGGCCAGGCCGGCGAGCAGGTCCAGGTCCAGGCGCTCGTCGATCACGCCGTAATAGCCCAGCCGCGGATGCGCGATGCCCGCGAACAGCCGCTCCGCCACCGCGCCTGCCTCGCGCGGCGCGAAGTGCGCCGCGTCGACGCTGCTGGGCAGCGCATGCACGTTGGGACTGGCGGTGCGCTTGGCGTCGTAGAGCGAGGGCCCGCCGGTGAACACCACGCTGGCGATGTCGAGCAGCGTGGTCTCGCGCCGCAGCAGTTGCGGCGGCGCGTCCTTGAACGCGCTCAGCTCGTCCATGCAATCGTAGACGACGACCTCCGGCGCCAGACCGGCGAGCAGCGGCAGCGCCATCGGGGTGTAGAGCCAGACGCCGTAGCGGCCGACGTCGTGTCCCGCGAGATACGCGCGCAGCAGCGCGCCGACCGGTTCGAACTGGCTGTCGGCGAAGCCATGCCCCTCGGCGCGCGTGCGCGGCTGCAGCACGGTGACCCCGGGCGCCGGCGTGGTGACGTGCAGTCCGGGATCGCCGGGCACCGGCTCCTCGACGAACAGGATGTCCCAGTGCGCCGCGAGGCGGCCGAGCAGGTGCTGCGGGCGCTGGTAGACGAAGCCCCAGCGCAGGTGCGAGAACACGATCAGAGTCTTCATGGTGGTTCCGAAGTGGACGGACGGCGGACGGTCCGCGCGTCGCATCGTGTGTTGCGCACGCGCGAGCGCCTGCGCGTAGTCGGCGTCGAGCCGGCGTTCGAGCGTGCCCGGCTGCACGTGCCACAGGCCGCTGCGATGCCAGTGCGCGGGCTGCTCCCAGTCGGGCCGGTCGAGCGCCGGGTACAGGCAGATCCCGTCGACGCGGGCGCCGCCGTCACGGGCGAGCGCGACCTCCGCGCAGACGTCGGCCAGCCACGGTCCGCGCTGCGCGTCGGTATGGCTGGTCTCGCTGATCGCCATCGGCCGGCCGTAGCGCGCGTGCACGTCGAGCAGCAGCGCCGACAGCGGCCGGCGTCGTGGATCGTCGGGCCAGCGCAACGTGTCGCGGCTGCCGACGATCCATTGGTTGTGTGGGTAGTAATTGATGCCGACGATGTCCAGGTGCCGCATCGACCCGCCGGGCTGCGGCTCCAGGCGGCCGGCGAGCATGTCCCAGGCGTGGTACTGGAATCCGGCCTCGCGCTGCGCGTCGTCGGCGCGTTCGGGCGTGTCGGCCACGACGTGGATCAGCGGGTCGACCGACAGGATCCGCGCGCGCGGATCGGCCGCGTGGATCGCGTCGGTCGCCGCGATCGCCGCGCGCACCAGCTGCATCTTCAGCGCATGGCCGTCATGCGGGCGATCGCCGCGGTGCGGGTGCATCAGCCCGGTCTCGCACACCGCCCAGGCGAGGAACGAGATCTCGTTGACCGGCGTGTAGACCGGCACCTCGCCGTCCATGTGGTACGGGACCAGAAACCGCGCCAGCGCATGCGCGTAGTCGGCGAAGCGCGCGACGAACGTCGGCGAGAAGATGTCCAGACCCTGCGGCATGCCGTAGTGGAAGAACGTCCACAGCAGCTGAATGCCGTGCGCACGCGCAGCACGCGCCCGGAGGCCAACGCCGTCGAAATCGTAGCGCCCGTCGCCGGCGCGCTCGATCGAGCGCCAGCCCGCGCTCTCGCGGGCGCAGCGCAGGCCCAGCCGCGCCATGCGGCGGTAGTCGCCAGCGGGGTCGGCCAAGTGGCCGGTCGCCGAATTCATGCACAGCGCCTGCGCGCTGCCGTTGACGTGGTCAGCGCCTTCGAACCCGGCCTGCCAGAACCCGGCGAACGGCGCAGTCGGCGCGCTCATCGGCAATGCGCCCGCGGCATCGATCGCATTCCGTTGCCGATCCCGCCGTGCAGGGCGGCACGCGAGGGCGACAGCAGATCGAAAGAGGCGTCCATGCATCGACCCTGCGCCGGACATCGCCACGTTGCCGTGAGCGGACCTGCCGGGCGGCAGGCCGAGCGTGCATCGTTGGCACGGGGCCCGCCGGGGGGGGGCATCGCCGCCGAGCGCGCGGCGCGATCCGGGAGCGGCCGGACAAGCCGGAGGCCGGACCCTGCCTGCGATACGGCCGGCACAGCCGCGGCGCGACCGGGCCCCGGACAGCAAAAACCCGCCATGCAGGCGGGTTTTTCGGGGATGCGCCGATGGTGGCTATGGGTGGACTCGAACCACCGACCCCAGCATTATGAGTGCTGTGCTCTAACCGGCTGAGCTACATAGCCATCGGGCACCCGTCGCATTCGCGACGAGCCGCGCATTCTGCTACGCCCGGCGGCCCGCGTCAACGGGCCGCCGGGCACGCCTCAGCGACCGGCCTGCGCGGCCTGGGCCTCGCGCAGGCCCAGCTGGTCGAGCATGAACGCATACATCTCGGCCGACTCGCGGTAGCGGCGGAAGCGGCCCGACTTGCCGCCGTGGCCGGCCTCCATGTTCGTCCGGAACACCACCGGATGCGTGCCGGTGTTGAGGTCGCGCAGCCGCGCGACGTACTTCGCCGGCTCCCAGTACTGCACCTGCGAGTCCCACAGGCCGGTGCCGACGAACATCGCCGGATAGGCCTTGGCCTCGAGGTTGTCGTAGGGCGAGTAGCCGAGGATGTAATCGTAGTAGCGCTTGTCCTCGGGGTTGCCCCACTCGTCGTACTCGTTGGTCGTCAGCGGGATGCTCGGGTCGAGCATCGTCGTGACCACGTCGACGAACGGCACCTGGGACAGGATCACGCGGTACTTGTCCGGCGCCATGTTCGAGATCGCGCCCATCAGCAGGCCGCCGGCGCTGCCGCCGTAGGCGGCGACGCGATCGGGCGCCGCATACCCCTGCTTCACCAGATCGTCGGTGACGTCGATGAAGTCGGTGAAGGTGTTGACCTTGTTGAGCAGCTTGCCATCGTCGTACCAGGCGCGGCCCATCTCCTCGCCGCCGCGGATGTGCGCGATCGCGTAGACCATGCCGCGATCGAGCAGGCTGACATTGGTCACCGAGAAGCCCGGATCCATCGACGCGCCGTAGCTGCCGTAGCCGTACTGCAGCAGCGCGGCGGTGCCGTCCTTCGCGAACCCCTTGCGGTAGACCAGCGAGACCGGCACGCGCTTGCCGTCGCGCGCGGTCGTCCACACGCGCTCGGTGACGTAGTTCGCCGGGTCGTAGCCGATCACCGCCTGCTGCTTGAGCTGGCGACGCTCGCCGGTGCGCGTGTTGACCTCGAACGCCGTCGCCGGCGTGGTCAGCGAGGTATAGCTGTAGCGCAGCCAGTCGGTGTCGGGCTCGGAGTTGATCGACAGGCCCATCGCGTACGCCGGCTCGTCGGCCTGCACGAACGTGTCGCTGCCATCATTCTTGAGCACGCGCACGCGGGTCAGCGCCTGCGCGCGTTCCTCGATCGCGGTGAAGCCGTCGAACAGCTCGTAGCCTTCGATGTAGACGTCGTCGCGATGCGGCACCAGATCGGTCCACTGCTTGCGCGACGTGGCATTGCTCGGCGCGGTGACGAGCTTGAAGTTGGTCGCCTTGTCCGCGTTGGTGCGGATGACCCAGCGGTCGCCCAGATGATCGGCGTCGTACTCGACGTCGCGCGCGCGCGGCGCGAGCACGGTGAAGGTCTCCGGGTTATCGGCCGGCGCGTAGCGCGTCTCGCTCGACACGGTGCTGCCGACGCCGATGACGATGAACCTGTCGTCGCGCGTGCGGTCGATGCCCATGTAGAAGCTGTCGTCCTTCTCCTCGTAGACCAGCACGTCGTCGGCGACCGGCGTGCCGAGCACGTGCTTCTTCACACGCACGGTCAGCAGCGTCTCGGGGTCGTTCTCGACGTAGAACAGGGTCTTGCCGTCGTCGGCCCAGACGAGGTTCGCCGACACGCCGGGGATGGTCTCGGGATAGACCTCGCCGGTTTCGAGATTCCTGAAGCGCACCGTGTACTGGCGACGTCCGTTGGTGTCGTCGGCGTAGGCGAGGATGCGGTTGTCGCGGGTCACGTCCCAGTCGCCGACCGAGTAGTAGTCCTTGCCCTCGGCGAGCTGGTTGACGTCGAGCAGGACCTGCTCGCCGGCGAAGTCGCCCCGGGCGTTGGCGGCCTGGATCGACAGCGCGTCGACGCCGGGGGCGTCGGCGCGGCGGGCATGCACCGGATAGTCCTTGCCGGTCTCGAAACGCGAGTAGTACCAGAAGCCGCGGTCGCGGTAGGGCACCGAGCTGTCGTCCTGCTGGATGCGGCCGACGATCTCGTCGTACAGGCGGTCCTCGACTGCCTTGAGCGGCGCGAGCACAGCGTCGGCGTAGGCGTTCTCGGCCTCCAGGTAGCCGAGCATCGCCCGGTCCTCGCGCTTGTCGTCGCGCAGCCAGTAGTAGGGATCCTCGCGCTTGGCGCCGTGCGGCGCCTCGACGGTATGCGGACGCTGCTCGGCGTCGGGCGGCGCCGGCAGCGCGGCGGACGCGGACAGGGAAACGCTCATCAGGCTCAGGCTCGTCAGGATCGGCGCGGCCAGCATGGCGGCGCGGGAAAAGGAGGTCGTCATCGAGGGGTCCGTGCGCCGCGATCGCGACGCTGCCAGGGGCACCGGCCGCGGGCGCGACCGGTGCGGGGAGGAATCACTTGGCCAGCTGCTGCCACAGGAACGTCAGGTACAGCGCGTCCATGTGCGCCTGCTGGCGGTTGTTCGCCGCGCCGCCGTGGCCGCCCTCGATGTTCTCGTAGTAGCGCACGTCCTTTCCGGCCTCCGACATCCTGGCCATCATCTTGCGCGCATGGCCGGGGTGCACGCGGTCGTCGCGCGTGGAGGTCAGGATCAGCGTCGGCGGATAGTCCTTCGCCGGGTCGAACAGGTGGTAGGGCGAGAACGTGCGGATGAACGCCCACTCCTCGGGCTTGTCCGGATTGCCGTACTCGGCCATCCACGACGCGCCGGCGAGCAGCTGGTGATAGCGCTGCATGTCGAGCAGCGGCACCTGGATCACCACCGCGCCGAACAGCTCGGGATACTGGGTGAGCATGTTGCCGGTCAGCAGGCCGCCGTTGCTGCCGCCGCGGATGCCCAGGTGCGCCGGCGAGGTGATCTTGCGGGCGATCATGTCCTGCGCGACCGCGGCGAAGTCCTCGTAGGCCTTGTGGCGGTTCTGCTTGAGCGCGGCCTGGTGCCAGCGCGGGCCGTACTCGCCGCCGCCGCGGATGTTGGCGACCGCGTACACCCCACCCTTCTCCAGCCAGCCCTTGCCCACGCCGCCCGAGTAGCCCGGGGTAAGCGAGATCTCGAAGCCGCCGTAGCCGTAGAGCAGCGTCGGGTTGCTGCCGTCGAGCTGCATGTCCTTCGGGCGCACGAGGAAGTAAGGCACGCGGGTGCCGTCCTTGGACGTGGCGAAATGCTGTTCGACCTCATGCGTGGACGCATCGAAGAACGCCGGCATCGTCTTGAGCGTGTCCGGCGCCTTGTCGCTGCCGACCTCGGCGAGCATCAGCGTGCTCGGGGTGAGGTAGTCGGTGACCGTCATCCACACCGCGTCGGACTCGTCGCTGTCGACCGCGCTGACCGCGACCGTGCCCAGTTCCGGCACGCCGGCCAGCGCGCTGCGCGCCCAGCCGTCGGCGCCCGGCGTCAGCACCGTGAGCGTGTTCTTGACGTCCTCGAGCACGTTGAGGACGAGGTGGTGCTTCGTCCACGTCGCGCCGGCGAGCGAGGTGGTCTCGCTGGGCTCGAACAGCGCTTCGAACTCGCGCTTGCCTGCCATGAAGTCGTCGAACTTCGTCACCAGCAGCGCGCCGGCCGGATAGCTGCGGCCGCCGACCTCCCAGGCCTCGCGCAGCTCGAGCATCAGCCACTCGCGGTGGACTGACTTGTTGGCCGAGTTGGGGGCATAGACCTTGGTCAGCTCGCCATTTGCACCGCGCAGGTACAACTCGTCGTTGTAGAACGCCAGCGTGCGGCTGACGAAGTCGCGTTCGAAGCCCGGCGTGTCGTCGCGCATCGCGGCGATGTACATGTCGTCGGCCTGGCCCTCGTAGACGAGCGTGGCCTGGTCCATCGACTGGCCGCGCGCCAGCTGCTTGACGATGCGCGGGTAGCCCGAACTGGTCAGCGAGCCGTCGCCGAAGTCGGTGTAGGCGTAGACGGTGTTCTCGTCGATCCAGCCCAGCCCGCCCTTGGCCTCGTCGCGGAAGAAGCCGCCCTCGACCCAGGACTTGGTCGACAGGTCGAACTCGCGGGTGACGTCGGCATCGGCGCCGCCGCGCGACAGCGCGATCAGGCAACGCGTGTAGGCCGGACGCAGGCAGCTGGCGCCGTGCCAGACCCAGTTCTCCCCCTCGGCCTTGTTGAGCGCGTCGAGGTCGAGCACGGTCTCCCACTTCGGCTGCGGCTTGCGGTATTCCTCGAGCGTGGTGCGGCGCCAGATGCCGCGCTCGTGGTTCCGGTCGCGCCAGAAGTTGTAGTACCACTCGCCCTGCTTGTAGGCGACGGGGATCTTGTCGTCGGAGTCGTAGATCGCCAGCAGGTCGGCCTCGAGCCGCCGGAATTCGGCCGTGTCGGCGAGCTCGGCCTCGGCCTTCGCGTTCTGGGTGCGGACCCAGTCGAGGGCCTTGTCGTCGGTGACGGCTTCGAGCCACTGGTGGGGGTCGTTCACGGCGGTCTCCTGGGCGGATGCGGCGCCCATCGACAGGCCGGCGGCGACCCCGGCGGCGAGGCAGAACTTGGACAACGGGGACATGGCGGCTCCGGTGGTGCCTGGGCGGACAACCGCCAACGCTAGCACGCACCACCGCCGCCGGCCGCGTGACCAAAGTCACGGCGGCGGGGTTCCTGTGGGAGCGCTCGCGCGCGAAGGCGCTCCCGGGAAAGCTTCATCGCGCGCGAGCGCGCTCCTACAGCGGGGGGAGCCGGCGGCGCCCCGGTCAGCGCGGCATCGGCAACAGGCCGGCCGCGGCCAGCGCGGCGCGGACCGAGACGTGCCCGCGGCGACGCGGCGCGGGACGGCGCGCGGCCTGGGCAAGGCCCGGCCGACGCCGCCGCAAGACCGCTGACGAGGCCGGCTTGCGGCGGCGCGGCAGGCAAAGCGCGCACCAGGTGGTCCATGCGGCCGCGGGCATGCCCACCAACCACAGCGGCGGCCAGCCGGCCAACCCGACGCCGGTGCGCAGGCCCGGGAACGACAGCAGCGCGACGGCGCCCAGGAACAGCAGCCCGAGCAGGGCGGCGCCCAGCAGGGGACGGGGATCGGAAGCGGGATGTTCGACGTTCGACACGATGACGGACCTCGCAGCCTGCCCGGACGGGCCATGCGGCAAGTCTGGAACGCCCCCATCTCATGGGCTGCGACTTCGCGCACCCGGGCAGGCACACGCCCGATGTCGGCGCCCGGGCCGGGCCGTCATGCGCGCGCCGCGGCCGACGACCAACGGTCGGAGGTCGGAGGTCGGAGGTCGGAAGACGCTCGCGCAACGGGACGCGGCCCGCCTCCCCTACGCGGACGCGGCGGCCGCCGCGACAGGCCTCGCGGACGGCAGGCGCGGGCTCAGCGCTCGTATTTCGACAGCGCCAGCTCCAGCAGCGAGCGGGCCTGCTCGCGCAGCGCGACGGGTTCTGCGATCTGCGCGTCCGCGCCGTAGTGCAGCACGTCCATCAACAGCTCGCGCGCGTTGCTGTAGGGCACCTTGAGCTCGTAGCGGCCGTCGGGCAGGAACCGACCCTGCTGCTGCGAGTGCCAGTGCTCGTCGGCGACCCAGCGCGCGGCGCGGGCCTCGAACAGGATCGTCGCCACGCCCTTGGGCGGTCCGGAGAAGATGCCGTAGCTGCCCGCCAGGTGGGTGTCGAGCTCGGCATCCTCGATGTCGCGCGCCTGCCCGGGCAGCATGCGCGCATTGGCGATGCGATCGACCGAGAAGCTGCGCAGCGCGTCGCGGTCGTGGTCCCAGGCGTCGAGGTACCAGTTGTCGCGGTAGTGGGTGATCCGCTGCGGCGAGACCGTGCGGCGGGTGCGCTCGTCGGTCGAACGCGCGCGATATTCGAACGCGAGCTGCCGGCGCTCGAGCACCGCCGAGCAGACGTTGCGGAACGCGTGCTCGTCCATGCGCCGGCCGCGGTGCGGCACCACGCGCACGCGCTGCACGGGCCACTGTTTGCCGGCCGAGTGCTCGTCGAGCAGCTTCTCGATCCTCGACTGCAGCGGCGCCAACGCGCTCGACAGCACCCCGCCACCGCTGCGCGAGAGCAACTGCTGCGCGGCGAGCAGCGCGTGCAGCTCGCCCGAGCTCAGCCACAGCCCCGGCAGTTCGAAGCGGTCGCCCTCGTCGCTGTCGTAGCGGAAGCCGGCATCGCCGTCGCCGACGACAGGCGCCATCAGCGCATCGCGCAGGAACGCCAGGTCGCGGTAGACCGTGGCGCGCGAGCATTCCAGCTCGTCCTGCAGCCGGGCCACCGTGACGGGGTAGCGCGACGTCTTGAGGATGCGGTGCAGCGAGAGGATGCGTTCGTATCGGTCCATGGGCCGATTATGGCGCGTCGTCGCGGCCGGCGGCGCGATGGCGAGCCGGATAACTCCCCGCTAACGGGTCGGCCCTAGACTCGCGCACGCACAGGAGGACAGGACGTCATGACCCAGCCCGGACGCGAGCGCACCGGCCGCATCGCCGCGACGGCCACGCTCGCCTGCCACCTGGCGATCGCGGTCTGGCTGCTGCACGGTCCGGACGCTCCGCCGCGCGCCAGGGCGCACGACCGTCCGCTGCAGGTGGCCTGGATCGATCCACCGCCCGCAGCGGTGCCCGTATCGCCACCGCCCGGGGCCCCGGCCGGGCAACCGCTGTCGGCGCGAGCCGACGTGCCGGCCGCACCGGCGCCGCGGCCCGCCCTGGCCGCGGGCGAGTTCGCTGCGTCGCCCGCGCCCGCCGCCGACGACACGCCCACGCCGGCGCTGGCAACCCAGGCCCGGGCCTGGGCGCGGGCTCAGGCCGCCCCGGTCGACTTCGCGCCCGACCCGCTGCGCCACCGGGAGCCGCCGCGCCCGGACGGCGCGTTCGCGATGCGCGAGCCGATCTCGGCGCAGGACGTGGTCGAAGGCATCGGCGCGCTGCTGTTCGGCGGCGGCCCGACCGATCCCTGCCCGCAGATCCGCCGCAACCTCGCCAATGCCGACCTCGGCGCCGGTCGCGCGCTGGCCGAGGAGGAACTCCACCGGCTGCGCCGCGACTGCCTGTAGCGCGACGACGCGGTCGTCAGCCGCGCACGTGGGCGAGCGCCGCGGCGGCCACGCGCGCAGCCTGGCCGCGCAATTCGGGCATCGCGATGCTTTCCCACAGCGTGCCGATCCGCGGCACGCCGAGCGTCCACAGGCCCGGCACCGGCATGCCCGCCCGGTCGCGCACGCCGCCCGCCTCGTCGGTGTCGAGCCCCATGCCGTGCGGGCCGGGACGCGCGAGCCCGCGGGTGCGCAACGCCGCCGGCAGGCTGCCGGGCACCTGCGTCGGCCGTTTCTCCAGGCCGGTGGCATTGACGACGCGGTCGACCGCGAGCGTCTCGTCGCGTTCGCCCCGGCGGCGGCGCCAGTCGAGCCGCAGCCGCCCGTCGTCGTGCACGGACACCGCCAGCACCCGGCCGGCGTGCAGCGAGAAGCGACCGTCCCGGCGCATGGCCTCGACCACCGCGGCCGCCTCGGGCGCGATCCGGTGGCGATGGATGTCCCAGTGACGTACCGCATGGCGCAGGAAGCGGGCCTGTTCGGCCGGCGGCCAGGCCTGCCACAGTGCCTGGACCTGCGGCCGCAGACGCTCGAGCGCGTCCTGCCACGGCCGGCCGTGCGCCTGCGCCTCGGCCGCCCATCGCCGCAGCACACGCATGCGCGCGCGCACGCCCAGCGGCAGCAGCGGCGCGACGCCACCGGCCTGGGGCACCGTCCCCGGCACGTGGCCCAGCGGCATCAGGCCGTGGCGCGAGATCGCGACGATCCGGCCGCAATGTCCGTTGGCGTGCAGGGTCAGCAGCACGTCGACCATGCTCAGCCCCGCACCGACGATCGCGACATCGGCCCCGGGGTCGATCGCGGCGACGGCGTCGTAGCGCCAGGCATCGACGACGCCCGCGAGCGCGCCGCCTGCCGGCACCGGCAATGCCGCAGGCAGGCCGCCCGTCGCCAGCACCACCGCCCGCGCGCGCAGCGGCGCCCCGGATGCGGTCCGCAGTTCGAAGCCGCCCTCGCCCGGCACCAGGTCCTCCACCGTCGTCTCGAGGCGCGCCAGGGCGTCGATCCGCGATTGGGTCGCCAGCCGCGCCTGCAGGTAGTCGCCGTAGACGCGGCGCGGCGCGAACATCGCCGGCAGGGCCGTATCCGGGATCGCCGCCGCCTCGGGCGCGTCGCGCAGGAACGCGAGAAAGTCGTCGGGCCGATCGTCGAAGGCGCTCATCCGTGCCGCGTTGACGTTGAGCAGGTGCTCGGGGCGCGGAGTCGAATAGGCCACGCCGCGCGCCGGCGCCGGCCGCGGCTCGACCAGCGCGACGCGCAGGCCGGGCGCGGCGAGCAGGTGCAGCGCCACCAGCGCACCGGTGGCGCCGCCGCCGACCACGGCGACATCGACGTCGGGAACAGCGGGCTGGGACACGGTGGGTTCCTTCGGCGCGGGGCGGGCATTATCGCCCGTCGCAGCCCGCCGCCCCGCACGCCCCCGGACACTCGCCTGCGCACCCGAGCTGAACCCGCCGCGCCGATCGACGGCGATCGGCTTGGAAGCGCCGCGATCCGTCGGCATAATCGGTTGGAACCGATTTCATGAATGGCTGACATGCTCGCTGGCTGGTGGCTGGCTTTCGCAGGCCTGCCGATCTACACGCAACCGCTTCCGGCGGCGCCGGAGCAACCCGCCGTGGCCGCCGTGGCGATGCGCCAGGTGCCGCTGCGCCGTCCGTGCTTCCGGCTCAAGTGCACCGACGCGGAATGGACCGCGAGCGCGGCGCGGCGCCGCATCTGGGCGCCACGCGCGCCGGGCGTCCGCCCCAGGACGGTCGCGCCGCCGGTCATCCGCCTGCCCGACCGCCCCGCGATCGCGCTGCACTCGCCGTTCGCGCAGCGCGACAGCTTCCGCTCCGGCGGCAACCACGTGAAATGGGACGCCAGCTACGGCATCGAGGCGATCCGCAGCCCCGAGACCTCGCTGCGGCTCGAGTTCGGCACCGGCGTGCGCATCGAGCCCTACACCGACTTCGGCACCGCGGTGCCCGGGCCGGTCGCGCGCGGCCAGGTCCAGCTGTCGCAGGAACTGGGCCGGCGCGCATCGTTCACCCAGCAGGTGCAGGTCGAGACCGGTCGCGAGAACACCTTCCTGCGGCAGACGCTGGCCTTCGACTACGAGCTGTTCCCGCAGTGGACGTTGCGCTCGGATTTCGAGCTACGCCACGACACGCTGGGCAACGGCGGCCGCGGCAGCACCGACACCGAGAGCTCGGTGAAGGTGCAGTACCACTTCTGATCCGCGCGCGTCGCCGCGGCCGACGCTCACCCCGGCAGGAACGCGCCCGCGCCGCTCTCGAGCAGGCGCGCGGCCACGGCCGAGCCCAGCGCCTCGCCTTCGCCCTCGCCGGCCTCGCCGCCCGCCCGGACCGCGCGGCCGTCGGTGGCCGAGCCGACGAGGCCTTCGAGCAGGATGCGGCCGTCGTGCAGCCGCGCGAACGCCGCGACCGGCACATGGCAGCTGCCGTGCAGCGCCCGGTTCATCGCCCGCTCGGCCTCGACGCAGCGCCGCGTGGGTGCGTCGTCGAGCGTCGCCAGCAGCGCCTGCAGCTGCGGAGCGTCGTCGCGGCATTCGATCGCGATCGCGCCCTGGGCCGGCGCCGGCAGCCAGTCGGGCGCGTCCAGCCGCGCGCGGATGCGGGCGTCGAGCCCGAGCCGCTGCAGCCCGGCGCACGCCAGCACGATGGCGTCGTACTGGCCGCTGTCGAGCTTGGCCAGCCGCGTGTTGACGTTGCCGCGCAGGTCCAGGATCTCCAGATCCGCACGGCGGGCGCGCAGTTGCGCCTGGCGCCGCAGCGACGAGGTGCCCACGCGCGCGCCCAGCGGCAGCGCGTCGATCGATGCGAACGCATTGCTGACGAACGCGTCGGCATGGTCGGCCCGCGCCAGGATGGCCGGCAACGCGAAGCCCGGCTCGAGCTCCATCGGCACGTCCTTGAGCGAGTGCACCGCGCAGTCGGCGTCGCCGGCCTGCATCGCGATCTCCAGTTCCTTGAGGAACAGGCCCTTGCCGCCGATCGCGGCCAGCGAGCGGTCCAGCACTTCGTCGCCGCGCGTGCTCAGCGGCACCAGCTCGACCTCGAGACCGGGATGGCGCGCGCGCAGGGCGGCGGCCACGTGTTCGCTCTGCCACAACGCGAGCGGGCTCTTGCGGGTGGCGATGCGCAGTCGTTCCATCCGGGCATTATCGACGATCCCGGCGCCGGGACGCGAACGGCGCGCGTCCCTAGAGCTGGCGCACCGCGTCGCGCAGCTGTGCCACGCAGCGCCGGCTCACCTCGAGCGTACGCTCGGCATGCCGCAGCACCGCGTGCACGTGGCCGTCGGCGTCGCGTCGCAGCTCGACCAGCTCGTGCCGGGCGACCAGACAGTTGCGGTGGATGCGCACGAAGCGGTCGCCGAACGCCTCCTCCAGCGACTTGAGCGATTCCTCGACCAGGTCCTCGCCGCGGGCATGGTGCACGACGACGTACTTCTCCTCGGCCTGCAGGTAGCGGATGTCCTCGACCGGGATCAGCCGCAAGCTGCCGCGCAGCCGCGCGCACAGATGGGTCCGCTGACGGTCGGCGACGACCGACGTCGCCTCGCGTCCGGCGGTGAACGCGCGCGCGCGCTCGACCGCGGCCTGCAGGCGCTCGGCGCGGACGGGCTTGACCAGGTAGTCGACCGCCGCGGCCTCGAACGCCTTGAGCGCGTGCGCGTCGTACGCGGTGCAGAACACGATCGCCGGGCGCGGCTCGAAGGCGTTGAGATGGCGCGCCGCCTCCAGGCCGTCGATGCCCGGCATCGCGATGTCGAGCAGCACCAGGGCCGGATCGTGCGCGGCGCAGGCTTCCAGCGCGGCGCGGCCGTCGCCCACCTCGGCGACGACCTCGACCCCAGGCAGTTGCGCCAGCAGCATCCGCAGGCGCTCGCGCGCCAGCGGCTCGTCATCGGCGATCACGACCTTCATGGTCCTCCGCTCCCGTCAAGGCACGGTCCCTGGGCCCGTGGCCCGGTCCTGCGATGGTGCCCGGACGGGCATCGGCACGCCAGCGGGCCGCCGCAGCGCGCGCCCTGCCGAGGCAGGGCCGGTGGCGCCGCATCACACGCCGTGCCCGCTGCGCATGCGGCGCCACGCCGTCAGTCGGCGAACCGTGCGCTCAGCCAGACGCCCAGGTCGGCGATCTCCTCGGCGCAGACCGAGTGCGGCATCGGATAGGTCTGCCACCGCACGTCGAACCCGAACTGCCGCAGCAGCGCGGCGCTCTGCTGCCCCGCGATCGCCGGCACGACCGGGTCCTGCGTGCCGTGCGCCATGAAGACCGGCTGCGCGTTCGCGCCGGCGACGAGCGCGCCTTGCGCGGTGCCGGCGGCGGGCAGGTAGGTCGACAGCCCGACCAGGCCGCCCAGCGGCTCCGAGCGGCGCAGGCCGGCGGCCAGCGTGATCGCACCGCCCTGCGAGAAACCGGCCAGGATCACGCGCGAGGCCGGCACGCCGCGCTCGGCTTCGCGGGCGATCAATGCATCGACCTGGGTCACCGACGCCTGCACGCCGGCCTCGTCGGCACGGTTGCCCAGGTCGATGTCGACGATGTCGTACCACGCGCGCATGCGCACGCCGTTGTTGATCGTTACCGCGCGCATCGGCGCGTGCGGGAACACGAAACGGATCGCCGGCCAGTCCGGGCGGAGCAGCTCGGGTACGATCGGCGCGAAATCGTGGCCGTCGGCGCCCAGGCCGTGCAGCCAGATCACGCTCCAGGCCGGGTCGCGGCCGGTCTCGCGTTCGATGCAGTCGAGCAGTGCGGTGTCGTCGTTCATGCGGATGTCGTCGTGGGACCGCCCGCCAGTGTAAGCGCTGGCTCCCGGGGCCGCCGCGCGTCAGTCCGCACGCGGCGCCAGCGGGGCGTCGGCCTGCGCGCGCAATTCGCTGGCGCGCAGCAGCACGCGCGGCGGCGCGGCCTCCTCGGGCGTGGCGAACAGCCGCGCACGGCGCATCGCCAGCCCCAGCCCGCGCGACGAGGTGAGCCGGACGATCGGGATCGAGCCGGCGAGGCCGACGATCATCGGCGACATCCACAGCGCCAGACCCGGCGACAGCCACCAGGCCACGATGCCCATGCCGATGCCCAGCACCGTGGTGCCGCGGTAGCTGCGCCACAGCTCGGCGTAGGTCTGCCGGCCGTCGTCGCGCTGCTGCGCGTCCCAGCCCGAATCGCGGCCGGCCAGCACCTCGGCCACGCCGCGCGACTGCACGTACATCGTCACCGGCGCCATCAACGCGGCCAGGACATTCTCGATCAGCAGGCTGACCAGCCCGCGCAACGCGCCGCCGCAGCCGCGGCGCATGCGCGCGTCGCTGAGCGTGGCCACGTAGCCGAACACCTTGGGAGCGAACAGCAGCGCCATCGTCAGCGCGAATACGCCCAGGAAACGGCCGTCGTCGATCGCCATCCAGTAGCCGGCGGCCGAGAAACCGTCGACGCCGGGCATCCCGTGTTGCAGCGGGACCGCGATGCCGACCAGGATCAGCATCGCCCACAGCGGGGCGGTCAGGTAGTGACCGATGCCGATCAGCAGGTGCCAACGGTTCACCCAATGCAGACCGCGGGCCGGCAGCACGCCGCCGTGTTGCAGATTGCCCTGGCACCAGCGACGGTCGCGGATGAGCATGTCGGTCAGCGTCGGCGGGCCTTCCTCGTAGCTGCCTTCGAGCGTGGGCACCATGTGCAGGGCCCAACCGCCGCGGCGCAGCAGCGCGGCCTCGACGAAGTCGTGGCTGAGCACGGTGCCGCGGAACGGCGAGGGGCCATGGAGCTCGGGCAGGCCGCCGTGCGCGGCGAACGCGGCGCTGCGGATCATCGCGTTGTGGCCCCAGTAGTTGCTCTCCGCACCATGCCACCAGGCAACGCCCTGGGCGATCACCGGGCCGTACATGCGCCCGGAGAACTGCTGCATCCGTGCGAACATCGTGGTGCCGTTGACGATCACCGGCAGCGTCTGGATCAGCGCGACGTCGTCGTGGCGCTCCATCGCACCGGCCAGCCGCACCAGCGTGTCGCCGGTCATCAGGCTGTCGGCGTCGAGGATCAGGAACTTGGGGTAGCCGCCGCCCCAGCGACGCACCCAGTCGGCGATGTTGCCGGCCTTGCGCTCGCGGTTGTCGTCGCGGCGCCGGTAGTAGAGCCGGGTCCCGGGACACTGCGCGCGCAGCCGTGAGAACGCCTGGAGTTCGCGCGCATGGATGCCGGCGTCGCGGGTGTCGCTGAGCACGAACAGGTCGAAACGGTCGCCCTGCCCGGTTTCGTCCAGCGATTCGCAGATCGCCTGCAGGCCCGCGAACAGGCGCTCGGGGTGCTCGTTGTAGGTGGGCATCAGCAACGCGGTCCGCGCGCCGAGAGCCGGCAACGGGGTCTGCGGATCGATGCCGAGCCGAGCCGGCCGACGCAGCAGCACCATCGCGAAGCCGGCCAGCGAACTGGCGAACGACTGGGCGATCCACGCGAACAGGGGCACGAACACGGCGAGCAGCAGGCCCTCGAGCACGTCGATCCCGCCGATGCGCAGCAGCCACCAGATCTGGTAGGCGGCAAGCACGGTGAGGCTGCCGGTCAGGCCGAGGATCGCGGCGCGACGCCAGGCCATGCCGCGGGGGGCGCTGGGCAGGCGCGCGCCGACCAGATCGCCTTCGCGCAGCGACTGCACCGGCATGGCGATGGGGCATTCGGGCGGCAACACCCCGCGCTGGGGCGGCGCCGCCTGGGACATGCCCGCGGTCACGCGTGCCACCGCTTGGCCGGCAACATGCGTGATGCAACGGACGGGCGACCCAGGAAGGCGCCAACGCCGACACGCGCAGCAGCCCCCCGAACGCGGAGGGCAGATGACAGAGGCGGCGTCGTGGATAGCCAGCCGTCGCCGAAACGGACCGTCATCGCCATCGGGCAAGCGGGCATGGAACGGCGCGTGGCCACTGCCGGCAGGACTGGCATTGCGACGGCGAGTCCTGGCAAGGGACCTGCCGTCGCGGCGGCCAACCGATCAAGTTCTCGCAACATCGTTCCGCCGCATCGCATTCAGGTCGAACGCAATGTAGCGGGCCGGTTGTAAGGGTTTCGCGAAACGGGGCGCAGGTGGTGGGCCCACCAGGACTCGAACCTGGAACCAAAGGATTATGAGTCCTCTGCTCTGACCATTGAGCTATAGGCCCGCGTGCGCGCATCGTATCAAGCCGGGCCGACCCAGGACCATGCCGGCGCAGTAAGGCGGAGAGTCTGGAGCAGGCATCGCTTGAGTCCAGTCGCCTCGTCGCACGCCTACTTTTCGCGAGCACTGCCGAGCTGAGTATCGATCGGCGTCTGGACGGTCGCCGCAAGTCGCTTTCCCGCGAGCGCCTGCCGGGCACTGCGCCGAGTCGCGGCCCGATATCCGCTTGGCCGTCCCGGCATCCGGCAGGCAAGTAGCGACTCGCTCGCAAGGCAGAGAAATTTCTTCCAACAGACGGACTCTGTGCTTCCCGAAGACAGCTTGTAAACGCCCTCGGCAGCGGACTGACGGCCGGTGGCCGCGTCGAGTGCGCCATGGATGGCGCACGCCCGAGTCAAGGCACGATGCCTTGACCGAGAGGGAAGCGGCTTCCGGGCGGCAGGCGGCTGCCCATCCGAAGAGAGAGCAGCGCAAAGAAAAACCCCCGCCGGAAGCCCGGCGGGGGTTTTGGGGTAAAGACCCTGGCGATGACCTACTCTCGCATGCTAGATGCACACTACCATCGGCGCATGTACGTTTCACTTCCGAGTTCGGAATGGGATCGGGTGGTTCCATACAGCTATTGTCACCAGGGAGAGGGTGGAGGGTCGCGGTTGGGTCCGGTGATCGACGGATGTCGAGGACGGACCGATCGCGCTCACGCTCTCGTAGGTTGGGAAGTAGCGAACATTGGGACGACGTTACGTGTCGTGGGCCAAGGATGCTTCGGGTTGCGAAGCAACTTGAGGTTATATGGTCAAGCCACACGGATCATTAGTACTGGTTAGCTCAATACATTGCTGTACTTACACACCCAGCCTATCAACCACCTGGTCTTGATGGTTCCTTCAGGGGAGTCAAGCTCCCGGGAGATCTCATCTTGAGGCGCGCTTCCCGCTTAGATGCTTTCAGCGGTTATCGCTTCCGAACATAGCTACCCGGCAGTGCCACTGGCGTGACAACCGGAACACCAGAGGTTCGTCCACTCCGGTCCTCTCGTACTAGGAGCAGCCCCTCTCAAATCTCCAACGCCCATGGCAGATAGGGACCGAACTGTCTCACGACGTTCTGAACCCAGCTCGCGTACCACTTTAAATGGCGAACAGCCATACCCTTGGGACCGACTACAGCCCCAGGATGTGATGAGCCGACATCGAGGTGCCAAACACCGCCGTCGATATGAACTCTTGGGCGGTATCAGCCTGTTATCCCCGGAGTACCTTTTATCCGTTGAGCGATGGCCCTTCCATACAGAACCACCGGATCACTAAGTCCTAGTTTCCTACCTGCTTGATCCGTCGATCTTGCAGTCAAGCACGCTTATGCCTTTGCACACAGTGCGCGATGTCCGACCGCGCTGAGCGTACCTTCGAGCTCCTCCGTTACTCTTTGGGAGGAGACCGCCCCAGTCAAACTACCCACCATACACGGTCCCCGATCCGGATAACGGACCTAGGTTAGAACGTCAAGCACGACAGGGTGGTATTTCAAGGTTGGCTCCACCCCAGCTGGCGCCAGGGTTTCATAGCCTCCCACCTATCCTACACAGACGAACTCAACGTTCAGTGTAAAGCTATAGTAAAGGTTCACGGGGTCTTTCCGTCTTGCCACGGGAACGCTGCATCTTCACAGCGATTTCAATTTCACTGAGTCTCGGGTGGAGACAGCGCCGCCATCGTTACGCCATTCGTGCAGGTCGGAACTTACCCGACAAGGAATTTCGCTACCTTAGGACCGTTATAGTTACGGCCGCCGTTTA
>NZ_LASZ01000013.1 GCF_001014645.1 Luteimonas sp. FCS-9 | reverse complement strand
AGCGCGACGAGCACCGAGGCGGTCAACGGCGCGCAGCTGTTCGGCGTGGCCGGCTCGGTCGCCGATCACCTGGGCGGCGGCGCGACGGTCAACGTCGACGGCACGATCTCCGCACCGACCTACGTGATCCGAGGCGGCAACTACAGCAACGTCGGCGATGCGTTCGACGCGGTGGACGGCGCGTTCGACGACCTGGTCGTGGATGTCGGCGATCTCGGGGCGACGGCGGTGCGCTACGACACCGATGCCGACGGCAATCCCGACTACGGCCGGGTCACGCTGGCGGGCGCGGACGGCACCGCGATCGGCAACGTCGCCGCGGGCGTCGCGGCCGACGAGGCGGTCAACGTCGGGCAGCTGGCACCGGTGGTCGGCGCGCTCGGCGGCGGGGCGGCGATCGACCCGACGACCGGCGCGGTGACCGGGCCGATCTACACGCTCGACGACGGTAGCGACACCGGCACGACCGCCGATTTCGGCGACGTCGGCTCGGCGCTCGACAACCTCGACGGGCGGACGGCGAGCAACACCACGACGATCAACAACCTGCTCGATGGTACCGAAGGCATCGTGCGCCAGGATCCGGACTCGTTGCTCGTAACGGTCGGCGGGCAGACCGGCGGCGACCAGGTGAGCTTCGCGAACGTCGACGGCGATGCGCGTCGCCTGAGCGGCGTGGCCGACGGCGTCGACGACACCGACGCGGCCAACGTCGCGCAGCTCCGTGCGGTCGAGGGCCAGATCGGAGACCTCGACGCGTTCGCGGTGCGCTACGACACCGCTGACCTGTCGCGGATCACGTTGGGCGGCAGCGGCGGCACGGTGATCGACAACCTCGCAGCAGGCCAGATCGCGGCCGGCAGCCTGCAGGCGATCAACGGCGGGCAGATGTTCGCGAGCATGTCGAGCATCGCGGCGATCTTCGGCGGCGGCGCGTCGGTCGATCCGTTCGGGGGGCTGGTCGCGCCCGACTATCTGGTCCAGGGCACGTTCTACAACTCGGTGGGCGATGCGCTGGCCGCGCTCGACACCGGCCTGACCCAGGTCAACACCCGCATCGACAACCTGCCGCCGGGCAGCGGCGGGGACGGCCGCGATCCGCTGGTCGCCGTCGACGGCCCGCGCGACGGCACCGACGATGCGACCGTCGTCGACGGCCTGCGTGGCGTGGCGATCGGCACCAATGCGACGAAGGGCGGCCGCTACGGCATGGCGGTCGGCGGCGACAGCTACGCTGCCGGCGACCACGACACCGCGATCGGCGGCAACGCCAAGGTGCATGCCGACAACAGCACCGCGGTCGGCGCCAACACCACGGTGCTGGCGGCGGCGAGCGAAGCGGTCGCGGTGGGCGAGGGCGCGACGGTCGCGGCGACTGCGGGCACGGCGCTCGGTCAGGGCGCGACGGTCACCGCCACCGCGCAGGGGGCGGTCGCGCTGGGCCAGGGCTCGGTGGCCGACCGTGCCGGAACGGTCTCGGTCGGCAGCGCCGGCAGCGAGCGTCAGGTCGTCAATGTCGCGGCCGGCACCCAGGACACCGACGCGGTCAACGTCTCGCAGTTGCGGGCGTCGGAGCAGGGCACCGTGCGCTACGACACCAATCCCGACGGCAGTCCTAACACGACCCAGGTCACGCTCAACCAGGGCGGCGGCGAGGTGCTGGTGCGCAACGTGCGGGCCGGCGCCGCCGGCACGGACGCAGTCAACGTCAACCAGCTCAATGCCGGCATCGGCCGCGCGATCGGGGAGGCGAACGCCTACACCGACATGCGTGTGGGGCAGATGCAGTCCGACATCTGGGAAATCGACCGTGGCTACCGCGCCGGCGTCGCGGCGGCGATGGCCGTCGCGGGCCTGCCGCAGGCCTACATGCCCGGCAAGAGCATGGTCGCGGCGGCGGTGAGCGGCTACGAGCGCGAGGCCGGCCTGGCGGTCGGCATCACGACGGTCTCGGAGAACGGGCGCTGGGTCTACAAGTTCAGCGGCACGACCAACACCGTCAACGATGTCGGCTTCACGATGGGCGCCGGCCTGCAGTGGTGACCGCGGGGGCCCCGTCCCTCGGGACGGGGCCCGCTGCCTGCAACGCGTCTTCAAGGAGGAGACCCGACATGCTTCCGATCCCGAGCTTTCCCGTCCGCGCCGTCACGCTGGTCCTCGCCGCAGGACTCGCGGCCTGCGCCTCGACCGGCGGCGCCGACGACGCGCCGCGCTTTCCCGATCCCGCGTCGGCGTCCCGGCACGGCGGCACCTATCCCAATCCCGGCGACCTGCATCCGCTCGCAGCCGGCCTGAGCAAGGACCAGCTCTACGCGCTGGTCGGCCCGCCGCATTTCGCCGAAGGCGTGTTCGGCGTCCGCGAGTGGGACTACCTGTTCAACTTCCGCGAACCGGACGGGCAGGTCGCCCGCTGCCAGCTGAAACTGCGCTTCGACGATGCCGGCACGGTCCGCGATCTCCACTGGCTGCCCGCGACGTGCGCGTCGCGGGCGCGCCCGCGGGAACCGGGCATGGGCGGTGGCGGCGCGGCGGACGCGGGCGGCGAGCGCGTCGCGCTGCTGTCGGCCGACACCACGTTCGCGTTCGCCAGCGCCGAGCTGACGCCGCTGGGCCGGCGTACGCTCGATGCGCTCGTCGAGCGTGCCGGGGCGTTCGACGGCGTGGAGGCGATCGAGATCGTGGGGCATGCCGACCGCATCGGCCGCCCTGCGGCCAACGACGCCCTGTCGAGGCGGCGCGCCGAGGCCGTGCGCGAGCACCTGGCCCAGCGCGGCGGCCCGGCAGGGCGGATCTCGGTCGAAGGACGCGGCAGCCGCGAACCGGTGGTCGCGTGCGCGGGCGAACGCGGGGCCGACGAGGTCGCCTGCCTGGCGCCCAACCGTCGGGTCGAGGTCCTGCTGCGGCAGAGCCGGGCGACCGCCGCTGCCCGGTGAGCCGCGCCGGGCATGCACGGCGGCGGCTGGCCGCGTGGACGCGGCATAATGCGGCATGGACGCCCGCATCCCCCTGCTGATCGACACCGACCCCGGCGTCGACGACGCCCTGGCCCTGCTGCTCGCCTTCAACGACCGCGCGCACGAGGTGGTCGGGCTGACGATCGCGGCCGGCAACGTCGGCCTGCGCCACACCACCGCCAACGCGCTCAAGCTGTGCGAGGTCGTCGGACGCCCCGACGTCCCGGTCCACGCAGGCAGCGCCGCGCCGCTGCTGCACGCCGCGCCCGATGCGGCCTACGTGCACGGCAACGACGGCTTCGGCGATGTGGGCTACGCCGCCGCGGCGCGCGGAGTGGAGGACGAGCATGCCGCGCTGGCGATCCTGCGGCTCTCGCACGTGCATGCCGGCCGCCTGGTGCTCGTCGCGCTGGGGCCGCTGACCAACGTCGCGCTCGCGCTCAAGCTCGATCCGACGCTGCCCTCGCGCGTGGCGCGCTTCGTGACGATGGCCGGCGCGGTCACCGGGCACGGCAACATCACCCCGAGCGCGGAGTTCAACGTCTACTTCGATCCCGAGGCGGCGAAGATCGTGTTCGACGCGTTCCCCGCGTTCGAGCTCTCGGACTGGGAGGCGACGGTCGCCCACGGCCTGCCGCACGACGAGGTGCTGGCGTGGATGCGGGCCGGCGGCGAGCGCGCCCGGTTCTACGAGGCGATCTCGCGCAAGACCCGCGAATGGTCGGCCGACCGGCGCGGCGACGACTGGCACAGCGCCGATGCGCTGGCGATGGCGTGGGTGCTCGCGCCCGACGGGGTGCTGGAGACTGCGGCGCGGCCGGTGGACGTCGTGCTCGACCATGGGCCGGCGCGCGGCGCGACGATCGTGGACTGGCAGCGACAGCTCGGCCGGCCGGACAACGCGACGATCCTGCTGCGCTACGACCGGGTGCGCTTCCACGCGCTGGTCCGCGACGCGCTGCAGGCGGCCTGACCGCCGGGCGCGGCACGCCGGCGGTCGCCCTTGCCGGGCCGGCCTGACGGCGGCTATAATGCCGCTCTTTCCCTGCGCAAACTGGTGCCGCCATGAAGGCCGACATCCATCCGGATTACCGCGAAGTCGTGTTCCAGGACGTGACTTCTGATTTCAAGTTCCTCACCCGCTCGACCCTCGCGGCCACCGCGAAGGAATCGATCCAGTGGGACGACGGCAACGAATACCCGCTGATCAAGATCGAAGTGTCCTCGGCCACGCATCCGTTCTACACCGGCCAGAACAAGATCATCGACACCAGCGGTCGCGTCGACAAGTTCCGCAAGCGCTACGCGAAGCAGTAACGGGGTCGGGTGTCGCGTCGGCGACGCACCCGCTCGTCTGCGCAGGCGGCCGCCACCAGGCGGCCGTCGGCATTTGTGCGCCTCGCCCATCGCATCTTCCGGTGCGGTGGGCGTTGCCGTGTTCGACTTTCGTGCAATGCCCGTCCGTCCGCGCGCGCCGGAGGGCTATGCGATAATTGACGCGTTGCGGCACGCGCCGCGCCCGCCAACCGGAATGCCCGTCGTTCCGGGAGAATGAGGAGTCTTCTTCAGTGTCCGAAACCAATTCCAAGCTCGAACAGGTCACGCTCGATGCCGCCGGCAAGACGGTGACGCTGCCCGTCCTGCATGGCACGCTCGGCAATCCCTGCGTCGACATCTCGAAGCTGCCGAAGGAGACCGGCTGCTTCACCTACGATTCCGGCTTCACCGCTACCGCCAGTTGCAAGTCCGCGATCACCTACATCGACGGCGACCAGGGCGTGCTGCTGTACCGCGGCTACCCGATCGAGCAGCTCGCCGAGCATTCCAGCTTCCTGGAGGTGGCCTATCTGCTGATGAACGGCGAGCTGCCGTCCAAGGCGGAGTTCGACACGTTCGAGCACGAGGTCACGCATCACACGATGATGCACGAGTCGCTCAAGAGCTTCCTGCAGGGCTTCCGCCACGATGCGCATCCGATGGCGATGCTGGCGGCCTCGGTGGCTTCGATGTCGGCGTTCTACCACGACACGCTCGACCTGCAGGATCCCGAGCAGCGCCGGCTCGCCGCGATCCGCCTGCTGGCCAAGATGCCCACGCTCGCGGCCGCCGCGTACCGTTACTCGATCGGCTGGCCGATCCGCTACCCGCGCAACAGCCTGGGCTACGTCGACCGCTTCCTGCACATGATGTTCGAGGTGCCGAGCGAGCCGCTCGAGCTCAACCCGGTCGTCGCCAAGGCGATGGACCTGCTGTTCATCCTGCACGCCGATCACGAGCAGAACGCGTCGACCTCGACCGTGCGCCTGGTCGGCTCGACCGGCGCCAACCCCTACGCCTCGGTCGCGGCCGGCATCACCGCGCTCTGGGGTCCGGCCCACGGCGGCGCCAACGAGGCGGTGCTCAAGCAGCTGGCCGAGATCGGCGATGCGAAGAACGTCGAGAAGGCGGTGCTGCGCGCCAAGGACAAGAACGACCCGTTCCGCCTGATGGGCTTCGGCCACCGGGTCTACAAGAACTTCGACCCGCGCGCCAAGATCATCCGCGAGATGACCCACAAGGTGCTCGGCGAGCTGGGCATCGACGATCCGTTGCTGGACGTGGCGATGAAGCTGGAAGAGGCGGCGCTCAAGGACGACTACTTCGTCGAGCGCAAGCTCTATCCGAACGTCGACTTCTACAGCGGCATCATCTACAAGGCGCTGAAGATCCCGACCGAGATGTTCACCGTCATGTTCGCGATCGGCCGCACCGCCGGCTGGGTGGCGCACTGGCTCGAGCAGCAGGTCGACCCGGAGGCCAAGATCGGCCGTCCGCGGCAGATCTACACCGGCTACGACGTGCGCGACTACCGCAAGGGCTGACGCGTCGCCGACCCTGCGTTCAAAGGAAGCCGCGGTCTCCCGCGGCTTCTTTTTGGTTCTTCGTCGAAGTCAGGGGAGTCCTGCTTTGCGCGCCCGATTATGGCGCTCTTCTCCGGAGCCCGCGCCGCGCCGGCCGGGGACTGCTCCCCGGCTCGGTCAGCCATCCCTGGCTGACTCGCCGCCGCGGGCCATCCATGGCCCGCTATCGCAATCCCCGACCAACACGACGCACTGAGACCGAAAGCTCGCGACTTCTTTCAGCGGGCGATCTCGCCTCCACCCGGAGTCGGTTGCGTACGTCCGCTGTCCGTCCGAAGTGGAGTGACTGTTCCGTAGTTGAAACAAGAACCTCTGCTTGCCCGCCTCAAAATGTCTGGACAGGCGAAGCGCGCTCGGATTCCGCAGAAACGGGATGTGTGGTCAAGCGTCGTCGTGCCGGGGCGGCTCGAGGGCGAGCAGCTGGCGCAACTGCGCCTCGGACGCGCGTCGCATCGGCCGGTCGTCGTCTGCGCGCAGCGGTGCCTGGCGCAGTGCGTTGGACGGCAGGACGGTCAGTTCGAAGGCCACCTCGCCGGCATGGAAGGCCCAGGTCGGGCAGTCCTCCCGGCGGGCGCGGTCGAGCCGGACGCGGCGGCTGCGCGCCTGGGCCGGGATGCGGTGGTCGACCAGAAAGCGCTGCACCGCGTCGGCATCGTCGCCGTGCAGGTGCAGTTGCACGGGTGCCTGCGCATCGGCGGTGCCGTCGAGCACGCCGCCGTGCAGCCGCGGCTGGAACGGGGCGAAGAACGCGAGCGCCTCCAGCGCGGCCTCCCGGCTGCGCCGCAACGCATCGGCATGGGACGCTGAGGAGAACAGGCGCCGGTACTCCTGCAGGGCCCGCTCGATCTCCTGGTCCTGGGGCAGCGAGGCGTCGTCGTGGATGCCCAATCGGCCGGCCGCCTTCAGCCTGGCCTGATGGATGTCGTGGATGCCGCCTTCGGCCATCAGCCGGGCGGCCTCGTGCGCGAGGCGATGGCGGCGTTCGCGGCTGCGGGCTCCGGCATGCTGCTGACGTGCGCGATGCATGCGTGTTCCCCCGTGTCGATCGTCCGCCCCGACTCTACGCCTCCGCCCCGGGTGGTCAAGCCGGCGCACGGGACGGTGCCGGCTGCGGACGCGCCGGCGTTCAGAAGATGTCGAAGGCTTCCTCGGTCGGGACGTCGTCGATCTGCAGGTCGACTTCGGACGCCATCCGCTCCAGGTCCTCGGCCTTGACGTACTCGACGATGCCGCCGCCCTCGGCGCCGACCGGCATCAGCCGGCCGCTCGCGGTGACGGCGACGCGCACCATGCCTTCGGGCGGATCGTTCGGGGCCTCGGGCACGCCGTTCAGGGCGACCCGCATGAAGTCGATCCAGATCGGCAGCGCCGCGCGGCCGCCGTACTCGCGGTAGCCCAGCGAGCGGTTGTCGTCGCGGCCGACCCACACCGACGTCACCAGGTTGCCGCCGAAGCCGGAGAACCAGGCGTCGCGGTGGTCGTTGGTCGAGCCGGTCTTGCCGCCGACGTCCTCGCGCTCGAGCACGCGGGCGGCCGTGCCGGTACCGCGGCGCACGACGTCGCGCATCATCGAGACCATCTGATAGGCCACGCGCTCGTCGATCGCGCGCTCGGCCATCGCCGGTGCCTGGCCGTCGGCGCGGGGTTCGGGCTCGGGCGCGGGCTCGGCGGGTTCGGGCGCCTCGGTGACCGTGCGCTGCGCCGACGCGGGCCCGAGGTCGAAACCGTCGATGACGTGCGAGGGCGCGGCGGGCTGGCCCGGGCGGCCGTCGTTGCCGCAGCCGCGGCACGCGCGGGCCGGGTTCTCCTTGAACACCAGCGTGCCCTCGCGGTCGCGGACCTCGTCGATGAACCACGGGTTGACCTTGAAGCCGCCGTTGGCGAACACCGCGTAGCCCCGGGTGACGTCGAGCGGAGTCAGCGACGGCGTACCGAGCGCGATCGACAGGTTGGGCGGCAGCTGCGACTCGTCGAAACCGAAGTGGCTGATGTAGCGCCGCGCGTAGTCCACGCCGATCGTGTCGAGCAGGCGCACCGCGACCAGGTTGCGCGACTGCACCAGCGCCTCGCGCAGGCGCATCGGTCCCATGAAGCGGCCGTCGGAGTTCTGCGGACGCCAGTCCTGGCCGCGGCGCATCCGGAACAGAACCGGGGCGTCGGGCACGATCGAGGCCGGGTTGAAGCCCTTCTCGAATGCCGCGGCGAAGATGAACGGCTTGAAGCTCGAGCCCGGCTGGCGCCGCGACTGGGTCGCGCGGTTGAAGTTGCTCCCTGCGAAGCTGAAGCCGCCGATCAGCGCGCGGACCGCGCCGTTGTCGGGCTCGAGCGACACCAGCGTGGCCTGGCCGCGCGGCAGCTGGTCGAGCTGCCAGGTCACGGTGGGCGGCGCCACCGGGGTGTCCGCATCGGCATCGGCGGCGACCTTGGCCGGGGTCTCGATCCGTCGGACGCGGGTGAGATCGCCGCGCGTGAGCAACGCGCCGGGATTGCGCCCGGTCCAGCGGCTGCTGGCCGCGTCCAGGGTCACCGTACTGCCGTCGGCGAGCACCACGTCGGCGGTGCCGTTGCCGCTGCGCAGCACGATCGCGGGCAGCAGGCCGCCCTGGGGCGCGATGCCGCGCAGCCGGCGCGCGGCGGTGGCGGCGTCCTCGTCGGCCGCCAGCTCGAAGGTCTCCGCCGGCTTGACCCAGCCGTGGCGGTGGTCGTAGGTCGTCAGCCCGTTGCGCACCGCCAGTTCAGCGGCCGCCTGCATCGTCGGGTCGATCGTGGTGGTGACGTGGTAGCCGCGCGTGAGCACGTCGCCGCCATAGCGGGCGACCATCTCCAGGCGCACCATTTCGGCGACGTACGGCGCGTACGCCTCGATCGGCCGCTCGTGGGGGCTGGCGTGCATCTCGACCGCGCGCGCGGCGGCCGATTCGGCCGGCGTGATGAAGCCCAGCTCCTGCATCCGCGCCAGCACGTAGACGTCGCGGCGCTCGCGCGCGCGCTCGGGGTTGCTGATCGGGTTGCCGCTGGAAGGGAACTTGGGGATCGCCGCCAGCGAGGCCATCTCGTCGAGGTCGAGCTCGGCGAGCTGCTTGCCGTAGTAGAACTCCGCCGCCGCTGCCACGCCGTAGGCGCGGTTACCGAAGAAGCTCTTGTTGAGATAGAGCTCGAAGATCTCGTCCTTGGTGAGGTTCTGCTCCATCTTGCGCGCGAGCAGCATCTCGGCGAACTTGCGGGTGAAGCTGTACTCCGAACTCAGGAAGAACTGGCGGGCGACCTGCTGGGTGATCGTCGATCCGCCCGGGACGCGGCGGTCGTCGGTCGTCAACAGCAGCCACAACGCGCGGGCCACGCCGCGGTAGTCGATGCCCCCGTGCTCGTAGAAGCGCGCGTCCTCGGTCGCCAGGAAGGCCTGTTTCAGGCGCTCGGGCACGTCGTCGATCTTGACCGGGTAGCGTCGGGTCTCGCCGAACAACGCGATGAGCTTGCCGTCGCGGGCGTAGACGTACATCGGCTCCTGCATCTCGATGTCGCGCAGGGTCTCCACGTCGGGCAGCTTGGAGGCCACCGCCGTGTACAGGATGCCCGCGGCGACGGCGCCCAGCACGGCCAGCGCCAGGCCCAGGATCAGGACCCAGCGCAGCAGGCGGCGGAAACGGGAGGGGCGGGGGCGGGGGCGGGGGGGCGACGCGGGATCGGCTCTCATCCGCCCAGTATAGGGCGCCGTCGCCGGCCGGTCCGTGAGCGGCCGGCACGCCCCGGGGACGGCGGCCGGAGGCGCGCGCGGGGCCGCGCCGCTGTTGCCATCGGCGGGAAAGTCCGTTATCTAATGCGCCGGGACACGCGGCGTGTGTGGATACGTCCGTGGCGAAGGGGAGCATTCTGTGGGGCTCATCGCAAGAAGCCACGTGCCGCTGGTCGGCATCGACATCAGTTCGACCGCGGTCAAGCTGCTGCAACTGTCCCGGCAGGGCAACCGGTATCGGGTCGAGCACTATGCGGTCGAGCCGCTGCCGCCCAATGCCGTGGTCGAGAAGGCGATCGTCGAGGCGGAGGCCGTCGGCCAGGCGATCCAGCGGGCCGTGGCCCGCTCGGGCACCCGCGCCCGTCACGGGGCGGCCGCCGTGGCCGGCTCGTCGGTGATCACCAAGACCATCCCGATGCCCGCCGAGCTCGACGACGACGAACTCGAGTCGCAGATCGAGCTCGAGGCGGTCAACTACATTCCCTATCCGATCGAGGAAGTGAACCTCGACTTCGCGGTGCTCGGGCCCACGCCCGGCAGCCCGGAGACCGTGCAGGTGCTGCTGGCGGCCTCGCGCTCGGAGAACGTGGAGCTGCGCGCCTCGGCGCTGGAACTCGGCGGCCTGGTGCCCCGGGTCATCGACGTCGAGGCCTTCGCGGTCGAGAACGCCTTCGCGCTGATCGCCGACACCCTCGGCGTGCCGGACGACGGCATCGTCGCGCTGGTGGACGTGGGCGCGACGATGACCACGCTGAGCGTGCTGCGCAACGGACGCAACCTGTACTCGCGCGAGCAGGTCTTCGGCGGCAAGCAGCTCACCGACGAGGTCATGCGCCGCTACGGCCTGAGCTACGAGGAAGCCGGCCTGGCCAAGCGCCAGGGCGGCCTGCCCGAGAGCTACGAGGTCGAGGTGCTCGAGCCGTTCAAGGAGGCGATGGTCCAGCAGGTCAGCCGCCTGCTGCAGTTCTTCTACGCCGGCAGCGACTTCAACCGGGTCGACCGCATCGTGCTGGCCGGCGGCTGCGCCTCGATCCCGGGCGCGGCCGAGATGGTCGAGGAGCAGCTCGGCGTGCCGAGCGTGCTCGCCAACCCGCTGGCGCAGATGACGCTCGGCCCGCGCGTGCAGGCGCAGGCACTGGCCCAGGATGCGCCCGCGCTGATGATCGCCTGCGGACTCGCGCTCAGGAGCTTCGACTGATGGCGCGGATCAACCTGCTGCCGTGGCGCGCCGAGCGGCGCCGGCAGCGACAGAAGGAATTCGTGTACATGGCCGTGCTCGCCGTCGCGGCGGGCATCGTGCTGTGGCTGCTGGTCAACATGTACTACAACGCGCAGCTCGACGGGCAGCGTGAGCGCAACGCGTTCCTGCAGCAGCAGATCGCCGAGCTCGACCGCGAGATCGTCGAGATCGACGCGCTCGACCGCCAGCGGGCGCGCCTGCTGGCGCGCAAGGCGGTAATCGAGGAACTGCAGGGCAACCGTTCGCAGATGGTCCACCTGTTCGACCAGTTGGTGCGCACGATCCCCGACGGCGTGCTGCTGACCTCGCTCAAGCAGGAAGGGCAGCAGCTGACGCTCGAGGGCCGCGCGCAGTCGAACGCGCGCGTGAGCACCTACATGCGCGCGCTCGACGGCTCGGGCTGGATGACCAGCCCGCAGCTGGCGGTCATCGAGGCCCGCGACGGCGTGCCGGGGCTGCCGTACGCGTTCACGCTCAACGTCCAACTGTCCACGCCGGCGGCCAAGGAAGCCGGCGCGTCCGGCGCCGTCGATCCGGCCGTGGCCGAGCCCGCTGCCGAGGAGGTCGCCCAGTGAGCCGCAAGAAGGTGTCGTTGCGCGAGCTCGACCTCAACAACGTCGGTGCCTGGCCGCGCGAGTACCGGATCGGCACCTGCATCGTCGTGGGGTTGGTGATCTTCGCCGTGCTGTGGTCGGCGATCACCCGCCCCAAGGGCAGCGAGCTCGAGAGCCTGGAGGCGCAGGAGGCCACGCTGCGGAGCGACTTCGAGACCAAGCAGGGCAAGGCCGCGAACCTCGAACCGCTCAAGCAGCAGCTCGCGCAGATGGAGCAGCAGCTGCAGCAGATGCTGCGCCAGTTGCCGAGCCGGACCGAGATGCCGGACCTGATCACCGACATCTCGCAGACCGCGATCGCGACCGGCATCCAGAACGACCTGTTCCGTCCCGGCACCGAGGTGCCGCGCGAGTTCTATGCCGAGCAGCCGATCGCGCTGCGCATGGTCGGCACCTACCACCAGTTCGGCGCGTTCGTCAGCGGGGTCGCCTCGCTGCCGCGCGTGGTCATCATGACGATGCACGACATCTCGCTCAAACCACGAGGCAGCGGCGACAACCTCGCTGCGATCGGTCCCAATTCCAGCCTCGAGCTGTCGGGCACCGTGAAGACCTACCGTTACCTCGATGAAGAGGAGACCGCGGCGCAGGCGCAGATGGCAGTGGATGCCGGAGGGGCACACTGAGATGGCCATCATCCTTGAGGGCAGGCCCCTGCTGCTGGGTGTGATCGTGCTGCTGGTCGCCGGCTGTGGGCGCGATATCACCAGCGAGCCCGGCGACGCGCCCAATCTGGAGGTCTGGATCGACGAGGTGCGGCAGCGTCCTGCGCCGCCGCTCGAGCCGCTGCCGGTGATGCAGCAGTTCGAGACGTTCGAGTATTCCGCCCAGGGCATCCGCGATCCCTTCAGCAACGCGTTCACCGATACCGACAGCGGCAGCGGGCTGCGGCCCGATTCGAACCGGCGCAAGGAGATCACCGAGCAGTTCCCGCTCGACAGCATGGCGATGGTCGGCACGATGAACACCGGCGCGCGGATGCTCGGGCTGGTGCTGGCGCCCGACAAGGTGACCTACCGCATCGCACCGGGGAATTACCTGGGACAGAACGATGGCCGTGTCACATCGGTCACCGACAATCGCATCGAGCTCGTCGAGCTGGTGCCCGATGGTGCCGGCGGGTGGCTGGAGCGCCCCGCTTCGCTCGCGCTGAACGAAAATTGATGAGGGAAAGCAAGATGACCGTGAGCAAAGCGGGAAGCCTGCGGGCCGGCCGGACGTCGGCGATGCAGGCCGGGGCGTTCGGGCTGGCCATCGGAATGCTGGCAGCATTCGGCGGCGTGCAGGCCGCGCAGCCGGCGGCGGCATCGCTGTTGCCGGTACTGCAGGCCGCGTCTGGCGCCGGGCAGGCGGCCGGTGTCGCGGTGACCGATCTGGACTTCAAGCGCGGCGACGGTGGCTCGGGCAAGCTGATCCTGCGCTTCGACGGTGATGGCGCCGCGCCGGACCTGCGCACGCAGGACGGCAACGTGGTCATCAATCTGGGCGGCGCGACGCTGCCCGCGCAGCTGCAGCGCCCGCTCAATGTCGTCGATTTCGCCACGCCGGTGCAGCGCATCGATGCGCGCCAGGGCGGCAACGGCGCGCAGGTCGTGCTCAGCGCGCGCGGCGACTTCGAGCCGATGGCGTACCAGAGCGGCCGCGACTACATCGTCGAGATCGTCCCGCGCGCCGCCTCGAGCGACCGGGCTGTCGGCGCGTCCACCGCCGCCGCGGCGATGGGCCAGGCCGCGGCGACCGTCGCCGACGTCCGCGCCTACAGCGGGCGGCCGGTGACGTTCAACTTCCAGGACGTGCCGGTGCGCACGGTGCTGCAGCTGATCGCCGATGAGTCGGATCTCAACATCGTCGCCAGCGACAGCGTGACGGGCAACGTGACGCTGCGCCTGCAGAACGTGCCGTGGGACCAGGCGCTGGACATCGTGCTGCAGGCCAAGTCGCTCGACAAGCGCCGCAGCGGCAACGTGGTCTGGGTCGCCCCGCAGAGCGAGATCGCTGCGTTCGAGCAGGCCAAGGAGGACGCGCGCCTGGCGATCGAGGAACGCGCGGAGATGACCACCGAGTACATCCCGATCAGCTACGGCAATGCCGAGGATATCGCCAAGCTGCTGACCGAGGAGAGCAAGTCGGGCACGTCCTCCGGCGGACAGGGCGCCGCGCAGAACCGGGGGTTCCTGTCCTCGCGCGGCAGCCTGAGTTTCGACCGTCGCACGAACACGCTGCTGGTCATCGACATCCCGGCACGCGTGACCGAGATCCGGCGCCTGGTGAACCTGCTGGACAAGCCGGTCGACCAGGTCGTGATCGAGGCACGCATCGTGATCGCGAACGAGTCGTTCGCGCGCAACCTGGGCGCGCGCTTCGGCGTCTCGAGCGCCGAAGCGATCGACGATCGGGTGATCGTCGGAGGCACCCTCGCGTCCGGCGAGGACGGTGCGATCGGCGCGCCGGGTGGCCTGAACGTGAACCTGCCGGTCACCGGCGGCGCCCCGTCGCTGGCGTTCACGATTCTGGGCAATACGATCAACTGGGCGGTCGAGCTGCAGGCACTGCAGCAGGAGCAGCGCGGCGAGGTCATCTCCAACCCGCGCATCGTCACCAGCAACCAGCGCGAGGCGACGATCAGCCAGGGCCAGGAGGTGGGCTACATCACCGTGACCGGCGGACAGAGCAACAGCGTGCCGACGGTGCAGTTCAAGGACGTGCTGCTCGAGCTCAAGGTCACGCCGACGATCACCAACGACGGCCGCGTGTTTCTGGCGATGGACATCAAGAAGGACGAGATCCAGGGCGAGGTGGAGTACGAGAACATCGGCTCGGTGCCATTGATCAGCAAGCGTAATATCACCACGGCCGTGCTGATCGACGACGGCCAGACGGTCGCGATCGGCGGCGTGTACGAGTTCAGCGACCGCGCCTCGCTGTCGAAGGTGCCGTTCCTGGGCGACCTGCCGATCCTCGGCAATCTGTTCAAGAGCCGCGGCCGCAACAAGGAGAAGGCCGAACTGCTGATCTTCGTCACGCCGAAGGTCATGCGCGTCGCGCAGCGCGCCGGCGGCTGACCGGGCGCGAGCATTCACGAAAGGGGCCCGACAGGGCCCCTTTTTTTGTTCCTCTGCTGACGGCCGCCGGCGTGCGAGGTTGAATCCGGCCCCCCGGTTCGGGTCACACTGTAGGCGGCGCGACGGGCGCCGGACACAGGGAACCCGATGGAGCACGCGGTCGAACACCCGGGACATCTGCAGGCGCGCTTCGCCGCGCTGCGCGAGGCGCTGGCCGAGGAGATCGTCGGCCAGCCCGCGCTGGTCGACCGGTTGCTGGTGGCGCTGCTGGCCGACGGCCACCTGCTGGTCGAAGGCGCGCCGGGGCTGGCCAAGACCAGCGCGATCCGGGCGCTCGCCTCGCGACTCGATGCCGATTTCGCGCGGCTGCAGTTCACGCCCGACCTGCTGCCCGCCGATCTGACCGGCACGGAGATCTGGCGCCCGCAGGACGGCCGCTTCGAGTTCCAGGCCGGCCCGATCTTCCATCCGCTGCTGCTCGCAGACGAGATCAACCGCGCACCGGCGAAGGTGCAGTCGGCGCTGCTCGAGGCGATGGGCGAGCGCCAGGTGACGGTCGGCCGCGAGACCTACCGGCTGCCCGATCCGTTCCTGGTGATGGCCACGCAGAACCCGATCGAGCAGGAGGGCACGTTCCCGCTGCCCGAGGCGCAGCTCGACCGGTTCCTGATGCACGTCCGCGTCGGCTATCCCGACGCCGGCGCCGAGGCGCGCATCCTGCAACTGGCCCGCGATCGCGCGCTCGCCCGGCTCGACGCCCGGCCAGAAGCCGTGGAGCGCATGCCGCTCGAGGCGCTGTTCGCCGCGCGCCGGGCGGTGCTCGCGCTGCACATGGCGCCGGCGGTCGAAACCTATCTGGTGGAACTGGTGCTGGCCTCGCGCGATGCGGCGCGCTACGACGCCGCGCTCGCGGCGCGGATCGCCTGGGGCGCCAGTCCCCGCGGCTCGATCGCGCTCGAACGCTGCGCGCGTGCCGTGGCCTGGCTCGCGGGCCGGGATTTCGTTACGCCCGACGACGTGCGCGCGGTCGCCCCCGACGTGTTGCGCCACCGCATCCTGCCCAGTTACGAGGCGACCGCCGAGGGCTGGGACGGCGAACGCCTGGTCACGGCGTTGCTCGACCGCGTGCCGCTGCCGTGAACGCCGGGATCCGGGATTCGTGATCGGAGATGCGGAAAAGCGGGACGCCGGGGCTCCCGGAATGGAGACGGGCGTGCGCCCGGTGCTGGCCGAGCTCATCGCGCTGCGCGCGTCGGCCTCGCGACGCGGCGCGGCCCGGCGCGCGCGCGCGGGCGTGCGCCAGCAGGCGCCGTCGCCGCTGCGCGGGCAGGGCATGGAGTACGCCGAATCGCGCGAGTACGTCGGCGGCGACGATGCGCGGCACATCGACTGGCGGGTGACCGCGCGGACCGGACGCCCGCATACCAAGACCTTCCAGACCGAGCGCGAACGGCTGACGCTGGTCGTGGCCGATACCGCGCCGGCGCTGTACGTCGGCAGCCGCGTGCGCTTCAAGTCCGTGCAGGCCGCGCGCGCCGGTGCGATCGCGACCTGGGCGGCAATCGCCGACGGCGACCGTGTCGCCGCATTGCGCGGCACGCTGGACGAGGCGCCGGTACCGCCGGCCGGCGGCAGCCGCGGCGCGTTGCGGGTGCTGCATGCGCTTGGCCGCTGGTATGCCGACCCGCCGGCCGGGGATGCCGGGCTGGCGGTCGCGCTCGATCATGCCCGCCGCCTGCTGCGCCCCGGATCGCGCCTGCTGGTGCTGGCCGATGCCGCCAGCGCCGTCGCGGTGCCGGCGCAGCGCTGGGCCGCGCTGGCCGCGCACGGCGAGGCGCTCGTCGTGCTGTTGACCGATCCGCTCGAGCAGGCCCCGCCGCGTGCACGGCTGCGCTTCGCCGACGGCGCGGGACGGATCGACCTGGACCTGCGCGACGAGGCGCAGCGTGCGCGCTGGGAGGCGACGTTCGCCGCGCCGATCGCACAGGCGCAGGCGACGCTGCACGCCGCCGGCGTGCGCTGTGCGCTGCTGTCGAGCGGGATGCCCAGCGATGCCTGGCTGCCGGCGTTCGGCCGGCCGAGAGCGGCCTGAGATGGCGATGCCCGACCTGGTCCTGCGCGACATCCACGTGCCCGACGCCCCGGGTTGGTGGCCGCCGGCACCGGGCTGGTGGTGGTTGGCCGCCGTCGTGGTCGCCCTCGGGGCAGGGCTCGGCTGGTTGCGATTGCGGCACGTGCGCGCGCGACGGCGCTGGGCGGAACTGTTCGACGCCGAGGTCGAGGCGGCGACCGACGCGCCGGCCAGGATCGCCGCGATGTCGGCGCTGCTGCGTCGCGCCGCGCGCCGCGTGCGCCCCGACGCCGACCGCCTGCAGGGCGACGCCTGGCTGGCCTTCCTCGATGCGGGCATGGACACGCCGGCGTTCGTCGACGGGCCGGGGCGCCTGCTGGGCGACGGCGGCTTCCGACGCCGGGTCGACGGCGCCGACCTCGACGCATTGCATGCTGTCGCACGCGCCCGGTTCCTCGCACTGATGGCGGCAGGCCGGTGAGCGTGCCGGCCGACGGCAGCGGGTTGCTGGCGATCTTCGCCTGGCCGTGGATGCTGCTGGCGTTGCCGCTGCCGTGGCTGTTGCGGCGCTGGCTGCCGCCCTCGCGCGGCGATGGCGATGCGCTGCGCGTGCCCTACACCGGGCTCGGCGCGATCGCCGCTCCGCATGCCGGCGGCCGCGGCGGGCGGGCGTCCTGGATGCTGTGGCTGGCCTGGGCGCTGCTGTGCGTCGCCGCGGCGCGCCCGCAGGGCGTCGGACCGGCCGAGCACCCGCCGCAGGCGGCACGCGACCTGATGCTGGCGGTCGACCTGTCGGGCAGCATGAGCGAGGAGGACATGGTGATCGGACGGCGCGCCGTCGACCGCTTGACCGCGGCCAAGGCGGTCATCGCCGATTTCCTCGAGCGCCGCGCGGGCGACCGCATCGGGCTGATCGTGTTCGGACAGCGGGCGTATGCGGTCACCCCGATGACGCGCGACCGCGACAGCGTGCGCCAGCAGCTGGACCGGACCGTGGTCGGGCTGGCCGGGCGCGAGACCGCGATCGGCGATGCGATCGCCCTGGCCGTCCGGCGGCTGCAGGGCGGCGAGGCCGAGCGGGTGCTGGTGCTGTTGACCGACGGCGTCAGCAACGCAGGCGCGCTGACCCCGCAGAAGGCCGCCGAACTCGCCCGCGACGCCGGGCTGCGCGTGCACACGGTCGCGTTCGGCAGCGACGGCGACGGCCTGCAGGCGCTGGGCTTCCGCCTGCCCGGCGCCGGCGAGCCGGCGATCGACGAGGCGGCGCTGCAGGCGATCGCCGACACCACCGGGGGCCGGGCGTTCCGGGCCCGCGACACCGAATCGCTGGCCGGCATCTATGCCGAGATCGACCGGCTCGAGCCGATCGAGGCGCCGGGCCCGGCGCTGCGCGCGCGGGTGGAACGCTACCCGCTGCCGTTGGCGGCCGGCTGCGTGCTCCTGCTGCTGGCGCTCGCGCCGCGCACGTGGCGGTGGCCGATGCGGGGCGCGCGATGAGCGGCTGGTGGCCCGACTTGACGTTCGCCCGGCCGGCGTGGTTGTGGGCGCTGCTGGTGTTGCCGCTGCTGGCCTGGGCCTGGTGGGCGCGGCGCCGCGACGACGATCCCTGGCGGGAGGCGATCGATCCGCATCTGCTGCCGCACCTGGTGGAACGTCGCCCGGGCCGGCGCGGCCTGCTGGCGCTGGCGGCGTGGCTGTGCGGCGGCACGCTGGCGGTGCTGGCGCTGGCCGGACCGGGCTGGCGCGAGGTCGACGTGCCGCTGTCGGCCGCCGGGGGGACGCCGCTGGTCGTCGCGCTCGACCTGTCGTCGGCGACGTCCGCCGACGACCTGCCGCCATCGCGGCTGCTGCAGGCGCGGGCCAAGCTCGCCCGCCTGCTGCAGGTGCGCCAGGGCCCGGTGGCGCTGCTGGCCTATGCCGACGATGCCTTCACCGTCGCCCCACTGACCGACGACGCGGCGAACGTCGCGCTCTATCTCGATGCGTTGGCCCCGGACATCATGCCGGTCGACGGCCGGCGCGCCGATCGCGCGATCGAGCAGGCCACGCGCCTGTTGCGGCAGGGCGACGCGCTGCGCGGCGACATCGTGCTGCTGACCGACGGCGCCGACCGGACCGCGATGCTCGAGGCTGCCAACGCCGCGCGCATGGGCTACCGGGTGTCCGCGCTCGGCCTGGGCAGCGCGGAGGGGGCCGCTTACCGCGATCGTGAGGGCGCGCTCGTCCACGCGCGGCTCGATGGCGCCTCGCTGCAGGCGCTGGCCGCCGCCGGCGGCGGACGCTGGCACCGCCTGACCGCCGACGACGCCGACCTGGACGCGCTCGGCCTGCGTGACGCCGGCACGGACGCCACCGGCACGGCGGCCGAGGGCGAGGCGCGGGCCCGGCGAATCGCCGACCAGGGGTACTGGCTGTTGCTGCCGCTGCTCGCGCTGGCGCTGCTGGCCTTCCGCCGCGGCGCCACGGTCGCGGTGCTGGCCGTGGCGCTGGCCTGGCCGCTGCTGCCGGCACAGGCCGCGCAGCCACCGGCGGGCACCGCGTGGCGCCGCGCCGACCAGGTCGCGCATGCGCAGCTCGCGCGGGGCGCCGCGGCCTATCGCGACGGGCGGCACGAGGACGCGCTGCGCGCGTGGACCGGCCTGCCGGGTGCGGACGCCGCGTACGACCGCGGCAACGCACTGGCGCGCCTGGGGCGTTTCGACGAGGCGATCGAGGCCTACGACGAGGCGCTGCGGCTGCAGCCGGACATGGCCGACGCGCTGGCCAACCGGGCCGCCGTCGAGGCCGCGCGCCGCCGCCACCCGCCGCCCGGTCCGGGTGACGATCCGCGCGGAGCGCCGCGCGACCAGCAGCGCCAGTCCGGCCGGCCCGATGCGGGCGAGGGCCGCACGGGCGACCGCGGCACGCCGCAGCCGGCGCCGTCGTCCGAAGGCCAGCCCCGGCCCGATACGCCGCCGTCGTCGCCCCGCGACAGCGAGAACGCGCCGACCGACGACGCGGCCCAGCAGCAGGCCGATCAGGCCCTGCGCGAACGCATGCAGCAGGCGCTCGACGACAAAGGCAACGGGACCCGCGAACCCGGCGACACCGCGCCTGCCGACCTGACGGAGGCCGATGCGCGCGCGGAGCGCGAACAGGCCAACCAGGCCTGGCTGCGGCGCGTGCCCGACGATCCGGGCGGACTGCTGCGGGCCCGGTTCCGGCTCGAACACGCACAGCGAAGCGGCGGGGAGGCACCATGACGACGCCCGGAATGGCGGGATGGCGCTACGCGCTGACCTTCGCGCTCGTCGCGCTGTTCGCCTGCGTGGCCGGCGTGCTGCGCGCCGAGACGCGGGCATGGCTGGACCGCGACCGCATCGCCCTGGGCGAGACGACGACGCTCAACGTCGAGACCGACGAGGCCGTCGCCGTGCCCAACTGGACCGTGCTGGCCCGCGATTTCGAACTCAGCGGGCATACCAGCCGGCGCCAGGTCGAGATCCGCGACGGGCGCCAGATCGAGCGCGCGCTGTTCGGCGTGGCGCTGCGACCGCGGCGCGAAGGCCTGCTGACAGTACCCCCGCTGCAGGTCGGCGGCGCGCGGACCGAGCCGCTGTCGCTGACCGTCGGGCCGGCCGCTGTCCGCTCGGCGCGCGACGGTGCCGCCGCGTTCGTCGAGGCCGAGGTCGAGACGCCGTCGCCTTACGTGCAGCAGGCGGTCGGCTACACGCTGCGGCTGCACTACGCGGTGCCGCTGGCCTCGGGCCAGCTCGAGCAGCCAACGCCCGAGGGCGCCTCGCTGCAGCGGATCGGCAACGACATCACCTACAGCCGCGAGTTCGACGGCCGCCGCTACAACGTCGTCGAGCGCCGCTTCCTGCTCGTACCCGGGCGCAGCGGCGCGTTGACGATTCCCGGCGCGCGCTTCGAGGGCCGGGGCACCGGCGGGGGCGGCTTCTTCGACGGCCTGTTCGACCGCGGGCCGCGGCAGCTCACCGCCAACGGGCCGGCGACCGAACTCGCGGTGCGGGCGATGCCCGGCACGGCGCCGCAGCCCTGGCTGCCGTTGCGGAACCTGGAGATGCGCTGGCTCGAGCAGCCCGAGCGCGGCCGCGTTGGTGTCGCGACCACGCTGACGCTCGAGGCGACGTTCGACGGCGCGGTCGGCACGCAGCTGCCCGACGTCGCGCTACCGGCGCCCGATGGCGCGCAGGTGTTCGCCGAACCGCCCCAGTACGACGAACGGTTCGACGAGGGGCGCCCGCGCGTGCGCATGACCCGCCGGTTCTCGATCGTGCCGGGGGCGGCGGGGCCGTTGCGGGTCGCCGCGCCGCGCGTGGCCTGGTGGGACGTGCGCGCAGGCGCCGCGCGCAGCAGCGCGCCGCCGGACCTGACGTTGGCGGTCGACCCCGGCGAGGCCGGGGAGGCCAGTCCGGACATGCCGCCCGGCGACATCCCGGACGCGGGCGACGGGCGCGTCTGGCCATGGCTGGCCGGGCTGTTCGCGCTGTTGTGGCTGGCGACGGGCGTCGTGGCCTGGCGCGGATCGCGCCGCGGGCGCGCCGGGTCGGCGCGGGCGGCCGCCGACGATCCGGGCGCGCCCGCCGGGGTGCAGTCGCGGCCGGGGGCGCAGCGGCTGTCCGCGGTGCTGCAGGCCGGGGACCCGGCCGAGGTCGAGGCCGCGCTCCGTGGGCTGATCGATCCGCCAGCGGCGGACATCGACGCGCTGCGACGCGCGCTTGCCGATCCCGGCCAGCACGACGCGCTCGTGCAGTGGCAGCGGGCGCGCTGGGGGGGCGGCGACCTGGTCGCGGCGCGCGCATCGCTGCGCCGCGCCTTCCGCGCCGGGCCGGTCGTGCGCAGCACGGCGGTGCCTGCCGACGCGCGTGTGCTGCCGCCGCTCTACCCGCGGCGTTGAGCCGCACTTCCTGCTAGCCTCGGCGACTTTCCCGCAGCGACCCCGCCATGTCCAGACCGCTCGCATCCGACCGCGCCCGTCTGCCGCTGCACTGGAAGATCGCGATCGGATTCGCCGCCGGCCTGCTGCTCGGCCTGGTCGCCCACTACACCGGCCTGTCGGCCTGGACGCTCGCCGATCCGGCATCGGCCGCCTGCGCCGCCGCCGAGCCGTCCTGGCAATGCCGCCCGCTGGTGGCGAGCTTCGTGGCCTGGGTCACCGAGCCGCTGGGCACGCTGTTCCTGAGCCTGATCTTCATGCTGATCGTGCCGCTGCTGTTCTCGGCACTGGTCGTGGGCGTGTCGGAGATGGGCGACGTCGCCTCGCTGGGGCGGATCGGCTGGCGCACGCTGGCCTGGACGATCGTGCTGTCGGGCCTGGCGGTGCTGCTCGGCCTGGTGATGGTCAATCTGTTCCGGCCGGGCGCCGGCGTCGACCCGGCGCTCGCGCAGCAACTGCTGGCCGAGAGCGCGCAACGTACCGAGGCGATCGTCAGCGACAGCCGCAGCGGCGCCAAGGGCATGGAGATGCTGCTGTCGATCGTGCCGCAGAACGTGGTCGGCGCGGCGTCGGACAATGCCAACATCCTGGCGCTGATGTTCTTCGCGCTGATGTTCGGCATCGGCTTGGTGCTGACGAAATCCGACGCCGCGGCCGCGCTCAAGCGGGGCATCGAAGGGCTGTTCGAGGTCTCGATGACGCTGATCGGGCTGGTGATCCGGCTGGCGCCGATCGCGGTGTTCTGCTTCATGTTCAACCTGGCGGTGCTGTTCGGCTGGGACCTGCTGCTCCGCCTGGGCGCCTATGTCGCGGTGGTGGTCGGTGCGCTGGCGTTGCACATGCTGGTGACGTACTCGCTGGCGCTGCGGCTGGTCGGCGGCTGGTCGCCGCTCGCGTTCTACCGCGGCGTGCAGGAGGCGATGCTGATGTCGTTCTCGACCGCATCGAGCAACGCCACGCTGCCCACGGCGCTGCGCGTGGCCGACGAAAAGCTGAAGCTGCCGCGCAAGGTCTCGCGCTTCGTGCTGACGATCGGGGCAACCGCCAACCAGAACGGCACCGCGCTGTTCGAGGGCGTGACGGTGATCTTCCTGGCGCAGTTCTTCGGCGTCGACCTGTCGATCGGCCAGCAGGTGCTGGTGATGCTGGTCTGCATCCTGGGCGGCATCGGCACCGCGGGCGTGCCGTCGGGCTCGCTGCCGGTGGTGGCGCTGATCTGCACGATGGTCGGCGTGCCGGCCGAGGGCATCGGCCTGGTGCTGGGCGTCAACCACTTCCTGGACATGTGCCGCACGACGGTCAACGTGACCGGCGATCTGGGCATCGCGGCGCTGGTCTCGCGCGGCGAGGTCGACGGACCGGACGACGGGCCCCTCGCGGGCGATCGTTCCGCGTAGGCGGCATCGGCGCGCAGGGAGGCGATCGGGACCGCGATATCGCGCGCGATCAAGCAGTCCTGCGGCTTGATCGCGCGCGAACACGCGCTCCTACTGGAGCAGGGAGCGCAGCATCCAGGCGTTCTTCTCGTGGGTCTGCAGGCGCTGGGTCAGCAGGTCCTCGGTCGGATCGTCGTCGGCATCGTCGGCGACCTCGATCGCCTGGCGGGCGCTGCGGCACACCGCCTCGTTGCCCAGCACCAGCTGGCGCACCATCTCGCGCCAGTCGGGCGACTTCTCCAGGCCGGGCTCCTCCTTGATCGAGCTCAGCTCGATGAACTCGGCGTACGAGCCCGGCGCGTTGTAGCCCAGGGCGCGGATGCGCTCGGCGATCTCGTCCAGCGCGTTCCACTGCTCGGTGTACTGGCCCTCGAACATCGCGTGCAGCGCATTGAACATCGGACCGGTGACGTTCCAGTGGAAGTTGTGGGTCTTCAGGTACAGCGTGTAGGCATCGGCGAGGAAGACCGACAGGTGCTGGGCGACCTGCTTGCGATCCTCGTCGTCGATCCCGATATCGATGGCCGGCGCGGTCGAGCGCGCATCGGGCGACGCCACGGCGGGCGCGACCGCCGAACGCTTCGGGCTGGACTTGGACGCGGATTTGGTTTTGGCCTTGGCCATGGTCGACGACTCCTGTGGGATGGGATTGCGGCCACAATACGCGGCCTTCGCGAACGAATATGAGACCTGGGAGCGGATTCGCAAGCGTGATGCAGTATTCCAGCGACAACGAGGTGAATGCGGCGTTGAGCCGGGCGCGCGAGACGATCGACGCGGCTTGCGCCCGCGATCGCGGGCCGCTGCTGGGACTGTGGTCTCGGTGGCGGCGCGCGTCCCGCGACGACGCGGCGCGCGAGGCGTTCGCCGCGCGCTTGCAGGCCTCGGTCGCGCAGCGCGAGGCGCGTGCGCGCCGGCTGCCCCGGGCCACGGTCGATCCTGCATTGCCGATCGCCGGCAAGGCCGAGGAGATCGTCGCGTTGATCCGGGCCCACCAGGTCGTGGTGGTGGCCGGCGAGACGGGCTCGGGCAAGACCACGCAGCTGCCCAAGCTGTGCCTGGCCGCAGGGCGCGGCGCGGCGGGCATGATCGGCTGTACCCAGCCGCGGCGCATCGCCGCGCGCACCGTCGCCCGGCGCGTGGCCGAGGAACTGCAGGTGCCGATCGGCGGCGCGGTGGGCTACCAGGTGCGCTTCAACGACAACGTCGGTCCCGAGACCGCGATCAAGTTCATGACCGACGGCATCCTGCTGGCCGAGATCGCGTCCGACCGCTGGCTGTCGGCCTACGACACCCTGATCGTCGACGAGGCGCACGAGCGCAGCCTCAACATCGATTTCCTGCTCGGCTACCTTCGGCAGCTGCTGGCGCGGCGCCCGGACCTGAAGCTGATCGTCACCTCGGCGACGATCGACACCGCGCGCTTCTCGGCGCACTTCGGCGATGCGCCGGTCGTCGACGTCGAGGGGCGCGGCTATCCGGTCGAGGTGCGCTACCGGCCGCTTGGCGAAGCGCCGGCATCGGCGACGTCCGCGGCCGGGACGACCGGGGCGCCGGGCGGGCAGGCGAAAGCCGACGCCGACCCCGATGTGTCGGTGCTCGACGGCATCCTCGCGGCCTGCGACGAGATCATGGGCGAGCGCGGCACCGGCGACACGCTGATCTTCCTGCCCGGCGAGCGCGAGATCCGCGACGCGCACCAGGCGCTCGAACGCCGCAGGTACCGGCACACCGAGATCCTGCCGCTGTATGCGCGGCTGTCGGCGCGCGACCAGGACCGGGTGTTCAATCCCGGCCCGCTGCGGCGCATCGTGCTGGCCACCAACGTCGCCGAGACCTCGCTGACCGTGCCGCGTATCCATTACGTGGTCGATCCGGGCTTGGCGCGCGTCAAGCGCTACAGCCCGCGGCAGAAGCTCGACCGTCTGCACATCGAGCCGATCAGCCAGGCCAGTGCCGACCAGCGCAAGGGGCGCTGCGGTCGCATCGCGCCGGGCGTCTGCTTCCGCCTGTTCTCCGAGGCGGACTTCGCCGCGCGGCCGCGCTTCACCGACCCCGAGATCCGGCGTGCGGCGCTGGCCGGGGTGATCCTGCGGATGCTCTCGCTGGGGCTGGGCGGCGACGGCGAGCCGCGCGGCCGGCGCGGCCGGCGGGGCGGGGACGATGCGCGCCCGGCCGGCGGCGATCCGATCGCGGACTTCCCGTTTGTCGAGCCGCCCGATCCGCGTGCGGTCGCCGACGGCTGGCAGCAGCTGAGCGAACTGGGTGCGATCGATGCGGCACGCCGGTTGACCGCGCATGGCCGCACGATGGCGCGGCTGCCGATCGACGCCAAGCTGGCGCGCATGCTGGTCGCGGCGGACCACCATGGCTGTCTGCACGAGATGCTTGCGATCGCGTCGTTCCTGGGCATCCAGGACCCGCGCGAGCGGCCGGCCGACCAGCGCGCGGCGGCCGATGCCGCGCATGCGACGTTCGCCGATCCGCGCTCGGAGTTCGCCGGCATCGTCCGGCTCTGGGACGCCTACCGGCAGGCGCACGAGGACCTGACCCAGTCGCAACTGCGCAAGTGGTGCGACCGGCATTTCCTCGGGTTTCTGCGCATGCGCGAGTGGCGCGAGCTGCACCGGCAGCTCAAGCTGCAATGCGAGGACCTGGGCTGGAAGGTCGGCGCGCCGCCGGACGCGCCCGATGGCGACGCGGCCAAGGGCGCGCGGACGCACGGACCGTCGCGCGCCGACGTCGCGCTGCACCGCGCGCTGATCGCGGGCCTGCCGACGCAGATCGGCCACCGTGCCGATCCCGCGGGCGGCGGGCGCCATACGGGCCAATACGAGGGACCGCGCGGCCGCCGCTTCCAGCTGTTTCCCGGCTCGCCGCTGGCGAAGAAGCCGCCGCCGTGGGTGCTGTCGGCGACGCTGCTCGACACCGAGAAGGTCTGGGCGCTCACCAATGCCGGGATCGAGCCCGACTGGGTGATCGCCGAGCTCGGCCACCTGCTGTCGCGGCGCCATCACGACCCGCGCTGGTCGCGCGCGCAGGGGCGGGTGATCGCCAGTGAGCAGATCTCGCTTTTCGGCCTCGTGCTCGCGCCGAAGAAGCCGGTGGACTATGGCCGTCTCCATCCCGACGAGGCGCGCGCGCTGTTCCTGCGCGACGGCCTGGCGACCGGGGAGATCGACCTGCGCGCGGGCTTCCTCGAACGCAACCTGCGCACGCTGGCGCAGGCGCGCGAGGAGGAGGCCAAGCTGCGCCGCAGCGGGTTGGTCGTCGACGAGGACTGGATGGCGCAGTGGTACGCGCAGCGCCTCCCGGCCGACGTGCTGTCGGCGCAGGCGCTCGATGCCTGGTATCGCAAGGCGCCGGAAGCCGCCAGACGCGCGCTCGAGTGGAGCCGCGACGATCTTCTGGTCGCCGATGGCGTCGACGCCGAGCTGTTCCCGGCCTTCATCGCGCTGGGCGACGCGCGGCTCGCGGTGTCGTACCGGTTCGAGCCGGGCGCGCCCGACGACGGCATGACGGTCTCGGTCCCGCTGCACCTGCTCAACGCGATCGACCCGGCGCGGCTGTCGTGGCTGGCGCCGGGCTTCGTCGAGGACAAGGCGGCTGCGCTGATCCGCAGCCTGCCGAAGGCGCTGCGCCGCAACTTCGTGCCCGCGCCCGATTTCGCGCGCGCGTTCGCGCAGGCCTGGCGCGAGGGCGATGCGGACGCGTTCGCGGGTACGTTGGCGCGTTTTCTGAAGAAGCTCAGCGGCGTGGAGATCGCGGCGGTCGACTTCGACGAGACGGCGCTCGAACCGCACCTGCGCGCGAACCTGCGGCTGGTCGACGTGGGACGCGACCGCAAGGCGCGGACCGTACTGGCCGAGTCGCGCGACCTCGACGCGTTGCGTGCGCGCTTCGGCGAGCGTGCGGCGCGCGCGTTCGCCGCCCACGCCGCCGACGGCCTGCAGCAGCACGGCCTGACGACGTTCCCGGACACGCCGGTCCCTGTGTCGATCGCCGGGGCCGGCGGGCTGCCGGCGTATCCGGCGCTGCAGGACGACGGTGAGAGCGTCTCGCTGGCCGTGCACGCCGACGCGGCGCATGCGCGGCGGCTGCATCCGCAGGGGGTGCGCCGCCTGCTGCGCATCGCGCTGGCCGATCGCGTACGCCAGGCACGCAAGCAACTGCCGGTGGCGCCGAAGACGGCGCTGCTGTACGCGGCGATCGAATCCAGCGCGCCGCGCGCGGCTGACAAACCGGGCGACCGGCTGCGCGAGGACCTGGTCGAGGGCGCGCTCGCCGCACTGCTCGACGACGGCCTGGAGGCGATCCGCGATACCGATGCGTTCGCCGCGCATCGCGACGCGGTCGGCAAGGCCCTGTTCGGTGAGGCGATGGCGCGACTGCGGCGCGCCGAGGCGATCCTCGACCTCGTCGCCGAGATCCGCGGCCGGCTGGATTCGAAGCTGATGGGCTGGGCGCGCGCGAATCTCGACGACATGCAGGCCCAGCTCGCCGCGCTGGCGCCGCCAGGCTTCCTGCGCGACGTGCCCGCGGACGCGCTGGCCGAGTACCCGCGCTGGTTGCGCGCGCTGTCGCTGCGCGCCGAGCGCGCGCTGCGCGACCCGCAGCGCGACCAGCAGCGCATGCTCGACGTCAAGCCGTTCGTCGACGCGCTGCTCGACGCCGCCGCCCGCGGACGGGCCGACGATGCGCAGTGGCAGGCGCTGCGCTGGGACATCGAGGAACTGCGCGTTTCGCTGTTCGCGCAGGAACTGGGTGCGAAGGGCGGGGTGTCGGCGAAGAAGCTCGCGACGCGGGTCGCGGCGTTGCGCTCTGGATGATGCGGTCGGCGCGTTCGTGTCTCATCGATGTTTTAAAGCTATTCAATGCTGCGTCGCAGTCCGAAACAGGGGCTGGGTCGTCGCTGATTCGTACTGCTAGACTGAGCCGCGGCCTCGGCGGATTTGCCGCCTCCACCCCGAGTCGCTGCTGATCGAAGGAAAGTGCGGCACCTGAGCAGCATTCACTTCAAGGAGAGATAAGTATGAAGATGTCCGCTCGCTGGATTCCGATTGCGTTTATCGTAATTTGCCTGGGTCTGACAGGTTCTGCTCTCGCTGCGCCGGCCACGCCCTGCACGGCAGAGAACGAAAGCGCTACCGAGTTCGTCCCGAACCGCAACGGTGGTGCCATCTATCAGTGCATCAACGGCAGATGGGAGCGGATTGCCGTCTGCGGCAATAACGGACAGTGTATCTATCTCTAACCATGTACCCGGCCGCTCCGTGAAGGGGCGGTCGGGTGGATACCGCGCATATTATGAGGGCTTCCAGGTTCATCTCGACGATCCGTTCGAGTTCATGAGCGCGAAGTTTCGATTCTCGTTGGTAGTCGGACGCGATCCTTAACCGGCGGCTGCAAATCCCATCGGTGCGCAGCAGTTGCACCGCAGCGTCTTCGGCGCGGGATGCCAGATGCGTTAACCGCTGGTGCAACGGGCACTGGTTGATCCGTCCCGGGTGCTTGACTGAAACGCGATCTACAACCCTGTCACGGTATCGATGTCGCGCGCCCACCAGTGCGCGTGGTCGCGCAGGCGCTCGACCAGGCCGGTGCGGAGCGGCTGGGCGACGAGGTCGCGCACCTGGTCGGCCAGGTCGTCGTCCCGGCGCAGCCTGCGGTCGGCGTAGCCCGGCTGCCAGATCGACCCGGCGCCGCGGGCGCGGCCGCGGATCGCACAGGCGCTCTGCGACTTGAAGGTCTGCATGACCTGTCCGAGCATCGGTGCGCGCAGTTCGAATAGCCAATGCAGCTGATCGGGCAGCAGGACCCAGGCCTGCGACCGCAGCCAGCCGTGCCGTTCGCAGGCCTCGATCTCGTGGCGGACGATCCGGGCGTAGAGCGGATCCTGCAGCCAGGGCACGCGGCCGTACGTGGTGGCGGTGACGACGTACAGCGCCCCTTGGACGGAATGACGGCCGATCTGAAGTCGTGGACTTGCCATGCCGACAGCGTGCCTCGTGCATCGCGGCACGGGCATCGGGCATCGCCGCGCGGTCCTTCGGAACATGCCGCGCGGATAAGTCGAGGATCGCCGCGATGCCGACGCGTCGATGCGTGCGCCCACGGGCGCGCAAGTCGCCCGCGGGCGGGCCTATAGGCACCCGACCCGGAAAGCACGGCGCACGGCCCAGCGGGCCCGGCCCCCACCCCGGCCGCGGTGGGGTGGACACCGCGCCGGAACGTCCGGTCAGCGGACGCGTTCGACCTTGGCCTGGGTGTTGTAGCCGTCGACCTTCAGCCACCAGGCGCCGAGCATGCCCGGTCGGACGCGCACGCCGACGTCGGTGCCGCGGGCACCCGACAGCGTCGCGCCGTCGACCTGGCGCCAGACCTGGCCATTGGCGAGCGTGTACTGGCGGCCCTGGGCGAAGCCCTGGAACGCGCCGACGATCGTGCTCTCCACCGGCTCGCGCGCCGGTGCGGCAGCCGGCAGGCCGGTGGCGGCTGCCGCGGCTTCGCGCCGGCCTTCCTCACGGGCCTGCGCGATGCGCGCCTCGACGTCCGCACCGGAGGTGCCGGTCGTGCCGGAAGCGACGGTCGCGGCACCGGCCTGGCGGGCCAGCCACGCGTTGAGCCGGTCGAGTTCGGCGTCGTCGAGCTTGCCGAGCCCGGCGGCGCGGAATTCCGCGGCACTCATCCGGTCCTCGATCCGGGGCTGCTGCGCGAACGCGGGCAGGGCGGCCGCCAGCGCGGCGGCGATCAGGACGCTGTGGACTGCACGCATGCTCTGTTCCTCGGACGGGGTCGCGGGCTAGTGTAGACGCTCCTGCGACCGTCCCGAACACGCCATGCCCGAGCCTGCCGGCCCGCTGCCGGATCGCCTGCTGGCGCTGCCTTCCACGGCCGCGCTGGGGCCGGACCTGCGCACCGCGCTGCGCGAGATCGGCGCGGTCGCCGACGGCACGGTGGAGCTCGACGATGCGGTGCTGCAGGACACGCTCGCGTCGCTGGCGCTGCTGGGCGCCGACGGCGACGTGGTCGCGTCGGCGATCGCCGATGCGGTCCCGGGCTGGCGCGACCCGATGCGCGCGCGCGTGCCGGCGCTGGCGCCGCTGCTCGACGGGCTGCGCGCCGCCCACCAGGTCTGGTCGCTGCACGCCGAGCGCGTGGGCAGCGGCAATCCGGAAGGCCTGCGCCGGCTGCTGCTGGCGCTGGTCCGCGATCTGCGCGTGGTGCTCGTGCTGCTGGCCCGGCAACTGGCGCAGATGCGCGCGGCCGTGCGCGCCGACGAAGCGACCCGCCGTGCGCTGGCGCTGCTCACGCGCGACATCCACGCGCCGCTCGCCAACCGGCTGGGCATCTGGCAACTCAAGTGGGAGCTCGAGGACCTCGCCTTCCGCTACCTGCAGCCCGACACCTACCGGCGCATCGCCGGCCTGCTCGACGACAAGCGCGCCGGCCGCGAGCGCTACATCGAGCAGGTGCGCACGCAACTGGGCGAGGCGCTGGCCGCGCAGGACGTGCGCGCCGACGTCGCCGGGCGGCCCAAGCACATCTACAGCATCTGGAAGAAGATGCAGAAGAAGCAGGTGCCGATCGGCGAGCTCTACGACCTGCGCGCGGTGCGCGTGCTCGTCGACGACGTGCCGGCCTGCTACGCGGCGCTGGGCGTCGTGCACGCGCTGTGGACGCCGATCCCCAGCGAGTTCGACGACTACATCGCCCGGCCCAAGAACAACGACTACCGGTCGCTGCACACCGCGGTCGTCGGGCCGGAAGGCAAGACGCTCGAGGTGCAGATCCGCACGCGCGAGATGCACGAGGCGTCCGAGCTCGGCGTTGCCGCACATTGGCGCTACAAGGAGACCGGCGGCTCGCAGCGCGCGCCTGCCGGCAGCGCCGCGCTCGAGCGGCGCATCGAATGGATGCGCCGGCTGCTCGAGGCGCACACCGACGCCGGGCGGGCCGAGGGCCTGGCGGACGCGCTCGACACCGAGCTGGTCGAGGACCGGGTGTTCGTGCTGACGCCCAAGGGCGAGATCATCGACCTGCCGCAGGGCGCGACGCCGCTCGACTTCGCGTACCACGTGCACACGATGGTCGGGCACCGCTGCCGCGGCGCGAAGGTCGACGGCCGGATCGTCCCGCTCGACACCGTGCTGCGCACCGGCGAACGGGTCGAGATCCTGACCGGCAAGCTGCCCTCGCCCAGACGCGACTGGCTGGTGGCGGCCAATGGCTTCCTCGCCAGCCCGCGTTCGCGCGAGAAGGTGCGCACCTGGTTCCACAAGCTCGACCGCGAGCGCAACGTGCAGGCCGGCCGCGAGCTGCTGGAACGCGACCTGCGTCGGCTGGGCCTGCTGCAGGCGGACCTGGCGCCGGTGCTCGCGCGCTTCAACGTCGCCGGCGTCGACGACCTGTACGTGCTGGTGGCGCTGGGCGATGTCGGGCCGAACCAGATCGGCCGCGCGCTGCTCGAGCTCGAACGCGAGCGCACCGCGCCGGCCGAGCCCGCCGCGCCGACGCTGCCGCTGCGCAAGCCGCGCCGCGCGCCCAAGGCGGCCGACTCGCGCTTCCGCGTGGTCGGCGTCGACAACCTGCTGGTGCAGGTCGCGCGCTGTTGCCGGCCGGTGCCCGGCGAACCGATCGCTGGCTACCTGACGCGCGCGCGCGGCGTGACCGTGCACCGTCGCGACTGCGCCGCATTCCTGCGGCTGTCGGCGGGCCAGCCGCAGCGGGTGCTGCCGGTGGAGTGGGGCGAGAGCGGCGGCGGGCACGAGTCGGACATCGTCGTCGAGGCGGTCGATCGCCGGCACCTGCTCAAGGACCTGAGCAACCTGATCGCGCAGGAGGACGTGCACGTGCTGTCGATCCAGAGCGAGCACCAGCGGCTGGCGCGCGTGCAACTGCGGCTTCGGCTGCGCGTGTCGGACTACGGCCAGCTCGCGCGCCTGCTCGGCAAGCTCGACAGCCTGCCGGGCGTGGAGCTGGCCCGCCGGGCGTGAACGTCCGCGACATCGGCGTTCAGCTTCGTCTCGCATACTGCGCGGCGTGAGCGGCGACGATTCCACGAACGGCATCGGGCCTGCGACCGTCCGGCGCCCCGCGACGGCGCGCAGGCGACGGTCCGCCGCGCCCGGCGCGTCGTGGCGACGTCGCTGGCAGTGGCTCGCGCTGGCCGCCTGCGTCGCCCTGGTGCTGCTGGTGGTGGGGGTCCGGGTGCTGGTCGTCGACCGGTTGTGGCCCGAGACGCGGGTGCAGGGCCTGCTCGACGACGCGGCCAGGGCGATGGCCGAAGGCCGCCTCGATGCCCCGGACGGCACCGGCGCACGCCAACTGTTCGAGGCCGCGCAGGCGCTCGATCCCGACGACGTGCGTCCGCGTGCCGGCCTCTCGGAGGTGGCCGACGCGGCGCTCGCACAGGCCCGGGCGGCGGTCGAGGCACGCCGCTTCGGGCAGGCGCGCGACGCGCTGCGGCTGGCGCAGGCGCTGTCCGCGCCCCGCGATGCGATCGATGCGCTCGATGCACGGCTGCGCGCGCTCGAGGCCGGCGGCGCGGCGCCCGACGTGCTGCTGCGCCAGGCGCAGGCGGCGCAGTCACTGGGGCGCCTCGACGACGGCGCGGACGCCGCACTGCCGCTGTACGCACGCGTGCTTGCGATCGAGCCCGGCAACGGCGATGCGCTGCGCGGCCGCGACGAATCGCTGGCCGCGCTGCTCGCGCGGGCCCGCGCGCGGTTGCGCGAGGGCGACCTGCGCGGCGCGGCGACGCTGGTCGCCGCCGTGCGCGGCTACGACCCCGGCCACGTGGACCTGCCCGACACGCAGGCGCGCATGACCGAGGAGCTCGATGCGCTGCGCCGTCGGGCGGCCCGCCATCTGGACGACGGGCGCATCGAGCGCGCCTTGGCCGAGTGGCGGATCCTGCTCGCGTTCGACCCGGACGACGCCGCGGCGCGGCGCGGCGTACTGGATGCGGGAGCCGCCTACGCGCAGCGCGCCGAGCGCCATGCCCGCGACTTCAACTTCGCCGATGCCGACGCGCAGTTGCGCGAGGCACGGGCGTTGGCGCCCGACAGCGAGGCGGTGCGCGCCGCCGAGCTGCGGATCGAGCGCTCGCGTGCGGCCTATGCCGACCGCGGCGCGCAGTTGCCGCCGCAGGAGCGCCGGCGCCGGGTCGCCGCGCTGCTGCAGCAGGCGGCCGCCGCGCAGGCCCGCGGCGACCTGCTGTCGCCGCCCGGAGACAGCGCCTACGACCGCATCCGCGCCGCCCGTCTGCTCGCGCCGGACGATCCCGCGGTCGCGCGCGCCTCGGCGCGCCTGTTGCCCGGTGCGCGGCAATGCTTCGATGCGGGCCTGCGGGCCAACAACCTCGCGCGCGCGCATGCCTGCCTCGATGCCCGCATCGCGCTGGGCGAGGGCGAGCCGGCGACCCGCGAGGCACGCCGGCGGCTGGCGCAGCGCTGGTTGGCGATCGGCGACGAGCGCCTGGGGGCGGGCAATCTCGCCGGTGCGGACGCGGCGCTGTCGTCGGCACGTGCGATCGACCCGGCCGTGCCCGGGCATGCCGAGTTCGCGCAGCGGTTGCGGACCGCCTCGCTCAGCGGGGAGTGAGCGGCGGCGCGGTCGCGTCGTCGTCGAAGAACACGGTGCGCACGGTCCGGCGTGCGGCGTCGAGCGAGAAATGCCGGCGGACGTTGTCCAGGCCGTGGGTGGCCAGCCGGTTCCACAGCGCCTCGTCGTCGTACAGGCGCACGACCGCCGCGGCGAATGCGTCGGCGTCGTCGGCCAGCAGCACGTCGTGTCCGTCGCGCAGCTGCATGCCCTCGGCCGCGCACGCGGTGGCGACCACCGGCTGGCCGTTCGCCATGCTCAGGTTGACCTTGCCCTTGACGCCCGCGCCGAAGCGCAGCGGGGCGACCGCGATGCGGCAGCCGTCCATGTACGGCGCGATGTCGGGGACGTGGCCGTGGATCTCGACGCCCTCTACCCGGCCCAGCGCGGCGATCGCGTCGTCGACGTGATCGCCGATGCAGTGGAACCGCAGCTGCGGCAGGTGCGCGCGGATCTTGGGGAACACCTTGCCGACGAACCACTTGACCGCGTCGACGTTGGGCGGGTGGCGGAAACCGCCGACGAAGACCAGGCCGCGCCGCTGCGCGAACGGCAGGCCGGGGCCCGCGATCTCGTGCAGGTTCGACAGCAGCGCGACCTGCGCCTGCGGCGCGTCGTGCGCGAGCAGCGCGACCTCGCTCGGACTCACGACCAGCGTCGTGTCGCAGTGCCCGACGACGTCGAGCTCCTGTTCGCGCGTGCGTTCGGCGGCGCGGCGCAGCGCGGCGTCGCCCGACACCTGCGCGCCGCGCAGCTCGCGCACGTAGTGCAGATCGATGGTGTCGAAGATCACGCGCGCCTGCGGCGCGTGCCGGCGGACCAGCGGAAGGAATTCGCGCGCGATGTAGTGCCTGCACAGCATCACGCGCGAAAAGCGTGCCCCATGCGTACGCAGCCACTGCGCGGTGCTGCCGGTATGCGGCGTGTACCAGACCTCGACGCCGCTCGCCTGCAGCGCCTGCGTCGCCGCGCCCACGTGGCGCCGGTCGGCCGGCAGGAACACCACGTGCGCCCCGGCCTCGCGCAGCAGCCGCATCAGGTTGACCAGGCGCAGCGAGGCCGAGTCGCGGTCCGGCATTGGTGTCACGCTGTCGACGATCAGCACCTGCGGCACGCCGGGCCGCGGCAGCCGGCCGGCGGCCACAGGGTCGGCCGGGCGCTGCGCCAGCACGTGCGCCCAGCGCGCGGCGAACACCGGCTGGTTGCGCGCCTGCGCCGCCTTCATGCCCTGCGACAGGTCGGTCCCCGCGCTCGCCCCTTCCAGGTGCACGACGCAGGCCTCGGGCTGCACCAGCACGCGCAGCCCGGCCTCGCGCACGCGCAGCGCGAGATCCGCGTCCTCGTAGTAGGCCGGCGCGTAGCGCGCGTCGAACCCGCCCAGGCGCGCGAACAGTGCGCGCGGCAGCATCAGCGCCGCGCCCGACACGTAGTCGACGTCTGCGCGGTAGCGCAGCTGGGGATGCATGGGGTCGGCGAACCGGCCGCGGTTCTCGCCGCGCCCGTCGCGCACGAGCATCGTCCCCGCCTCCTGCAGCCGGCCATCGGGATAGCGCAGCTGCGCGCCGACGATGCCGGCATCGGGTTCGCGCGCGAACGTGGCGAGCATCGCGTCGAGCCAGCCGGGCTGCGGCACCGTGTCGTTGTTGAGGAACAGCAGGTAGCGGCCGCGCGCCAGGGCTGCGCCTGCGTTGCAGGCGCCGATGAAGCCCGCGTTGATCGGCAGCGCGTGCAGCCGCAGCCCGCCGATGCGGGCCAGCGTCGCCGCGCTGTCGTCCGGGCTGGCATCGTCGACGACGACGATCTCGATCGCGGCCTGCGGCGGATGCGCGGCGATCGCGCGCAGGCAGGCCAGGGTCTGTGGCAGGTGCCCGTACACCGGCACGACGATCGACACCGCCGGCGTCGCGTGCGCCGGCACGTCGAACGGTGCGAACGGACGCAGGTCCGCCGCGAGCAGCGGCCGCTGCGCGCGCGGTGCGGACAGGCCGAACTGCGCGCCCACCCGCTGCCAGGTCGCGCGCGGCCCGCGCATGCGCAGGCTCGCGAGCCCGCGTCGGAACAGGCCGAGCGCGCGGACCAGCCGGAAACGCGCATCGGCCAGGGAAAACGACATGCGTCGGAACTCCAGCTGACTGATCGGGAGGCGGCCCGATCCCGCCCCGGGGCGCTGGGATAGACTGCCCGGCGCTATTGTGGCACCCACTTCGACCCGCCGCCGCGGGTGCAGGACATCCATGGCCCGGATCGATTACGAAGACGACGACGATCTCGACGACGCACCGCCACCGCCGGCCTGGCGCCGCCGCGTCGTCACCTGGATGCTGGCGCTGGTCGGCCTGGGCCTCGGGTTCCTGATTCCCTATACGCTGTATCTCAATCATCAGGTCGGCGAGCGCTTCGGCGCGCTGCGCTGGCAGATGCCCACGCGGGTGTATGCGCGGCCGCTGCAGCTGGCGCAGGGCGTGGCGATGAACGCCGCGACGCTGAAGACCGAACTGGCCGCGGCCGGGTATCGCGAGGGCGACGGCGTCAAGCCGGGCACCTACGCCACCGAGGGTGCGCGCTGGACGATCTCCAGCCGCGGCTTCCGCGACGTCGACGGCGTCGTCGCGCCCGCGCGCGTGCAGGTCTCGCTGTCCGAAGGCCGCGTGTCGCGCCTGCACAACGGCGACGGACGTGCGATCGAGGCCGCGCGGCTCGACCCGGCGCGCATCGCCACGCTCTACGGACAGCGGCAGGAGGAACGTCGCCTGGTCCGCGTGCAGGAGGTCCCGCAGCTGCTCACCGATACGCTGCAGGCCGTCGAGGACAAGGACTTCGCCCACCACCACGGCATCGACCTGAGCGGCATGGCGCGCGCGGCGCTGGTGAACCTGCGCGCCGGCGAGGCGCGCCAGGGCGCCAGCACGCTGACCCAGCAGCTCGCGCGCAGCGGCCTGCTGGGCATCGGGCGCGAACAGACCTACACGCGCAAGTTCAACGAGGTCCTCTATGCGCTGCTGATCGAGGCGCGCTACGACAAGGGCGCGATCCTGGAGGCCTACCTCAACCAGGTGTATCTGGGCCAGCGCGGCGCGCAGGCGATCCACGGCGTGGCCGCCGGTGCCGAGTTCTGGTTCGGCCGCCGCCTCGACGACCTGGAGACCGAGCAGGTCGCGTTGCTGGTCGGCATCATCCGCGGCCCGTCGTACTACGATCCGCGGCGCCAGCCCGAGCGCGCGCAGGCGCGGCGCGACTTCGTGCTGGGCAAGATGCGCGAAAGCGGCCTCATCGACCAGGCCGCGTACGACCGCGCGCTGGCGCGCCCGCTGGGCGTGACCGACACGCCCGGCAGCATCGCGGCCAACCGCTTTCCCGCCTACGTCGACCTGATCCGCCGCCAGCTCGCCAACGACTATCCGGCCGGCGCGCTGCAGGGCGCCGGCCTGTCGGTGATGAGCGCGATGGCGCCGTCGGCCCAGGCCTATGCCGAGGGCGCGACGGTGCGCACGCTCAAGGACCTGGGCACGCGTCGACGCCCGGAGCTGCAGGCCGGCCTGGTGCTCACCGACGTGCACAGCGGCGAGGTCGTCGCCGCGGTCGGCAGCCGCGTGCCCAGCGAGCACGGGTTCAATCGCGCATTCGAGGCGCACCGGCCGGTCGGCTCGCTGCTCAAGCCGTTCGTCTACCTGATCGCGCTCAGCGATCCCACGCGCTATTCGCTGGCCAGCTGGGTCGACGACGCCCCGGTGACGGTCACGCTCGACAACGGCAAGCGCTGGTCGCCCGGCAACTCCGACGGTCGCAGCCACGGTACGGTGCGCCTGATCGACGCGCTCGCCCACTCCTACAACCAGTCCACGGTCCGCGTGGGCATGGACGTCGGGCCGACCGCGCTGGCCGACGTGGTGCACATGCTCACCGGCATCCGCGCCGAGGCCAACCCGGCGCTGATCCTCGGTGCGATGGACCAGAGCCCCTACGCGATGGCCCAGCTGTACCAGTTTCTGGCCTCCGGCGGCGAGGTGCAGACGCTGCGCACCGTGCGCGGCGTCATCGACGAACAGGGGCGCGTGGTCAACCGCTACGACACCCGGCCCAGCCCGGCGCAGCAGAGTGACGCGCTTTCGGCGCGCGTGGTCACGCTGGCGCTGCAGCACGCGGTGACCTCGGGCACCGCGCGCCAACTGGTCAACGACGGCCTGGGACGGCTCAACGCCGCCGGCAAGACCGGCACCAGCAACGACGGCCGCGACAGCTGGTTCGCCGGTTGGACCGGCGACCATCTGGGCGTGGTCTGGGTCGGCAACGACCAGAACGAGCAGACCGGGCTGTACGGCGCGACGGGCGCCATGCGGGTGTGGTCGGGCATCTTCGCGCGGTTGCCCAGCGCGCCGCTCGACGTGGGCAGCGAGGGCCTGGAATGGCAGTGGGTGGCGCAGTCGAACGCGACCGATGCCGACTGCCCCGGCGCACGCCGGTTCGCGTTCGCCGCCGGCTACGCGCCGCCGTACCAGTCGTGCCGCGGCTACTATGACGGCCAACCGACCTACGTCGACGAGAACGGCAACCCTGTCGACGCGAGCGGGGCGCCGATCGAGACCGAGCGGCGCGGCTGGCGCGAGTGGTTCGGCTTCGGCCGTCGCGATCGAGACGATGCGCCGCCGCCGCCGCAACCGCAACCGCAGCTGTCGCCGCCGCCGCAACCGGCGCCCCAGCCTGCGCCCCAGCCGCCTGTCGAGGACCTGCCCCGATGACGTCCATCCTGTTCCGGGCCGCCTGCTGCGCCGCTACGTTCGTGCTCCCCGCGTGCACCACGCAACCGCCCGTCGCGCCGGCGTCCGCCCCGCCGGCGACGACGCTCTCGCCGCAGGCGATGGTCGCGGCGATCCGCGGCGCGAGCGGCGATGGCGACGGCGAGCTCGCGGTGCAGCCGCTGCGCGATCCGATGGTCGAGGACCTGCGCGAACGCGCGGGCGCGCTCGAGGGCCAGGGCGACGTCGCCGGTGCGACGGCTGCGCTGGATCAGGCCCTGGAGATCGTGCACGACGATCCGGCGCTGCTGCAGGAGCGCGCCGAACTGGCGGTCCTGCAGCGCGACTTCCCGCGCGCCGCGGCGCTGGCCGAGCGCGCGCACGCGATCGGCAGCCAGGTCGGCCCGCTGTGCCGCAGGCACTGGATCACGCTCGAGCAGGTCCGGCTCGCATCGGGAGACGCGGACGGCGCCGCGGCCGCGCGTGCGCAGGCCGACGGCTGCCGCGTCGCCGGTCCGCAGCGCTACTGAGCCCGGCCCCGGGGCGCGACGGGGTGATGGAGCCGACTGCCGATCGCCTGGCCGTGCGCAGCCGCGAGGCGCTGGTCGAAGGCGGCCCGCTGGCGGTGCGCATCCCCGCGTTCCGCCCGCGTGCGGCGCAGCAGGCGCTGGCGATGGCGGTCGGCGACGCGCTCGACCAGCGCGCGACGCTGCTGGCCGAGGCGGGCACCGGCACCGGCAAGACCTTCGCCTATCTCGTGCCGGCGTTGCTGTCGGGACTGAAGACCATCGTCTCGACCGGCACCCGGGCGCTGCAGGACCAGCTTTTCCACCGCGACCTGCCGCGGGTGCGCGACGCGCTCGGCAGCGGCCTGCGCAGCGCATTGCTCAAGGGGCGCGCGAACTACCTGTGCCTGTACCGGCTCGAGCAGGCGCGCGGGGCGCCGCGGCTGGCGACGCGCGATCAGATCACGCCGTCGCAGAGCAGCCAGTTCCAGCGCATTGTCGCCTGGGCCGGCCGGACGCGGCTGGGCGACGTCGCCGAGCTCGACGGCCTGCCCGAGGACACGCCGCTGCTGCCGATGGTCACCTCCACCGTCGACAACTGCCTCGGTAACGACTGCCCGTTCTGGAGCGAATGCTTCGTGGTGCGGGCGCGCCAGCGCGCGCAGGCCGCGGACGTGGTGGTCGTCAACCACCACCTGCTGCTCGCCGACCTGGCGCTCAAGCAGGAGGGCTTCGGCGAGATCCTGCCCGGGGCGCAGGCCTTCATCGTCGACGAGGCGCACCAGCTGCCCGAACTCGCCGCGCAGTTCTTCGGCGACGGGCTGAGCGCGCGGCCGCTGGTCGGGCTGGCGCGCGATGCCGTCGCCGAGTGTCGCGACGTGCCCGGCGCGCTGCCGGTGCTGCAGCTGCCGGCACAGGCGCTCGACGGCGCGGCGCGCGGGCTGCGGACGGCGATGGACGGCCTGCCGTCGCGCGGCACCCGCTACCGCGCGCTGTACGAGCCGGCGGTCGAGGACGCGCTGCACGCGCTCGACGAGGCGCTGGCGCACCTGCGCGACGTGCTGGCGCCCCTGCGCGAGGCCTCGCCGGGGCTCGACGCCTGCCATGCGCGCGCGGCGCTGTGCCTGACGCGGCTGCGACGCTGGAACGATGGCGCCGCGGCCGGCGCGATGTTCGACGACGACGCCGGCGAGGCCGCCGCGCCGCCGGACGGGGACGCACGCGACGACAGCGTGCTGTGGTACGAGTTGACGCCGCGCGGGTTCCGCCTGCAGCGCACGCCGCTCGACGTGTCGGCGCCGCTGCGCGCCCACCGCGGGCGGTCGCAGGCCGCCTGGGTGTTCACGTCGGCGACGCTGGCGGTCGACGGCAGCTTCGCGCACATCGCCACGCGGCTTGGACTCGAGGCGCCGCAGACGCTGCTCTCGCCCAGCCCGTTCGACTGGGCGCGCCAGGCGCTGTGCTACCTGCCGCCGCGGCTGCCGACGCCGGCCGCGCCCGACTACACGCGCGCCGTGGTCGAGGCGCTGCTGCCGGTGCTGGCTGCCTCGCAGGGGCGCGCGTTCGTGCTGTTCGCCTCGCACCGCGCGCTGCGCGAGGCGGCCGTGCTGCTGCGGGCCTCGACGCACTGTCCGTGGCCGCTGTTCGTACAGGGCGAGGCGCCGCGGCACGTGCTGCTGCAGCGCTTCCGCGATTCGGGCGACGGCGTGCTGCTGGGAGCGGCGAGTTTCCGCGAAGGGGTCGACGTCGCCGGCGATGCGCTGAGCGTGGTGGTCATCGACAAGCTGCCGTTCGCCGCGCCCGACGATCCGGTGTTCGAGGCCAGGCTCGATGCGATCCGGCGCGCCGGCGGCAACCCGTTCCGCGACGAGCAACTGCCGCAGGCCGTCATCGCGCTCAAGCAGGGCGTGGGCCGGCTGATCCGGACCGAGCGCGACCGCGGCGTGCTGGTGCTGTGCGACCCGCGATTGCTGGGCCGCGGCTACGGCGCGCTGTTCCTCGACTCGCTGCCGCCGCTGCCGCGCACCCGCGACATCGCCACGGTCGCCGCGTTCTTCGCCGCGCCCCCCGCCGGCGACTTTGCGACAATCGAGCAGCCGACACCGGCCATCGAATCCCCCATTCCGAATCCCGAATTCCGGCCTGCATGAAACTGCTCGCGTTCGAAACCGCCACCGAGGCCTGCTCCGTCGCCGTCTGGGACCACGGGCGCGTGCTCCAACGCTTCGAGGTCGCGCCACGCCGCCATGCCGAACTCGCGCTGCCGTGGGCGGAGGCGCTGCTGGCCGAGGCCGGGATCGCGCGCAGCCAGCTCGACGCGGTCGCGGTCAGCCGCGGCCCGGGCGCGTTCACCGGCGTGCGCCTGGGCATCGCGCTGGCGCAGGGCGTGGCGCTGGCGCTCGATCGCCCGGTCGTCGCCGCCTCGACGCTGGCCGTGCTCGCACTGCGCGCGCACGCGGGCGAGGGCGCGCCCGTGCTCGCCGCGATCGACGCGCGCATGGGCGAGGTCTACCGGGCCGCGTTCGCGATGGGGGCCGACGGTCCGGTGGCGACGAGCGACGAACGCGTCGGCGCGCCCGACGCGGTCGAGCTGCCGGGCACCGGCGACGCCTGGCATGGCGTGGGCACCGGCTTCGGCGTGGCCGACGGCCTGCTGGCCGCGCGACTGGGCGCGGACGCCGCCCGGATCGACGCGACCGCACTGCCGCATGCCGCCGACCTGGCCGCGCTGGCCGCGGCTGCGTACGAGCGCGGCGAGGCGGTCGTCCCGGAGCGGCTCGAACCGGCCTACCTGCGCAACGACGTCGCGCTGACGCTGGCCCAGCAGCAGGCGCGACGCGCGGCGCGCTGATCGGGAACCGCGACGCGTCGCCGCTGTCCTATGCTGGGCGTTGCGCCCATCCCCATGCGGAGGCCCCACATGTCCCACCCGATGCCTGCAGCACCGCGCCCGCGTCCCCCCGCGCACCGTGCCCAGCGCGTGCGCGCCTGGCTGCGTCGCGAGGGCGTGCCGCTGGTGTGCCTGCTCGGCCTGCTGCTGGTCGCGCGCTCGTCGCTGGCCAACCACTACCACGTCCCCAGCGGCTCGATGGAGCCGACGCTGCAGCCCGGCGACCGCGTGGTCGTCGACATGCGCGCCTACGGCCTGCGGGTGCCGTTCACCGAGTGGATCGTGTGGCCGGCGGAGGCGCCGGTGCGCGGGGACGTGGTCGTGTTCCGCTCGCCGGCCGACGGCCTGCGGCTGATCAAGCGCGTCGTCGCCACCGGTGGCGATCGCGTCGACCTCGTCGACGGCCACCTGTCGATCAACGGCGTCGCGCTCGCGCCCGTGCCCGGCGCGCCCGAGGACTTCGGCGGGCGCCAGGCGGTGCTCGACCTGGGCGCCGGCGGCGGGCCGGACATCGACGGACTGCGGGTGCCCGAGGGGCACGTGCTGGTGCTCGGCGACCACCGCGGCGCGAGCCTCGACGGCCGCTGGTTCGGCTTCGTGCCCAGCGCCGCGATCTACGGCCAGGCCCGCGGCGTGTTCTGGCGGCGCGGCGAGGGCTTCGGCTGGCACCCGCTGTGAGCCGCCGACGCGTCGCCGCGCCAATCCCCGGGGGTCGCGCGACGGCCTGATGCCCGTCCGGTCGCGGATGGCCGCCGGAGGGCCGCGTCGTCTCCGCTCAGTCGTCCACCAGGGCCCCGCCGGGCAGGAAGTTCCAGCTGCGGGTGACGTGCAGGATGTCGATCTGCTCGTCGGTCGGCGGCAGCGGCGGGTAGGGTTCGGCGAGACGCGCGATCTGCAGCGCGGCGTCGTCGAGCAGCGGCACGCCGCTGCTGCGGATGACGTCGGCACGCTCGACCGACCCGTCGCGGCGGATGGCGACGCTGATGACCAGGCGCCCGGCCAGCCCGCGTCGCCGCGCCTCGTCGGGATAGTTCAGGTTGCCCACGCGCTCCACCCGGTCCACCCACTGCCGCAGGTAGCGCGCATAGACGTACTCCTGGGTGCTCGCGGAGACGAACTTGCGCTTGGGGCGGCGCGCGTAGCGTTCCGAGCGCAGGTGGATCTCCGCGGCCAGCCGCGCCATCTCCAGGTCGCGCTCGACCCGCTCGGGTCCGGGCGGCAGCGCGCGGTGCTCGGCCTGCGGCGCCGGATCGGGGCTCGGCACGCGTGCCTGGCCCCGGGCGCTGGCGACGACCCGCTCGCGCGGCGGCGGGCGCGGCCGGGGAGACTGCGCGCGGACCTGGAGCGGCGCGACGCCGCCGTCGGGCTGTGGCACCCGGCCGGGCTGCATCTCGCGGGGGCGCAGGCTGCGCTCGTGTTCGCCGCCGCCCTGGTGGCTGGCCTGGGCGAGAAAATCAGCCTGGGCCTGGGTCAGCGGGCTCGTGGTCTCGGTCAGGATCACGTCCAGCGTCGGCACCACTGGCGCGGCGTCCTCGGTCGAGAAGCCGAGACCGAGCACCAGCAGGCCGTGCACGAGCAGCGACAGCGCCAGCGCCGCGCCCAGGCGCGCGTCGTCGCCGATCCGGGGCGGCGCAACCGCCGTCATGCGTCCGACGCGTCGTGCGCGGGGCCGCGGCGACGACGGCGGACCGATGCAGGGGCCGCGTCGCGGGGGGCGACGTGCATCGCGGGCGTCCGGATCGTCGATGTCCCGGCTGGACGCCGGCGTTCAACCCCGTGGCGCTCGTCCGTGTTCATCCGGCGCGGTCCTGGGCCCGTGCGCCTGTCAGTCCGCGCGCTCGATCGCGTCGAACAACAGGCCGGCGATGTTGAGGCCGAACTGCGCGTCGAGCTCGCGCACGCAGGTCGGGCTGGTGACGTTGACCTCGGTCAGCCAGTCGCCGATCACGTCCAGGCCGACGAAGCGCATGCCGCGGGCGGCAAGCGACGGGCCCACCTGCGCGGCGATCCAGCGGTCGCGCTCGCTCAGCGGGCGGCCTTCGCCGCGGCCGCCGGCGGCCAGGTTGCCGCGGAACTCGTCGCCTTGCGGAATGCGCGCCAGGCAGTAGTCCACGGGCACGCCGTCGATCAGCAGGATGCGCTTGTCGCCGTCGACGATCTCCGGCAGGTAGCGCTGCGCCATCGCCAGCCGGCGGCCGCCGTCGGTGAGCGTCTCGAGGATCACGTTGAGGTTCGGGTCGCCGGCCGCGGCACGGAAGATCGAGCGCCCGCCCATGCCGTCGAGCGGCTTGAGCACCGCTTCGCCGTGCTCGGCGACGAAGGCCTTGAGCGCCGCGGCGTCGCGGCCGACCAGCGTCGGCGGGCAACACTGCGGAAACGCCAGCGCGCCGAGCTTCTCGTTCATGTCGCGCAGCCCCTGCGGGTCGTTGACGATCCGCGCGCCCTGGCGCTGGGCGACGCTGAGGATCTGCGTGTCGTTGACGAACTCCGGGTCGACCGGCGGGTCCTTGCGCATCAGCACCACGTCGCCGTCGCCGAAGCGGTGCAGCGATGGCGCGCCGAGCGAGAACCAGTCGGCCGGATCGTCGCGCACGGACAGCGGCGCGACCGACGCGACCGCGTCGCCGCCCGCCATGCCCAGCGCGCCGGGCAGCACGTACTGCAGGCGATGCCCGCGGCGCTGCGCCTCGAGCAGCATCGCGAACGTCGTGTCCTTGGCGATCCGGATCGACCCGATCGGGTCCATCACCACGACGACGTTCAGCGACATACCGGCATCCGCACAAGGGAGGGAAGGCCGCATCTTATCAGGGCGTCCATCCCGGCCCGGCGCGCGTCCGGCCCCGCATGCGCGGCGGTTTCACGCCGGCTTGACAGCCCGGCGGCCCGCTGGGATAACTCCGCGTTGCCGCGGCGCCGGACCGGTGCGACGCGCAGGGGACAGCGAGCGCATGAGCAGTGACGACAGACCGTCCACCGGAAGCCTCGACGGCCTGCGGGTGATGGTGATCGACGATTCGAAGACCATCCGGCGCACCGCCGAGACGCTGCTCCGGCGCGAGGGCGCGGACGTGGTGACCGCGGTCGACGGCTTCGAGGCGCTGGCCAAGATCGTCGACCAGAAGCCGCAGATCATCTTCGTCGACGTCATGATGCCGCGCCTCGACGGCTACCAGACCTGCGCGCTGATCAAGAACAGCCGGCGCTTCGGCGGCACGCCGGTCATCATGCTCTCGTCCAAGGACGGCCTGTTCGACAAGGCGCGCGGCAGGATCGTCGGTGCCGAGCGGTACGTCACCAAGCCGTTCACGCGCGAGGAACTCCTCGACGCGATCCGCACCCACGTCGACGCCTGAGGGGAAAGGCATGGCACGCATCCTGTTGATCGAGGACTCGCCCACCGATGCCGCGGTGCTGACCCAGTGGCTGGCGCGGCACGGCCACGTCGTGCTCGCGGCGGCCAACGCCGAGGACGGGCTCGAGCTGTGCCGGCGCGAGCGTCCGGACCTGGTGCTGATGGACGTGGTGCTGCCGGGCATGAGCGGCTTCCAGGCCACCCGCGCGCTGGCGCGCGACCCGCAGACCGCCGGCATCCCGGTGGTGATCGTCAGCACCAAGGGCATGGAGACCGACCGGATGTGGGGCCTGCGCCAGGGCGCGAAGGGCTACATCGTCAAGCCGCCCACCGAGGACGCGCTGATCGCGCAGATCCGCCAGGTCCTGGGCGGGTGAACGCCACCGTGCCCGAGGCACCGGGGCCGGCGTCCGAGGCCTTCGCGCTGCTGGCCGGCTACGAGCGGCGCAGCCTGGCGCACGTCGCCGGCCTGCCCGAGCAGCTGGACGCGCCGGGCCTGTGGCGCGGCGTCGGCTACCGCATCGGCCGCCGGCTGCTGGCATCGGCGTTCGACGAGGTCGTCGAGATCCTGCCGATGCCGCCGGTCACGCCGGTGCCCGGCGCGCAGCCGTGGATGCTGGGCGTGGGCAACGTGCGCGGCGCGCTGCTGCCGATCGTCGACCTGCGGCAGTTCCTGGAGGGCGAGCGCAGCGTGCTGCAGGACGGGCAGCGGGTGCTGCTGGTCCGCCAGCCCGGCGGCGACGTCGCGGTCACGATCGACGAACTGTTCGGCCAGCGCAGCTTTCTCGAGGCGGATGCGGTGCCGGCCGACCGCGTCGCCGGCGGGCGCTATGCGCACTTCGTCGACCGTGCCTATGCGCAGGCCGATGCGACCTGGGGGGTCTTCAGCCTCGACCGCCTGACCCGCACGCCCGAGTTCAGACATGCCGCGGCCTGACGCCGCGGCGCGCACCACGATCAGGAAACGCAACGCATGAGCACAGTCGTCGATCCCAGCGCAGGCAAGCGGCGCATTCTCGGCACGAACTTCTGGGTCGTGCTGCTGATCGTCGCCGGCACGATCCTCATCCTCAACACCGGCTACGGCACGTGGCGCGCCGCGCAGCTGGGCAGCGCGAGCTTCTCGGCCTCGAACCTGCGCGTGGACAGCCAGCGGCTGGCCAACCAGGGCTCGGAGGCGGCCCGCGGCAATGCCGCCGCGTTCGCGGCGTTCAACGCGACCCGGGCGCAGATCGAGAGCGACATCCGGCAGCTCGAGGACCGCTACGGCCAGACCGCGGGCGTGTCCGGCCCGATCGGCGCGGTGGCCCGGACCTGGGAGCCGCTGGGCACGAGCGCGGCGCGGCTGGCCGACGGCGAGGCCGCGGTCACCGCGTTCGCCGGCCACGCCGACCGCTTCAGCCAGCGCGTCCCCCAGCTGCAGGCGCTGCTCGACGAACTGGTGCGGGCGATGTCGAGCAGCGGCTCGCCGTCCTCGCAGGTGTACATGGCGCTGCGCCAGGTGGTGATCGCCGGCGACATGGCGCGCCGGGTGACCGAGGTGCAGGCCGGCGGCAGCGCCGCCGCGGTCGCCGGCCAGGGCCTGCGCCGCAACGTCGAGGACTTCCAGCAGGTGATGACCGGCCTGCGCGAGGGCGAGCCGACGCGCGAACTGCAGGCGCTGACCAACGGCAACGCGCTGGCAGCGCTGGCGCGGGCCGACGAGGCCTGGGCGCAGATGCGCACCGATCTGGAGGCGATCCTCGCCAGCAGCGAGCAGCTGTTCCAGGCCCAGGCCGCCGCCGGCGAACTGGTCGCCGGCTCCGACCGCCTGCTGGCCGAGAGCGAGGCGCTGTTCAACGCCTTCACCGCCTTCGGCTCGCTGCGCGACCGCAGCCTGCTGGGCAACGTGTGGATCAGCATCATCGCCGGCCTGCTGGCGCTGGCCGCGATCGCCGGCCTGGTGACCGAGCTCAACCGTGCGCAGCGCCGGCGCTACGAGACCTCGCTCGAGCTCAACAACCGCAACCAGGAAGCGATCATGCGGCTGCTCGACGAGATGGGCGCGCTCGCCGAGGGCGACCTGACCGTCAAGGCCTCGGTCACCGAGGACATCACCGGCGCGATCGCCGACTCGATCAACAACGCGATCGAGCAGCTGCGCAGCCTGGTGCAGACCATCAACGACACCTCGGTGCAGGTCGCCTCGAGCGCGCAGGAGACCCGCGCCACCGCGATGCACCTGGCCGACGCCGCCGAGCACCAGGCGCACGAGATCAATTCGGCCTCCGACCGCATCAACGAGATCGCCGTCAGCATCGATCAGGTCTCGCGCAACTCCTCCGAATCGGCCGACGTCGCGCAGCGCTCGGTGCGGATCGCGACCAAGGGTGCGGGCGTGGTGCGCGAGACGATCGCAGGCATGGATTCGATCCGCGACCAGATCCAGGAGACCTCCAAGCGGATCAAGCGCCTGGGCGAGAGCTCGCAGGAGATCGGGTCGATCGTCGAGCTGATCACCGACATCTCCGAGCAGACCAACATCCTGGCGCTCAACGCCGCGATCCAGGCCGCCTCGGCCGGCGAGGCGGGCCGCGGCTTCGCGGTCGTCGCCGACGAGGTGCAGCGCCTGGCCGAGCGCGCCACCAGCGCGACGCGCCGCATCGAAACGCTCGTGCAGACCATCCAGTCCGACACCAACGAGGCGGTCACCTCGATGGAGCAGACGACCTCCGAGGTCGTCGCCGGCGCGCGCCTGGCCGAGGACGCGGGCACCGCGCTGGGCGAGATCGAGAACGTCTCGACCAGCCTGGCCGACCTCATCGAGGGCATTTCCTCGGCCGCGCAGCAGCAGTCCTCGGCCGCGACCAACATCACCGAGGCGATGCACACGATCCAGTCGATCACCGCGCAGACCTCGCGCGGCGCCAGCCAGACGGCCGAATCGATCGGCAACCTCGCCCAGCTCGCCGCCGACCTGCGCCGCTCGGTCGCCGACTTCAAGCTGCCGACCTGAGCCGGGACGCGGATCGATCCATGAGCGGGCTGCGCGACGCCATCGACCACACGATGCTGGGCTGGATCAAGCCCGAGCTCGACGCGGTGCTGCGCCAGGCGCGGATGGAGCTGGAACGGTACGTCGAGGCGCCGGACGACGGCACCCGCCTGCGCCAGTGCGCCGGCTGCCTGCGCCAGGCGGCCGGGACGCTGCGGATGGTCGAGCTGCACGCGCCCGCGCTGGTGGCCGGGGAGATGGAACGGCTGGCCGATGCGCTGCACGAGGGGGCCGTCGACGACCGCGACGCGGCGTCCTCGGCGCTGCTGCGCGGCCTGCTGCTGCTGCCCGACTACCTGGAGCGGCTGCAGGGCGGCCATCGCGACATCCCGATCGTGCTGTTGCCGCTGCTCAACGAACTGCGCGCCGCGCGCGGCGCGGCGGCGCTGCACGAACGCATGCTGTTCGATGCCGCGGCTGCGGACGCCGAGGGCGACGACAGCGTCCCGGCCGAGGCGCTCGACGCGTTGCGCGAGGCGTTCGGGGCCGGGGAGGAGGCGCCGAGCGCCGCCGAGCTTGAGCACGCGCGCGGCAGCCTGGCCGGCCGCAACCGCGCGCTGCTCGACACGGTGTCGGCCGCGGTCAAGGACGACCTGCTGCGGGTCAAGGACGCGCTGGACCTGCACCTGCGCACCGGTGCGCGCGACGTCGCGGCGCTGCGGCCGCAGGCGACGCTGCTGGGCCGGGTCGCCGACACCCTGGGAATGATCGGCCTGGACGCCGCGGGCGCGGTCGTCGGCCAGCAGCGCGAGGCGCTGGGCGCGATCGCTGACGGCGCGGCCCCGGCCGACGAGGCCGCGCTGCTGGACATCGCCGGGGCGCTGCTCTACGTCGATGCCACGCTGGACGAACAGGTCGCGCAACTGGGCAACGCGACCGGCGACGGCACGCTCGCCGCCGAGGCACAGCAGTCGAAGGCGGTCGCGATCCGCGAGGCGATCGCCGGCTTCGCCGACGCCCGCCAGGCGCTGGTCGCCTTCGTCGAGACCCGGTGGGACCACGATGCGCTGCGCGAGGTGCCGCGCCTGCTGGACGAGGTCGCCGGTGCACTGGCGATGCTCGACCTGCCGCAGGCCGCCGCCTGCCTGTCGGGCGTGCGCCTGTACGTGGACCGCGAGCTGCTCGGCGGGCGCCACGTGCCGAACGCGCACCAGCTCGAGACCTTCGCCGACGCGGTCGCGAGCCTGGAGGTCCATCTCGAGGCGCTGCGCGAGCAGCGCGCCGATCGCGATGGCAGCCTCGAGCTGGCGCGCGCCCGCCTCGAGGCGCTCGGCTACTGGCCGGTGCCCGACGCGGCGACCGACGGCCGCGTCGACCGCGACGCGCCGCCGCAGATCGACGGACGACCCGCGGCGGTGCCCGGAACCGGCGACGCCGCGACGGTCGCGTCCGAGCCCGAACACGGGCTTCAGCCCGAAACGGCGCCCGACATCGCGCAACGGGGCGGCTTTGCGCCCGTGGCCGGCGACATCGACGACGAGATCCGGGCGATCTTCCTCGAGGAACTGGCCGACGAGATCGCGCATCTCGACACGCTGCTGCCCGACTGGCGGCAACGTCCCGACGATCCCCAGCTGTTGCGTCCGCTGCGCCGCGTGTTCCACACGCTGAAGGGCAACGGACGGCTGGTCGGCGCGCTCGAGCTCGGCGAGTTCGCCTGGGCGGTCGAATCCCTGCTCAACCGGGTGATCGACGGCCTGCGCCCGGCCAGCCCCGCGGTCGTGGCGGCGGTGATGCTGGCCGCGCGCGCGCTGCCGGCGCTGGAGGCGGCGCTGCGCGACGAGGCGCCGCTGTCGCTCGACGTGGACGCGCTCGCCGATGCGATCGCACGCATCGCGGCCGGCGACGAGACCCTGCCGACCCTGCCTACCCGCGCGCCGGCGCACGCGACAGCGGCGCCGCAGGCCGGGCCGCCCGCGGAAACGGTGCCGGCGCGAATCGACGCGCTGCTGCTCGAGATCCTCGATGCCGATGCGAGCGCGCACCTGGATACGGTCGATGCCTGGCTCGCGGCGGTCCGCGCCGGCGACGCCTTCGACGTCGAGCGCCTGCTGCGCGCGCTGCATACGATGCACGGGGCGTTCGCGGTGGCCGAGGTCCCTGCCGTCGGACTGCTGCTGGGGCCGGCCGAGGATTACGCCCGTCGCCTGGTCGCCGCGCCGTCCCCGCCCGACCCCGAGGCGGTGGACGCGATCGACGAACTGCGCCAGGCGTTGCGCGAGACGCTCGTGCGCCTGCACGACGACGACCCGCGCATTCCCTCGCTGCCGGTGCTCGCGGCCCGGCTGTGCGTCGCGCGCGACCGTCTCGGGGCGCCGCCCGCGCCGGTCTACGACTTCGCAGAACCCGACGCGCCGATCGCGGACGACGAGGCGTCCGCGATCGAGCGACTGGAAGCGGAGCGGCTCGACGCCGAGCGCCTCGAGACCGAGCGGCTCGAGGCGGAGCGCCGGGAACGCGCACGCGCGGAGGCGGCGCGCGAGGTAGCGGAACGCGCCGAGGCCGAACGCCTGGAGCGCGAGCGGCGGGAGACCGAGCGGCTCGAGGCGGAGCGTGCCGAGGCCGCACGCCTCGACACGGCGCATCGCGAACACACGCGGGCCGCGCAGCAGCGGCAGGCGGCGATCGATGCGGGCGTCCTCGCCGCCGAGCGACGCCGCTACGAGACGCTGGCATCGCGCGCCGTGGAGCGGGCGAGCGCGCCGGCCGATGGTGCCCCCGACGCGGCGAACGCGGCCGAGACGACCGACGCCACCGACGTCACCGACACGCGCGCCGACGATCGTCCACCGGACGCCCCGATTGTCCCCGCCGTGGCGAGCGCGTCCGCCGAGGACCCCGACGCGGTGCCGGGTCCGGCGACGCCTGGCCTGGATGCCGACGGCGATCCCGACGGACCGCTCGACCTGGCCGGCCTGGACCCGGAACTGGTCGACATCTTCGTCGAGGAAGGCATCGACCTGCTCGACGACGCCGACGCGCGGCTGGCGCTGCTGCGCGAGGATCCCGGCGCGAGCGCGGCGATCGCGGGCCTCCAGCGCGGCCTGCACACGCTCAAGGGCAGCGCGCGGATGGCCGGGCTGATGGCCGTCGGCGACCTCGGCCACGCCATGGAGACGCTGCTCGAAGCGGTCGCCGAGCGACGCCAGGCGCTGCGCCGCGACGAACTCGCGCTGCTTGAGCGCGGCTTCGATCGGCTGCACGCGATGGTCGTGCGCGCAGGCGGGCGCCTGGCGGTCGGGCCGTCGCCGGCACTGGTCGAGGCATTCGTCGCGACCGCACGCGACGCCGCGGCCCGCGAGCAGACCGCGGACGCGGCCGGCGCTGCGTCGCCCCGTGCGGTCCTCGCGCCGCTGTCGGCGCCGTTGCCGGTTGCCGAGGTCGCGGCCGAGGGCGACGAGGACGGCGTGCGCGGACCGCAGGAACAGGTGCGCATCCGCGCCGGCCTGCTCGACCGCCTGGTCACCTACGCCGGCGAGGTCGCGATCTACCGCGCGCGGCTCGAACAGCAACTCGGCACGTTCCGCGGCGCGATGCTCGAACTGGCACAGACCAACGACCGCCTGCGCGACCAGCTGCGCCGGCTCGACATCGAGACCGAGGCCCAGATCGTCGCGCGCTACCGGCGCGAGGGCGACGCCGGCGACGTCGCGTTCGACCCGCTGGAACTCGACCGCTTCTCGACGCTGCAGCAGCTGTCGCGCGCGCTGGGCGAGACCGCCGCCGACCTGGACAGCCTGCAGCAGACGCTCGACGACCAGACCCGGCACTACGAATCGCTGCTGCAGCAGCAGTCGCGCGTGAGCTCGGATCTCCAGGAAGGACTGATGCGCACGCGCATGGTCCCGTTCGACGGCCTCGTACCGCGCCTGCGCCGCGTGGTCCGGCAGGCCGCGCAGGACACCGGCAAGCAGGTGCAGCTGCATCTGGCCGGCACCCAGGGCGAGCTCGACCGCAACGTGCTCGAACGCATGGTGTCGCCGCTCGAGCACCTGCTGCGCAATGCGGTCGCGCACGGGCTCGAATCGCCGGCGGCGCGACGGGCGGCCGGCAAGCCGGAGGAGGGCGGCGTCCGGATCGCGGTCCGCCGCGAGGGTTCGGAGATCGTGCTGGAGGTCGCCGACGACGGCGCCGGTCTCGACCGCGCCGCGATCCGCCGCCGCGCCCAGGCGCGGGGCCTGCTGGCGCCGGATGCGGAGATCGCGCAGGGCGACCTGGACGCGCTGATCCTGCAGCCCGGTTTTTCGACCGCGACCGCGCTCAGCCACGTGGCCGGTCGCGGCGTCGGGCTGGACGTCGTCGCCCGCGAAGTGCGCCAGCTCGGAGGCAGTGTCGACATCCGCTCGCAGGACGGCGCCGGCACCACGTTCGTGCTGCGCCTGCCGCAGACGCTCGCGGTGACCCAGGCCGCGTTCGTGCGCATCGGCGAGACCACGTTCGCGGTCCCGATCGCCTCGGTGCGCGGCGTGGGACGCATCGCCCGCGACGCGCTGCGCGCCGGCGGCGGCTACCGCTACGGCGACGAGGACTACGACCTGCACGACCTCGGCCGTCTGGTCGGCCAGGCGCCGGCGCGCGCCGAGGGCCAGCTGCAGATGCCGCTGCTGCTGATCCGCGCCGGCGAACTGCGGGCCGCCGTGGCGGTGGACGAGATCCTGGGCAACCGCGAGATCGTCGTGAAGCCGGTCGGCCCGCAGGTCACGTCGATCCCGGGCATCTTCGGCGCCACGATCATGGGCGACGGCCGCGTGGTCGTGATCCTGGACATCGCGCCGCTGGCGCGCCGGCAGGCCGCGCAGCGGACGACGGACGCACCGGCCGAGGCGACCGATGCGCCGGCCGCGTCCGGCGCGCGCGCGGTGCCGCTGGTGCTGGTGGTCGACGATTCGATCACGATGCGCAAGGTCACCGGCCGCGCGCTGGAACGGCAGGGGCTGGAAGTGGTGACCGCGAAGGATGGCGTCGACGCGCTCGAGCGCATGGACGAGCGCATCCCCGACCTCGTACTCCTCGACATCGAGATGCCGCGCATGGATGGCTACGAACTGGCGATGCGGATGAAGGCCGATCCGCGGCTGCGCGAGCTGCCGCTGATGATGATCACCTCCCGCACGGGCGACAAGCACCGCGAGCGCGCGCTGGAGATCGGCGTCGACCGCTACCTCGGCAAGCCGTACCAGGAGTCCGAGCTGCTGCGTCACGTGCAGGCGCTGCTCGGACCGGAGCGCGACGATGGCTGAGCGCGCAGCGCCCGCGACCCGCGTGGTCGTGCTGGCCCGGCCGGGGCCGGCCTGCGATCGGATCGTCGAGGGGCTGGTGGAGGCGGGCGCGGACGTGCTGCGGCCCGTCGACCCGCTGGCCGCGGACGTCCGTGCCCTCGACGCGCTCGCCCCGGAGGCGATCGTCGTCGCGCTCGAGCCGGCGGTCGAGGACGCCCTGGACGCGCTCGCGCCGGCGCTCGAACGGCCCGGGCGGATCGTGGTGTTCGAGGAGACCGCGCTGGTGCTCGAGCGCAGCGGCTGGGACGCCGCGCGCTGGGTCCGCCATCTCGCCGTCAAGCTGCGATTGCGCCACGACGCGCTGCCGCCGGGTGCCGGTGCGATGGACGTCGATGCCGCATCGATCGCGCCCGCACCGGCCGCGCCGCGTGCCGACGGCGCCGCCCATGCGTTCGACCCGGTGGCCGCCGAGTACGGCGAGCCGCCCGACGGCCCGCCGGCGCCGCCCGCGTTCGTGCTGGCACTCGACGACGGCCCGTTCGCGCCCGTGCGCGACCCGGACGACGACGCGAACCTGCCCGACGCCGCCGGCCTCGCATCGCTCGACGCGCCGGCCGATGCCGACGCCGGCTCAACGTCCGCCCCGCCGGCGTCCGACCTCGACGCGCTGCCGTCGTTCCGCGGGCTCGCCGCCACGCCCGACGCCGACGCGTCGCTGGCACCGGCCAAGCCGGCGACCGACCTCGCCGAGCTCGAGCAGCGGATCGCCGGCCTGTCGCTGGCCGATGCCGACAGCTACGGACAGGGCCCGCAGCGCGGCCTGGTGCTCGTGGACGGCGGCCTGGGCGGTCCGGATGCAGTCAGGCAATTGCTGGCCGCGCTGCCCGAGGGCTTCCCGCGTCCGGTCCTGGTGCGGCTGCGCCTCGACGGCGGGCGCTACGACCGGCTCGTGCGCCAGATGGCGCGCGTGACCGCCGCCCCGGTGCAGTTGGCCGAGGCGGGCATGACGATCGCGCCGGGCGAGGTCTACTTCCTGCCGCCCGACCTGCTACCGCTGCGCGCCGGCGGGCAGCTGCGCTTCGCCGCCGACGGCGACCTCGCGGCGCTCGCGCGGGCGGTGCCGCCCGACGACAGCGCGTGGCTGCTGCTCAGCGGCGCCGATCCCGCGCTGGTCGAACTGGCCACGGGGCCGGCATGGCACGGCGCGCTGGTCGCCGCGCAGTCCGAGCCGGGCTGCTACGATCCGGCCGCGACGCACGCGCTGGTCGCACGCGGCGGCCGGAGCGGCGCGCCGGCGCAGATCGCCGCGTGGCTCGTCGAGCGCTGGATGCCCGACGCCGCGCCCGGCCCCGCGATCGAGGACGGGTCATGGACGCTGTGAACGCCGCGCACGACATCCGCTGCGTGCTGATCCGGGTCGGCTCGACCCCGCTGCTGTTGCCGAACGCGACGATCTCCGAGGTGCTGTCGTATTCGGCGCCCGAACCGGTCCCGGCGGCGCCGGCCTGGCTGCCGGGCCGGCTGCGCTGGCGCGGCTGGCGCCTGCCGCTGGTCGCGTTCGCGACGCTGTCGGGCCAGGAAGACGATGCGGCCGGGCTCGGCAGCAAGGTGATCGTGCTCAAGGCGCTCGGCGGCGATGCGCGCCTGCCGTACTTCGCGCTGGTGACCCACGGCTTCCCGCGCCTGGTCACGGTCTCGCCCGGCCAACTGGTCGATGCCGGCACCGAGGGCGGCGCGTCGCTGCCGTTCGCGGTACGCGCCCGCGTGCGACTGGGCGAGGAGGTCGTGCAGATCCCGGACCTCGATGCGATCGAGCGCGCGCTGCGCGGAGTGGTGGCCTAGGGCGACGGGAATCCGGCGCCGAAGCCCGGCCTCAGCCCAGGTCCCCGAAGCGCGCCTGCAGCGCGGCGATCGCGGCGATGCCGGCGGTCTCGGTCCGCAGGATCCGCGGGCCCAGGCGCAGGCCGCCGAAGCCGGCGGCGACGAGCGCGGCGCGGTCGTTGTCCGACCAGCCGCCCTCCGGGCCGATCGCGAGCACCAGCTCGCCGGCCGGCGCGGGCAGCGTCGCCAGCCCCGCGGTCGCGTCGGGGTCGAGCAGCCAGCGCCCGTCGCCGGGCGGCAACGCCGCCAGTGCCGCGGCCAGCGACTGCGGCGCGGCGACCTCGGGCACGCGCGTGCGCCAGCTCTGCTCGCAGGCCGAGACCACGACGCTGCGCCAGTGCGCGTGTCGCTTGCCCGCGCGCTCGGCGTCGAGCCTGACCTCGCTGCGGTCGCTCGACACCGGCACGAACCCGGCGACGCCCAGTTCGGTGGCCTTCTGCAGGATCCAGTCCATCTTCTCGCCGCGGGCGATGCCCTGCAGCAGCACGATGCGCAGCGGCGATTCGAGCTCGACCCGGCGCGAGGCGACGATGCGCGCGGCCGCGCCGCGCTTGTCGGCCCGGGTCAGCTGCGCGTCGTGGTCGCAGCCGTCGCCGTTGAACAGCACGCAACCGTCGCCCTCGCGCAGGCGCAGCACGCGGACCAGGTGCGCGGCCGCGTCGTCGGGCAGCTCGATGGTGTCGCCCTCGCGCAGCGGCAGGTCGACGAAGGCCCGGATCACGCGCACGACGTCGCCACCTCGATGGCCTCGGCGGTGACCTGTGCGAGCAGTTCCAGCTGGGCCTCGTCGATGCAGTACGGCGGCATCCAGTAGAGGATGTCGCCCAGAGGCCGCAACAGCACGCCGCGTTCGACCGCGTGGCGGTAGGCGCGCAGGCCGATGCGCAGCGCGGGATCGAACGGTGTCGTGCGGTCGCCGTCGCGCGTGAGCTCGAACGCGACGACCATGCCGGTCCGGCGGGTGTCGGCGACATGCCGGTGCGCGCCGATCTGCGCGGCCAGCGTCGCCATCCGCGCCGCGGTGTCGCGGTTGCGTGCGATCACGTCGTCGGCGGCGAAGATGTCGAGCGAGGCCAGTGCCGCGGCGCCGGCCAGCGGGTTGCCGGTGTAGCTGTGCGAGTGCAGGAACGCGCGTTCGCGCGAGGCGTCGAGGAAGCCGTCGTACAGCGCCTGCGTCGTCAGCACCGTCGACAGCGGCAGGAAGCCGCCGGTCAGGCCCTTCGACAGGCACAGCAGGTCGGGCTGGATGCCGGCGGGCGCGCCGGCCTCGCCGGGCGCCTGCTCGCACGCGAACAACGTGCCGGTGCGCCCGAAGCCGACCGCGATCTCGTCGGCGATCAGGAAGATGCCGTGCACGTCGCACAGTTCGCGCACGCGCTTGAGGTACACCGGATCGTGCATGCGCATGCCGCCCGCGCACTGGATCAGCGGCTCGAGGATCAGCGCGCAGATCTCGCCGGCGTGCGCGTCGAGCAGGTGCGCCAGCGCGTCGGCCGCGTCCTCTGCGTGCCCCGCGGGGCTGCGGCCGTCGGGCGCGTCGAAAGCGTCGGGCGAGGGCGCGAACACCGCTTCGCACAGCAGCGGGGCGTACACACGCCGGTACAGCGGAATGTCGCCGACCGCGAGCGCGCCGAGCGTCTCGCCGTGGTAGCCGTTGCGCAGCGCGACAAACTTGGTCCGCCGCGGTTCGTCGCCGCGGTTGGCGAACCACTGGAACGCCATCTTCAGCGCCACCTCGACGCCGGCCGAGCCGTTGTCGGCGTAGAACACCTTCGACAGCGGCGCGCGCCCGGGTTCGCGCGGGGCGAGCGCGAGCAGACGCTCGGCGAGCTCGACCGCGGCCGGATGGGTGCAGCCGGCCAGGATCACCTGTTCGAGCGTGCGCGCCTGGCGCGCGATCGCCTCGGCGATGCGCGGCTCGGCATGGCCGTGCAGGTTGGTCCACCAGCTGCTGCCCGAGTCGAGGATGCGCCGGCCGCCGGCCTCGACCAGCCAGGCCCCGTCGCCGCGCACGATCGGCAGCAGCGGCTGGGTGTCGGGATGCTCGCGCATCTGGGTGCACGGGTGCCAGACCGCGGCGAGGTCGCGGGTCCGCCAGTCGTTGCCGTCGGCTAGAATGGCCGGATCGTGAATCTGTCCTGTCATCCGCGCATTATCGCCCCGCATCGCCGGCTCCGTGCAGGCGGAGGCCCGCGGCCGTGAGCCGGGCGCTGCCGACGATCCACGAGATCACCGAGCACGATGCCGGTCCCTACCGCATGGAGCGGCTCGACCTGGAGTTCTCCAACGGCGAGCGCCGCCGCTACGAGCGCCTGCACGGGCGCGGCCACGGCGCGGTGATCGTCGTGCCGTTGATCGACGACGAGACGGTGCTGCTGGTGCGCGAGTACGCCGCCGGCATGCACCGCTACGAGCTGGGCTTGGTCAAGGGCCGGATCGACGCCGGCGAGACGCCGATCCAGGCCGCCGACCGCGAGCTCAAGGAGGAGGCCGGCTACGGCGCCCGCCGGCTCGACGCGCTGCGCAGCCTGACGCTGGCGCCGACCTACATGAGCCACCAGGCGACGCTGGTGCTCGCGCGCGATCTGTATCCCGAGCGGCTGCCCGGCGACGAGCCCGAGGAGCTCGACGTGGTGCCGTGGAAGCTCGACGCGCTGCACGAACTGATCCTGCGCGAGGACTTCTCGGAAGGGCGGTCGATCGCCGCGCTGTTCATCGTCCGCGACTGGCTGCGCCACTACGGTGGCTGACGGCCGCGCGCCGGTCGAGGCCGCGATCGTCGAGGGCGCGATCGCGATCGCGCACGATGCGGCAGCGGCGATCCTGGCGGTCTACGCCCAGGCGTTCGAGGTCGTCGCCAAGGCCGACGCCAGCCCGGTGACCGCCGCCGACCTGGCCGCGCACCACGTCATCGTCGACGGCCTGCGCCGGCTCACGCCCGGCATCCCGGTGCTGTCGGAGGAGGCGACCGACGCGGTGCCGACGGCCGAGCGCCGCGCCTGGACGCGGATGTGGCTGGTCGATCCGCTCGACGGCACCCGGGAGTTCGTCAAGCGCAACGGCGAGTTCAGCGTCAATCTGGCGCTGATCGACGACGACGGCGTCGCGGTGTTCGGCGTGATCCAGGCGCCGGTCACCGGCACGGTCTGGTACGGCATGCCGGGCGTCGGCGCGTTCCGGCGCGACGGCGGCGTCGAGACCGCGATCCGCGCACGGCCGGTCGCCGGCCGCGGCGCGGCATTGCGCGTCGCCGCCAGCCGCTCGCACCGCGATCCGCGCACCGCGGCGCTGCTGGCCCGGCTCGGCGACATCGAGCCGCGTCCGCTCGGGTCGTCGCTGAAGTTCTGCCGGCTCGCCGAGGGCGCGCTCGACGTCTACCCGCGCTTCGGGCCCACCTGCGAGTGGGACACCGCCGCCGGGCAGGCGATCCTGGAGGCGGCCGGCGGCGCGCTGTTCGATCCCGACGGCCGGCCGTTCCGCTACAACCGGCGCGAGACCCTGCGCAACGGCGACTTCGTCGCGCTCGGCGACCCCGACCTGCCGTGGCGGACATGGATCTGATGCCTGTCGCGGATCGACGCCGATGAACGCGGACCAGGCCGCGGCGGACGCGTTGAGGGCCGCATCATCCGCGTCGATCGGTCCCGGGAAAGACCGGATGCGCCCCGATCCCGATTCGCGCCGACCGGGCGGCAGGCAGCGCACCGCCGCTGACGGCGCGTCCGGATCCACTTTCCAAATCGCGTTGGTCCGCGCAGAGCCGCGGCCGAAGCGCAGTTTCGAGGACAGGCGATGCACGACACGAATGCGGGGATGACGCGGCTGCTCGAGGTGATGGCGCGACTGCGCGATCCGCAGACCGGCTGTCCCTGGGACCTGCAGCAGGATTTCTCGACGATCGCGCCGTACACGATCGAGGAGGCCTACGAGGTCGCCGACGCGATCGACCGCGGCGACCTGCCGGGCCTGTGCGACGAATTGGGCGACCTGCTGCTGCAGGTGGTCTTCCATGCGCGCATGGCGCAGGAACAGGGGGCGTTCGCGTTCGACGACGTGGTCGCCGCGATCGTCGGCAAGATGGTGCGCCGGCACCCCCACGTGTTCGCGCAGGCCCAGCTCGACGGGGCCGGCGCGGTCGCGCGCAACTGGGACGCGATCAAGCGGGCCGAGCGCGCCGAGGCCGGAGATCCCGATCGCTCGGCGCTGGCCGGCATCGCCCGCGGCCTGCCGGAGTGGCAGCGCGCGATCAAGCTGCAGAACCGCGCGGCGCGCACGGGGTTCGACTGGCCCGGCCCGGCGCCTGTCCTCGACAAACTGCAGGAGGAACTGGACGAGGTGCGCGTCGAGTTCGATGCGGTCGCCGCCGCGCCCGACGATGCCGCTGCGCGCGACCGGCTCGAGGCCGAGCTCGGCGACCTGCTGTTCGTCGCGGCCAACCTGGCGCGCCATGCGAAGGTCGACGTCGGCAGCGCGCTGCGCCGGGCCAACCACAAGTTCGAGCGCCGGTTCCGCGCGATGGAGGCGCTGGCCGAGGCCGACGACGTCACGTTCGCCGACCTGCCGCTCGCCGTGCAGGAGGCCTACTGGGCCCGCGTCAAGCGCGGCGAGGACTGGCCCGGCCCCGACGCCGCCGGCTGACGCCCTGCCCGGGAGGCGGGCGCTCGTTCCCGACGCCCCGGGCTTACCCAAATCCCGAAGCCCGAATCCCCAAGCCCGTCCCATGAAGACCCTCCTGCTGTTCCTGCTCACCGCCGTCGCCGAGATCGTCGGCTGCTACCTGCCGTACCTGTGGTTGCGCAAGGACGGCAGCGCCTGGCTGTTGCTGCCCGCCGCCGCCGCACTGGCCGCGTTCGTCTGGCTGCTGAGCCTGCATCCGACCGCATCGGGGCGCGTGTACGCCGCCTACGGCGGGGTCTACGTCGCAGTGGCGCTGCTCTGGCTGTGGCGGGTGGACGCGGTCGCGCCGACGCGCTGGGACCTGCTCGGCGCGGCGCTGTGCCTGGCGGGCATGGCCGTCATCATGTTCTCGCCGCGGGCCGCCTGATCCGCCGTCCGCGGTCCCGGTCGCGCAGGTTCAGTCCAGGAAGATCAGCCAGGCCGCGACGACGATCAGGGCGAAGCCGGCCCCGCCCGCGGGACCGTTCGGCCGCTGGGTAACGAGGCCGCGCGCGTGGCAGGCGATGCCCGGACGCCGATGGCACCCACTGGCGTCAGTCGAGGAAGATCAGCCAGGCTGCGACGACGATGAGGGCGAAGCCTGCCCAGTGGTTCCACTTCAGCGGCTGCCCCAGGTACCAGGTCGAGAACCCGGCGAACACCACCAGCGTGATGACCTCCTGCATGCCCTTGAGCTGCAGCGCCGAATAGACCGCGGCGCCGATGCGGTTGGCAGGGACCATCAGCATGTACTCGAACAGCGCGATGCCCCAGCTGATCCCGATCACCGCCGCCAGCGGGGCGCTGCGGTACTTGAGGTGGCCGTACCAGGCAAACGTCATGAAGACGTTGGAGCCGATCAGCAGCAGCACAGGGAGGATGCGTTCGAAACCGGGCATGGAGGCGCTCGGGCGGGAAAGCGCGCAGCGTAGCGCAGGCGCCTCGCGCGCGGTTCCGGGCGCCGCTCTTCACGAAGCGTGCACCCGTCCCATGCGAATTTCACAAAGATTAATCATTCGCGCCAGCCACGGGAGCCATGCAATGCGTGCAGGTCAGGAACCAGGGGGTCTCGTTCTCATCGTCGAGGACAATCGCAACATTTCAGAGATGGTCGGCGAATATCTGGAAGGGCGCGGTTTCGAGGTCGACTATGCGGCCGACGGTCTGGACGGGTATCGCCTGGCGACGGAGAACAGCTACGACGTCATCGTGCTCGACCTGATGCTGCCGCGGCTGGACGGCATCGAGGTCTGCAAGCGCCTGCGCGAGGATGCCCGCAAGTCGACCCCCGTGCTGATGCTCACCGCGCGCGACACGCTCGACGAGAAGCTCACCGGCCTGAGCTCCGGTGCCGACGACTACCTGACCAAGCCGTTCGCGATCCAGGAGCTCGAGGCGCGACTGCGCGCGCTGATCCGTCGCGAGCGCCGCCAGGTCGGATCGGAGGTGCTGAAGGTGGCCGACCTGGTCCTCGACCCGGCCAGCATGCGCGCGACCCGCGGCGGCACCGAGCTGCAGCTTTCGCCGATCGGCATGAAGCTGCTGACGATCCTGATGCGCGAGTCGCCGCGCGTGGTCAACCGCCAGGAGATCGAGCGCGAGATCTGGGGCAACAGCCTGCCCGACTCCGACACCCTGCGCAGCCACCTGTACAACCTGCGCAAGATCATCGACAAGCCCTACGACAAGCAGCTGCTGCATACCGTGCAGAGCGCCGGCTACCGGATCGCCGACATCGAACAGTCGCCGGCCTGAGCCGGCACGCCAGGCGGTCGATCCGATGCCCCAGGGGTTACCCAACCGCATCCGCGATGCGTTCACGTTCCAGGCGGTCGTCGCCGGCATGACGCTGATCGTCTGCGTCATGGCCGCGGCGCTGGTCGGGCGCGAGGTCGCCGCGCGCCAGTGGCTGCGCGCCGAGGCCGACGCCTACTGGCGCGCGCGCACCACCGACGCGGCCTATCCGCCGCCGTTCGGCGCCAACATGCAGGGCTATTTCGTGCCCAGCGGCGGTGGCGCCTGGGACAGCATCGTCAGCGGCGACCGTGCGGTCGCCAGCCTGGTCTGGTTCAAGGACGCGCCGGAGGGCTTCTCGTCGCGACGGGATACCGGTGGCGTGCTGCTGGTCGACCGGCGCGAGGCCGGCACGCTGTACCTGGCGGTGTCGATGGGACTGTTCGACCGGCTGCTGGCCCTGGCCGCCGGCGGCCTTGCGCTGCTGACGGTCGGCACGATCTTCGTCGTCTCCTGGCTGACCTACCGCACCTCCAAGCGCATGGTGCTGCCGATCCACCAGTTGGCCGACGAGGTCGGCCGCTGGAATCCCGCCGGCGACGACGACGGCACGCCGGCGCCGCTGGAGTCGCGCGAGGGCGCCGGCCGCGAGGCGCAGGCGCTGTCGAGCGCGCTGCACGGCCTGGGCGAGCGCATCGCCTCGTTCGTGCGCCGCGAGCGCGAGTTCACCCGCGACGCCAGCCACGAGCTGCGCACCCCGTTGACGGTGATCCGGGTGGCCAGCGACATGATCGCCGCCGACCCCGCCACGCCGCCGCACCAGCAGCGTCCGCTGCTGCGCATCCGTCGCGCCAGTCAGGAGATGGAGGCGGTCATCGACGCGCTGCTGGTGCTGGCGCGCGAGCGCGGGGTGATGCCGCAGAGCGAACTGTTCGAGGTCGCCGAGGTGGTCGAGGAGGAGGTCGAGAAGATCCGGCCGATGTTCGAGTCCAAGCACCTGGGGCTGCGGGTGGACCTGCAGGCCCGGCCGCGGCTGGAGGCGCCGCCGCGCGTGCTCGGCGTGATGCTCGGCCACCTGCTGCGCAATGCCTGGGCATTCACCGAGCAGGGCGAGGTCGAGGTCGTGGTCGCCGACGACCGCATCGTCGTGCGCGATACCGGCATCGGCATGTCGCACGAAGTGCTGCAGCGGGTCTACGAACCGTTCTACCGGGTCGATCCGTTCGGCCAGGCGGGCAAGGGCATCGGGCTGTCGATCGTGCGCCGGCTGGGCACCCGCTTCGGCTGGCCGGTGAGCCTGGACAGCACGCCCGGCGAGGGGACGACGGTGACGATCCAGCTCGCGCGCCCCGCCGCCGACTGAACGCCGGCCCGGTCATGCCGGGACGATGCGAAAAAAACGCCGGGTCCGGTCAACTGCGCCGCGCCGGGCGCGTTATCCGGTCATACCGCCCACCGAAGATGCCTGCATGTCGACCCGTGCCAAGCCCAAGCCCGCTCCCCGTCGTCGCGGCCTGACGCGCTTCGTTCCCATCGCCGTCGTGGCGGCGGCGATCGCCGCGGGCCTGTGGTGGTGGACCGGGCGCGGCAGCGAGGGCGCCGAGTCGGCCTACCGCACCGCACTGGTCGAGCGCGGCGCCATCCGCGTCGCGATCTCGGCGACCGGCACCCTGAGCGCGACCTCGACGGTGACCGTCGGCAGCCAGATCTCCGGGCAGATCACCGAGGTGCTGGCCGACTTCAACGACAAGGTCGTCAAGGGCCAGGTCATCGCCCGCATCGACCCGAGCAGCTACCAGGCGCAGATCGAGCAGGGCAGCGCGCAGATCGCCTCCGCGCGCGCCTCGCTGGCGCAGGCGCAGGCCACGCTGGAGAACGCCGAGCTCGACTACCGCCGCAAGGCCGACCTGGGCACCCAGCGGCTGGTCGCGCAGAGCGACATCGACCTGGCCAAGGCCGCGCTGGACCAGGCGCGCGCGCAGGTCGCCTCGATGCAGGCGCAGATCCGGCAGCAGACCGCGGCCACGCAGACCACGCGGGTCAACCTCGACCGCACCGTGATCCGCTCGCCGGTCGACGGCGTCGTGCTGCTGCGCTCGATCGAGCCGGGCCAGACGGTGGCCGCGAGCATGACTGCGCCCGAGCTGTTCCAGATCGCCGAGGACCTGGCGAAGATGCGCATCGAGCTGTCGGTCGACGAATCGGACATCGGCCAGGTGCGCGCCGGACAGGCCGTGAACTTCACCGCCGACGCGTTCCCCGACCGCCAGTTCCGCGGCGTGGTCGAGCAGGTCCGCCTGTCGGCGACGACGACCAACAATGTCGTCACCTACCCGGTCGTGGTGACGGTCGACAACAGCGACGGCACGCTGCTGCCGGGCCTGACCGTCAATGCCGAGATCGAGGTCAGCAACCGCCGCAACGTGCTCAAGGTGTCGAGCGCGGCGACGCGCTACAAGCCCGCCGACGCGGCCGACATCGCGATGGCGGCGCCGCCGTCGGGCGCCGCGCGCGGCGTCGGCCTGGCGGCCGACCTGGAGGCCGCGGCCGCGGCGATGGACCTCACGGCGCCGCAGCGGGCGGCGTTCGACACCGCGCTGGCGGCGGTGCGCGAGCGCCAGCAGGCCGGGCCGCAGCGTCCGGCGCAGGGCGCGCGGGGCGCGGGCGGCGCGCCGGGGGGCGGCCCCGGCGGGCCCGGCGGCGCGCGTGCGCTCGACCCCAGCATGCAGGCCCAGATCCGACAGCGCATGACCGAGCGCTTCCAGCAGGATTTCGCCGGGTTCACGGCGCAGCTCGACGACGCGCAGCGCGCGCAGTGGAACCGGACGCTGGCGGCGCTGGTCGGCGCGACGCGGACCACGCTCTACCGCCTGGTCGACGGTCGGCGCGAGGCGGTGCCGGTGCGCATCGGCGCCAGCGACGGCAGCAGCGTCGAGATCTCGGGCAACCTGGCCGAAGGCGATGCGATCGTCGTCGGCGAACGCGCGCCGCGATGAGCCGCCCGGCACCGGCCGTCGGCGAGGTCCCGGTCATCGAGACCCGCGCGCTGCAGAAGGTCTACGCCGAGGGCAGCGAGGCGGAGGTCGTGGCGCTGCGCGGCGTCGACCTGACGATCCGGCGCGGCGAGTTCGTCGCGATCATGGGGCCGTCGGGGTCCGGCAAGTCGACGCTGATGAACCTCATCGGCTGCCTCGACACCCCCAGCGCCGGGGTCTACCTGTGCGACGGGGTCGACGTGGCGACGCTCGACCGCGAGGCGCTCGCGGTCCTGCGCCGCGACACGATCGGCTTCGTGTTCCAGGGCTTCAACCTGCTGCCGCGGATGAGCGCGCTCGACAACGTGGCGATGCCGCTCGGCTACGCGACGGTGCCGCCCGCCGAGCGCCGCGCGCGGGCGCAGGCCGCGCTCGAGGCGGTCGGGCTCGGCGCGCGCACGGCGCACCGCCCCAGCGAGCTGTCGGGCGGCCAGCAGCAGCGCGTCGCGATCGCACGCGCACTGATCAACCGGCCGCCGGTGCTGCTCGCCGACGAGCCCACCGGTGCGCTCGACACGCGCACCGGCGAGGAGATCCTCGCGCTGTTCAAGCAGCTGCGCGACGACGGCCACACGGTGGTGCTGATCACCCACGACCCCGAGGTCGCCGCCCACGCCGACCGCACCTACGTCATGCGCGACGGCGAGCTGCATGAAGAGCCGGGATTCGGGAACCGCGAACCGGGATCCGGCCCCGGGGCCGAATCCCGACCCCCGATGCCCGGAGCGGCGCCATGAACCTCCTCGACGTCCTGCGCACCGCGATCTTCGCGCTGCGCGGCAACTGGATGCGCAGCGCGCTGACCTCGCTGGGCGTGATCATCGGCATCGCGGCGGTGATCGTCATGGTGTCGGTGGGGCAGGGTACGCAGGCCGAGATCGACCGGCAGCTCTCGGGGCTGGGCGCGCAGAAGCTCGACATCGGCCCGAGCGCCGGCCGCTCGCCCGGCGGCGCGCGCATGAGCGCCTCGAGCTTCTTCACCCTCAACGAGGGCGACATCGACGCCATCCGGCAGGAGATCCCGGAAGTGCAGTACATCTCCGGTTCGCTGCGCGGCAGCAGCCAGGTGGTCTACGCCGAGCGCAACTGGAACAGCAGCTGGCGCGGCGTGCAGCCCGACTTCCTGGAGATCAACGGCTGGACGATCGCCAACGGCAGCGGCTTCGAGCCGCAGCACTTCACCGGCGCCGAGCGCGTGGTGCTGCTGGGCGAGACGGTGCGCCGCGAACTGTTCGGCGAGGAGAGCGGCATCGGCGAGCAGGTGCGCATCGGCCGCACGATCTTCACCGTGCTCGGCACGCTCGGCAGCAAAGGCCTGAGCGGCTTCGGCAGCGACCAGGACGAGATCCTGATGGTGCCGCTGGACACCGCGCGGCGGCGTCTGATGGGCGCGATGGGCCTGCCGGCCGGCGCGGTTATGGACGTGTCGCTGACCGTCGCCGACGCCGGCGACCTGGGCTACGTGCAGAACGAGGTCGAGTCGCTGCTGCGCCAGCGCCATCGCATCGGTCCGGGCGAGCCGGACGACTTCCAGGTCCGCAACGTGTCCCAGCTGGTGGCCACGCGCAACCAGACCACGAGCCAGATGTCGTGGCTGCTGGGCGCGGTGGCGACGATCTCGCTGATCGTCGGCGGCATCGGCATCATGAACATCATGCTGGTCTCGGTGACCGAGCGCATCCGCGAGATCGGCCTGCGCATGGCGGTCGGCGCCGGGCCGTCGGACATCCGCCGCCAGTTCCTCGCCGAGGCGATGCTGCTCTCGCTCGGCGGCGGCGTGCTCGGCATCGCGCTGGGAGTCGTCGGCGCGCTGCTGGTCGGCCGCTACAACACCGAGCTGCCGATCCAGCTCAATGGCAACGTGGTCGCGCTGGCGGCGGGGTTCTCGGTCGCGACCGGCCTGTTCTTCGGCTACTACCCGGCGCGCAAGGCCTCCGAGCTCGACCCGATCGAGGCGCTGCGCCAGCAGTGAGCCGCGACACCGGAAGGCGTGCCCGCCCGTCGGCCGGTCCGGTCGGGACGGCGCTATGCTCGCCGACATGCCCGCCCATCGTCCCGACGCGCAGACCGGCGACCTGCCCGCATCGCAGGCGATCGACGCCGCCCTGCTGCGCCGCCTGCGCGCGCACGCGGTGCGCCTGAGCCGCTGCGCGGCCGACGTCGACGACCTCGTGCAGGACGTCCTGGTCGCCGCGGTCCTGGCCGGCCGCAGCGACGCGGCGTGGCTCGCCGGTACCTTGCGACGACAGGCCGCGTTGGCCGCCCGCGGTGCGGGTCGTCGCCGCCGGCGCGAGCGCGAGGTCGGCGCGTCCGTGCATGCGCACGAGGGCCTTGGCATGGTGGCTTCGCCGGCCTTGCCGCCAATGCCGCCTGCCGCGCGGCGTGTCGCACGGCTCGCGTTGCACGGGCTCGACGCCGACGAGATCCGCTGGCTGCTGGGCATTGCGCCGCAGGCGTTCCGGCAGCGGCTGACCTCGATCCGGAAGGCGGTCGCGGCGGCGCCGGCGGGCGTGCAGGCGGCACAGCGCGCCTTCGCGGCGGCCCCGGCGCCCCGCCGCCGCGCGACTCCAATGGCGATGGGGCCGGCCCGCCGGTTGCTGAAGGCGGCTGCACTCGGCGGTGCCTTCGGGACGCACGATCCGGACGGTCACTGCTGCTGGTCCGACGCGGTGCTCACGTTCCGGCCGCCGGCGGCAACGCACCGGCGTCGCCCATCCTTCAGGAGTTCCCATGCTCGCCCGTGCCCGTCTCGAAACCCTCGTGCTGTTCGTTGCCGACCTGTCCAGGAGCGTCGCCTTCTATCGCGACGTGCTCGGCCTGCAGGTCGACGTCGAGGACGGCCACGATGGACCGCTCGCGACCGCCCGTGCCGGTGCCGTGACGCTCGTGTTCCTCGAGCGCGCGGTGCGGACGGGCGAAACGCCGATCCCGGTGTTCTCGCTCGATGGCGGCATCGACGACTGCGCCGAGGCGCTCGTCGCCCACGGCGTCGATCTCGTCACGCCCGTCAGCGAGGCGCCCGATGGCGGGCTCACGCTCGACTTCCTCGATCCCGACGGGACCGTGCTGAGCCTGCACCAGCCGGCGCGGGCCCCGCGCCGGCGTTGACCACACGCGAAGAAGGGCGCCCGACAGGCGCCCTTCTCCGGTGCGTTCTTCAGCGCGTGTAGAGCAGGCGGTTCGGCGAACCGGTGCCGATACCGGTCAGGCGGTTGGTGGTCGCGTTGCTGTAGAGCCAGTTGCGCACCGTCGCCGGCGAGGCCGACGGGTTGTTGGTCAGGTACAGCGCCGCGGCGCCGGCCACGTGCGGCGAGGCCATCGACGTGCCGCTGATGGTGTTCGACGCCGAGGTGCTGGTGGACCAGGCCGAGGTGATCGACGAGCCGGGCGCGAAGATGTTCACGCAGGTGCCGAAGTTGGAGAACGACGAGCGCGCATCGGTGGACGTCGTCGAACCGACGGTGACCGCGTTGGGGACGCGGGCAGGCGAGTAGTTGCATGCGTTCGCGTTGTTGTTGCCCGCCGCGACCACGACCGTGACGCCGGCGCCGATCAGGTTGTTGATCGCGGTGTCGGTGGTGGTCGCCGCCGGACCGCCGAGGCTGAGGTTGGCGACCGCGGGCAGCACGCGGTTCGCGCGGACCCAGTCGATGCCCGCGATGATCGTCGAGTTCGGGCTGCCGCCGGTGCAGCCGAACACGCGCACCGGGACCAGCCGGACCTGCTTGGCGACGCCCCAGGTGGTGCCGCCGACGGTGCCGGCGACGTGGGTGCCGTGGCCGTTGCAGTCGCTGGTGCCGTTGCCGTCGCTGATCGCGGTATAGCCCGACAGCAGGCGGGTGCCGAACTGCGTGTGCCCGCTGCGGATGCCGCTGTCGATGATGTAGGCACGCACGTTCGCGGCCAGCGGGTCGTAGACGTAGGTGCCGTTGAGCGGCAGGTCGCGCTGGTCGACGCGATCCAGGCCCCAGGTCGCACCGGTCTGCGTCGCCGACAGCTCGACGAGGCCGTCCTCCTCGACGAACTCCACGCGCGGGTCGTTGAGCAGCCGGGCGAGCTTGCGCGCGTCGGCCGAGACCGCCATGCCGTACAGCGCGTGGGTGTAGAGCGTGTCGACCTGGAGGTCGTAGCGCGCGGCGACCTCGACGACGGTCCGTTCGACTTCAGCCGCGATCGCGGCGTCCGCCGTCGCGGCCTTGTCGAGCCGTCCCGCCAGCCGGTCGTCCTCGACCTTGCTGCGGATGTCGTCGCTGCTGAAGACGACGATGTAACGACCGGGGATCGGGTTGTCCACCTTGCGCAGTTCGGCCGCGTACGCGGGCGAGGCGAGGGCGGCGGCGAGTGCGAGAACGAGCAGGCGCTTGTTGTTCATGGGATGTCCTTATGGAGGGTGGTCGTCGACTGCGGTGCGGGTTGTTCCCCCTGTTCCTGTCCGGGCGGCGAATGCGATGGCCCGGATGGGCGACGCTGTTGGGCGATCGCGGCGTTGTCAAGCGCGCGGTGGCGGCACGCGCGCAGCGCCCAATTCATGCGTGTCCTGCGTGTCCGTGCGCTGCGTTGTAAACGTTTTGCTACGGGTTCAGGCAAGCGCGCGTCGCTCGCGTTTGCGCACTGCACCAACGCGTTGCGCGAAACCGGGCGGGGCGGTGCGTGCGGAATCGCCCAATGAATGCGGGATGCCGCCCGACTAGGGTCGCTCCCAGATTGAGTGCGGCCGTCCAGACGGCCACAGTGGGTTCCATCCGTCCTGCCCGCGCGCAGGACATGCGAGATTCCTTTCCGGAGACACTGCGATGACCGCGATCGGCAGCACCTCGTCCCACCACATCGCCTGGGGCGATACCCTCAGTGCGCTGGCCGTGCGCTACGGCACCTCGGTCGATGCCCTGATGTCGGCCAACAGCCAGATCACCGATGCGAACAAGATCTACGCCGGCGACACGCTCAATATCCCCGGTGCGACCGGTGGCGCACCGGGCCCCCAGGGCACGGGCGCAGGGGCCGGCGTCGGTGGGACCGGCGCGGTCGGCGGCGATACCGGCCCGATCGATGCGCGCAACCCGGCCGCGATCGCCGAGCAGTTCATCGGCCGCAATGCCGGCGAGCTCAAGCACAGCGACGAGCTCCCGATGCAGTCGTGGGTGCCCAACAACGTCAACTGCGCGAACTTCGTCTCGGCGGTGCTGCAGAAGGCGGGCGTCATCGACGCCGGCCAGGCCAGCGCGTCGGTCGACCAACTGGCCAACAACCTCAAGGGCGACGGCTGGCAGACGGTGTCGCTGGAGAACGCGCGGCCGGGCGATGTGGTGCTGATGCAGAAGAACGGTCAGTCGCACGTGGTGCTGTTCGCCGGTTTCGAGGGCGGCAAGCCGCAGTTCATCGGCTCCAACAACGTCAATGCCGACGGCTCGCAGCGGATCAGCTGGGGCGGCGCGTCGGGCAACTACGAGATCATCACCCCGCCGCGTTGATGCGGGGCTCTCGCTTTGGGACGTAAGAGCGCGCTTGCGCGCGATGGGCTCTCCGTGGGAAGCCCTTCGCGCGCAAGCGCGCTCCTACATGCCGTCAGCTAGAAGCCGAACAGGTGACGCGGGGCCGCATGCGTGTCCGGCCACGTCAGCCAGGCCACGTCGGACGGCCCGATCGCGTGGTCGAGCAGCGTCCATTCGATCGCGGCGGGATCCGGCGCGCCCGGCGCGCCCGTGGGCGCGTCGTCGCCGGTCGCGGCGGGCGCGGGGGCGGCTTCGCTCCCGTCGTGCGCGGGGCCGTCCGTCGGTCGCGCACGCAGCAGCGCGACGTAGACGTCGGACATGCCGCCGGCCGCGGCGCGCTCGGCATAGGGCGTGCCGTCGTAGTCCGGGCGGCCGCCGTCGGGCCCGCGCAGCGTGCCCTGCAGGAACGCCCAGTCGCCCAGCCGGTCCAGGCGTTCGACGTCGACCACCACGCGGTCTCCGAGCGCGGCGCGCAACGGGGCGGTGGCGGCGTCGAGCAGGGCGTCGTAGCCGGGCGCACCCGGGTGCTGCGGCGCGACGGTCGATTGGGCGAAGGCGTGCGGCATGGAGGCTCCCAGGGTCAGCGCGGCCAGCAGGCCGGCGGCGAGGCGGAGGCGCATGGTCCTGCTCCCGGTCGATACCGGGCGCAGTCTGGACGGGCGCGCATTCGGACCGGGTGAACGGCCGGCGTCAGCGGACCAGGTACGGGCCGATGATATCGCGCCACAGCGCGTAGCCGGCGGCGTTCATGTGCAGGCGGTCCTCGATGAACAAGTCCTCGCGCGGCACGCCGTTCGCATCGAGCATCGGGGTGAAGACGTCGATGTAGGCGACGTTGCGCTGGGTCGCGGCCCACGCGCGCAGCGCCTCGTTGGTCTCGCGCTGGACGCCCAGCAGGTTCGCGCGCGACGGGCTGGGCTTGATGCCGAGCAGCGCGATCTGGGTGCCGGGCAGTTCGGCGTGGATGCGCCGGACGAAGGCCTGCGTGTCGGCCAGCACCTGCTGCGCCGACCGGCCCTCGGCGGTGTCGTTGTCGCCGGCGTAGAGCACGATCTGGCGCGGACGGTAGCGCAGCGCGACCTCGTCGGCGTACCACACCGAGTCGCGCACCTGCGAACCGCCGAATCCGCGGTTGAGCACCGGGACGTCGGGGAAGTCCGCGGCCAGCGTCTCCCAGAAGCGCACCGACGAGCTGCCGGTGAACACGACCGGCCGGTCCGGCGGCGGGGTCGCGGCGTCCTGCGCGGCGAACCGGGCCATGTCCTGGGCCCACTCGGGCGAGGACACCGGGTCGAGGCCGGCGGTGAGCGCGCGCGTGCCGGCGCAGCCGGCCAGCAGCAGGGCGCCCAGCAGCACGACGGCGGCGGCGCGGAAACGGGAGGACGGCAGTGCGTGCATCGGGGAGACCTGTGTTCGAGCGTGCCGCCAGTCAAACAGTCCCTGTCGCGCGATGCAAACCGCGGCCGGCCGGCGGCCCGGGATGTGGCAGAATCGCCCGGTCGCGACTGCTCCCTTCCACCCGGTCCTCCATGCCTTCGACCCACCCGCGGCCCGCGGCCCGAGCGCAGCCGCCGCGCTTCCGGCCCTCCGGGGCCGACCGCCGCCGGCCGGCATGAGCGATGGCCGACGAGACCGGGCACTGGCCGCGCGGGCCGGCACGCATGCTCAAGGCCACGGTGTGGTCCTGCCAGGGCCTGCGCGCAGCCTGGCTGCACGAGTCCTCGTTCCGGCTGGAGGTCTGCCTGCTCGCGGTGCTCGCACCGCTGGCGCTGTGGCTGGGCGGGACGGGCGTGGAGCGGGCACTGCTGCTCGGCAGTTGCCTGCTGGTGCTGGTGGTGGAGCTGCTGAACTCGGCGATCGAGGCGGTGATCGAGCGCTACGGCGCCGAACATCACGAACTCGCCGGGCGGGCCAAGGACATGGGTTCGGCCGCGGTGTTCGTGACGATGATCAATGTGGTGGCGGTGTGGGCCCTGGTCCTGCTGCCGCGCTGGCTGTGAATGCCGCCGCGAGCCCCGCGGCGGCCGGAATTCAAACGAGGATGCCCTCCCCATGATGGAACTGCTGACCGACCCCCAGGTCTGGATCCTGCTGATCACGCTCAGTGCGATCGAGATCGTGCTCGGTATCGACAACCTGGTCTTCATCTCGATCGCGGTCGGCAAGCTGCCGGTCGAAAAACGCGAGTTCGCGCGCAAGTTCGGCATCGCCGTGGCCTGCATCACGCGCATCGCGCTGCTGCTGACGCTGGCCTGGCTGGCCCGGCTGACCGATCCGCTGTTCGAGCTGTTCGGGCGCGGCATCTCGGTGCGCGACCTGATCCTGATCCTCGGCGGCCTGTTCCTGATCGTGAAGGGCGCGATGGAGATCCGCGAGCAGCTCAAGGGCGAGGATCCCGAGGCGCACGGCAGCGTCGGCAAGGCGACGGCGTCGTTCGGCGCGGTCATCGCGCAGATCGCGGTCATCGACATCGTGTTCTCGCTCGACTCGGTGATCGCCGCGGTCGGCATGGCCGGCGAATACGTCCCGGTGATGGTCTGCGCGATCCTGCTGGCGGTCACGGTGATGCTGCTGGCGGCGCAGCCGCTGGGCAAGTTCATCGACGCCAACCCGACGGTGAAGATGCTGGCGCTGGCGTTCATCGTGCTGATCGGCGTCTATCTGACGCTCGACGGCTTCGGACTGCACATCCCGAAGGGCTACATCTACGGCTCGATGGGCTTCTCGGCGTTCGTCGAGGTGCTGAACCTGTGGGCCAAGCGCAACGCGATGCGCAACCGCGGCGAGCTCACGCCGCCGGTCGACGAGCCCAAGCACCCGCTGCCGCGCTGATCCGATGACGATCCTGCACCAGATCGACCCGATCGCCGTCCAGTTGCCGCAGCTGGGGCCGTTCCACCCGTCGATCCACTGGTACGGCGTGATGTACCTGCTGGGCTTCGGGACGGCGTGGTGGCTGGGGCGGCTGCGCATCCGTGCCGGCCGCCTGCCCGGCGTCGATGCCGAGCGCTTCGGCGACCTGCTGTTCAACGGCATCCTCGGCGTGATCCTGGGCGGGCGCATCGGCTACGTGCTGTTCTACGCGCCGGGCGAGCTGCTGGCCGACCCGCTGATGCTGTTCAAGGTCTGGGACGGCGGCATGAGCTTCCACGGCGGCCTGCTCGGCGTGCTGGTCGCGGCCTGGTGGTGGGCGCGCCGCCAGCGCCTGCACTTCTTCGACGTGATGGACTTCGTGGCGCCGCTGGTGCCGCCGGGCCTGGGCTTCGGGCGGCTGGGCAACTACATCGGCGCCGAGCTGTGGGGCAAGTACACCCAGGCCGGGTGGGGCGTGGTCTTCCCGACCGATCCGGCGTTCGCCGGCTGGTCGGCCGAGCGCCTGCAGGCCGAGTTCGCGACCGGCGCGCTGGACCAGTTCGCGCGGCATCCCTCGCAGCTCTACCAGGCGTGTCTGGAAGGGTTGGCGATGTTCGTCGTGCTGTGGGTCTTCTCGCGCAAGCCGCGTGCGCGCTACGCCGTCTCGGGGCTGTTCGCGCTGCTCTACGGCGTGTTCCGATTCCTCGTGGAGTTCGTCCGCGTGCCCGACGCCGACATCGGCTACATCGCGTTCGGCTGGCTGACGATGGGCCAGCTGCTGTCGCTGCCGCTGGTCGCGCTGGGCCTGTTCCTGCTGTGGCGCTCGCGCAGCGCGCCGGTGCTGCAGCCGGGCGTGCCGGCGCAGGCGGGCTGACCGTGCGCCAGTACCTAGACCTGCTGCGCCACGTGCTCGAGCACGGCCGCGACAAGGCCGACCGCACCGGCACCGGCACGCGCAGCGTGTTCGGCTGGCAGATGCGCTTCGACCTCGCCGACGGCTTCCCGCTGGTCACGACCAAGAAGCTGCACCTGCGCTCGATCGTCCACGAGCTGCTGTGGTTCCTGAAGGGCGAAACCAACATCGGCTACCTGAAGGCGAACAGGGTCGGCATCTGGGACGAGTGGGCCGACGCCGACGGCGAACTGGGTCCGGTCTACGGCAAGCAGTGGCGGCGCTGGACCGGCAGCGACGGCCGGGAGATCGACCAGATCCGCTGGGTCGTCGACGAGATCGCGCGCAATCCCGATTCGCGCCGGCTGATCGTCAGCGCCTGGAACGTCGCCGACCTGCCGCAGATGGCGCTGATGCCCTGCCACACGATGTTCCAATTCTACGTCGTCGACGGCAGGCTCAGCTGCCAGCTCTACCAGCGCAGCGGCGACATCTTCCTCGGCGTCCCGTTCAACATCGCCAGCTACGCGTTGCTCACGCACATGGTCGCGCAGGCGACGGGCCTGGGCGTGGGCGATTTCGTGCACACGCTCGGCGACGCGCACCTGTACGCCAACCACTTCGAGCAGGCGCGCGAGCAGCTGGCGCGCACCCCGCGCGCGCTGCCGCGGCTTCGCCTGAACCCGGACGTGACCGACCTGTTCGCGTTCGGCTACGACGACATCGCATTCGACGGCTACGACCCGCTGCCGGCGATCAAGGCACCGGTGGCGGTGTGACGGGTCGGGCGTCGGGCGGAGCGACCCGGGATTCGGGCAGCCCCGCATCGGTGCGCGCATCCGGTCCCCGGATCGTGCTGATCGCCGCGCTCGACCGCAACGGCGCGATCGGCGGGGACAACGCGCTGCTGTGGCACCTGCCCGACGACCTCAAGCGCTTCAAGGCGCTGACGCTGGGCCAGCCGGTGCTGATGGGGCGGAAGACCGCCGAGGCCATCGGGCGCGCGCTGCCCCGGCGCCGCAACCTCGTGCTGACCCGCTCGGGTCGCGTGCCGTTCGCCGGCATGGAAGCGGTCGATTCGCTCGACGCGGCGATCGCGCAGGCCGCGGCCGACGGCGCCGATGCGCTGTGCGTGATCGGCGGCGGCGAGGTCTACGCGCTGGCGCTGCCGCGCGCCACGCACCTGGCGCTGACCCACGTCGATACCGATGCAGCCGGTGCGGATGCATGGTTCCCGGCGTTCGACCCGGCGCAGTGGGTGGAGACCGGCCGCGAGGCACATGCCGCCGATGCGCGCCACGCGCACGCGTTCGCGTTCGTCGACTACCGCCGGGCCATGCCGACCACGCCATAGGCGCGCGCTCGCGCGCGACAGGATCTCCTGGCGAAGCGTCTTCGCGCGCGTGCGCGCGCCGCGCCTACGGGGAAGCCGTCGGCAGCGCCGGACGGTAGTGCCCGATGACGCGCCAGGCCAGCAGCACGTTCTCCTCGCGCGTGCCGCGGGCGATGTTGTGCAGTACCAGCGGCGTGCCGTCGGCGGCCTTGCGGTCGGAGACGATGCCGATGTGCAGCAGGCCGTTGTCCAGGCGCCAGGCGACGATGTCGCCCGCACGGTAGTCGCCGCGCGCCTGCGCGACGGGCAGCGACCAGCCCTGGCGCGCGAACCAGGTCGTCTGGTTGGGCACGCGCCGGTGGTCGATGTGCCGGTCGGCGGCCAGGTGCCGCCATTGGCGCGGGTAGGCGTCGGGGTGGGCGCGCTTGTCGTCGTGGATGCGCTGCTGCAGGTCGATGCCGTGGGCGCGGAGCGCGCGCACCACGACGTCGGTGCACACGCCGCGGTCGGCGGGCACGTCGCCGCCGGGGTAGTCCAGGCGGACGTAGGCGGGATCGTAGCGGACGGTGACGCCGACCTGGCGGCGGGCCGCCTCCGCCAGCGGATGCGCCACGGCCGTCGCCGACACCAGCAGGCCGACCAGCGCGAGCGCCGCCAGGCGGATGCGCAGGCGCGCGCCCGGGTTCATTTCGCCGGCGGCGGCACGTCGCGCCCGGGCACCTGCACGATGCGCAGGGTCTCGGCGTCGAGCTGCAGCGCGGTCAGCTTGCCGCCCCAGACCGCGCCGGTGTCGAGTGCGTGGATGCCGTGGCCGATGAACAGGCCCAGCGTCGACCAGTGGCCGCAGACGATCTTCAGGTCGCGCTCGGCGCGGCCCGGGACCTCGTACCATGGATAGAGGCCGGGCTGCTGGGTGCCCGGCGCGCCCTTCTCCTCGAATGCGATGCGGCCCTTGGGCGCGCAGTAGCGCATGCGGGTGAAGACGTTGATGATCGCGCGGTCGCGATCGGGCCCGGTCAGGTTGGGCGACCACGCCGGGCGGTCGCCGTACATGTTGCGCAGCAGCTTGCGGTAGCCGGGACTGCGCAGCTTGCGTTCGATCTCGGCAGCGTGCTTCTCGGCCAACTGGGTGGTCCAGCGCGGCGCCAGGCCCGCGTGCAGCATCATCCAGCCCAGCGCGCGGTCGACGTGCAGCAGCGGGCAGGCGCGCAGCCAGTCGAGCAGCACGTCGCGGTCGTGCGCGAACAGCACCCCGCGCAGGTCCGGATTGACCTTGCGCTGGTCCTCCTCGCGGCGCTCGGCGATCGCCAGCAGCGACAGGTCGTGGTTGCCGAGCACGCTGACGACGTTCTCGCGCAGCGAATGCACCAGCCGCAGCGTCTCGATCGATTCGCCGCCGCGGTTGACCAGGTCGCCGCAGAACCACAGCCGGTCGACGGCGGGGTCGAAGCGGATCGCCTCGAGCAGCCGTGCGGTTGCGCCATAGCAACCCTGCAGGTCGCCGATCGCCCAGATCGCCATCAGTGCAGGGTACGCGGGACCGACAGCGTGAACGGCGGGATCGGGGCGTCGAAGTGCGCGCCGTCGTCGCCGACCATGTCGTAGCTGCCCTCCATCGTCCCGACCGCCGTCGACAGCACCGCGCCGGAGGTATAGGTGAAGGCCTCGCCGGGCTCGAGCCGCGGCTGTTCGCCGACGACGCCGTCGCCGTGCACTTCCTCGACGCGGCCGTTGGCGTCGGTGATGATCCAGTGGCGCGAGACCAGTTGCGCCGGCAGCCGGCCGACATTGCGGATGCGGATGGTGTAGGCGAACACGTAGCGGTCGTCGTCGGGCGTCGATTCCTCGTCGAGGAAGCGCGTCGCGATCTGGATTTCGAGGGTGTAGTCGGCAGTCTCGTCCATGGCGCGTCCAGTGTAGCGGGCGGCAATGAATGCTTCGACTATGGCGTGGCCGGATGGTTGGCCAGCCGTACGAAGTCGGCCACCGACAGCTGCTCGGCGCGCTGTTGCGGATCGATGCCGGCAGCCGTGATCGCCTCGGCGTCCATCGTGCCACCCAGCGCGTTGCGCAGGGTCTTGCGGCGCTGGCCGAACGCGGCGCGGACGATGTCGGCGAAGCGCCCGGGATCGTCGATGCCGATGCTTGCCGAAGGACGCGGCACCAGCCGCACGACCGCCGAGTCGACCTTCGGCGGCGGCCGGAACGCACCGGGCCCGACGACGAACAGCGCGGTGACCTCGCAGTAGGCCTGCAGCATCACGCTCAGCCGGCCGTAGACCTTGCTGCCCGGACCGGCCGCCATGCGCTCGACGACCTCTTTCTGCAGCATGAAGTGCATGTCGACGATCGCGGCGGCGTGTGCCAGCGCATGGAACAGGATCGGCGAAGACAGGTTGTAGGGCAGGTTGCCGACCAGCCGGATCGGCGCGCCGGCCGCGAGCGCGGTCAGGTCGACGTCGAGCACGTTGGCGTGGACCAGCGTCAGCGCGCCGTGCGCGGCCGCCTGCGCGGTCAGCGGCGCCAGCAGGTCGCGGTCGAACTCGATCGCCGTCAGCGCGCCGTGGCGATCGAGCAGCGGGAACGTCATCGCGCCCTGGCCGGGGCCGATCTCGACCAGCCGGTCCCCGGGGCGCGGGTCGATCGCCAGCACGATCCTGTCGACGACGCCGCGTTCGTGCAGGAAGTTCTGGCCGAGCGATTTCTTCGGCGGTTCGGAGAAGGCGCCGGGCGCGGCGGGGGATCGGGTCATCGGGGCGTTGTCGGAAAGGGAGGATGCGTCAGAGCAACCGGGTGCCGGGCGCGACGTCGCCGTCGGGCACGCACAGCCGGACCCTGCCCTCGGCGTCGTGGAAGCCGGTGATCAGGCATTCGGACATCAGCGGCCCGATCTGCTTGGGCGGGAAGTTGACCACGCCCACGACCAGCCGGCCGACCAGCGTCTCGGGCGCGTAGTGGTCGGTGATCTGGGCGCTGGACTTGCGCACGCCGATCTGCGGGCCGAAGTCGACGTGCAGCACGTAGGCCGGGCGCCGAGCGGCCGGGAACGGCTCGGCCGACACCACGCGACCCACGCGCAGGTCAACGCGCAGGAAATCGTCCCAGGCGATCGGCGCGCCCGCGCTCATGCGGCGGCCCTGCGATGGCGGGCGAGCGTCGCGCACTGATCGATCGCGCAGAACAGGCTGGTCGGGTCGGCGCGGCCGGTGCCGGCCAGGTCCAGCGCGGTGCCGTGGTCCACCGCGACCCTGGGGTAGGGCAGGCCCAGCGCCAGGTTGACCGCCGATTCGAAGCCGCTGAACTTCAGCACCGGTAGGCCCTGGTCGTGGTACATCGCGAGCACCGCGTCGGTGCCGTCCAGGCGGGCGGGCAGGAAGGCGGTGTCGGCCGGCAGCGGTCCGTCCAGCACGAGGCCCTCGGCGCGCAGGCGCGTCAGCAGCGGCGCGATGATCTCGCGTTCCTCGTGGCCCAGGTGTCCGTCCTCGCCGGCGTGCGGGTTCAGGCCCAGCACGGCGATCCGTGGCGACGGGAGGCCGAAGTCGCGGCGCAGCGCGGCGTCGAGGATGCGCAGCACGCGATCGAGCCCCGACGCGGTGATCGCGTCGGGCACCGCGCGCAGCGGCAGGTGGGTGGTCGCCAGGGCCACGCGCAGCGTGGGGTTGGCGAGCATCATCACGACCGCGCGACCGGCGTCGTCGGCCAGCAGTTCGGTGGTGCCGGTGTACGGCACGCCGCCGGCGTTGATCGCGGCCTTGTGCACGGGGCCGGTCACCACGCCGTCGAAGCGGCCCTCGCGGCAGCCGGCGGCGGCGTGCAGCAGCGCGTCCACGACGCTGCGCGCGTTGCGCGGGTCGGGCGCGCCGAACGGGACGGGGACCGCATGCGGCAGGTCGATCAGGCGCAGCGTGCCGGGCGGCACGTGCGCGGCCCGGGCGTCGGCGAAGGCGATCGGCAGCGCGATCGCGTCGGCCGCCCGCTGCAGCGCGGCGCGGTCGCCGAGCGCGACCAGGTCGGCATCCCAGGCGCGCCACGCGGCACGCACGCACAGCTCCGGACCGACGCCGGCCGGCTCGCCCGGGACCAGCGCCAGCCTGGGCCGTGGCATCGGTCAGCCGCCGCCGCCGATCTCGGGGTCGGGGTTGGCGCCGACGCGGACGCTGACGTAGGCCTCGCCGCGCATCTCGCGCACGTAGCGGTCCCACTCGTCCTCGAGCTTGCGCTGGCCGATCGCCTCGCGCGCCTGCGCGCGGCGGTTGCTGTCGTTGCCGGCCGACTGGCGGCTGGCCATGCGCTGGACGATGTGCCAGCCGGCCTGGGTGCGGAACGGCTGCGAGACGTCGCCGTCGCCGAGCGCGGCGACCTGGCCGCCGAAGTCGGGCCCGAACTCGTCCTGCGTGAACCAGCCCAGGTCGCCGCCGCCAGACTTGGTGGCGTTGTCCTCGGAGCTGTCGCGGGCGATCTGCGCGAAGTCGGCGCCGCCGGCGATGCGTGCGCGCAGCGAGTCGGCGCGCGCCTTGGCGGCGCTGTCGTTGTCGCCCTGGGCGCGGATCAGGATGTGGCGGGCCTGGTACTCGGTGACCGTGCCGGCGCCGCCGCCCTGGGCCGCATCGCGCACGTCGACCAGCTGCAGCAGCTGGAAGCCGCTGGGGCCGCGGATCGGGCCGATGACCTGGCCGGGCTGCAGCGACGAGACCGAGGTCGCGAACGCGGCGGGGATCTCGTCGGTCCGGCGCCAGCCCAGGTCGCCGCCTTCCAGCGCGTTCGGGCTGTCGGAGTAGCGCACCGCCGCGGCCGAGAACTCCATCTCGCCGCGGTCGATCAGGCCCTTGATGCCGTCGATCTTCTGCTGGCCGGTCTGGATCTGCTCGGGCGTGGCGCCCTCGGGCAGCGCGACCAGGATGTGCGCCAGGCGGTACTGGGCGCCGGTCGCCTGCGCCGACAGCGCGGCGTCGACCTCGGCATCGCTGACCGAGATGCGGGTCTGCGCGAAGCGCTGGCGCATGCGCTGGATCAGCAGCTCGTCGCGCAGCGAGGCGCGGAAGTCGTCGAACGACATGCCGTCGCCGGCCAGCTGCTGGCGCAGCTGGTCCATCGTGAAGTTGTTCTGCTGGGCGATCGCGGCGATTGCCTGGTCGACCTCTTCGTCGCTGACCCGAACGCCGGTCTGCTGCGCGCGCGCGGTCTGCAGCCGCATCGTGATCAGGCGCTCGAGCACCTGGCGCTCGAGGATCTCCTGCGGCGGCAGCTGGTCCTGGCGGGTCGCGTACTGCGTGCGGATGTTGTTCACCGCGCGGTCGAGTTCGCTGGCGAGGATCACGTCCTCGTCGACGACCGCGGCGATGCGGTCGAGAGGCTGGAGGTCCTGCGCATGCACGGTGGCGGCGCACAGCGCGACGGCGGCCGCGAGGGAACGGATCAGTGTCTTCATTGGCTCAGGCCGGGAGTGATGGTTTCATCGTCGTCGCTGTTGCGCAGTTCCGACGGCGGCACGAGATAGAGGTCGTCACGGTAATAGCCGAGAATAGCACGGCGCAGGCGGCTCTCCGTGTCGGGGCCGGCCGAGCCCAGGCCCTTGAGTTCGAGCTCGAACATGATGGCGTTGTTCAGCTCGCCCTGGCGGTTGCGCAGGTAGCGGCGGCCGACGACGCGGGCCGCCAGGCAGCAGCTGTCCCACTGCACGCCGGCGACCGCCTCGAGCAGCTGGTCCTCGGTGAACGAGTAGTAGTAGCGGCCGATCAGGCTCCAGGTCGGGTTGATCGGATACAGGAACGAGAAGTCCGCCTGTTCGATCAGGTCGCTGCGGCGCCGGTAGGCGAAATTGACGATGCCGTCGTCGCCGATCAGGTAGCGGGTGCGGACGCTCGCCAGGTCCTCGCGGCGGAACTTCGGGTCCCACTGGTAGCCGGCGCTGATCGTCCAGCGGTCGTTGATCGCGTAGGTCGAGTCGGCGACCCAGGCCGAGCGGCCGCGCTCGATCTGCGTCTCGTTGCCGACCGTCACCCGCGAATCGTCCAGGTAGACGATCTGGCCCAGGCTGGCGCTGAGCTTTTCCTGGCCGTCCGATTCGCGGATCAGGCGCGTGCTCACCGCCAGCGTCACCTGGTTCGCGTCGGCCTGGCGGTCGGCGCCCGAGTAGCGGTTGTCGCGGAACAGCTGGCCCCAGCCGAACGTCAGCGGGCTGGTGTCGAACAGCGGCAGCGCGGACTGGTCGCGATAGGGCGAGTGCAGGTAGTAGATCCGCGGCTCGAGCGTGTGCAGGTAGTCCTCGCCGCGGAAAGCCGTGTTGCGGTCGAAGAACAGGCCGGCGTCGATCGAGGTGATCGGCTGGCTGCGGCTGGGCGCGGTGTCGCGCAACTGGCCGAACGCGGCCTGGTACTGCCCCAGCAGCGCGTCGGGGACGGCGTCCCCTGCACCGATGCCCAGCGCGCCGCGCGCGCGCTGGTCGGCGATCGCATCGGCCAGTTCGCGGTCCAGGCCGTAGGCGGTGTGGCGCCAGGCGAGCGTGGGCCGCACGAACCAGCTCGGGCCCTCGAGCGGCATCGAGATGTAGGGCTTGAGGTCGACGCGGCTGCCGCCGGGCCTGGCGACGTCGTCGACGTGCGCGAAGCGGGTCGCGGTGGCGTTGACGCCGGCGGTGAACCAGCGGCCGTAGGGCCGTTCCCAGGTGAAGTAGGCGTGCGGCAGCCGGTTGTAGGGCAGGATCGACTCGGGCAGCGTGTAGTCGGTCAGCAGCTGGTAGTCGCCCAGCACGCCGGCGTTCCAGTAGCCGCGCTCGCCCGAGGTGCCCTGGCCGAAGACCCCGAGCTGGCTGACCGCGCTGATCGACGAAATGCCGTCGATGTTGTTGTTCGAGTCCTCCAGGTACCGCGGATCGCTCATCCAGGTCAGGCTCGCGCGGCCCTGCCAGGTCGGGTTGATGTCGGCCGAGCCGTTGAAGCTCAGGAAGCTGCGGTCGTCCTTGCGGCGGTTCTCGGCGATCGGGACCTGGGTTTGCTCGAGCTCGCGCTCGCGGCTGGCGAGCTTGTCGGACGGCAGGTAGATCACGTCCAGTTCGCCGCGCGTGGCGTCGGTCATGAAGCGGAACTCGGTGCCCAACTGCAGGCCGCGCTTGCTCATCCAGCGCGGCTCGAGCGTCATGTCGTAGTTCGGCGCCAGGTTGAGGTAGACCGGCTGGGTGTAGTCGAAGCCGTTGCGGCTGGACTGCGAGATCCGCGGGTACAGCAGGCCGGAGATGCGACGCTCGTCGACGGGGAAGCGGAACCAGGGCACGTACAGCACCGGCACCTTGCCCACGCGCAGCGTCGCGTTGCGCGCGGTGCCCATGCCCATGTCGGTGTCGACGTCGATCTGCTGGGCCTTGAGCTCCCACCAGCGGTCGCTCGGCGGGCAGGTGGAATAGGTCGAGCCCATCAGTGCGCCGACCGTTCCGTCCATCTCGATACGTTCTGCGCCCCCATTGCCGCGCCGTGCGGTCAACTGGTAGCGCACCTTGTCCATGCGGTAGGACTCGGCGATGGTGTCGCCTTCCAGGCGGTCGGCGACCACGCGCATGCCCGCATCCTGGTAACGCACGTTGCCGCTGGCGACGAACGTGCCGTCGTCCTGCGAGAACTGCAGGTCGTCGGTGCCGAGGAACTGGTCGCCGCGGCGCAGGGTCACGTCACCGCTGACATTGCCGGTGAAGTCGCTGTCCATGCCCGACAACCCCTCGAACTGGTCGCCGTCGATGTCGGTCGGCTGGTTCTCGCGGTCCTCGACCGAGCCCACCGGCGCCTGCGCGTCGGCGAACGCCGGCACCGCATCCTCGATCGGGCACAGCGCCCAGTAGTTGGCGCGCGGCAGGTCGTCGGCATGGGCCGAGAGCGAGATCGCGATGCAGAACGGAAGGGGCAGCAGGCGGAGGGCGGGGCGCACGGTCGATCCGTTCAGCCAAAACGGGCGCCAGCATGCCGCATCCCTAGTGCAGCGGCAATGCGGCCTCCCGACCTCCCGTTCACGTCCGGCCGGGCGCGGGCGGCTCAGCCGGGCAGCGCCTGGAGGTGGGCCACGCTGCACGCCCGCAGCGCCTGCAGGTCGTAGCCACCCTCGAGCATCGACACCAGGCGGCCCTCGGCGTGGCGGTCGGCCAGCGCGACCAGCTCCCGGGTCAGCCAGGCGAAGTCCTCGGCCTCGAGCTCGAGCTGCGCCAGCGGGTCGAGGCGATGGGCATCGAACCCGGCCGAGACCAGCACCAGTTGCGGCGCGAAGGCGTCGATCTCGGGCAGCATCCGTTCGCGCCAGGCCTCGCAGAAGCGCGCGCTGCCGGTGCCCGGCGCCAACGGGATGTTGACGATGTTGCCCACGCCGCGCTCGCGGCGCAGGCCGGTTTCGGGGAACAGCGGCAACTGGTGCGAGCTCAGGTACTGCACCCGCGGCTCCTGCTCGAAGATCGCCTGGGTGCCGTTGCCGTGGTGCACGTCGAAATCGACGATCGACACCCGCATCAGCCCGTAGCGGTCCAGCGCATGGGCCGCGGCCACGGCGATGTTGTTGAACAGGCAGAAGCCCATTGCGATGTCGGCGGTGGCGTGGTGGCCCGGCGGGCGCACGGCGCAGAACGCCCGGCGCAACTCGCCGTTGCAGACCAGGTCGACCGCGGCGACCCCGGCGCCGGCCGCGTGCAGCGCGGCCTGGGCCGAACCTGGCGAGAGTACGGTGTCGGCATCGAGCGGGATGCGCCCGGTCGGCTGCGATTCGAGCACCGTGCGCAGCAGGGCCTCGTCATGCACCCGCAGCAGCTGGCCGCGGGTCGCGGCCGGCGCCTGGCGCAGGTCCAGGTCCGGGAACGACGCCCGCAGCGCCTCGATCACCGCCGCCAGCCGCTGCGGGCGTTCTGCGTGTTCGGGGCCGGTGTCGTGGTCGAGGCAGGCGGGGTGCGAGAACACCGGCACCTGCCGTCGATCGCCGCCGAAGCCGATCGGATGGTGCATGTCAGGCTCGCTCCCCGTGCCGCCAGAGCACCTCGCCGTGGCCGTCGGCGCGGGCCAGGACCCGGGCCAGCACGAACAGCAGGTCCGACAGCCGGTTGAGGTAGCGCAGCGCCTGCGGCCGGACGGACTCGGCGCGCGACAGCGCCACGGTCTCGCGCTCGGCGCGGCGCACGACGGTGCGCGCGAGGTGGCAGCGCGCCGCGGCCTCGCCGCCGCCGGGCAGGACGAAGTCCTGCAGTGGGGGCAGCGTGCCGTTGTAGCGGTCGAGCTGCGCTTCGAGTTCGACGACGTCCGCATCCTCGATCGCGGCGTGGCCGGGGATGCACAGCTCGCCGCCGAGATCGAACAGCCGGTGCTGAAGCCCGGTCAGCAGGGCGCGGACGTCGTCGGGCAGCGGCGCGGCGAGCACCAGCCCGATCGCCGAGTTCGCCTCGTCGACGGTGCCGTAGGCGGCCACCCGCAGCGCATCCTTGCCGGTCCGGCTGCCATCGCCCAGACCGGTCGAACCGTCGTCGCCGGTGCGGGTGTAGATCCTGGAGAGACGATGGCCCATCGCGGATGCAACTGGCGATCAGGCCGTCTGCGGGCGCAGCGCGGGAAGCCGCTCGCGCAGGAGCGCGAAACCGCCGAACAGCAGCGCCGCGTAGAACAACGTGCTCAGCAGCGTCGTCTTGAAGAACGGCAGCGCCGCCGCGTAACACGCCGGCAGGCCTTGGCTGCAGGCGGGATAGGCGGGGTTGAGCGAGGCGCTCAGCCAGATCGCGAAATTGCTGATCAAAAAGAACAGCACCGATCCGGCGAGCGAGTAGCCCAGCACACGAGCGCCCGTCACGCGGCCGCGCAGCCCGAACGCCAGCACGCAGGTCAGCGCGATGCACAGGTAGTTCGCGGCGATGCTCGGCAGGTACGCCGGCGTCGTGAAGTACTCGACATACGTGCCGCCGCGCGCGATGCCCAGCGCCACGTCCGACAGCGCCATCGCGAGCAGCGGCACGGCGAGCGCCAGCCATCGCCTGGCGAAGTACGCGCCGCCGAACAGCGCCATGGCTTCGATCGGCGCGAAGTTCGGGGGAAGCGGCATCAGCCTGGACAACGCGGCGAGCAGGATCATGCCGGCCAGCACGGTCGGGCCAGGGGCGATCGCGCGATCGGGAGTTTTCGTGCGGGCAGGCATGGCGGACTGGGCGTGCGGAGGTATCGGCCGATCTTAGCGTGGATCGCCCGGGCAGGCGGCCGGCGGCGCCGCAGACAGGCGACACCCGCACAACGGTCGGCGCGGGCGCCTGCCGCTACAATCCGGCCATGACGCACTCCCATGCTGTATTGATCGTCGGCGGCGGGCTGGTCGGCGCCAGCCTCGCGATCGCGCTCGACCGCGCCGGCATCGACACCGGGCTGGTCGAGGCCACGCCGCCCGACGCGATGCCGCCGGTCTTCGACGAGCGCAACCTCAGCTTCGCCGAGGCCACGGTCAACGCACTGACCGCGCTGGGCGTGCTGCAGAAGCTGCGGATGCCGCCGGGCCCGATCCGCCGCATCCACGTCAGCCGCCGGGGCGACTTCGGCCGTCTGCGGCTGGACGCCGCCGACTACGGCCGCGACCAGTTCGGGCAGGTCGTCGTCGCCCGCGATTTCGGCCAGGCGCTGGAGGCGCGGCTCGGCGAACTGGCGCACCTGACGCGCTACCGGCCGGCGCGCTTCGTCGACCTGGAAGCGGAGTCCGATGGCCTGCGGACGGTCCGCGTGGCGACCGGCGACGGCGAACTGCGGATCGGCGCGGCGCTGGTCGTCGCCGCCGACGGCACCGGGTCCACGGTGCGCGCGGCCCTGGGCATCGACACCATCGAACACGACTACCGGCAGGACCTGTTCGTCGCCCGGCTGCGCGCGGCGCGCGCGCCGGACGGCGGCGCGTTCGAGCGCCTGACCGACGACGGCCCGACCGCGCTGCTGCCGCGCGGCGACCGCCACTACGGACTGGTCCACGGCGTCGATCGCGACGCCGCCGACGCGGTCGCCGCGCTCGAAGACGCCGCGTTCCTGGCCCGCGTGCAGTCCGTGTTCGGCTGGCGGGCCGGCCGCTTCGAAGCGGTCGGCCCGCGCAGCCGCTACCCGCTGCGCCGCGTCGTCGCCGAGCACACGACCGCCGCGCGTGCGGCGCTGGTCGGCAACGCGGCGCAGACGCTGCACCCGATCGGGGCGCAGGGCTTCAACCTCGGGCTACGCGATGCGCTGACGCTGGCCGAGCTGGCCGCCGACGGCGGCGATCCGGGCGCGCCGGCGCTGCTCGCGGCCTGGGCGACGCGGCGGCGCGAGGACCGCACGCGCACGCTGGCGTTCTCCGACGGGCTGGCGCGGCTGACCGCGAACCCGTCGCCGCTGCTGCGGCCGCTGCGCAGCGCGGGGCTGCTGGCGCTCGACGGCGACCGCGGCCTGCAGGCGCTGCTGGCCGGTGGCGCGATGGGCTACCGCGGCGACGTGCCGGCGCTGTGCCGCGGGGCGTCGGCATGAGCCGGCGCGGCGTGCGCGACGTCGTGGTCGTCGGCGGCGGCGTGGTCGGCGCGGCCTGCGCGCTGGCGCTCGCCGCCCAGGACCTGGACGTGGTGCTGGTCGAGGCCCGGCCGCCGGCCGGCTGGACACCCGCGGCGCCGGACCTGCGCGTCTATGCGTTCGCGCACGACAATGCGCGCCTGCTGGCGCAGGTCGGCGCCTGGGACGCGGTGCGCGCCGCGCGTGCGCATCCCTACAGGCGCATGCGGGTCTGGGACGCAGGCGGCGGCAGCGAACTGGTCTTCGACGCCGATGCGCTGGGCATGCGCGAGCTGGGATGGATCGTCGAGCACGGTCTGCTGGTCGACCGGCTCTGGGCGCGACTGGCCGCGGCGGGGGTCGAGGTGCGCAGCCCGGCGACGGTCGAGGCGCTGGAGACGGCCGCCGGCTCGGTCGCGCTGCGGCTGGCCGACGGCCCCCGGATCGAAGCGCGGCTGGCGATCGCCGCCGACGGTGCCGGCTCGGCATTGCGCCGGCTGGCCGGCATCGGCGCGCAGGCGCACGACTACGGCCAGAGCGGGGTCGTGGGCTACGTGCGCGGCGAACGGCCGCACGCCGACACCGCCTGGCAGCGGTTCCTGCCGACCGGCCCGCTGGCGCTGCTGCCCTGCGGCGACGGCAGCTGCTCGATCGTCTGGACGCTGCCGGCCGACGAGGCGGCGCGCGTGCGCGGCCTCGACGACGCCGCGTTCTCCGACGCGCTGACGCGGGCCTCGGAGGGCCGCTTCGGGCGGCTGGCCCCGGTGTCGGCGCGCGCGGCGTTCCCGCTGCGTCGCCAGCTCGTCGACACCCAGCTGGCCGGGCGCGTGCTGGTCGTCGGCGATGCCGCGCACGTCGTCCACCCGCTGGCCGGGCAGGGCGTGAACCTGGGCCTGCGCGACGTCGCCGGGCTGGCCGCGACGGTGGCGCAGGCGCGCGGCCGCGGCGCGGCCTGGGATGCGCCGCACCGGCTCGCGCGCTGGGCGCGCACGCGGCGCAGCGACAACACCGTGGCCGCCTATGCGTTCGACGCCATCAACCGCGTCTACTCCACCGACGCGCTGGCGCCGACGCTGCTGCGCAGCCATGCGCTGGGCATCGCGCAGGCGCTGCCGCCGCTGCGCAACCTGCTGTGGGCGCGCGCCGCCGGCCGCTGAACCGGCGCGCGGTCGCGCGCCTGCGGGCCGCGGCCGGTGGGGCGGCGTGGCTGGGCGCGTCGCCGGCGTTCGCGCTGCAGCCATGTCCTGCGGTCAGCGACGACGCGGGCCTGTTCGCGTTCCTCGGCGTCGCCTGCCTGGTGCTGGCGGTGGTCGCAGGCTCCGCGGTGCCGTGGCTCGCGTACCGCAGGACGCGTGGCCGGTCGGCCGCGCTCGTCGTCGCTGCGATGTTGCTGGCGACCGTCGCGATGCTGGCCATCTGGGCGGCCGGCATCTGGGTCTGGGGCGCCTGGGCGGTCCTGCGCTGCTGAGCCGGCCGGCGGCGCGGTCAGCCCGTCGGCGCCGCGCGCCGGCCCGTACGCAGGCGGCGCACGCCGGACACGACCGCGACCGCCAGGCCGCCGGCGACCACGCCGACCGCGGCGTTGACCAGCGTCGGGACGATCGCGCCGAGCACGGTGCCGACGGTCGGCAGCGCGCCCAGGCCGGTCGCGGCCTCCTCGATCCAGGTCGCCACGTCGTGGATGCCGTGGGCGATGATGCCGCCGCCGACGAGGAACATCGCCGCGGTCCCGACGACCGCCAGGCCCTTCATCAGCCACGGCGCGGCGCGCAGGATCGCGCGGCCGGCCGCCTGCGCGAAGGCCGAGGCGCGGTGGGTCAACGCCAGGCCGGCGTCGTCGAGCTTGACGATGCCGGCGACCAGGCCGTAGACGCCGGCCGTCACCAGCGCGGAGATGCCCGCGAGCACGCCCAGCTGGGTCGCGAACGGCTGACCGGCGACCGTGCCCAGGCTGATCGCGATGATCTCGGCCGACAGGATCAGGTCGGTACGCACCGCGCCGCGCACCTTGTCGCGCTCGAACGCCACCGGATCGACGTCGGCCGCGGCCAGCGCCGCGGTGCGCGCGGACTTGGCGGCGTCGTCGCGCCCGCGGTGCACGAGCTTGTGCAGGACCTTCTCGAAGCCCTCGTAGCACAGGAACAGGCCGCCGGCCATCAGCAGCGGCGTGACCAGCCACGGCAGCCAGGTGCTGATCGCCAGCGCGCCGGGCACCAGGATCAGCTTGTTGCGCGCCGAGCCCTTGGCGACCGCCCAGACCACCGGCAGCTCGCGGTCGGCCTGCACGCCGGTGACCTGCTGCGCGTTCAGCGCGAGGTCGTCGCCGAGCACGCCGGCGGTCTTGCGCGCCGCAACCTTGGTCATCACCGAGACGTCGTCGAGCACGGTGGCGATGTCGTCGAGCAGGGTCAGCAGGCTGGAGGCCATCGGGAGACGCCGGAAGAGGGGACCGGCGCGCAGTATCCGTCACGCCGGTGAGCGTGCGGTCACGCGCGCGCGCACGTCAGCGCGCGAGTGCGTAGGCCGCGATCGCGAACCCCAACACCGCGGCGGTCGCGGCGGCCACGGCCAGCCGGTTGGACAGGATCAGCCGGCGTTCCATGCGCTCGGCGCCGAGCTGCAGCACCTCGATGGTCTTCTGCATGTCCGCGGCGAGCTTGGCGATCGAGTCGGCGTTCACGCTCGCCGCGTCCTGCAGCTCGCCGATCTGCGCGTCGATCACGTCGATCCGCCGCTGCTGGCCGAGGTCGGCCTGCGGCGGCGTGCGGGTGAAGATCGGCCGCGCCAGGCGCACGATCTCGGGCAGGTACGGGGCGACGACGGTGATCCAGCCTGCGGCCATGGGACATCCTCCGGTGCGCGTCCTACTCGACGCTGGCGTAGACCGTGATCTCCTCGCGGTCGTGGTAGAGCTGGCGGGCACGCAACGTCAGCGTCGCATGCTCGCCAGCGTTGTTGGCGAACAGGTCCAGCGCCAGGAGCGTTTCCTGCCAGCGCTTCTTCATCGGCAGCTTGAGGTTGAAGATCGCGTGGCGGCACCAGCCCTCGCGGAACCAGGTGGCCATGCGCTCGGCCACCCGGCGCGGCTGTTCGACCATGTCGCAGACCAGCCAGTCGACCGGGCCGACCGGCTGGTAGCGGAAGCCGTCGACCCGGTGGTGGTCGACCAGGCCGGTGTCGAGCAGCTCGGCCTGCATCGGTCCGTTGTCGACCGCGACCACGCGCATGTGCTCGCGCGTCAGCACCCAGGTCCAGCCGCCGGGTGCGGCGCCCAGATCGACGGCGCGCATGCCCGGCTTGATGCGCGCATTGCGCTCGCGTTCGGTCAGCAGCGCCAGGAAGGCCTCTTCGAGCTTCAGCGCCGAGCGCGACGGCGCGTCGGCGTGCGTGCGAAGGCGCGGAATGCCCATCGGCCAGGGCGCGCTGTCGCCGACGATCGACTGCGCGATGTACGCATGCGTGCCCGAGACGAAGAAGACGTGCAGGCGCGGGAAGCGCGCCTCGTCCTTCTGGCTCAGGAAGCCGCGCTTGCGCAGTGCCGGGCGCAGCGCGTTGCCGAAGCTGCGCGCCAGGCCGGAGAGCTGTCTGCCTTCGTCGGAATCGGAATGTTCGACGAGCAGTTCGCCGTGACGTCCGCGCCCCGCCAGGGCCTCGAAGATCGGGGTGATGCGGTCGCTCGGGTCCAGGCCGCGCAGTTCGGCCAGCAGCATCAGCTTCTGACGCGCGAAGATCAGCTCGCGGAACGGCAGTTCGTGGGTCGCCGACGGGCCGTTGTCGGAATGGAACAGCACGTAGCCGTCGCCGCGCCGGGCCTGCGCGTAGCCGGCGACGTGCACGCCGGCGGCGCGCTCTGTCAGTTCCGCGGCGAGGTCGGATTCGAAGCCGGGCCGGCAATAGCACAGCAGGCCGCTGATCGGCTGCAGCGGCGACGCGGCCGTGCCGGCCTGGTCGGTGCCGGTGTCCGGACGGGCCGGGTCGAGGTCGGTCATGTCAGTACTTCGCTCCGTCCGATTCGCCGTAGGCGCGCAGGACCGTACAGGCCTCGTCGCGCAGCACGTCGCGCACCACCGCGATGCCGCGGCCTGCCAGCGCGCCGACCCAGTCCTCGGGCAGCGGGCCCTCGTCGAACGGCGTCAGCGCCTCGACGTCCTCGGCGCGCGCGCCGATCAGCAACCGGTCGATGCCGGCCCAGACAGTCGCGCCGTAGCACATGCAGCACGGCTGCGACGAGGTCGCCAGCGTGACCGGGCCCATGCGCTCGTTGAGCCGCGGCGTCTGCAGGCGCTGCTGCGCCAGCATGTAGGCCATCGTCTCGGCGTGCGCGACCGAGCAGGTGTGCGGCATCACCCGGTTCACGCCGACCGACACGATGCGGTCCTGGCCGTCGAACACCGCGGCACCGAACGGACCGCCGCTTCCGGCGTCGACGTTCTCGCGCGACAGCGCGATGGCCAGCGCGACCTTGGCCTCGTCGCCGGGATAGGCGCGTGTCGTGTCGACGTGCGCGTGGACCCAGGCGGGCAGGGTGAGATGGACTTGTGCGTACAGCATCGGGACGTTCCGGAAAGGACGGACAGCGCAGGCGCGGTCAGCGCGCGAGCGCGTTCATGGGGGCCGGCTCGCAGCGGTTGGACACGCAGCGGCAAGCCTCGATCTCGCGAAAGCCGCACACCGATGCCAGGCCGCGCGCCGCGCAGTCCGCGGCGACGGCCTGGGGGTCGACCGCGGCGTCGCGGTTCACGCACGCCGGGTAGGCGCCGCAGCAGTTGCCGACGTTCTTGACCGTGCAGTCGGCGTCGACGCTGCAGCCGGTGTCGGGCGCGAGCGGATCGCCGGCCGTCAGCGCAGGCGGGGCGCCGGCGGGCACCCGGGACGCGTCCGTGCCCGGCGTCCGCGGCGCCGCGCACGCGGCCAGCGCCAGCAGGCAGGCCAGCGCCAGCCAGCGGACGCGCGCGCCGGTCACGACCACGCCGTCCACGCATCGCGCAGCGTGACGCTGCGGTTGAACACCGGCGCCGCGGCGGTGTGGTCGTAGCGGTCGGCGACGAAGTAGCCCAGCCGCTCGAACTGGAACGCCTGCTCGGGCGCGGCCTGCGCCGCCGCCGGTTCCACGAAGCCGGTCGCGCTGCGCTTCGAATCGGGGTTGAGATGGTCGCGATAGGTCTTGCCGGTCGATTCGTCGTCCGGCTTCTCGACGACGAACAGCCGGTCGTAGAGCCGCACCTGCGCCTCGACCGCGTGCGCGGCGCTGACCCAGTGGATCGTGCCCTTGACCTTGCGGTTGGCGCCTTCCATGCCGGGGCGCGACTCGGGGTCGAGCGTGCCGCGCAGTTCGACGATCGCGCCGCTGTCGTCCTTGATCACCTCATCGCAGCGCACGATGCCGGCGCCACGCAGGCGCACTTCGCCGCCCGGGATCAGCCGCTTCCAGCCCTTGGGCGGGACTTCGGCGAAGTCGTCGCGCTCGATCCACAGCTGGCGCGAGAACGGCACCTCGCGCGTGCCCTGCGCCTCGTCCTTGGGATGGTTGGGGAAGGTCAGCGTCTCGGCATGGCCCTCTGGCAGGTTGGTCAGCACCAGCTTGAGCGGCTCGATCACCGCCATGCGCCGCGGCGCGCGCGCGTCGAGATCGTCGCGCAGCGCGCCCTCGAGCACCGAGAAGTCGATCACCGAGTTCTGCTTGCTGATGCCCACGCGGTCGACCAGCAGGCGCAGGCTCGACGCGGTGTAGCCGCGCCGGCGCAGCCCCTGCAGCGTGTACATGCGCGGGTCGTCCCAGCCGTCGACCAGGCCGTCTGCGACCAGCTGGGTGAGCTTGCGCTTGCTCATCACGGTGTAGTTGATGTTCAGGCGCGAGAACTCGATCTGGCGCGGCTTGGCCGCGACCACCGGCAGCCCGCGCGCGCTCAGCGACGCGAGCAGTTCGGGATGCCCGGCCAGGTCGACGCGGTCGACGACCCAGTCGTAGAGCGGGCGGTGGTCCTCGAACTCGAGCGTGCACAGCGAGTGGGTGATGCCCTCGACCGCGTCGCCCAGCGCGTGCGCGTAGTCGTACATCGGGTAGATCGGCCAGGCATCGCCGGTGTTCTGGTGGGCGAGGTGCTTGATCCGGTACAGCGCCGGGTCGCGCAGGTTCATGTTGCCACTGGCCATGTCGATCTTCGCGCGCAATGTGCGCGTGCCGTCGGCGAACTCGCCCGCGCGCATGCGCCGGAACAGGTCCAGGTTCTCCTCGATGCTGCGGTCGCGGAACGGCGAATCGCGGCCCGGCTCGGTCAGCGTGCCGCGATAGGCGCGGATCTGTTCGGCGGTCAGGTCGCAGACGAATGCGTCGCCCTGGCGGATCAGCTTCTCGGCCGCCAGGTAGTAGACCTCGAAGTAGTCCGAGGCATGGCGCAGCTCGGCCCAGTCGAAGCCCAGCCAGCGCACGTCGTCTTCGATCGCGCGGACGAACGCCAGGTCCTCCTTCTCCGGGTTGGTGTCGTCGAAGCGCAGGTTGCAGTGCCCGCCGAACTCCGCGGCGATGCCGAAGTCCAGGCAGATCGCCTTGGCATGGCCGATGTGCAGGTAGCCGTTGGGCTCGGGCGGGAAGCGCGTGCGCACCGCCGCGTGCTTGCCGCTGGCCAGGTCCTCGCGGACGATCTGCCGGATGAAGTCCTGGCGCGCCGGGGCGGCGGCATCGGCGGGCGGGGCGGCGGATTCGGTCGGACCTGCGGACATGGGGCGGGCGGCTCGGGGGATCGGAATGAACTGCGCAGTGTAGCGGACCGGCGCGCCCGGGCCGCCGCCGGGCGCTGCGCCCGGTCGGACGCGTTTCTGTGACCGCCGGTGACATAATGATGTGACGGGGTATGGATTTCCGACGGGGAACGGGCAGGATGCAGCGCGACAGCGACAACACGCGCGCGGGTGGCGCGTGGGCGACGATGCGTCGGCCGCGGGCCGGCGCGCGCGGGAGGGCCCGCCGATGACGACCAGCGAGCGTGCGCGTGCGATTCCCGGTCACGGCTGGGTGCTGGCCGGCTGCCTGCTGTTGCTGCTGGGCCTGTTCGTGGCGCTGGTGGCCTCGACCCAACTGCGGCCGGGCGAGCGTCGCGCGGTCGACGTGCTGGCGCCGGCGCCAGGCACCGCGCCGGGCGCGCAGGCGACGCTGCGCTTCACGCTGCCGGCCGGGGACGCCGACGGCGG
>NZ_LASZ01000012.1 GCF_001014645.1 Luteimonas sp. FCS-9 | reverse complement strand
CGCCCCCACCCCAGCCCTCCCCCGCGATGCGGGGGAGGGAGCCGGGCTACGCAGCGCGCGCGCGATCGCAGCCACACCTCCTCCGCCTGCGGGGGAGGTCGCCGCGCGAAGCGCGGCGGGTGGGGGCACGGGCCGTTGCCGGAGAGAGCACCCCCTCCCCAGCCCTCCCCCGCGATGCGGGGGAGGGAGCCAAGCGTGCCGCACGCTCCGCGTCGCGCGCTACCCGCTACCCGCTACGCGCGTTTCCCGCGATCCGCGCGATCCGCGCCGACGACCGCTGCGCCGCGCAGCAGCATGCGGATCATCTGCGCGAGTTCGTCGACCAGGGCCTCATCGCGTTCGGGCGGGGAATCGAGCGCGGTACCGCCGAGCGCGAACACCAGCCGGGTGATCGCGCGGGCGACGAGCGCAGGCTCGTGGAAGGCCTCGCCCTGTGCGCCGGCGATGCGCACCAGGTCGGCGCGCAGTTCGTCCTCGAAGAAATGCAGTTGCCGGTCGACGGCGCGCTTGAACGCGTCCGAGCCCACGGTGCCCTCGCGCAGCAGCACGTGCAGCAGCTTGTCGTCGGCGCGCAGGCGCTCCATGAACGCCTCGAGCGAGCCGCGCACGATGCTGCGGCCCGAGACCGCGCGCTTGCGCGCGTCGCCGACGATGCGGCGCAGCGATTCGCCGGCCTGGTCGATCAGCGCGACGGCCAGCTCGTCCATGTCGTGGAACTGGCGGTAGAAGCTGTTGGGCGCGATGCCGGCTTCGCGGGCGACCTCGCGCAGGCTGAGCGTCGAGACGCTGCGGTGCGGACCGATCAGGCGCAGCGTCGCGGCGATCAGGTCGTCGCGGACGATGGTCGGCTTGCGGCCGGGTTGACCGTCCGGAGCGGCGGTGTCGCCGACGGGCGCGGGGGCGGTGACGGTCAAGGGCAGGGCCAGGTGGAGCGGAGCGCCAGCATACCAGCGACGGCCAGCACGCCCGGCCGGGCGGCCAACCACCCGGGCGCTGAACGCAATTAATGCACAAGTGTATACACGCCTGTGCGGATGCCTGTACAGTCGCCCCATGTCCGCCGTCCCGCCCCTCGCATCCCGTCCGCGCAGCCCGCTCCGCCGGCTCGCGGCGCCGTTCGTCGCGCCTCCCGTGTTCGATTTCTGGGCCCGCCGGCTGCATCCCACGTGGACGTGGGAGCGGCCGCTGGCGCGCGTGGTCGGCCGAGCCCCCGCCGCCGATGGCGCGGTCACGCTGACGCTGCAGCCCAACCGGCACTGGACCGGCGCGCGGCCCGGGCAGCACGTGAACCTCGGCGTCGAGATCGACGGCGTGCGCACCACGCGCAGCTACAGCCTGGACGCGCCGGTCGGCGTGGACGGGCGGCTGACGGTCACGGTCAAACGGGTCGACGGCGGCCGCGTCAGCGGGCATCTGCTCGAGCGCGCACGGCGCGGCGACGTGTTCGACATCGGGCCGGGCTTCGGCGATCTGGTGCTGCCCGAGTCGCCGCAGGGCGCTTGGCTGCTGCTGGCCGCCGGCAGCGGGATCACGCCGCTGATGGCGCTGGTCCGGCAACTGGCCGGGCAGGGCATGCCGGTGCCGGTGACGCTGCTGTACTGGGCGCGCCACCGCGCGCAGGCCTGTTTCGCCGACGAACTGCGGGCGCTGGCCGCGCGCCATGCCGGTTTCGACGTGCGCTTCGTGCTGACCGGCGAGGCGCCGGCAAGCGCGGACGAGGCCGGAGGGCGCATCGACGCGGCGCTGCTCGAGGCGCTGGTGCCGGGGCTCGCGCAGCGCCGGGTCTACGCTTGCGGTCCCGGCGGCTTCGTCGCGACCGCGCAATCGTTGCTGGACGGGCAGGTGCCCCTGCTGCGCAGCGAGGCATTCACGCCGACGCCGCGCCCGCCGGTCGACGACACCGGCATCGTCTCGGTCCACCTGGCACGCAGCGGGCGCGACCTGCAGCTGCCGCGCGGCGACAACCTGCTCGCCGCGCTGGAGGCCGAAGGCCTGAAGCCGCGCTCGGGGTGCCGCATGGGCATCTGCAACACCTGCGCCTGCGGCAAGCCCGCGGGCAGCACGCGCGACCTGCGCACCGGTGCCGTCGTCGACGAGCCGTCCGCGGCGCTGAAGCTGTGCGTGAGCAGCGCGGTCACCGACCTCGTGCTCGATCTCTAGAATTGCGGAGTCCTCCCATGTCCAAGACGAACGCCCGCCGCCTGGGGGCGCAGGAACTCGAAGCCTTCGGCGCCGAACTCGACGCGCTGCACACGCGCACGATGGCGCAGGTGGGCAAGGTCGATGCCGACTACATCCGCCGCGTCGTCGCCGCGGTGCGCTGGACGGGGCTGGCCGGGCGCGCGCTGCTGATGCTCGGCGCGGTCGCCGGCGCCTTCGTGCCGTGGGTGCTGTGGGCGGCGTGGCCGGCGGGCGTGCTGCTGCTCGCGCTCGCCAAGATCCTGGAGAACATGGAGGTCGGGCACAACGTGATGCACGGCCAATACGACTTCATGGGCGATCCGCAGCTCGAGGGCCAGCGCTACGAATGGGACATCGTTGCGACCGGCGACAACTGGCGGCACTCGCACAACTACCGCCACCACACTTACACCAACGTGCGCGGCATGGACGACGACATCGGCTACGGCCTGCTGCGGATCTTCCCCGAGCAGCGCTGGAAGCCGTTCTATCTGCTGCAGCCGCTGATCGCGCCGGTGTTCGCGCTGTACTTCCAGTGGGGCGTGGCGATCCAGGAGCTGAAGTTCGGCCGCTGGTTCGCCGGCAAGATGCCCAAGGGCAAGCTCGCGCGCGACTTCGCGCCGGTCGGCCGCAAGATGGGCCGGCAGCTGTTCAAGGATTACGTGGTGTTCCCGGCGCTGGCCGGCCCCTTCTTCCTGCCGGTGCTGCTGGGCAACCTGGTCGCCAACGGCCTGCGCAACATCTGGACGTTCGTGGTGATCTTCTGCGGCCACTTCACCGCCGATGCCGAGGTGTTCCCGAAGGACTGCCTGCGCCAGGAGACCCGTGGCCACTGGTACCTGCGCCAGCTGCGCGGCTCGTCGAACATCGCCGGCGGCCGGCTGATGCACCTGCTGACGGGCAACCTCAGCCACCAGATCGAGCACCACTTCTACCCCGACGTGCCGGCGCACCGCTACGGCGCGATGGCGGTGGAGGTGCGCGAAATCTGCGCGCGCTACGGCCAGCCCTACAACACCGGCTCGCTCCTGCGGCAGTTCGGGCAGGTGACGTGGCGGATCCTGCGCCACGCATTTCCGAGCCGGCCGCGTCGCGTCCCGGCGCCCCCGATCGGGGCGCCGCAGCAGGCGTGAGGACCCCGCATCAGGGCCCGCGCTTGCGGTCGCCATCGGCGACGGGATTGGCGCGTACCCCGCCCGGGAAGGGCGGCACCACGTAGGCGTTGCCGAAGATGTTCGGCGCGAACGGATAGTCGGTGGACACGATCTGCGCGCCGCTGGCCAACGCCGCATCGCGACGGGTGGTGTCGCCGCTGCGTGCCTCGCCGGTATCGATGTCGGCGCGGGTGCGGACCAGATATCCCTTGCGCACCAAGGTCGGGATCTCATTGGCATGGGTCAGCGCGTTGTCGATCATCACGAACGCGGCGTGCGCCATCCCTGGGCGCCCCTGCACGAAGGCAAGGCGTCCTTCGAGGTTCGGTGCGTTCTCCAGATAGGGCGCGAACGTGGCCAGGTTCAGGCCGGGCACGATCATCAGGAACACGAACTTGCCGCGTGCCTGCGCCAGCGTCGGCCAGCCGCCGGCCAGCGCCGCGGCTTCCAGGGTCGGATGCGTGCCGCGCACGTCGTCCGGGGCGATGACGCGCTCGCGGCCCAGCACGTCGGCGATCGTCGCGTCCATCTCGGCGAAGGCGCGGGCATCGAAGGGGTCCAGCGGCGTCGCCCCGGGCGCGCGCGCTGCCAGGCTCTGGAACTTGGGTTCGAGCAGGACGAACACCGGCGTGTGGCCGGGATTGGCGTCCGACCACGCGCGCAGCTGGCGCAGGCACAGCCGGAACGTCGGGCAATGGCTGCGGAAGTCCACGTCCACCGCATGCAGCACCTTCAGGCCCGGCTCGGCCAGCGCCTCGGCATAGAGCGGGGCGAGATCGCGCGCGCCCTGTTCGCGCAGCATCCGGTAGGGCAGGGGCGAGAGGAATCGACCGCCGGCATGGTCCACGTTGAGGTCGAATTCCAGGCTGCGCAGGCCCGCGCGCAGTTGCGCCTCGATCGGCGGGTGGATGTAGGCCAGCCCGGTCTGCAGGTCGTCCATCGGGTTGGGGTGTTCGTCTTCGTAACGCGCGCGGGCGGCATCGGGCATGCCCGCGAACATGCCCTTGAGCATCGGCTCGAGGATCGGGTCCATCACCTCGAACACGCGCGGGTCGGCCGGCTGGCTGTAGCTGTTGTGGGTGCCGACGACCTGCAACTGGTCGATCCTCCGGTCTTCGAGCGGGCGCTCGCCTGCCAGCGCGGGCACTGCGGCCAGCGCCGCCAGCAGCAGGCCGCAGGCGCGCGGGCCGGGCATCGTCATGGGGTGCTTCATTTCGATGGTCTCCTTCACCATTGCATCCGCACGCGGATGCCGTACATGCGCGGGTTGGCGCGGATCGAGGTCGGCAGGCCGAAGCTCTTGCCGCCATTGCCGATGTCGCGCACCCATTCGCGGTCGAATAGGTTGTCGGCATAGGCCTCGATGCGCAGACCGTCGTAACGCTCCACGCCCAGCCGCAGGTCGGCCAGGCCGAACGCGTCCTGCATCTCGGTCTCGAGGTTGTCGTTGTTGAGGTAGAACTTGGAGCGCCACGCGTAGTTGCCGTTGGCGAACACCTCCCATTGGCCGGCGAGCGGGCGCCGCCAGTCGGCACTGAGCGAGGCGGTGTGGCGGGGCGCCATGCGGAACACGTTGCCCGAGCGGTCGACCAGCTGGCCGCCGACAACTTCGTGGAACGCGTCGTACTCGGTGCTGAGGTAGGCATAGGCGGCCGACAGCGCGAGATCCTGGGTGGCCTGCCAGGTCGCCATGGTTTCCAGGCCGTAGGCGGAGGCGCGTCCTGCGTTCACGGTGCCCACGGTCAGATCGACGGCGCGGGTCTGGAAGTCCTTGTAGTCATAGGTGAAGCCGGTGACCTCGAAGTAGAAGCCCGGTCCCACGGTGCCTTTGGCGCCGATCTCGTAGTTGAGGACCTCCTCGGTCTCCAGTCGCCCGAAGGTGGGTTGCGCCACGCCGTCCACGGGCGCGGCGAACGTGGTCTGCGGGTAGCCGGCGCGCAGGCCGCGCGAGACGCCGGCGTAGAGATTGATCTCATCGCTCGCCCGCCAGGTCACGGCCAGCCGGGGCTGGACCAGGCCGTAGTCGGCGCTGTTGGCGAAGACCTGGCCGAGCGAGTTGCCCAGGCCGTTGGGCATCGCGATCGGCTGCACGCCGTCGACCGTGTAGACCGAGCTGGCATTGTGGATGGTGGCGCTGTCGCGGGTGTAGCGCACGCCGGCGTCGAGGACCCAACGCGGGGTCAGGTCGTAGCCGACGTTGACGTAGGCCGACCAGCTGTCGCGATCGTTGCGGGTGGAGCTCAATGTCGCCACGCCCTCGGTGACCGGCATTGAGGCGCCCCCGCCCGCGGGAAATCGGGTGACCGGCGTGGTCGCGTTCGGGAAGCCGGCCAGCAGGTACTGCTCGTTGATCACGATCTCGCTGAGGTTGTGGGTCCGGTCGTTGTAGTAGCCCAGGCCGAACGTGCTGCGCAGGCGTCTGCCGTCGTCGTAGGCCAGGCGGAACTCCTGGCTGAGGATCTTCTGGTCGTCGGCCAAGTTGCGTCCGATCAGGAACGGGTAGGTGGTGCCGTCGATGTCCCAGGATTCGCTGAACCGCACGTCACGCCAGGCGCTGATCGAGCGTGCGCTCCAGGCCGGGCTCACGTACCAGTCGGCAAGCAGGGTGACGCCGGTCTGGCGGCGGGCCTGCGGCGGACCATAGAAATTCTGGGTGGCGCCGGTGAACGGGCTGGTATCGCCGTCCGGGGAGGACACGTTGATCGCCTTGGTCATCACCGCGGTGTCGTCATCGGTCTGGTGGTCGACGATCAGGTCGACACCCAGTTCGGGCGAGGCTTCCCAGCGCATCGAGACCCGTGCAGCCAGCAGGTCGTCGTCGTTGAGCTTGCGGCCGTCGACGTTGGTGGCGTAGCCGTCGCGCTCGCGCCGGCGCACGGCCACGCGCAGTCCCAGGCTGTCCTCGACGACCGGCGCGTTGAGCACGCCGGTGAGGCTGTACAGGCCGTAGTTGCCGAGCTGGCCTTCCAGCGACGAGGCCCAGTGGCTGGGGTCGGCCTTGCGGGTGTGCACCGCCACCGCGCCGATCTGCGAGCCGCGTCCGTACAGGGTGCCCTGCGGGCCCTTGGCTACTTCCACGCGCTCGATGTCGAACAGTTCCTTGAGCATGCCGCGCGAGCGGCTGGTATCGACGTCGTTGAGGAAGAACGAGATGCTCGGCTCGGACACCGCGCCGGCGTTGCCCGCCTCGATGCCGCGCATCACGAAGCTGGCCGAGCTGTCGGTCTGTTGCTGGACGAAGAAGCCGGGAATGCGGGTCGACAGGCGCTCGAAGTCGGTGAAGTTCTGCCGCTCGATCACGTCGCCATCGACGGCGGCGATCGAGATCGGCACATCCTTGAGTGCCTGCTCGCGTTTCTGCGCCGTGACCACCACGGCGTCGAGCGCGGTGGGCGCGTCGCGGCCGGTGGCGGGTTGCGCGGGCGCGTCCTGCGGCTGTGCGGACGCTTGTGCGGATGCGAGTAGCGCGATGGCGGACAGCAGCGCTTGGCGCAGCGCGGACCGCCTGGGTGAACGAGACATGCCGGAAGACCCCTGGGGCAACGATGGAAGCCCGGGAATCTAGGTGCGGAACAATACAGAGTGATGACGTTTGTACAGTTTCAGGTGTGCTGGATTGAGGAGGTAAACGGATTCGACAATACGATTGTTCAGCCCTTGATCCCGGCGGTCAGCCAGTCCACGAGCGGTTGCCGACGCGCCCGAAGCGCGTCGTCGATGCCCGCCAGCGCACCGGCACCGATGGCGACCAATGCCACGACCTGCGCATCCAGCGGCTCGAGGCGCTCCAGCCCGTCGCGGCGCAGGCGCGGGAAGAGGTTCTCGCCGCGCAGCCGGCGCAGATCGATGGCCTGGGCCGCGAGCGATGGGTCGCGCGCGGCGGCCAGGCCGATCGACAGCGTGCCGCGGACGACCACGGCGTAGCGTCGCTCGGCCGAGTCCTCGCCGGGTGGCGGTGCCCGATCCTGCGCCACCAGGTAGACCATCTCCTGCCCGGCACGCAGCAGGTCGGCGCCGCTGCGGAAGTGGTAGGCCACGCTCGAAGCGGGCAGGCCGGCGCGTTCGCCGACGGCGCGATGGGTCAGCGCTTCGGTGCCGTCCTCCAGGATCACCGCGCAGGCGGCGCTGGCGATCTCACGCCTGCGACCGGGTGCCAGCAGCGTCGACGCCACCTCGGGGCCGGGCAGGCCGATCGCCGGATCCAGCCGATGCACCTGCGCGTCGAAGACGGCCGCTTGCGTCAGGCCGTCGCGCGTGGACGGCGCCAGCCGCTGCGCCAGTCGCTCGATCGCCATCCGTCGCAGCAGTCGGTAATCGACGCGGTTGCCATTGGCCAGGGTGTGGATGCCCTCGTCGGTGGTGTAGGCCAGCAGCACTTCGGCCCAGGCGTCGGCCTCGTCGATGCGGCCCTCCAGCAGTTGCCGCCAGAATGCCCGCCGCGCCTGCAGCCACGGACGCAACATCGCGGCGACGTCGGCATCGACGTGCGCACGCAGCGCCAGGTCGGCCCAGATCAGGCTGGTGAGGCGCGCGCCGCCAGCGGTTTCGGGGGTGGCGGCATCGTCCAGGTACAGCTCGACGCTCGCCGCCAGCGCCGCCGGGTCGAACCACCGCAGGTGGGCCAGACGCGACAGCCAGGCCTGGTGGCGCGCCTGGTCGAGCCGGCATTCGGCCTCGATCAGCGTCCGGACGATCCGCGCCTTGGTGCCGAGGTGGTAACTCAACGTGGCCGGCGTGACCCCGCCGGCCGCGGCCAGCCGGCGCACGCTCAGCGCGCTTGCGCCGTGCAGCGCGAGCGCATGCCGCGCAGCGTCGATCAGCGACTCGGCGGTGGCGGAGATGGACGAGTGGGGAGACGACGTCCCGGTCGATGACATGCAGGCCTGCGGAAGAATGGAGGAGAGGGCGATCAGCGGATGCCGGTGCGCCGGGCGTCCGCCCGGGGTCGCGGCAGGCCGCGCCAGGCGAGCGCCAGGCCGATGCACGCGACCGCACCCACGGCCGGGCCGAGCGCCATCAGCCAGACCAGGCGGCCACTGTCGGCGCCACGATAATCGAAGCCGCCCAAGGCTGCGCCGAGCGCCAGCGCACCCAGCGCCAGTGCGGTCTTGGAGGCGGCGGTCATCAGGCCGTAGGCCAGGCCGACGCGGGGTGGATGCAGTCGTGCGGCCACATCGGCGAAGCTTGCCCATAGTGTCATCCGCAGCCCGCCGCCAACCACGCCCAGCAGCAGCGCGCAGACCAGCGCCGCTTCCGGGACGCGACCGAGCAGGGCCCAGCCACCCGCGCAGGCCAGCAGCATGCAGCCCAGGCGCGCGATCGCCTCGGCCGGCGCGCGCCTGGCGCTGAAACCGCACCACAGCGGCTGCGACAGGATCGAGCCACAGGCCCCGGCGACGGCGATCGCGCCGCCCCAGCCCGGCGAGGCCAACACGTGCATCGCGAAGTACGGTTCGAGCTTGCCGAACAGCGGCGCGGTCAGCAGCAGTGCGAACACCATGGCGAGCAACAGGCACAGTGCCATGGGCACGGAGTCGGCTTGTGGGCAGGGAACGCCACCTCCGGAGAACGGCGCCGCGGCAGGTCCGGTCGAGGTCGCGCCGCGCCAGACGATCCACAGCCCGGCGGCACTGCCGACCGCCACGCCGGCGATCGCGATGGCGAGCAGCAGGAAGCCGTCGGCCTGACTGGGCGCGCCCATCCGCCGCAACAGCGGCGCGATGGCCAGCGCCAGGGTCAGGCCGGCGATCCCGCTGATCGCGATGCGGATCGCCGCCGCGCGTGCCCGTCCTTGCAGATCGCGGGTGGCCAGGCTCAGCAGCACGTTCTGCGGCGTATCGTAGACGCTGTAGCAGACCCGGAACGCGACCGCCGCGCTCAGCGCGCAGGGCATGCGCAGCGCCGGCGGCAGGTGCGCGGTCGCGAACAGACCCACCAGCGCGAGCGCGGACAGCAACGCGCCCCCGAGCTGCAGGTTCACTGCGCCGCGGACCCTGGACAGTCGGCCTCGCAGGCCGTGGCCGACCGCCAGGTCGCTGGCCGCACTGGCCAGCAGGCTCAGCGCCAGCACCAGCCCCATCGCCGCGGGCGCCAGGCCCGCGGCCTCGGTCAGGAAGTAGGCCAGCAGTCCTTCGCCCGAGAGCCAGAACAGGCTCTTGCCATAGTGCGCGGCCGCGTAGCTGGCCGTGAACCGCCATCGGCCCGCGCACAGCAGACCGTCCTGCGGATGCGCGCGTGCGCGCAACGCCGACGCGATCGCCGCCATCTGTCTCGCCTTGCCGGAATCCGAAGACGGCCAATCTGGACGGGCCGCATGACGCGGCGGTGACATGCCGGAGATCGTGCGCCGGAGCGGGATCGTCACGCGAGCAGCCGCGCGGCCGACCAGCGGACCCACGCGGCCGACACGGCGGCGCACCGATAATGCCGGCCGTTTCCGCTCTCCAGGCCGTCCCATGCCCAAGCCGCAGTCCCCGTCGACGCCCTCCGGCCCCGCCGACCGCGTGCGCGTGCGTGGCGCGCGCGAGCACAACCTCAAGGACGTCGACGTCGACATCCCGCGCGATGCGCTGGTGGTGTTCACCGGTGTGTCGGGCTCGGGCAAGTCGTCGCTGGCCTTTGGCACGCTGTTCGCCGAGGCGCAGCGCCGGTACCTCGATTCGATCTCGCCCTATGCGCGCCGGCTGATCGACCAGGCCGGCGTGCCGCAGGTCGACGCGATCGAAGGCTTGCCGCCGGCGGTGGCGCTGCAGCAGGCGCGCGGCACGCCGACGGCGCGCTCGTCGGTCGGCAGCCTGACGACGATCTCCAACTCGCTGCGCATGCTGTACTCGCGCGCCGGCGACTACCCGCCGGGCCAGGCCATCGTGTACGCCGACGGGTTCTCGCCGAACACGCCGGCCGGCGCCTGCCCGACCTGCCACGGCCTGGGCCGCATCTACGATGCGACCGAGGCCTCGATGGTGCCCGACCGCAGCCTGACGATCCGCGAGCGCGCGGTCGCAGCGTGGCCGGGCGCCTGGCACGGCCAGAACCAGCGCGACATCCTGACCACGCTGGGCATCGACGTCGACGTGCCGTGGTCGAAGCTGCCGAAGAAGACCCGAGACTGGATCCTGTTCACCGACGAGCAGCCGGTGGTGCCGGTGTACGCGGGCTTCGACCTGGACGAGGCGCGGCGCGCGCTGAAGAAGAAGATGGAGCCCAGCTACATGGGCACCTTCACCAGCGCGCGGCGACACGTGCTGCACACCTTCGCCAACACCCAGAGCCCGCAGCAGAAGAAGCGTGCGGCGCAGTACCTGATCGGCGCCGACTGCCCCGAATGCCACGGCAAGCGGCTGCGGCGCGAGGCGCTGTCGGTGACGTTCGCCGGGCTCGACATCGCAGAGTTCTCGCAGCGCCCGCTCGACGAGCTCGCCACGCTGCTGGCGCCGGCCGCGGCCGGCAAGACGCACGCCCGCGCGCATCCGGAGCAGGCGCTGGCCGCGCAGCGCATCGCGCAGGATCTGCTGGCGCGCATCGCCGTGCTGCAGGACCTGGGGCTGGGTTATCTCACGCTCGCGCGCAGCACGCCGACGCTGTCGCCGGGCGAACTGCAGCGCCTGCGCCTGGGCACGCAGATCCGCTCGCAGCTGTTCGGCGTGGTCTACGTGATGGACGAGCCGTCGGCCGGCCTGCACCCGGCCGATGCGCAGGCGCTGCTGCGCGCGCTCGACCAGCTCAAGGACGCGGGCAATTCGCTGTTCGTGGTCGAGCACGAGATCGACGTGATCCGGCACGCCGACTGGATCGTCGACGTCGGGCCGGCCGCGGGCGAGCAGGGCGGCCGAGTGCTCTACAGCGGGCCGCCCGAGGGATTGGCGGGCATCGAGGCTTCGGCGACGCGGCGCTACCTGTTCGCCGGGCACGCGCCCGCGGCCAGCCGCCTGCGCGCGCCGACCGGCTGGCTGCAGCTGCGCGGCATCGTGCGCAACAACGTGCGCGGGCTCGACGTGGACCTGCCGCTGGGGGTGTTCGCGACGGTCACCGGCGTCAGCGGCTCGGGCAAGTCGTCGCTGGTGAGCCAGGCGCTGGTCGAGTTGCTGGGCACGCATCTGGGCCAGGCCGGCGACGCCGACGAGGCGCCGCTCGACCCGCTCGAGCGCGGGGTCGAGGCGCCGGTCGAGGGCCGGATCGAAGGCGGTCTCGACGCGGTGCGCCGCCTGGTGCGGGTGGACCAGAAGCCGATCGGACGCACGCCGCGTTCGAACCTGGCGACCTACACCGGCCTGTTCGACCACGTGCGCAAGCGCTTCGCCGACACCCCGGCCGCGCGACGCCGCCGCTATGACGCGGGGCACTTCTCGTTCAACGTCGCCAAGGGGCGCTGCGCGACCTGCGAAGGCGAGGGCTTCGTCAGCGTGGAGCTGCTGTTCATGCCCAGCGTCTACGCCCCGTGCCCGACCTGCCACGGCAGCCGGTTCGACGCGAAGACGCTGGAGATCGTGCTGCGTGGGAAGACCATCGCCGACGTACTCGGCATGACCGTCGCCGAGGCGGCGGCGTTCTTCGAGGACGATGCCGCGATCGCGCGCCCGCTGCAGGTGCTGCTCGAGGTCGGCCTGGGCTACCTGCGGCTGGGCCAGCCGGCGACCGAGCTATCGGGCGGCGAGGCGCAGCGCATCAAGCTGGCCAGCGAGCTGCAGCGTGCGCAGCGGCGCGGCACGGTCTACGTGCTCGACGAGCCGACGACCGGCCTGCACCCGAGCGACGTCGACACGCTGATGACGCAGCTGCACGGGCTGGTCGATGCCGGCAATACCGTGATCGTCGTCGAGCACGACATGCGCGTGGCCGCGGCCAGCGACTGGGTCGTCGACATGGGCCCGGGCGCGGGCGACGCCGGCGGCACCGTGGTCGTCGCCGGCCCGCCGCAGGCCGTCGCGACGCACCGCGCCAGCCGGACGGCGCCGTTCCTGCGCGAGGCGATGGCGTAGATCGCGCAGGCAAGGCCGCGTGGCGGCGTCCCGACGGTGCGGCGCGGGGGCGCTAGGGCGAGATCGAGAACGCCACGAACGCGCCGATCTCGCCGGCGTCGGACTGGATGCGTTCCACGCGCAGCGTGCGGTTGCCGACGGTCAGCGTGTCGCCGACGCGCAGTTCGAGTGCCTCGATCTGGTCTTCCGGCGTCCGCGCCAGCGGCTGGAGCTTGGGCCAGCGCCGTGCATGGGCGACCTCCGCCTCCGGGGCGCCGGTCAGTTCCAGGCGGGTGGAGCCGATGTCCAGGCTGCCCTGCAGCGGAAGAACCGCATGGTCGGGCGGCACGGGCGCGATCGCGCCGGTGTCGCCGGCCGGCGACAGGGCGATCCAGCCGCCGGGTTCGCCGTGACGGAGCTCGGAAACCCGCAGGAACCGGCCGCCGGCCGGCAGGATCGCGCCCGGCTGCAGGCGATGGTGCACCGACCAGGCCGGCTCGGCCTCGCTCCAGACGTCGAGCAGGGCGCCACCGCGCCCGTCGGCGCCGACGTAGCCGAACCGGTGGCCCTGCCACGTCGCGGCGGCACCCTGGCGGATCTGGAGGACATCGTCTTGCATGGGAGCCCCGGAGGAAACGGAAGTGGACGCCGACGACGGCGTGGGCGCCGCGCACCCGGCCGCGATGCCGAGCGACAGCACGCCGGCGAGCAGCGTCCCCGTGCGGGCAGGCCGGAACTGCAGGCGGCGGTGCGGAAACGATCGCATGGGCCGATGCTACCGCACGGGCCCGCGACCGCGGGCCCGATGCGGGCAATCGCGGCCGGACACCGTCGCGGGCGCGCGCATCACGATGGAAAGGCCGTCGAGACGGACGTCGGCGTTACTCGGTCGCCGCGCTGCTGACCCAGCCGTAGACCTCCTGGTAGTCCGAGTACGGCATGACCACGTCGGAGCTGCCCCAGGGATTGTCGAGCACGATCACGTCCTCGCTGGCGACGACCGACTCGCCGGTCGTGGGATCGACGTAGGACGTGCCGGCGGGAATGACCTCGCTGACCGCGTAGGCGTGCCCGCCGGCGATGCCGTAGTGCTCGATCAGCGCCTGTTGTTCTTCGGTGATCTCGGGCAGCCAGTTGCCGTCGTCGTCCTTGAAGCCCGGGGTCCAGGCGACCGTGGCCTCGCCGTCGGCGAGCCGTTGGCTCATCTGCTCGGCCGAGACCTCGCCCGTACCGGCGGTCTGCGCGTCCGCGCCGAGGATGCGCTCCATCACGTCGGCCGGCATGACACCGGTCTCGTAGGTGAGGTCGCCGCCCTTGTACTGCTGCGCGTAGGCGGCCTCGATGATGGCCGGCCAGACTTCCTCGCCGTTGGCGCCCACGTCCGCCGGATTTGCCGCGCCGCCGGTGAACGGGCCGCTGACGGTCACCTCGACTGGCTTGAAGAAGGTGAAACCCAGGATCTCGACCTTCTCCTGGAACGTCACGGTGTACGTGCCGTCGCCGTTGTCCTGGATCATGTCCTGGATGACCGAGGGGTCGTGCTGGGCAATGGTGTGCAACGTGGACAGCACCGCGCAGCTGCCGTAGCCGTCCTGCTGGATGTCGTTGGGATCGACGGTGTGCCGGTCGCCCTCGCCGCGGACGAACGGGGTCTGTTCGGGGGTGTCGGCCTTGGCCGCAGGCTGGGGATCGTGCGGCGGCGGCAGGAAGGCGGCGCGGAGGGCGTCGGGGGCGGCGATGTGCATGGTGGGACCTCGGCGGTCGTCGGCTGGTCGCAGGCTAGCGCGCCCCGGACCGGCCGCGGCAGTGGGGCGTACCCTAGCCTGGTGGTTGCCCGATCCTGTCCGGCTGTGGCACAAGCATCGACCGGCCGATCGGGCCGGCGTTGCGAACGATGGGGACGATGGCACGACTGCGGGGGATCAGGGTGGCGTGGGGTGCCGTGGCGGCGATGGCGGTGTCGCTGGTGCTCCCGGCATCGGCGGGCGCAGGCGCGCCGACGGCGGACGACTACGCGCGCTCGCTGGCGCTGCGCGCGCAGTGGAGCGGGCTGACGCGGGACGTGACCTGGCCGGCGCGCTGGACCGACGACGGGCGCTTCCATTACCGCGCCACGGTCGAGGGCGGGTTCGCGTTCCTGCGCTACGACCTGGCCGGCGGCGGGGCGCGGCGGGCATTCGACCATGGCGCGATCGCGGCCGCGCTGGGCCGCGCCGACGGCACGCACCACGATCCGCTGCGGTTGCCGTTCGACGACTTCGATGACGAGGCCGGTGGCGGCGCGATCGCGTTCCAGGTCGCCGACGTGCGCTGGAGCTGCACGTTGCAGCCCGCACATTGCGCGCCGAAGGCGCCCCGACCGGGCCGACCACGCGCGTTCGGCGTGGTACGCGACCTGGCAGTGCCCGCCGACGCGTCGCCGCGGCCGTCGCCCGACGGGCGCTACGAGGCCCGGGTCGAGGCCGACAACGTCGTCGTGCGCCGGATCGCCGACGGCCAGGTGGTGCTGCGCGGCAGCGGCGGCCATGCGATGGCGTTCGACGACACGCAGACGCTGGCCTGGTCGCCCGATTCGCGCTGGCTGGCGGTCTACCGGGTCGTGCCGGGCGACCGCCGCGAGGTCGTGCGCGTGGAGACCGCGCCGCGCGACCGCAAGCAGCCGCGCGTGCACACCCAGCTCTATCCCAAGCCGGGCGACGCGGTCGACATCGAGCGGCCGGTGCTGTTCGACGTCGCGCAGGGCCGGCAGCTGGACATCGACGTCTCGGCGTTCGCCAACCCCTACCGACTCTCGCCGATCGGCTGGCGCCGCGACAGCGGCAGCTTCGCGTTCGAGGTCGTGCACCGCGGCCACCAGCGCGTGGACGTGATCGCGGTCGACGTGCCGGACGAGGGCGGGGCGGCGAAGGCGCGGGTCGCGATCGCCGAGCCCAGTGCCACGTTCGTCGACACCTGGCGCGGATTCCGGCACGAGGTCGACGGGTTGGGCGAGGAGATCGTGTGGCTGTCGGAGCGCGACGGCTGGCGCCACCTGTACCTGTTCGACGGGCGCAGCGGCGCGGTCCGGCGCCAGATCACCCGCGGCGACTGGGTCGTGCGCGAGGTGCTGCGCGTCGACGAGGCCGCGCGCCAGGTCTGGTTCACCGCCAGCGGCATGGACGCGGGACGCGATCCGTACTTCCGGCAGCTGTTTCGCGCCAGCCTCGACGGCGGCGACCCGGTCCGGCTGACCGACGCGGATGCCGACCACGACATCGCGCTCTCGCCCGACGGCGCGTACTACGTCGACGTGTACTCGCGCGTCGACCTGCCGCCGGTCATGGAACTGCGCCGCGCCGACGGCAGCCTGGTCGCGGAGATCGCGCGCGGCGACATCTCGGCGCTGCGCGCCGCCGGCTGGCGCCCGCCCGAGCCGTTCGTCGCCAAGGGCCGCGACGGCGTCACCGACATCTGGGGGCTGGTCGTGCGCCCGCGCGACTACGATCCGGCGCGGCGCTACCCGGTGATCGAGAACATCTACGCCGGCCCGCACGATGCGTTCGTGCCCAAGACGTTCTGGCCGTTCGGCTATCACTCGGGTGGCGACAAGCAGATCGGCATGCAGGCACTGGCGGACCTGGGCTTCATCGTCGTGCAGATCGACGGCATGGGCACCGCGCACCGCGGCAAGGCCTTCCACGACGTGGCCTGGAAGAACCTGGGCGACTCGGGCTTCCCCGACCGCATCGCCTGGCACCGCGCGCTGGCCGCGGCCGATCCGGCCTACGACATCTCGCGCGTGGGCATCTACGGCGCGTCCGCCGGCGGCCAGAGCACGCTCGGCGCGCTGCTGTTCCATCCCGGTTTCTACAGGGTCGGCGTAGCGTGGAACGGCTGCTACGACAACCGCATGGACAAGATCAGCTGGAACGAGCAGTGGATGGGCCTGCCCGAAGGCGAGGGCGACCACTACGCGCGCGCCTCAGGCGTGGACAACGCGCACCGCCTGCAGGGCGAGCTGCTGCTGATCCTCGGCGAGCAGGACGACAACGTCGATCCGGCCTCGACGATGCAGGTCGCCGATGCGCTGATCCGCGCCGGCAAGGATTTCGAGCTGCTCGCGATCCCCGGTGGCGGGCACGCCGTCGGCCGCTCCAGCGGCCCGATCGACTACGCCCACCGCCGCCAGGCCGATTTCTTCGTCCGCCACCTGATCGGCGCCGCGCCGCCGCGCTGGAACCGCACCGCGGTCGCCGCCCCATGAATCCGTTGTCCAGGAGTTGCCCGATGTCCATGCTGTCGCGTCGCCACACGACGCTGTCCGTCCTCGCCCTGTCTGTCTCGCTCGCGATCGGCGCCGCCGTGCCCGCATTGGCCCAGGGCGCGCCGCCTGCGCCGCTGGCCTCGCCGGCGAACGCCGCCGAGGACGCGTTGCGCGCGCTCTATACCCAGGAGTGGGCCTGGCGGCAGCACGAGTTCGTGCGCGAGAAGGTCGACGGGCGCTGGCAGTCCGGCGACCGCCTGCCGTCGGTGACGCCAGAGGCCTGGGCACGCCGCGCGCAGTACTGGGCGCAGACGCTGGTCGCGCTCGATGCCATCGACGCCGATGCGCTCGGTGGCGAGGAGCGCATCAACGCCGCGGTCTTCCGCGCTACGCTCGAAGCCAACGTCGCCAACGCGCAATGGCGCACGTACGAGGCGCCGTTCAACAGCGACAGCTTCTTCTGGGGCGGCATCGCCCCGCGCCAGCCATTCCAGACCGAGGCCGACTGGCGCCGGTTCATCGGCCGGCTGTCGGACGTGCCGCGGTACTTCGACGAGCAGATCGCGAACATGGAGCGCGGGCTGGCACGCGGCTGGAGCGTGCCGCGCGCGACGCTCGAGGGCCGCGACAACACGCTCGATCCCTACGTGCAGGCGGGCGAGGCCAATCCGCTGCTGGCGATCTTCGAGCGCATTCCCGCGACGATTCCCGAACCGGTGCGCGCCCAGCTGCGCGAGGAAGGCCGGCGCGTGGTGCTGGAACAGGCGGTTCCCGCGTACACCAAACTGCTGGCCTTCATTCGCAGCGAGTACCTGCCGCGCACGCGCACGACGATCGCCGCCAGCGACCTGCCCGACGGCCGCGCGTTCTACCGCGCGCAGATCCGCGAGTACGTGACGCGCGACATGGGGGCGCGCGAGATCCACGACCTGGGCTTGGCCGAGGTCGCGCGCATCACCGCCGAGATGGAACAGGTCAAGCAGCGCGCCGGCTTCACCGGGACCTTGGCGCAGTTCATCGAGTTCCTGCGCACCGACCCGCAGTTCTACGCGACCACGCCGCGCGGACTGCTTGCCGAGGCCTCGCTGATCGCCAAGAAGATCGACGGCCAGCTGCAGTACGTCGTCGGCACGCTGCCGCGCTACCGCTTCACGATCCTGCCGGTGGCCGACGACATCGCGCCGATCTACACCGCCGGCCGCGGCGGGCTGGAGGCGTGCTTCTTCAACACCTACGACCTGCCGTCGCGGCCGCTGTACAACCTGCCGGCGCTGGTGCTGCACGAATGCGCGCCGGGCCACAGCTTCCAGGCCGCGCTCGCGCTCGAGGCGCCGGCGCGCCCGGACTTCCGCCAGCAGACCTACTTCTCCGGCTACGGCGAGGGCTGGGGCCTGTACACCGAGTGGCTGGGCACGCGCATGGGCCTGTACGAGACGCCGTACGAGGAGTTCGGCCGGCTGACGTTCGAGATGTGGCGCGCCGCGCGGCTGGTGATCGACACCGGCCTCCACGAGTACGGCTGGACGCGCGAGCAGGCGATCGACTACCTCGCCAGCCACACCGCGCTCGCCAGGCACGACGTCGTGACCGAGGTCGACCGCTACATCTCCTGGCCCGGCCAGGCGCTGTCGTACTACATCGGCTACAGGACCATCCTCGACCTGCGCGCGGAGGCCGAGCGCGCGCTCGGGCCCGCGTTCGACCAGCGTCCGTTCCACGACACGATCCTGAACCTGGGCTCGGTGCCGCTGCCGGTGCTGGAGGCCGAGGTGCGGCGCTTCATCGCCGAGCGCAAGGCCGCGGGCGGCTGATCCCGCGCCGGCCTGAAAGCGTCGCGCGAACGCGCCTTCCGTAGGAGCGCGCTCGCGCGCGAAAGGCATTCCCATGAAAGCCCCTCGCGCGCCAGCGCGCTCCTACGGGCGGCTGTCCACGGGCGGCACGCAGCGGACGCATCGGGCGTTGCCGCGCCAGCGTCTCATCATGCGAGACGCGCGTCTGTCACAGTCTTGCGCATGTCCCGACGCACCGGCAGCGCCGATCTTCCCCTGCATGGCGGGCGCGTGCCCGCGTGGCTGGGTCGGCGCATGACCCGGCTGGGCGCAGTGCTGTGCGAGGCGATCGTGCTCGAGTACGGGCGCGCCGAGCTGCTGCGTCGGCTGGCGCATCCGTTTTGGTTCCAGGCCTTCGGCGCGGTGATGGGCATGGACTGGCATTCGTCGGGCATCACCACCAGCGTGGTCGGCGCGCTCAAGCGCGGGCTGGCGCCGCTGTCGGGCGAGCTTGGCATTCACGTCTGCGGCGGGCGCGGGCGGCATTCGCGGGCGACGCCCGACGAGCTGCTGGCGGTCGCCGCGCGCACCGGGCTCGACGGCGCGGCGCTCGCGCGGACCAGCCGGCTGGTCGCCAAGGTCGACAGCGCGGCGGTGCAGGACGGCTTCGATCTCTACCTGCACGGCTTCATCGTCGCCGACGACGGCCAGTGGGTCGTGATCCAGCAGGGCATGCACGGCGGGCGCGGGCAGGCGCGCCGCTACCACTGGCTGTCCGATGGCCTGGAGAGCTTCGTCGATGCGCCGCACGCGGCGATCGACGGGCCGGCGCAGGGCCGGATCGTCAATCTCGCCGACCGGCGCGCGGCCGCCTCGCGTGCATCGCAGGTCGCGCTGCTGCAGGAGATGGCGCCCGCGCGGCTGGTGCGGGAGTTCGGGCAACTGGAGCGGGCGGCCGGGACGTTGCCGGCGCGTGCCGCGTGCGCGGCACCGCCGTCGATGGCGCCCGGCACGACAGGCGACCTGTTCGCGCCCACCGGCGATGCCGGAACACCGCTGCAGCCGCACCTGAGCCTGCCCGACCACCACGACGTGCGCAGCGGCGACGTCGTGCTGCGGCGCCTGCACGGCGCGCTGGCCGCGGCGGCCGAACGCGGACCGCGCGATTTCACCGAACTGCTGCAGGTGCCGGGCGTGGGCGCGCGGACGGTGCGCGCGCTGGCGCTGGTCGCCGAGGTCGTGCACGGCACGCCGTGCCGCTTCAGCGATCCGGCCCGATTCTCGCTTGCGCACGGCGGCAAGGACCGGCACCCCTATCCGGTGCCCACGCAGGTGCTCGACCGCACGATCGATGTGATGCGCACCGCGGTGACGCGCGCCAGGCTCGGCAACGACGACCGGCTCGCCGCGATCCGCCGGCTCGATGCGCAGTCGCGGGCGTTGGAAGCCACCGCCGGCGGCCCGTCGCTCGCGGCGTTCCTGGCGCAGGAGCGCGCCGCCTCGCACGCCTACGGCGGCCGCAGCGTGTTCGGTTGGGAGCCGCCGGCCGATGACGCAGGCGCGTCGCGCGCGGGTTGAGGTATCCGCGAGGCGTCTGCCCCCACCCCAGCCCTCCCCCGCGCGCGCGGGAGGGGGCGCTGCCCAGCGTGCGGAAATGGCGCTGCCCTCGAGGAAAGCGCTCCTCGAGGGCAGCGCTGCCTTGCGGGAGAGCGACGCTTTGCGGCGAGGTTACCTCCCCCGCAGCGCGGGGCATTGCGCCCTTGACGGGTGGAGGTCGGCGCGCATCGCGCGCCGGGTGGGGGTACGGGCTTCGGGCAGGACTCTCAAGGCACCGCGTAACCCGCCTCGCGCAGCAACCGGGCGGTCTCGATCAGCGGCAGGCCGACCAGCGCGGTCGGGTCGTCGCTGGCGATCGCCTCGAACAGCGCGATGCCCAGGCCTTCGCACTTGAAGCTGCCGGCGCAGTCGAACGGCTGCTCGGCGTCGACGTAGCGCTCGATCGTCGCGCGGTCGAGCGCGCGGAACCGCACCTCCGTGCGGTCGGCCGCCCGCAGCGTGCGGTCGCCGTGGCGGACCAGGGCGACGGCGGTGTGGAAGACCACCGTGCGGCCCGCCATCGCCGACAGCTGCACGATCGCGCCGTTGCGGTCGCCCGGCTTGCCGAGCGGCGCGCCGTCGAGCGAGGCGACCTGGTCGGAACCGATGACCCAGCTGTCCGGCGCGTGGGTGGCGACGTCGACCGCCTTGGCCAGCGCCAGGCGCGCCGCCAGCGCCTGCGCGTCCTCGCCCGGGGTCGGCGTCTCGGAGACCTCCGGGCGCCTGCAGTCGAAGGGCAGGCGCAGGCGGGCGAGCAGTTCGCGGCGGTAGGGCGAGGTGGAGCCGAGGATCAGGGGGGCGGGCATCGGGTGGGTCCTGGTGGGGGAGGGGCGGCGGCGTCGGGATCGGGGCGGGGCCGCGCGCGGACGCGGTCATCGTCTGGCGCAGGGCCGTTGCGATCAGGTGCCGGTCCGTCGCCGCCAGCGCGGTCGCGGGCAGGCTACAATGCGCCGCCACGCGCGGCCCGCGGCCGGTCCGTCGGTAGCGCGAGGGGGCCTTCGATGTTGCGGGCAGCATACCCGCGCCGTCCCGGACGATCCGGAAACGATGGCCCGGTTTGACAGGGCCTCGGCACGTCTTTAACATTCAGCGGCTTATGTCCGCGCAAATGCCCGAGTTGGTCGATGCTTGGCGCCTGGTCGCGGCCGGAAGCCGTCTGGAAGCCCGGTTGCCGCTGTCGTCGATGTCGCGTCTTCGCGATGTCCTCGCCGACGCCGAGGCCGACGATGTCGTCTGTTCGATCGAGTTCGGTCGCGACGCGCTGCAGTCCCCGTACGCGGAACTGCGGATCGCCGCGGCGCTGCCGCTGCTGTGCCAGCGCAGCCTGCAGCGGTTCGTGCTGCCGGTCGAGACGGTGCAGCGGCTGGGCCTGATCCGCGACGAGGCGGACGAGGCCGGGCTGCTGCCCGACTACGAGGCGCTGCTGGTGCCCGAGGACGGCATGTTGTCGCCGGCCACGCTGGTCGAGGACGAGCTGATTCTCGCGGTGCCGCTGATTCCGGCGGCCCCCGGGTCGGACACGGTCGAGCGCGACTGGCCGGTGTCGACCGAAGAAGAAACACGCGTCAATCCGTTCGCGGCATTGGCGGATCTCAAGAAAGACCGAAACAACTGAACCTGTTGCTGGAGCGATTCCCATGGCTGTGCAGAAATCCCGTGTGTCCCCGTCCCGCCGTGGCCAGCGCCGCGCGCACGACAAGCTGAGCGCCAAGTTGCTGTCGACCGACCCGACGACCGGCGAGACCCATATCCGCCACCACGTCACCGCGGACGGCTACTACCGCGGCAAGCAGGTGATCCAGCCCAAGACGCGGATCGTCGAGGAAGACTGAGTCTTCCCGCGGGTCCGTCGCCCCCGGCGGCGGACCCCTGGCGTGCATCACGCTTTCCAGGCGACGCGCCGCGTTGCGGCATAGCCGCCAGCCGTTCGACGAACGGCCTGGTCGCCGCCTTCCTTCCCAAGACGTTCACGAGGCGAGGGCAGTCCGCACGATGAGCAGCGAACGCATCTATTCCCGCATTGCAGGCACCGGCAGCTACCTGCCCGAGAAGGTGCTGACCAACGACGACCTGTCGAAGATCGTCGACACCAGCGACGAATGGATCGCCGCGCGTACCGGCATCCGCGAGCGGCACGTCGCCGCCGAGGGCGAGACCACCAGCGACCTGGCCTTCCATGCCGCCACGCGCGCGATGGAGGCGGCCGGCGTCGAGGCCGGCGAGCTCGACCTGATCATCGTCGGCACCACCACGCCCGACATCATCTTCCCGTCCACGGCCTGCCTGCTGCAGGCACGGCTGGGCGCGGGCGGCTGCGGCGCGTTCGACGTCAATGCGGCGTGCTCGGGCTTCCTGTTCGCGCTGTCGGTGGCCGACAAGTTCATCAAGTCCGGCGACGCGAAGACGGTCCTCGTCGTCGGCGCCGAGACGCTCACCCGGATGGTCGACTGGACCGAGCGCACGACCTGCGTGCTGTTCGGCGACGGCGCCGGCGCGGTCGTGCTCAAGGCCGATCGCGAGACGGGCATCCTCAGCACCCACCTGCACGCCGACGGCGCGAAGAAGGAACTGCTGTGGAACCCGGTCGGCGTGTCGGCCGGGTTCCGCCCCGAAGAGCCCAATGCCGGCGTGCGTATCCGCATGGCCGGCAGCGAGGTGTTCAAGTACGCGGTCAAGGCGCTGGATTCGGTGGTCGAGGAGGCGCTGCAGGCCAACGGCCTGGACCGCCACGACATCGACTGGCTGATTCCGCACCAGGCCAACCTGCGCATCATCGAGGCCACCGCCAAGCGGCTGGACATGCCGATGGAACGCGTGGTGGTCACCGTCGACAAGCACGGCAACACGTCGTCGGGCTCGGTGCCGCTGGCGCTGGACGAGGCGGTGCGTTCGGGCCGCGTCGAGCGCGGCCAGTTGCTGCTGCTCGAGGCGTTCGGCGGCGGCTTCACATGGGGTTCGGCGCTGCTGCGCTACTGAGTGTCGATCGCGGCGCGCGCGTGACCGGTCCGGCCCCGCGCGGACCGGCCGCGATCGCAGGAGACTGCCGCGATGGGCGTGCAATCGATCGTCGTCGCCGGGCGCGAGGCCTGGCTGAAGGCCTACGAGGCCGGCGACAGCCGCAAACTGACCTTAGGGATGCTCGACGCGATCGCCCGCGGGCTGGAGATCAACGCGTTGCGGCCGCCGCCGCACCCCGGCGGCGGGCAGGCCAAGGAGATCGAAGCGCGCCGCCTGGTCGAGCTCGAGGCGCTGGGCGTGCATGTGCCGCGCGTGCTGGGCGAGGGCGCGTCGACGCTGCTGCTCAGCGACATCGGCACCACGATGGCGGCGCGGCTGCGCGCAGCCGGCGGCGACGCCGATGCGATCGACGCGCTGACGCGCCAGGTGATCGACGCGATCGCCGATGCCCATGCGCGCGGCGCGTATTTCGGGCAGATGGTCCCGCGCAACATCACGATCGACGACGACGGCCGCGTGGGCTTCATCGATTTCGAGGAAGACCCGCTCGAGGTCATGTCGCTGCCGCAGGCGCAGGCGCGCGACTGGCTGCTGTTTGCCTTCGGCATCGCCAAGTACTACGACGGGCGCACCGACGCGCTGGCCGACATGCTCGCGCCCGCGTTGCGCGGCGAGCCCGACGAGGTCGCGCGCCAGGCCGGTCAAGTCGGCCGCCTGCGCGGGCTGGCGCGGCGCATGCAGTGGCTTGGCCGCTCGGCGCGCCACATCGCGCATTCGATCCTGGTGGTGCACGCAGCGACGCTGCTGCCGCTGGCGGTGCTCGCGTTCGTGCTGTGGGACTGGTTCGACGACGGCGAACTCGACCTGCTGCAGATGCTGTTCTGACGCGGCGCGACGCACGGCCGCGACGGCGCGCGCGGCATGCGGCTGCGCGCAAGTGTCGCAGCCCTGCATACGCCCCGGTACAGACAATGTCGCGCCCGGGCCCTTATCATCGCCCCGGTTTTTTCCGCTGGAAGATCGCGTGACCGCATCGCAACTCGCATTCGTGTTTCCCGGCCAGGGCTCGCAGTCGCTGGGCATGCTCGGCGAACTGGCCGCGCAGCACGCGGTCGTGGGCGAGACGTTCGCGGAAGCCTCCGACGGGGCCGGCGTCGACCTGTGGGCGTTGGCCCAGCAGGGGCCGGAGGCTGAGCTGGGCCGGACCGAATTCACCCAGCCGGCACTGCTGGCCGCCGGCATCGCGGTGTGGCGCGCATGGCAGCAGCGCGGCGGCGTGCGCCCGGGCGTGCTCGCCGGCCACAGCCTCGGCGAATACACCGCGCTGGTCGCCGCCGGTGCGCTGTCGCTGGCCGACGGCGCGCGCCTGGTGCGCCTGCGCGGGCAACTGATGCAGGACGCCGCGCCGGCCGGGACCGGCGCGATGGCGGCGGTGATCGGCGCCGAGGACGCGCTGGTCGAGGCGCTGTGCCGCGACGCGTCGAACGATGCGGCCGTGGTCGTGCCGGCCAACTTCAATTCCCCCGGCCAGGTCGTGATCGGCGGCCATGCCGAGGCGGTCGACCGGGCGATCGCGCTGCTGGGCGAGCGTGGCGTGCGCAAGGTGGTGAAGCTGGCGGTCAGCGTGCCGTCGCACACGCCGCTGATGCGCGAGGCCGCCGACCGGCTGGCCGAGGCGATGGACACCGTCGCGTGGCAGGCGCCGGCGCTGCCGGTGGTGCAGAACGTCGACGCGGCCGTGCACGAGGACGTCGCCGCGATCCGCGACGCACTGGTGCGCCAGCTCTACCTGCCGGTGCAGTGGACGCGTTGTGTCGAGGCGCTGGCCGCACGCGGCGCCACGCGCATCGCCGAGTGCGGGCCGGGCAAGGTGCTCGCGGGCCTGGTCAAGCGCATCGACAAGTCCATCGAGGCCCGCGCGCTGGGCGCCCCGGCCGATTTCGACGCCGCCCTGGCCGGCTGGGCCATCTGACCCGGCCGCCGGTTCCGCGCGGGCGGATACCGGCAGGTCGGACGCGTTCCGGATCAATGGCCGCTGCGTCCGACCCGCGCTTCATCCGTCTGGAACCGTGGCCATCCACGCTTACCTGGAGCATTCCATGAGCACACCGCTTTCGGGCGAGATCGCCCTCGTCACCGGCGCCAGCCGCGGCATCGGCGCCGCGATCGCCGACACCCTGGCCGCGCAGGGCGCGACCGTGATCGGCACCGCGACCAGCGAGGCCGGCGCCTCGAAGATCGGCGAGCGCCTGTCGGCGCACGGCGGCCACGGCCGCGTGCTGGACGTGGCGCAGGCCGGCGCGATCGAGGCGCTGGTCGAGTCGATCGCCGCCGAGTTCGGCGCGATTTCGATCCTCGTCAACAACGCCGGGATCACCCGCGACAACCTGCTGATGCGCATGAAGGACGAGGACTGGCAGGCCATCCTCGACACCAACCTCACCAGCGTCTACCGCAGCTCGAAGGCGGTGATGCGCGGCATGATGAAGGCGCGCCGTGGCCGCATCGTCAACATCGCCTCGGTGATCGGCGTGACCGGCAACGCGGGCCAGGCCAACTACGCCGCGGCCAAGGCCGGCATCATCGCCTTCAGCAAGTCGCTGGCCAAGGAGATCGGCTCGCGCGGGGTCACGGTGAACGTGGTCGCGCCGGGCTTCATCGCCACCGACATGACCCGCGACCTGCCCGAGGCCTCGAAGGCCGCGCTGGCCGAGCAGATCGCGCTCGGCCGCCTCGGCGAGCCGGACGACATCGCGCAGGCGGTGGCGTTCCTGGCCGGCCCCGCGGCCGCCTACATCACCGGCGAGACGCTGCACGTCAACGGCGGCATGTACATGCCCTGAGACGGCGCGTCCGTCCTCCCGATTTCGAGGGCAAGTCGTTGAATGGCAAGGGCTTCGATGGTGGTACGCCCGCTGCCCGGCTTTCCCTTACACTATCCACCGCAAATCGCCTCCCCGGAGCAGAAGACCTATGAGCAACATCGAAGAGCGCGTCAAGAAAATCGTGATCGAGCAGCTGGGCGTCAAGGAAGACGAGGTCAGCAACAACGCCTCGTTCGTCGACGACCTGGGCGCCGACTCGCTGGACACCGTCGAGCTGGTGATGGCGCTGGAAGAAGAGTTCGAGTGCGAGATCCCGGACGAGGAAGCCGAGAAGATCACCTCGGTGCAGCAGGCGATCGACTACATCAAGGCGCACGCGAAGGGCTGATGCCCGCGTCCTGCGCACCGCCGGCTCCCCGGCGTGCGCAGGGGCCGACCGCGGCGTCGCGGTCGGCAGCCCAGTCCGAATCTGTCACGAGGCCGCACTGCGGCCTCGTGCGTATCGGCGGCCGCGATCCGCGCCGCATCCGTCACGTCAGGAGTTCATCATGGCCAAGCGCCGCGTCGTCATCACGGGCATCGGCATCCTCTCGCCGCTGGGCAACGACCTGGCCTCGAGCTGGGACGGCATCGTCAACGGCCGTTCGGGCATCGGCCCGATCACGCACTTCGACGCCTCCGGCTTCGCCACGCGCATCGCCGGCGAGGTCAAGGGCTTCGATGCCGGGCAGTGGATCGGCCCCAAGGACATCAAGAAGATGGACCCGTTCGTGCACTACGGCGTGGCCGGCGGCCTGATGGCGATCGCCGATGCCGGGCTGGAGATCCGCGAGGACGACGCCGAGCGCATCGGCGTGGCGATCGGCGCGGGCATCGGCGGCCTGAAGGGCATCGAGGAGACCGCGATCAAGTACCACGAGGGCGGCCCGCGCAAGATCTCGCCGTTCTACGTGCCCAGCACGATCATCAACATGATCTCCGGCCAGGTCTCGATCATGACCGGCGCCAAGGGCCCGAACATCGCCGCGGTCACCGCGTGCACGACGGCCACCCACAACATCGGCCTGGCGATGCGCATGATCCAGTACGGCGATGCCGACGTGATGATCGCCGGCGGCGCCGAGTTCGCGACCACGCCGACGTCGGTCGGCGGCTTCTGCTCGATGAAGGCGCTGTCCACGCGCAACGACGACCCGACCGCGGCCTCGCGGCCGTGGGACCGCGACCGCGACGGCTTCGTCATGGGTGACGGCGCGGGCATCCTGGTGCTCGAAGAGTACGAGCGCGCCAAGGCGCGCGGGGCACGCATCTATGCGGAGGTCGCGGGCTTCGGCATGAGCGGCGACGCCTACCACATGACCGCGCCGAGCGAGAACGGCGAGGGCGGTGCACGCTGCATGCGCGCGGCGATCGCCGATGCCGGCATCGACGCCTCGCAGATCGGTTACATCAACGCGCACGGCACCTCGACGCCGGCCGGCGACGTGGCCGAGACGATGGGCATCAAGAGCGTGCTCGGCGCCCATGCGGGCCAGGTCATGGTCAGCTCGACGAAGTCGATGACCGGCCACCTGCTCGGCGCGGCCGGCGGCGTGGAGGCGGTGTTCTCGGCGATGGCGCTGCACGCCGGGGTGATTCCGCCGACGATCAACCTCGACAATCCGGGCGAGGGCTGCGACCTCGACTACGTGCCGCACACCGCGCGGCAGGTGCAGGTCGAGTACGCGATGTCGAACTCGTTCGGCTTCGGTGGCACCAACGGCTCGCTGGTACTGCGCAAGGTCTGACGCCGGCGCCAGGCTGTACGGAGAAGGCCCGCTCGCGCGGGCCTTCTTCTTTGCTGCCGTGCAGGAGCGCGCTGGCGCGCGAATGGCGTTACCGCGAATGCCCGTCGCGCGCGAGCGCGCTCCTACGGGCGCGCTCGCTCAGCCGCGCTTCCAGCGCACGCCCTGGGGGGTGTCCTCGAGGACGATGCCGTCGGCGGCCAGCTGGTCGCGGATCGCGTCGGCGCGGGCGAAGTCGCGGGCGCGCTTGGCGGCGACGCGTTCGTCGATCAGCGCCTGGATGCGGGCGTCGTCGTCTTCGCTGGCGCCGCGGCCGAACCAGTCGGCCGGCGCCTGCTGCAGCAGGCCCAGCGCCAGGCCGGCGCCGAGCAGGCGACCCTTGGCCTCGGCCGCGCGTGCATGGCCGCCTGCGTGCGCGGCGCCGCCGGCGGGGGCCGCATCGAGCAGCGCCTTTCTGGCGTCGCGCGCGATGTCGGCCAGCAGGCCGAGGGCCTTGGGGGTATTGAGGTCCTCGTCCAGCGCGGCCTCGATCTCGGCGGGGATGACGGCGTCGGCATCGATGCCCTGCAGCTCGCGCAGCGTGCCGTAGAGCCGGTCGAGCGTGCGCACCGATTGCTCGATCAACGCATCCGACCAGTCCAGCGGCTGGCGGTAGTGCGCCGACAGCAGGGCGTAGCGCAGCGCCTCGGGCGGGTGCGCGCGGACCAGGTCGTGCACGCGCTCGATGTTGCCCAGCGACTTGGACATCTTGCTGCCGGCGAAGGTCAGCATGCCGTTGTGCAGCCACACCCGCGCGAACGGCGCGCCGCCGTGCGCGCATTCGCTCTGCGCGATCTCGTTCTCGTGGTGCGGGAACTGCAGGTCGACGCCGCCGGCGTGGATGTCGATCGTCGTGCCCAGGTGCGCGGCCGCCATCGCCGAGCACTCGATGTGCCAGCCCGGGCGGCCGCGGCCCCACGGCGAGTCCCAGCCGGGCAGCGCGTCGGTCGACGGCTTCCACAGCACGAAATCGCCGGGCCCGCGCTTGTACGGTGCGACCTCGATCCGGGCGCCGGCCAGCATGTCGTCGGGGTCGCGGCGCGAGAGCTTGCCGTAGCCGTCGAAGGTGTCGACCGCGAACAGCACGTGGCCTTCGGCGGCGTAGGCGTGGCCGGCGGCGATCAGCGACTCGATCATCGCGACGATGCGGTCGATGTGCGCGGTTGCGGCCGGTTCGATGTCCGGCGGGGCGACGCCGAGCGCGGCCATGTCCTCGCGGTAGGCGGCGACGAAGCGGTCGGTGATCGCCGAGATCGGCACGCCCTGGGCGGCCGCGGCAGCGTTGATCTTGTCGTCGACGTCGGTGATGTTGCGCGCGTAGCGCAGCGCGCCGTGCCGGCGACGCAGCAGGTCGGCCAGCACGCCGAACACCACCGGCCCGCGCGCGTTGCCGATGTGCACGTAGTTGTAGACGGTGGGGCCGCAGACGTACATCGTCGGGCAGGCAGGGTCGAGTGGGGCGAAGGGCTCCACCTGACGGCTCAGGCTGTTGTACAGGTGCAGGGACATCGCGCGCTCGCCGGATAACCGCCCGATTCTAGCGGTGCGGCGGCGCCGGCGACAGGGCGGCGGTGCGCGCCGGTCCGGGCTGCTGCCGGTCGGTCCACGACAGCGACGATTCAGCCCCGGTCGAGGGGCCGCGCCTACACTGCCCGGGTGTCCATGATCGCCCGTCGACCCCGCCGATCGTCCATGCCGGTGCTGGCGCTGCTGGCCGTCGCCATGCCCATCGTCGCGCTCGCCCAGGCCGGGCCGGGCGGCCCGCCGCCACCGCAGCAGATCGAGAACGCGCGCATGGAGTACGCCCAGGTGCTGCGCGCCGAGCCGGTGTACCAGACGCTGCGCGCGACCAGCATGGTCGAGCGCTGCGAGGCGACCACGCCGGTGACCGCCGAGGAGCAGCGGCGGGGCTTCGCCCGGGTGGTGGGCGCGGTCAAGGACGTGCTGCGCTCGGAGGACGAGAAGGTGCAGGAGGTCGACCGCTCGGCGGGCGGCGACTGCCGGATGGTGCCGGTGGAGCGGGAGTTCCGGCGGCCCATCGCCTACGACGTCGACTACGTGCACAAGGGCGTGAAGTACCGCTCGCGGCTGCCCTACGACCCCGGCAACCGCCTGCGCGTGCGGGTCTCGGTGACGCCGGTCGTCGAGCCGCGGTGAGCCACCGGTCGTCCGGCTGTTGCAGCGCAGCGCGGCGCGTGCGAGGATGCGCGCCCATGACCGCAGCCCGCGCCGACGCCGACATCCTGACCTCCGCTCGCATGGCGTCGGGCATGACCTCGCGCGCGCGTCGACCGGAAGCCCACATCCTCCCGGGCTAGACGGAACCTGCCTGCGCGCGTGCGCAGTCTCCGACCGAACCCGGCCCATGCCGGGTTTTTTCGTTTCCGCGCCGGCCATTCCTCTTCCCGCTTTCCACGAGCCCTGCCGATGACCGCCATCCGCCATTTCCTCAACACCCAGGACTGGAGCCGCGCCGACCTCGACGCCGTGCTGGCAGACGCCGCGCGCTTCAAGCGCGAGAAGCTCGGCGACGCGCTCAAGGGCCGGTCGATCGCGCTGGTGTTCTTCAACCCGTCGATGCGCACGCGCACCAGCTTCGAGCTCGGCGCGTTCCAGCTCGGCGGCCATGCCGTGGTGCTGCAGCCCGGCAAGGACGCCTGGCCGATCGAGTTCGACCTGGGCACGGTGATGGACGGCGACACCGAGGAGCACATCGCCGAGGTCGCGCGGGTGCTCGGCCGCTACGTCGACCTGATCGGCGTGCGCGCGTTCCCGAAGTTCGTCGACTGGTCCGTCGACCGCGAGGACCGCGTGCTCAGGTCCTTCGCGAAGTATTCGCCGGTGCCGGTCATCAACATGGAGACCATCACCCATCCCTGCCAGGAACTGGCGCACGCGCTGGCGCTGCAGGAGCACTTCGGCACGTCCGACCTGCGCGGCAAGAAGTACGTGCTGACCTGGACCTACCATCCCAAGCCGCTCAATACCGCGGTCGCGAACTCGGCGCTGACCATCGCCACGCGGATGGGCATGGACGTGACCCTGCTGTGCCCGACCCCGGACTACGTGCTCGACGAACGCTACATGGACTGGGCCGCGCAGAACGTCGCCGAGAGCGGCGGCTCGCTGCAGGTCAGCCACGACATCGACAGCGCCTACGCCGGCGCCGACGTGGTCTACGCCAAGAGCTGGGGCGCGCTGCCGTTCTTCGGCAACTGGGCGCCGGAAAAACCGATCCGCGACCAGTACAAGCACTTCATCGTCGACGAGGCCAAGATGGCGCTGACCAACAACGGCGTGTTCTCGCACTGCCTGCCGCTGCGCCGCAACGTCAAGGCCACCGACGCGGTCATGGATTCCCCGCGCTGCATCGCGATCGACGAGGCCGAGAACCGGCTGCACGTGCAGAAGGCCGTCATGGCCACGCTGGTGCGTGGCCATGACGGCCGGGATTCGGGATTCGGGATCGGGGATTCGTAAGAGCGCTCCGGTCCCGCCATCTTCAACTTTCCTTCGAGAGACTACGTCCATGTCGCAGCAACCCGCTTCCCCGAATCCCGAATCCCGAATCCCGAATCACGCCGCCGCTGAAAGCAAGGACATCGTCCTTGCGTTCAGCGGTGGTCTCGACACCAGCTTCTGCGTGCCCTACCTGAAGGAGCAGGGCTGGACCGTGCACACGGTGTTTGCCGACACCGGCGGCGTGGACGCCGAGGAGCGGGCCTTCATCGAGCAGCGCGCAGCCGAACTGGGCGTCGCCAGCCACGTCACCGTCGACGGCGGGCCGGCGATCTGGGACGGCTTCGTCAAGCCGTTCGTCTGGGCCGGCGAGGCCTACCAGGGCCAATACCCGCTGCTGGTGTCGGACCGCTACCTGATCGTCGACGCGGCGCTCGCGCGTGCGGCCGAACTGGGCACCAACGCGATCGCGCACGGCTGCACCGGCATGGGCAACGACCAGGTGCGCTTCGACCTGGCGGTCAAGGCGCAGGGCGAGTTCCGCATCGTGGCGCCGATCCGCGAGATCCAGAAGGAACACACGCAGACGCGCGCCTACGAGCAGGCGTATCTGGAAGAACGCGGCTTCGGCGTGCGTGCCAAGCAGCAGGCCTACACGATCAACGAGAACCTGCTGGGCGTGACGATGTCCGGCGGCGAGATCGACCGCTGGGAGGCGCCTGGCGAGGGCGCGCGCGGCTGGTGCGCGCCGCGTGCCGAGTGGCCGGAGGCGCCCCTGCAGGTGACCGTGCGCTTCGAGCGCGGCGAGGCGGTCGCGCTCGACGGCCAGACGCTGCCCGGCGCGCAGATCCTGGCGAAGCTCAACGCGCTGTTCGCGCCCTACGGCGTCGGTCGCGGCGTGTACACCGGCGACACCGTGATCGGGCTCAAGGGCCGCATCGTGTACGAGGCGCCGGGCCTGGTGGCGCTGCTGGCCGCGCACCGCGCGCTCGAGGACACGGTGCTGACCAAGCAGCAGAACCGGTTCAAGCCCGAGGTCGCGCGCAAGTGGACCGAACTGGTCTACGAGGGCTTCTTCCACGATCCGCTCAAGACCGACCTCGAGGCGTTCCTGGCGTCCTCGCAGGCCAACGTGACCGGCGATGTCGTGCTCGAGACCCGTGGCGCGCGCGTCGATGCGGTGGCGGTGGCCTCGCCGCACATCCTCAACGCCAAGGGCGCGACCTACGCGCAGTCGGCCGACTGGGGCGTCGAGGAAGCGGAAGGATTCATCAAGCTGTTCGGCATGAGCTCCACGCTGTACGCGCAAGTCAACCGCAGCTGACCGCGGTTGACTTGGCTAGGCATTTCACCTTGACCCCGTGCCGTTGGCGCGCCCCCTGCAACAAGAAGGGGGCTCTCCTCCGGCCGGATGAAAGCAGTTCTGAAGGCTTGCCGATCCATGCTTGAACAGACCCTCGACCATCTCGAACACCTGGTGGCCTTCGACACCCGCAATCCGCCGCGGGCGATCACGGCGCAGGGTGGGATCTTCGACTACATCCGCGCGCAGCTGCCGGGCTTCGCGATCGAGGTCATCGACCACGGTGCGGGCGCGGTCAGCCTGTACGCGGTGCGCGGCGCGCCGAAGGTGCTGTTCAACGTGCACCTGGACACCGTGCCCGATTCGCCGGCGTGGACGGCCGATCCGCACGCGATGCGGCGCCTGGACGACCGTGTGGTCGGGCTGGGCGTGTGCGACATCAAGGGCGCGGCCGCGGCGCTGATCGCCGCGGCCAATGCCGGCGACGGCGACGCGGCGTTCCTGTTCTCGTCCGACGAGGAAGCCAACGATCCGCGCTGCATCGCCGCGTTTCTCGCACGCGGCCTGCGGTTCGACGCGGTGCTGGTCGCCGAGCCGACGCAGTGCGAGGCGGTGCTCGCGCATCGAGGCATCAGCTCGGTGCTGATGCGCTTCGCCGGCCGGGCCGGGCATGCCTCCGGGCGGCAGGACCCGGCCGCGAGCGCGCTGCACCAGGCGGTGCGCTGGGGCGACCGCGCGCTCGACCACGTCGCGTCGCTGGAGAGGGCGCGCTTCGGCGGCCTGACCGGGCTGCGTTTCAACATCGGCCGGATCGACGGCGGCATCAAGGCCAACATGATCGCGCCTGAGGCCGAACTGCGCTTTGGCTTCCGGCCGCTGCCGTCGATGGACGTCGACGACCTGCTGGCGACCTTCGCAGGCTTCGCCGAGCCCGCGGCCGCGCACTTCGAGGAGACGTTCCGCGGGCCGAGCCTGCCGTCGGGCGCGGCTCTTGATGGAAGTGCTGCGCGGGCGGAAGAGCGGCGCCTGGCCGCGCGCGACGTCGCCGACGCGCTGGAGCTGCCGATCGGCAACGCGGTCGACTTCTGGACCGAGGCTTCGCTGTTCTCGGCCGGCGGCTATACCGCGCTGGTCTATGGGCCGGGCGACATCGCCCAGGCGCATACCGCCGACGAGTTCGTGACCCTCGACCAGCTGCAGCGCTACGCCGACTCGGTCCACCGGATCATCAACGGCGGGCTGGCTGCGGGCCCGCACCATGAGGCCGTGTAGGAGCGCGCTCGCGCGCGATGGACGGTTTCGGTAACGCCTCATCGCGCGCGAGCGCGCTCCTACGATTGATCCCGGCCATCCCAGTGACCCGTGTCATTCGCATCAACGAAGCCTCACCAAGAACAGACCCATGCACGCACACCAACAGACCCGCCAGACCATCGTGCGCCTGCTCTCGAGCATGGCGAGCGCGAAGGAGATCAGCCAGTACCTCAAGCGCTTCTCGCAGCTCGACGCCAAGCGCTTCGCCGTGGTCAAGGTCGGCGGCGCGGTGCTGCGCGACGAGCTCGACGACCTGACCTCGTCGCTGTCGTTCCTGCAGGAGGTCGGGCTGACGCCGATCGTGCTGCACGGCGCCGGCCCGCAGCTCGACGCCGAACTGTCGGCGGCCGGCATCGAGAAGACGACCATCGACGGGCTGCGCGTGACCACGCCCGAGGCGCTGGCGGTCGTGCGCCGGGTGTTCCAGGCCGCGAACCTGCGCCTGGTCGAGGCGCTGCAGAAGAACGGCGCGCGCGCGACGTCGATCACCGGCGGCGTGTTCGAGGCGCGGTACCTGGACCGCGACACCTACGGGCTGGTGGGCGAGGTGGAGCGGGTGAACCTGGCGCCGATCGAGGCCAGCCTGCAGGCCGGCTCGATCCCGGTGATCACGAGCCTGGGCGAGACCGCCTCGGGCCAGATCCTCAACGTCAACGCCGACTTCGCCGCCAACGAGCTGGTGCGCGAGCTGCAGCCCTACAAGATCATCTTCCTGACCGGTACCGGCGGGCTGCTCGACGAGGCGGGCAAGGTGATCGACTCGATCAACCTGTCGACCGAGTACGACCACCTGATCCAGCAGCCGTGGTTGCACGGGGGCATGAAGGTCAAGATCGAGCAGATCAAGGATCTGCTCGAAGGGCTGCCGCTGGCCTCGTCGGTGTCGATCACGCGGCCGGCGGACCTGGCCAAGGAGCTGTTCACGCACAAGGGCTCGGGCACGCTGGTGCGGCGCGGCGAGCGCGTGCTGCGCGCCGCGTCGTGGGACGCGCTCGACCTGCCGCGGCTGCGGACCCTGATCGAGTCGAGCTTCGGGCGCACGCTGGCCGACGACTACTTCGAGCGCACGGCGCTGCTGCGCGCCTACGTCAGCGAGAACTACCGCGCGGCGGTCGTACTGACCGAGGCCGAGGGCAGCACCTACCTCGACAAGTTCGCCGTGCTCGATGACGCCCAGGGCGAGGGCCTGGGGCGGGCGGTGTGGCAGGTGATGCGCGAGGAGACGCCGCAGCTGTTCTGGCGCTCGCGCCACCACAACCCGGTCAACATCTTCTACTACGCCGAGTCCGACGGCTGCATCAAGCAGGAGAAGTGGAAGGTGTTCTGGTACGGGCTCGACGGTTTCGAGCAGATCCAGCGCTGCGTGGCGCACTGCGCGACGCGCGCCGCGACGCTGGCCGGCTGAAGGACGACGCACATGACGACCTCGAACACGACCGCAAGGCGCACGCTGGGCATCGTCGGTGCCCGCGGCCACACCGGCAGCGAGCTGATCCGCCTCGTCGCCGCGCATCCCGGCCTCGAACTGGCGTTCGTGTCCTCGCGCGAGCTCGACGGCCAGCGCGTGGCCGACCACAACGACGCCTGGCAGGGCGAACTGCGCTTCGAGAACCTCGATGCCGCGGCGATCGCGGCCAAGGGCGCCGATGCGGTGATCCTGGCGCTGCCCAATGGCAAGGCGGCGCCGTACGTCGAGGCGCTGGACGCGGCCCGGCCCGATACCGTGATCGTCGACCTGTCGGCCGACTACCGCTTCGACCCGGCCTGGTACTACGGGTTGCCGGAGCTGACCCGCGACGCCTATGCCGGCCAGACGCGCATCAGCAACCCCGGCTGCTACGCGACGGCGATGCAGCTGGCGATCGCGCCGCTGCTCGACCGGCTCGCCGGCCCGCCGCAGTGCTTTGGCGTGTCCGGCTATTCCGGTGCGGGCACCACGCCGTCGGACAAGAACGACGTCGCGTTGCTGGCCGACAACCTGATGCCTTATGCGCTGACCGGCCATGTGCACGAGCGCGAGGTCTCGGCCCGGCTCGGCGTGCCGGTGGAGTTCATGCCGCACGTGGCGCCGCATTTCCGCGGCATCACGATGACCGTGAACCTGTGGCTGCGCGCGCCGATGTCGCGCGACGCGGTCAAGGCGCTGTTCGAGGCGCGCTATGCCGGCGAGCCGCTGGTCGAGGTGGTCGACGAGGCGCCGTGGGTGAGCCGCATCGCCGGCCGCCACGGCGCGCAGGTCGGCGGCTTTTCGATGGCGCAGGGCAACGGCCGCGTGGTCGTGGTGGCGACGCTCGACAACCTGCTCAAGGGCGCGGCGACGCAGGCGATGCAGAATCTCAACCGCGCGTTGGGCTTCGACGAGCTGGCTTCGATCCCGCATTGATCCTCTTTGTGTAGGAGCGCGCTCGCGCGCGATGACGCTTTCCCCCTAACGCCATTCGCGCGCAAGCGCGCTCCTACAGATCACAACTGGAAACAGACATGAGCAATCTCCTCTGGCAGAAGCCCGGCGTCGCCGTCGACACGCAGATCCAGGCATTCCTGGCCGGCGACGACGTGATCCTCGACCGCGCGTTCTTCCTGCACGACATCGCCGCCAGCGCCGCGCACGCGCAGGGCCTGCAGCGTGTGGGCATCCTGTCGGCCGAGGAACTCGCCGGCCTGGAGCGCGAACTGGAGACGCTGGCCGAGGACTTCCGCAGTGGTGCATTCGTGCTCGACGACCGCTTCGAGGACGGCCATTCGGCGATCGAGGCGCGCCTGACCGAGCGCCTGGGCGATGCCGGCCGCCGCATCCACACCGGCCGCAGCCGCAACGACCAGGTACTGGTCGCCACGCGGCTGTGGCTCAAGGAGAAGCTCGCCCGGCTGGCCGCGCTGTCGCGCGAGATCGCCAAGATCGCGCTGGACAGGGCCGAGGCCGAGCGCGACCTGCCGATTCCCGGCTACACCCACATCCAGCGCGCGGTGCTGTCGTCGGGCGGCATGTGGTGGTCGGGCTGGGCGGAGGCCTTCATCGACGACGCGGTACGCGCGGCCGACACGCTGGCGCTGATCGACTGCAATCCGCTGGGCACGGCGGCCGGCTACGGCGTGAACCTGGCGCTCGACCGCGACCACACGACGGCTGCGCTGGGCTTCGCGCGGCTGCAGGTCTCGCCGGTCTACGCGCAGCTCTCGCGCGGCAAGTTCGAGCTCGCCGCACTCGAGGCGCTGGGCAGCGCCACGCTCGACCTGCGCCGCCTGGCCTGGGACCTGTCGCAGTTCACCAGCGCCGAGTACGGTTTCGTCGCGCTGCCGGCGCAGTACACCACCGGCAGTTCGATCATGCCCAACAAGCGCAATCCCGATGTCGTCGAGCTGATGCGCGCCACGCACGCCAGCGTCGCTGCCGCGCGCACCGAGATCGAGCAGCTGCTGTCGCTGCCGTCGGGCTACCACCGCGACCTGCAGAGCTCCAAGGGCGCGATCTTCCACGGCTTCGGCCGCGGGCTGGCCGCACTGGAACTGCTGCCGGCCTTGCTGGCGAACCTGGAATGGCGCGAGGACCGGCTGCGCGCGGCGGTCGACTCGGGCATGTACGCGACCGACGTCGCGGTCGAGGCCGCGATCGCGGGCGTCCCGTTCCGCGAGGCCTACAAGGCCGCCGCGCAGAGCGCCGACACCGCCGGCCAGGGCCGCACGCCCGAGGGCAGCCTGGCGGCGCGGACCTCGCCGGGTGGCGCCGCCGACCTGCGGCTAGATGCCTTGCGTGCGCGCTGGCAGGCGTTGGCATGAGCACGACCACGCGCTACCTGGTGCTGGCGATGCGGCGGCCCGAGTTCGAGGCCTCGGTGGTCGCGCCGCACCAGGCTTTCCTCGACGACTTGCGCGACCGCGGCCTGCTGGAGATGACGGGCGGTTTCGGCGACGGCAGTGGCGGCGCGTACGTGCTGCGCAATGTCGCCTCGCTCGAGGACGCCCAGGCCATCGTCGCGGCCGACCCGCTCGCGCTGCAAGGCGCGAGCGATCTGGTCGTTCGGCAGTGGCATACCCGCTGAAGGCAGGCGCGATGTCGGTCTCCTCGTCCCCTGTGTTTCCCGAGCAGCCGCTGCCGCCGTGGCGGCGCGCGGTGCTCAAGGTCGGCAGCAGCCTGCTGGCCGCCGACGGCGGCGGGCTGTCGCCGCAGTACGCCGCCGCGCTCGCCGGCTTCGTGCGCGCCGCGCACGCGGCCGGGCGCGAGGTCGTACTGGTCTCGTCGGGGGCGGTGGCCGCCGGTCGCGCGATCCTGCAGGCCGGCGGCGAGCCGGGCGCGCCGATGGCCGAGCGCCAGGCGCTGGCCGCGCTCGGCCAGGCCCGGCTGACCGGGTTCTGGCAGGGCTTCTTCGAGCGGCCCGTCGCGCAGGTGCTGCTGACCCACGACGATCTGCGCAACCGCCGCCGGTATCTCAACGCGCGCGCCACGTTGCAGGCGCTGCTGCGCCACCGCACCTTGCCGGTCGTCAACGAGAACGACACCGTGTCGGTGGACGAACTCAAGCTCGGCGACAACGACAACCTCGCCGCGATCGTCGCCGCGCTGGTCGATGCCGAGGTGCTGTTCATCGCCACCGACATCGACGGCCTTTACGACGCCGATCCGCGGGTGGAACCGTTCGCACGGCCGATGCCGGTGGTCGCGCAGATGAGCGGCTCGCTGCTCGCAGTCGCAGGCGGCGCGGGCAGCAGTGTCGGCACCGGCGGCATGCGCACCAAGCTCGAAGCCGCCCAGCGCGCGGCATCGGCCGGCATCGCAACCGTGCTGTTCAACGGCCGCCGCGCCGAGGTGCTCGACGCGTTGGCCCGCGACCGCCTGACCGGCACCCGCATCCACGCGCTGCGCACCCGGCTGGCGGCGCGCAAGCACTGGCTGCGCAACGCACCGGCCGAGCCGGGCGCGCTGGTCGTCGATGCCGGCGCTGCCCATGCGCCGGTGGAGAAGGGGGCGTCGCTGCTGCCCGGTGGCGTGGTCGCGGTCGAGGGCGCATTCCGCCGCGGCGACCTGGTCGAGATCGTGCTGCGCGACGGCGATGGCCAGGACGCGGTCGCACGCGGCGTCAGCCAGTACGCGGCCGACGACATCCGGCGCCTGCTGCGCCGGCATACACGCGACATCGAGTCTGTGCTCGGCTACAGCTACGGCGGCAACATCGTCCACCGCGACGATCTGGTGCTGACATGACCTTCGCGCAGCTACGCAAGTCCGTGCTGGCGGTGGGCATGGGGCTTGGGATGGTCGCCGGTATCCCGCTGCTGATCGCCTGGATGCTCTCGCGCCATGCCGACAGCCGGATCCAGTCCGGCCCGCTGCTGCTCGACGATGCCGATGCGTCGCAGATGGCGTTTGTGCTCGAGGACACCCGCGCGCACGCGGTCGAGAACGGCATCGTGCGCAGCCGCTCGCGCCAGTACGCGCAGGTCGTCGACATGCGCCACGGCCGGCTGCTGTGGAGCCGACGCCTGAACGCCGAGGATGCGCAGGGCCGAGACTGGGGCCGCGGCGCGCTGCTCGGCGCATCGCAGCGCTACCTGTTCGCATGGCGCAATGCGGTCTATGCCTTCGACCGGGCCGATGGCCATCGCCAGAAGCCCGACGGCCCACTGGCCACGCCGGTGCAACGCGCGCGCTACGACACGCAGGCCGGGCGGCTGGCGATCGTCGACGCGCAGGGCCGCGCCTGGCGCATCGACGGCGACACGCTGGCGCCGACGGCGGCGGACGACATCGACCCGGCGACGCTGTTCGACGCTGCCGACCCGGCGATGGCCGCGCCCACGTTGGCATCGGCTTCGGCCGCGGTCGACGCCGAGGGCATCTGGACGCTGCTGGCGGCGCCGGCGGAGGCGCAGGCGCTGGCCGCCGGGCGCGAGCGCAGCGGCGACGACGTGCTCGACGCACGCCGCCAGCTGCTGCGTGGGCGGCTCCACTGGCGCTCACCCGATGCCAACGGCTTCGCGCCGGTGGGCGAGGCGGTGTTCATCCGCGGCGTGTTCCTGCGCGACCCGGCGCAGCCGCCGTTGGACGTCGAGACGGCGCTCTCGCAGGTCGGGCCCGAGGACGACGTGCCGGAGCCGGAATCGCCGCGCATGCCGCATTTCGGGCGCGAGCCGTCCGATTTCCCCAGCGAGGCCGCCTATCGGCAGGCACGGGCACGTTACCGTGCGCAGCTGCCGGCGGCGCTGCGGCGGTTCCACGCCGAGCAGGCGGACTACATGCGCGCGATGGCGGCCTACCGCGAGCAACGGCAGCAGGCCGATGCGCGTGCGGGGCAGGCGCGCGGTGCGCGCAATGCGTACATCAACGCGATGCGTCCCTTGCTGCAGCGCGCCTGGCTGACGGCCGATGATGCGCTGTGGACGGTCGGTGATGCGCGCGATCGCCTGGTGCTGCACGCCGCCGATGCGGCGCGCGATGCGCCGCAGCTGCTCAGTGCGGTCGGCGAGGACGGCGACGTGCGCTGGACGCTGGCATTGGGCGTGGACCGGCTCGACGCGATCTGGCGCGCACGCGACGGCGCCCTGCTGGCCGCCGGGCGCAGCGACGGCGCGCGCTCGGATGTGCTGCTGCGGGTGGACCCGGGCCGCGGCACCGGCTGGCGCTACCTGGCGCGGACACGCGAGACGCAGCCGCTGGCGCCGGAGGCGACCCGATGATCGAGCTGATCCTGGTGCTCGTGGCGATGGCACTGGCGACGCTGGCAGCGGCGTGGGCCGCGGTCTGGCCGCTGCGGCAGTGGTGGCGCGTACGCCGGATCGCCACCGCCGGCGTCCGTCGCGAGGCCGAAGTGCTTGCGGCGACCGCAGGGCCGGGCCCGGCGACCACGGTGACCTTGGCGTTCGACAACCTGGGCGGGCATCGGATCCAGGATGTAGTGACCCTGGTCGACACCCGGCCGCAGTTGCGCCGGTTCGTGCCCGGCGGGCGCCTGGCGGTGCGGCTGGCGCCGGATCCGCGTCGCGCGCCGCCCCTGGTGATCGAGGGCGCGCGTTCGCGCCCGGCCCTCTGGGCCTGGGCCTTGCCGCTGCTGCCGCTGGGCATCGCTGCGCTGTGTGCCTGGCGCCTGCGGCTGCGCCATTACCAGGCCGGTGGCGAATGGTCGGAGATGTTCGGTCATGGTCAGGCCGAGTTCGGGCTGGCGATCGCGGTGCTGCTGCTGGTGGCGGTGCTGGCGTTCGTCGCACGGACGCTGCGGCGCCATGCGCTGGCCGTGCCGGCCGAGCTGCGCTACGGCGGCGTGCCGGTGGTGGCCGAGGTGCTGTCGGCCGAGCACACCGGCACGGTGATCAACGACGCACCGGTGATCGCCCTGCGCCTGCGCTTCGTCGATCGCGCCGGCGTCACCCACACGGTGGTCGCCGAACGTGCGATCGCGCCGCTGCGGTTGGCGCGCGTGGAGACCGCGCGGACGCTCGAGCTGCTGTATCTGCCCGCGCAACCGACGCGGATCGCCTTGCCGACGCTGGAGTAGGCGAAGGCGCAGGTCCCATGCGCGCCGCCGCGGTGCTAGGGTTGACGCCCTGTTTCCTCGGCACAGGAGCCGGCATGCAGACGATCCGGGACCAGGCGCTGGCGTGCCGCGAGGCCGCACGCACGCTCGCTGGGCTGGGCACGGACGAGCGCGACGCGCTGCTGCGCGCGATGGCCGACGCGCTCGATGCGCACGCCGACGCGATCCTCGCGGCCAACGCCCGGGACGTCGCCGCCGCCCAGGTGCGCGGCACCGGCGGCGCGCTGCTCGATCGCCTGCGGCTCGACGCGGCGCGGCTCGACGGCATTTCGGCGGCGGTGCGCGAGGTCGCCGCGCTGCCCGATCCGGTCGGGCAGGTGACCCGGGACGACGTGCGCCCCAACGGCCTGCGCGTGCGCAAGGTACGCGTGCCGCTGGGCGTGATCGCAATGATCTACGAGGCGCGGCCGAACGTGACCGCCGACGCCGCGGCACTGTGCATCAAGGCCGGCAACGGCGTGATCCTGCGCGGCGGCAGCGAGGCGATCCACAGCAATACCGCGATCGCGGCCGCGCTGCGCGAGGCGATCGCCGCGCAGGGCATCGGTCCCGACGTGCTGACGCTGGTCGCCGACCTGCGCCGCGAGACGATGCTCGACCTGCTGCAGCTGTCGGACCTGGTGGACCTGGCGATCCCGCGCGGCGGCGAGGGGCTGATCCGCTTCGTGGCCGAGCATGCGCGCGTCCCGGTGATCAAGCACTACAAGGGCGTGTGCCACCTGTTCGTCGACGCCAGCGCCGACCCCGATGCCGCGCTGCGGTTGCTGATCGACGGCAAGACCAGCCGGCCCAGTGCCTGCAATGCGCTGGAGACGCTGCTGGTGCACGCCGACATCGCCGCGGCGTTCGTGCCGCACGCGGTGCAGGTGCTGCGCGCGGCGGGCGTCGAGGTGCGCGGCGATGCGCGCATCCGCGCGCTGGTCGGCGACGTCGCCGCGGCCGGCGAGGACGACTATGCGGCCGAGTTCCTCGACCTGGTCATCGCCGCGCGCGTGGTCGATTCGCTCGACGCGGCGATCGCGCACATCCAGCGCTTCGGCTCCGACCACACCGAGGTCATCGCCACGCGCGACGATGCCAGTGCGGCCCGCTTCGTCGCCGCATTGCGCGCGGCGGTGGTGATGGTCAACGCCTCGTCGCGCTTCAGCGACGGCGGCGGGCTGGGGCTGGGCGCGGAGATCGGGATCTCGACCACGCGCCTGCACGCCTACGGGCCGATGGGCCTGGAGGCGCTGACGGTCGAGCGCTTCGTCGTGCAGGGCGCGGGACAGGTGCGGCACCCGTAGCGCCGCCACGTCGCCGGCCCACCGGCGCCGGCTCAGCTGCCGCGCCGGATGGCCACGGGACGGGCGTCGTCGTCGAGCGCGACCTGGACGATCCGCCCGCTCTGCAGTTTCGCGGCCAGTGCATCGCTCGCGCCCAGCGCGATCCGGACCTGGTCGTGGCCGATGTCCACGCGCCGGTGGCGGCGGTCGGCGTCGGCGAAACGCGCGCGGTTGTATTCGGCCCAGCCGATCAGCGACACGCTGCACACCAGCGCGATGACCGGCAGCGACAGCAGCAGGAACGGGTCGAGTGCGTTCTCGGCCACGTACAGGCGCAGGTAGGCGCTGCGCAGCCCGACGAACCAGGCGACCGCGGTGACTAGCGGGGCCCACAGCCAGGCGTAGACCATCCACGCGGCGGCGGTCAGGGCGCCGGATGCGGCCCGGCGTGTCGGCGGCCGGTGCCGGCTGTGGTCGATGATCGGTGGCCTCATGCGGTCGCTCCACGGTCGGGACTGGTCCACTGGGCGCGCCGGGCGCCGCGTCGCAGCAGGGTGCGCGGGAAGGCCACGACCGCCGTCAGCATGCCGAGCATCCAGAACGCGATCGGGTACCAGATCACCCAGTAGAAATGGCGCGCCATCCGCGCCTCGTAGCGGCGCTCGATCATCAGGCTGGTGGCGAACTGGAGCATGCACACGAACGCCAGCACCATGCCGTGCCAGCGCGGCAGGATGGTCTCCACGTGCAGCGCGGGCGGCAGCGGCACGAAGTGACCGAGCGCCCACAGCACGATGATCGCCAGCATGACGTAGGCCCAGACCAGGCTCAGCAGGTACTCGGCCAGCACGCCCCACATGCGCCGCTTCTTCCAGCCCAGCACGCTGCGGCCGTGGCTGAGCAGGACCTCGACGCCGCCGCAGGCCCAGCGCAGCCGCTGCGACCACAGGCCGCGCAGCGTCTCGGGCATCAGGATCCAGCACAGCGCGTTGGGCTCGTAGCGGATGTCCCAGCCGGCGAGCTGCAGCCGCCAGGAGATGTCGATGTCCTCGGTGACCATGCGGTCGGACCAGTAGCCGACGTCGTGCAGCGCGGTGCGGCGGAACGCGCAGATCACGCCCGACACGGTGAACAACCGGCCATAGGTCCGCTGCGCGCGCTTGATCAGGCCGATGATCGCCGAGAACTCGCCGATCTGCATGCGGCCCATCAGCGTCGTGCGGTTGCGTATCCGCGGGTTGCCGGTCACCGCGCCCACGCGCGGGCCGTCGATCAGGTGCCCGACCATCCAGCGCACCGCGTGCGGATCGAGCGTCGCATCGGCATCGATGCAGACCAGCAGGTCCGACCGTGCGGCCAGCGTACCGATGCGCAGCGCATTGGCCTTGCCCTGGTTCTGCGCCAGATGCACCACGCGCAGCCGCGGGTGGTCGGCCACCAGCGCGTCGAGCAGCTCGCAGGTCCGGTCGCCGCTGCCGTCGTCGATGGCGACGATCTCGTAGTCGGGATACGCCTGGGCCGACAGCGCGGTGATCGTGGCGACGATGTGCGCTTCCTCGTTGTGGCACGGCACCAGGATCGAGACGAACGGTGCGCGGCGCAGCGGCGGCGGCGCGTCGGGCCTGGGACCCTTGCGTTCGCGGCGCAGGTAGTAGTACAGCCCGCCGGTCATCCACAGCACGGACATGACGATCGGGTAGAAGAACGCGAAATTGAACAGCCAGCGCGTCCACGGCAATGCGGCCAGATCCATGCTCAACGCTCCATGTACGGAAATTGCCGCGCCGACATCGCCTCGCGCGCGTCCTCGAGCGGCGGCCGGTCGCCGACGAAATCGTCGGGGTAGTAACCCAGGTGCCGGATGCCCGCGGCCGAGAGCAGGCGCGCCTGCGCGCGCAGCGTGGTGCCGGGCAGCGGCGCGGGTGCGCGCCAGTCGACGGTCTGCAGCTCGAACAGGGTGCCCTCGACGCCGCCCGGCGTCGTGCGGACCGCGTCGGCAAGCCCGCGCAGCCAGGCGTCGGCGCGGCCGGCCTCGACACCCTCGAGTTGCGGCATCGCCATCAGCGCCGTGTAGTCGTAGGCCGCCAGGAACGGTTCGAGGCGCTGCGCGAACCAGGCCTCGGCCGCCGGCTCGAGCACCGGCCGCGCGAACAGGTTGCGCGCGGTCGTGAGCTTGGGGCGCCAGCGCTCGGCCGCGGCCTTGAGCGCGAGGGTGAAATCGACCAGTGCCTGCGTGCGCGCCGCCGGCACACCGCCGCCGTAGCCCGGGATCTCGTCGTCGCGCAGATAGGCATCGTCGTGGAACAGCAGGCCGTCGAAATGCGCGGCGATCGCGAGCTCGGCGTAGAGGTCGGACACGATCGCGCGCGTGCGCGGATCGCCCGGGTCCAGCCGCGGGATCTCGGCCGGGTCGCTCGCGGCGATCCGCAGCTGCGCCTGCAGCGCGGCATCGGGGAGTTCGAAGCCCAGTACCGGCATCCATGCGAACACCCGCACGCCGGCGCGCGTGCGCAACTGCCAGGCGACGCGGTTGAACAGGTCGGCGCGCATCGGCAGGTGGCGGCTGGGGAAGTACACCGCCTCGGCGGCGCCGTCGCCGTCGGGGTCGGCGAACGCCTGCAGGAACACATGGCTGGGGCCGATGTCGTGGATCCGTTGCACCAGTGCGTCCACGTTGCGCGCCATCTGCGCGGCGTCGTCGTCGTAGACGTAGTCCAGGTCGACCTGGACCGCGCGCACGCCGTCGAGCGACAGGTCGCGGCGCAGCTCCCCGGCGAGGTCGCGCACGTCGGGATTGCGGTGCATCAGCAGTCGCGCCAGGCTCGCCAGCGACGCGCCCTCGACGCGGGTCTCGCCCTGCTGGCCGAGGTCGGCCTGGCGCGCCCGGCCTTCCAGGTCGAACGACAGCGTCATGCCGAGGCGGCCCGCGATGTCGTTGGCGACGCCGTTGTACGCGGCGTACGGCCACACGATCACGCGCGGCGCGTGCCCGGTGTGGCGTACGATCAGGTCGCGGCTGGTGCGCAGATCGCGCTCGATTCGCGCCCGCCACGCGTTCTCGGACTCGTAGCCGCCGGCCTGCGACCAGATCCGCGTCACCGCGGCAGGGGTCTGGTTGCCGAACGGATTGCCCGGCACGCCCCGGTGCAGGTCGTGGCTGTGCGAGCCGATCTCGACCAGCCCGCTGTCGCGCATCTCGCGCAGCTGCGCCCAGGTCAGGAAGTCGTCGCGGCCGAAATCGCGCGGGCCGTAAGGCACCACGGCGCCCTCGGGCAGGTCCAGCCAGCCGGTGACCGGGGCGACCAGGGCCGGCCAGCCGTAGGCGCGCAGCAGCGGGAAGGCGTGCGTGTAGACGCTGCGCAGGCCGTCGTCGAACGTCAGCAGCACGGCCTTGTCCGGCAGCGGCGGCCCGCCGGCGCGCGCGTCCAGCACCGCCTGCACGCTGACTGCGCGATAGCCGTTGGCGCGCAGCCAGTCCAGGTGCTGGGCGAAGTTGGCGGTCGACACCGCGTACGCGTCGGGATCGCCCTTGGCGGCGACGTCGTCGCGGATGTCGTGGTAGCTGAGCACCAGCAGTGAAGCCCGTGCGGGCAGGGCGAACGTCGCGAGCAGCAGCAGCGCGGCCAGCAGCATGCGTGTCATCGTGCGCCTCCCCAGTGCAGGCCCAGGTCGAAGGCGACGCGCTGCTCGCGCTGGCCGTCATAGACCGGGCGCGACCACGCCAGCCCGTACTCGATCGCGCGGCCGTCGCGCTGCCACAGGTGGCGATAGCCCAGCGTCGGCACCCAGGCGGTGCCGGCCTCGCGCTGCCAGTACGGACCGGCGGCCAGTTCCAGGCGTTGTCGGAATGCGGTCTCGTAGCGGCGCCAGGCGATGTGGTCCAGGCGCAGGCCCAGGCTTGCGGAGGCGTCGCGTGCCGGGTTGAAGTAGCCGACCTCCGCGCCGCGCGAGCCGCGGCTGGCGTCGGCCGACAGCAGGCCGTCGATGCGCAGATGCGGACGGCCGAGCAGCTGCCGGCTCGCATCGAAGCCGATGCGGTCGCGCCGGTTGCCGTCGTCGTAGCGCAGCCGGGTGGCGTGCAGATCGAGCGAGACGCGCTCGTCGGGTGCGTACGCGGCCTCCAGCGTCACGCTGTCTGCGGCGATGCCCAACCGGCGTGCCTGCAGCGAGGCGTCGATCGTGTTGCGCGCGATGCCGATCCCGGCACGCCAGGCGTCGTTGAAGCGCCAGTCGACAGCCGCGTCCCAGGCCACGCGGTCCTGCCGCGGACCGCCGTCGACATCGAGCCGGCCGACCCACAGCGACGCGCCGAGCCGGTCGTGGCGATACCACGCGCCGACCCCGTGCTGGCGCAGGCGCGTGCGCCCGGTATCGAAATCCGCATGGCGTTCCTGCGCGACGACGCCCAGCCGCCAGCGGTCGTCGATCAGCGGCGAGCGCAGGTCGAGCGCCCAGCCGCCGTCGCGACTGCCGAGCGGCGAGGCCGACGTGCCGGCATCGCGCGTCCGGCTGCGCCCGCGGGACGCCGTCAGCGTCGCCTGTATGCCGCGGTGGAGCGCCACGGCGCGGGCATCGCGCTCGAGACGCGGATCCTCCGGATGCGCGGTGCGCAGGGTGGTCAGCGCCTCGCTGGCGGCATCGGCGCGGTCGAGCGCCAGCAGCGCGCCCACGCGTCCTGCCAGCGCATCGCGCGCCTGCGGTTCGAGCGTGCGCGCCATCTCGTAGCGCTCCAGTGCCGCCGATGGCCGCAGGCGGCGCGACTGCACCGCGCCGTAGGCGGCCTGCAGCCTTGCATTGTGCGGACCGATGGCGACCAGCGAGCGCAGCATCGCCTCGGCGCGCGCCTGGTCGCCGGCATGGGAGTACGCGAGCGCGAGATTGACGTCCGCCTCGAACCGATCCCAGTTCTCGTAGCCGAACGGCGCGCCGGCCCGTCGCGGCCAGGCGTCCTGCGACGCCGCGACCGCCTCGAACACCGGCAGCGCGCGATCGAAGCGCTCGCTCTCCAGGTACGCGTAGCCCAGCAGGATGCGGGCATTGACGTCGTCGGGCGCGTGTCCGACCGCCGTCTCGAGCACGGTCGCTGCCTCGCCGGGGCGGCGCAGCGCGAGCAGCGCGTCGCCGACCGTGGGCAGGATGTAGGCCGGGACCTCGATGTCCGCGTCGCGCAGCGCCCGGTAGCCGTCGACGACCGCCTGGTGCTGCTGCAGGTGGCTCAGCGCCGACAGCGTGTCCACGCGCAGCCGCGTCGCTTCCCAGTTCGTACGGCGCGGTGCGCTGCGCTGCAATGCCTCGATCGTCGCTAGCGTGTCGCGCATCGCGTCCAGCCGCGCATCGGGGCGTTCGGGCTCGACCCGGCTCCAGCCGATTCGCCGGGCGAGGGCATCGCCCTCGATGCGCTCGCGCTCGTGATCGGGCAGCAGGCCGTCATGGCGGGCGAGCACGTCGGCGGCCAGCGCGCTGGCGCCGAGGTCGGCGAGCGTGAGCACCTGCAGGCGCAGCGCCTCGCGGTCTCCGGGCGCGGCATCGAGCCGGCCCTGGATCAGCGCCAGGGCCTGGGCGAACTGCGACTGGTCGCGCAGGGCGATGGCATCGTCGAGCGACCCATCGGCGGCGGCCGGAAAGGTGACGGCGGTCACAAAAGTGGCCGCGAGACGCACGAACGGGCGGCGCGCGCGGCGCCGGGTCAAGGGGCGATTGGACACGGTGTTTCGGCACTCCTAGCCAAAGAAATGTCGAAATGCACCACCCCTGCGCATGTCTCGACGTGCGAAAGGCTGCCCGCGGCGATGTTAAGCCGGTGTCGGTGCGGCCGCCGGCGCCACGACACCCGGTTCAGGCGGGCTTGCGACTGCCGGCGACTTCCGTCCGCGCGCGGTCACCTGCCGCCGCCATCTCACGCATCAGATACTTCTGCACCTTCCCGGTGATCGTCATCGGGAAACCGTCGACGAATTCGACGTAGCGCGGGATCTTGTAATGGGCGATGCGGCCGCGGCAGAACGCGCGGATGTCGTCGGCGATGCACGTGGCGCCATCGGCCAGGCGGATCCAGGCGCAGACCTCCTCGCCGAACCGGTCGTCGGGCACGCCGAACACCTGCACGTCGGCGACCGCGGGGTGGGTGTGCAGGAACTCCTCGATCTCGCGCGGGTAGATGTTCTCGCCGCCGCGGATGAGCATGTCCTTGAGCCGGCCGACGATCCGGCAGTAGCCGTCGGCGTCGAGCGTGGCCAGGTCGCCGGTGTGCATCCAGCCCTCGGCGTCGAGCACGTCGTCGGTGCGCGCCGGCTCGCCCCAGTAGCCGCGCATCACCGAGTAGCCGCGGGTCTGCAGTTCGCCGGTCTCGCCGCGCGGCACGATGACGCCGTCCTTGTCGACGATGCGCACCTCGACGTGCGGGTGCACCCGGCCGACGGAGTCGACACGCCGGTCGAGCGGGTCGTCGGGCGTGGTCTGGAAGCTCACCGGGCTGGTCTCGGTCATGCCGTAGGCGATCGTGACCTCGTGCATGTGCATGCGCTCGACGACCTTCTTCATGACCTCGACCGGGCACGGCGAACCGGCCATGATCCCGGTGCGCAGCGTCGACAGGTCGAACTCGCCGAAGCGCGGATGGTCGAGTTCGGCGATGAACATCGTCGGCACGCCATGCAGGCCGGTGCAGCGTTCGCGCTCGACGGTGCGCAGCGTGACCAGCGGATCGAAGCCTTCGCCCGGCACGACCATGCAGGCGCCGTGGGTCACGCAGGCGAGGTTGCCCAGCACCATGCCGAAGCAGTGGTAGAAGGGCACCGGGATGCACAGCCGGTCGGCCTCGGTCAGGCGCATCGCCTCGCCGACGAACCAGCCGTTGTTGACGATGTTGCGGTGGCTCAGCGTCGCGCCCTTCGGCGCGCCGGTGGTGCCGGACGTGAACTGAATGTTGATCGCGTCGTCCGGTGCGAGCCGGTGCTGCAGCGCGGCCAGCCGCGCGTGTGCGCTCGCATCGTCGCAACGCGCGACCGCATCGAAGCGCAGCGTGCCGGGGACATCGTCGCCGTCGCCCAGCAGCAGGATCTGGCGCAGCTCGGGCAGCCGGGCCGCATGCAGCGCGCCGGGCGTCGCGCCGTCGAGCTCGGGCGCCAGTTCGCGCAACAGCCCGACGTAGTCGGAGGACTTGAATGCACGGGCGAGCACCAGCGCGCGGCAGCCGACGCGGGTCAATGCGTATTCGAGTTCGTGCGTGCGGTACGCCGGGTTGATGTTGACCAGCACCAGGCCCGCGCGCGCCGTGGCGAACTGCATCAGCACCCATTCGGCGCGGTTGAGCGACCAGATGCCGATGCGATCGCCCGGCTCGAGCCCCAGCGTGAGCAGGCCCGCGGCGAGCCGCGTGACCGCGGCATCGAGTTCGCGGTAGGTCAGCCGCACCGCCTGCGGCGGCACGACCAGCGCTTCGCGGTCGGGATGCCGGGCGGCGATGCGCGCCAGCATGGCGCCGACGGTCTCGTCGAGCAGTGGCGCATCGGTGGGGCCGGCGACATGGCTCGGCAGCGGGGCACCGGACATCCGGTCCTCCTCGAACGACAGGGAGACCGAGGATATCGCCGGGACCCGGGCGCCGACCACGGCCGGCGCAGGACGCTGCTTACCAGCTGTCCTCGAGCGCGCGCGGCTTGCAGGCCAGCCAGCCGCCGACCAGCAGCACGGCGACGAAGCCGTAGAGCATCGCGAACGGCCACCGCCAGCCACCGGTCGCGCCGTGCAATACGCCGAACAGCAGCGGGCCGATGCAGCTGAGCGTATAGCCCACGCCCTGCATGAAGCCCGACAGCGCGGCCGAGCCGGCGGGGGTGCGCGTGCGCAGGTTGATCAGCGTCAGCGCCAGCGGGAACGTCGACGGGCCCAGGCCCAGCAGCACGACCCACAGCACCGGCGCGGCCATCGGCGCGAGCAGCAGGCCGGAGAACGCAGCGACGTGGCAGCAGGCGCACAGCAGCACGATCGCGAACGGGTTGCGCACGCGCACCGCGAGCGCGGGCATGCCCAGCGCGCCGACCAGGCCGAGTGCGGAGAACAGCGCGACCATCGTGCCGCCGAACGCGGGGGATGCGCCGGCCTCGCTGAGCAGCGTCGGCAGCCAGGTGAACATCGCGTAGGTGATCAGCGATGTGGTGCCGAACATCATCGCCATGCCCCAGGCGACCGGCGATCGCCAGGCGCGGCCGCGCACGCCGCCCGGCGGTGCGTCGGCGATCGCGGTGGATGGGCCATCGACGCGGACGCCGCTGCCGCGCCGGCGTGCCATCGCCAGCAGTCCGATCCACGGCAGCGCCGCGGCCAGCGCGGTCAGCGTCCACGCGCCGAGCGCGACCCGCCAGCCCGCGGCCTCGGCCAGCGGCACGGCGAGCAGCGCAGGCAGCATCGTGCCCAGCTGCAGCACGGTGATGTAGAGCGTGGAGACCGCGCCGACCCGGTCGGGGAAGTAGCGCTTGACCAGCGGCGGCAGCACGACGTTGCCGATACCCATGCCGGCCAGCGCGACGATCGAGCCGGCCATCAGCAGGCCCACGCCGCCGGCGCACGAGCGCAGGGCCAGGCCGGCGGTGGCGAGCAGCATCGCCAGCAGGGCAGTGCGCTCGATGCCGATGCGGCGCGCGAGCATCGGCGTGGTCACGCCGAACAATGCGAACGCGGCCGTCGGCACCATGCCGAGCACGCCGGCGGTGGTCGATCCGAAGCCGAACTGCACGCCCAACAGGTCGAGCAGCGGGGTGAGCGAGGTCACCGCGGTACGCAGGTTGAAGGCCGACAGCGCGATGCCCAGCAGCACCACCAGGCGCACCGTGCGCAGGGCGATCGGTGGACGGGCGGCGTGGGGAGTGGACGTCATGGCGGGGCGGCATCGCATGCCGCGAACCGGGCACGGCCGTAATAGACGAAAACCGGCGCGAGGGCCGGTTTCGGATCACCAGATTGGTCGGGGAGACAGGATTCGAACCTGCGACCTCTACGTCCCGAACGTAGCGCTCTACCAGACTGAGCTACACCCCGACAGGTGAGCCGCGCATTCTACCGATGCACCCGCCAGGAGGGCAAGGGGGGCGTATCGGACGGCGGGCGATCGGCATCGGGTGGATGGCGGTCGCGTCGTCGGCGCGGCGGGCTGCGATAATAGCGGGCACGACGCGATGCCGACAATGGTGCGTCGTCATCCGCCGCTGGATTTCTCCGATTCCATGACCTCGCCGCCGCAAGGGAAGGACCGTTCCGGTCCCCGTCGACTTCGCCTGCAATGGCTCGATGCGCAGTTGCTGCCGAGCCGCGCGCGCCACCGTGTCGCCCAGGCCTGCCAGGTGCTCGCCGGCTGGCTGCTGGTGCCGCAGGCCGCGGCGATCGCCTGGGGGCTGGACGCGGCGCTGATCGACGGGCGCGGGCTCGATGCGCTGCGTGCGCCGCTCGCGCTGCTGGCGGTCACGTTGTTGGCGCGCACGCTGCTGGGCTGGGTCGGGCAACGTGCTTCCGCCGATGCGGTCGAGGACACGCTGGCGCGCATGCGCGTGGGGCTGGCACGCGCGGCGATCGCGCGCGGCCCGGTGTGGATGCGCCGGCGGCGCAGCGGCGAGCTGGTCGCGCTGTCGACTGGGCACGTCGACGCGGCGGCGCCGTACTTCGGCGGCTACCTGGTCGCGCGTGCCGAGGTGATGCTGGTGCCGCCGGTGCTGCTGGCGGCGGTGTTCGCCGCGGACTGGATCGTCGGCCTGCTGCTGCTGGCCGCCGCGCCGCTGGCGCCGTTCTTCATGGCGCTGATCGGCATGCGCGCCGAGGCCGCCGGGCGCGACCAGCTGTCGGCGCTCGCGCGGGCCGGCGCGCACTTCACCGACCGGCTGCGCGGGCTCGACCTGATCCGCGTCTACGGCCGCGGCGAGGCCGAGCTGGCGCAGGTCGGCGAGGCGACCGAGACGATCCGCGTGCGCAGCATGCGCGTGCTGCGCATCGCGTTCCTGTCCTCGACGGTGCTCGAGTTCTTCGCCTCGGTCAGCGTCGCGCTGGTGGCGCTGTACTTCGGTTTCAGCTACCTGGGACTGATCGCGCTGCGCGACCCGGCACCGACGCTGGCGACCGGCCTGTTCTGCCTGCTGCTGGCGCCCGAGTTCCACGGCCCGATGCGCCGGCTGGCCGGGCACTACCACGACCGCGCGAACGCGCTGGCGGCGGTCGCCGAGGTCGAGACCGCGTTCGACGACGCGCGCCCGGCGCTCGACGAAGCGGCGGTCCCGGAGATGGCGCCGATGGCGACCGGTGCGCCGGCGGTGCGCATCGAATCGGTCGCGCTGCGCCATCCCGACGCCGCGGCGCCGGCGCTGGCCGGGGCCTCGCGCGACATTCCCGCCGGGCAGCGGCTGGCGATCGTCGCGCCCAGCGGCGGCGGCAAGAGCACGCTGCTCGACGCGCTCGCCGGCTGGCTGCCGCCCGAGCACGGACGCATCGTCGTGCCCGCCGGCACGCGCATCGCACTGGCCGGGCAGCGGCCGTGGCTGTTCCAGGGCAGCCTGCTCGACAACCTGCGCATCGGGGCGCCGCGGGCCGACGACGCGGCGGTGCGCGCGGCGGCGGACATCGCCCAGGTCTCGCGCTTCGCCGCGCACCTGCCCGAGGGCCTGCACACGCAGATCGGCGAGCGTGGCTTCGGGTTGTCGGGCGGGCAGGCGCGTCGCGTCGCGCTGGCGCGCGCGCTGCTGCTGCGGCCGCAGTTGCTGCTGCTCGACGAGCCCACGGCTTTTCTCGATCCGGCGACCGAGACTGACCTGCTGGCCGCGCTCGACGCGTCGCTGCGCGGCTGCACCGTGGTCGTCGCCACGCACAGCCCGGCGGTCATGGCCTGGGCCGACGCGGTCTGGCAACTGCCGGGGCCGGTCGATGCCTCCGCGGAGGCCGCGCGATGAGACGGGCACCGGATCGCGACATCGCCGGCACCCGGGACCTGCTGCGCCTGCACCGCGGGCGCGTTGCCGCGGCGATCGGCCTGCTGGCGCTGACGCTGGTGTCCGGCGTCGCGCTGCTGGGGCTGTCGGGCGGCTTCATCGCCGCGACCGCGCTGACCTTCGGCACGCTGGGCAGCTTCAACTTCTTCACGCCGTCGGCCGGCATCCGCGCACTGACCTTCGCGCGCATCGCCTCGCGCTATCTCGAGAAGCTCGCCGGCCATGACGCGATGCTGCGCATCGCCCGCGACCTGCGCAGCTGGTTCTTCGCGCGTGCGCTGCGGCTCACGCCCGGCCAGCTGGGTCGTCTGCGCACCGGCGACCTGCTGGCGCGGCTGCTGGGCGACATCGACGCGGTCGACGGCCTGCTGTTGCGCGCGACCGGCCCGCTGTTCGCGCTGCTTGCGGTCGGCGTGCTCGGCTTGGGCGCGGCCGCCTGGCTGCACCCGCCGACCGCGGCGTGGCTGGCGCTGGTCGCGCTGGCGACCGGTGTCGGCGTGCCGTGGCTGGTCGCACGCGGCCGGGCGGCGGCCGAGACCGAGCGCGCGCGGCTGCGCGCCGAACTGCGCGCCCGCCTGCACGAACTCTACGAAGGCCACGCCGACCTGGCGGCGCTGGGCGCGCAGGCGGCCTGGCTGGCCCGCGTCGACGGCGACGCGCGGGCGCTGGGCGATGCCGAGCGCGTGCGCTGGCGCCAGCTCGCCGACGGCGGTCTGTGGCATGGGCTGGCGACCGGCGCGGGCCTGGTCGGCACGCTGTGGCTCGTCGCCGCCTCGGCGCTGGACGGCGCGCTGCCCGCCGCGCACGCGGCGGCACTGTTCTTCCTCGCGATCGGCCTGTTCGAGGCCTGGGCCGGGGCCGGGCTGGCGTGGCAGGCGCTGCTGGCCGCGCGCGCGTCGATCGCGCGACTCGACGCGGTGGCCGGCACCGAGCCGACGGTCGTCGATCCCGCGGTGCCGGTCGCGCTGCCGATGACCGGCGCGTTGCGCTTCGACGACGTCACGTTCGCCTGGCCGGGGCAGGCGCGGCCGGTGCTGCGCGGCCTGGCGCTGGCGATCGCACCGGGCGAGCGCGTCGCGATCGGCGGCGACAGCGGCGGCGGCAAGTCCACGCTGGCCGCGCTGCTGCTGCGCAGCGCCGAGCCCGATGCGGGCACGGTGTCGTTCGGCGACGTCGACCTGCGCACGGTGCGCCAGCGCGACTGGTTCGCGCGGGTTGCCTGGCTGCCGCAGAACGCGCCGGTGTTCGCCGGCAGCGTGCGCGACAACCTGGTCTTCGGCGCGCCGCAGGCCGACGACGCGCAACTGTGGGCGATGCTCGGGCGGGTGCGGCTGGCCGACTGGGCACGGGCGCTGGGCGGGCTCGACGCCTGGGTGGGCGAGGCCGGCGTCACGATGTCCGGCGGTCAGGCGCGGCGGCTGGCGCTGGCCCGGGCGCTGCTGCGCGACGCCGCCCTGGTAGTGCTCGACGAGCCGACCGAGGGCCTGGACCACGACACCGCCGACGCGCTGCTGCGCGAACTGCCCGACCTGCTCGACGGCCGCAGCCTGCTGCTGATCACCCACGGCGCGGTGCCGCCGGGCCTGGCGGACCGGCATCTGTGGCTGCGCGACGGACGGCTGCAGGCAGCGGATCCTTCGTAGGCGCGCGCTTGCGCGCGATGGCGCGTTCCCTGTGAACCCTTCTCGCGCGCGAGCGCGCGCCTACGTTCATGCTGGCCCGGCATCGCTGCGGGGCGGGCCGATGCGCGGCACGGGGACGGATTAGAATGCCGCTTCCATCCGCACCACCGAAGAGCCCGCCCGCATGATCAAGCCCCGGACCCCGCCCGGCGTCATGGAACTGTTGCCGCGCGACCAGATCGCGTTCCAGCGCATGCTGGACACGATCCGCCGCACGTTCGAGGGCTTCGGGTTCCTGCCGATCGAGACGCCGGTGTTCGAGCTGTCGGAGACGCTGCTGACCAAGTCCGGCGGCGAGACCGAGCGGCAGGTGTACTTCGCGCAGTCGACCGGCGCCCTCGAGAAGCAGTCCGACGGCCTGCCCGAGCTGGCGCTGCGCTTCGACCTGACCGTGCCGCTGGCGCGCTACGTCGCCGAGCACGAGCACGACCTCGCGTTCCCGTTCCGCCGCTACCAGATGCAGCGCGTGTACCGCGGCGAGCGCGCGCAGCGCGGGCGCTTCCGCGAGTTCTACCAGTGCGACATCGACGTGATCGGCAAGGACACGCTGTCGCCGCGCTACGACGCCGAGGTGCCGGCGGTGATCAGCGCGGTGTTCTCCGCGCTCGACATCGGCGAGTTCACGATCCAGCTCAACCACCGCAAGCTGCTGCGCGGCTACTTCGAGGGGCAGGGCATCGCCGACGACCGCCAGGTGCCGGTGCTGCGCGAGATCGACAAGCTCGACAAGCGCGGCGAGGACGCGGTGCGCGCGACGCTGACCGGCGAGGCGTTCGGGCTGTCGGACGCCGTCGCCGAGCGCCTGCTGGCGTTCTCGCGCGTGCGCTCGACCGGCCACGACGATGCGCTGGCCCAGCTGGACGCGCTGGGTGCGGGCACGCCGCTGTTCGAGGAGGGCCGCGACGAGCTGCGTGCGCTGCTGGGCCAGTTGCGCGCGCTCGGCGTGCCCGAGTCGCGCTACGCGCTGAACCTGTCGATCGCGCGCGGCCTGGACTACTACACCGGCATGGTCTACGAGACCGTGCTCGATGCGCACCCGCAGATCGGCTCGATCTGCTCGGGCGGGCGCTACGACAACCTCGCCAGCCACTACACCAAGTCGAAGCTGCCGGGCGTGGGCATCTCGATCGGCCTCACGCGGCTGTTCTGGCAGCTGCGCGAGGCGGGTCTGGTGCGCACCGCCGACAGCTCGGTGGACGTGCTGGTGACGCTGTTCGACGACGCCGGCCTGCCGTCGGCGCTCGCGCTGTCGCAGCGCCTGCGCAGCGCCGGGCTCAACGTCGAGACCCAGCTCGAGCCGCGCAAGCTCGCCAAGCAGATGCAGTACGCCGACCGTGCCGGCATCCGCTTCGTGGTGATCCGCGGCGACGAGGAGGCGGCGCGCGGCGTGGTCGCGGTCAAGGACCTGCGCCGGGGCGAGCAGTTCGAGGTCGCCGACGACGACCTGCCGCGCACGCTGCTGGTCGAGCGGGAGCAGGCGAGGTCGATGCCGTGAAGGCGCGGCATGCGGGCGCCGCCGTGGCCATCGTCGCGCTCGCGGCCGCATGCACCAGCAATCCGAAGGTCTCCACGCAGCGCGTCGGCCCCGGGCGCTGGCACGTCGACGTCGTGCGCTGTTCGGTCGACGGCGCCCCCGCGGCCGCACTCGCCGATGTCGATCGCGTCGCCGCCCGGCGCTGTCCCGGCGGCCATGCGCTCGACGGGCAGACCAGCGAAAGTGCCTGGCTGGGCAACGCGGTGCGTGGGGAGTGTCCGGCCATCCGGGTCCGGGCGCAGGTCGTATGCAAGGGAGACGCAAGATGAAAGCCATCCGCCTCGACGGCCGCGCGCTGACCCGGGCGCAACTGGTGATCGTCGCGCACGGCGCGCCGGTCGAGCTCGACGACGGGGCGCTGCGCGCGGTGGCGCAGGCGGCCGACTTCCTCGCCGAACAGGTGCGGCGCGAGGAACCGATCTACGGCGTGTCGACCGGCTTCGGCAGCAATGCCGACCGCCTGCTGGGCGCGCGCCCGCTGCGCGACGACCTGCCGGGCGCGACGCCCTCGGGCCGCTCGCTGCACGAGGAACTGCAGCACAACCTCATCGTCACCCACGCGGTGTGCGTCGGCGAGCCGCTGGCGCCCGAGGTGGTGCGCGCGATGCTGTGCATCCGCATCAACACCCTGCTCAAGGGCCATTCGGGCATCCGCGTGGCGACGCTGCAGGCGCTGGCCGACCTGCTCAACGCCGGCATCGTGCCTGTGGTGCCGGGGCTGGGCTCGGTCGGCGCGTCGGGCGACCTGGCGCCGCTGTCGCACCTGGCGATCGTGCTGCTGGGCGGCGGCGAGGCGTTCTTCGAGGGCGAGCGCATGCCCGGCGCGGAGGCGCTGCGGCGCGCCGGCCTGGCGCCTGTCACGCTGTCGTACAAGGAGGGCCTGGCGCTCAACAACGGCACCGCGCAGATGCTCGCCACCGGCGTGCTGGCGCTGCACCGGCTCGACGCTTTGCTCGACACCGCCGATCTCGCCGCGGCGATGACGATCGACGCCTTCGCCGGCCGGCTGGGCGCGTTCGACGCCGACGTCCACGCGCTGCGCCCGCACCCGGGCCAGGTCGAGGTCGCCGCGCACCTGCGCGAGCTGCTCGACGGCTCCACGCTGGCCGACATCGCCTACCACCTGGTGCCGAAGTTCCGGCCGTGGCTGCCGTCGAGCTGGGACACCGCGCAGGCGCAGGCGCTGCGCTTCGACATCGGCTGGGACTGGGTGCCCAGCGACCAGCGCCACGGCCGCGAGAAGTTCTACACGCGGTTCCGGCCGTTCCGCGGCGGCAAGAAGCACCAGCCGCAGGATGCCTATTCGTTGCGCTGCGTCCCGCAGGTGCACGGCGCGGTGCGCGATGCGGTCGAGCAGGCCAAGCGCGTGTTCGACGTCGAACTCAACGCGGTCACCGACAACCCGCTGGTGTTCCCGGGCCGAGAGGCCGAGCACGTCGAGCAGCAGGTCATCTCGGCCGGCCATTTCCACGGCATGCCGCTGGCGCTGGCGATGAGCTACGTCAAGGCGGCGATCCCGGTGCTGGCGTCGATCTCCGAGCGCCGGCTGGCCAAGCTCGTCGACCCGGCGACCAACGATGGGCTGCCGGCGTTCCTGATCGGCAACGAGGACGCCACCGAATCGGGCTTCATGATCGTGCAGTACACCGCGGCGGCCCTCGTCAACGACCTGGCCACGCGCGCGCACCCAGCGAGCGTGTACTCGGTGCCGACCAGCGCCAACGCCGAGGACCATGTCTCGATGGGCACCAACGAGGCGCGCCACGTGCTGGCGATGGCCGACGACCTGGGCAAGGTGCTCGCGCTGGAGCTCTACACCGCCGCGCAGGCGCTGGACCTGCGGCTGGACATGATCAACGCCGCGCGCGATCTCGCGCGCCGGGCCGATGCCTCGGCGCTGGCGACCAAGGTGCAGGGCGGTCCCGCGGAGGACCGCGGGTCGCGCGCCCGCTTCCTCGACGAGGTCGAGGCGCTGCGCGTCGAGCTCGCCGCGTGCGCGCCGTTCCATCCCGGCGCGATCGTCGCCGAGGCGCACGCGCGCATCCGCCAGGCGATCCCGTTCCTCGAACGCGACCGCGCGCTCGACGGCGAGGTCGCGGCCGCGGTGCGCCTGGTCGCCGACGGCACGCTGCTGGGCGTGCTGCCGCGCTGGCGGGTCCCGTCGGCGGGCGCGGCCGCATGAACCTGCCGCTGCACTTCGGCTGGCTGGGCGTGCTGGAGGCCGCGCTGATCGCGATGGCGGTCGGCGCGCTGTGCTACCTGCTGTTCCACTGGCTGGGCGCGCGCCACCGCTGGGCGCACGGACATTCGATCGCCTGGAGCAGCCTGGGCGCGCTCGCGATCGCGGTCGGCATCGATGCCTGGCACCTGTTCTACATGGGCGTGGTCAAGCTCGAATCGCCGGTCTACGCGCGGATCGCGCTGCAGAAGATCCACGATCCCAACTTCCTCGCCACGCGGGTGTTCATGTCCTCGCTGGCCGCGGTGTCGGGCGTCGCGCTGGCCTGGCTGGCGCTGCACGCGAAGAAACTCCGCGATTGATCCGAGCCCTGCAGGAGCGCGCTTGCGCGCGATGGGGCCTTGCCGGAAAGCCGGCGTCGCGCGCGAGCGCGCTCCTACAGATGCCTGAGGCGCGCAGCGAGCCTGGGCGCGCCGGTCGTTTCTATCCCACGCATCCGCGTCCGATCCGGAACGCCCCCTTGTAGGAGCGCGCTTGCGCGCGAGTGGCTTTTCGCGGGAACGCCCCATCGCGCGCAAGCGCGCTCCTACGGAAGCAATGGGTGTGCGGCGGATCCCGGCGTGCCGGCCGCTTCTATCCCGCGCGCCCGCGTTCGATCCGCCGCAGGAACACGGTCACCTCCTTCGACGACTGCACGTCGCGGCGGTGCGTCGCGGCTTCGAGGCCCGAACGCCAGGCCGCTTCCGCCTCAGCCTCGCGTCCCAGCGCCAGCAGCGCCTTGCCGAGCAGTTTCCAAGCGGCCGAGTAGTCCCGATCGTGCTGGGTCGCGGCTGCCAGATGCGTCGCGGCCGCGGCCGGATCGCCTGTCTGCAGGCAGGCAGTGCCCAGCCCGAAGCGCAGCAGCGCATCGTCGCGCCCGGCCTCGAGCAGGGCCTGCAATCGGTCGCGCATGGGGGCACCCGCATCTGAGAGTCGACGCGGGATCTTCCGGGATCGGCGGGCGAGGGCGGTGGAACGCTGCAATCCAGTCGATGCGCGGCGCGAACGGGACGCGACGACACACGGCATCAGGAGTGCGCCCATGCATCGCCGCTGTACGCCGCCGCGGTCTGGGTTGACTTCGATTCGGAAAGGCGTAATGTACTAGCACGCTATTACATTGATACGTCCGTCGATCCCCGTGAAGCAACGCCCCGAACCCCTGCCGGATCACGAAGCCGGCGCCTCGCTGCAGGCGCTGGCGCGCGCATTCGCGGCGCTGAAGACGGCCGACGAGGTCGCCCGGTTCCTCGACGATCTGTGCACGCCGGCCGAGCTGGAGGCGCTGGTCGACCGCTGGCGCGTCGTGCCGTTGCTGCAGCAGGGCGTGCCGTATCGCGAGATCCACGAGCGCACCGGCGTCAGCGTGACCACGGTCGGCCGCGTCGCGCGCACGCTCGACCGCGGCGCCGGCGGCTATGCGATCGCGGCCCGCCGCGTCGCGCGCGCGACGCCGTCCGCGTCCAACGATTCCCACTGAGGTCATCCCCATGAGTCCTGTCACCGGCGGCGCCACGCGCGACCGCCTGCGTATCGCGATCCAGAAGTCCGGGCGGCTCAGCGAGCCGGCGCGGGCGCTGCTCGCCTCGTGCGGCCTGTCGTGGCGCGAGAGCCGCGACAAGCTGTTCTGCTACGGCGAGACGCTGCCGGTGGACCTGCTGCTGGTCCGCGACGACGACATTCCCGGCTTGCTCGCCGACGGCGTCTGCGACTACGGCATCGTCGGCCGCAACGTGCTCGACGAGGTCGCCGCCGACCGCGCGCTGCGCGGGTTGCCGCAGGTCTCCAAGGCCGTCCGTGCCCTCGGTTTCGGCGGTTGCCGGCTCGACATCGCGATCCCCGATTCGCAGGAATGGTCCGGCCCGGCGCAGTTGCAGGGCAGCCGCATCGCGACCAGCTATCCGGGCCTGCTGCAGCAGTGGCTCGATGCGCAGGGCGTGCAGGCGAGCATCGTCACGCTGTCGGGCTCGGTCGAGATCGCGCCGCGGCTGGGCCAGGCCGACGTGATCTGCGACCTGGTGTCCAGCGGCGCGACGCTGCTGGCCAACCAGCTCAAGCCGGCGGTCACGCTGATGACCAGCGAGGCGGTACTGGCGGGCCCGGTGCAGCCGTTCTCCGACGTGCGCGGCGACCTGGCCGCGTTGCTGCTGCGCCGGCTCGACGGCGTGATGCGGCTGCGCGACAGCCGCCTGCTGATGTTCCAGTCGCGCCGCGACGGCGTCGACGCGCTGTTGAAACTGCTGCCCGACGCCGAGGCGCCGACGCTGCTGCAGGTCGACGGCAGCGAGGCGGTCGCGTTGCAGGTGCTGTGCCACGGCGAGCTGACCTGGCCGCGGCTCGAGGCGCTCAAGCAGGCCGGCGCGGCCGGGCTGATGGTGCTGCCGGTGGAGCGGATGCTGGCATGAACGCAGCCGACACCTTCTCGCTGGACGGGGCGATCCCGGCGATCGTCGACTGGTCGGCCGCCGATGCGGCGGCGCAGACCGAACTGCTGCGCCGCCCCACGCAGGCCGTTGCCGCGCAGACGCGCGCGGCCGTCGCTGAGGTGCTCGCGGACGTGCGCGCACGCGGGGACGCCGCGCTGCGCGAACTGACCGAACGCTTCGATCGCGTCGCCCTCGACGACTTCGAGGTCGGCGCCGACGCATTCGCCGCGGCCGAGGCCGAGGTCTCGATCCGGCTGCGCGATGCGATGGCGAACGCCGCGGCGCGGATCGAGCGCTTCCACGCCGCGGGCATGGCGGCCGGCTATGCGGTACAGACCGCCGACGGCGTGGACTGCGCGCGCATCGTGCGGCCGATCCCGCGGGTCGGGCTGTACGTGCCTGCCGGCAGCGCGCCGCTGCCCTCGACCGCGTTGATGCTCGGCGTGCCGGCCCGGCTGGCCGGCTGCCGCGAGGTCGTGCTGTGCACGCCGCCGCGCCCGGACGGCAGCGCCGATCCGGCGGTGCTGGTCGCCGCCAGGCTGACCGGCGTGCACCGCGTGTTCAAGCTCGGCGGCGCCCAGGCGATCGCCGCGATGGCGTTCGGCACCGCGTCGGTGCCGGCCTGCGACAAGCTCTTCGGCCCCGGCAACGGTTTCGTCACCGAGGCCAAGCAGCAGGTGGCGCAGTCGGGCACGGTCGCGATCGACATGCCGGCCGGCCCGTCGGAGGTGCTGGTGATCGCCGACGCCGGCGCCGACGCGGCGTTCGTGGCCGCCGACCTGCTGTCGCAGGCCGAGCACGGGCCCGACTCGCAGGTGCTGCTGGTCTCCGACGACGATACGCTGCTGCGCCGCGTGCGCGTCGAACTGGCGACCCAACTGGCGGCGCTGCCGCGCGCCGACATCGCGCGCCGGGCGATGGCGCGCTCGCGGCTGCTGCGCGTGCCGGCGCTGGACGTCGCGTTTGACATCAGCAACCGCTACGCCCCCGAGCACCTGATCCTGGCGCTGCGCGCGCCGCGCGACTGGCTCGACCGGGTCGAGGTCGCCGGCTCGGTGTTTCTCGGCGACTGGACGCCGGAGGCGCTGGGCGACTACTGCAGCGGCACCAACCACGTGCTGCCGACCGGCGGCGCCGCGCGGGCCTGGAGCGGGGTGGGCGTGTCGAGCTTCCAGAACCTGGTCAGCGTGCAGGCCGCCGACGCCGCGGGCATCCGCGCGATCGGGCCCGACGCGGTGACGCTGGCGCGCGCCGAGGGCCTGGACGCGCACGCCAACGCGGTCGCGCTGCGGCTGGCGAGGGCGGGCGCATGAGCGCGGTGCTCGACCTGGTGCGCGAGGACCTGCGCGCGTTCTCCGGCTACGCCTCGGCGCGGACCCAGGCGCTCGAAGGCGAGGTCTGGCTCAACGCCAACGAGGCGCCATGGGCCAATCCCGGCGATGCCGACGGCCAGTGCCGGCGCTATCCCGCGCCGCAGCCGCCGGCGCTGCAGGCGCGGTTGGCGGCGCTGTACGGTGTGGACCCGTCGCGGCTGCTGATCGGCCGCGGCAGCGACGAGGCGATCGACCTTTTGGTGCGCGCACTGTGCGTGCCCGGGCGCGACGCGGTGCTCGCCACGCCGCCGGTCTTCGGCATGTACGCGGTCAGCGCCCGTCTGCAGGGCGCACCGTTCGTCGAGGTGCCGCTGCGCGATGGCGCCGACGGCTTCGCGGTCGATGTCGACGCCGTGCGCGACGCCGCCCTCGCACACGCCGCGAAGCTGGTGTTCCTGTGTTCGCCGTCGAACCCGACCGGCGGCCTGCTGCCGCTGGCCGATGTCGCGGCGCTGGCGACGGCGCTGGACGGCCGCGCGATCGTCGTCGTCGACGAGGCCTACGTGGAGTTCGCCGACGCGCCGTCGGCGACGACGCGGCTCGATGCCCACGCCAACCTGGTCGTGCTGCGCACGCTGTCGAAGGCGCACGGCCTGGCGGCGGCGCGGATCGGCGTGGCGATCGGCGATCCGGCGCTGATCGCGGTGCTGCGACGCTGCCAGGCGCCGTATCCGGTGCCCACGCCCTGCGCTGCACTGGCGCTGGCCGGCCTGGCCGACGACGCGCTCGCGCAGACGCGCGCGCGTGTCGCGCAGACGGTCGCCGAGCGCGAGGCACTGGCCGCCGCGCTGGCGGCGACCCCGGGCGTGCGCCGGGTGTATCCGTCGGCCGGCAACTTCCTGCTGGTGCGCTTCGCCGATGCGTCGCGCGCATTCGCGGCGCTGCTCGCCGCCGGCATCGTCGTACGCGACCAGCGCGCCGCGCCCGGGCTCGGCGACGCGCTGCGCATCACCATCGGCACGCCGGCGCAGAACGCGCGCGTGGTCGACGCACTGCAGGCACTGGAGATCGCGGCATGAGCGGCACGAAGATCCTGTTCGTCGACCGGGACGGCACCCTGATCGAGGAGCCGGCCGACTACCAGATCGACGCCTACGACAAGCTGCGCTTCGTGCCGGGCGTGATCCCGGCGCTGCTGCGGCTGCGCGACGCCGGCTTCGAGTTCGTCATCGTCAGCAACCAGGACGGCCTGGGCACCGAGGGCTATCCGCGCGCCAGTTTCGACGGCCCCAACGACCTGATGCTGCAGATCTTCGAAAGCCAGGGCATCGTGTTCCGCGAGGTGCTGATCGACTGCACCTGGCCGGCCGACAACGCGCCGACGCGCAAGCCGGGCCTGGGGCTGGTGATGCACTACCTGCGCGACCGCGGCATCGATCTCGATGCCTCGGCGATGGTCGGCGATCGCGACACCGACCTGCAGTTCGCCGACAACCTGGGCATCCGCGGCTTCAAGCTGCGCACGCCGCAGTTCGGCGGCGAGTGGGACTGGCCCGGCATCGCGCACGCGCTGAGCGATGCGCCGCGCCAGGCGCGCATCGTTCGCAACACGCGCGAGACGCGCATCCGGGTCGAGCTCGACCTCGACGCCGCGCGTGATGCGCAGGTCTCGACCGGCCTGCCGTTCTTCGACCACATGCTCGACCAGATCGGCAAGCACGGCGGCATCGCGCTGACCGTGCAGGCCGAGGGCGACCTGGAGATCGACGAGCACCACACGATCGAGGACGTCGGCATCGCGCTCGGGCAGGCCTTGCGCGCGGCGCTCGGCGACAAGCGCGGCATCGCCCGCTACGGGTTCACGCTGCCGATGGACGAGACGCTGGCCAGCGCCGCGCTCGACTTCGGCGGCCGGCCGTACCTCGTGTTCGACGGCACGTTCCGGCGCGAGCGCGTCGGCGACATGCCGACCGAGCTGGTCGCGCACTTCTTCCGCTCGGTCTGCGACGCGGCGGCATTGAACCTGCACCTCAAGGTCGAGGGCGACAACGACCACCACAAGGTCGAGGCCTGTTTCAAGGCCTTCGCGCGTGCGCTGGGCCAAGCGGTGCGCCGTGACGGGGACGCGCTGCCCAGCACCAAGGGGGTGCTGTGATGCGTGTGGTGATCGTCGATGCCGGCGGCGCCAACACCGGCTCGGTGCGCTACGCGTTCGAGCGCCTGGGTGTGACCGCTGCGCTGGTCACCGATGCCGAGGCGATCCGCGGCGCCGACCGCGTGATCCTGCCCGGGGTCGGCACCGCGGCGCAGGTCATGGCGCGGCTGCGGGCGCTCGATCTGGTCGAGGTCCTGCGCACGCTGGAGCGGCCGCTGCTGGGGATTTGCGTGGGCATGCAGCTGCTGTTCGAGCGCTCGCAAGAAGGCGACGTCGAGGGGCTGGGTCTGCTGCCGGGCACCGTGGCCCGGCTGCGCGGCGGCCCCGGCGTGCGCGTGCCGCACATGGGCTGGAACCGGCTGCAGCCGCGGGCCGACGGCACGCTGCGCACCGGGATCGACGCCGATGCGCAGGCGTTCTTCGTGCACAGCTTCGCGGCGCCGGTGACTGCCGACTGCATCCTCGCGTGCGAGCACGGCCAATCGTTCGCCGCCGCCGTGCAGCGCGGCCCGATCGCCGGCGCGCAGTTCCATCCCGAGCGCTCGGCCGCGGTCGGCGCGCAACTGCTGCGCAACTTCCTGTCGCCGTCGTTCGTTCCCGGAGCCCGTGCATGAGCGGTTTCACCGTCTATCCCGCCATCGACATCCGCGACGGCCGCGTGGTCCGGCTGGCGCAGGGCGATTACGCCCGCGAGACACGCTACGGCGACGACCCGCTGGCGCAGATCCAGGCCTACGCCGAGGCCGGCGCGACCTGGCTGCACCTGGTCGACCTGGACGCCGCGCGCGCGGGCGGCTTCACGCTTGCGCCGCTGCTGGCGCGCATCCGCCAGACCACCGGCCTGCAGGTGCAGACCGGCGGCGGGGTGCGCAGCGGCGACGACGTCGCGCGGATCCTCGAGGCCGGCGCCGCCCGCGTGGTCGTCGGTTCGCGCGCGGTGCGCGATGCCGACGCGGTGGCCGGCTGGATCGAGCGCTTCGGGGCCGAGCGCATCACCGTCGCGCTCGACACGCGCCAGGACGCCGAAGGTGTCTGGCGCCTGCCGGTGCACGGCTGGACCGAGACCGCCGAGGCCACGCTCGACACGCTGGCGGTGCGCTACGCGCAGGCCGGGCTGCGTCACCTGCTGAGCACGGACATCGCCCGCGACGGCATGCTGTCCGGGCCCAATGCCACGCTGTACGCGCATCTGCGCAGCCTGACGCCGGCATTGCAGGTGCAGGCGTCGGGCGGCGTGCGCGCGCTGGACGACATCGCCGCGGCGCGTGCGCAGGGCTGCGCCGGCATCGTGCTCGGCCGCGCACTGCTTGAAGGGCGCTTCGCGCTGCGGGACGCGCTCGCATGCTGAGCCGCCGCATCATCCCGTGCCTGGACGTGCGCGACGGCCGCGTGGTCAAGGGCGTGCGCTTCCGCGACCACGTCGACATGGGCGACATCGCCGACCTCGCGCTGCGCTATCGCGACGCCGGCGCCGACGAACTGGTGTTCTACGACATCTCGGCCAGTCCGCAGGGCCGCTCGGTCGACCGCGGCTGGGTCGAGCGAGTGTCGCGGCTGATCGACATCCCGTTCTGCGTCGCCGGCGGCATCCGCGACGTCGCCACCGCGCGTGACGTGCTGCATGCCGGCGCCGACAAGGTCTCGATCAACACTCCGGCGCTGGAGCGGCCTGCGCTGATCAGCGAACTGGCCGAGGCCTTCGGCGTGCAGTGCGTGGTCGTGGGCATCGATTCGATCCGCGAAGCCGACGGTGAATGGCGGGTGCGCAGCCACACCGGCGATCCGGACCGTACGCGCGCGCTGGCCGTGCGTACGCTGGACTGGATCGTCGAGGCACAGCGGCTGGGCGCCGGCGAGATCGTGCTCAACTGCATGGACAACGACGGCGTGCGCCGCGGCTACGACATTGCGCAGCTGCAGCAGGCGCGCGCGCTGTGCGCCGTGCCGCTGGTCGCCTCGGGCGGGGCCGGCGAGTGCGCGCACTTCGTCGACGCGTTCGCGCAGGCCGACGTCGACGGTGCGCTGGCGGCCAGTGTGTTCCACAGCGGCCGCATCGCGATTCCCGATCTCAAACGCGACCTGCGCGCGGCCGGAATCGAGGTGCGCGATGTCTGAATCCGCTTGCCTGGCAGGCGCGCGCCCGTGCGCCATCGGCGTCACCCGGAAAACTTCTTCGCGCGCGAGCGCGCACCTGCAGGAGATGCCGGCATGACGGTCGATCCGCAAACCCTGGACTGGGCCAAGGGCGACGGCCTGCTGCCGGCGATCGTCCAGGACGCCGACACGTTGCGCGTGCTGATGCTCGGCTACATGGACCGCGACGCGCTCGACGCCACGCGCCGGCTCGGCCACGTGACGTTCTTCAGCCGCAGCAAGGGGCGGCTGTGGACCAAGGGCGAACGCTCGGGCCACGTGCTCGACCTGGTCTCCATCGAGGCCGACTGCGATGCCGACACGCTGCTGGTGCTGGCGCGGCCGCACGGCCCGACCTGCCACCTGCAACGGCCCAGCTGTTTCCCGTCCGCCCCCGGCGGCGTGCTGGCCGAGCTGGATGCACTGGTCGCGCAGCGCGAACGCGAGCGGCCGGACGGCAGCTACACCACGCGGCTGTTCGACGGCGGCATCCGCCGCATCGCGCAGAAGGTCGGCGAGGAGGGCGTGGAGACCGCGCTCGCGGCCGTTGCGCAGGGCGACGACGAGCTGCTCGGCGAGGGCGCCGACCTGCTGTACCACCTGCTGGTGCTGCTGCGCGCACGCGGCCTGTCGCTGCGCGACGTGGAGCGCGTGCTGGCGGCGCGCGGCTAGCGCCGGCGCCGTCGCAGTCCCGCCCGGGTGGGGAAGGTGCGGTCCGGCTCAGACCGGATCGCGGATCACCAGCAGCCGGTCCTCGCACATGTCGCGGATCGCGTAGCGCACGCCCTCGCGGCCGATGCCCGAGTCCTTGATGCCGCCATAGGGCATGTTGTCGACGCGGAAGCTCGGCACGTCGCCGACGATCACGCCGCCGGCCTCGATCCGGTCCCAGGCGCGCATCGCATGCGCGAGGTTGCCGGTGAACACGCCGGCGTGCAGGCCGAAATCGCTGTCGTTCACGCGCGCGATCGCCTCGTCGAAGCTGTCCACCGGCTCGAGCAGCGCGACCGGTCCGAACACTTCCTTGCGCTGCAGGTCGGCATCGCGCGGCACCTTCTCCAGCAGCGTGGCCGGGATCAGGGTGCCGTCGCGCTTGCCGCCGGCGATCACCTTCGCGCCGCCCTTGCGCGCGGCATCGATCCATGCCTGGATGCGGTCGGCCGCATCGGCGTCGATCACCGGGCCGATGAACGTCGACTCGTCGCGCGGATCGCCCATGCGCAGCGCGCCGACGGCCTTCTTGAGCTTGCGCCGCAGCGCGTCGTGGATCGCGCGGTGCGCGTAGATGCGCTGGACGCCGATGCAGCTCTGCCCGGACTGGTAGTAGGCGCCGAACACCAGCCGCTCGACCACGTGGTCCAGGCTCGCGCCCGGGTCCTCGTCGACGATGCAGGCCGCATTGCCGCCCAGTTCCAGCACGACCTTCTTCTTGCCGGCGCGGGCCTTGAGATCCCAACCCACCAGGCCGCCGGTGAAGCTCAGCAGCGCGATGCGCTCGTCCTCGGTCAGCGCGGCCGCGTCCTCGTTGCTGCAGGGGATCACCGAGAACGCGCCCTTGGGCAGGTCGGTCTCGGCGAGGATCTCGCCGATGATCAGCGCGCCGACCGGGGTCTTGGCCGCGGGCTTGAGCACGAACGGGCAGCCGGCCGCGATCGCCGGCGCGACCTTGTGCGCGACCAGGTTCAGCGGGAAGTTGAACGGCGTGATGAAGCTGCACACGCCCACCGGCACGCGCTTGACCATGCCGCGGTAGCCGCGGGTGCGCGGCGAGATCTGCAGCTCGACGACCTCGCCGTCGAGCCGCGTCGCCTCGCCGGCGGCGATGCGGAAGGTGTCGATCAGGCGCACGACCTCGCCGCGCGCGTCCTTGATCGGCTTGCCGGCCTCGATGCACAGCGCCAGCGCGAGTTCCTCGGCGCGTTCCTCGAACCGACGCACGCAGTGCTCGAGCACGTCGCGGCGCTGGTCGGGCGCGAACGCGGCCATCGCCTCGCGCGCCTTGTGTGCGGCGACGATCGCCTTGCGGATCGCCGTCGCATCGCCCATCGCCACGCGCGTGGCGACCTGTCCACTGTACTTGTCGCGGACTTCGAGGTCCGCATTCGCGGCGACCGCGGTGTTGGCGAGGTAGTAGGGGTAGCGGCGCGCCAGGCCGGCGGCGCGGCGGGGGGACTTGGCCATCGGGGTCTCCAAGATCGGAAGGCGGGTGGGGCGTTCAGGCCACGGCAGCGCTGAGACGCGGAATGTCCTCGTTGAGCAGGGTGTCGTCGTCGGTGTAGTCGACGGGGACTTCGATCAGATCGACGCCCGGCGTGTCCAGCGCGGTGCGCAGCAGCGCGCCGAACCCGGCCGCCGAGTCGGGTCGGTGGCCGCGCGCGCCGTAGCTGCGCGCGTACGCGACGAAATCGGGATTGCCGTAGTCCATGCCGAAGGCGGGGTAGTCCTCGTGCGCCTGCTTCCACTTGATCATGCCGTAGGCGTCGTCGCGCAGCACCAGCACGACGAGGTCGAGCCGGCGGCGCACCGCGGTCTCGAGCTCCTGCGAGTTCATCATGAAGCCGCCGTCGCCGCAGATCGCCACGACGCGGCGGTCGGGGTGGATCGTGCGCGCGGCGATCGCCGACGGCAGGCCGGCGCCCATCGTCGCCAGCGCGTTGTCGAGCAGCAGCGTGTTGGGGGCATGGCAGCGGTAGTGACGCGCGAACCACAGCTTGTACAGGCCGTTGTCGAGGCAGGCGATGTCGCGCGGGCCGAGCGCGGCGCGCACCTCGGCCACGAGATGCGGGATGCGCAGCGGGAAGCGGTCGTCGCGCGCCAGGCCGTCGATGTGCGTGCACAGCGCCTCGCGCACGCGGTCGAAGAACGCGAAGTCCCAGTGCGGCTGCGGCGCGAGCGCCTCGCCCAGCTGCCAGACCGCGTTGGCGATGTCGCCCACGACCTCGATCTGCGGGAAGTAGACCTGGTCGATCGCGGCGCTGGCGTAGTTGACGTGGATCACCGTGCGCCGGCCGCGGTGCATCGAGAACGGCGGCTTCTCGATCACGTCGTGGCCGATGTTGACGATGCAGTCGGCCGCGTCGATGGCGCGGTGCACGAAATCGCCCTCCGACAGCGCGGCCGTGCCCAACCACAGCGGTCCGGTCTCGTCGAGCACCCCCTTGCCCATCTGTGTGCTGAAGAACGGGATGCCGAGCCGCTCGACGAACGCGCGCAGCGTCCTGGCGGTGGTCTTGCGGTTGGCGCCGGCGCCGATCATCAGCAGCGGATGGCGCGCGGCGGCGACCGCCTCGGCCGCCCGTGCGATCGCCTTGGGCTCGGCCAGCGGCCGGCGCCCGTAGGCGGCCGGCAGCAGCTGGGCGTCGGTGTCGTCGCCGGCGACGTCCTGCGGCAGCTCCAGGTGGGCCGCGCCGGGGCGCTCCTCCTCCGCCAGCCGGAACGCGTCGCGCACGCGCGCGGGAATGCCGTCGGCCGAGACCAGCTGGCGCGTGGTCTTGGTCAGCGGCCGCATCGTGTCGACGATGTCCACGATCTGGAAATGGCCCTGGCGGCTGCTGCGGATCGGCTTCTGGCCGGTGACCATCAGCATCGGCATCGCGCCCAGCTGCGCGTAGGCGGCCGCGGTGACGAGGTTGGTCGCGCCGGGCCCGAGCGTGGCCAGGCACACGCCGGCCTTGCCGGTCAGCCGGCCGCAGGTCGCGGCCATGAAGCCGGCCGCCTGCTCGTGGCGCGTGAGCACGAGCTCGATCTTGGACGCGCGCAGCGATTCGAGCAGGTCGAGGTTCTCCTCGCCCGGCACGCCGAACACATGGGTCACGCCTTCGGCTTCGAGCGCCGAGACGAACAGGTCAGAGGCCTTGGTCATCGTACGCAGGCTCCGTCGTGACGTGGACGGCCAGCATGCCAGCGCGGCTGTGATCGGCGGGCGAGAGGGATGGAACGCTGCGTGGGGTGGCGCGGGGCCCCATGCCGCGCCGGCCCCACGTAGGAGCGCGCTCGCGCGCGATGCGGCAGTCCCGGCAAAGCCCCATCGCGCGCCAGCGCGCGCCTACAGCGCCCGCACGCGCAGGCTGCCGTCGGAGAGCCGGGCCTCCAGCGTGTCGCCCGGGGCCGCGTCGGCGGTGCTGCGTACGATGCGGCCGTCGTCGCGCTGCAGGATGCTGTAGCCGCGGGCGATCGTCGCCAGCGGGCTCACCGCCTCGAGCGAGCGCACCAGCCCGCGCAGGTGCAGCGCGTCGCGCTGCAGCCGGCGCGCGACCGCGGCCTGCGGGCGCGCCTGCAGCGCGTCGAGGCGTTGGTGTAGCTGGGCGAGCCGGCGTTGCGGCGAAGCCGCGCGCAGCACCGCGCCGGCATGCTGGAGCCGTGCCTGGCGCTGTTGCAGCTGCTGCCGATGGGCCGCCTGCAGCCGGCGCAGCGCCGCGTCCTGCCGCTGGCGCAGGGCGTCGAGCCGCGCCTGCGGACGCGTGGCCTGCAGGCGCAGCGCCGCACGGTCGAGCCGCTGCGCGCAGGCCTGCAGCGTGCGCAGCTGCACGGCGTCGACCTGGCGCTGCAGCTGGCGCACGCGTCCGAGCAGGTCGCTGCGGTCGGGCGTCAGCAGTTCGGCGGCGGCCGATGGCGTGGGTGCGCGCAGGTCGGCCGCGAAATCGGTCAGGCTGAAGTCGGTCTCGTGCCCGACCGCCGAGACCACCGGCACCGGCGAAGCCGCGACCGCACGCGCCAGCGCCTCGTCGTTGAACGCCCACAGGTCCTCGAGCGAGCCGCCGCCGCGGGTCAGCAGCAGCACGTCGTAGCGTCCGCTCTCGCCGGCGCGCTGCAGCGTGCGCAGCAGCTGCGCGGGCGCGTCGACGCCCTGGACCAGCGTCGGCAGCACCTCGACCTCGAGCAGCGGGAAGCGGCGCGCCAGCACGCTGAGCACGTCGCGCACCGCCGCGCCCGACGGCGAGGTGACCACGGCCAGCCGCCGCGGGAAGGCGGGCAGCGGGCGCTTGCGCTCGGCGTCGAACAGGCCCTCGGCCTGCAGGCGGGCCTTCAGCGCGTCGAACGCGCGGCGCAGCGCGCCTTCGCCGGCCTCCTCGAGCGTGTCGAGGATCAGCTGGTAGTCGCCGCGCGCCTCGTACAGCGTGACCCGGCCGCGCGCGCGCACCAGCATGCCGTCGCGCGGCACGAAGCGCAGCCACTGGCTCTTCTGGCGGAACAGCGCGCAGCGCACCTGCGCGCGCGCGTCCTTGAGCGTGAAGTACATGTGGCCCGACGCCGGTCGCGAGACGTTGCACAGCTCGCCCTCGACTGCGACCTGGGGAAAGCTGTCCTCCAGCAGCCCGCGGGCAAGGGTGTTGAGCTGGCTCGGGGTCAGGACGTCGCGTGCGGAATCGTGCATGCGCACAAGGATACCGGCATGCCGGCCGCCGGGCCGCGACAACCTGTCGCAGGCGCGCCGGTCGATGCCGGCGATAATGGCCGGCCAGGCGCCGCAGGCGTCGCAGCGGAGTATTCGGATGCGCCATCCCCGTCTCGGTCTTCTCGCCGTCGGCCTGACCGCCCTGGCGCTGGCTGCCTGCCAGCCCGCGTCGCCCGACGCCGCCCCTCCGGCGCCGGACGCCGCGCCCGCGCAGGTGACGGTGTCCGACGCCTGGATCCGCGAGACCCCACCCAGCGCGGCTGTGGCCGGCGGCTACCTGACCCTGCACAGCACCGGCGACGACCGCCTGGTCGCGGTCGAGACCGCCGCCTCGGCGGCCGTCGAGATGCACGAGATGCGCCACGACGGCGGCATGATGCGCATGCGCGAACTGCCCGACGGCGTCGCGCTGCCGGCCGGCACGCGCGTCGAGTTGCGCCCCGGCGGTCACCACCTGATGTTAATCGACCCGGTCGAGCCGCTGCGCGCCGGCGCCACGGTCGAGGCGACGCTGCGCTTCGAACACGCGCCTGCGCAGCAGGTCCAGTTCGAGGTCCGCCCCCTGGCCGGCGATGCCCCGGCCGAAGGCCACAGCGGGCACTGACGACGCGCGCGATCGCGTCCTGCAGACGTCGATCGCGTGGGTGCGGCCCGCGTCGCTCGATGCTGGGTCGCCGGTGCTCGAACATGCCCAGCGCGATGCGGGGCCAATGGTGCGCGAAGTCGCCCCCGCCCGCCGCGCGTTGCGCGTCGACCTCCCCCGCACGCGGGGAATGCACGGCCACCGTGCGCGGTGTGGGCCTCGTCGTATTCCTGTCGAACGCGGCGTTGCCGTGCTCCCTCCCCCGCATGCGGGGGAGGGTTGGGGTGGGGGCCGACGCTCGCGGCGAGTTCTTGGTCACGCCTGCATGTAAGCGCGTCGTGGCCTGCTCACGCTGCGACGGCGTACGAAGCAGTGGCGCTCTCGCGCAGAGGGGAGGATGCGCGAGCGCATCACGAAGGACCGTCGCGCATCCGGCGAGCGCTGAAACACAAAAACCCGCGCAGGCGCGGGTTTTCGAGAAGATGACCGGCTGGCGAGCGAAGGCTGACGGGCGGGTCGTGCGCGGCTGGCTGGCGATGGCGGGCTTCCGGCGCATGTCGATTCTAGCGAGCGCACGCAATGCATGACGGAATGAGAATTGCTCGCGTTACAGCATCGGCGCAGCGAGCACGACGCCGCATCTGCTGGGTGTGCGAACCCCGCGATTGCCGCGCATTGGACGATCGCGTCCGGCCTCCAGACCTGCCCCGACGTGTTTGCATCGCGCAGGACGACGATGCAAGACGGTGTCGGTCAGGCAGCCGGATCGATCGCGTCGAACGTGGTCACGCGGCGGTGCCCGTTCGCGGCGGTCGCATCGCGCGGCTCGGGGTAGTCCTCGAGGCGATCGACCAGCACCGTGCGCAGGCCCGCCTCGCGCGCGGCGTCGAGTTCGGCGACCACGTCCGACAGGAACACGATGTCCGCCGGCGCCGCCTGCAGCGCGCCCGCGATGCGCGCGTAGCTCGCGGCCTCGCGCTTGCCGCCGACCTCGGTGTCGAACCAGGCCGAGACGAGGCCCGTTAGGTCGCCGGCGTCGCTGTGGCCGAAGAACAGCTTCTGCGCAGGCACCGAGCCCGACGAGTACACCGCCAGGCGCTCGCCGGCCGCGTGCCAGCGCTGCAGCGCCTGCGCCGCGTCGGGATAGATGTGCGCGGTGAAGTCGGCGTCGCGGTAGCCCGCATCCCAGATCATGCCCTGCAACGCCTTGGGCGCGGTGTGCTTGCGGTCCTCGTCGATCCAGCCCTGCAGCGTCTCGACGATCATCGCGTCGTCGCACATCGCGCCGTGCTCGATCGCCACCGCGTCCAGCCAGCGCCGCACCTCGGGCGCCTGGCCATGCGCGGCGACGAAGCCGGGCAGGGCGCGGCGGGCGTAGGGGAAGAGGATGTCCTTGACGAACGAGATGCTGCTGGTGGTGCCTTCGATGTCGGTGAGGATCATGCTTGGGATCGCGGACTGCAGGGTGTCGAAGTGTAAGGCGAACCCCTAGGCTGCGCTGGCAAGCGCTCACGGCCTCCCCACGCCCTTGTAGGAGCGCGCTCGCGCGCGATGGGGCTTCGCAGGGAAAGCCACATCGCGCGCGAGCGCGCTCCTACAGGGTTCGCGAGGGGGGCGCTCAGCGCGCGTTCGGCTCGTAGCGCGGGAACTGCTGCGCGATGTCCGAGCCGGTGAAGTGGCCGATCCAGCCGTCGGGCTGCTGGAAGAAGCGGATCGCAACGAAGCGCGGTTCGGGGCCCATGTCGAACCAGTGGGTCACGCCGTGCGGCACGCCGATCAGGTCGCCCTTGACGCACTCGATCTCGTAGACCCTGTCGTCGACGTGCAGCGTGAACAGGCCCGAGCCGTCGACGAAGAACCGGACCTCGTCCTCCTTGTGCAGGTGCTCGTCGAGGAACTTGCTGCGCAGCTCGTCGCGGTTGGGGTTGTCGGGCGCGATGCTGATCACGTCGACCGTGCTGAAGCCGCGCTCGGCGCTGATCCGGTCGATGTCCGGCTTGTAGGCGGCCAGCACCTGTTCGGGCGAGGCGCCCGCGGCGACGGGCTGCGCGGCTTCCCAGCGTTCGAAGGTCGCGCCCAGCTTGCCGAGTTCGCGGGCGATCTCGTCGCCGTCGCGGCTGTCGAGCAGCGGCGTGTCGGGGGCGTTGTCGGCGAAGATGCGGAGGCGGCTCATGGCGGTCTGGCTCTGGCGGGTGCTGGGTAGGCCAGACTAGCAGTTGCCCCGTGGACCAGCGTTGACCGGCGCGGAACGCAGGCGTTCCACGCGTGCGCGGATCGCCGGCCTCAGGCGCCGCGCAGCCGGTGAAGCGCCAGTTCGCAGTGCAGCAGGAAGTCGAACGCCTCCAGGTGCCGGCGCGCCTCGGCCATGTCGCGGCCCCAGGCGTAGAGGCCGTGGCCGTCGATCAGGTAGCCCCACATCGGGCCGGCATCGAGCAGGCGCTCGACCTGCGCGGCGAGCGTGGGCATGTGCTGGCTGTTGGGCAGCACCGGCACGTCGATCGCGGTCTCGTGGGTCGCGTTGCCGGCGAAGGCCTTGAGCAGTTCGTAGCCCTCCAGGCGCACGTGCCCGGCCGCGGCGTACAGCCGCGAGGCGATGGTCTGGTTCGGCGAATGCGTGTGCAGGATGCAGCCGACCTCGGGAAAGCGGCGATAGAGCTGCGTGTGCAGCAGCGTCTCGGCCGACGGCCGGTGGGTGCTGCCCACGGCCTGGCCGTCGAAGTCGACGACCATGATGTCGCCCTCCTGCAGCCGGCCCTTGTCGCGGCCCGACACGGTGATCGCCGCGTGGCGGTCGTCGAGGCGCTGCGAGAAGTTGCTGCTGGTCGCCGGCGTCCAGCCGGCCTGGGCGAGTTTGCGGATGTTGACGATCAGCTCGCCGGCGAGCTCGCGCAGGCGGTGGGTATCGAAGGGGGGCGTCGGATCGGGCATGCGCAGAGTCTACCGTGCGCCTGCACCGGTCAGCGTCGCCAGCGCCAGCGCGGCGGCTCGCCCTTCAGGGCGCAGACCGCGATCAGCAGCGCCGTGGCCAGCGCGAGGCAGCCGAAGAACGCGGCCGGATGGCGCTGCGGTGGAAAGCGCAGCAGCACGACGACGTAGCTTGCGGCGTAGACCCCGAGCACCGCCCAGCCCTGCCAGCGCCGCGGCAGGCCCCAGCCCCAGCCGAACCGCTTGGCCGGGAACCAGTATCCGTCGTCGCCCGGCCGGCTCACGGCGGGCTGCCGGCGTGTGCGCGGCGGCCGAAGCCGCGGTAGCCGGCCCAGGCCAGCAGCGCGATGATCCCGGCGCCCAATAGCGTGTCGACCGGCGTCGACCAGACCAGCAGGCCGCAGGCGAGCAGGGCGCCCATGCCCAGCAGCCGCTCGCGCATGCCCGAGACGTGCACGCGGTTGCCCAGCAGCAGGCTCAGGCCGGCGGCCGCATAGGCCATCACCACCAGCGTCACCGCCATGTTGATGATCGTCTCGAACTGGTTGGCCACCGAGTCGGAGAACGTGGTGAACGCGATCGCGGTCATCGAGATCACCACGATCAGCAACCCGGTGGCGGCCGCGCCATTGGGCAGCAGCCGGCCGAAGATCGACGGCAGGAAGCCGCGCTGGGCCGCGCGCGCGCCCGACTCGCCGGTCACCAGCATCCAGCCGCCGAGCGTGCCGGTGGCCTTGAGCGCGGCGGCCGCGGCGATCACCGGGATCGCCCAGGCGCCGAACATCTGCCCGGCGACCAGCGCGAACGGCGCGCTCGACTGCGCCAGCTGCGCGACCGGCACGATGCCCATCATCAGCACCGACGACACCAGGTAGACCACCCCGGCCAGCACGATGCCGCCGAGCGTGGCGATCGGCACGTTGCGGTCCGGGTCGCGGACCACGCCGGCGACCATCGCGCCGGTCTCCAGGCCGATGAACGCCCAGAACACGACCGACAGCGAGCCGATCGCGACGGCCGCGTCCGACTGCCCACTGACGTTCCAGCCGGCGATGTACAGGTCCGGGTCGAAATGCGCCCAGCCGGCGATCAGGATCGCCGCCACCGGCAGCAGGCCGAACACCACGCAGAACGACTGGAACCGGGCGATGTTGCGCGGGCCCAGCAGGTTCAGCGCGAACATCGCCCAGATCAGCAGCACCTGGCCGGTGACCTGCGCGCCCGGGGTCGCCTCGATCGGCAGCAGGATGATCAGGTAGCCGAACGCGGCGACCGCGATCGCGTTGTTGCCGATCCACGACGACAGCCAGTACAGCGTCGAGGCCAGGAACCCCATGTCGCGGCCGAGCGTCGGGCGGATGTAGTCGTCCGGCGACTCGAGGTCCGGGTACTGCCGCGCCAGCCGCGCGAACGCGCCGCCCAGCGCCACCGCCAGCAGCGTGCCGAGCAGCCACGACAGCGCGGTCACCGCGCCCGAGCGCGCCAGCGTCGCCGGCAGCAGGAAGAAGCCCGAGCCGATCATGTTGTTGGCGACCATGAAGGTCGCCAGCACCGGGCCGATCTTGCGGGCCGTGGACGAGGTGGACATCGCGGGATCTCGCAGTGGCGCGATGCGCCGTATCGGAAACGGACACGGCCCGCACAGGCGGGCCGTGGGCAGCTCAGCGGCCGTTGCGCAGCTTGCTGTGCCGGTAGCCGTAGGTGAAGTAGATCACGAAGCCCACCACCGTCCAGCCCAGCAGCACCATCCAGTTGAGCATCGGCATGATCGCCACCAGCCCGAGGCACGCGAGCACGCCCAGCGTGCCGACGATGTAGACGGCCGGCGTGCGGAACGGGCGGTGCAGCGCCGGCTGCGTGCGGCGCAGCACCATCACGCCCAGGCAGACGGTCGCGAACGCGACCAGCGTGCCCATCGACACCACGTCGCCCAGCAGCTGGATCGGCAGCAGCGCGGCCATGATGGCGGCGATCGCCGCGACCAGCACCGTGCCCTTGTGCGGGGTGCGGAAGCGCTTGTGCACCGCGCCGAAGAACCGCGGCAGCAGCCCGTCCTGGGCCATCGAGAAGAAGATCCGCGGCTGGCCCATCAGCATCACCAGGATCACCGTGGTCAGGCCGGCGATCGCGCCGATCTCCACCAGCGTCTTGAGCCAGGACAGGCTGGGGTAGATCTCCAGCGCGGTCGCCACGGGCTTGGCCGTGCCCAGCGCGGTGTAGGGCACCATGCCGGTCAGCACGGCCGAGACCGCGATGTAGATCAGTGTGCACAGCGCCAGCGAACCGAGGATGCCGATCGGCATGTCGCGCTGCGGGTTCTTGACCTCCTGCGCCGCGGTCGAGACCGCGTCGAAGCCGATGTAGGCGAAGAACACGATCGACGCGCCGCGCAGCACGCCTTCCCAGCCGAAGCGGTCGCCGCCCTGGTTCTCGGGGATGAACGGCAGCCAGTTCTCCGCATTCACGTACTGCGCGCCGAAGGCCAGCAGCAACAGGATCACCACCACCTTGATCGAGACGATGATCGCGTTGGCGGTCGCCGACTGGGTGATGCCCACGTAGCACAGCGTGCCGACCGCGCCGACGATCAGCAGCGCCGGCAGGTTGAACAGCGCGCCGGTCAGCACGAAGCGGCCGAACTCGCAGCTGCCGGCCTGGGCGGCCTCGTGCGTGCAGAAGTTGATCGGCGCCTGGGTCAGCGCCGCGGGCAGGTGGACCCCGAAACTGTCCAGGAAGCTCACGGTGTAGCCCGACCAGCCGACCGCGACCGTCGAGGCCGCGAACAGGTACTCGAGCACCAGGCTCCAGCCCACGAACCACGCCAGCGCCTCGCCCAGCGTGGCGTAGGTGTAGCTGTAGGCGCTGCCCGAGGCCGGGATCATCGCCGCGAACTCCGCGTAGCACAGGCCCGCCATCGCGCAGGCGAAGCCGGCGATGACGAAGCTGAGCATGATCGCCGGGCCGGCGTGGTTGGCCGCCGCCGTGCCGGTGATGACGAAGATGCCCGCGCCGATCACCGCGCCCAGTCCCAGCATCACCAGGTGCTTGGCGGTGAGGGTTCGCTTGAAGCTGGCCTCGCCCGACAGCGCGCCCTCGACCGGCTCGCCGGCGTCGACGTGCGGCTGGGCCTGGATGGGCTTGGTAATCAGCAGGTTCTTGAACATCGGGCTCCCCGGTCTGGTCGGTCGGTCAGGCGCACGAACGGGCGGCTCCCTGCCGATTCCCCCTTCCCGCTGCGGCCCGCGCAAGCGAAGTACCTTGCCAAACGCAGCGTTCCGGCACAAGCAACGGTTCGCGCCGATCGTGGCCACGAACGATGCTGCACTGCGCAACGTCCGCCCACACAGTCGCGAGGCGTTCGTCGCTACAATCGGCGGATTGCCTTGGGTGCAGGAGCGGTGCGGCCGTGGAGTTCGGTTTCAGCGAAGAGCAGTTGATGATCCAGGACGTCGCGCGCCGGATCGCGCAGGAGAAGATCGCCCCCAGTGCCGAGCACTTCGACCGCACCGGCGAATTCCCGCTGGAGAACATCCGCCTGCTGGGCGAGAGCGGGCTGATGGGCATCGAGGTGCCGACCGAGTACGGCGGCGCGGGCATGGACCCGATCGCCTACGTGCTGGCGATGATCGAGATCGCTGCCGGCGACGCCGCGCACTCGACGATCATGTCGGTCAACAACTCGCTGTTCTGCAACGGCATCCTGACCCACGGCACCGAAGACCAGAAGCGCACGTACGTCTCGGCGATCGCCGAGGGGCGCGAGATCGGCGCGTTCGCGCTGACCGAGCCGCAGTCGGGCTCGGACGCGACCGCGATGCGCTGCCGCGCGGTGAAGCAGGCCGACGGCAGCTTCGTCGTCAACGGCAAGAAGAGCTGGATCACCTCCGGCCCGGTCGCCAGGTACTTCGTGCTGTTCGCGATGACCGAGCCCGACAAGGGCGCGCGCGGCGTCACCGCGTTCCTCGTCGACGGCGAGCGTGCGGGCTTCCACCGCGGCAAGACCGAGCCCAAGCTCGGCATCCGCGCCTCGGCCACCTGCGAGATCGAGTTCCAGGACTACGTCGTCCAGCCCGACGAGGTGCTGGGCGAGGAGGGGCAGGGGTTCAAGATCGCGATGGGCGTGCTCGACGCCGGGCGCATCGGCATTGCGTCGCAGGCCATCGGCATCGCCCGCGCCGCGTACGAGGCGACGATCGCCTACGTCAAGGAGCGCAAGGCCTTCGGCCAGCCGATCGGCGCGTTCCAGATGACCCAGGCAAAGATCGCCGACATGAAGTGCAAGCTCGACGCCGCGCTGCTGCTCACGCTGCGCGCGGCCTGGTCGAAGGGCCAAGGCCAGCGCTTCGGCAACGAGGCGGCGATCGCCAAGCTCACCGCGTCCGAGGCCGCGATGTGGATCACCCACCAGGCGCTGCAGATCCACGGCGGCATGGGCTACTCGAAGGAGATGCCGATCGAGCGCTATTTCCGTGACGCCAAGATCACCGAGATCTACGAGGGCACGTCCGAGATCCAGCGGCTGGTCATTGCCCGCAACGAAACCGGGCTGCGCTGAGCGCGTCGTGACCGCCCGGCCCGTCCCCGTCGTGCGTTTCACCGGTCCGCGCCGCCCCGGCGGCTGCGCGGCCGCTTCCGTCGTCCCCGATCCGGCCGCCAGCCGCGCCCTGCGCGGCGCGCCACCCGTCGGTTCCTGTTTCCCTGTCGGCCCGCGTGAGAACGCGGGCCTCATTGCATCGGACCCATCGTCGTCATGAGCACATCCCGCAAGACCGGTACCCCCTCCTCGAAACGCAAGGCCGCGGCCGCCAAGCCGGCGGCCCCGCGCAAGCGCGCCAAGGCCCGCGACACCGACGCCAGCGTCATGCCCGCGCCGCCCAGGCGCGTCGGCGCCGGGCTGCTGGATCCGATCTTCGAGGCCGTGCGCCGCCGCGCCGGCAAGGCCGCGCAACGCGGCGCCGACGCCTTCGCGCAGGGCTTCTACCGGCGCATGACCGAGGAGGAGCTTCCGCTGCACAGCGCCGACGGCTGGGCCGCGCTGGCCGCCGATCTGTTCGACTTCGCCGCGCGCCGCAAGCCCGGCACCGCGAACGTGCGCCTGTTCAACCCGGTGCAGGGCACCCACGGCTGGGAATCGCCGCACACCGTGCTGCAGATCGTCAACGACGACATGCCGTTCCTGGTCGACTCGGTGACCATGGCGCTGGCCGAGCGCAGCGTCGGCGTGCACGTGCTCGGGCACCCGGTGCTGCACATCGCGCGCGACCGCGCGGGCCGGCTGACCGGCGTGGGCGAGGGCGACGCCGAATCGGTGATGCACCTGGAGATCGACCGCCAGACGCCGGAGGAAAGCGCACGCATCGAGCAGGTCGTGCGCCGCGTGCTCGAGGACGTGCGCGCGATCGTCGCCGACTGGGGCCCGATGCGCGAGAAGATGCAGGAGGTCGCCGCCGACCTCGTCTTGCGGCCGATGCCGGTCGCCGACGCCAGCCGGCGCGAGGCGCAGGAGTTCCTGCGCTGGGCTGCCAGCGACCACTTCACGTTCTTCGGCTACCGCGAGTACAAGGTGCGCCGCAAGGGCGGCGACGGCGTGCTCGAGGCGGTGCCCGACAGCGGCCTGGGCCTGCTGCGCACGCCGGCCGCGGTCAAGTCGCGTCCGCTCAGCGAACTCGGCGCCGACGCGCTGCGCCGCGCGGGCGAGGTCGATGCGCTGATCCTCACCAAGACCAGCGCCCGCTCGACCGTCCACCGCCCCGGCTACATGGACTACATCGGCGTGCTGCGCTACGACGCCAAGGGCCAGGTGGTCGGCGAGCAGCGCTTCCTCGGCCTCTACACCTCCAGCGCCTACACCCGCCGGCCGTGGGACATCCCGCTGGTGCGCGAGCGCTTCGAGCACGTGATGAGCGAGTCGGGCCTCAAGCCGACCGGCCACAGCGGCAAGACCCTCAAGCACCTGCTCGAGACGCTGCCGCGCGACGAGCTGTTCCAGTCCACGCCCGACGAACTGTTCCGCCTGGGCACGGGCATCCTCGGCCTGCAGGAGCGCGTGCGCAGCCGGTTGTTCCTGCGCCGCGACCGCTACGGCCGCTTCTACTCGGTGCTGGTGTACATCCCGCGCGACCGCTTCAACACCGACGTGCGCCACCGCGTCGAGGACATGCTGCGCGAGACGATGCAGGCCGACCACGTCGATGCGCACGTGGTGCTGGGCGAATCGCCGCTCGCCCAGCTGCACCTTATCGTGCGCCCGCGCGCCGGCGTGCAGGGCGAGGTCGACCAGGCCGCGCTGGAGCAGGCGCTGCAGAAGATCGTGCGCAACTGGCACGACGACCTGCGCGACGAACTCGTGCGCCGCCACGGCGAAGGCGAAGGCCTGCGCCTGGCCGGCCGCCTGGGCCGCGGGCTGTCGGCCGCCTACATCGAGTTCGCGTCGCCGGCCGTCGCCGCGACCGACGTCGAGAAGCTCGCCGCAGCCCAGGGCAGCGGCGCGCTGCAGCTGAGCTTCTACAATCAGGTCACGTCGCCGACCGGGGACACGCTGCTGCACTTCAAGCTCTACCGCAGCGGCCAGCACCTGCCGTTGTCGGAGGTGCTGCCGGTGATGGAGAACCTCGGCCTGCGCGTCATCGCCGAGAACCCCACGCGCCTGACCGTCGACGGCACCGCGCTGTTCATCCAGGACTTCTTCGTCGAGACCCTGGCCGCGAACGTCGACATCGACGCACGCGCGCCCGCGTTCACCGAGGCCTTCGACCGTGTGTGGCGCGGCGATGCCGAGAACGACGGCTTCAACCGCCTGATCCTCGCCGCCGACCTCGACTGGCGCCAGGTCGCGATGCTGCGTGGCTACTGCAAGTACCTGCAGCAGGTCGGCGTGCCGTTCTCGCAGGCCTACGTCGAGGACACCCTGGGCCGCTACCCGCTGCTGGCCCGCCTGCTGGTGGAGGTGTTCGAGGCCCGTTTCGACCCGGCCACCGGCCGCGAGAGCCGCGCGCAGATCGCCGCGGGCGTCGAGGCGCTGTCGAGCCAGCTCGGCGCGCTGTCGGGCGACGAGGCCACGCTCGCGCTGCTGCAGCCGGTGCTCGATGCCCGCGCCGGCGACCGCGACGCGCAGTACGACGCGGCGCGCGCCGCGCTCAAGGGCCTGCTCGACCGCGTTTCCAGCCTCGACGAGGACCGCATCCTGCGCAGCTACCTGGGCGTGATCGACGCGACCTTGCGCACCAGCTACTACCAGCGCACGCCAGAAGGCGCGGTGCGCGACACGATCGCCTTCAAGTTCGATTCGGCGCGCGTGCCCGAGCTGCCCAAGCCGCGCCCGTACCGCGAGATCTTCGTCTACGGCCCGCGCGTGGAGGGCATCCATCTGCGCTTCGGCCCGGTCGCCCGTGGCGGCCTGCGCTGGTCGGACCGCCGCGAGGACTTCCGCACCGAGGTGCTGGGCCTGGTCAAGGCGCAGATGGTCAAGAACACCGTCATCGTGCCGGTCGGCTCGAAGGGCGGCTTCATCGTCAAGCGGCCGCCGGCCGGCGGCGACCGCGACGCGCTGTTCGCCGAGGGCGTCGCCTGCTACACGCTGTTCATCAACGGCCTGCTCGACATCACCGACAACATCGTCGACGGCGACATCGTCCCGCCGCGCGACGTGGTGCGCCACGACGACAACGACCCGTACCTGGTCGTCGCCGCCGACAAGGGCACCGCGACGTTCTCCGACATCGCCAACGGCATCGCCCGCGAGCACGGTTTCTGGCTCGACGACGCGTTCGCGTCCGGCGGTTCGGTCGGCTACGACCACAAGGGCATGGGCATCACCGCGCGCGGCGCGTGGGAGTCGGTCAAGCGCCACTTCCGCGCGCTGGGCCGCAACTCGCAGACCCAGGACTTCACCGCGGTCGGCGTGGGCGACATGTCCGGCGACGTGTTCGGCAACGGCATGCTGCTCAGCGAGCACATCCGCCTGGTCGCCGCGTTCGACCACCGCCACATCTTCATCGATCCCGATCCGGACGCCGCGCGCTCGTTCGTCGAGCGCCAGCGCCTGTTCGCATTGCCGCGGTCGAGCTGGGCGGACTACGACACCGGGCTGATCGGCAAGGGCGGCGGCGTGTGGCCGCGCAGCGCCAAGTCGATCCCGCTGTCGAAGGAGGCCCGCGCCGCGCTGGGCATCGACGGCGACGTCACCGCGCTCAGCCCCAACGAGCTGATGTCGGCGATCCTGCGCGCGCCGGTCGACCTGCTGTGGAACGGCGGCATCGGCACCTACGTCAAGGCGTCGTCGGAGAGCCACGCCGATGTCGGCGACCGCGCCAACAACCCGCTGCGCGTCGACGGCCGCGACCTGCGCTGCAGGATCGTGGGCGAGGGCGGCAACCTGGGCATGACCCAGCTCGGCCGCATCGAGGCCGCGCAGCACGGCGTGCTGCTCAACACCGACTTCATCGACAACTCGGCGGGCGTGGACACCTCCGACCACGAGGTCAACATCAAGATCCTGCTCAATGCCGTCGTGCAGTCGAAGAAGCTCACGGTGCCGGCGCGCAACAAGCTGCTGGCCTCGATGACCGACGAGGTCGCGGGTCTGGTGCTGTGGGACAACTACCGCCAGAACCAGGCGCTGAGCCTGATGGAGCGCATGAGCGTCGCGCGGCTGGGCTCCAAGCGGCACTTCATCCGCACGCTCGAGGCGCAGGGCCTGCTCGACCGGCAGATCGAGTTCCTGCCGTCCGACGCCGAGCTGTCCGAGCGCAAGGCCAAGGGCCTGGGCCTGACCCGGCCCGAGCTCGCGGTGCTGCTGTCGTACTCCAAGCTCGTCGCCTTCGACCAGATGCTCGATTCCGACATCCCCGAGGACCCGTACCTGTCGCGCGAGCTGCAGCGCTATTTCCCCGCGCCGCTGCAGAAGAAGTACGCCGCGGTCATGGAACAGCACCGCCTCAAGCGCGAGATCATCGCCACGGCCGTCACCAACCAGATGATCAACCGCATGGGCGCGACGTTCCTGCTGCGCATGCAGGAGGACAGCGGCCGGTCGCCGGGCGAGGTGGCCAAGGCGTTCACGATCACCCGCGAGACGATCGAGGCGCGCGCGCTGTGGAACCGGATCGACGCGCTCGACGGCACCGTGCCCGAGGCCGTGCAGGTCGACGCGCTGCAGGTGATCTGGAACCTGCAGCGGGCCTTCACCCGCTGGCTGCTGGCGCGCGCGGGCGCGATCCCGGACATCACCACGGCCGTCGAGCGCTACCACGACGGCTTCCACGCCATCCGCAACGGCAGCCAGATCATCGCCGACAGCCAGCGCGCCGAGCACGACGCCAGCCTGCAGGTATGGCGCGACAAGGGCGTGCCGGAGGATCTGGCCGAACAGCTCGCGGCGCTTCCGTACCTGGAGGCGGCATGGGACATCGTCGAGGTCGCCAGCGAGACGCGGCGCAAGCCGATCGACGTCGCGCGCGTGCACTTCCGCCTCGGCGAGGCGCTCAACCTGCCGTGGCTGACCGCGCAGATCGACGCGCTCGAGGTCGACGGCCGCTGGCACGCCGTCGCCCGCGGCGTGCTGCGCGAGGACCTCGGCCAGCAGCACCGCATCCTCGTCGGCCAGGTGCTGGCGATGCCCGGCGACACGCCCGAGGAGAAGGTCCGCACCTGGCTGGAACGCGACGACCAGACGCTGCGCTTCACGCTCGCGATGCTGGCCGAGCTGGCCGCGCAGAAGACGCTCGACTACGCGACCGTGTCGGTCGCGGTGCAGCGCGTCTCCCAGCTCGTCCAGCGCAGCTGAAGGCACGGGGAGGGCGCACGGGCGTCCTCCCTGTTCGAGCGCGCGTCCGTTGCAGGTGCGGTCTGCGTTCGGGAGGCCTGCTTGTCGAACCCGCCACGCGAAACGTGCGCGGCGTGGTTGAGAAGGTGCACCGGCCCGTCGTCGCATCCGTGTCCAGCGCCTGCCGGGTGCCGTGACCACCAAGCGGATATCGGGCCGCGACTGGGCGCGGTACCCGGCAGGCGCCTGCGGAAGCCGTCCCGCCTGCGCTAAGCTGCGCGCCGACGTTCCCGTACCGGCCCGCCGATGACCGCAACGCCCCGCATCGCCTTCGTCGCCAGCCAGACCGCCGACGCCCAGGAGGCGCTGCGCGTGCTCGGCGCCGAGCATGGCCAGTGCGATCCGGCGGATGCCGACGTGCTGGTGCCGCTGGGCGGCGACGGCTTCATGCTGCAGACGCTGCATCGCCACGGCCACCTCGGCAAGCCGGTCTACGGCATGAAGCTGGGCACCGTGGGCTTCCTGATGAACCAGCATCGGCAGGGCGACCTGCTGGCGCGCATCGCCGCCGCCCAGCCGGCGGTGCTGCATCCGCTGGAGATGCTGGCCGAGACCGAATCGGGCGCCACCGTTTCCTCGCTCGCGTACAACGAGGTCTCGCTGCTGCGCCAGACCCGCCAGGCCGCGCACATGCGCATCGAGCTCAACGGCGTCACGCGCCTGGAGGAGCTCGTCGGCGACGGCGTCATCCTCTCCACCGCCGCCGGCAGCACGGCCTATAACTTCTCCGCGCACGGCCCGATCCTGCCGCTGGGCGCGGGCATCGTCGCGCTGACGCCGATCGCCCCGTTCCGCCCGCGCCGCTGGCGCGGCGCCATCCTGCGCGCCGAGACCGAGGTTCGCTTCCGCGTGCTCGATTCCTACAAGCGTCCGGTCAGCGCGACCGCCGACTCGCACGAGGTCCGCGACGTCGTCCAGGTCACGGTGCGCGAATCCGAACGCACCGTGACCCTGCTGTTCGATCCCGAGCACAATCTCGAGGAACGCATCCTCAGCGAGCAGTTCGTGGTGTGAGCCGCATGGGCGCCCGTCGCGCCCATGCGCGCCGGCGGATCCTTCCCTGGACCCGCCCGACGCGGCTTCAGCGCAGGCCCTGCTCGATCGCCCGGGTCAGCGTGCCGCTGCTGTCGTCGCCGCTGAACTCCCAGAAGAACGCGCCGCCCAGGCCCTGCGCCTTCACGTAGGCCATCTTCTCGGCGATCAGCGCCGGATCGTCGAACGACCAGAACGTCGTGCCGTTGTAGATCCACTGCGCGCGTGCGGTCTGGTCCACGAAGCGCGGCCAGCCGAGCGTCTTGAGCACCTTCCAGTCCTCGATGCCGGCCTCGTACGTGCCCGGCGCCGCGGTGCCGGTCTGGTACAGCCCGTTGTTGGCGTTGGGGACGTTGGTCCAGCCGCGTCCGTAGTAGCCGATGCCGAGGTTGAGCTTGGACGCCGGCACGCCGAGGTCCAGGAACGCCTGGATCGCATCGTCGGTGTTGTACAGGCGCACGTCGCCGGTGGACGGATCGCTCGGCGATGCGAACAGCGCCGAATGGTGGTTGGTGCGCGGCTCCCATCCGCCGTGGAAGTCGTAGGTCATCACGTTGATGTAGTCCAGCGACGGGTGGTAGAGGTTCGGGTCGGTGACGCGGATCTTGTCGACGCCCGCGCCCACGGCCACCGTCAGCAGCAGCCCCGGCCGCACCGCGTCGAGCTGGCGGCGGAACTCGGCCAGCAGCGCGGTGAAGTTCTGCCGGTCCTCGGCCGTGCCGCAGGCGATGCCGCAGGCCACCGGGTACTCCCAGTCGATGTCGATGCCGTCGAACACGCCGGCCGCCGCCGCCGTGCCGCCGGCGCCGTCGGTCACCGGCAGGTTGCCGCGCACGTAGGCGTCGATGCACGAGGCGACGAAGGCCTGGCGGTTCTCGGGCCGCGCGGCCTGCGAGAACCCGCGCGACCACGTCCAGCCGCCGAGCGAGATCAGCACCTTCAGCCCGGGATGGCGGGCCTTGAGCTTGCGCAGCTGGTTCCAGTTGCCGCGCAGCGTCTGGTCCCAGGTGTCGGCCACGCCGTCGACGCTCTCGGCCGCCGAGAACGCCTTGGTGTAGTCGGCGAAGGCGTCGCCGCCGGCGCCGGTGTTGGGATCGGATGGCTGGGTGACGCCGACCTCGCAGCGATTGTTGCGCACGTTGCCGAACGCGTAGTTGATGTGCGTGAGCCGGGCGGCCGAGCCGCTGGTCTCGATGTCGCGCACGCGGTAGTTGCGGCCGTAGATGCCCCACTGGGTGAAGTAGCCGATCACCCGCTTGTCGCCGCCGGCGTTCGCCGTGGCCGTGCGTGCGACGATCTCCGGCGAGGACGCCGAGGCGTTGCCGCTGCGGTCGCGCGCCCGCACCCGGTAGGTATAGGCGGTGTTGGCCGACAACGGGCTGTCGGTGTACCCGGTCGCGGTGGGCGAGCCGACGATCTGGCCGTTGCGATAGACGTCGTAGCCGGCGACGCCGCTGCCGCCGACGTTGTCGGTGGACGCCGACCACGCCAGCGTGATGCTCGCCGCCGTCTGCTGCGTCGTCCGCAGGGCGGTCGGCACGCTGGGCGGCACGGTATCGGGCCCGGTACCGCCGCCGACGGTGATCGTCACCGGCGCCGACGTGGCGGTCGCGCCGCGGTCGTCGGTCGCCACCGCGGTCAGGACGTGCTGGCCGGCCGTCGCGTTCTGCCAGGCGAGCGCGTAGGGCGCGCTGGTGTCCGTGCCCAGCGGCACGGCGCCGCGGAAGAACTGCACCGACGCGATCGTGCCATCGTTGTCATTGGCGTTCGCCGTGATCGTGACCGTCGCGCCGGTGGCGAAGGTCGCGCCCTGCGCCGGGGCCGTGAGCGCCACCGTCGGCGGCTGGTTGGCGGCGCCGCCGCTGCAGGTGCCCAGGTCCTGGTACCAGCCGCAGGAGGGGCAGTAGTCGGGTGCGGCGTTCCAGATCTGAGTGCGCGCCTGGTAGAGGCGGTTCTGGTAGGTCAGGCGGTCGCCCGGGTTGTAGACGGTGCTGGCATTCCACGCGGGAACGCCTGCACAGGCGGCGGTTTGCGCCTGCGCGCCGGTGGCCGCGCCGGCCGAGGCCAGCAGGCACAGCGACAGTGCGGCGAGTCTGCGGTGCATCATGACGAAGTCTCCCTTTCCGATGCCGAGTGAAGCCGGCGCCTGGCCGCGGGCGGAGGTCCGCCCGTGGTGCGCAGCGCCGACCGGATGCCCTTTCCGCCGCCTCCTGCGGCGCAGGGGGCAGCGGAAATCGGTACGGGGTCGGGACAGGGATGCCGGCCGCCATGTGCGGCCGGAAAGACAACGTTGTCAACGGCAGATGCCGGGAATGCGAAGACAGTCACGGTTGCGCGTGTCCAGCGCCGTCTGCGCCCTGTATTCATGACGCAGTGCAGCGCCGGCGATCGCAACGCCGGCGCGCACCGACGGTACGGGCTATCCCGGTGACTGCACGTCGCCGACGACGAAGTACGGCGGTCCGCAAGCCGCGCCGGCGCGGGCATCCACGACCTCCGGCCCCAGCGCTTCGACCTGCCCGCCGCCCAGCACGAGCGGCGTCCCGAACCGGAAGCGTCGGTCGTGGGTGGTGTCGTGGATCCCCATCGCGCGATCGCCCTCGGTCCACAACGCGAACGTCCGTGGCAGCACCACGCGAGAACTCACCTCGCCCGTGCGCACGACGATGCAGCCGCGTTCGATCGCCAGGATGCCCTTGCGTTGGGCCGTCAACGCAACTGCGTCCGGGTCGTGGCGCGCGGTCAGCACCGTCACGCCGGACGCAGGGACGCCGCCCCCGGTCGTCGGTGTGCCGGTGGACGTGCAGGCGCAAACGGCCATCGCGAAGGCGACGGTGACGGCGATGTTCCAGGACATGGGCCGGATGCTCGCGTTCGGGGGGCCAATCGTGCCAGCGCGATGGTTGTCGCGCCGTCCCGGGCCATTGAAGGCGCGGTTAAGCGCGAAGTCGACGCATCCGTATCGCAACGGCTGGATCGATTCCCCTGGCCCTGGAACGGCGCGGCAAACGGGCGCGCCATGGGCCACGGACAGGCGGCGTCGGAGGCCGATGCGGCGCGCAGGGCTGGCATAATTCGCGGTCAGCCCGCGATGCATGCGGTGCGGCGGCGCCGGCCGCCGTCCCGTTCCGATCTTCCCTGTGGGCGGAGAAGCGTCGTCCCCCTAAGCCCGCGAAATCCTTCCATGCCCGACACCACCGTTCCCACGCTGACCGTCGCGATCTCCTCGCGGGCGCTGTTCGACCTGGAGGACAGCCACGCGCTGTTCGAGAGCGACGGCATTGACGCCTACGCCGAGCACCAGCGGGCGCACGAGGACGACGTGCTGGAGCCGGGCATCGCGTTCCCGCTGGTGCGCAAGCTGCTGGCGCTGAACGTCGACGCGCCGGCCGATGCGCCGCGCGTGGAGGTGATCCTGCTGTCGCGCAACTCCGCCGATACGGGGCTGCGGATCTTCAACTCGATCCAGCACCACGGACTGGGCATCATCCGCGCGACGTTCACCTCGGGCGAGCCGACCTGGCCGTACATCAAGCCGTTCGGCACGCAGCTGTTCCTGTCGGCCAATCCCGATTCGGTGCGCCGGGCGCTGGAGAACGGCATCGCGGCGGCGACGATCATCCCGGCGCGTGCGCCGGCGCACCGCAACGACCAGTTGCGTATCGCCTTCGACGGCGATGCGGTGATCTTCGGCGACGAGGGCGAGCGGCTGTCGCAGGAAGGCGGGCTGGACGCGTTCCACAAGCACGAACGCGAACGCGCGCGCGAGGAGATGACCGGCGGGCCGTTCCGCGGCTTCCTGGCCGCGCTGCACGACCTGCAGGCGGCGTACCCGGCCGGCAAGGACGCGCCGATCCGCACCGCGCTGGTCACCGCGCGCTCGGCGCCCGCGCACGAGCGCGTCATCCGGACGCTGCGCGCCTGGGGCGTGCGCCTGGACGAGGCGCTGTTCCTGGGCGGACGGCCGAAGGGGCCGTTCCTGGATGCGTTCGGGGCGGACATCTTCTTCGACGACTCGCAGCACAACATCGATTCGGCGCGGCCGCACGTCGCCGCCGGGCACGTGCCGCACGGCTGGTCCAACCGCTGAGCGCCGGCATGGGGCAGGGGAACGGGGCGGTGCGGCCCGGGTGGTGGGATCGCTGGCTGGCGCGTTGGCGCGGTGCGCCGCAGCGGCCGTACGTGCGCCGGCACGAGGGGTTCACGTCGCTGCAGTTCGTGCGGCGGCAGACGCAGAGCCGCATGGTCAGCGGCGATCCCGACCGCCTGCTGGTCGACTACACGCGCACGATGTTCGCCACGCTGCTGTGGCGGCCGGCGCCCGCGATGCTGGGCATGATCGGGCTGGGCGGCGGTTCGCAGGCGAAGTTCGCCCATCGCCACCTGCCGGGCACGCGCATCGAGGTGGTCGAGAACAACCCGCACGTGGTCGCGCTGCGCGGGGAGTTCGGCGTGCCGGACGACGACGCGCGGCTCGAGGTCGTCGTCGACGACGGCGCGCGGTTCGTCGCCGCACGCACGGGCCGCTTCGACGTGCTGCTGGTCGACGGCTACGACGAGCACGGCATTCCCGCCGCGCTGTCGAGCCAGGCGTTCTACGACGACTGCCGCGACGCGCTGGCCGCCGGCGGCGTGCTGGCCTGCAACCTGTACGTGCGCAATCCCGAGACGCACGTCGCGCGGCTGCGGCAGGCATTCGGCGAGGCGCAGGTGCTGGTGGTCGACGAGCCGAAGATGAGCAATCGGGTCGCGTTCGCGTGGCGCGGCGTAGCGCCTGCGCTGGATGCCGAGGCGCTGGTGGCGCGGGTGCCGGCGACGGTGCGTGAGCTGCTGCCCGAGGTGTTTCCGCGGATCGCGGCGCGCATCGTGCGCCATCGCGCGCTCGGCGGGCGCCGCCCGGGCTAGTCGCGCCGCGCCGGCATCGGCAGGTAGGTCTGGACGATCTCCACCCGCGCCGCGACGCGCGCGATGCCGGCCAGCGTGGCCTCCGCGCCCTGGTCGCGCATCGCGCGGCCCACCTGCGCCACCGACAGCAGCATCAGCGCATGGACCTGTTCGAGCGTGCGCCGGGGCAACGCATCGCAGCGGTCCAGGTGCCGGGGATCGACGCCGAAGACGCGACAGCGCCAGGCCAGTTCGCGGTTGGTGGCCTCCAGGCTTCGTTCGAATCGCATGCCGCGCATCGCACACTCCGGTCGCATCGTCGCCGCGACGGCCTGGATCGTGTGCATCGACATTCGCAGCCGGACAGCAGGGACGGGGCTGCAGCTCGACTGTGAGTGTAGACCTGAATGCGCCTTTCGAACCGACGCGTCGTGCATCGCTGCGTTGCGCGTTGCGTGCGCTCCACAACCCGGTCAAAGTCGCGGACTGTCATTTTTCCGGGGAATCCGAATGCGACGTTGGATGGTAGGGATCGTCTGTGCGCTGGTGCTGGCGACCGGAGCGCCGGTCGCGGCCGCCACCGGCCAGGGCGCCGGCATGACGCTGGAACAGGTGGCGCGCACGCGCACGGCGAGCCAGGCGGCGATCAGCCCCGATGGCGCCGAGGTGGCCTACGTGCTGTCGGTGCCGCGCACGCTGGGCACCGACCCGGACGGCCCGGCCCGCGGCGAACTGCACGTGGTGGACCGCGCCGGCAACGACCGCGGCTTTGTGACCGGCAAGGTCGACGTGACCGCGCCGCGCTGGCTGCCCGACGGCCAGGCGATCGCCTACCTGACCAAGCGCGAGGGCGATGCGACGCGCCGTCTGTACACGATCCCGCTGCGCGGCGGCGAGTCGACGGCGGTCGCGCACCTGGCCGGCGACATCGCCAGCTTCGACCTTTCGCCCGATGGCCGCCGCGCCGCGCTGCTGGCCGCGCGGCTCGAGGACGAGGCCCGCAAGCGACTGCGCGAGCAGGGCTTCTCGCAGAAGGTCTACGAGGAGGACTGGCGTCCGGTGGAACTGTGGATCGCCGAACTGGGCGGCAGCGCGCCGCCGCGCAGGCTGGCGATCGAAGGCAGCGTGCGCACCGTGCGCTGGAGCCCGGCCGGCGACCGCCTGGCGGTGGTCGTGGCCCCGCGTCAGCTCACCGACGACATGATGGTCGATGCGCGCGTGCGCATCTATTCGGTGGACGGCCGCGAACTGGGTCGCGTCGACAACCCCGGCAAGCTCGGCGAGATCGCCTGGAGCCCGGATGGCGGGCACCTGGCGATCGTCTCGGCCGCCGACGCCAACGATCCGAGCGAAGGCCGGCTGACCGTCGTCGGCAAGGACGGCGGCGTGCAACGCGACCTGCTGCCCGGCCTCGAAGGCCACGTCTGGCACGTGGGCTGGCGCGATGCGGCGACGCTGGTGTTCCTGAGCCAGGAAGGCGTGCAGAGCCGCCTGGCCGAGATCGGTGTCGACGGCAGCGGCCAGCGCACGCTGCTGCCGGCCGCAGGCCCCGTGCACATGGGCCTGAGCGTGGCGCGCAACGGCGACGTCGCGCTGGTCGGCAGCACGCCGGCGCACCCTTCCGAGGTCTTCCACCTGGCCGCCGGCAGCTCCGAGCCGCGGCGGCTGACCGACAGCAATCCGTGGCTCGCCGACGTGCGCCTGGCCCGCCAGGAGATCGTGCGCTATACCGCGCGCGACGGCCTCGAACTCGAGGGCCTGCTGGTGCATCCGCTCGAACGCCGCGGCAACGCGCGGGTGCCGCTGGTGGTGGTCGTGCACGGCGGACCGGAATCGCACAACGTCAACGGCTGGCTCAACAGCTACGCGCAGCCGGCGCAGACGCTGGCCGCGCAGGGCTTCGCGTCGTTCTTCCCCAACTACCGCGCCAGCACCGGCCGTGGCGTGGCGTTCTCCAAGCTCGACCACGGCCGGCCGGGCAGGGAGGAGTTCGACGACCTCGTCGATGGCGTGGACCACCTGGTCGAGATCGGCCTGGTGGACCGCGACCGGGTCGGCATCACCGGCGGCTCCTACGGCGGCTACGCCAGCGCCTGGGGCGCCACGTACTACAGCGAGCGCTTCGCCGCCTCGGTGATGTTCGTCGGCATCTCCGACCAGGCCAGCCTGGTCACCACCGGCGACATCCCGCGCGAGCAGTACCAGGTGCATATGCAGACCTGGCCGTGGGAGAGCCCGGAGATGTACCGCCAGGCCAGCCCGATCACGCACGCGCAGAAGTCGCGCACGCCGACGCTGATCCTGCACGGCGAAGCCGACCCCCGCGTGCCGGTGATGCAGTCCTACATGCTGTACCGCTACCTCAAGCTGGCCGGCCAGGCCCCGGTGCGGCTGGTGCTGTACCCCGGCGAGGGCCACGGCAACAGCCGCGGCGCCTCCCGCTACGACTACTCGCTGCGGCTGGTGCAGTGGATGACCCACTACCTGACCGGCCCCGACGGCGAGCCTCCTGCCTACGAGATCGACTACGCCCTGCCGAAGGCGGACGCCGCGCGCTGAGGCGCCCATCGCGTCACGTCGCCCTCCCCGCATGCGGGGAGGGGCGCTCGAGCGGGCAGGCCGGGACGATGCGGGGTCGCGTTGGGCGACGGGGGCGACGCCCCCATTCACACGATCGTCGCCCACGCGTCACGTGTCCTTGCCGGCACCGTCGATAGGGTGGCGCCTATCGATCCACGACGGCGTCCGACGACGCCCCGCCTGGACGATGCGCACCGCGACCACGCGATCGCGCCGCGCCAACCCCCATTCGCACTGGAGAGCAAGATGACCAACAAGTCCGCGCACACGCTCAACGACCTCATCGCCATCGCCCGCGACGGCAAGGATTTTTACGAGGAAGCCGCGCAGAAGGTCGACGACGCCGAGCTCAAGACCTTGTTCTCGCGCATCGCCGCGCACAAGTCGCAGCTGGTCACCGACCTGAGCGCCGCGGTCCAGGCCGTCGGCGGCAAGCCGGAGACCTCCGGCACCATGGTCGGCAGCCTGCAGCAGTTCTACGGCAAGGTCCGCGCCGCGTTCGGCGACAAGGAATACGGCTACGTCGCCGAGCTCGAAGAGTCGGAAGACCGCCTGCTCGAGGCCTTCGACGAGGCCGCCCGCGACGCCGACACGCCGCCGGCCGCCCGTGATGTCGTCACCCGCCTGCTGCCGGAGGTCCGCGCGACCCACGATGAACTGCGCGCCCGCAAGCATGCGCTGAAGGACATCAAGGATCGCAGCTGATCCGATGCACGGCTGCGAGCGCGGCCACGATCAAGTGACACAAAGACCCCGGCGCAAGCCGGGGTCTTTTTTGGGTCAACGTCAGGCGCGTAGACGCGCGTGTTCTTCCGCGTGGTCGGCCGGCCCCCACCCAACCCTCCCCCGCAGGCGGGGGAGGGCTTCGGTGGCTCTTCGGGCAGATTGCAGCGACGTGTCCAGCGCCCGCCGGGTGTCGCGACGACCAAGCGGATGTCGGGCCGCGACTCGGCGCGGTACCCGGCGGGCGCACGCGCATGCATCGCGCTGTCAAGAACGACGTGGGGCGCCAGGAAAAGCGCGCCGGCGTCTTCGACATGGCCGCCGGCCCCCACCCAACCCTCCCCCGCTGTACAGACCGGAGACAAGGTGGACACCTGTTCGGAGACATGGTGGACGGGTCATGCGAGGGCGCGCCCCGCGTTCACTTGCCCGGTGGCCAGGTCGATCCTGGCCACTCGACACGTGCTCCAGTACACCTCGTAGCGTCCGTCCTCCAGAGTTGGGCGGATCGCCACACGCTCGCCCACGAACGCCTTGCCCACCTTCCAGTTCTGCCCTCGCCAGGCGATGCGGCCATGTTCGTGCACGAGCCGCACCTCGTCCCTGTTGCCGTATTCAGGCGGTGCCGGATGCTCGACGTAGTCCCGTGCGCTAGGGCGATAGCGATCGACCGGC